>JANQQF010000020.1 GCA_028285035.1 Phycisphaerae bacterium
GGCTATGTCGCCCTCGCTGAATTCAAACGTAATCTTAAATCTGTCAATCCTCCCTTCATCGCTTCTTTAGTTGTCCGCACCTTTTGACCTCATGAGCCTCTCATATTTTGTTTTTTTAGTTGATGACGCTTGAGTTGGGTCGTGAAAGCTAAAGACATTAAGACAGTTGGGATAGAACGTTGCAAAATTGGGGTCGCCATAGCCGACAGCGATTAGCTTGTAATCTTTCGAATTGTATTCAGCAGCTCATGTATTGAGATAGTCAGCTTGCGAATGAGGTGGGGTTGCTCACCGTGTAAGGGGGACCTTGCGGCCCAGGTAGCGGAAGGGCTACTTCTCATCACCTGTGGGGTGAATGGGGTAGGTGATGTGTCGTCCATCAACGATGGAGATAATCGCTTTCGACAATCGAGAAAACGAGAAGCCCGCTGGCCTTCTACAAAAAGAAAGAAACGTCGGTCCATGTCACTCCCGCGTGCTTTTGTGTATGGTTTTCATGGCGGGAGTCCACTGTTCGCTACTCCCAGCCAGCGATCAGGTGCAGTGAGAAAGGTGAGTGGGGGTCGGCATCATTTCAAAATCAGGGGCGCTACCAACCAACCGAGCTGAGGTTGAGCCGCCTTGCGCATAGACAACGTTCAGATTGCGTGCACCCTCAATGATGTGGTGATTTGCTACAACCAAAAACTTTGTTACATGCTGATAAATATCTGTCGTGGGAGACGGTTCAATTAATCCATATACTTTTCAATCAATGTTAAAATTTTGTCCTCATCATAAGCATCGATAAATTGACGTAACCTTTGGGCAAAGAGGCCATATCTCTCGTCTAATTTCTCTAGGTAATTAACGTGACGTTGTAGCTGGCGAATCTCCCCTTTCATGGCGAGATCATATAAAATAGCCATCTCCTCTTGAGGGGGCGGGGTCAATTTATCGTCTTGCCCTAATCCTTGATCAGCCTCCTCCTTGGGCAGGTCTTCATAAATCCAATCCAACGGTAAGTACTCTTTAAATAGCTCGAAAAGCTGTTTGTGTTCAATCGGTTTAGGCAGAATGGCATCATACATTATGTCTAAATGTTGTAGCTTTTCAATTTCAAAGGTGCTGGCTGATGAAGCGATAATGACCGTATTTTGTAGTTCTGATAGAGTTGCTAGGGTATTGATAACCTCACCCCCATTCATTTCCGGCATAAGCAAATCAACCAAGATGATGTCAGGACGTACATCTCGAGCTTTATCGAGACCTTTTTGACCATCTTCGGCTTCAATGACCTCAAACCCTAAAGGGATCAGGAGGCTGAGAAGTAAGTTTCGGTTAGTGGCGTCATCATCTATGACTAACACGGTTTGAGTTGGGCCTGAATACCCAGTAACCCTTCGTTTGCGAGGCACAGGTTGTTGCGTGGTGGCCCATTGCATACCAAGTGTTAATTCGAGACAAAATTTACTGCCCTGCTCTAAAGCACTTTCGACGTCCAGTGTACCCTGCATAGCTTCAACTAAATCTTTGGTGATCGCCAAACCCAGCCCCGTTCCTTCAGCCCGATGTTTGGATCCCCCTACTTGCTCAAAGGGAAGAAAAATTCTTTCCTGTTGTTTAGTGGTCATACCGATGCCAGTATCAATCACTTCAAATCTTATTTTATAATACTGCCACTGATCTGAACTGCTGAGTTCGTACTGATCTTCTGCAAGACCAACTCGAAAAACAACCTGGCCACGCTCTGTAAATTTAACAGCGTTGCTCAAAAGATTGATGAGAATTTGTCGTAATCTTTTCTCATCGGCCAATATGAGGGAAGGTAATAATGTAGCCTCCTCATAGATAAATGTTACGTCATTCATCTGTTGGGTGCGGAGGGTGAAGATACCCACGATACCTTGGAGGAATCTTGAGAGTTGAAAATCTGTTTGATGAAGCTCCAGTTTACGCGCCTCAATTTTAGCTAAATCTAAAATATCATTGATGAGCGTTAGGAGGTGGTTGCCGCTGTCTTGAATCGTTTTTATAGCATTTTTTTGGGATGAATCCAAACGATCATCTCGTCTTAGATTTTGCGCATAGCCAAGGATGCCATTTAGAGGTGTGCGAAGTTCATGGCTCATGCTGGCCAGGAAATCGCTTTTGGCCCGATTGGCAATTTCTGCGATTTCTTTGGCCTTGGCTAATTCTACAGCACGTTGTTGCGTTTGTTCAAGTAGTCGCTGGTTTTCTACCGCAACAGTCAATTGGCCAAGCAAGGAAAGGTAGGCCCGAATCTCTCGAGGTCTAAAGGTGTAAGCAGTATCCCCTTCCAGTAATAATACCCCGATCTGTCGATCTTGGGCCCATAACGGCAAGACAACCATGGCGCGAATATTTAACTCGCGCAGGGTGGCCATGGTTGCTGGGTCCGTGCGTTCATCTTTTTGAGCATCACTGAAAAATAGCGGTTCACGGGATAAAAAGGAGTTGATGATACTGTTGATTGCCCGTGAATAACGTGTACCCGGAACGCTAGGGGGTGTGCCTTGACCGCTATGCCAATTGGCAATCGTCTCCATCGACTCAACTTGACCATATCGGTTGTAGTCAAAGACATTCAAAACAGCTCGGTTAATGACCGGCATGTTTGCCCCTTCAACCACCGTTGCAATCAGTTCTGACAAACTTTTGGCTGACATCATCCCTTGGCTGATTTGATAAAGCTTCTCAGTTTCAGATAAAGCCTTTTGGGTTTGTTCGAAAAGATTCGCGTTGGTTAGGGCAATGGCTATCTGGTTAGCCAGGGTTCGCATGAGTTGAGCATCCCCTTGGTTTAAACCAGCCTCACTCTCATCTTGTACATCCAAAACGCCAACAACCTGCTCCTCCGCAATAATGGGCACGGCCATCTCTGAGTGTATATCGGATGAGGTTGTGCGTATTGATAGATGTGGCTGCTTTTGCCCATTTTGCCTAAACACAATCTCAGCTGTTTGGGCCGCGCGAGCAATCGGACTCTCTTGATTGGTTAAGGGAATTGGGTTTCGAGGCAATTTTATTTCACCATTACCAGCCTCGGTCGGTTGTACAACAACAAGCTCTTGATCGCGACTCAACAAGTAAACTGAGGTGTGACTGTAATCAAAACCCTGTTTGATCCGTCTAACAACATCTCTAGCTAGTTCACTCACGTCCAATTTGCTGGTTAACCGCTGACTGATCTCTACGATTGTTTCAAGCTGCTCGGTTTGTTTGGCTAAATTGTCGATGGTGTTGTGTAGTCGGAGAGTCATAATGTTGATAGTGGTGGCCAATCGACCAATTTCATCCTTCGACTCAACATCCGCTTGAGCCGTGAAATCACCAGCGGCAATCTCTTCAGCGGTTGTGATTAAGCGGTGAACCGGGCCAGCAATATTTTCTTTAAATAACAGCGCCATACTCACCCCTAGCACCAAAGCGATCACACCACTGACGATGGTTTGCCAGCGCACCAAAGCGAGACTTTGACGCCCGCGATTGAGATCGGTTTGTAATAAAGTCTGTTGGCCTGTGGTCATCTCATCCAATAATTGCAGCATTTGTTCTGCTTGTGGCTCAGCTTCGGTTTTAAACAGATATAAATCTTCGTACGCCCGTTCACCCTCCGTGAGTTCAAAGATTTTGAGGGGTAAAACGAGGATATCTTTTCGGGCTTCGGTAACATCAGTGAACAACTTTATTTGGTCAGCCGTAAGTGATGCTTTATTGGCCTCCAGATTTTCCCAAGCCAGTCGATTGGCATCCAAGCTAAAGGCGTACCCGTGTTTGAAGGTTAAATCGCCTGAGGTTGCGTAGGCGTGTAGATTGGTGGCCAAGGCCTGGAATGAACTTTTTAGATCGACAATATTGGTCAGTAGCGTTTGATTTTTGATCGATGATTCCCGGTCTTGTTGTAGTTCAATAAGCTGATCAAGTTGTTGGAGGATTTCATTATTTAAGGGGCGAAACTCCGCACTTTCAACGCGTAGGGCTGGGCGATTTTCAATGGTGTTGTCGTGGAGTTCAAATAAGCGTTCAGAGATGGGTGACCAGGTTTCAAATGTCGACTGTAATTCGTGTAGACGTTGAGTGTCCGTAACATCTGTCCAGTTTGCAGAAAGCTCCTCTAATTGAGCCAAGTTGATTTCGAAAACTTCCTTAGCTTTATTGTAATCATCAATGTTTTTCAAATCACTCAAGATCAGATACCCACGCACAGCAGCTTGCATCTCCAGTAGACTTGATTGAGCTTGGGCTGAGGCTAAGGCTGCTGGCACCCGAACATCCTCAGTTAAATTGATGTTTTGGGTAGCTTGACGGCTGGCCACAAAAATTAAACCCACCACGAGTAAGGTGAGCAAAACTAAAATACCGAACCCGATATTAAGCTTCATCCCAATATTGAGATTGTTAAACGCTTGCATCCCTGGCAAACGATTTAACACCCGCTTGGGCGGGATCTCATTTGTTGTGCTTAGTTGATTGGTTAATGGAGATTCTGAAAGTGATGACATAACGCTGACCCTGTTAATGCGATTATTCTATCCATCTTACTGTCCATACCCTAAATCAACAAGCTTTTTCTCTACTGCAACAGCGGCTTGATCGAGCGCTTGGTCAGGCGTGAGTTCGCCGGTAATAGCTTGATGAATGTAAGGGGAAATTATGTCGCGAATTTCAATATGAAAGGGGAAGGGGGGGGCGCCTGCAAAAAGCCGCCCCTGTTCTTTCATAAGAGTGTAGTAACCATTGAGCTTTTTGTCTTGATTTTGTACCAACGTATGATCAAATGTTGAAAGATGAACAACCCGGCTGCTGGTAGCTGCCCATTCGGGTTGAATATTTGGCTGCCCTAGGTATTGCAACCACAATAAGGCCGCCTCTTTATTGCGAGAAGAGTTAGAAATGCCAAAAGCCCCACCATCATAATAGCCCAAATATCCTTGACCCAGAAGGACATCTTCGATAACGCCAGAGGCTGTTGGGGGCAAGGCAACGCCTACTTTCCCGACAACATCTGATCTACTGGAGTCGGTTGCAATCCAAGCCGTATTTTCACCATAAACCCAGCCTTGAGCCACCCGACCTGAGGCGAAGGTGTTAGCCACTTCAATCCAAGTGCTTTCTGTGGATTCTGGGGGGGCATATTGCAATAGATCGATCCAAAAGGCTAGGGCTGCCTTCGCTTTCTGACTATCTAGTTGGCCGCCATTCGTTTCAGTTGCCTTAAAGTTATCAAGATTTATGCCCCAATTATAGATGCCATAGGCAGGAGCGATCGTTTCAAAAAACTCATAAAAAGAGGCTGGATGCCCAACACCAGCTTGAACAGTCGTTCCCCATAAATTTAAGCTATTTTCTTGGCCATACTGGGTGAAAAATTGAGCATTATCCCGATATTGTTCAAACGTAACCGCCGGGGCTAAGGGATAGTTGTACTCGAGGGCAAAAGCGGCCTGTATCGCTGGGTCTTCAAATAAATCTTTGCGATAGAGATAGGTTTTTGGAAAGGCCTCAATGGGTACACCGTAAAGATTTTGGGTTTCTGGGTCTCGAAATTCATTGATAAATGAGGTAAAGTCAACAGGGTCAAATTCAGGTAAAACAAGCTCTGGTTTATCTTGCATAGCCTGCGATAAATTGACTAAAAATCCCTGGCCCAAGTAACTATAAATAAAATCTTGTTCGACATAGATAAAATCATAAAGACCCGTACCTTCTCTTAAATCTTGAATCGTTAACTCATACATCGTATCATAACGAGTGATCTCCATTTCAACCTTAATGCCCGTTTCTTCTTCAAAAGCTGGGACGAGTACCTCTTTGATATAAACCGAGGCGGGTGTGTTTTCAGTGATACCTCGGATGACTATTCCTTGATATGGGGTGGCCGCTTGGGAGAGGTAATCAGACTCGGCAATAGTGGTTGCTTCTAAGCTGCTTTTTGCCGGTTCAACCGTGATAACTCTGCCTTGGGCTGAGCTGCACCCTACTGAAGCTACGCTGAATAAAAGTATAAATAAAGTTGATAACTTTTGAGCAAACATCCTTGTTACTCCTTTTATGAAAAGACCCTACCATTCATTGGCAGGGTCTTTTCTGTTTATTGGCTTATGCTCTGGAAATTAAGCAATATCCTGAGGGAGTGTAATGGTTAAGCAGCTCCCCTGTCCCGGTTCTGACTCAACATTAAACTCACCCCCCAATAATTTGGTCCGTTCTCGCATGCCAAGCAACCCTGTTCCATTCTCAGCCGTTTGATAATCCATAATTTTGGCGACATTAAAGCCTGGGCCATTATCTTCAATGAAGATGGCGATGTCGGTGGCTGAACGCTCCAAACGAATCTGGACATTTGTTGCACTCTGGGCGTGTTTGGCGATATTAGTTAACGCTTCTTGTACAATACGATATACTGCTGTTTCTAAGATGGCACTGGCGCGCTCTTCCAAGCCGAGGGTTTCAAAATTCACCTCAATATTAATCCGTTGGGTATATCGTTTGATGTACCATAGCAGAGTCGGCACTAACCCCAGATCATCTAACATCGGTGGTCGTAAATTTAGCGATAATTCCCGAACTTGCTCTAAGGTTTGATCGGCTAGCCAGGCGGCTTCGGCTAATCGCTCCATCACGTCTGGCGACACATCTGATGATAAAGCCTCTTGTACCGAGGTCAGATTAATGCTAATAGCCGTTAGGGATTGGCCCATTTCATCGTGTAGTTCCTGGGCCAATTGGGTGCGTTCAGCTTCTTGTACTTGAGTCAACTTGCTGGTCAAGGCTCGTAGCTGGCTTCGTTGTTGATTAACTGCCTCAAACAGGCGCGTTTTTTCCACTTGATTACTGATGGCTAATTGTTGATTTTTCTCTTCCAAGCTTAAGGTTAAATCCCGTAAACGGAGATGTGTTTTTATCCGAGCCAATACCTCTTCTTGGTGCAGCGGCTTCGTGACATAGTCAACCGCGCCTACCTCAAAGCCTTTAACCTTGTCCTCCGAGCTACTCAAGGAGGTCATAAAGATGACTGGAATATCCTGAGTGGTTGGCTGTGCCTTTAAGCGACGACAGGTTTCAAATCCGTCCATATCGGGCATCAGGACATCTAACAAAATGATGTCAGGTCGATCATACTCCACCCGTTTGAGGGCACTCTGCCCACTACGAGCCATTCGAATACCAAACCCGTAATTCTCTAGAAAATCGATAATGACTTCCAGGTTTACGGGTGTGTCATCAACCACTAAAATATTGTAATCTTGGTAATTTAATTGATCTGAATTATTGCTCGTCATTACTCGTCCAGGTTGATAACCCCTTTGCGAATGGCGTATTTAACCAATTTGGCGGTGTTGTGGATGTCTAGTTTATCCATCAGGCTGACGCGATGGTTATTCACCGTTTTGATACTTATCGACAGTTGTTCAGCAATTTCTCGATTAGAGAAGCCCTCCGTAACGAGCTGTAGAATTTGTCGTTCTCGATCCGTCAGTTTTTCGTAGTTGTCTTCGCTGTCTAGATTTGATGATTGTTGCACATAGCCATCAATCACGACTTTGGAGATTGATGGACTTAAATAGGATTCACCTTGATAAATTGCCTGAATTGCCGTTACTAACTCCTTCGGGGCTGTCTTTTTTATCAAATACCCCGCTGCTCCGGCCCGTAGAAATTGGAGGACATACTCTTCATTTGTATGCATCGTTAAGATAAGAATCTTGACATCAGGAAACATTTTTTTGATTTGACGGGTAGCGGTAAGACCATTTAGCACCGGCATTGTGTGATCCATGATTACCAAATCAGGCGAGAATTTCTCGACCTGATTGATCGCCGCTTGTCCATCCTCGGCCTCACCAACCACTTCGATATTATCCTCTGCATCCAGTAAGGCTCGAATGCCTTTTCGGACGATGGTGTGATCTTCGGCCAAGACAACTTTTATTTTGCTCATTGTATGACCCTCACTTTTGTTTGCTCAAGAGGTTAGTGATTAGGGTATAAATTTTTCGTCGTCTATTTCCCAATTTATCACCGATAACGCCCCTAAGCTTATAGGGTTCTACAATTATAACACGATACATAACAGAACCTAAGCGGGCTGTAGATGCACCTTCATCGTTTTTCCAGCGGCAAATTGTTGAAAGCCGGTCTCAAAATCTGTTAAAGGTAAGGTATGACTAATCAGTGGTGAAACATCAATCACCTCATTGGCTAACCAAGCGATGGTTTGCTCAAAGGTGTAACACAAGGCAAAACTGCCTATAATTGTCCAATCGTATCGGAAGATTTTGTAAGGGCTAAGGGTTACTGTGGCATCCATTGGGGTCACCCCAAACTGCAAAAACTGTCCCCGAGGCTTCAAGAAATCAAAGGCCTGTTCGATGACGGCTGGTACACCTGTCGCATCGATGACCACAGCGAAGCCATAGGGAGCCAATGCTTGCAGGGCCTCATCCTGTTCCGGGCCAACCGCTACAGTTGTGGATGCCCCCATTTGGCCAGCCAACGCCAGTCGATTAGCCTGCTTATCCACAACCACCACCTGCGAGGCCCCACTATGTCGCATGGCCTGTGTTAATAGCAATCCCATCGGGCCAGCTCCAAAAATCAGCACCTCATCACCTGTCGTCACCTGAAAGCGGCTGAGGGCGTGAACAACACAGGACAAGGGCTCAATAAAAGCAGCTTGACCGTCGCTTAAATTATCGGGCACCTGATAGCAAGCCTTGGCCGGGGCGGCCACATATTGAGCAAAGCCGCCTGATCGGGTGATACCTACACCTTCCCAATTTAAACAATGATTGGCCTGCTGGTTGCGGCAGAAGTAACAATGGCCACAATATAAATTGGGGTCAACTGCCACCCGATCGCCCACCCTAAAGTCGGTCACGGCCTTACCCACCTCAACAATGGATCCGACAAATTCGTGACCGGGAATGAGGGGAAAGTCGGACATATATTCATTGCGATAAATGTGGACATCTGTCCCGCAAATTCCGCTGGCCGTAACCTGAACTACAACCTCATCTGGCTGACAACTCGGGTCAGGAACCTGTTCGATGGCGATTGTTTCTGGGGATGTAAAAACAACTGCTTGCACAGCGAATCTCCTTATAGCTACTCCATCACGATACAAACTTTGCCGCTTTGGCCCGCATCAGCCACTTGATAAGCTGCCTCCGCCTCTTCTAACGAGAAACGATGCGAGACAATAACTTCTGGTTTGAGTTTCCACTCGACCAGTTTTTCAACCAATTCTTCCATTCGACCTGTGCTGGTGACCCACGAGCCATAAATGGTAATTTGGTTATGAATAATCGTTTGACTTACATCAAACTCAAGCTTACCCCCTTCACCAACCATCGCCGAACGCCCCCATCGCCGAGTGCCTTCCAACGCCAACAGCCGTCCGGCGGATGACCCCGAACAATCAAGTGACACTTCACAGCCCTGACCCCCTGTTAGGATTTTGATATTGGTAACGGCCTGTTCATCGTTTGCGATAACGGCATGGTCAATAGCACCCACGTCGAGGGCAAAATCTAAACGTTGTTGAGCAAGATCAGCCCCAATAACCGAGGCTGCCCCCATTGCTTTGGCAATCAATCCGGCCGCCATTCCGACTGGCCCCATTCCCGTAATGAGCACCTTGTCTTGTCCCGAGATGCCGACTCGACTAATGGCTTCATAGACCGTGCCGAAGCCGCAAGCAATCAAAGCCCCATCTACATAACTCAGCGCATCGGGCAGCGGAATGCAGGTGTTTTCCTCAGCGACCAAATAAGGGGCGTGCCCACCATCGCGTTGCCAGCCATAGGCGGCTCGGTGAGGTGAGGTACAACTAATCATGTATCCCTCACGGCAATCCCAACAGACCCCACACCCGCTGATGTGATATAGAAGCACCCGATCACCTTCTTGATACCGTTTACAGCCGGGGCCTACTTTGACAATCTGCCCGCACGGCTCGTGACCCGCAATGACATTTTGATACGCTTCTGGACCATGCCCTAAATGCTCACGATAAATCGCCCGAATGTCGCTGCCACAGATGGAAGATGCCTTAACTTTAACTAAAACCTGACCGTGTCCTGGTTCAGGTATCGGAAATTCTTTGAACTCTACCCGACGCTGGCCGGGAAGAATGACCCCTTGCATAAATTTCTCCTTTTTCAATTATGGCCTTAGGGCCACTTTAATTGATTGCTGGCCTTGGGCCACCAAATCGATGCCGGTTTGAAAATCGGCTAGTGGCATTTGATGGGTGACGATAGCCTCAACGGGTAAACGTTCTTTGGCTAACCAATCAATTGCGACTGGATAACAGTATGGACTGAGGTGCGCCCCATGAATATTTAACTCTTTTGTATCCCCGATGATTGTCCAATCCGTGGTTACTGGCTCTCTCATCACGCTAAACTCCACAAAGGTGCCCAGCTTGCGGGTCATACGTAGCCCTTGCTCGACTGCTGCCGGGTGTCCTGTCGCCTCGATGTAAACGTCACAGCCGTAACCATCGGTCAGTTTTAAGACCTCATCAACGACATCAACTGTATTGGGGTTGAGACCTAAATCGGCACCACACCGCTTGGCGACTTCAAGCCGCTGCTCGTTTAAATCAAGGGCGATTAGCAACTGTGGTGTTTTTAGCCGAGCAGCCACAATCATCCCCAAACCTAAAGGCCCAACCCCAGCAATAACAACGACATCTTGGAATTCGATATTGCCACGTTGAACCGCGTGAATGGCACAGGCCAATGGTTCAATGTACACGGCTTGCTCAACCGGAATAGATGAGGGCACTTTGTGATTTAAGGCATCGCGTGGAAAAAGCATGTACTCAGCCATTGCCCCAAATGTTCGCTGCCGAAAGCCGTATACATCATGATGAATTTGACACATCCAATAATGTCCTGCTCGACAAAACCGACACCGCCAACAGGGGACGATCTGCTCGGAAATGGCTCGATCACCTAACGCTAATCCATACTTCTCGGCGGCCCCTTCACCCAACGCCACGACCTCACCGACAAATTCGTGACCAGGGATGACTGGCGGCTGACAATAGCCTGATCGATTCGCGTCACCCCAAAACATAGGTGCACCTTGATAGCATTTCAAATCACTGGCACAAATGCCAACTGACTGCACCCGAATAACAACTTCCTCTAGGCCAGGGGTTGGCACGGCCCATTCTTCGAGGCGATAATCCTCTGGTCCATAACAAACTACAGCTTGCATAGTTTTTGGTAGCGGCTCATTGGCTTGATAGTTCATCAATTAGGTCTCATTCTGCGAAAAATGCATCCCACGGAATATCCACGGGAGCATCGTGGCATACAATCTCAATCATCATTTGTAACAATGGTAACGCTCGTCCATCAAGCTCACCTTGCGCAATTAAATGTTTGATCGTCGGGCCAATCGCTTGAGCCAACTGGGCCCCTTCAATGGTAGTATCGGCCATGTGCTGAGCTTTTGCTTCACTGTAGGTCATCCCCAAGCCCAGATAGCGACCCATCCGACAATTACGCCCCCCCTGCGCGGTCACGTATAGATCACCTGCCCCCGGTAAGGTGTAGGCACTGCGGGCTTGACCGCCCATATAATCGACCATATAGCTAATTTCGTTGATGCCTTGGGCATAAATCGCCGCAGAGAGATTATGCATGACGGCCCCGTTGTCGGCTTCCCCCTCTTTTTCCAGTAGCCCAATCACTAATCCCACGGCTAAGGCATATACATTTTTCATGGCGACGGCCACCTCGACGCCTACAAAATCAGTACTGGTCCAGATGTGATAGTAGGGCGTGCGTAGCCAGCTTGCGAATTGTTCTAATTGGGGTGCCTTGTGTCCAGTGATGACGACACAGGTGTGCCGTCGTGCAGCCAACTCCCCGGCAATCGATGGCCCACCCACCGCGTTTAAACTAACTTTGCTTTGCAAGTCGATGGGTAAGCGGCTTCGAAATAACTCAGGTAGGGTATACAATCGTTCCCCATCGCCGTGTAATCCTTTGGTTAAAGCCAATACGGGGACATCCGCAGGCAAAACTGGCCCTAGCGTTTCAGCGGCCCAGTTAACACCATAGGAATTCACGCCTTGTACCACTAAATCGGCCCCCTCAATCGCCTCGTCTAATCGATCCCAGGTATATGGCTCGACAGTATCAGCCAACGAGCTTTTGAGCCGAGGATGAATGTGGCTTTGGTGAATTTCTTCGATGATGTCCCCATCAAGATGGGTGCCAACCAGTGCGACTGAATGACCATTATCGGTTAAGGGGATGCTAAAGGCGCTGCCCATCACCCCAGCTCCAAGAATGACAACTTTTGCCATAAATTTTCTACTCCTATTATGGTAGCTCGATTTGAGCTTTAACCGAGGCGGGGGGCATATGACTGGCAAAGTCAAAGGCCTCAATACTTTGCTCAAATGTGAACTTGTCGGTAATTAATGGCTTGACATCAATTTTTCCGCTCTCCATCAGCGCTAAAGCTCTGGGATAAACATGGGCGTAGCGGAAAATATGCTCGACTCGCGCCTCTTTGATTTGGGCTGCCACCACATCATAGGCAATCGGTGCCCCAGGCATCCCCACATAAACTACGCAGCCAGCTAGGCTTAGTGGCTCAAATACGGCTGCCGCTGCCCGATCATTGCCACTGCACTCAAAAACGATATCTACGCCCCAACCGTCAGTTAAAGTGGACACGATCTCGGTCAGATTTTCTTTGGCGACGTTGACCGGTGTAATCGGTCCCAACGTGGCCCCCAAATCCAATTTTGGCTGCTCGACATCGGTCAGGATGATGTGGCTACAGCCCCCAGCTAAGGCGGCCAGGGCTGTAACCATTCCAATCGGGCCAGCCCCAATCACAACAGCCACATCACCGGGCTTGATACGCGCTTTGTTTGCCGCGTGCATCCCCACCGCCAAGGGTTCGACCATAGCCCCTTCGGCAAAGCTGATGTTATCCGGCAGCTTAAAGGTAAAGTTGGCTGGATGAACCACAGTAGGGCGCAAGATACCGTGAACGGGTGGTGTGGCCCAAAAGACAACGGCTGGATCAAGGTTGTACATCCCGAGGCGGGTGGCTTGGCTATTGGGATCGGGTATCCCCGGCTCCATACAAACCCGATCACCTACATTGAACGACTCAACCTCTGACCCAACCTCAATAATCGTGCCTGAGGCCTCGTGCCCCAAAATCATTGGTTCTTTGACGACAAAAGGGCCAATCGCGCCATGCTGATAGTAATGAACATCGCTACCACACACACCTACAGTATGTACCGCGATCCGTACATCATGTGGCCCCAATGTTTCTTCAAGCGTGATATCACGTAAGGATAGTTGCTTGGCTTTTTCTAGGACTAATGCTTCCATTACTTTACTCCATCATAATTAAGACTGAGGCAAAACGTTGATGGAGCCTGCCGAAATCAGCATTTTTAGGGCCAAATTGTCCGATTTCGGCAAGCTCAATCGATATTTTTAAACATTCTGCGTAAGTCCTGATAATTTAATGAGTTACTCAGGAAATTGGATAGGTGTAAGGTATCAACCTCCAATCTCTAATCTCCTAATTATTCCACCCCCACCCCAATAATATGCCCCAATTTATCGACATTAAATCGATTGCGTAAATAGTGGGCATGCTGTATCGCCTCGCTCACTTCCGCTTCACTAAAATCAAGGGATTGCATTGTAGTTGGCCCACCCACCTGATTTAGCCAGTCGGTTAGGGCTTGTGGGCTGGGGACCGTGACGGCAATTTCTTGTATTTCTGACCAGTGTTCAACGATTTTTTGCTTAAGTACGGCAAACTTTTGTGCGTCTATCGCTAAAAATTTAGCTTGCTCCAACATCACTTTGTCAGCCATTGCTGGATAGACCGTTCGAATAGCCTGACGATGCTCATCTGCGGCGGTGAGTTCAGCCGCTTCTAGGCGATCAAGTAACTCATCACGGCTGATCTCTCGCAGTTTTTCATACAACCCAGCCATAATGATGGTGCCCACCCCAACTTTTGCGCCGTGTAAAATAGCAGGGCGATGTTGCTCGATTAGCCGCATTTCAAGGTAGTGTGATAGCTGATGCTCCGAGCCAGAGGCTGGTCGAGAGTTGTTATAGGCTAACATACACAGGCCAGACTCGATTAAGCCATCTAGCAAGACCCGCAACCCTTCTGGGGAGGCTTGCCCGATTTCGGCGGCGTGATCAACACAATTTTGCAAGGCAGCCCGGACCCGATTATAGATTGCTTGATCAAATGGCTCACCCCAAAGCAGGCTTCCCAATCGCCAATCGGCCAGGGCGGTGTATTTGCCGAGCATATCGCCAAACCCAGAGGCAGTCATCACCTGGGGAGCGGCACTCAATACATCAACATCTGCAAAAATGGCTAAGGGCGAGTGGCTATAAATGGTCTTTTTGAAGCCACCGACCACTAACGGTGCCCCAGCCCCGGTGTAACCATCAACTGAGGCGGCGGTGGGTACAGAAATAAAATTTGCTTTGGTCCGATGACTGACAAAGCGGGTGATATCGGTGATTACTCCTGATCCGACCGCTAGATAAGTGCGATCCTGACAATCACTGTTGACCAAGAGCTGCATCACGAAATGTTCATTAGGGTGAATTTCATCGCCAGTAAGGATCGTTGTCTTCAGATCGAATCCAGCGGCTTGTAATCGACCCTCTAGCGCTTCGCCAAACGCGGTCGCTGTGTTTTGGTCTGCCACAAGCATAAGCTGCTGAAGTCCAGCTTGTTTACAATATTCAATTAAGGGTGTGGCCGCATCTTGGCCAATATAGATGTGTATGTTTGTGTCCATTTTTTACTAGCTCCGCTGCAACAACTCCGCTAATTCAGCCAAATTTTGTACCACTAAATCTGGTTTATGCGGTGCATCTGGTAAATCGGTGAGCGTTGCCTCACCGCTCAAGACCAGAACGGTGTTGACGCCAAAGGTGCCTAGGGCGATATCGGTATACAGTCGGTCACCAACCATACAGATGTGTTCAAGTGGCACGGAAAATTTAGCGGTCACCGCCTCAAGCGTTGGCGGATTAGGCTTGCCTACGATCAAAGGATTACAGCCAGTCGAGGCGGCGACAAAAGCAATCATTGCGCCGATATCAGGCATATAGCCCGCTTCGACCGGACAATTGAAATCGGGGTGGGTTGCAATATAAGGAACGTCTTCACGAACAAAATCACACAGTCGCCATAACTTGTCATAGGTTAAAGTTGTATCAAACCCGAGGACCGCATAATCTGGCTCGTGATCAACGAGTTCAAAGCCCTGATGTCTAAATTCGTTTTCCAGCGCAGGTGTCCCCACCAAGTAGACCTTCGCCCTAGGCTTCTGCTTCTTAATGTAAATGGCGGTTGCCTCACCCGATGTAAAAATCTTCTCTTGTGAAATAGATAAACCTAATCGCTTTAACTTCTGAGCGTACTGCTCCCGATGTTTTGAGGAGTTGTTGGTGAGCAATAAATATTCAATGCCACGGGTTTCGAGCAATTCGATCAATGTTTTAGCACCCGGTAATAATGTTTCACCTAGGTAGATGGTGCCATCCATATCTAACAAAAAAAGCTGGCAATTTGTGAGTTTCTCCAAAGTATCAGCGGCTATCATTTTATTGTCCATACTCGTGCAGGTAACGGTGACGCAGTTTGTTAACATCCTCCGCCGAAATTTCATCAGGCTGCCCCATTTGCAGCGCAATCCAGACGGTGTGAGCCACATCCTCAACCATGATGGCGGCTTTTAGAGCAGCTTTGCCCGTGGTCCCTACGGTAAATACACCGTGATTTTTGAGTAACACAGCCGGTGAATCTCCAATGGCATCCAGCACGGCTTGGCCAATCGCCTCGCTACCAATGAGAGCAAAGGGGCCACAAGGAATCGGGCCGCCAAATTCATCAGCGATGGCGGTCAGATAAACGGGAATGGGTTGCCCAAGGGCGGCGAAGGCCGTGGCGTATGGCGAGTGGGTATGTACAATGCCGTTGACATCGGAACGATGACGGTAGATGTGGAGATGGCTGGCTGTGTCTGAGGACGGTTTTAGATCGCCTTCAATAATATCGCCCTCTAAATCAACGACGACGCAATGCTTTGGGCGTAAATCCTCGTACTGTACGCCAGATGGCTTTATCACCACATACCCTGTTTGCGGATCTCGAATGCTGATATTGCCGCTGGTCCACGTGACCAATTTATTTTTGGGAAGCTCTAAATGAAGCTGCCACAGTTCTTGTTTGATGGTCTCAAGCACGATGACCTCCCCCAACTTACGAGCTAGCTCGTACCTGGGCTTTGAGTTGTTTCAATCGTTTCATAACGTCATTTGTGCCCCGGCCAAAATAGTTGTGCAGGGTCATGTACTCGGCAAAGAGTTGGTCATAAATCTGTTGGTGTTCAGGCTGAGGCTGATATGTTTGATCACTTAAACGCACCATGTGCTGGCTGGCTTCGGCGATTGAGTCGTAACCACCTACCGCTTTTCCAGCCGCGACGGCGGCATGCATTGCTGATCCCAATGCTCCGCCTTGCGCCGTTTCGGCTACCATGATCGCCCGTCCCGTGACATCCGCAAAAATCTGCATCAGGAGTTTGTTCCGACCCGGTAACCCGCCTGTGGCCACGATGTCTTCGACAGGGATGCCATTCTCTTCGAAATTTTCGATGATGATCCGCGTGCCATAAGCCGTGGCCTCAATCAAGGCTCGGTAGATTTCCTCTGGCTTTGTCGCTAGTGTTGCGCCAATAAGTAGACCGGTTAAGTCAACATCAACTAGAATACTGCGGTTGCCATTCCACCAATCGAGCGCAATTAGACCACTTTCGCCCGGTTTGAGTGCGCCCGCTTTTTCTTCCAGAAGCTGGTGAATATCAACATCACGTGCGGTAGCCTCTTCTTCATAAGTAGCGGGAACGCAATTTTTAGTAAACCAAGCAAAATGGTCACCCACACACGACTGTCCAGCCTCATAGCCCAGTAGCCCTGTTACGATGCCATCTTCAACATACCCACAAATGCCAGGGACCACGTGCTCGGTTTCGCCGGTCACCATATGGCAATTTGAGGTGCCCATAATGATGACCATCCGGCCTGTTTTTTCAGCGATACCGCCCGCTGGTGCTGAGACATGCGCATCGATATTGGCAATCGCGACAATTGTGTCGGGGTGCAGCCCTGTTAACTCGGCAGCCTTAGTTGTTAACGTGCCCGCACTTGCTCCCAAGGGATGTACTTCTCGACCAAATTTGTTATCAATCACGTGCTCTAAGTCTGAGGCGAGCGCCTTGAAATATTTATTCGGGGGATATCCCTCTCGCTTGGACCAACAGGCTTTGTAACCTGCCATTCCGGCACTGCGTTTTTCTGTCCCCGTTAGCTGCCAGACAATCCAGTCTCCGGCTTCAATGAAACGGGCGGCAGCTTGGTAAACGTCGGGCGCTTTATCCAAGGTTTGCCATACCTTAGGCAAGGTCCATTCCGAACTGATTTTTTCGCCATATCGCTCAAGGAAGTTGTATCCCATCTCCTGGGCGACCTCAGTCATTTTGTTGGCCTCAGGCTGAGCGGCGTGATGTTTCCATAGCTTGGGCCAGGCGTGTGGGTGAGTTCGCCATTCCGATAAAAAGCAGAGTGGTGTACCATCGGGCAAGGTTGGCATAATGGTAGCGGAGGTGAAATCGATCCCGATCCCAATAATCTGAGTTGGATCGACGCCACTCGTTTTAAGCACCTTTGGGACCGCTTGCGCTAAAACATCCAGGTAATCTTGGGGATCTTGTAAAGCCCAATCTGGTTCTAGTTTGATATTGTTATCAGGCAGGTACTCATCGATAACCCCATTCGCGTAGGCTTGAATAGTCTCCGCAACTTCTTGACCATCGGCAACATCAATCAAAACAACTCGACCGGACTCGGTGCCGTAATCGATGCCAATTGTGTAGGTTGCTTTGGGCATGATGTTCTCCAGATGATGATTTTTTGGCTTGGCCGCTACAGGGATCTTGGCTGAAGAGAACCTCAATCACCTGTAGCGGCTAATTCAAGGAGGAGTGCATCACGAACAATTACCCGGCTGCCCAGTCCAGCAATCACTCATGATCGAACACTCTGCTGTATATCGCATACTTGTGAAGAAACAAGGGTTTGCAATGCACAGCAGAGTGTCACTCTCAAACCGTGTTCTTCAAAACTTGATAATTACGTTATCGTAATTTAATTAACCCCATCGGATGATAATGACAGCTAAAATCGCCGAAAGAATTGCTGCTACAAACAAGGGGATAAACGCCTCAACAAAACGCATCCATAGGAGACTAATGGCCACAAAGCAAACCACACTGATAAATACCCGGTCAAAGGTATTTGTCGGAAAGGGTAGAAAATGAGTACGTTGAGATTTATTTTGGTTTTGAGTTGGGCTTGAAGCCTGCTCTTGTCTGTCTTCTTGATTAGGTAACGTCACCGATCACTCCTTCACCGCCCCGAAGGTTAGACCCATGACGATATATTTTTGCACTAAGGTCAAGAAAAACAGGGATGGTAATAGTGATAAGACCGCTACCGCAGCCATTTCACCCCAGTTTGTCCCGGTGACTGACACAAATTCAGCTAAGCCAGTCGTAATCGTACGCGCCTCCACACTGGTGAGCGAGGCCGCAAAAAGATATTCATTCCAGGCAAAAACCCAGCTTAAAATGCCGGTGATCGCTAAGCCAGGGGCAGCCAAAGGCACGATAATCTTGTATAAAACAGTGAAGGTATTTGCCCCGTCAACAAAAGCGGCCTCGTCCAACTCAATCGGGATACCATCCATAATGCCCTTCATCAACCAGATAGCAAAGGGGAGGTTGAAGACACAGTAGACCAAAATTAAGCCAATACGCGTGTCGAATAATGTGAAATCTCCGAACCTAAAGACACGGGTAAAGAGCAAGAAGACGGGTAGGAGAAATGCAGCGGGAGGGGCCATCCGATTGGTAATCGTCCAAAAGAAAATATTGTCACTGCCAGGTAATTTCCAGCGAGAGAGCGCATAAGTGGCTAGCAAGGCTAAAATAGCGACTAACACCGCATTAGATGTAGCAACGATAATTGAATTCAACATAAATCCCTGAAAGGTTGGATCATTTAAGGGGATTGTGTAATTTTCAGCAAAAAAGGTGGTTTGAATGAGTGAAGTTGACCCAAACAACTCGACCCGGCTTCGGGCAGAAACCACAAACATCCAGTAGATTGGAAACAGGGTGATGATCGTCGAAACAATCCAAACCAAGTAGATACCCCCAGTTTCCAACATTTTCTTGAGTGGGCTAGTAGCCATAATTTATCAAATCCTTCATCAAGAATTGTCTGTGTTTTGTTTGCCAACTTGCGTAATGGCCACAAACAAGAGCCAACACAATACCAACGTAAAGTACAATGTTAATAAGGACATCGCCGAGCCGTACCCATAATCGGTTTTTGGAAAGACAACCCGCCAGATATACAAGCCGATAAAACGAGTGGTATCGCCTGGCCCGCCGCCCGTTAGCATGAAGACCTCATCAACGATCCGTAAGGCATCCATAATCCGAATAAAAGTCGTTGTTAAGAGAACAGGCATAATCATCGGAATGGTGAGATAACGAAACACTTGCCATTTATTGGCCCCATCAACCATCGCCTGCTCCAAAGGCTCTTTAGGAACTGCGGTTAAACCGGCCAGTAACGTTAGCGTGACGAAGGGAGTCCAGTGCCAGATGTCCATCAAGATGACAGTTAAAAAGGCTTGGTTGGGAAAGTTGCCAATGCGATAATCAATGCCAATCCACGATAGATAATAGGGGATAAGGCCCAAGCCAGGGATTGTAAGTAGCCGCCAAGTCGCGCCAACTGCAATGGGGGCAACCATCAATGGCAGGGCATGTATCGTGCGAAAAAAGGTTTTGCCGATAAAGTCACGAGTGAGTAGCTGGGCTAGAAAGAAACCGAGAATCAATTCGCTGATGACGACCCAAAAGGTGAAGACAACTGTGCGCCAAAGTGAGGCCAGAAAACCCGTATCAAATACTAAACGCCGATAGTTTTCCACACCGGAGAAGTGTAAGCCTGAATTACGGGCAAACACATTCCAGTCAAAAAAACCAACATAGAGTACAAATAGGAACGGTAAAAAACCTGTAATGATTAGGATAATAAAGGTGGGGGTTAAGAACGCCCACCCTGTTCGGGCCGATCTTTTCATTCAATACTTCCCTAAAATTGATAATTAGGACTACGGGAAGAATTGCCCAGTTTCTCTCAAGAAAACTGGGCAATTCTTTTTAAGCTAAACGACGATTATTGACTATAACCAATACGGCCCAACTCTTCTTCGACGGCAACACACGCCTGATCTAAAGCATCTGAAACAGTAGACTCACCGCTTAGCGCTTGCCAGATGTAGGTCTGAACTGTAGATTGAGCTTGGGGGTGGAAGGGGAATTCTGGGGCACCCTTGAACAACGGCCCTTGCTCTTCTAACAGGGTGTAATAGTTGTCTGTGCGAGCATTTTGGGCGGTGACCAACGGATCATCAAACGTTGATTCCATTACAATACGTGCACCTGTCGTGGCCCATTGTGGTTGAACAGATTCTTGGCCGATGTATTGGAGCCAGAGCAATGTTGCTTCTTTGTTCTTTGATGAGTAGGGGATACCAAAGGCCCCGCCATCGTAGTAGCCGATGTAACCGACGCCAGCCGCAGCGTCTTCCAGGACACCTTCATTGGTTGGTGGTAACGCTACACCAACATTGCCAACAACTTGAGAGCGGGTGGGGTCGGTGGCAATCCAGGCCGCATTTTCACCGTAAACCCAACCTTGGGCGGCGCGACCAGCGGCGAAGGTGGCGGCAACCTCATCCCAGGTGCTACTTGTTGCTTCCGGGGGAGCGAAGGCGAGCATATCAACCCAAAATTGCAGGGCTTCTTTCCCCAAATCGCTATTCATTGCGCCACCACTGTCAACACAAGCTTTGTAGTTGCCACCACCGAGGTCAGAGATACCCCAGTTGTACAAACCAAAGCTTGGGGCGATGGTTTCATAATATTCATAGAATGAAGCTGCGTGTCCTGTATTACCTTGAACTGTGGTTCCCCATAATTCAAGCCCATTTGCTTCGCCGTATGCGGTGAAGAATTCGGCGTTATCACGATACTGGGCAAAGGTTGTCGCGGGTGTCAAGGGGTAGCCGTACTCAGCTTCAAATTCAGCTTGAATAGCTGGGTCTTCAAACAGGTCTTTACGATAGAGCATCACTTTGACGAAGGCTTCCATTGGAATACCGTAGACATCGCCATCGGCATCTTTGAAGTTGTCAATAAATGAGGTGAATTTAGACTCGTCGAACGTGGGTGCGGCTAAATCAGGGCTGCTGTCCAACATCTCATTCAGGTTGGTCAAGAAATCACGGGCTAGATATGTGTAGATAATATCTTGCTCGATGTAAATGAAATCATAGATGCCGGTGTTGGCTTCCATATCCTGAATAGGCTTGGCATACATTTGATCCCACGAGGTGGTTTCAAACTCGACATTGATGCCGGTTTCGGCTTCAAACGCAGCAGCCAAAACTTCTTGAGCATAGTTAGATGGCGGGGTGCTTTCAGAAATACCACGAATGGTCACACCTGCGTAGGGTTGGGCAGCGCTGGCGAACCAGTCAGTCCCAGATGACACTTCCAGAAGGGCTGTGGCCTCCCCGGCAGCGGGAACACATAATTTCCAACCTGGTTCAATTAAGTCCGCATTGTCAATCGTGGCATAACTGCTATCAGAAGCGGCGATAGCATTGGTTGCATCAACAATCGCTGGGAAGGCCAGAACATCGCCGTAGACTTTGTCGGCAATCTTTGAGAGCCAGTCATCGGCTTGAACAACAATATCTTGGTCACAGGTAACACCACTCTGGGCTGCTACATGAGCAGGAACCAGACTGATTATAAAAGTCAACGTGACGATGATTGTAACAATCTTTGTCAGATTCTTCATTGAAAAACTCCTCCAACGTTTTGGAATATAAGATTCGATTTTGTTCTCTGAGATAGGCCTATAGAGAGTTACTTCTGAGGGTATTCAATTCGGAAACAAAAGTCTATGGGTAAATTACCCATTTCTTGAAAAAAAAGACCCTATTTGTTGAAATTTGGGGGTATTGATGGAGCTAAAGTGAGGAAAATAAAAAAGCCAGGTATGTTATCTGTACCTGGCGTCATACTCGCTGGTAATAAATTAATTTTGCCATCAAACAGGGTGATTTAATATGTCACCCACTTAGGTGACTCGCTGCCGATTGACGATTTTTTTGTGCCAACCAAAAACTTTGTTACGCGCTGATAAATACCTGTCGTGGGATACGGTTAGGGAGATTTTGCTGTATTACGGTAATTTACACCATTAGTGACGTAACCTAACCTGCAGGCTAAAATGTGGCACTCATCTGGCACTGGGCTGGCACAAATTCGTAGAAACAAAATTAAAAATCCGCTATTCTAAAATAATTAGAAACAAAAATCACGTCTCATGCATCACGAGTGTCAGGTGTGAAAGGCGATACATGATGCGTACATCTTAGCTAATGAAAGACCTTAAGTAAAACAAAAAGGATTTGATGATGAATAGCAAAGAACGTTTCATGAATGCCTTAACCCAACAACCAGTTGACCGCCCCCCAGTTGGTGCTGTTGTCACCGCCATCACCGTGCCAATGATGGAGAAGAGCGGCGTATACTGGCCCGAGGCCCACACTGAGGCGACAAAGCTGGCCGATTTGGCGGCATCGGTTTGGGAACATGCGCAGATTGAGTCGATCAAGCTCCCCTTTTGTATGACCATTGAAGCTGAAGCGCTAGGCGCGTCGATTGATTATGGCACTGTGGATACACTGCCGACCGATGTTAAGTTTATCTATAATCACCCCGATGAATTGACCATTCCAGCCGACTTCTTTGATCGTGATCGAGTGCCCACCGTTCTCAAGGCCATTACCCAGCTTCGTAAACGTTACGACACAGAGGTGGCAGTTGTCGCCTCTATTGTTGGGCCGTTTGTTCTGGCTGCCAAGCTGTTTGGTTTTGACAACCTCTTTCCCTGGCTTATTACCCATCCCGATTACATTCACCAAATCATGGAAAAATTAACAGACTTAGCCATCGATTATGCTCAGGCTCAAGTTGAGGCGGGTGCCGATGCTATCCTAATTGGCTCAGCCACCTGCTCCGGTGATTTGATCTCACCGGAAACCTACCAAGAGTTTGTCGTCCCTTATCACCACAGACTCTGTGCCGCAATTTCTGCGCCCTCTATTTTGCACATTTGTGGAAACTCGGCCCAACATATCCCCCATATTGCAGCCACCGGAACAACGGGCTACAGCTTTGATGAGGGTACAGATATTGTCGTTGGACAGGATCATCTTAAAGGGAAAGTGGCCACCGTGGGGCATGTGCCTACGGTGGAGGTTTTGTTGCAGGGCAGTCCGGATGATGTCTACCAAGCCTCTCTCGAAAGTTTAGGAAATGGGGTCGATATTTTAGCGCCCGGCTGCTCTTTACCTCAACATGTCAGCTTTGAAAATTTAGCGGCGATGGTAAAAGCGGGTGAGGATTGGGGTCAATCTGCTTCATTGAGGGAGTCGATTCAAATCAACCTGGCCCAAAAGCGAGCAGCCCAGCAGGTTAAGGAGCAGACTTCTGACAACGAAGCCAAAAGTAGTCGGAGAAGACGGCCCCGCAGAGCGGATTAGTTATTAATGACCGGATCAGAAGGATAGACAAAATTATGGCAATTACTATTCAAGACGTTGCGTTATATATCCATAATATCCGAACCCGAATGCCCTTTCGGTATGGTATTGCGGTGATGACGGCTATGCCCCATCTGATGATGCGAATAAGGTGTGAGGTTGATGGGCAACCCCAAATTGGCTTGGCTGCGGACTCGCTTGCCCCCAAATGGTTTACCAAAAACCCCAATACGACCTATAGCGATGATATAACCGAGATGTTGCATGTTATTCAGTCAGCTGCGACTCTGGCTGAACAGATCAAGACGGCCGATACTGTTTTTGAGTGGTGGCAGCAAATCTATAAGGCTCAAAAAAGGTGGGCCACGGCTAAGGGATACCCGCCATTGCTCTGGAATTTTGGGGTAAGCCTAATCGAAAGAGCAATCATCGATGCCTTTTGTCGAGCCAACCGTCAGACGATCACCGAGGCGCTACAAACAAATGCTTTAGGTATTCGCCTCGGTGATGTACATCCTGAGTTGAAGAATTATCGCCCCACCGATCTGCTGCCGGCTAAACCGTATCGTTCTGTTTTCGTTCGTCATACGGTGGGCTTGGCCGACCCCTTAACCGATCAGGAAATCTTGGCTGATGACCGGATTGAAGATGGATTGCCGCAATCACTTGAGCACTGCATTCTCAGATATGGCTTAACCTATTTCAAGATCAAAGTGTGTGGTGATAATCAGCAGGATATGGCCCGGCTCAAACAAATCGCAACGGTTCTTAACCATAATGTTGCCGATTTTTCCTTTACGCTTGATGGCAACGAGCAATACCAGAACGTTGAGCAATTTCAGGCATTTTGGCAAGCGCTAAAACGTGACCCTGACTTAAGCCCTTTGTTAGAAAAGTTGCTGTTTGTAGAGCAACCGCTGTATCGAGACGTGGCCTTGAGTACAGAAACAAAAGAGGCACTAACCCGCTGGCCTGATCGGCCACCGATCATTATTGATGAGTCGGATGGCTCAATTGAGAGCTTGCCAACTGCGCTTCAGAGTGGCTATGTGGGCACCAGTCACAAGAACTGTAAAGGCATCATTAAGGGGATCGCCAATGCTTGTCTACTTGAACACTACCGCCGGACCACCCCCACCGAGCAATACGTCATGAGCGGAGAAGACCTAGCCAATGTCGGCCCAATCGCCTTACTCCAAGATTTGGCAGTAATGAGTAACTTAGGCATTGAACACGTTGAACGTAACGGGCATCATTACTTCCCTGGTTTAAGTATGTTTCCTCAACCATTGCCAGACCAGATTTTGGACCACCATCCTGACTTGTATCATTGTCAAGCTGAAAACCTAGTCACCCTTAACATTCAAAAGGGCCGGCTTACGCTGGATAGCGTGCTTGAGGCTCCCTTTGGCTTGGGGGTTAACCTGAGTCTCGCTGAGTTTACGCCCCATGATCAATGGCAGTTCGAGTCGTTGGGCATAAAATAATCACAACGGAGTTTACGGTTCTAGTGAAGTTGAAATTTTTTTACACAATTATTGGGCGCCAGACCAGTCACAATTTTAACCAAAATAAAAGATGCTTATTTACATTATGTTTAGGAATGGTAATTATTCCTAAGCCCTTGAGGAGATTTTTATGAGTCGTCAGGACGAAATCTTGGATGCTTTGTATGAATACGTGTTAGATGGCGAAGCCGACCCAACCGTTGCCCTAACCAAAGAGGGTTTGGAACTGGGTATGGAACCCTTGACCCTACTTTTTGATGCTATGATTCCGTCGCTGGAAGAAGTCGGACGTTTGTTTGAAATTGGGGAATATTTTGTCCCGGAAATGCTCATCGCCGCACGGGCGATGGCCGGGGCGATGGATATTCTCAAACCTCTCATTGCCGAAACAGGGACGAAACCGATCGGCACCTTTGTCATGGGTACCGTTAAAGGAGACATCCACGATATTGGCAAGAACCTGTGTAATATCATGTTGGAAGGGGCTGGCTTTGTGGTCGTCGACTTGGGGGTCAACGTGCCGCCAGAGGTATTTATCGAAGCTATCAAAGAACACAAGCCTCAGGCCGTGGGCATGAGCGCCTTTTTGACGACAACGATGCCGATGTTCAAGACAAATATCGAAGCCATCAAAGCAGCCGGGTTACGCGATCAAGTCAAGATTCTGGTTGGGGGAGCTCCGGTAACTCAAGAATATTGCGATACTGTAGGGGCAGATGGCTTTGCCCCGGACGCCAGTGCGACCGTGCGTTTGACCAAAAAGCTTATCGGATTAACCGAAGCAACGGTGGCTTAGGAGAATATTTTTGATTGACTTGTTCAAATAAACATCAAGGGGAAATTGTGAAAGAGCATAAAATTGGAATCATTATGAATGGTGTGACGGGTAGGATGGGCACCAATCAGCATCTTATTCGTTCTATCCTGGCCATTAGAGATCAGGGGGGACTTAAAATTTGTGACGGTGAAGTCATTATGCCTGATCCTATCCTGGTTGGTCGTAATGAGCAAAAGTTGAGTGCGTTAGCTAAAGCCCACAACCTGAGCCGCTACTCAACGGATTTGGATGCCTGTCTGGCAGACTCGTACAATCAAATCTATTTTGATGCCCAACTCACCAGTCTACGGGTGGCAGCCGTTCGCAAGGCAATTGCCGCTAAGAAAGCCATTTACTGTGAAAAACCAACGGCTACAACTGTCTCCGAGGCCATCACCCTGTATGATGAGGCTAACGCGGCTGGCCTTAAAAATGGGGTAGTTCAGGATAAGCTATTTTTACCGGGCCTATTGAAACTGAAATATCTAATTGACAGCGGCTTTTTTGGCAAAATTCTATCGGTGCGGGGTGAATTTGGCTACTGGGTCTTTGATGGCTTCGGCCAGGCGACCCAACGCCCCTCCTGGAACTATAAAAAAGAGGAGGGGGGTGGCATCATTTTGGATATGCTCTGCCACTGGCGTTATGTCATTGATAATCTGTTTGGTTCGGTCAAATCACTCTCCTGTTTGGGAGCCACTCACATTGACCGGCGTGTTGATGAGAACGGCAATGAATACACCTGCACCGCCGATGATGCAGCCTATGCCACCTTTGAATTGGATAATGAGGTTATCTGTCACTTCAACTCCTCTTGGGCGGTTAGAGTGCGCTGGGATGACTTGCTCACCCTCCAAGTGGATGGCACTAAAGGCAGTGCCGTGGCCGGATTGCGAGATTGTGTAGTTCAACCCGACTCCTTCACCCCCAAACCGATCTGGAATCCTGACATTGACAGTCCGATAGATTTCTACGAAACTTGGCAACGGATGCCCAGTAATCAGATTTACGATAATGCCTTCAAAGTGCAGTGGGAGCTATTCTTGAAGCATGTTGTGCTTGATGAGCCGTTTCCCTGGAACCTACGGGAAGGCGCTAAAGGTGTTCAGTTGGCCGAGCTTGGTTTACAAGCATGGCGGGAGCGGCGCTGGCTGGATGTGCCAGACCTATCAGCTTGATAGATAAGGGAAGGATTGCAAAATACACACTTTAATCATTGATATGTAGGGTCAGACTTTAAACCGCTATAGACATTTGGAGCTTCTAAAAACCTTATCGTCCGTAGCGGTCGTTGTGTCCCATAATACGCTTTCCCCGCTTGTTAGTTGTTCCCCCTCCTATACTGTTATTGAGTTTCACCCCCTCGCTAAACTTTTTTAGTTTCTGAATACCCTTAACCATAAATGGAATTGGCCTGTTCAAAAGGCAAAACAGGAGTATACTCTCTTAATCTGTGATTGCGTATTCAGATTCCTTGAAACTTTGAAAATAAGGATTCATTTATGGATAGGAATATAGAAACAAAAAAGGAAGGCTCGCCCGAAACGTTAGCCGACATGCGGCAGGAATCACTAGGACCGGTTTTATGGTGTTTATTTGTTGCAACCTATTTGTGGTATCTATTCTTAGGTCATCCGGGAATTCCCGAAACAGATTTATGGGGACCGCTTTTTATGATAATAGGGCTAGTAGGCGCACTTATTTTTAGAAAACAGCGTCTTACCTTGGCTTCTATGGCGGTTATTTCCGGTATTACTGCAGCAGCGACCTACCGAATGTGGAATATCGGAATGACGGATACACCCTACGTGTTAGCTATTGTTGTAAGCTTAACCGGGCTATTGTTTAGCTTGAGAGGAGTCATACAGGTAACGTTCCTGTGTGGATTATTGGTAGCGGTTGTAGGCTGGCTTCGGTGGGGGTATGCTCCCTATTCAACTGAAATACTTTCGCCCATTTTAGTTATCACAGCGGTTGGAATTCTATCGAGTTTGGCCGTGCGCAACCTATATCTTACGCTTTATTGGTCCTGGGAAAGGACGATGGCAGCACAACAGAATGAAGAAAAACTAAGAGATCGTCAAGCACAGTTGCTCCGCACCTTGAAAACTTTAGATATTACCCGTCGACAGTTAGACTATTTGAATTTTGATCTGGCCCGGGCCCATGACGCAGCCAATGAAGCCAGATTGGCCAAGCAACAATTTGCAGCCAATGTTAGTCATGAACTACGGACGCCACTCAATATAATCATGGCCTTTAGCGAGATGATGTACCTATCACCAGGCAGCTACGGAGATACGCCGCTACCTCGGGCATATCGAGCCGATATCCGCGAAATTTACCGGAGCAGCAAACACCTACTACAATTAACAGAAGATGTATTAAAACTGTCGCAACTCGAAGCTCAAGAGATAATCATCTATCCGAAACCTATTGGGCTGCGGGGGCTTATTTCTGAAGCCCTTGATATTATCCGGCCTTTGATACGAGAAAAAAATATTAAACTACGGGCCGAGTTACCGGATGACTTGCCCTTGGTCTTTATAGATTCAGCCCGCATTAAACAGGTCTTAATAAACTTACTGAATAATGCCCGGCGTTTCACCGAACAGGGAAGCATTACCGTAGAGGCTGTCCTTGAAGGGGAATATGTAAAAGTAACAGTAGCCGATACTGGTCTTGGAATTCCGCCTGACAAGCAGCACAAGGTATTCCAAGAGTTTCAACAAGTTGATGGCTATCAAGCACCTCATCAGGAGGGAAGCGGGCTGGGGTTGGCAATTTGTAAAAAATTTATAGAAATGCATGGCACCCGTATCTGGTTAGAAAGTGACGGTATCCCAGGTCGGGGGTGCCAGTTTCATTTTACCCTGCCCTTAACAGAGAGTAAATTGATAAATGTTAGTTCGAATTCTAAAACTCGAATGCCTGTCAGAATCCCCACCCGACAGAGGAGACCATTGCTATTGTTGGAGCGTGATCAAAGAATCGTTCAAATGTTAGAAGGAGGTCTAGAAGAATATCAGATCATACCGGTCGATAATGTTGCTGAGGTTCCCAGGCTAATCAACGAAATGAATGCCCGAGCAGTCGTGCTTAACGTATCACAGAAAAGAGAAGCCTGGCATCAGAGGCGATGGTTACAAAAAACATTGAGCCACACGTCTGTTCCCATTTTTCTCTGCCCCTTGGTTGGTCAACATCGGCTAAAACAGGCTATGGGTGTGATAGATTACTTGGAAAAACCGATTACCCCTGAGACACTTACAGCGTTGCTGGATCGCTTGGATAAGCAAGTGCATCGAGTTCTGGTTGTGGATGACGATCCTCGTATGGTTAATCTCGTTTCACGTTTGCTCCATACTGCTGAACGGACTTATGAAGTGGTTCAGGCTAATAACGGCCAACAGGGACTAACCTACATGCGGCGCAAACGCCCAGATCTGGTTCTGACAGATTTGACGATGCCGGAGATGGATGGTCACGCGCTGTTGACTCAAATGCAACAAGACCCAGATCTATGTGACATACCAGTGGCGGTCATAAGCGCCCACGTCCGCACGTCTGAAGAAGAGCGACAGCTATCGGGGGATATGCTGTTCATATCTACCCAAAACGGATTCACGAACAGCGAAGTCATAACCTATTTGCGAGGCATGCTTAATGCCGTTGATGCTCCTTCATCATCGCCATTACCCGCTGGGCAGGTTGTCCAATACTTCTAAAAGACCAACCTGGCTAATCGGTTTGCGTAAGAAAGCAAAAGCTCCCAGCGAACGAGCCAGGTCAGGGTCTGCTAGGGCCGAACAAATGATCACCGGAATATGCTGTGTGACCGGATCGCTCTTTAGAGCCTGAAGAATTTCCCAGCCATCCTGGGTTGGTATCATGATATCAAGGGTAATAGCGGCAGGGTCTGTTTCACGCGCCAACCGCAATGCCTCTGAACCGACTGTGGCTCCAATAACTTGATAATTATAATCGGCCAGATAACGTTGGAAAGCCGCAATAACCGCCTCATTGTCATCAACAACCAAAATCGCTGCCTCTCGATGAGTCGGAAAGTCAAAGATGAGAACAGGCCCCTCAGACTTGATCTCAAATTCTAGTTGCAGTCCATCTAACATCTCTATCAGACGGCGGACAGACTCCAAGTCTCGCTGCCAATTATTAACATGACTCTGAGGCTGAGCCTCTGCTTGGCCAGCTTCAGTTATCACCTCGGCTATAATCCTATCTTTCTTATCGCGGAGTTGCAGATTAATCCGTCGAGTATTAGGCTGGGTGATGAGACTGGTTAAAGTTTTGAGGAACATTTGGCGCAATAGCGTGCGGCTACCATAAACAAGTGGGAACTGAAGGCCCAAATTAGGCACCATCTCTACATTGTGTTGGGCGGCCAGGGGACTGACTGTTTCTAGCACCCCTTGAACAACTTCGCTGAGACTCACCGCTCGACGCCGGGTTAGAAAACGCTCGGCCTCGGCAGCCAGCACATTGTCCCCCTCAACAGGAACAGTGGCCTGCTTTGGTGCTTTTTCTCGTAATAAAGCAACCAGCATTTCAAGTGCCTTGCGCTGCTCACGAAAGAACTGGCGGCGACTTAGACCAAACTCGTTCATAATATCTGGCAGCGACCATTCATCCACGTAGCGATACACCAACAGAAAATAAGCTCGAGATCTGAAAGAGTCTTTGGGGAGGGCCTCGGGTGGATTGAGTTCCTCAATGTGTTCTAACAAAAGGCGGTTCAATTGCTGGGCCCGATTAGGACCTACCTCCTCGCTATTTGGCCAATATCGCCTTGCGAGTGGGTGGTTTTCAAGATATGGATAGTCAAATAGATGACTCAGGGCATCTCTGACCTGCCGAAAAAACTCATCCTGATCAGACATTTTGTAGCCTTATTAATGGGAAATTTAGAGTATAAGACACCAGAATAGGCAGCACATTATAACATAGATGGCAACAATTGGTAACTTGATAATTTTACCAAAATATGGCACTCATCTGGCACTGGGCTGGCACAAATTGGTAGAAACAAAATTAAAAATCCGCTATTCTAGATCAATAGAAACAGAAACCCCTTTCTCACCATATAATTACCTGTATCAAGCATAGATCAGAGACGCCCTAAACTTTTACTCAAATGTGGAAGCATACAACTTGAATTTGAAAGGTGTTTTTAAATAGTCAAAGGAGGTGTTTTAGCGGATTTAGTAAAACATTTTTATCAAGAGTTCTTCTGATTTATAAAATTTAAGTCGTCTTAAAGAAAACCGAAGGAGGTTGAAACGTGATGTTAAAAAGAAATGCAATGTTGCTTTTAGTCAGTTCAATGTTACTGTTACTCACAGCGTGCGGGGCGGCTGCAACACCGGAAACAATTGTTGAAACTGTAGAAGTGGTGAAAGAAGTTACGGTTGTAGAGACTGTTGAAGTTGAAAAAGTTGTTGAAGTTGAGGTTACCGTTGCTGCTGAAGAGCCTGCTGCTGGCGAACCCGTTGAAGTAAGTGTGGTTTGGTGGGGATCACAGGATAGACATGAACGTACAGTTAAGGCCTTAGAACTGTTCAACGAACAGCATTCTGATATCCAAGTAACATACGAATTTTCGTCTTGGGGCGACTATTGGACCAAGTTGACCACACAAGCAGCCGGTGGGAATTTACCCTGCGTTATTCAGAGTCACGCTGGTGCGCTAGCCGAATGGGTTGACAATGACTTGATCATTCCCCTGGAACCGTTGGTCGAATCAGGCCATATCGATCTCTCCAATGTATCGGAAACACCCATAAATTTGGGCCGATATAATGGTGTCCTCTACGCCATTGACCTCGGCGATAATTCACAGACAATTGCACTCGACATAGATGCCTTCGAAGAAGCTGGCGTAGAGTTGCCTCCACGTGATTGGACGTGGGCGCAATTTGAGGAAACCGCGATCGAGCTACATGATAAACTCGGCATTTGGGGCATAGGACCTGAGCTTACCACTTGGCAACCCTGGGATGCTTACCTCCGAGGTTATGGCAAAACCGGTTTTAGTGATGATGGCACAGCCCTTGGTTACAGCGAAGAAGATGACCAGTATCTGATCGATTATCTTGCAATGCATAAGCGGCTCGAGGAAGCGGGCGTGACGATGCCTTTCTCTCAAGAAATTGCCGAGGCCCGCGGTAAGAGCGTGGAAGACAAACCGATCGTGAAAGGTCAGGCAGCGATGGATTACTTCTGGAGCAATCAAGTCGTTGCGGTATGGACTGCCGCCGGCGAAGATCGCAACTTTGCCCTGTATCACCTGCCTCGTCCTGAAGGCGGTGGGCCAACAAATTTCCTGAAGTCTGCCATGAACTTCACTATCTCCTCCCATTGTGAAAACCCTGAAGCAGCAGCGACCGTGATTGATTTCTTCACCAATTCGATTGAGGCTAACGAAATTCTTCTGGCCGAACGTGGTGTGCCGATCTCAACCGAGGTCCAGGAGGCACTTCAACCGCTGCTAGGTCCGGCTCAGATCGAAATGTTCAAATACGTAGCCTTGGTGGCTGAAGATGGCAGCCCAACTCCCTTGCCATTCCCAGCTCAGGCTAGTGATATCGAAACGAATGTCTACTACCCAGAGTTTGTTGACCCCGTTATGCTCGGATTAATCTCACCTGAAGAGGGGGTCGCCACTTTCCGGGAAATGGCGACCGAGATTTTAGCAGAACAATAGTACTTCCTTAAGGACGAGCGTAGCCATTGCCAGTCAGTGGCTGCGCTCTCGTGAACCTGAGTCAAGTTAAGTGTTTGGCGGTTTATTTTTATTGTGAGACACTTAGCTCAACAATTACAATTCTGGAAAATCGAGGAATGTATTATGACTGATATAATCTCACAACAGCGCGATCCAAAACCAAAAACCACCTTACTACAGAACATCTGGGGACGGGTCAATCCAGGTAAAAACAACAAACACTTTTGGAGAGACAATCTGACCGGATATCTCTTCTTGTCGCCTTGGTTTATCGGCTTTTTCGTCTTTACTTTTGTCCCACTTGCTGCTTCCCTTTATCTGGCCTTTACAGAGTACAACCTGTTTTCCCAGCCGGAATTTGTCGGCCTGGAAAACTTCGAACGTATGTTTACCAAGGACCGCCGCTACTGGCGGTCGGTTAAGGCGACATTCTATTTTGTATTTACAGGTATTCCGCTAAGGCTGATGATGGCTCTGGCTGTGGCCATGTTATTCAACACGGGGCGACAGGGCTTGAGTTTGTATCGGGCGGTGTATTACGCCCCGTCGATTATTGGCGGCAGTGTAGCTGTGGCGGTTATGTGGCGGCAGATATTTGGCTCAGAGGGTCTTGTTAACTTTTTCCTGGCATTCCTTGGTATTCCTGGTCTCGCCTGGTTGGGCGATACGAGAACAGCGATCTGGACGTTGATAATTTTGATAATATGGCAATTCGGCTCGCCGATGCTTATCTTCTTGGCCGGACTCAAACAGATTCCCCGCGAGCTTTATGAGGCATCCGACATTGATGGGGCTACCGGCTGGTCAAAATTCTGGCATATCACAATCCCAATGTTAAGCCCTATCATCTTATTCAACTTGGTTATGCAGATTATTGCTGGCTTTAAGGTTTTTACACAGGCTTTCGTCATTACCGGGGGGGCACCCTTGGATACAACATTGTTCTATGCGGTCTATGTTTACGAGAGGGCCTTTCGAACCTTTGAAATGGGATACAGTTCAGCGATGGCCTGGGTATTATTACTAATTATTGGTTTCTTTACTGCACTCATCTTTAGATCATCGTCCCAGTGGGTTCATTACGAAGGAGGATAGAATGCGCACCTTACAACTACCGTTACTGCTTTCAGGTTCAGATAGAGATAGAAAAAAAGTAGTCACCTCTATTATCTACCATTCGGTAGCTATAGTGGGGGGCTTTATCATGATTTATCCAATCCTATGGATGTTTGCCAGCTCCTTGAAAGGACCCTCAGAAATATGGGCCAATCAAGCCTCTCTCATTCCAAGAGAGCTCAGCCTTGAAAATTATCCCAATGGCTGGTCTGGATTTGCCGGCATAACATTCACCACATTTTATCTGAATTCACTCTTTTTTGCAGGCATCAAGACACTTGCCACCGTCTTTTCTTCGGCATTCATCGCTTATGCCTTTGCCCGCTTAAACTTTGTCGGACGTAAATTCTGGTTTGCAGTTATGTTGATTACGCTCATGTTGCCGCCCCAGGTTCTGATGATTCCACAGTATATCTTTTTCAATGAGTTGGGTTGGATCAATACCTATTTGCCGTTAGTAATCCCACCCTTTTTCGGAGAATCCGCATTCTTCATATTTCTGATCGCGCAGTTCATCCGAGGTATCCCCAGAGAATTGGATGAAGCCGCAGCTATTGACGGTTGCAGCAAGTTTGGCATCTTCTGGCGGATTATCCTACCACTGATCAAACCAGCCCTAATCACGACAGCTATCTTCCAATTTTACTGGACTTGGGACGAATTTATGGGGCCGCTCATCTATCTCAATGAGCCGCGTCTCTATACGATTTCTTTAGCCCTGCGTTCCTTCGCTGATCCTACCGCCGTTACAGATTGGGGAGCTCTGTTTGCCATGCTGTGTGCGTCGTTGGTGCCGGTCTTTGCTATCTTCATTTTCTTCCAAAAATATCTTGTTGAAGGTATCAGCACCTCGGGGCTAAAAGGGTAGGACTTACGCATTTAATGGTTTAAACGTCATTTCGAGGCGGTTTTTGCCGAGAAATCCTCCCAAATATTCGATTGCAAACACATATTCGGGGGATTCTTCACTCCGCTTCGCTCCGTTCAGAATGACATGCGTAAGCCCTAAGGATAATCAACTCACGTTATTCCAAAATTTTCTAGGATGCTTCCCAGTATCAATCAACTCAATTTTTTTCGAGGTAAAAAAGAACACCAATTATGACCACTCAACCTAAAATTCGTTTTGCCGTCATCGATCTTAATCATAATCACATTTACAATCAAACAGACTTGTTGTTAAACGCTGGTGCCGAGCTTGTCTCCTTTTACGCGCCGGAGCCTGATCTAGCCACGGAATTTGCAAAAACATATCCTCAGGCCAGCCAGGCTCGTAGTACAGAGGAAATACTGGAAGATGAAACAATCCAATTAGTCACAAGTGCAGGAATTCCATGTGAACGCGCACCCCTGGGCATTCTGGTTATGCAGCATGGCAAAGATTATTTGGTCGACAAACCTGGCTTCACCTCCTTTGACCAGTTGGCCGACGCCCGCCGGGTGCAGGCAGAAACCGGTCGTATCTACTCCATCGATTTTAGCGAACGGTTTGAGCGCCCATCTACGATAAAAGCTGGTGAGCTTGTTAGAGCCGGGGCTATTGGTCAGGTGGTGCAGACCATTGGTTCCAGCCCGCACCGCATCAACGCGCCAAATCGCCCCGATTGGTTCTTCCGTCGTGCCCAGTACGGCGGCATCATCACCGATATCGGTTCCCATCAGATTGACCAATTTCTTTTCATCACCAATTCAAGCCAGGCCGAAATTGTGGCCGCGCAAGTTGCCAACTACAACCATCCCCAATACCCAGAGCTGGAAGATTTCGGTGATGTACTTTTGCGCGGGGATGGAGGTACGGGGTATTTGCGGGTCGATTGGTTTACGCCGGACGGACTGGAAACCTGGGGCGATGTTCGCCTGACCATATTGGGTACTGAGGGCTACATTGAACTCCGCAAATATTGTGATCTGGTAGGTCGCCCAGGCGGAGACCACCTTTTTTTAGTCGATCAAAAAAATACGCGATACATTGATTGTCAGGGCATGGACACGCCTTACGGTCGCCAGTTGCTAAATGATATTATCAATCGAACAGAAACGGCTATGTCCCAACAACACTGCTTTTTGGTGTCTGAGCTCGCCTTACAAGCCCAGGCTCAGGCCGACAAGTTAGGGTATCTATCATGAGCAAATTAAAAGTCGGGGTTGTTGGCGGAGGTATTGGTGAACAGCATATCTTGGCGTACAAAAGCTTGCCGGATATGTATGAGCTGCTGGCCATTTGCGATTTGAATGAAACTAAAGCCCAAGAATTGGCCGATACATACGATATTCCACGTGTTCATACAGATTTGACCGAATTATGTCGTATGGATGATCTGGACATTATTGATGTTTGCACCCCGTCTTATCTACACTATTCACAAATTAAAACGGTGTTAGCCGCCGGTAAGCATGCATTTGGCCAAAAACCAGTTGCCGGTTCGGTGAAAGAGGTGGATGAGTTGCTTCAGGCCGAAGCCCAATCCGGTAAGCGAGTCATGCCAATGTATGCCCTTCGCTTTGGGCACGGGCTGCAAAAACTAAAGTTACTTGTTGAGGCCGGGATAGGGGGCGATGCATTTCTGGCTACCATGGAAACAGCCTGGCGGCGGAAAGCGGACTACTATGCCGTGCCCTGGCGTGGCAAATGGCAGACTGAACTAGGCGGGCCTGTGGTCACCTTGGCCATCCATGCCCACGATATTCTCTACTATATTTTAGGACCGGCCAAGCGAGTGTTTGCCCAAATGGCGACTCGGGTAAATCCCATTGAAACTGAAGATTGTGTTTCTGCATCATTGGAAATGACCAACGGTTCTCTAGCCTCGCTTGCCGTAACAAACGGGTCTGCAGACCAAATAAGCCGTTATCGTTTTTGCTTTCGCGGGTTAAGCGCCGAAAGCAATGCCGAACCCTATACCGCCACGGGCGACCCCTGGACATTTACGGGTGACTCGCCCGAACTGACCCAAGAAATTGAGCAAACATTGGCCAATTTTGTCCCGTTACCGGAAAACTTTGCTGGGCAATTTTATCGGTTTCATCAAGCCTTGGAAAACGATACCGAACTACCTGTAACCCTGAACGATGCCCGCGCTTCGCTGGAGTTGATTACGGCGCTTTATCATTCCGCTCAAACAGGGCACCCCGTTGATCTCCCCATAGAAAAGGATCATCCTAAATATGCCGGTTGGCAGCCAGCCGGGACCTAATTGGAATGTTTATCTTGATACCTTATTGGTTGAATACCCCGCAGCTTGCTGCGGAATAAGAGTCCGGAGCTTGCTCCGGGGTCCATACCATTTATTTCTGCACGAGAAGGTTCAATTAAAGGAGGCATACTTAATGGGCGACTTTAACCCCAAACCCTATTTGGAAAAATTGGAGGCACTGATTGATGTCGATCACGTGCTGGCTGCCGAGACCCGGCAAAGCGCGGCTTGGCAATTTAAGCCGGTCGATCAGCGACCTACCATCGTCACCGTGCGCGATGATTGGGGACATCATCAGCACGATTTTCCGCCGGACTGGATTCAAATTCCATACAGCGAAACGTATCGTAACCGGGACAAAATGCTCATTTCCGAGCTAACTCGCGTTTACGAAGGGGCGCTGCTTAAGGATGATCGGTCCTATACCATCCGTGCTAACTATGGTCTCATTGTTCTGGCCTCAATGGTAGGTTGCCCCTACTGGCAAGACCAGGAAAATATGCCCTGGGCCGAGGCGTTTACGGATATGGACGATGTCAAACAAATGTTGGATTTGGGACTGCCCGATATAAACAGTGGTATTGCGGGCCAAATATGGGAAACTGAACAGTATTTTAAGGAGATGCTGGCTCCTTATCCCAATCTAAGCCAAACGGTTCGTATTGGCTGTCCCGACGCTCAGGGGCCGTTTAACACAGCCGTCAATATTGCCGGGGTGAATGTCTATTACCTGGTTAATGATGAGCCTCAACTGGTTCATGACTTGATGCGTTTCTCAACCGATCTTTATTTGGCTGTCATCCAACATCATAAAGAACTGATGGCCGAACCGATGGATGTCGGTTATTCCTTCTCGTACAAGATTCGAGGTGGTGGTCGTATGTCGGATGACTCTGCGGTGATGATGTCAGGCCAAATGTATGAGGAGTTTGTCAAGCCCTATAACACCGAGGCCTGTCAAGCTACGGAAGGGGCGCTGCTGCATTTTTGTGGTAAGGGTGACCAATTTTTTGACCATATGACCACGACTCCCGGTGTTTCAGCCATTCAATTTGGTAATCCCGAAATGCAAGATTTTTCGGCCCGATATGAAATCGCCAAAAAGAACAAGGTTTGTATGTTGTGGGATGGTGATATGCCGGATGAACTGGACCACATTAAAACCGGTGTGATTCATAAACATATCTGTAATAGCTGGTCCGATGCCGAAACAGCCTCGAAAATACTGGCTGATCGGTAATCAATGGAGAAATAGTACAATGACAAAAACTATGCTAGGCGCGGTCTTACCGGGCAACAGCACCGTTGTAATGAAGGAGTTCCCAGTTCCCCAACCGGGACACGGACAAGTACTGATCCAGCTTAAAGCTTCTACGATTTGCGGTAGCGATATTCGAGCCATCTATCATGAACATTTGGGCAAAGGACCAGAAGGTTATCAGGGCGTCATTGCCGGGCACGAACCCTGCGGTCAAATTGTAGCTGAAGGACCAGGCCTTAAACGCTTCAAAACGGGTGACCGAGTCATCATCTATCACATCTCTGGCTGCGGGGTGTGTAATGACTGTTGACGGGGCTATATGATTAGCTGCACCAGCGAAGAACACCGGGCCGCCTATGGCTGGCAGCGTGACGGTGGTATGGCCCCATACATTCTGGCCGATGAAAAGGATCTGGTGATGTTACCAGATGAACTGAGTTATGTTGATGGTGCCCAGGTGGCTTGTGGTTTTGGCACGGTGTATGAAGGGCTGGAAAAAGTTGGCATTTCTGGTAACGATGCGGTGTTGGTCGTGGGTCTGGGACCGGTGGGCTTGGCCGCGCTGATGTTAGCCAAAGCATTAGGGGCCAACAAACTGATAGGTATTGACATGGTGGAAGAACGAATGGCCTTAGCCATCCGGCTGGATCTGGCTGACCATATCCTGAAAGCAGGCCCCAACAATGTGGCCGAGGTGCGGGAACTGACCGACGGCCACGGCGTAGAACGAGCCATTGATGCGAGTGGTAATGACAAAGGACGGCTGACTGCCATTCAAGCTACTCGCAAGTGGGGCAAAATTGTCTTCATCGGCGAGGGTGGCACGGTCGATTTTCAACCCAGTGCAGACCTCATCCACGACCAAAAGACAATTTACGGCTCCTGGGTGACCAGCATTTGGCTAATGGAAGAGTTGGTCGAGCGTCTGGTGCGGTGGGGCATCCACCCTGAAGATTTAGTAACCCATCGATTCTCGCTTGAGCGAGTCAATGAAGCCTACGATTTGATGGCCGGTGGACAATGCGGTAAGGTGGCTATTGTTTTTGAGTAGTTAACATTGCGAGGACAGGCAAAAGATCGTGAAAAAAAAGCCGTGGCAATCTTTCGCCACGGCTTTTTGATCTGTAGAGTAGGGTATGTGTTAAGCCCGTTCACCCAACATCAACGACGTCTGCAATAGTTGCCCACCTCGTAAAACCTCAACGGTGATTGTCTCACCCGCCACGTGTTCGAGCAATAGACTGACCAACGGATTGCGATCATCAATAGCCTTGCCATCGATCGCCGTGATAATGTCCCCAGCCTGTAAGCCAGCGCGAGCGGCTGGACTGTTAGAGACAATCTCTTCCAACATCGCACCTTGATTGATGCTCAAGCCTTCTGCCATCACCAACTGCGGATTAAGGGGCTGGTATTGGATACCGATGAAGGCGGGTTTGGCCTCGCCGGTTTCAATCAGCTGCTGGACCACGGTGCGGGCGATGTGCTGGGGATAGCAAAGCCCAACCCCTCGGCATCGCTGGCAAAGCCGCCACGCACGACCATTGTATTGATCCCGATGATCTGACCCCCAAGGTTGATTAACGGACCGCCGCTGTTGATGGCCGCATCGGTTTGTAACAGCCCACGCAGACCACCCAACTCGCGGTTGAAGCCGCTCAAGATGCCCGCCGTGACGGTGTTTTGATAGCGACCCAAGGCTGAACCGATGGCAATCACG
>JANQQF010000030.1 GCA_028285035.1 Phycisphaerae bacterium
CGAATTTGAGGATTTACCAAAGATTTTCATTCGTTTAATCCCTCAATGTGATGTTAAGTCGGGGTCATCTGGTGTAATTGCTTATTCAGGAACAACTCTTAATGAGTGCATGCTATAATTTACCCTCTCGTTTCCGCCAGGCTAATCCAGCCAAAATTTCCACCACGGTGCGGGCGCAGAATTGAGCCCCCATCCCATTCACGTCATAGTCGGGTGTCATTTCGCATACGTCATAGCCGATTAGCTTTTCCCGAGACACCTGATGTAAGGCTGGTATAATCTCATCCATTGTTAGGCCCCAAAACTCAGGGGCCTTTTGGGCCGGAACGAGACTTGGCTCCATAACATCAATATCAAGGGAGGCGTAGATGCCATCGGTCCCGTCATTGGCAATATCAATCGCTTCTCGCATCACGGAATCGATGCCACGGGCTTTAACCTCATCAATCGTAAAGACCCGTACGCCCAAAAGTTTAGCCACATTAATCTCATATTGCGTGCTGCGATTAGAGCGGATACCAATTTGTACCATATTTTTGGGGCTGAGCTTGCCCAACTCAAAGGTTTTGGCCCATTCAGATGACGCCCAATATTCTGGTGTGTTAGAGAAATCCATATGGGCGTCGAAGGTGATCAGCCCGATCTTTTTCTCACGTTTTTCCAAAATAGCCCGTAGGACCGGGAACGGGATGGTGTGGTCCCCGCCTAAAACGATGGGCAGCGCGCCGACATCGACAATATGAGATACTTTTTCCGAGGCGCGGCGCAATGTTTCAAGCGTATCTTCTTGAACCACCGTAACGTTGCCGTAATCAACAGCCTTGATCTGGTCAAAAATTATCAGTTCTTTATCGATTTCGGGATAAAACCCCCGATTATGATGAATCGAATAATAGAGGGAGTATTTACGAATTTCGTCGGGGGCAAAGTCCGCCCCCATGCGCCAATACACCGAGCCAGGCTCAGGCCGAGCAACCGTTGGTGGGGCGGAGAGCCACGGTGTTTTGATCGTAATCCCTTCATAGCCAAAGCCTAAAATAGCCGCATCTGCTCCGGCCAACTGTTCTGGTTGACGAGCCACGGGCAACTCCATAAAGGTGGGGATATTGCCGTGCAAAATATCCTCGACTTTACGCTCGCGACGGGCTGCACTGGCCTTGGCTAATTCGGACGCTTTCGCAAACGCGGCCCGAATATTTTCCATCTCTTCATTTCCAATCACATACTCTTGCATTGTCATCATAGACCCCTTTATTTATATGAGGGGGTGCACGAACAATATCATTAGAGACATCGTAGGAAAACAGGATATCAAAAGGACGTGTTTCGTGATACGTGATGCAAACTATGGCTATTACGAAACACGTATCACGCATTACGTGGCCTCAAATCTGGCTGATTGTATCCTGCTCTGTTTTTATTGCTGGTGCACACCCCTCATTTATATTGTGTTTGAAGCAATTTCATCAAAAGTTTGCTGGATCAACTCCAGGCCTTCTAGTAAGTTGGCCGCGCCATAACCAATACGCACATACCCATCTAACCCAAAGGTATCGCCTGGCACAATCAAAACACTTTTCTCTTTTAACAATTTCATGACCAAATCGGTGGAGTTGATATCGAGATTGTAGCCGAGAAAACAGACCCCTCCGATTTGAGGGCGAACAAAGCGAAACCGGTCGGGGTGCTGTTGTAACCAGGCTTCAAGCCCTTGTAAATTACGGAAAGAGATGGTGCGGTTCCGTTCCAAAATTTGTTGCCGTTTTTCCGGACGCATGGCAATCAGGGCTAACTCGGAATTTAAGGCGCCCGTGGTGATGGTGGTGTAGTCGTGGTAGCCCCATGAGTCAGTGGCGATTTCAGGCGGGGCAATAAGCCAGCCCAGGCGCAGACCGGGCAGGGTGTAGGCTTTGGACAGACCAGCCACAACCAGCACTTTGTCATACATCCCCCAAAAGCTCGGCGACATCTCCCCATTTAATTCCGCTCCCCGATATACCTCGTCCGCCAAAATCCAGGCATCGACGCTTTTGGCAATCTCCACAATGGCCTGCATTTCAGCGTAGGTTAGAACCGCTCCCGTGGGATTATTGGGGTTGGTAATGTAAATTAGCTTGGTTTGGGGTGTGACGACGCTGTCTAATTCAGCTAGGTCGGGTGCCCAGCCAAGCTCCTCTTTTAAGTAGAAGGGCTTGACCACGGCCCCAAAATTACGAGCCGTCCCCGGCACCTGCATATAGTTGGGATATTGAGCCACTATTTCATCACCCGGCTCCAGAAAGCGCCAGAGGGTGATAAAGTTGGCTTCAGCCGAGCCATTGGTTACCAAAATATTGTTCGGGGTCACCCCGGAATACAGCTGGCAAATGGCCTCTTTCAGCGCCGGAATCCCGTTGGTTTGAATATAGCGTAGTTGAACATTTTGATATAAATCGCTGAGTTCTTCCTCTGTCACCAATTCATGAAGATACATCGGATGAACCCCGGTTTCTGTAAAATCATAGCTCACGTGATTTTGCCAAATTGATAAGAGCCGTTCCGATGCAAAGGGTTCTATTTTCATAAGATTACTTGCCTCCTGGTCTTAAATAAGGGGTTTGCCTGAATAATAAAATTAGGGGCATCATGACTAAATAGTACGTAGTGCGTAGGACGTAAAAATTGAAAGGCTCTTGATGCGTTTCAAGAAGGTTAATGACATAAGACAAAATAGCTCACGGATCGACACAGATCGACACGGATAAAACAAAAAATATAAAAAATCTGTGTTTATCCGTGAAAATCTGTGAGCCGTTGCCTTGCTTGCAATCCGTATTGAACCAACTGAAATTCACCCTACGCACTACGTACTACCTGCCAGCAAACCCGAGCAACTGTCGCCCGATTCGTCCGTTATTTTGATGCACACCCGTCAACCATAGTATAGGATGCCACAGTTAACCTGTACATAGATAATGATTGGCATCGGCTGGCTGAAACCTTTTATTAAAAGGATTTACGGGGGGTAAAGTTTAAAAAATAAGATGATCGATAAAATTGATTGGCAGATATTGAGGTTATTACAGAAAGATGGGCGGATTGCCTATAGCGAGATTGCCCGGCAGGTGAATCTATCCCCGCCTGCCGTCGCTGAACGCATCCGTAAATTGGAAGCGGCCGAGGTGATCACCGGATACCACGCCGCGGTCAATCTGGAACGGCTGGGTTACCCGATTGTCTGTTTCGTGCATCTCACCGTCTCCGCAAAAATTGAGCCACACTTTATTGATTTTATTCAGGATAAGCCACAGGTGCGGGAGTGTTATCTGACCGCTGGGGAAAATACCTTTATCCTTAAGATCGCGGTGCCCTCGATTCGGCATTTAAACACATTTTTGGACGAACTCGTCACTTATGGTCATTGCACGACCTTTGTTGTTCTCTCAGAGATTCTCTCCCGCAAGGTCATCGACCGTTAGGTAATGTTTGTGGCGAGAAACCGATAATTACAATCAAAGTATATAACGCATTTGTGTACTTTTGCCAACAACATCGCCACCACCCCTTGTGATATTACAAGGGGCGATAACTGGCTCTTTCACTACCTACCTGTTTAAGCTCCATCAAAATGCCCGTATTCTCTAATATACTTGAAGGGAAAAGGCATTACTGTACTCTGTCCTGTACGGACAAAATCGACATCCATTGTTGGGAGGAGCTGTCTGAATATTAGTTTTGAGTCATTCACCGCGACGATTTTGCGGATATGGCAGGCATCCTTGAAAGAGAATTGTACTTTTTCACGCCGATCTCCAACAAAATAGTATGCTTCTGTCTCTGTTTCGCCGAAATATTTAATGTTGATATATGCGTCAAATAGCTCATCTTTACTCTGATTATCCTTTGGGAATTTCAATCGGATATGATGTTTATCAAGAAGAAAGTTTGTAAAAGACTTCGCTTCTCTTGTGATGCTGACAAATTTAGGTTCTTTCCCCTTTTGTTTTCTCGTTGTCCCTAAGTTTACAGCAATTAACGACTTCAAGTCACTCTTTGAGATAGTTTGCTTGCCAATCTTGCAGAGTTCTGCTGAAAACCCTTTCACTTTTTCAGTATCAATTTCAGGATGTTCTTGAGAAAACTCCACCAACACTCTAGCTAAATCCTCACCGGATTGCAAGCCTTCGGGAAGCTCTGCTTCAACTTCTTTGATAATCGTTTCAATCTTGTAGAGGTCGGGGAGGCTGATTTCATCAGTGCGGAAAATAAGGTTAATATCATTTTCATCTGAAACGACAAGCCCCTCAAAGGACAAACCAGTTTTCCACTCACTCGCCTTGGTATCAGCAATTAAGTCCATATACTGTTGATATTGCTGATGACCAAAGAGTGATGTCCCATCCAATTCTCGAAATTCAAACTGACCATCCGGCATAATCTCCATAAAAATGAACTGAATTGCCTTCTCATCACAGGTGGCAAAAGTCCATTTTTTAGAAGTTTTTAGTTTACTCCAGTCGAACAAACTGAGTGCCTTTGAACTAATATCACGTTTGATGAGCAATTCTTTGACAATTGTTTTAACAACGGCATCTGATGCCGTTCCAGTTGATTCAATAGTAAGATGTTGACGTTGAATAGCGTTTGTCGATGGAAGGTATTCATCTTTAAGCCCCATCTTCTCATAATATGCCGCGTCATGAATAATTCGAAAGTTGAGAGCCCCTTCTTTGTCTCGTTTACCAAAGGTAATATGTGTATTATCAGTAATATACTGCGAGAGCGATTCTTTCAGCCCAGTCATTATCTCAACAGATTCCTCATCATCAACTCTGTCGACTATTCGGATTGGTTGACCATCAAGCTTTGAATGTAATTGGTTTGGTTTCTTGAGTAGAGAATTGATAAGCTCAATCGTATGTTCGGGATTAACTGTATTTAACTCAACTTCCATATATTTTGATAGGTGCTTCTGGATATTGTCAAGAACAAGATGTAATATACCAGCACGGCTTTTCGCAAAAGCATCAACACTACTAAAGTCAAGAAAAGGAGCTGTCGCTTTTGTTCGATATAATCCTGATTGGACATACGTTAATTTGGCATCAATTTTGCCATCACGGGGTAGGTGTCTTCTTAAACTACCAGTAGATGCTTGAAAAATATAGTTTGGCCCGTCAAGAGCATTTTTTAGAGCCTTTCGGCGGCTTTCATCAGTTGTTTTTTTCAGTTCAGAAAGAACTGCAATCTTCTTTCTATGACGAACAATCTTGACCTGAAGTAAATAATTAGCATTGATTTCAACTTTTGCTATGTCAAGATAGTCTTTTGCTTTACCTCCAACATCTGGCACAAGTAATAGGGAACCTGTAAGATTGCAGTAATGATATTGAGTAAACCGTGATCGTGATGAAGAGAGCGAATTCAAGAGAATCTGAGCGAGCCATGCTTCACAAATAGAATCAGCGGCATCATGGCGAGAAGCCCTTGGAACCACCTCTCTAACAGCATTCTCATTAAACTCATCATCAGCTCTGATACGAGCGAGAAGTTTATACACATCTACTGGTTTTTTGAACATAGCATACGCATATTTCCCATACTGGAACATAACGGCATGTGCGTTGTAATCCTCGCCTATAAGACGATCCAATTGGACAGCCCCTCGCCAATTTCCATTATTTTCGCGAATGAAACGAATAAACGTAAAGTCTTGTTCTATAGCGTCAATATGAAACCGGATATTCAATTTATTTGTATGGATACTCATTTGCGGAATTCCTTCACAAGAAATGTTATTGCTGTATCGTCAATATTGCCATTTTTACAGAGATATGGGATCTCAACAATGCGCTTATCCGACGAGATTATCGGATAAAAACTCGTGTCTGTTGTCCCAAGTATGTTGATAATAAATACTTTAGAAGCACTGACCTGCTCCATCTTGCCCCGAATTTTGTCATGTAACTCATTAGCGTTGACAACAACTCTGTCATTCCAAAGTTTGAAGTCAACATAAATACCTTGCTCTGTTTTAAAGTCGAAACTTTCAAATTCTTCTACATCTAATTCTAAAAGTCGTATATTCAAGAAGTGTTCAAGAATATGCTTTCCGCTAACTTCACCCAATGCTCCCTTATAAATATTGTTAAACATCGGAGGAGTCAGGATATGCGTAGACTTCGGAAAATTTGTTGCCCATCCAGATTCCGTAAATAGATTGCGTAATAGAGGAATTCTCATTAATTCAGGAAGACGGGCTGAGCGTTCACTTACCTCTTTTTCACCCTGTTCTTCAGCAAAGAAAATCTCTACTTCCCGATAATCATACTCTTCCGAGTAGCGGTATGAATACGCAGCTTCCGGCAATTGAACATAAATGCTTGCCCAGTTTTTATCGACTGTATTTGTCATCGCAACAGTCGGTTGACAAAGCACCTGTTCTCGAAGTGCTTGCCATTCATTAATACTTTCTAATGTCCACGGAGTTCTTAATTGTCTCTGGATATACGCCATTGTCCGATTACTCCGTGATGATGCGCGATTTTGTGCTTCAATCCAGGTATCAGGTTGTTCTGCAATTTTTTCCGCAGAAGCAACAAGAGCAGCATATTCACGAACTGGAATAACATCCTCCGGCAAGGAAAAACGGGCAAGATGTTTTTGAATTGACGCATCAGCAAGCAGATGAATGGTTTGAGCCTTCATGTTGGTTCTGCATATTCGCCCAACAGCTTGAATAATCACTTTATTCAAGAAACGTGTATATGCGTCAGTTTGGTATAAACTGGTGAAATCCTCAGCACTTCTTTTGTGCTTCTCTCTTCCGACATAACGATGAAAAACCTCATCCAGTTTGCTCTCGAAAGTTCGGGGAGAAATGGCACCATTTTCAACAAGAAATTCTAATTGGAAGATATATTTTATGAAGCTTTCATCTTCAAGGGCATCTCCAAAAATATTTACAAGGAGATTAGTTGGGCGGTCCAAATACATTCCATTAATGTCCATCTCAAGACGTTGTGGGAATTCATTGATGTGTATAGGGCTTAAGGATTGAGGGATTGGGTATTGCAGGTTCTGCCCTGCCCCGATAGTTTGATAAGCAGAAATAATAAACCGTCGCTTTCCTTCTGCTAATTCTTGGGTCAGTTTCGTCTTGTTTTCTTCAAATCGCTCCCCGCGAAGTACGACGATCATATCTGTGCTAGTATTGTCCGTGACATCGTTTGTGTCATCCAGCAGAAGTTTTGCATATTCGTGTAAGATATTTAAATCAAACAAAGTGTCTTCGTATTTTGGCAATTTGTTAAAAAGGCAAAGAAAAGCATGACAATCGGGATGTTCTAAAAAATATTTCCAAGCAATTAAAGTACGGAGGTATCGACAAAGAGCATGTTCAAGAGCGGCTTCATCAAGATCGCTAGCGTGTCGTAGCTTATTCCATAGAGCCTGTGCAGCTTCCTGATCGTCGAGTAGACGCTCAAGTTCTTCAATAGCTTGCTCACGCAAATTTACTCCGATGAATTCTGTGTTGATGGTGATGTTGCTATAACCTTGAGTTGATTGTGCGTAGGCATGTTTGAGTCTCGAAAGAGTTTCTCCTGTAAGCCGAATGAACGTATCGCCTAGTTGCTCTTTCAAATACTCAAGATCAAAGTTTCCAATATTGGTATACAGACTAGCCGTGGCAGAGATGCCAACAACCATTGCTTTTGAACATACGTTGACTAGAAACGATTCTGGTGTCCGGCTGAAGTTGTACATATAAACTTTTGATAATGTATCATGCTCATCACTATCAACAATATCGTGATAGCGAAAGCCAGTATCATAGAAGCCTTGACGTTGAAGAGTGCCTTTCTCAATTCGTATCCCATACGGCATGTCGCCTTCCATAATGTTCGTCGTTAGAAATGCAACATCTTCGGTATCAAGACGGAAATGATTGAGAACGGTTCTTATCGCTGCCTCAACAGGAAAGGTCTCTTGAATCAACTCATTTTCTTCTTTCAAATGGCGATAGTTATCAGCCAGATAGCCGATCCCTCGTTGAAAGTAGTTTAAAAACCCAGCAACTTCGCTAAGCAATGAACGTATATTAACCCCTGTTCCTTGAACTCCAAGATCAATAGCCGTTATCCAATTTGCCCGATTTTGCGAGTCTCCAATAATCTCGATACGTTTACGACGGGCATCTAGTACCTGATGAAACTCATAATCATAGAATAGAAAATTCCTTTTGTCAGTTGAAAAATCCTCATGCGATTTACAGGTATGTTGGAGGTTATAGTCGCTAAATATCCGAGTTGCTTTTTCACGAAAGGTGTCAATTATTTGTGGTAAGGTTAACCAATCCTTGCTAGAGGTGGCCTGCAGGTCCGTCCGCCATTTGGATTCTTTGAGTAACCCCTCAGGGCATTCACTTTGCATAAGATGGTTGTGAATATTCAAAAATAAGTCAAGAAGGTTCACTCGGTGTCGTAACCCAGATCTGATGATATTTTGAAGAATAATTTCCTTCGTAGCGTCAAATTCATCAATAAAGATAAGGGCATCTTTAATAAGGCGTTCATAGACATAGTATGATTGTTCAATGAGCGTCGTATTTTTTACAACGAACTTATCCATACTGAGAAATAAAATTGTGCGCTCATCAGTAAACACGGCGGGATAAAGTTTTCCAATCCATTGATAATTTGGATCGTTTTTAATGGCGGCCAATCGTTCTTTTTTCGTTTTGAATTTTTTATACAACACGTTTGTAATTGACTTTCGAAACGCAGGCTCAAGTTGCTTTCTAATTTCAGTTTTAAGAGACGATTGGACTGTATTAGGAAGTACCGCGTTTTGGGAGAGTGTTTCAATGTAGGATTTTAGTCTGGAATATGTTGAAGTTTTGAACTGTTCAGGAATTTCCTCGTCAACACTCAGCAAGTGTTTCTCAACCGCACCGGAATTAGAGTCAATAAATAGAACATGTTGAGTGAATTCCTGTTCCTTTCCATCAGCAATAAAACGCTTATGAATATCTTGGATTGGGAGATTCTTCTTCAGATTGGTCACAAAAAGAATTTTTCGCTTTTGAGCGGCAAATTCTTCATAATGTTCGTAGATGAAATTTAGAACGTTGTATGTCTTTCCAAAGCCAGTTGGCATGCTTAACAGTAGTAAACCTGGTTCGCATTGGCTGTGACAGTATTCATTAAGTATCTTTTCCATATACCTACCTAACCTCAAGTATTGATATTATTCTCCCACTTACATTGAACGATTAGACTCAATTACTTTTTTGAAGGCGGAATGTTTCGCGAAGAAGGGATATATCAATAATTATAAAGTAATTTCCCTTTCCCTCAAAATCACCTTGTCAACTACCCAGTAAAACAAAAAAGCTCCCCAGTGGAAGCTTTTCTCTACTTGCAATGATTCAATTATCCCTGCAGCACAGCTTGCACCTCTGGCAAGTTGAGAAACGAGGCCCGAAGCTCGGATGTGCCAGCGTGGTCGGCGATGAAGTGGACCACCGCTTGGGCTTGTCCTCGTAGCGCTTGAGCAGCATCGGTACGGCCGTGTTGGGCTTCAAGCTGGCTGAGGGTGAACAGAATTTGCCAGAGACGACGTTGCGACCCAATCGTGTTGGCTTGGTCTCGAGCTTGGATTAACGCCTCACGAGCTTCTTCCGCTCGATCTTCGGCGAGCAGGGCTTGGCTCTTGAGGTAGAGGACATCGGGGAGGAAGGTACGCACCCCTGCCTGCTTCAGGTACGTAACCTGGTCATTCAAGTGGGCGATGTCCTGCAAAGTATCGCCCCTGGCCAGACTAAGTTGCACTTTGGCCAAGAGGACAAAAACAGGGGTAGGATAGGTGAGATTTTCCATCTTGAGACCAATCTCACTTTCCTGAATCGTCGTCTCAGCGTCAGCCAAATTACCGCTGAGGATTTCAACCAGCGCGATCAAAGCCAGGGGCCACGCTCTGATAACCGGGGGAACATTTATCACTTCGTCTCTGGCTTGGCGACAAAGGGCCAGGCCAGGCTCAAACGCGCCCAACATACTATACACCCACCCTAGCGCAGCCCGCCCGAACGGCAAGTTCACGGATAAACCGGCCTGTTCACTCAGCCGGATCGCTTCTTTTAGGGCCGCGATCGCTTGACCGGATTTGCCGATCTCAATATGGGGATAGCCACCTGCATGCAAGCTGCCTGCGTGACCCCACACATTACCGATGGACTGGCTGAGGCGAGTGGCTTCTTCTGCCTCGGCCATTGCCTGTTGATAGTTGCCGCAGAGGTAATTGATCGTAGATAAATTGCGGAGATTGTCGGCTAACATGGGCAGATTATCGTGTCTGTGCCATAATTCGCGAGCTTCCTCCAGCGTCTTCCGCGCCCGGGCCAACTGACCAATGCCGCCATAAGCCGGCCCAAGGTCGTTTAGCGTCAGCACGATTTGTTCGGGTAAATTTAGCTCGCGGGCAATGGCCAGTGATTCTTCACCATAGGCCACAACCTGGTGCGTATCATCGTCACCGAACCTGTGAACCAACATCAGATTCCAGAGGATTTTGGCCTCAACCGCCGGGTCACCCAGTTCACGAGCCAAAGTCAGCGCTTGTTCCGACAGTATTTTGCCTTGCCCCAGGTTGAACACAGGGCTTGGGATAACGTAAACCGTAGCCTGAGCGACCAGGGCAGCGAGTTCTAGCTCGCGGTTGGCCTGGGCCCGAGCCATAACGCTCATTTCATCGTAGAGGTGAAAGGCTTCCTCGAACTGATTGTTTAGCTCCAGGGCCCGGCCCAAGTGCGTGTAAAGATGTTGCCAGTCAGCGGCCTCAATGGATGGTGAGGGCGGATCGTTGGTCAGTATCTGGCGGGCTGTTTCATAGTGGGTCATGGCGTCGCCTACAGCGAAAAGACGCATCGCTCCATCGCCCGCGGCCAGGCTATAGCGAAACACGGGTTCTGTTAACCCAGCGGCCAACGCGTGACGGGCCAAGCGGGCGGGGGATGCCGCAACCGACTCCAGGGTGGCCAAGGCTCGCTGGTGCAAGATACGCCGCCGAGTCTGGCTGATATCAAGGTAGGCGACTTCACGAATCGTGTCGTGGCCAAAGACAAAGCCCTCATTTGTCTCATGCAGCAGCCCCCGGTCAAGCAAGATTTCAAGCGCAGGCAAGGCTTCACCTTCCTCAAGGTCCGCCACTTGACACAATTGGGCAAAATCAAAACCCTGCCCCAGCACAGCACTGGCAGTACAGATCACCTGCGCCTGCGGGCTGAGATGAGCTAGCCGGGCGCGAATCAAATCCTGTATCCGAGCCGGGACAAAATTGGGAGTGCTCTGCCACTGATGGAGTGCTGTCTCCCAATCGGCGGTCCAGCCTCCTGATGCCTGACGCTGCAATAGCCCCCGTTCAGACAATGATTGGAGCGTTTCGATGATGAAGAAGGGATGCCCCTTGGTTTCAGAAAACAGGTGTTGGCAGAACGCCTCAAGTTCGGGCGGTAAGAATGGAGCACCAGAACCTGGATCGCCCACCTCCATCGACCACACCAATTGCTGCGTGTCAGTTAAGGTGAGGGGATTTAGGCTCAATCGGGTCAGAGGCAGATTATGTCCCAGACTCGTCAACCAATGGCTCAATATCGGTGTATCGGGCGGGGCGTTCGCGATGGGGCGGTTCAGGTCTTCGGTGCGGGCCGTAAACAGAATCAGCATCGATACGCCCTCATCTCCCCAACGACCCGCTAGATAGCGTAGGACATCCAGTGACGCTGCGTCGGCCCATTGCAAATCGTCCAGAAAGATAACAACCGGGGCCCGGTCGGCCAACGCTTGCCCAAAGCGGGCCACGGCCTCAAATAGCCGCGTGCGGGCCTCGGCTTCGTCGAGTTTGAGCGGGGCAGGCAGATCAGGATTTCGATCATTGAGCTCCGGTAACAATCGGCTGAGTTCGGCCAGCCAAGTGTCACTGAGCACTTCAGACAAATCAGTTATCCGCCCCAAGCGTTGGCGCAGTACTTCTACCACCGGTTGGTAGGGTAACAGGCCGCCCATTTCATAGGCCCGTCCCGGCCATACATCCGCGCCCTGTGCAGCGGCCCAGGCCAGAAATTCCTTCGCCAAACGGGTTTTGCCGATACCCGGCTCCCCCTCAATCGTCACGACTTGCGGCTGACCGCGACGGGCTAGGCGATAAGCGGTCACTAATTCGTGATGTTGCGTCATCCGCCCTATCAACGGCGGTTCAGACGTGACGAGGGGCAGGGCTGCCTCACGGGCCGCCGACGCCCCACGTTTGGGCGGTAGGGGTGCGGACCGGATGCGCTCAGCCAAGGCTGTTGTTTCTGGGGCGGGTTCAGCGTTCAATTCCTCAGCCAGAATGGCTTGGCACTCCTGATAAGCTTGGAGTGCAGCGGCCCGGTCTCCGGCAGCAAAATGTAACTGGATCAGACGGCGATGCGCGGTCTCGTTGAACAGGTCGAGCGCGACCCAGCGGGTCGTGGTCTCAAGCGCACTCCCAATCTCGCCACCCTCAGACTGGAGCAGAGAAAGCCAATCGAAGACAAGCATCGCTTTACGATGCCAGAGTTCACTCTGAAGCGAGACCCAGTCATCAAACGCTGGGGTATCACCGAGCGAGAAACCTTCCAGAAAGTTGCCTCGATAGCAAGCTGTCGCTGCCTTGAGGTGAGCAATGAGCTGCTGTATGTTGGCTGGCTGAGCGGGGGTGGGGGAGGCAGAGGGAGAAACAAGTGGCAACTCATGGGTCAGGCGGACAGCGGCCTCAAGGGTGTGGAGATCGAGCTCTACAGCGGTGGATGTCTCAAAGCGGAGAGTGTCGCGATCCGTCACGAGGTGTGGGGCCGTGTGGGCTTGCTCGGTCTCACCCAGACCCCCGCGTAAGTGGCGCAAGGTGCTGCGTAGCGTCGCCCGACCTGAGCCCGCGCTGCTCTCCGGCCAAAAGAGCGTTGTGATCTTCTCGCGCGAGTGGACACCTCCCTCGACAACGAGATAGACGAGCAAGGCGAGCGCCTTGCGGGTCGGGAAGGTGATGGGCGAATCAGCGTGACGAACGTTGGGTGTACCCAGAAATTCGAGACTTAGTTGACCCATTTGCACACCCTTTGCACGTTTTTGGCACGCCTCTCTGCTATGCTGGATGAAAGTTTAGTTCAGTGCGGTGTTAAGCCATTTATGATGAGGGCAGATGCTTGTGACACTGTCATTATAGCCCAGTCAACTTAAGGAAGCAACGGTTATGTCAGTTACCTTTACATCTACTGTCAATATCAAAGATTGGAAAGCGTTACAGGAGGTCAACCGTGAGACCTTGGTAAACCAGGCCGATCAGATTGGAGCCACGTATTTTCAGATTTACCGCAACCTAAATGATGTTTCACAGATGCTGATTATCGCTGAATTTTCTGACTATGACGCGTTGCGAGAAATGATCAAGGCGCTAAATAAGCAGTTCGAAACGCGACTAACCGGTGATCTCTCTGATAACCAGGTTTGGGAAAAGACTGAGTGGGAGGGAATTGGTTGATGAGAATTCCCCGAATTTGCTCGAAGAAAGGAGGTGACCATTGACCTAAAAGTATATTTTACTCCCGGCCAAGATGGGGACATATCACCCCGTATCAATCATTAGAAGCTGCTTTAAAAGTCTAGTGTCGTCAGATTGGTCCAGTCTATCAAGCGTAATCCTGGCTAAACTGCACAGGCACACGGTAGATATTACGCCAAAATTGGGCAATTGAAGAGTGGACCAATCTCTTAAAACAAGTTCTTATAGGGAAATCAAATAAAAATCGGAATAAAAAAGTCATGTCCTGCCCGAATGCTTTTGTCGGGCATCCACTGGCCGGGGGCAGCGAACGATGGGTCCCCGCTAAAACCACGCGGGGATGACATAAATCGATTTTATGGGTTTTAACTGTTTCGTCTATTAGTTTACTAACAATTAATTTTAATTCATATAATTAAGGAGACTAAATAATGTCAACAGAAAAAAACAAAGCGATCTCACGTCAAATGCGAGAAGCCTTCGACAAGAGAAATTGGGCCGTAGTGGATGAGTTCCTTGCCCCCGACGTGGTCATGCACTTCGCCGGAAATCCCGAACCCATGAACCGTGAGGCGATGGTATATATGCTCAAAATGTTCTATGCGGCTTTCCCTGATCTACACCATACCTTTGAAGACCAGATTGCCGAAGGAGACAAGGTCATGCTCCGCCTCACCTTCCGCGGGACTCACCAAGGGGAGTTTCAGGGCATTCCGCCAACCGGCAAGAGGATTGAGATTGCGGCCACCGTTGTTGACCGCATCGTAGACGGTAAGATGGTGGAACATTGGTCTACCATGGATAATCTCAGCCTGATGCAACAACTTGGCGTTATCCCAATCCCAGAAGCGGCTTAACTATTAATTCTGTCAAATAAGTTCTGATATGTTATTCTGAATGGAGTGGCGCGGAATGAAGAATCTCCATGCGGCGATCATGGTCTTACAATTGAGCGTTTCATGGAGATTCTGAGGCGCAGCCGAAGAATGACATGTCCTTTACAAGGAGAACAATCATGGCTAAATTTTCATTTGAAACAGCAGTAGACATTCAAGCCCCGAAGGATCAGGTATTCAATTATGTGGCCGACTTCCCTCGGCACACAGAGTGGAATCACCAACCACAACGGATGACATTGCTGACATCGGGGCCAATTCGAGTGGGTAGCCAATACAAGACCGAAGAGGATCTACCAGGCAACTCACCTACGGTGCAGAAGCTGATGTTCAGGGTGGTGATGCCGCTGCTGAAGATGAGGCACAAGTTTGAAGGACACACGGTCGCCGAAATCACGGCTCTGGAGCCGAATGAGCGGGTGGCCTGGACAGCTCATATGCCCAACAAACAAGGTAAGAAGTTGATGCAAATGCACTGGGAGCTACAAATGGAGGGCGAAAACGGCACCACCAAAGTGATCCAGCGCTGTGAAATAGACCCGCCAGCAGACAGCCCCTTCATGGGAATGATAAACGAGGATGCGGCAAAAAGAACTGAGGACGAAAGTGCAGCGAATTTAGCGCGGTTGAAATCAGTGCTGGAACATCGGACAAACTGAACCTCAATGAGCTGTTTGACCTCTGGCAAGGTCATAAATGAAGGACGAAGACCCGAGTATATCCCATTTAGCGTGGGTGACTGGTGTCCAAACTCAGTTTGGACACCCAATTGCGTGCCGAAACTCAGTTTCGGCACGAGGCCCCACGTCAGGTGGGAAATACTCGAAGACCCTCCATCAGGAGGGCCTCCGTCCCATTTAGCGATACCAACTTGAACAGCCGCGTTTTCGTTCTCATAGCTGGCTGTGGTTGGTGTACTATTCGACTGAAATTCCAAGCCAGGGGATTGATGATTTAAAGCGGTAACGTCACAGGCTGCCCCTGCTCGGCGGAGATATACGCCGCCAAGGCAACCTCAAGGGCCTTGTAGCCATCCTCGCCGGTCACGGCGGGGGGGCGTTGCTCTCGGACGGCGGCCACGAATTCCTCGATCATTGCTTGATTGGCATCAGATCCCCAGGGAGCCCACCAATGTTTGTTTGTGCTTTGGGTGTAGACATTGAGATTTTGGCTAAAGCCGTCGATGACGGTTAGCCCGCGTTCGCTGATCAGTTCCATCTGTAGCCCGCCCCAGGTTGGATAGTTGAGGGGTTTGCTCCAGCTACAGTCGATGCTGGCGAAGGTGCCATCGGCGAAGGTGACCATCAGTAGCCCACCGGTTTCCACATCAACGGTGTCGGCGTGGAGAATGTGGTTGGTTTGGGCGTATACTTCGACGGGCTCGCTATTGAGATACCAGCGCAAGATGTCGGCCAGATGCACGACGTGATCCATCACCGCGCCGCCGCCAGCTAACTGTTTATCCACAAACCAGCGGCGATGGTTGATCGGCATTTGGCCTTGATTGGTGGTGCTTAGGCTATAAATTGGGCCCAAACTACCGTCGTCCAACTTGGCCTTTACTTGGATCAGCGGCGCGCTAAAGCGCATTGGGAAGGCGGTCATCAAGGTGACCCCCGCTTGCTCACAGGAATTTACCAAGGCACGGGCATCGGCCAGGTTTGTTGCCAACGGCTTTTCGGATAGCACATGGACGCCAGCCTCGGCAGCCAGTTTGACCAGCGGCAGATGGTTCGCATTTTCTGAACAGACCAGCACCGCCTCAGACTCAGCCAATAGGGCTTCATAGGAGGGGTACAGTCGGGCTTCAAACATATTGGCGAAGTGCTGGCCCTGAGCCTGATCCTCATCAGCCAGGCCAATCATCTCGACGCCAGGGATGGCTCGCAGATTGTGGATGTAGGCCTCGGCGTGCAGGTGGGCAAAACTCATAATTCCAATTCGCATGATCACGCCTCCGATCCGGCCAACTCTGGCAAGGGAGTTAGGGTAACAGCACGGCCTGTTTGGGCCGACTCGATGGCAGCGGCAGCAATCTGTACGGCGGCCAGACCATCTTCTGCGGTGACAGGCACCGGGGTGTCATTGACCAACGCCTCATAAAAGGCTTTGAGTTGGGTGGCGTAGGGGCTCTCGCTGAGGGGGCTACTGGGCAGCGGTACATCTGGCGCGTCGGTTTGGCTTTGATGCAAGTGCAGGCCAATCGCGGCCATTTTATCTGAGTCGGCCTCTAGCCAGCCGTCACTGCCGGCGATTTCAAGCCGGGTGCGGAAGAGGGGCGGCGGATAAGCCCAAGACCCTTCCACGTGGGAGATGGCCCCGTTGCGATGGGTGAGGATGGCCAGCCCGAAATCAACGGGCGCGTCGGGGTGGCTGTTGCCGATATTTTTGGCAAACACGCTTTCTACCTCGCCACCAACCCAGCGGGCATAATCAAAGTCGTGGATCATCAAATCCATGATCATTCCCCCCGATTTTTCGATATCAACAAACCAATTGTCCGTTGCTTTTTTGGGCTGAAATGTGCCCCGCTTGAGCCTAATTACAGCCGGTTGCCCCATCTCTCCACTGGTGGCAATAGCCTTGGCCTGGGCATATTCTGGGAAGAATCGAACCACGTGCGCGACAAATAGTTTCACCCCCGCGTTTTTGCAAGCAGCCAACATGTCCTGAGCCTGTTCAACGGTCCGGGCCAGTGGTTTTTCACAGACGATGTGCTTACCGGCGGCTGCGGCCCTGAGCACCATATCGTGGTGAAGGTGAGTCGGCGTGCAAATGTCGACGACATCCACCTCGCCCAACATTGTGTCAAAGTCAGGGTAGAGTTTGGTATTATATTGCTCGGCTAACGTTTGGGCGTTCGCTGTTGATTTGCTGACAAATCCGGCAATCTCGGCCTCTGTCTCCGCCCAGCCTGCGGCGTGGGTGGTGCCCATGAAGCCGGTACCGACGATTCCTATTTTCATGTCGGCCCTCCTTTTTTAGTAATTGGTAATTAGTAAATGGTAATTGGAGGCTGATTGTAATCAATCATTGCAAAACAATAGACCGGACATGTCATTTCGACGAGGGACGAGGAGAAATCTTCTTAATACGTAATTTTCTCAAGCAACAATCTCGAAGATTTCTCTCTCCGCTCCACTTCATTCGAAATGACATACCCCCTGTGTGACCTCTATTACAATCAATCCTCAAAAATTATCTATTTCACGGCCCCCGACGTAATCCCTCGAATCAACTGGCGAGAGAAAATGATGTAGAGCAAGAGTACCGGGACCATGGCCAACGTTAGCGAGGCTAGGACGGCGTTCCAATCGGTGACAAATTGGCCGAGAAATATCTGTGCCCCAAGGGTGACAGTTTTTGTCGATTCGCCGGGGGCTAGGATGAGCGGGAACCAAAGGTCGTTCCATATCGGGATCATCACAAAAACGGCCACGGTGGCTACCGCAGGACGGACGAGCGGTAAGATTAAGAAGAAGATGCGATACTCGCTGGCCCCGTCGATGCGGGCGGCTTCTTTTAATTCACGTGGGACTTGCCGCATAAATTGTTGGAGCACAAAAATCGCCAGTGGCAGCCCCATTGCGGTATAGACCAAAACTAAGCCGGTCAAGGTGTTGATCAAGCCCATGGCGACAACAATGCTCAAAATACTGACCGTGCCAAGTCGGATGGGGATCATGATGCCAAGGGTGAGGTATAGCCCCATCAAGGTGTTGCCAGGAAAACGATATTCTGATAAGGCGTAGGCTGCCATTGCGCCCGTTAATAAGATGAGGGCGAGTGAAACGATGGTCACCACTAGGCTATTGGTGAAGTAGAGCGGAAAATTGGCCCGGGAAAAAGCAGTGGTGAACCCCTCCAGACTGAATGTGTCAGGCAAAGGGGGCATGTGAGGCGCACGGAAGATCGCCCGACGTGTTTTGAATGAGTTGATCAAGATAAGCACAATGGGAAAAAGGACGATTAAGCCATATCCTACCAAAACAAGATGACTAATGATGGCTGAGTTGCCCGGCTGTTTGCCCGAGGTCGTGGTTTGATTGGTCATAATCCGCCTCCTAGAGTTCATACGTTGTGATACGGCGTTGCCAACCAAATAGATAGACCAACACCCCGATTAAAATGATAAAGAACATCATCCCCGCTACAGTGGCCCCCATCGTTGAATTGCCTAGCTGAAGCTGGAAGCCAAAGAAGGTGCGATAGAAGAGTGTGCCTAAAATATCGGTTGAGAAGTTAGGCCCAGCAATCGCCCCTTGGACGGTGTAGATCAGGTCAAAGGCGTTAAAGTTGCCGACGTAGGTCAGGATGGTGACAATGCCGACGGTAGGCAGCAACAACGGGAATTTGATCCGCCAGAAAACGGTCCAATCGTTGGCCCCATCAACATAGGCAGCCTCAATGAGATCCTCTGGGATACTCAACATCGCGGCATAGAACAGCATCATCGGAATACCGATAAATTGCCAAACGGAGATCAAGGATAGCGTGATTAATGCCGTGCTTTCCAAACCAAGCCAGGGCTGGAAAAAACTGTCGAGGCCAACAAAGCTCATCATTCCCTCGGCAATACCCCAGAGCGGACTAAGAATAAGTTGCCAGACAAAGCCGATGATTACGACGGAAAGCATTGTCGGAAGAAATAGCACAGTGCGATAGGTGCTGCGCCAACGGAGCCGACGGGTGTTTAACAAGGCTGCGAGAAGTAGGCCGATCGGGTTTTGGACGATCATATGAATAAAAAAGAATACAAAATTATTGCGAAAGGCACCCCAGAAACGATCTGACCATAGCTCATCGCTCATCAAGGTGACATAGTTACCGAGACCAACAAAGAGCGCTTGGCCTTGTTGGCTTGGGGTATAAAGGCTCAATCGTAAAGAGTCGATCAAGGGAAAGATCATAAAAATGGTGTAGATGATGGTAGCGGGTGCAAGAAAGACGATAATGTGGGTGGGAAAGGGTTTGCGTCGTTTTCGGCTGGTTTGTTGCATGGTACTTCTTCCTTGAAAATAGCATTGTAACACAGGCTTCTAGCCTGTCCGTTCGCAGGCAGGGATGCCTACGATACATTTTCATTGTTAGTTGTTGTCTTGCAACAGCATTTGTCTGGTGCCGAAACTCAGTTTCGGCACCAGATTTGGTATCCAAACTCAGTTTGGATACCAGTTAAAGTGCATTTGAATTTCTACTGAGGCTCGTACCAATTTTCGAGACCGTCTTGAATTTCTTGAGCGGCGTCTTCGGGTGTTAGATCACCATTCATCACCTGGGCGCTAACCCGCCACAACTCCGTTTCGAGGTTAGGCTCGCCACGTGACAAAATTTGGTAAGAGTTACGGATGGTGGACTCACAGGTGTTTCGCCAATCGACAAATTCTTGGGCAATCGGATCACTCAACTCAACGCTGTGGTTAGAGAGGGAGAAGAAGCCAGGTAAGGCGTTGGCGTAAAGTGAAGCAAACTCCTCGCTGGCTACCCACTGCAAGAAAGCCATTGTTTCATTGGGGTAAGCGGTGTTAGCGTTCATTCCCAAAGCAATGTCAGTGTGATCACTGATGTAACAAGTGTCGGCACCTTCGGGAACTGGTGGTGGGAACGCGCCTAGCTCGAAGTCAGCATCCTGATTGAATAGCGAAATGTCCCACGAGCCTGCTGGATAGATGGCTGAGCGACCGAGGGTGAACAGGTTTTGTGAGTCAGGATAGGCCTGCGCTTGATAGCCATTGGGCATATAGTCGGCCCATTTGGCCAGATTTTCCCAAACAGCAACATACTGCGGATCGGTGAATTTTTCGGTGCCTTCGATCAGACCGAGACGACCAGCTTCACCTCCCCAGTAGTTAGGTCCGACGTTCTGAAAGCCCATTGTGGCTGCTTCCCACTGGTCGGCGGTTCCGATGCCAAGGGCATCATAGGTACCGTCAACTTTGATCGCGTCAAGAAGGGCAAAGAACTCTTCTTCTGTAGCTGGTTCTTCTAGACCCAATTCGGCAAAGGCATCGGCGTTGTAGATAAAGCCGTGGATGACCGAAGCCATTGGCACACAGAAGACATCTGAGCCGCTATCGGTGACCCAGGCACTCTTGGCCACGTCCCCGAAGTTTTCCATTCCAGGTAAATCGTTTAAAGAGGCCAGGTGACCCGCATCATACAAACCGAGTGAGGTATCAAACGGACGACAGGTGATCAAATCGCCAGCCGTGCCGCCTTCCAACTTAGCATTCAAGGCCGCGTTGTATTCGGTGGGAGCGGTTGGAGCAAAGATCACTTCGATATCAGGATATTGTTCATTAAAGGCGGGGATCAAGACATCTTGCCAAATGGCCAGATCGTCATTCCGCCAACTTTCGATGGTGATGGTGGCCGCACCAAGCTCGACGGGCGCACTTTCTTCCATCATCGCGCCACCTTCAGGAGCATACCAATTTTCGAGGCCGTCTTGGATTTCTTGCGCCGCGTCTGCGGGGGCTAGATCACCATTCATGACCTGCGCACTAACGCGCCACAACTCAGTTTCGAGGTTAGGCTCACCACGTGAGAGAATTTGGTAAGAGTTACGGATGGTGGACTCGCAGGTATTTCGCCAATCGACAAACTCTTGAGCAATCGGATCACTCAACTCGACGCTATGGTTTGAGAGTGAGAAGAAGCCGGGCAAGGCATTCGCGTAGAGTGAGGCAAACTCTTCACTAGCAACCCACTCCAAGAAGACTTTGGCTTCATTCGGAGAGGCCGTGTTGGCGTTCATTCCCAAGGCGATGTCGGTGTGATCGCTGATATAACAGGTGTCAGCGCCTGCCGGAACCGGCGGCGGGAAAGCCCCTAGCTCAAAGTCAGCATCTTGGTTGAACAAAGAGATGTCCCAAGAGCCTGCCGGGTAGATGGCTGAGCGACCAAGGGTGAACAAGTTCTGTGAGTCAGGATAAGCCTGCGCTTGATAACCATTGGGCATATAGTCGGCCCATTTGGCCAGATTTTCCCAAACAGCAACATACTGTGGATCAGTGAATTTCTCAGTGCCTGCGATCAAGCCCAGGCGACCCACTTCACCACCCCAGTAGTTGGGACCAACATTTTGGAAGCCCATTGTGGCGGCTTCCCATTGGTCAGCAGTCCCGATGCCAAGGGCATCATAAGTGCCATCCGCTTTGATCGCATCGAGTACCGCAAAGAACTCTTCTTCAGTGGCTGGTTCTTCGAGACCCAACTCAGCGAAGGCATCGGCATTATAGATGAAGCCGTGAATCACTGAGGCCATTGGCACACAGAAGACATCTGAGCCGTCATCAGTGATCCAGGCACTCTTGGCCACATCCCCAAAGCTGTCCATTCCAGATAGGTCATTTAAAGAAGCCAAGTGACCTTCATTGTACAAACCAAGCGAGGTATCGAAGGGGCGACAGGTAATCAAGTCACCCGCTGTACCACCTTCCAACTTGGCATTCAAAGCCGCGTTGTATTCGGTGGGGGCCGTGGGGGCAAAGATCACTTCGATGTCAGGATACTTTTCATTGAAGGCTGGGATCAAGACATCTTGCCAGATGGCCAGATCGTCATTCCGCCAACTTTCGATGGTCAGGGTCGCCGCACCCACTTCAACGGCTTCACTTTCTTCCATCATTGCTTCGCCACCAGGCGTATACCAATTTTCGAGACCGTCTTGAATCTCTTGAGCGGCATCTGCAGGGGCTAGGTCGCCATTCATGACCTGCGCACTGACGCGCCACAATTCAGTTTCGAGGTTAGGCTCACCACGAGACAGAATTTGGTAAGAGTTACGAATGGTCGACTCGCAGGTATTTCGCCAATCGACAAATTCTTGAGCAATCGGATCACTCAACTCGACGCTATGGTTTGAGAGTGAGAAGAAACCGGGTAATGCGTTGGCGTAGAGTGAGGCAAATTCAGAGCTAGTCATCCATTCCAAGAAGATTTGCGCCTCTTCGGGATGGGCAGAATTGGCGTTCATCCCCATGGCGATGTCGGTATGATCGCTGATGTAGCAGGTGTCAGCGCCTGCAGGGACTGGTGGGGGGAATGCGCCCAATTCAAATTCGGCTTGCTGGTTGAATAGAGAAATATCCCAAGAGCCAGCCGGATAAATGGCGGCTCGACCGAGGGTGAACAGGTTTTGTGAGTCAGGGTAGGCCTGCGCTTGATAGCCATTGGGCATGTAGTCGGCCCATTTGGCCAGATTCTCCCAAACAGCAACGTATTGCGGATCGGTAAACTTCTCAGTACCCGCGATCAGGCCAAGCCGACCGGCTTCACCGCCCCAGTAGTTGGGGCCAACATTCTGGAAGCCCATTGTGGCCGCTTCCCACTGATCGGCGGTGCCAATACCAAGGGCGTCATAGCTACCGTCGGCTTTGATGGCATCGAGCAATGCAAAGAACTCTTCTTCGGTGGCTGGCTCTTCAACCCCTAACTCGGCAAAGGCATCGGCGTTGTAGATGAAGCCGTGAATCACTGAGGCCATGGGCACACAGAAGACATCTGAGCCACTGTCCGTGACCCAGGCACTCTTGGCCACGTCTCCAAAATTGTCCATCCCAGCTAGATCGTTTAATGAAGCCAAATGACCCTCATTAAACAAGCCGAGTGAGGTATCGAACGGACGACAAGTGATCAAATCCCCGGCTGTGCCACCTTCTAACTTAGCATTCAAAGCCGCGTTGTACTCAGTGGGCGCGGTGGGAGCAAAGACCACTTCAATATCGGGGTGTTGTTCATTAAAAGCAGGGATGATCACGTCTTGCCAGATGGCCAAATCGTCATTTCGCCAACTTTCAATCGTCAGCGTGACTTTTTCACCCATCGCCGCGTCTTCTTCCATTGCTTCTTCTTCCTCCGCAACTTCTGGCTCAGGCTCAGCAACCGCTTCTTCCTCTTCCGCAGCCGGTTCCTCTTCGGCGGGGGCTGCTTCTTCAACGGCAGGCTCTTCTTCCTCCGCTGGAACAGCTGGGCCATCGACTGAGGCACACCCAGCTAAAAGTAAAGCAAATAGTGTTATCAAAATTAATAGTTTTTTGGACATCGGAAAATCTCCTCCAGTATCTAAGTAATTCACAAAAATAATCAAAATAGAGGGTGACGATTTTGCCCAGATAGACCGAAATTTGAATGATTGTGATCAAGTATTAAATTGCACTGACCCTTAAACTTCGGTATTATCGGATTGCGCTTGTCCCAACTCCTTGCGCGGATGGGGAAAGGCGTTTGGGCTTGGCAGGCGTTAGGGCTAAGGACTTGAAGGGTTAAATAAGAAAAGCCATTTTATTTTCAATCCTTAGCTTTTGGTGCGTCAACACCAAAAACTAGTCGTCTGCCGAGTCTTCCTAAAAAATATGTACGTTTGCGATCACCTCCTTTCATTAAAGCTACAAATTTTATTGTTGATGATGCCAGACTAGACAAGAGGCCCCGACAGCACTGGACTCAAGTTGCGATGGCACAATCTGTAGGTGCTGATGGGTCATCGCTAAGGCCCGTCGTTGCAAGGTTGTCTGTACATCAGGCAGTAATAATTCAAAGGCAGCTCGACCAAATCCACCGCCAATCACTACTCGGCCAGGATTGAGAATGATGGCATAGATCGCCACAATTTGTCCTAGCCAATCGGCGACCCGGCCTAATACTTTCCGAGCTAACTTATCATTTTCGTAAGCTGCATTGACAATCATCTGTGGTGTTAGCTCGGCTGTATCTCGCAAGATCGTGGTTTCATTCTGCTGGGCTAAATATTCACGGGCCAGGGCTAGGGCCCCTCGGCCCGAAACAACCGTTTCTGCGCAGCCATATTGACCACAACTGCATACCCGACCTGTTGGATCTAAGGAGAGGTGCCCAATCTCCGAGGCGGTTAGGTCGTCACCAATAATCAACCGCCCATCAGCAATAGCACCCCCACCCAGTCCAGAGCCTAGGCCGATATAAACTAAATTTTTGCAGCCTTGCCCTGCCCCAAAATACGCTTCACCAAGGACTTCAGCGTTTGCATCCTTGTGAATGTAAATCGGTATATTTAGCGACAATCGGTTTTTTATTTCAGCCGCTAAGGCCACCTCTCTCCAGCCAAGGTTAACGGCGTTGTGGATGATACCCGTTTTAGGGTCTACCCGGCCTGGTGTACCAATCCCAATACCTTGGATGGGGGCAGATGCGTGTTGGGTCAAGCTCAAAATAATGTCGCTTAATTTATCCAGAACTTGTGTTACCCCTAGGTTAGGCTCAGTTGGCATCTGTTCATTTGCAATGACCTGGCCTTGCTTAGTGACTAAAGCCGCCGCAATTTTTGTGGCACCTAAATCTATTCCGATAGCGAGCGAGGGGGACGTTGTCCCTTCAAGCGACATTGGCTGAATGACTCCATAAGTTACAGTTAAAGATTTTACTAACACCCTTATTCATAATTTGTGTCGAAGCGTCGATGATCTGTTGCAGGGTAACATATCTTTTGCGACTTTGTGACCTGCGACCTTGTTACAATTAGTTGTAAAGCCTCATTATCAGTAAACATTAGGGCAACTTTATCCTAGATGCGTTAACAAATTACAGATGCGGGTTTAGTGCTCTCCATTTGGTGAGCAATGTTTGATTATGTTCGTTTGCTCCAGGCATATTTGCACTGGCAAAGATAGGAATGGGCTGGCCTTGAGCGTGAAGTTGAGATACGGTTTCGGTGACCAAACTATGCCAGAGCAAACAGCCAACCAGGGTCGAACTGGGACCTGTCGGCCAAGCCACTCCCTCAATGGTGACCAAGCTATCACCGGGTCGCCCACCATTATCGAGGGCATAATCGGCAACCTGATCAAGTCGCTGCCCCAAAGCTGACAAGGGAGCAATTTGCGCGTAGTCCAACGATGAAATAGAAACCACGATGAGATCTCTGGCCTTTGCTTCTTGGGCCATCTCCACGGGTAACTGGTTGACCCCACTATTTGAAAAGATAAAGAGTATATCATTGGCTTGCGGGCCATATCGATTTAAGAGCGGGGCTGCCAAGCCAGCCGTTCGCTCTAAAACGCCACTCAAGAGTGAGTCTTCATGTAACATTAAATTTGAAGCCAAGATCGGCACCACTGGGGCCAATCCCCCCGCGCGATAATGTCCCTCTTCCGCTAGTAAATGGGAGTGGCCTGTGCCAAACAAAAAGATGCGACCCTCATTAATAATCGTTTGGGTCATCACCATGGCTACTTGCGTCAACATCTCAAGCTGTTGCGTGATGACCTTTTCCTGTAACTCTTGAATAGCATTGTAATAGCTCAAAATACTAGACTGAGACATCACACCACTTCCAATTCTTGTGAGAGCAGCAAAGCCGTTGCGCCCAAGATAACGCTGTCTTGGCCGAGGCTACTGAGTTCGATCTGGGTTTCATTAGCGATTAAGGGTAACACTCTGGCTTTGACTTCCTGGCGAATGGGGAGCAATAAAGCGTTACCAAACCGAGAAAGGCTACCGCCGATGATAATGTGTTGCATATTTAAGGCCCCGATCAAATTTGCCACGGTTACCCCCAAATAATGGCCCGCGCGTCTGATGATTTGCTGCATGGCTTCGTCACCCGCTTGGAACGCGGCAAGGATTGTGTCCGTTGTGATCGCATCTGGTGAGGTGGCAAATTGGTGAAGGGTTGAGTTTGGATCACGTTGGGCGAAGGCTTTGGCCTGCCGAACCAAGGTGTGACTACTGGCTACGGTTTCCAAACAGCCGATCAGACCACAAACACACGGCTCCCCCGCATCAACCACCCGGATATGACCAACCTCACTGGCTCCGGCATTGGCTCCCTGATATAGCTGCCCATTGAGAATGATGCCTGCACTAATACCTCGTCCGGCTTTAATGACGATCAAATTAGGTGTTTCTTGCATCTCATTAAAGGTATACTCGGCCAAGGCCGCCATCTGGCTGTCATTGGCGATGTGAACAGGTGTATTATAACGATCTTCCAGAAGCTGTTTGAGAGGGAGATCGGACCAGCCAAGATTAAGGGCAGTACGAATGACCCCAAGTTGAATATCAATCACCCCCGGCGTACCGATGCCTATACCGAGAAGGGGCCGACTTGTTTTCTGCGTCAAGTGATCAATCAATTCATACACCAAGGCCAAAGCTGCCTCACCCTTTTGATCGTCAGCCGCCACACTTTCGCGGTGGATCAAATTCCCTCGTAGATCAAAGACGCCGCCTTGAAATTCGCGATTGGCCAAATCCAACCCGATGATATGTCGCGAGTCATTGACAAATTGAAGCAAGGTGGGGGGCTTGCCCCCGGCGGATAATCCCTGTCCCCCCTCTTCAACCAATCCTTCATCGATTAGGGTGGTGACGACACTTGAAACGGTGGTTCGGGTTAAGCCTGTGCTCCGGGCGATGTCTGCCCGACTGATCTGTCGTTGTTCGTAAATGGTTCGCAAGATCAAGCGCTGATTATGATTTTTTGTGTGCTTTCGGGTGGCTTTTTCAAGCGTTAGCATCGTGGATCGGTTTCCCTTTATCCTTTTGTAAGTTTATTAGATTTACAAAAAAGGATCGATACGATTAAATCGATTAAGATAAGAAGGATCTTTGTAAATTCATTGGACTTACTAATGCGAACTTTATAACAAAGTTGACGTGTTGTCAAATTCAAGTTGAAAACTTAAAAAAGCGATTGAAAAATTTGGGGAAGTATCTAACGCTGAAGAATTCCGATCAAGTCAGGCTCGATATGCTGCTCAATGAGAGATTGGGCAGGTGAGCCATCGAAATGTTGGATGGCGAGGACGTGATTGCACAGCCGCCAACTACTGGCGCGTTGCCAATCGGTGCCGCTTTGGCAGGTGTCATTGCGAGACCCTTTATAGAGGATGCCTTGGCTATTGGGCAGCCATAAATATTGGGTGATTGAGGTAGCACTTGCATCAGAAATGACCTGATCTTGCGCAACGTTTACGGGAGCAGTTGCGCTGATATCAAGAATGACAAAGGTTAGAGCGCTGCGATCTGGCACGAGGCCGAGTTTTGTGCCGTCTGGGGAGACTTTGAGTTGAGCGAGCCAGATGTCGGGCGACATTTCATAGATCATCTCAACTTGTTGGGTGATTGGATCGAGGGCAAAGAGCTGGTTACGAATTGAGTATAGGATTGTGCCGCTGGGATGAACGAGCAAGTTATTGAAGGTGTGACTACCAGCCTCTGCTTCTCGGTAAAGCTGGGTCAGCTGTGATCCGTCCCGATTGACCCAATAAAGCGCATTGACCCGATCGCCCGAACTGCCCTCAACATACTCAGCCGCATGAACCACTAACTGCTCATTTTGTGGTGCCCAAGCGACACTGGGCGTGGTATATTTTTCATCTTCAAAAATCACCTGGTGGTTGGTGCCATCAGCCCGCTGTACGTGCATGGTCCAGATCGAAGGTAATCCACCGCCCGGCTCAATGGTGGTGTAGGCGAACCAATCGCCGTTGGGGGATCGTTTGGGCAGAAAGTCGGGTCGAAACTGGGACGTTAATGTTTCAGGTACGTTTTCCAAGCTGTGTGTACCATCATTGTGGATCAATACCTGGCTTTGTGCGAGGGGAAATCTTTGAATGAAATCTTGATTTGAGTGAGCATTATTCGTTGACCATTGTGTAAGCGTAGGCTGAGCCAAATCAATAAAGAAGAGGCCCGAGGCGGTATCTGTGCCTGTGCGGGGGGAACCACTTTCCGTTGTCCCTTGATAGTGACGGCCAGCGAGGATGAGTTGGTTACCTTGAGCGGGAAGTTGGGCTTGAGTCGAGATAGGGTAGTGACGCTGGCTATAAAATTGATTGAGGGTAGCGTTGCGCCAGAAAAAGTAACCAGCAATGCTGCCACAAATAAGAATAGCGATTACGCCACACACCCCTAAGATGATTAACACAATGTTTCGACTCATAATGTTGTGATGCTAAGTATATGGGAGAACAGGACACACAGGATTTACAGATCAAAGAATAAATCCGCCAATCTGCGCATCCTGTTCTGAACTTCAATAATTAAACAGAAACGCTATTCCATCCAACGCTTGTAATAAAAATCGCTGTTTTCATCATCATTCAACCGAGCCAAAACTTCAAACAGCCATTCGTCGAGATGAATATCGTGCTCATCCGTACGAGGGAAAGGATTATTATAGCCTTCGTCCAAGGCTTTGCCCACATAGTCAAGACCCATCAGAGCGAGAACCGGAACGCTACGGAGGGCAACGCCTTCGATACTACTTAATTTTTCCCGAATGTCAGCGACAGTCATTGCCCCCGGAATGAGTGGCAAAGCCCGGGTACGCATCACTGGATAAAAGATATCGAGTACCTTTTTGCCGGTGCCGTACATCTCGCGGGTGTAGGCTTGCAAGATTTCTTTGGGCAAATGAAGGCTGGTTGAGTATGAGCCTTGGCGGCCATATTCGAGCTGGCTGGGATCACGGCTCATTTTGTCGAGGCTACCTCGCCAATCAGCAAAGACCGAGGCTTCAACTTCAACACCATTATCTTCCAACACGCCCGGAAATCGAACGGCCATCTCGCCCATTACAAATTTGGTAATCTCGATTTCTTTTTCGCTAAGGGGCAGCAATTGCCATTGGAACATTCCCTCTTCATTAATATCTTTTATGTAGACGGGGGGCATTCCTGGTAATAGCCCTGAAATGGCAGCGGCAACGGTATTGAAATAAACAACACGCTCAGCACCAATTTCTTTGAGGGCTTCCAACAGCTTCTCTAGCGGCTTGCCTTCCAATGCCATCCCATCATTAAGCCAGCGAAAACGATCTGCAAAGCCCTCTGCTTCAGCGCGGGCCTGCATCGCCTTACCTGTTTCAAAGTTGAGCGATTTTTTCAAATCACGTGCCAGAATAGTGACACTCGCAGCTTTGCCTTTGCCTAGAATGGCTGAGGCGAATGCTCCGCCCAGGCCGGGGCCTGTTGCCCCCGCTAACAGAATGTGGCGGCCTTCGAGCCAGTCTAAATTATACTGTCCTGCCTCAATCAGTGGCTGTTGTTCGGCCCAGTTATTATTAAGCAGATTTTGCGCTTCATCGGGGAATGTTGCGATCTCCTCTTTGGATGGGCGCGTCAAGGGCGGTGTGCCTTCTCGGATGGGAATGCCGGGCGCTGCTTGACCAAAGGGGCTAATTACAGTTGTCATTAGGATTACCTCTCCTATAAAATTGGCAGTGTTCCACTGCTTAAGTTTGCGGATTTTAACACGATTGGATATAAGCGTCAACGCAGTGATTTGGGTAAGTGTTTATTTTTTAGATCATAGAAAACAGACGATGTTATTTGCAAAAAGATTTGGCAGGTTGGAAGATTTGGCAGGTTGATTTTGTGTTGATCCACCTAATTTAACCCGCTTGAAGGCCATGGGTTACGTAATTTTTTGCTGACTCTAATCTGTTGTAAGATGACTTGATCAATCACTCGCCACTAAGCACTATTCTGAAAGGAGACTGTAATGTCTGAATTGATATGTTATGTGAATGGAAAATATACCCCACTGGATGAGGCTTCGATTTCTGTGCAAGACTTGGGTGTGTTGCGGGGGTATGGCGTGTTTGATTTTCTCCGTACTTACAATGGACAGCCTTTTCATTTAAAGGATCATCTCAATCGATTGCAAAGTTCAGCCCAACAGATCGAATTAGATCTACCACATCCCCTTGAAAAAATAGAAGAAATCGTCTTGGAGACATTGCGCCGAAATAGCTTGCCTGAAGCGAATATTCGTATTGTGGTGACGGGTGGAACGTCAATCGACTCGATTATGCCAGAGGATAATCCCAGCTTGATTGTTATCATTAGTCCCCTTCACAAATTCCCTGCTGATTATTATGAACAAGGCGTGAAAGTCATTACCGTGGAACTAGATCGGTATCTGCCTACAGCCAAAACCATCAACTATCTCCCCGCTGTTATTGCCCTTAAAAAAGCCAAGCGAGTTGGAGGTGTTGAAGCGTTGTATGTCAATGAACAAGGTCATATTTTAGAAGCAACGACCAGTAATTTTCTGATTTTCCACGGATCTCAACTGATTGTGCCCAAGGATGAAATCTTATTTGGTATTACTCGAGACGTGGTGATACCTTTGGCTGAGGACTGTGATTTTGAAGTGATTCAACGGCCAATTACATTTGCCGATGTGGAACAAGCGACTGAAGCTTTCCTCACCTCAAGTAACAAAGAAATTATGCCTGTCCGCCAAGTGAATGAGCAAGTGATTGGGGCAGATACTCCTGGGCCAAATACACGTATCTTGATGGAACAGTTTAAGAACATAACCTGGAATTAATTTTGGGCACAAACGCGCTTATAGGTGTTGACTTTAGTCCATTTGACATATCAAAACAAATAAGATTATAATTGGGCTTCTAAATTTATAAGATTAGGTCAAGCTGTAAACTTAAAATTCTTGATCTTGTAAATTTAACACTGCACTGCCACATAACCGCGATGTTGTGTTTTTTGATCGGGATGTAGACCGACCTGCACCCCCAATAAAAAATCTCTCATAATCAATCTTAATATAAAAGATATGATTTTGGTTGTATCAATGATGTTCAACCATCAAAAAAATCCTCAACCCATATTGTAACAAATACCTCAAATTTAGTAGATGAGGTTATTTGATTTTTTGGTACAAAAAACTTTCTTTTGAAAGGGGGGATGCTTAAGGAGCAAACTGTAGGTTTTAATGTTGGGAAAATTTTTATTTAAAAACTATTCAAGGAGAAGTGAAATGAAGAAGTTTATTATTTTAGCATTTGTAGCCCTGTTGGTTTTGGCTATCCCGGCTACAACTATCGCTGCCCCACCAGCCCAGGGTGGTGAAGATTATACAGTTCAAGCCGATGACTGGTTGAGTAAATTGGCTGATAAGTTTTTGGGTGATGTCTTAGCTTTCCCAGCTATCACCTACTACACTAACCAGAAAAATGCTGAAGATGACAGCTACGCCAAGATTACTGACTCTGATGTAATCGAAATTGGTCAGAAAATCTACATCCCCTCACAAGACGAAGCTCAAGCTTATGTTGCTAGTAGCGCCCAAAGTTTTGGTGATGGTACCTTCAAGATGGGCGCTTTGGCCCCACTCTCTGCCCCTGGTTCTGTAACTGGTGGTACAGCAATGAAAGCTGCTATGGAAATTGCCCTGGCAGAAGTTAACGCTGAAGGCGGTATCTTGGGCCAGCAAGTTGAAATGATCTTGCTTGACACTGAAGGTCTGCCAGAGCGCGGTACAACTGCAATGGAGCGTCTCATCAACCAAGAAGGTGTTGACGCAGTTGTTGGTGGATACCACAGTGCTGTTGGTTTGGCCGCGAAAGAAGTAGCTCACGCCAACAACGTGCCGATTGTATTTGCTGAAACCTGGAACGATGACATCACTGGTGTTGGCTACGAGCAAGTTTTCCGAATTGCTCCTCGTTCTTCTGATGTCGCTCAAATCGATGCTGAATTTATTGCCACCCTTGAGCCTGACTTTGTTGCCATTATGACTGAAAACACTGGGTATGGTATTCCTGCTGCTGAACAAACCACTGCCATTTTGGATGGTTTCGGCATTGCTTCTGAAACATTCTTCGCTGATATTGGAACCCTTGACTTTGCTCCAGTTATTGAGCGAATGAAAGCTGGGACAACACCTGACGTTATTTTGGTTCTGTTGACCGGTGAAACTGGCTTTAACTTCCAGCAGCAAGCGGCTGAAGCTGGTCTTGGCCCACAAGATGTTGTGATGGTTTGTAACCAAGCTGCATCTGACAGTGATGCCTTCTGGGCCGCTGTTCCCGATGGAAACTTGTGCATTTACCACGCAATTGGTCTGCCAAACGCCTTGTGGACAGAAAAGACTGCTGCTTTTGCTGAAAAGTATGTTGAATTGACTGGCCGCGCTCGCCCTGAGTCTTACGCAATGGAAGCCTACGACTCTTTCAAATTGATGGCGCAAGCAATTAATGAAGCGGGTAGTTCAGAACCAGAAGCAATCATCGCTGCTTTGGAAAATATTAGCTACGATGGCGCTTTGGGCCGTATTTACTTCGAATATGGGATCAACAACCCTGTTCCTGAAGGTGTTCCAGCCAGCGCTTGGCACCAATTCCCAGACCCCGCGGTTACAATGGTTCAATTCCAAGAACCAGGTGAAAGCGCTGCTGACTTGACCGTGATTTATCCAGAAAAGTTCAAAACCGGTGAGATGATTTGGCCAGAGGGTGCTCAGTAAGCCCAGCTAATTAATCATTAGCTTCGATCACAGAGGCGCAAAAATACAGGAAGTTTTCATTTTTGCGCCTCTGTACTTTTTAATGGCTGATTTATTTATAAAAGGTTAGCACATAGTGCGTAGTGCGTAGCGGTAGAGTTGACTACGCACTACGCACTACGTACTACATCCCAATAATTTGTAGTGAAGTAGTAATAGTTACTCCATTAATTCCCAACTATTCATCGGCGAATATTTGGGGGAGAAAGAAGATTTTATGCATCATAGCCCCTTATATCAAGAATTTAATTCTGGCCCAGCTTTGCTTATTTTTGGCTGGGTTGTCTTGTGGGCCATTATCGGCGGGGTTGTTACGCCGCGCGTTTATCGGCGCAATGACCTTGATGCCTCATCGGCCACCCTGTATGGGAGTGTGGCGGGGGCGGGTCTTGGCCCGATTTTATTGTATTACATTTGGACTCGAACCCCAGAGTTCAAAACGTGGCTGATTGCCATCCCCTCTGTATTCACCTTTGCCCTACTGTACACTTCATTTGCTGTTTATCATCCAACAAATTTGTGTGTGACTAACGGCACTTATGTGGCCAGTCAGGTTAGTAATGGGCTACTTGTGGGTGTATTGTATGGATTGATCGCCCTTGGTTTGACACTGATCTTTTCGATTTTAGGGATTGTTAGCTTCGCCCATGGTCAGTTTTATATGATTGGCGGCTATGTCCTTTTTTATGTGGTTGATGACACCCTTGGGGCTGGCTTTGATCCGATTACCGGGCTACTTGTGGCTGGTGTGGTTACGATGTTAATCGGTATTGTTTTTGAGCGACTCCTACTGCGCCCGATGCACTTGGGAAAAGTTGAGCGTCCGGGTGAATACGCCATTTTGCTAACGTTTGGCTTGGCCTTCTTTTTGGAATACTCGGTACAAGCTACGCTCGGTACTAACCCACGTAAAGCCTTGCCATTTCTGCCCAGTAGTGTGACTGATCCGATTATCCCTTTTAATCTCCCTCCCTCCCGTGTGATTGGGGCCGCTATCGGTTTGATTGTACTGGGTGTTCTCTTCTGGTATCTCTACTACACTTGGTCAGGTAAATCACTTCGCGCGGTTAGCCAGGACAAACAAGCGGCTGCTGTTGTTGGGATTAACCCGCTCAATATCAACACTCTGGCCTTTGGTTTAGGGGCGATGCTGGCCGGAATTTCTGGAGCGGCTTTGGTACAGGTCTTTACTTGGGCACCCAACGTTGGGGCGGTGGCCTCGGCTCGGTCGTTCGTGGTGATCGTTCTTGGTGGAATGGGGTCCTTGATTGGGGCAATGGTCGGCGGTTTAGTCATTGGTGTGGTTGAAGCCCTTGGTGTGGGATGCTTTCCCGATGGCAGCCGGGCTCTGGCCTACCAACAAGTGTTTGGTCTCTTCATCTTCGCAATCGTACTACTACTTAAACCAACCGGATTATTTGGGAGAGAACTATAATGAGTGGAAAAATCATACTTTGGATTTTAGGGACCTTGGGGCTTATATTCTTAGCCATCATCCCCTTTGCTTACGATATCTTTCCCTTTCTTCCGCCTGGATTGGTGAATGACTATACCTTGCACGTTCTAATCGTGAGCTTTTATTATGCGGTGCTGGCCTCAAGCTGGTCTTTGTTGATGGGCTACGCCGGACAGTTCTCCTTCGCGCATATGGCCTTTGCTGGACTAGCTGCCTATACGAGCGGGATGATGGGCCGATTTTGGGGCACGGGGCCTTGGATGGGCATTGTTGCGGGCACGATTATGGCGGGTATATTCGGTTTGATTATCGGTCTTTTGGTGCTTCGTTTGCGTAGCACCTATCTGGCCCTCTTTACGATCGCCTTTGCCGAAATTTTGCGACTGATTATCAACGCCGAAAAAGATTTGACAGGCGGGGGGAATGGCTTGCAAATCTCGCCGCTCTTCCCTAATGGTGTTGACCTAGGCTTTCAATATTTTGATAGTGTTGACAAGATTCCCCCCTACTTTGTTATGCTTTTCTTAATGATAGCGCTCATTGCCTTTATGTCTTGGCTGGCGAGTACCGAATTTGGTCTATTTTTGCGAGCTATTCGGGAGGACGAGGAAGCAGCGGCAGCCTTGGGAGTTAATGTTATTCGTTACAAGGTGTTGGTCTTTGTGATCACTAGCATGGTGGTTGGGTTGGTTGGTGCGGTCCGAGGTCACTACATTTTGATTTTGTCCCCTAATGATATGATCATCCTTTGGATGAGTTTGGTTATCACGATGGCTGTTCTCGGCGGCATCGAAAGCTTGGTTGCCTCGGCGATTGGTGGTATTGTCATTTTTGTTGTCCTTGAATATTTACGAGAAAATTTTGCGATCGCATCAATTATGACCGTGGCCTTGACCCTGATAATAGCTATGATTTTGTATCAAATTGTTGATTTTGCGGTCAAGCGTTCTGGCAATGTTCTCAAAAGTGCCCAACAAACGATTTTGGCGATTGTGGTGGCTGTGGTTGGCTATGGCATTGCGACCGTGATTGCTGACCCGGTAACGACTGGTATCTCCTTTGGCCTGTATGATTTAACAGGCAGTCTGTTGCCAGAGCAAATCGATATGAGTGATTGGCGGCTTGTGATCTTTGGGTTAGCCTTGATGTTAACCCTCCGTTTCTACCAGAATGGCCTGCTTTACCCCATCATTCAAAGTGTATCGCGAGTCGGTTCACTGTCTGAGACCGTCGCAAAACGAGATGCGGCTCGTGCCGCCGCAGAAGGCGAGGCAGCCTAATGAGCGAAATTCATTTGCAAGTGAACAACTTGTCTAAAAATTTTGGTGGTTTGCGGGCCGTGCGCGATGTCACCTTTGAGGTGAACGGGCCGGAGCTTATCGGGATGATTGGCCCGAACGGGGCGGGTAAAACCACCTTGACCAACCTCCTGGATGGGGCCTTGGTTCCCTCCAGCGGCACTGTTTATCTCAACGGGGTGCGGATTGATGGCAACAAGCCATACCAGATTGCCCGGGTTGGTTTGGGCCGAACCTTCCAGGTGACTCGCTCTTTTCGTCGGATGACGGTTTTAGAAAACCTGCTGGTACCAGGGATGGCGATGCATTCCAACTCCAATCGCAAGGAGCAGGAAGAAAAAGCCTGGGATGTCCTCAAATTTCTGACGTTTGAGCATTTGGCGAATGACTATGCCCGAAGCTTATCGGGGGGACAGCAAAAGCTGCTTGAGTTGGGCCGTTTGCTGATGCTCGATCCCAACATCATCATTTTGGATGAGCCATTTGCTGGGGTCCACCCGCGCTTGATGGAGAAGATTTACGAATATATTACAACGGTCAATGCGCAAGGCAAAGCCTTTATTTTGATTAGCCACGATATGGACACGATTTTCACCTTGAGCAAACGTCTCTTGGTTCTCAATTTTGGGGCGCTTATCGCTGATGGTAAGCCTGATGAAGTGCGTAAGGACTCAGTAGTGATTGAGGCCTATCTCGGTGATGATGAGGAAGAGTACGGCATGGATGTGGTGGATGTTCAGCAGATGATGGAAGGAGATGAGCGCTCATGACAACGACAGAACAAGATGCCCCGGCAATGTCAACTGAGAGTCGAAATCTGGATGCCAGGGAAGTGGGCCTTGAGGTGAAAGATTTATTCGTAGGTTATTATGAAGACCTCAATATCCTACAGGGCCTGAACATCAAGGTGCAAAAGGCAAAAATCACAACAATTTTAGGGGCGAATGGGGTTGGAAAATCAACTCTACTTAAGGCGATCTATGGCTTCCTGCGCCCCAATGCTGGCCAGGTATTGCTTGATGGTAATGAAGTTACGGGTGTACCTACACACGAATTAATCGATTTAGGTCTGGCTTATATTCCGCAGCATCCGGGCATCTTTCGATGGATGACGATTGAAGAAAATTTAGAGATGGGGGCGTTTACCTTCAAAAAGGATAAGGCTCGGATTCAGCGTAAAACTGAAGAAATCTATGAAAAATTTCCTGTTCTGAAGGAGCGGCGCAAATCATTGGCTGGTAAGCTTTCTGGTGGGCAGCAGCGGATGATTGAGGTGGGCCGTACCCTGATGACCGACCCTAAGGTGATGTTGGTGGATGAGCCGACCGCTGGTTTGGCTAAGTTACTTTCGGAAGAGGTTTATCAAATGTTGGCCGGTCTCCGTGACTCGGGCATCACCATCTTGTTGGTCGATCAGGAAATCCGTCACGCTTTAAAGATCGCTGATTACGTTTATGTTCTCGAATTGGGCCGCAATAAATATGAAGGTTCGGTCGAAGCGTTTAGCAGCCCAGCGGACATCAAGAAAGCCTTCTGGGCACAGTAGATTTTCCAAAATAAAAATTTGTAATATAGTGCGTAGGATGTAGGGGCTGATGGCCATACTTACCCTACGCACTCACTTTTTACAGAGAATCCTATGACGCACAATTTAAAGCAGTTACAAGTACGAGGAACCTACTTCGAAGTAGGACAGGCAATTGGTCAGCATTGCGCCGAGCAAATCCATGCTTCGCTCGATAGCTATCCCTTTTTTCAGCAAGAACTGATACCCTATCATCGCTCTGAGGCAGGGCAACTTCGATATGAGCAATTTTTGGAGCTGAATCAGGCCCAGTATCCAGAATATATTGCCGAATTGGAAGGCTTGGCTAATGGGGCGCAACGGCCATTTGAGGAGCTTTTTCTGCTCAACCTGCGGGGGGAGTATCGTGATTTTTTCCATCAATTTCAGTCCCACGGCTGTGCGGATTGTGCTGTTGTAACGGATGAACTGGCGATGATCGGGCACAATGAGGATGCAGCCCCAGAATTTGCGGGACAAATGTATCTGGTCCAGGCGGATATTCCGGACAAGCCTGAATTTACGGCCTTGACCTATCCTGGCTTTCTTTGTGGCAATGCGTTTGGTTTTAATGATCGGGGTATCTGTTTTGCCGTTGATAACGTTCGCCCACTTTCCTCTGAACCTGGCTTGGCCCGTCATTTTGTGGCTCGATCCTTGCTTGAAGCTGAAACGCTCGATGATGCCATCATTCGGGTAACAATTGCCGATCAGGCTTCAGGATTCCACTACACGATTGGCTCTGTGACCCGCCGTCGCGTAATTAGTGTTGAAACATCACCCACCAAGTATTCGATTTCCGAGATCGAGGATGGCTTTTTTCACGCCAATCACTATTGTAGTCTGGAGAAAATTGAGCAAGTCGTTGATGAGTCGAGTGAAGCTCGCTTGAGTCGAGGCTTGGAACTCATTGAAAACAATCTGCCCACAATTCAAGCTGAGTTGCTGGCTATCTTGGGAGATCAATCGCATCCCACGCATCCAATTTATGGCTCCGAAACGACCCTTAACCCGCTACTAACCCACTTCATCGTGCTTTTTGATCTCGACCAAAGCCAAGCCCTCATCTATAACGGGCATCCCTCTGATGATGCAACCGAATGTATTGAGTTTTCGATTTAATCAGCAAAAAAATGAGATGTCAATTAAACAACCCTTAAAACAATCCTCAACGCTGGCGATTAATACCAAAATCAATGCAATGATGGCTGCTGGGCAGCCTGTGTTTCATCTTGGTTTTGGGGAGGCTCGTTTTCCGGTGCATCCCAAAATTTTGGCTGCCTTTCGAGAAAACGCGACAGCCCGCTCTTATTTACCTGTGGCTGGGCTACCTGAATTGCGAGAAAAAATTGCAATATACTATCAACACAAATTTCAAATTGGGGCTGCTGCCGATCAAATCATTGTGGGGAGCGGAAGCAAGAGCCTTCTCTTTGCCGCCCTGCAAGTATTGGAGGGTGATTTGCTCCTGCCGTCCCCCTCGTGGGTCAGTTACGATAAACAAGCCTACTTGATTGGCAAGGCGGTCAGTTGGATTCCGACCGATCTTGCCAACAACTACTGTATGACCGCTTCAGATTTTCAGGCGGGTATTCAGGCGGCCAGAGGCTCTGGTCAATCTCCTGGTGTAATTGTCCTGAATACGCCCAACAATCCCTCTGGGGTGATGTACCCCCCTGAACTTCTGGCTGAACTCGCTGAGGTTGCCAAAGCTGAGAATATCATCATCATCAGTGATGAAATTTATGCCCAAACCGCCTACGGTGATGTGCCACATCAGTCGATTGCTACGATGTATCCTGAAGGGACGATTGTTACAGGGGGACTGAGTAAGCATCTTTCGCTCGGTGGCTGGCGGTTGGGGATGGCGATTTTACCACCGACCGATTTTGGGAAGGCTATACATAGCAGCATGACGGCTGTGGCTAGCAATATTTGGACTACCGCTGCGGCTCCAGTGCAATATGCAGCCTTGGTGGCTTATAGCGATGATCCGGAAATCGATGCCTATGTAGACACCTGCGCCACAATTCACGGCTACGTTACGGGCTATCTGTACGAGCAATTCCAACAGATGAATGTGCCCTGCCCAAAGCCCTCTGGCGGGTTTTATCTCTACCCCGATTTTAGCCCGTGGCGAGCGGTATTAGCAGACCGCCACAATGTCCACACCAGCTTCGACCTAGCCAACTTTTTGCTTGATGAAGAGGGTATTGCCACCCTCCCTGGAGGCGATTTTGGTGCGCCTGGCACGGCCTTGACCCTACGGATGGCTACCAGTTATCTCTATGCCTTGACGGATACCGAGGGCGATCAATTATTTGAGCTATTTGCCCAGAACTTGCCTCGCGATGAATTTTTGCAGGCCGCGTGTCCGAAAGTACTTGAAGTGGGCGAGCGGTTTAAGACGTTAGTTGAAGGTTTAAACTAAAAAGGCTCGGATATGATTGATGACCCAGTATTGATCAATGACTGGCATCCTGTGGCTAGTCTTGCCCAATTGAAACACCAGAATATTTTGGCTGTTCGTTTGTTAGGAGAAGATATCGTCATTTGGCAGACAGATGAACAGGTGTTGGCCTGGCAGGATTTATGCATCCATCGTGGCACCCGATTATCGCTTGGGACGGTCAAGGATGACGTGCTGGCCTGTCCTTATCATGGCTGGACTTATGATGCAACCGGGCGATGTATTCACATTCCCGCACATCCCGAGCAGACACCCCCTGAGAAAGCTCAAGCTAAATCATATCAGGCGAGAATTGGCTACGATTTAGTTTGGGTTTCACTGGGCGAACCAACTCATGATTTACCCTCTTTTCCCGAATGGGACAAAGATGAGTATCGCAAGCTGTTGTGTGGCCCGTATCCTGTTCAAGCGAGTGGACCACGCATTGTTGAGAATTTTTTGGATATCGCCCACTTTCCCTTTGTGCACGAAGGGATTTTGGGAGATCAGGCCCATCCTGAAATTGAGGATTATGAGGCTCAGATTGACCCCGAGGGCGTAATTGCTACGGGGGTGCGGGTGTATCAGCCCGACCCTTACGGTACCGGCCAAGGCGATACTGTGGCCTATACTTACAAAGCGCTACGACCACTAACGGCCTACCTCTTGAAAGAGTCGGTTGGCCCCAGCTTTTCCATTCTATTGATGATCACCCCCCACGAAACTGTTGAGAGTTCAGCTTGGATGTGGATGACGATGAATTATGGGCATGACATCCCGGCGGATGAATTGATTGCTTGGCAAGATGAGATTTTCTCCCAAGACCAGCCCATTCTGGAGTCACAACGCCCCGAATTACTCCCGCTTGATCTGCAAGCCGAACTACACCTCCGTAGTGATCGATTAGCCATCGCCTATCGACAGTGGCTAAATGAACTGGGTTTGACGTTTGGGGCGGTGTAATAAACCTAACTAACCGGAATACAAAGCTATGTTCCCCCAACCCTGCTCACTTCCCAAACAATTGTTGGTCGCGCTCCGAAATCTAATTCCCAGCCCGAATAATGAAATACTGGCTCAAAGCGATAACCGTCTTGCTCAAATACTTGTTGATGGGCCATCTGCGGCCAGATCTGCCCGACAAATGTATAAGAAACGTCTTCCCATAAAATATAGCGGATGTTATGTTTTTCAATGGCAGCTAGAGCGGTCGTAAGGGTACTATCCTTAAATCGTGCTTCGATTGGTAAAAGGAGGTCGGATGAAAAAAAACGATCTGGCTCCAGATTGCTGTGATAGATGGCGAGCGGGGCATCGACCCAAAAATTATATTGATTGTCAACAGATGTAAGTTGGCCTAAATATTCACCTGCCGTTTTTTCTGGGGCAAGAATATACGCTCTATCAGAAAACTCGGGTAGTTGGTTAACCATTGAAGTCAGCAGCAACAAGGCGTAAGCCCCAATAGACATTGAGCGTAAGTCTCGATGACGAATGGCTGCAACGATCAATGTCCCGACTCCAACCAAGATAGGCAGGGTGATTAAGATGTATCGAGGATCTGGTCCTGGTAGATAGCCAGCAATAAAACTTCGACCTAAGATCAACCAGTGAATTCCAAGCACGGTGACTAATAGCCATCCCTCTTTCGTAAAACGATAGCGCCATCTAAAAAAGGTGATGCCGGTCATTAGGATGATCAGGGCTACGCCCACTATCATCAGGGTTGGGTAAGCCTGATTTATGGTTCTCAGCAGGGTTTCTATGTTGACAAGCCTGATTCCAGCCCCTGTTTCAAATTGAGCATCCCAGGCGATTGCCTTAACATAGCGACTCCACCAACCCAATATGTGCCCAGTTCGATACCACGACCAAATGGCCCATCCTGCCAAGCCGAGTCCAATCCCGAAACCTAATCGCCAGACAGCGCCCCATTTCTTGTGCCATACTAGCCAGATCCCCATGCCTCCTAGAAACAAGGTGAGTTCGTGTCGAGTGAGGGTGCTGACTAGGGCGATGACAGGCAATAGGGTTAGTTGATCTTTTTGTATGGTTAGCAACAAAGCCAAGAGTAATACCCCCGCCAACACTTCTGGCATGTTCATGTGACTATAAGCGATGTGCCAAGGAAGCATGGCTAAGGTGAGGCCGGCCCCTAGCCCAACCAGCCAATTTTTACTAACCTCACACATCAACCAAGCCAGCAAGCCGCAAGCCAGGGTGCCTAACATCATGTTGGTAACGTGCGCAGGGAATAAATCGGATCGGTCCAATATAAACATCGCCAAAGAAATCAGATAGTGATAACTAGGGAGCCAGATCGTCTCCAACCCTTTGTAATCGGTGTATACCCACTGATTGGTTAGTGTTAACTGACTGATGAGCCAATGATGGTACGAGTCACCCCAAAAATCGGGACCCGCCCAATAGAGATGATAATATAGGCGTAGACCAAGGGCGACGATTAAAGATAAGATGATCACAAGCTGGATTTTCTGTTTTTGATTTAGTCCAAAAAGATCTAGCAAGGGTTTTACCTTCTCTAAAATAGAACCTGATAACAGCTTAAAAGAATAGCCCACGGTTTCTCTAAAGAAACTGTGGGCCTGTTTTTCTTTATTCCAATAACTTTATGTCAGCATCCTGCAAACGTAAAGAGATGATAAAGTCAAATCGAGAAGGTAACCAACCAGCCTATATCACTCACCACCCTCTCCTTGGGGCGCATCACCTTCAGCCTCAGACTCTTCCGTTGCGGGTATATCCTCAGCAGGGGCTGTCGCTTCCGCTTCAGCCTCTGGGGTTGATGTTGGCGTTCTTGGCGGGGGAGGTGGCTCTGTTTGATCAAAGAGAATGAAGCTGGTCCTTGCACTCTCGACCGTGACAGGCAAGGTCAGACGGCGGCCATCGTACGACGTTTTGAGCAGATACTCGCCAGCGGGAACATCACTAAAGGTGAAGGTCTCGACAAAACTATCATCGGCATTGACCTCGTTATCGGGGTAAGTAAAGGTTTGCCGCCAGAATTTTCCAGGCTCGCTGGCTCGATGAAGTGTGACCAATTGTTGGGGCACAAAGTAATCTTGATAATCAATCACGCGCCCGGCGATAACCCCAAAACCACTGTCGGGAATAATCCACAAATCGGGATTTCGGGTATGCGAATACGTATTTGCCCCAGCTCGTATTTCCAAATGCAGATGCGGTCCCAAGGCCACACCCAATTGACCCACCTCGGCGATAACCTCGCCCTGCCGCACAGGCTGCCCAACACTCACCCACAACTTTGAAACGTGCCCGTATAGACTGTAAACCGGCTGGTCATTCCATCGTTGATCGTGCTCAATGACAACGGCTTGTCCATAAAAATCGGGCCACGGACCGAGAATATTGTTTTCATCATCCAGCCCGGCATGGACAACAATGCCATCGCCAATAGCTATAATCGGTGTACCCTGTGGGTTCTGAATGTCAACGCCATAATGCCAAAAATATTGGCCGCGACCATTTGTGCCATAGGGGTAGTAGTAACTGCCCCAGGTGTTGTGGGCATCGGTAAAGGGGCGGGTGAACCAGAGGTGATCCTTGGCCTGGGCGTAGTCAGGAATGTCGGTTGGTACTAAAATTGTCCGAGGTACAGGTGTCGGGGTGATGGTTGGCGTCGGCGTATTGACTGGGGTGATGACATCCGTATCGGTAATCAAGGTGCTATCAGTCAACACGGGAGTTGTCACAATCGTGGTTGGTTCCAACGCAACTGTCGTTACGGTCAAAGCGGTCGTGTCTGTAATCGCTGGTGTGAATGTTGCGGTGGGTGGCGGGGGTGCAACAGTAGGTGTTTCCGTTTCAGTAGCGGTAGCGGTTGGTGTGTCGGTCGCTGTTGCTGTTTTGGTTGGCGTTGAGGTCCGAGTCGGCGTATCTGTTGGCGCACGAGTGAACGTTGCTGTTGAGGTATTTGTTACCTTTTTGGTTGGCGTTTTGGTCGGTGTGGCGGTGGCCGCAGTGGCAACTGATTGATTACGTTGATTGATGCCAATGATGACCAAGGCCCCAATCACCAAAACCACGCCAACAATCAGCCCAATTACAGCTGGGGGAATTTTGTTAAACATTTTATCAATCCGAGATCAGGGTCTGGTGTCTAAGGTGCCCAGTCGATGTTTTCTTCTAGCCAACCTTTGCTGTTGCCGATGTCGTGTTGAACAATGCCGTCGATGGGGCCATCCAAGGTAAATAAGCGTCGCTGGTCACTCCCATCTGGGGCCATACTCCAGATGCCCCACTCCCCGTCCCGGTTAGAGGCAAAGGCGATATGATCACCATCGGGTGACCAAGTTGGCAAGCCATCACTGGCATCATCATTCGTCAAGGCTTCGAGATTTTGACCATCAAGATCCATTCGATAAATTTCCCAATCGCCACTTCGTTCAGACATAAAGACGATGGTTTCACCATCTGGCGAAATTTCAGGATTAATGTCGGATGGTTGATCAGTCAGTAGAGAAAAACTGCCATCACGGTGTCCTAATTTTATGCCGCAGGTGCCGCCCACACAACTGCTGTAAACGAACTGTTGGCCATCAGGTGCCCATTTGGGGGCAAGCCCCTGAATCGGCACTCCGTCTCGACGCATGAGCTGTCCTTCACCATCTAACACCATATAAAGTGCGGGTTGTTCTCCCCCAGACCGCGAGTAGTAAATGATCGTTCCATCAGGCGAAAATTGAGGCCGAGCTGACTCAAAGAACAAATCAAAGCCCCATTCATCCTCACTGCCAATCTTTTTGGCGAATACACCGCGTTTATCCCTTTGCCAAGAGCGATAGCCAAAATCTGTGCCATCTGGGTTAAAGGTGGGTTGGCTGGCTTCAGCCTGGACGAGTTCTAAATTTCTGCCATCATTCACATCAGCTGCATAAACATCATACATCCCTCGTTCTGCATCATAAACCGGGAAGATAATGCGTCCCTCTAACCGATCTTGTCCACGAGCCAACGGCTGATCACGTGACGCGTATGAGGGGAGTGGTACTGGCGTTGGGGTAGGTGCTGAATCATCTTGGGCTGTCAGATCATTGGTTTCCGTTTCGGCTTGGGCAATAGGCTCGGCTTCTTCTTCGACCGCTTCCTCCTCAACCTCTATCTCAGCAATAGCCTCTTCATCATGCTCATCAACGATGAACTCTTCTTCGGCAACTGCTTCTTCACCTACTGTATCTGAAGCTGGCTCTGGTGTTTCTGTGGGGGCGGAAGCCAGTGTACTGGCTGGTCGAGTGACGGTTGGAATCAACACGATTTCTTGATCTTCAGGGGTCCAAAACTTGAGATTGTCGTAGCTAACCCACATGTAGGGTTCATTAAAGGTACTGGCAAAAAAGCCAAAGGTGCCCGTTTTCAATGAGTCATCGGTTGTGGTGGTTAAAACTTGTCCATTTGCTTTTAATGTAATTTCTGAGCCAATCACCGAGACACCGATCAGGTTGGTATCAGGGCTGATATGCGGCGAGGCGGTCCAATCTACCAAAGTGACCCATTCGCCATCAATAAACTTGCTCAGAAGATAAAATCCGTCGCCGGAGATGTCATAACGATAGAAGTTGTTGCGGTCTTGAAAGTGAAATAGTAAGCCATAACTATTGGTTTCGCCGCCGTCTTCCCTCCTCGCCTCGACTTCAAGATCAAAATCACCCACAACTCGATTAGACAAGCCCCACGCAATCAGGTTGCTGGTACGAACTTCAATTTGATAACGATTGTTGCCATACTGTTTTGAGGTATGGGTATCGGAGGCGTCATCCCATCCCCCAAATGAGTCGCTAAAATCGTCTTCGTAAACCAAAACTAAATCTGATGAGGATGGTTCTTCTGCTGGGTCAGCTTCATCCGTGGCTTCATTTGAAACCTCTTCTGTTGGCTCTGGCACTATTTCTGACGTAGCTTCTGCAACAGGCGTTTCCCCTCCAGCCGGGTCAAAGCTACCCACAAGGAAAAATACCAGAATGCCTGCGGCTAAACAGAGCAAGATCACAAAACCACCAATAATGAAAAATAGACGAGAGTTTCCCTGTTGTTGAGGCGCAGGGGCTGGAGCGATAGCTGGAAGCGGTGCGGCGACAGGAGCTTCTTTTTTGATCGGTTTCCCCGCCATAGTTCGATCGCTGTGGAAGGCTGGATTTGTAAATACCAGCTCTACCTCACCTAAGCGAACACGATCTTCATGTTGTAGGGCGATCGGCTGGTTAATTTGCTCATCATTGACAAAGGTATGATTTGAGCTACCCAAGTCGGTGATTAGCCATTGCCCATTTTCCAAATGAATTTGGGCGTGATAGCGAGACATCTTGGGATTAACGATAGTGATATCGTTGTCCAGCTCGCGCCCGAGGCGGGTTGTCATTTTTACAGAAAACGTTTGGCCAGCATCCTCACCCGTTGTAATCTCTAGTTTTGGTGTGGCTGTTGGTTGTGCTTGGGTAGGCTGACCATGTAAATCCTTATCCATAAACATTGCCTTTGCAAAATTACGTCAATCTTCTTTAAAGAGTTATAAACAAAAAAAGGGATAACCTTTATCAGAATGGATATCCCACAACGTGCAATTATAGCAGAGCGACAAAGTCGCGTCAAAGTTGGAAAAAGGGGGGACAGAGGCAAATAAATCTCAAGGGCACAAACAAATTTTTATTCGGAGATTAGAGACTGGTAATTTGAGACTGATATTTCATCTATCTCACTCTCTAACCTCTAATCTCCCCATCTTTTTCTAAACATCCTCTTTCGACTTAATCAGCATTTTCCATTCACCCTTGTGTACCACGTCACCATTTTGATTGAGGACGCGGGCATCAAATGCAACCAAACCACCGCCGAGCCGTTTCATTGGTTTGGTGTCCGTAATCGTCACTTGAACATGGATGCTATCGCCGATGAATACGGGTTTGGTAAATTTCCAGGTTAATTCACGAAAGGCTAGGGTGGTCCCATCAATAAAGCCTTGTTGTACCGCTAAACCTGTAGCAACAGAAGCGACAAGCATACCGTGGGCAACCCGTTGGCCGAACGGTGTATTTTTTGCGCCCTCTGCATCGGTGTGAATGAAGTTGAAATCACCTGAAAAACCAGCAAAGTTAACGATGTCTGTTTCGGTAATGGTTCGGGTGGCTGTGTGAATCTCCATCCCTACTTCAAATTCCTCGAAATACATACCACGTGGGGTGTAAGCCATTGAGTCTTCTCCAAAAATGTAAAAATCAGATGATCAAATGATCGTAAAGCAAGTCTAAACTTAAATCCGCACAAACGGTGTCAGTACAAGCCAAAGTCAACGCGGCTGCACTGGCGGCGAGCCGAACTGACTCGTCAAGATCAATGTCATTGAGCAGGCCAAAGACAACGGTCGCGGTTAAGGCGTGGCTGGCCCCTGTCGGGTCTACCACTTCCATCGCTAAAGCCGGAATATGACCACTTTGGTTGCTTGAGGCATAAACAATCCCTGCTTCACCTAGCGTGATGACTGCAATCTCAACTCCCGCTTGCACCAATTTCTGAGCAGCAGTGATTGCCTCAGATCGATCATTGATGGTCACGTTCGCTAAAAGCTCTGCCTCAGGCACATTTGGTGTTAGCATGTAAATGTCAGACAGGTATGGTTGTAATTTCGTGGCGAGGGTGACGGATGTGGGGTCAGCGCAAACCCGGACATTATGTCGTTTGGCGACCTTAAAAATCTTTTCAATCGTATCTGATGCCAAATTACTGTCCAGAACAATCATTTCAGTATTGATGAACAGTTCTCGCTGATTCTCGATCGTCTGCGGGGTCAGGCAAGACATAATTTGCATGTCATCAACAGACATCGCCAGATTACCTTTTTCATCAACCACGGCCAGATAGGACGCTGTATAATACTCGTCTGAATAGATGAGATAATCGGTGTTGATGCCCACGGCAGTTGCGCTGTCTACCACGCGTTGGCCTGAACCCCCCGTCCCGATTGCTGATAGAAGCACCGTATCTACACCTAACCGTGCTAAATTATCTGCCACATTTCGAGCCACGCCCCCCACCGAAACACGGACCGTGCCAGGGGTGCTGCTCCCCAAAGTTAGCGGAATAGCAGCCCGTCCTTTGGAGTCTAAACCTGCTGCACCGATGACTAGAATATAAGGTTGAGAGAGAGTATCTTCGCTCATGAGTGGCTCCAGAGTTATGTTCAGGTCAATATACCACATCCCTGCGGCGAGTCCAATTATCGAGATGACTATTCTCCTATAGCAAAAAATGGTTGGCAAAGTCATACTACTACCACAACGTCAGTATAATGTAATGATATACCGTACTTCGCTCGTACGAGAGAAGTGTAACACCGGTGCCGTTACTGGTATAATGACGGCTGGGAGATGGAGATGGAGCGATTAAATTCACGGATATTAATTGCAGACCCGGATGCAGATATTCGAGAAACCCTGGAATTATATTTCAAGGAACACGGGCATCAGGTTGAAAGTGAGGCGCAAGGAGGTGAGATTTTAAAACGTGCGCGTACCTGGCAACCCCATGCAATTCTAATTAGTACAGAGCTTGAGGATGCAAATCCTCATCAGATTTGTCGAGATTTGTTAGATGATACCCTAACTGGTCATATTCCCGTGGTCATGTTGCTTCATGTGAATGAGCGAAAGGCCCGCTTGAAGGCGTTAGAGGTTGGGGTGGGTGATATTGTGGCAAAACCGTTTGATCTGGAGGAGTTGTTGCTACGGGTGGAGGCAGCCATTCGTTTGTCAACAACTCGGATAGGGTCATCCCGGATGAAGTAGCCCCAAGAATATAACCTGTTTGCCGTTTCAGAGGCAACGAGTAGTATATGGTCTGGTTATCTGCACACGCGGATAGCCAGATTTTTTTATATAGGGGAGATTATTGTGCGTATCGTTATGAAATTTGGAGGGACATCGGTTGGTAGCGTTTCGTCTCTGGAAAATGTGATTAATATTGTCAACAAGGCTCGGCAGGAGGACTACGAGATTGTGGTAGTGGTTTCAGCAATGAGTGGGGTGACCAACCTGCTCCTGAACTCTGCCAGAGAAGCTGAGGCTGGTGATGAAGCATCGGTGCGTGAAGCACGACAAACCATTGAGCAAAAACATGCCGAAGCAACCCTCCATTTTCTGGGAGATACCCCGGAGCGGGTGGCTGTTCTTGAACAAATAACGACAATGCTTGATGAATTTGAGGCATTGTGTCATGGTATTCAAGTCTTGGGTGAGCTGACCCCACGTGCTCTAGATGTGATTGGCGGCTTAGGTGAGCGGATGAGTGTGCCACAGGTGGCCGCCATTTTGAGTAACGCAGGTGTCGTAGCGACTGGTGTTGTTGCGACTGAGTTGATCATGACCGATCGTCGCTTCGGGGCCGCTGTGCCAATGATCGAAGAGACGGCCCAACAATCACAAGCAAAACTCAATCCCATTTTAGCTCAGGGGACGGTGCCTGTGGTGACTGGCTTTATCGGGGCCACCAAAGACGGGGTGCAGACAACCTTAGGACGCGGTGGGAGTGACTACAGTGCCACGATTATTGGCCGAGCGATTAATGCCGATGAGGTGTGGATTTGGACAGATGTGAATGGCGTGATGACCGCTGACCCCCGGGTGGTACCCGATGCGCATCCGATTTCCCATTTGTCGTATGCCGAAATCAGTGAGCTTTCATATTTTGGGGCGAAAGTTTTGCACTCACAAGCGATTCGGCCTGCCCGCCGCGTGGGTTTACCCGTTCGTATTTTGAATACCTTTGAACCAGATCATCCCGGTACGCTCATTACAGAAAAAAGTCAAGCCAATGGCAAGGCGATTAAAGCCGTTACAGCCATCAAAAATATGAGTTTGGTGACGGTCGAAGGGCCGGGGATGATTGGTATCCCTGGGGTGGCTGGTCGTACCTTTAGCGCGGTGGCTAACACTGAAACTAGCGTTTTAATGATTAGCCAGGCGTCATCTGAGCAATCGATTTGTTTTGTTATTCCTAGCCCAGACGTAGCGCATGTTGTTGAGGCCCTAGAGAATGAATTGTCTCGGGAAATCGAACGCCGCGACTTGAATAAAATCAAGTGGGAAGATGATACAGTTATTCTAGCTGTGGTGGGCGAGGGGATGAAGGGGACGCCTGGGATCAGTGGTCAACTCTTTGGTGTGCTTGGTGAGGAGGCAATCAGTGTTATTGCCATTGCCCAAGGGAGCAGCGAGAGTAACATTTCATTGGTGGTTGCTCAAGGTGAGTCGGATCGTGCAGTAAAAGCAATCCACAAACAATTTGGTCTACATCAGTAGGGTTGCTTGATGCGTGAGGGGAGAGTTAACTCTCCCTATTCATCACACCCATAGCTCTTAAACGATGTTGGTACAGGGCGATTTCCCCCTCGGTTTTTGTGTTGCTGCCAAACTGCACAATCCGCTGTTTTTTGAAGGCCAACTCTGCACCAACGTGCTGTAGCTGCCCCCACCAACGCCATGTAGCAATGTCTCCTCGCAACAGCGCTCCCCAGCGTGCGCTTTGCCACTCACTCCAAGTGGTAAGCGTATACAGGGTATCTGGCGGAATTTCTGTGGAGAGATGGGTTAAAATCCATTCGCGTTCTTGCCTCCAGATAAACCAAACCAAAATACCTAAAAGCAACAAACCTCCCCAATCGGCGAGCAGACTCAACAGAATGCTGAAGCAATTGAGCGAGGCCAATGACGCCCCAAAATTGTGGAGGCCGTGAAAAATCATCGCGGCGGCAAGCCCAACGATTGGCATGACAATTCGATTCACCGGATCGTGGGTCAATAAGGCATAACCAACACTTGCGCCAAATACCCCCGTGAAAAAAGCGTGATTTAAGCCAAAAGGGATTGTTCTCAAGAGAATGGTGATGACCCAATCACCAAACCCATTTTCAGTGAGGGCACCTAGAAAGTAAAAAACGTTTTCGGTAAAGGCAAATCCCAAACCGGCCATCGCTCCGTAGACAATGCCATCCAGAATATTATCAATTTCTCGTCTGGCAATGAGGACAATGAGGAGAACGCCTAGACCTTTGGTGATTTCCTCAGTGATGGGCGCCCAAACACTACCTCCCACCACATCATAAGCTAGATTATCATTGCCAAAGACCCAAGTTGTAGGAATATCCAAGAGGATTTGGGCGATGAGGGCAATCAAGACAGCGGGAACCATTCCCCAACAAAATGCTAAGGCAAGCAACCACCACGGCTCTTTTTCATGCCGATCAAGCCAATATACAAACCAGCCGTAGATAATGGTTGGGATAATGCCGGCGATGATCGATAATACAATCCCGAGTAGGATGTCCACTATGCCCCCTTCGCAATAATGGGCTTGATCGTCTGTAATGATGTAAAAATTGTAAACTATCCTTAAGGTTCTGGCAATCGCTAGAGATGGGCAAGTCTAATCCGTTCAACTTTCGACAATAGCATAAATTTGTTAAACTTATTAAAAAGCCATAAGTGAATAGCGTCGGTTATGCCCGCAGCACCTCAAAGTCGAAAAACAAAACGTAAAAAGGCCGAAGGCTATCGTCAACTCAGCCGGATTCGTCGCCTCAATAAAAATCGAGCCTTAGAACAACTCAAGGCAATGGACCCAATTGTATTTGAATATTTGGTTGGGGCGTTGTTTGAGCAGCAAGGCTACCGGGTGACCAACCCCTCAGCCTCTGCCGATGAGGGCGTCGACTTGATTTTGCAAAAGCCCCTCAAGAAGGCGGTTGTTCAATGTAAACGATATGGGCACAGTGTTGGACAGCCCGTTGTTCGCGATTTGTATGGCACAATGTTGCATAATCGGGCCAAGGAGTCGTACCTCGTTACGACAGCAATTATCACCGCCCAAGCCAGAAGTTGGGCTAAAGGCAAACCGATTCATTTGGTTGATGGCTATGATTTAGTCAACTGGATTGCAAAATCGAAAGGATTTGGTGGGATCAATTGGTCTCGGGTGGTGATATTCCCCGCTTTTGTTGCTGTATTACTTATTTGGGGCTTTGGTTTTGACGGATTTACCCAAGTAATGAATTGGCTGCAAAATTTATCTGCTTCCCCACCCGCTAACTTGCCTATATCCCTTGGTGAAGAGGATTATATTCTCTACTTTCCAATGATTCACCACTAATACTTTTCCTCAGATGAGTATGAACTACTCAGCCGATTTTTCCCCAGTCCAAACAATTCGGTCACGATTATGAGGTGCCCACAAATTTAATTTTGGTCCAGCCGGAACAATTTTGGTGGGGTTTAGATGTGGGTAACTTAGATAGTAATGATTTTTGATGTGAGAAAAATTCACAGTTTCAGCTATCCCAGATGTTTGATACAATTCTCTCAAATAATTGGATAGGCAGGGATAATCGGCAATGCGTCGCTGATTACATTTAAATAAACTGAAGTAAACCGTATCAAATCGAATGAGAATGGTAAAGAGACGCCAATCAGCCTCGGTGATACGCCGGCCTACCAAGTACCGTTGTCGACTGAGCCGCTCCTCTAATAAATCCAGGGTCAAAAATAGCATATCAAAGGCTGTATCATATTCGGCCTGAGTCTTGGCAAAGCCGCACTTATGAAGTCCATCACTAATTTTGTTAGCGATGATGGCATTGATTTCATCAATCGTGTCTTGCATATTTGCTGGATAAAAATTGACGCTGGCATCTCCATACTGGTCAAACTCCGAATTTAGCATGTAAACAATATCAAGCGGATCATTGTTTACAATTTGTTTTGTCTTTTTATCCCATAACAACGGTACTGTGGACGGACCGGAATAGCGAGCTTCAGTCAAGGTATAAATTTGGTGCAAATATGATTGGTCATCTACCCCGATATTTTGATTTTCGCTCAGAGACCAGCCCTGTTCACTCATTATGGGTGCAACTGTAGATAGGGAGATAACCTGGCTGAGTTTTTTCAGGGTATGAAAGATTAATACATTGTGTGATGCGGAGCAGGCTAAGGCCAGAAATAAGTGATAGCGGCCTAAATCTGGAGTATATTCTGTAGATCCATCCGCTTTTACCCAATGTCTAAAGTCATTTTGTTGTTCTTGGCAATATCCACCATCAGTTTGTAGATTGTCATCAATTTGCCATTGACCTTTGACCAAATACCCCATTTTATGCCCTTTAGCTCTATAGTTCTTAAAGTGTCTTAATATTCCAAATTGTACCACACTTGGAGAGGGGAAATGATGGTACTTATAAGCTATGATTTAAAGATAAAAGGGCTGGGAATATTCCCAGCCCAAAACTATTCAGAGGTATTTGATTGTCAGGATATTCTAAAATCCACCACTACTGCCTATAGCCGCTCCAAACAGACTGGCAATTGCAATTCCAATACCACAAGAGCAAAGTAGCATAATGAGGACTGGAACGATTGTAACGATAATAGCTTTTACTGTATCTAGACCGTGAACAACTTTCATTGAAAAATAGGTTAAAACGTGTTGGTAGATGACTGTGACGAGCCAAATACATAAACCTAAAAGGGGAATCCAGCTAAACGCATAGTACACAATACCAATGGGGGCCCAGAATGTAGCTAGGATGTAAGTATTTTTTTCAAAGCTACCAGTTCCTCCTAATGCTTTAGCTGTGGCAAAATGTATAGACGATACAATCAGAAAGACAATTGGAACCAAAAAGATAGCAAAACAAGCCGCCGCATAACCACCACCTTGAACTGCTGCTAGCTGTGCCGCAACCTCGGGGGGCAAATCAGCCTCTGCCGCGAATGAGGCAAATGTTGCTGCCCCACCAAATAGGCTACTAATTGCGGCGGAAATAAGACCACCAACGACGGCAACAGCCCCAGCAATAACCATCCAAATTAGTGCTGTAACGATCGTGGCATTTTCACTTTGGCTCTCTTCTTGAAAGACAGGCTCACCCGGCTTAGTTAACACATTCATCCAGGTTTGAAACATAGCGGCAAAATCCATAAGTTTATCCTCTCTTAATTAATGATTTTGATTAAGTGTTTGGCGGTTTATTTTTGTAGAAATTTTAGTGGAATAAACCATCAAATTTTGAGGTGTCAGGAGTTTCTCTATTTAAACTGTGACACACGTAACAACAAAATTACCAAAAATTCAATCTATTACATAAATTCGATGATAAATTCATCACCTCCCTTTGATTTAACCCACGTTATGTCGATAAGGTGCGCATTATTTAAGTAAGCTTATCTTAAATTTTGGTAAAAAGTGATCTTAAAAATAGCGTTATAGATCTAGAGTCGCATGAATGAGATTATCTTCAATTACGCGGGTGATCTCAAAACCAAGCTTACGGCTAACGTGTTGCATACCTGCGTTCTCTGGCAAAATTGTGCCAATGATACGAGACACGCCCTCTTGGCGGCCTACCTCAATCAACATTGCTAACAATTTTGAGCCAAGTCCGTGGCCCTGCCAATCATCACTGACTAAGACGGCAAACTCAGCATCATTGGTTCCCAGTAATTTGATGAGGCGACCCGCACCCAAAATTTCTTGTTCACCTGTTTCCGGGTTTTTGTAATCAATCACCAAGCCCATCTCATAGTCATAATCAACAAAACAAATTCGGCTCAATCGTTCATGGGCAATGCGACGGCTGAGTGGCATATACCGGAAAAACCTTGAATACACGCTGACGTCAGACAGGGTGTGATGAAATTTAGCGATAAGTGGCTCATCTTCAGCCCGAATTGGACGAATAGTGATAGGTGTCCCATCTTTTAGTTGCCAATCTGTGATATATTGAGTCGGATAGGGGCGAATTGCCAATTGTGGTAGATCGGCCGGTTTGGTTTTGGGGGGATGTAACAGAATCCGTGCATCGAGAGCGATCAAACCATCGGCTGAAGCGAGTAAAGGGTTGATGTCAATTTCTTTAATCCAGGGGTGCTCAACCACCAAGTGGCTAAACCGGACCATCATTTGCTCCAAAGCTGTCATATCGATGGGATCGCGTCCCCGCACGCCAAGTAAGGCTTTGTGAATGCGTGTTTGCTCAATCATCAATCGAGCCAGGGTCGAGGTTAGTGGCGGCAAGCCTAATGCTCGATCTTTGAATACCTCAACCAGTTGACCACCAGTTCCGAATAATAAAACCGGCCCAAACTGAGGATCAATACTGCTGCCCAGAATCAGCTCATAGCCATCCAATTTAAGCATAGGTTGAACGGTGACGCCCAGAAAATCATTGGCTTTAACATTATTCTCGATTGTTTGATAAGCCTCTCGAACCGCCTGCTCATCTGCTAAATTTAATTGGACTCCACCAACATCCGTTTTGTGAGTGATTGTTTCAGAATGCAGTTTAAGTACAACTGGATAGCCAATCTGAGAAGCGATTTCTACAGTATCCTCAATTGAGGTAGCGAGACGTGTCTCTACTGTTGGAATGCGATATGCAGCCAACAATTGCTTTGACTCGAACTCAGTTAATAATGTTCGTTTGGCTTTACGCGCCGTGTCAATAATCTCTTGAGCCTGCTTACGATTTGGGGCGTTTTCTTCTGATCTTGGCGGAAGAGTTGGTGTTTCGTACATGGCCCGAATATTTTCGGTGTAACGCCACATATAGCTGAATACCTGCGCGGCTGTGTCGGGATAAGGAAAGGTCGGAATGTTGGCCGCATTGAGTGCAGCAACGCCACCAGATACTTCAGCCCCACCCATCCAACTGGTGAGAATAGGCTTAGTTCGGCTTTTGTATCGTTCCTTTATAAGTTCAGCTGTTCGCGTGGGGTTGGTCATATCCTGTGGGGTAAGAATGACCATTAAACCATCACTATTAGGTTCTTTCATCACGACCTCTAGAGCCTGGTCAAAACGCTCGGGGTCTGCGTCTCCCAAAATATCAATAGGATTGCTGTGGCTCCAGTGTTTGGGTAGAAATTTATCCAAGGTTTTTTTTGTTTCCGGGGATAATTCGGTCAATTGGCCGCCTGAATTCAAGAGGGCATCTGTGGCCAAGACGCCAGGGCCACCAGCATTGGTTAGCACCGTGAGCCGCGGGCCACGTGGGCGAGGTTGTTTAGCCAGCACCTCGGCCATAAAGAATAGACCTTGAACTGTATCGACCCGTAGAACGCCCCCACGTCGGAAGGCTGCATCGAGAACTTCATCACTGCCAGTCAAGGCCCCAGTATGAGAGGCTGCGGCTTGCCCACCTGCTTTTGTGCGGCCTACTTTGAGGACAATAATCGGTTTGTTGAAGGCAACTTCCCGCGCTGCTGATAGAAATGAGCGAGCCTCACCAACAGACTCCATATAAATGATAATGCTTTTTGTACGATAATCTTTGCCAAAGTAGGTGATTAAATCACCCCAATTCACATCCAACATTGACCCAACGGTGACAAAAGCACTGAAGCCGATCATATCTTGCAGGCTCCAATCCAAAATCGCTGTTCCAACTGCCCCACTTTGGCTCAAAAAAGCAACGTTGCCAGGGCGAGCCATTTGACTAGCAAAGGTGGCATTGAGACCAATTAATGGATTCATCACGCCCAAACAATTTGGCCCAATAATGCGGAGATTGCCTTCTTTCGCCTCTTTCAGAATTCTTTTTTCCAACCTTACCCCGGATGGGCCTAACTCTTTAAATCCAGCGGAGATAATGATTGCCCCACCTACCCCAGCTTTGACACACTGTCGGATAATGATGGGAACCGTCTTGGCTGGGGTGACAATCACGGCTAAATCAACAGGCTCAGGAACATCAGTGATTGCCCGATATGCTTTTATACCAAAAATTGTATCGCGCTTTAAATTGACGGGGAAAACTTTTTGATCTAAAGAACTGTTGGTCAAATTCTGCATAATGATATTGCCAACACTATTCGGTTTTTCTGTTGCTCCGATCACGGCAACATTGCGAGGCTTGAAAATTGCATCTAAAGGATGACGACGAATATTACTCATTTAAAGTCCCCTTAGTTATTTTTATAATTTGATTGAATAACGCATCTTTGAAATTATAATAGGGTTCGGTATATGGTCAAAGCAGGCGTAATCAAGGGGTCATTTTGCGAACAGTCCCACGGGTGCCGTCAAGTTCGATCCAATCACCATCTTTAAGCCATTCGGTGACCCCTGTCAAAGAAACAATGGCTGGAAGACCCATCTCTCTGGCGACGATAGCGGAGTGAGAAAGAAGGCTACCATACTCAATGAGCAAGCCTGATGCGGCGGGGAATAGCATCACCCAACCAGGATCAGTTTGAGTAGCAACCAGAATTTCGCCTGGCTCTAATTTTGTCGTACGCGGGTCTACGACGATTCGGACTGGACCGCGTACGATGCCTGGTGAACAGCCTTGACCTTTGCGTTGTTTTTCATCAAGTGCGGAGGTTGAACCTTGTGGCTGGAAATTCTGAATTTTGTTGACGACTCCACGTGTTTCAAAGCGACGAGGCGGTGGTGGGGCAAGCTGAAATTGCTCAAACTCGATTCTGCGGAGCGAGGCCAAGGTACTTAAATTGGACGTGGTGGTTGTCCCATCGACAAAGCCTAAAATTTCCTCAACCTCAAGATAGAAGATGTCGTTTGGATCGGCTAAAATGGCTTGTTGGTGAAATTGATGTCCAAAGGCCAAAAAAATTTGACGGGCACGACCGAATAATCGGGTACGCTCAAACCGCAGATTTTCTCGATTGCGAGTTAAGCGGCGGGTGTTGTTGAGAACCCAATCAAACAGGAAACGGCGCAGAGGGCGACCAGTTAACCCCTGTTTGACTTGCTGTTGAGCCTCAAGTTCGGTTTGTTGGAGTTCGGCGGTCGGAGCCGTGTTTGATTGTGGCTCACGCCGAGCCAGATGCCCTACCCCGCGTAACAAGGGGAGGGGATCATCAAACAGAGTCGTACTTTCCAACTTTAACTCCTCAAGACAACGGTCTCCAAATTTATCAAGATAAGCCAGAAAATGTTGTTCAAATTCAGAATGGTCTGTCAAGGCTTGTTGGATCCTTGGCCAATCTGCTGAACAAAGCAGGTCAATAAAATCTGCATCATTGGCAATTAAATCAGCCATTTGCTGCATTTTCATAATCGGCTCAGTACTAATGATCCCCCCTGTGCTCATTACCAACGTGTTTTGTAATGTCCCATTCTTGTCACCAAGCCAAGCCTCACACATCTTGCGTAGGAGACCGTAAAAGATCATCGCAAAAAAATCGTTAACCAACGGTGCATCCCAGCGCATCAAGAGCTGGCCTTCTAAATTGCGATAATAAGCGGCCAACTCATCAGGTCGCCACGTCACCAAATCAGGACGATCATCACCCAAGGCCTGATTGAGACGATCATAAAATGCATCAATCTGTTGGGGGAGGCGGCGATAGTTGGTGATGAGGCCAAGTAGACTGCGAATCAACTGTAGCGCGTCAAGCCACTTTGCTCCAGTTGTCGGTGTTTTTTGTTCATCTAACAGCTCATCCGGCAACCCTTCTTTAACCCCCATCATCTGTTCCATAAAACGTCGATTGAGCGTGTAGCCTGGGAGCAAGGCCAGCACCCGATACCAACTGAGCAAGTTGTAATAAATTCGGCCTTGGATCAGACCGAGCATTCGGCGAAAAGTGTTATGATTCGCTTCAATCGATGGTTTCGGCACACCCATCAAGCGGCAAAATTGGTGATACACTTCCTCATAGGCTCGACGGGCAAAAGAAAAGGTTAGGGGTGTGGTGACCCCAGGATAACTTTCAATGATGTTGCTATTGTCCCAAATATTGAGTTGCCCTGTATTGCTTGGTGGTTCGGGTAGCGCCGTGATTGGGCGGGATTGAAGGAGATACACTAGATTGTCTGCGATAGCCCATTCGATGTCTTGAGGTGTTTCGAAGATTTGTTCCATTTGTCGAGCCAATGCCGCGATATTTTGGGCTTGTTCCAGTGTCAATGTTGCCTGATCAGCTTGCTCATCTGATAGGGTAATCGATTGAATAGTTCCTCGACCATTTTGGCTGAAAAAATGCCCCGCTTTTTTCTGGACAATCGTTTGTTGAAGGATGTTGCCGTTCTCATCAACCTGATAGGTATCGGCATCACTTTCACCTGAAACCAAAGTGGTGCCCAAACCAAATACCGCCGACACAATCGCTACATCACGTTGACCTGTTATGGGGTCGGCACTAAAGGCAACACCTGAGACCTCAGGCTGAATCAGTTGTTGCACCAAAACAGCCGGAATCGGTGGGGGCATCGTCAATTGGTGTGTTTGTCGATAGGTAATGACATGTTCGCTGAAGCCGGAGCGCCAGACCGCGATAATCTTTTCGGTAATCTGCTCGGGATGGACTCCCAAAAAACTATCCAGTTGTCCAGCAAATGCGTACGCTTCGCCATCTTCATCAATTGCGGATGAACGGACAGCCAGCCAGATATTTTCTATCGTGAAATCAGCCAATGCCTGCGCTAATTCATCTCGAACTGATATTGCTAGATCGACTGCGTTTATTATTGCCAACATCTCATCTGATGTTGTTGCTTGCGCCCATTGGTTTTGTTGAATTTCTGTCAGGCTATCAAAAAAGGCATTGGGCAGAATCCCAAACCAGGGAGGAATTGTAACATCCTGGTTTGCTAAAGCAGCGAGTGCTTTTCCCTTCCCGCCTAACTGAGGAACAACTTGATCAATATTTGGCCGAAATATGTAGTGCATCATTTAGTTTCCAATCGTGAGGTGCCATATCAACGGAACCGCTCCAACACTTAAGTACATTAAAATCGTCCAAACTCCGGACATCGTTTCAATTAACTTGGCTCGATTTTGGCTGGGCTGCTGTAAAAATCGGCTGGCAACGATGAGGGCTGTGGTCAATAGAATGATAAGGAAGATAGCAATTGGTAGCATAACGTTAATCTCACGGGCGGCCAACACGGCACTCATAGCGGTGAGCAGCAAGGCCCCAAGCCACACGATTGTGGCTGTACGGATACCCCATAGAGCACTATAGGTTTCAACCCCAACCTCTTCATCCTCCGCTGCCCGAATTTTACGACCAACTTCAATAACAATGCCGTTAAAAAAGCTCACAATCAAAAACCAAGCCAATCCTGTGTGTGGTATCGACTCGCCAGCCACGAGCCAATCACAGGCGGTTGTGTAGAAGTCAATTAGTGGCACGATGAGCATATGGCTCCATAAGTAAGTAATCGGATGGGCTTTTAACCAATCGCGGACAAAAAACTCTTTGCTCATCAAGGCGAGGTAAGCCCAGGTCCAGGCCAAGAGCCATAATAAATTTGGCTCTAACCACCAAGCCAAGCCAAGTTGAATGAGCGCGGTGAGGACACCTAAAACGCCCAATTCCTGTAGGCTGACCAAGCCACGCGGCACGGCTCGGTATGGCCGGTATTGTAAATCCTCGTCAAAATCCTTAAATTCGTCCGCGATTCGGAGCTGGAGAAAAAAGAGAAAGGCGGTGACAAAGCCCACGATGATGGTTGGGAGGGAGGGCCACATAGTCGTACCACGCAGCAGGGCCGAGAAGCTAATGGTCGAGGTGCTAAAGACGGCAATTAAAATACCGTGCGCAAAAAGGGGAAAGCGTTCGGCTTGATAAATCCAAAAACGGTGAAATATGTTTTGGGGAATGGCTTGGTCCATCAGAAATCACACCCGATTAACAATTTGGGTGCATTTTAGAGGAAAAGAGAAAGGTTGTCACCTATCAAAGGTAGGGGCCTTATTTTTGCAAAACCCTGCAACGTAAGAGGAATGGTGGTGAGGCTAACCCTCATCGTCCAACCCCTCAAACAGATCGCCTAACTCCTCCTCCCAAACATCGCTGAGCGGCATAAAGGGATTTTCGGTAAAATCGTCGGTGATTTGTTTGATTTGTTCGCCGATGTTCAGTTGCGGCATACTTTCTTCAAGCTCGGCAATTTTTTCATTCATCGACTCGTACAATTCCTCACTTTGTCGCTCCAACTCTTCCAGATCAAAGTTAAGATTGAACATGTAATTAAAGCGGCGCATTAAGTCATACCAAGCCTTGAAGTCGTAATCGATACTTAAGCCCTGTAACATTGCCGAAAGCTGTGATAAGTCATAAGCTGGCACAAAGGCATAAAAAACGAAATATTCGATCTGTTTTTGTTCGGCACAATCAAGAAAGTAGGAACCAATCGAGGCCCCGCCCTCATAATTTGAGAATTGCACCGCGTAATTGGTCAATTCCTCTTTCATTTCGGGCAGACTGTATGAACAGGAGATGGCTCGGTCTTTATCGTAGGGCATTGAGCCATAAACCCCGCCCACGGACGCAATTCGTTTCACCCCAAGTTCTTTTGCGCCATCCAACAAGGTTGACACATATCGATCAATATCCAAATGGGGCTCATCCCCTAAAAAAATGACCAGCCCTATGTTTTCATCGCCGGTATAGAAAAATTCATTTTTCTTGATTTCTAACTTTTGGCGATAGCCATCTTTGAGTTTGATCTCTGGGCGGAGAAGATGATGGGTACCAGGAATCTGATACATATAAAATCCATCAGATTCGATGTGGCCGATCTTTCTCGCGTTGGTTTTGTCGATAATGTATTGCGGTAAGGCTGATGATACAGAGCCGGCATCGGCCCACTGACGCCAACCCGCAATCATATAAATTTCTTCAGCTTGGGGAAACTCTGATATTTCAAGGTGATCGGCCATGATATTACCTTTGATGATGATATGGTTAGACTCAGCTATGATGCTGAATGTTGATTATACGCGAAGTTGAGACGGATGACCAGTATTTTGAATATTATTGAGGGGATATTGTTGAATGTCGGCAATAAAAAAAGGCACGACTAATGTGTGCCTCTTTTTTACGCAGGTTATTCACCAGCTGCAATTTGTTCTTTAATCTGGCGTTTCTTTTCGGTGGCGGCTTCTAATTCTTTACGCCCAAAAACAGGGGGAGTATCTATAGATGTACTGTCATCACTTAATTCTGCGGTAGCGCCGCCGCCACCTTTGTGAAAAGCGACAGAGGAGATAAGCCGCTCTACATCAATGCTTTCACAGGTTGGACAATGTATTTCCTGCGGTTTTTTAGATATAGAGCGGATTAGTTTTTCAAATGTCGTATCACAATTATCGCAGTGGTATTCATAAATAGGCATTGTATTATCGCTTTAATCTACACCAAATTTTCTTCCAGAATGTCTGCTAAGGTGACCATATACTCCGTGACATCTTTGACTTGATTTCGTTGTAAATAACGCCGCCCACCCTTCAAACGATCTAAAACACGCTTATCGGAGAGGTTTTCTAAATGAATCACATCCTGATAATCAAACCCAATCTGATTTAGCGTTGTAAACAAATCTTCAACCTTTTCACCCGTGCCTTGACAATAATCCTTAGCAAATTCAGACCACTCATCCAACTGAAAATCGATCGATTTCGCAATTTCATGATCGGTCATTTGGGTTACAGTTTGTACCAAATGCCCACAATTACACCGCCCCATGTGGCCCCATTCATATTTAGCACCATCAGATAATCGTTCCGCCGTTTCTCGTAAAGCACAAATCAATTCTGGATTGCTTTTTGCCATTTTCTGTGTCTCCCAAGTGTAATTATTCAATCTGGAGCAAAAGTGTAATTGATCCGAATTAGAAAGTCAAACCTCAAAAAAGTGATCTACTCTCTGTACTCAGGCAGGGTAAAATAAAAGACACTCCCTTGATCTGGCCCATCACTCTCAACCCCAACTTGGCCCCCTAATCTTTCCGAAATTCGATGGACAATGGATAATCCTAAGCCGTGCCCCTCAACTCGTACCTGACCCTGACCTAGCCGGGTAAAAGGGGTAAAAAGACGCTCTTGCTCCGCTGGGGTTAGACCTGGTCCTTGATCACGTATCCAAAATCGGATCATTCCGTTGTTATCTTTTGTTGAGCCTAACTCTAGATGAGGAGGGGAGCCACCATACTTAAGCCCATTGCTCAAATAGTTGGTCCAAATTTCAGCCACCCAAGGCCCGTAGCCCTTTGCCGTGGGCCACTCCTTCGGCAGAACAATGGTCGGCTGAAACTCTTCAATCAGACTTTTTAATCGTTCGGATGCCTCGTTTACAATCTGGGCCATATCCAGCGGCTCGATTTTTGCTTCTTGTTTTCGTACGCCAGCTAATAACAAAATCTCATCAATAATCTTTTGAATACGATAACTTCCTCTTAAAATCGACTCCAGACCTTCTTTAATCTGCTGGGCTGGGAGATGTTCTTGGTTATCCACCATAAATTTAGCATAACCAATAATAGGATTTAGGGGATTTTTGAGATCGTGGGCGACGGTGTGGGCAAAGGCATCCAATTCGGCATTACGGGCTTGTAACTCTACAGTATATTGGCGGAGGGATGCCTCGGCACGTTTCCGTTCAGCGACCTCACTTCTAAGCTGTCTTGCATAAATTTTTGCTTGACGATAAGCAATTTCAGTTTGCTGCAAACTTTCCTGCAAAGCTCTTTCCGAGAGTCTTCGCTCTGTCATATCCTGAACAACAAATGAGAAAAGCTTTTCTCGGCCCGTTTTGGTTTTGATTGGGGCAAGTTGCCATTGTAAGTGACGATTGAGGTTAACATCATCTTGATCAAACTCAATCGCTTGTCCATACTCAAGATCAGTTAGTTTTTGAGACCAGGATATACCCAAATAGCAATTTTCTGTGGTGCAGTTTGGATGTAATAAATCGTGAATGGATTGCCCTTTGACTTCCGTAACATCGGCTAATTGCCACGACTCGACGGCTCGATTGGCGCGAATAATGTATCCTTGTGCATCAATCAAGCCCACTAAATCTGGTAGGGCATCAACCGTTGCCTCCCATTCTTGCTTTGCTTGTTCAACCCATCTAAAAACATCATTCAGGGTCGCTTCAGCTTCACGGTAGGGTTGGTAGCGTTGAACCACTCGAGTTAAAACAATGGGGAGTAGCCCCAGATAATTTTGGGCTTCATCTTTTATTAAATAATCGTGAACCCCTGCTCTCAAGGCTTCTGCCGCTGCCATTTCTTCATTGGCTTCAACCAACAGCATCAGGGGGACGGCCTGATCACTCTCCAGAATATTTTGGCACAATGTTATGCCTGATATATCTGGCAACTGCTTATCGACAACGACGATGTCCAACTCCAAATTGGGCTGGGCTAGATACGACCAAGCCGTTTTTGCATTAGGGGCGAGAAGGATGTCAACTGGCGTATTGACTGCATCAAAAGCTTGACGGAAGGCTGAGGAGTCATTCTGATTATCTTGAGCTAACAGGATACGTAACATTGATGATTAATTTGGGGGCAAAGTCAATTAGCCGCCATCCCCTCCTTATGTAGTTTCTTTGTGCGACCTAACACTATTAATAATAGTATCAGGTTCTACGGATCATACAAAGCTGGTACTAAAATTTTGTTAAATTTAAAGCAAATATGGTGCCGAAGATATTCTCCTGGCACCACGTTTCAGGTTAAGTATGAAGTTATTCAAATATTAAAAATTTAGTGCTTAATACCCTTGCTCATCTATTACATCTTGATAGTAATCTGGATAGAGCCGCCTTAAACAATCGGGACACAGCCCATGACTGAATTCTGCCTCAGAATGCTCCTTGATATAAGCTTCGATTTGATGCCAATCACCCTCGTCATCTCTAATCTGTTTACAGGAGGCGCAGATTGGTAGTAACCCACTTAATTGTTTGACTTCGATTAAAGCTTGTTCTAATGCTTTATTTCGGGTTTGTAATTCAAGATTAAGGCGACGTAGAGCCTGCATATCTTCAAAACGAGCCATTGCAATTAAAATAGCGCGATCCATATCTTGTGCATTTGGTGGCTTAATTAGATAGGCCCCCACCCCCGCTTCACTCGCCTGTTTTACCAAGTCTGGTGTGTCGTAGGCGGTTAAAACGACGATTGGCGTTGGGTGGGATTCTGTGATTTGACGGCTTGCTTCAATTCCATTCATCCCTGGCATTTCGATATCCATTAAGATGAGATCAGGGCGCAAACTCTGGACTAATTCTAGGGCTTGTTTGCCATCGGTTGCTTTACCAACCACCTGATGCCCCATATCGCTCAAAGCCCCATCGATCATCTCACTGACCAAAAAGTCGTCCTCAACGACCAGCACCCTGACATTCGTTGTTTTGTACATTTTATAGCTTTCCTTCAATCGTTATGAGGTTGTTAAAATCGTAAGGTTGTCGCTGCACCTGGCTCATTAGAGAGGCTAACTGTGCCTCGTAAATCCTTACGAACAATATTTTTAATTAAATATAAGCCAACATTTTGATTAACTTCAGAAAGTGTGGTTGCTGGATATCCCGGCCCATCATCTTGAAATTTGAAGATAATCATATCATTGTCTTGATCTATAGTTACAATAATCTTGCCCGTGTCTCGTTCTTCAAGGGCATACTTTATTGTATTGGTGGTTAATTCATTGAGGACTAAAGCCAAGCTATTGGCTTGTTTCGCGGTGACCTCAACAGCGGATTGTGAAATTGTTACGCTGACACGTTTTGAAGAAGGGAGCGCCTGCAATGTCGAATGGATAATTTGATGGGCCAGATGACTTAATGGTAGTGGGGCCCACTCAGAAGCTGATAATAAATTGTGAACCGTTTCTAAACCGTGAATGTGTCCAATAAGATCAGTCATAAACATGCGGTAGGGAGTTTGCGTTTCCTGATCAAGATGGCGTCGTTCAGCGTAGAGGAGGCCGATGATTGCCGCCAAATTATTTTTGACTCGGTGATTAACCTCATTCAACAACATCGTTTTTGTTTCAGCATCTCTGCGAGCCTGCTCATAAAGGCGAACATTTTCAATTGCAATGGCGGCTGTGGCGGCTAATGACTCAAGAAGATCCAAATCATCATCAGTAAAGCGATTAACTTTTGCATCGACCGCCTGAATTACGCCAATTGTGTTCTCCTTTACCCAAAGGGGAACGCTGAGGATTGATCGTAAAACGAGTCCTGTTTCTTTATCGACCCCTTTAAAGTGCAGGTGATCGGCTCGAGTATCGGGCACATTTAAGCGTTCCCCGTGTTCAGCCACCCAGCCAACAAACCCCTTACCCATTGGTACCCGCCAACCCCGAACGATTTCACTTTGGGGGTCAGTCACTTGGCGACAGACAACCTCATTCGTTTCATTATCAATCAACCAAGCTGAACAGGCCACAACATCGAGAGCTTGGCGTACCTCTTCTAAAACTATAGCCAACACAGAGTCCAAATCCAACGTAGAAATAAAAGCTTGGCTCACCTCAATTAAGAGACGCAGCTCACGATTACGTTGTCTCAATGTTTGCTCTGCCAGTTTTCGCTGCTCTGCTTCATACTGGAGTTGCTCTGACCGAAACTCAGTTTCTGCGACAGCCGTGGCAGAGGCTGACTGCCCGACGGCTTGTCGCAACATTGTCAACTCTTGGATGAGTTGTGCTTTACTTTTTTGTTCGTCATTCATGAGAGGAGTTGTGCCCAGTAGCTCGTTACTTGGCTTCATTATAGCACGAAAATAGTTGAAATTTCGGGCCAGGAGTAGGCAAATGGGCCTAATTGGGTGAAAATAAACCAGGAGAAGGCCTGTAGCCTTTGACAAAGGTCAAGGATTTATTTACAATGCGCCATTGTGTTCACACAGTCTATATTCAGATACGAAGGAAAAATAGTGGACGAGAGTTTACCTAGTAAGGGGCTTCGGTCCCGTCCCAAATTTTTAAGTATTAACCCCATAACATAACCCCTGGCAGCGGCTACCAAAGAGCATTGCCAGGAAGAATATGGCAATTCCAAGAACATAAATTGCCAACGAGTTAAGCGGGAAACACCACAATTTTACTATCAGACTAAGTGAGGAATTGCTTAAGCTTTTCTGAAAATAGATGATAGTAAGCTTATTTCTTTTGGTCTGTTTCTTACTTTGACGAATTTAACTCTTGGAAAAGCCTTAACCTGGAGGTGTTCCTATGGAGCCGGTAGCACTTGAAGACGTGCTGGCCCAAATGCGGTCAGCCCTGGAAACCAACGACCTCACAACCGCATCATCCATAATCGAAGCGTTGCGTCCTGCCGATCAGGTCGATATTTTTAATGACCTCGATGAAGAGGACCAAACGACGCTTTTGCCCGAAATTAATCCTGCCGACGCGGCCGATATCATTGAAGAGTTATATGATGAGGCCGCCGCAGAGTTGGCAGTTCAACTGCCTCTGGCTACCCTCGTACGAATTGTCAACGAGATGGAGCCTGATGAAGCGGCTGACTTGCTGGATGATCTTGAATCTGATCAGGCCGAAGCGATTCTGGCTCGACTTGATTTGGCCCATCAAATTCAACCCCTTATCGACTACCCTGACGATACGGCAGGCGGATTGATGACCTCCGCCTATTTGGCTCTACAGCGACGCTGGACGGTCGATCAAAGTATCGAAGTAATTCGGGCTTGGCATCCTGATGAAGAAACAATCTATTATTTGTTCGCCACCGATCGACTAAAACGTTTGGTTGGGGTGGTCAACTTACGACAGTTGATCGTAGGCACTCCCAATGAGCGTATCGGTGAACTTATGAATGATGATGTCATTTATGTTCAAGCTGATACCGATCAGGAAGATTGTGCTGAACTAATGATGCGGTACGATTTATTGGCCCTGCCTGTTGTCGATGATGAGATGCACATGTTGGGGGTCATCACCATTGATGATCTCGTTGATGTATTGCAGGATGAAGCCTCGGAGGATATTCAACGATTAGGGGGGGCTGAACCACTCAATCGAGCCTATTTGGATACCAGCATCTGGAGTATCACTCGCAAACGAATTGGCTGGCTATTGATGCTCTTTTTCACGGCCACCCTCACTGGCTGGGTGATGGACTCCTACCAAGAACAGTTACAAACTGTGGTTGCCTTGGCTATCTTCATACCCATGCTTATTGGCACGGGCGGGAATGCTGGCTCGCAAACGACAGCAACCATTATTCGAGCGATGTCCATTGGGGATGTGGATTGGGGCGATGCTTGGCGCGTGTGGTTTCACGAGATCGGCATTGGTTTAGTGCTAGGTATCGGAATGGGCATTATCGCTTATATTTTGGCTATGATTTGGGTTGGAAACAGCGCACTATCGCTTACCGTTGGTGTCTCAATATTAGGGATTGTGCTGTGGGCCACGGGGGCTGGCTCCTTGTTACCCCTGATTGCCTCGCGACTAGGCATTGATCCGACCGTTGTCTCTGGCCCCGTGATGAGCACGATTGTCGATGCGACTGGGCTGTTTATCTATTTTAACATTGCCCAGCTTGTCTTGCGTTTATGAGTTCTTTCAAGACAAGAGACAGAGCTTGTTTGTTGATTATGGAAGGTTGGAGAAGCATTCCCCCAGCTTTCCATGCTCCCTGCCATATACCCCACTCCCTAACTTGGCTGCATTGCCTCCCATTTGCCTCGTGGTATAATGGGCCTCTTGGGAGAAACCTATTTGAAAAAATCATTTGATGTTCTCATTCTTTTTGTCTTAATCACCACCCGGCTACGCATTGATACATTGGCTGATAATGCCTTGCCTCAACGTCACGATGATGTACGCCGTTTAGTAGAAGGCTGGTGGCCTGCCTGGAGCTTGGACTTATTGGCTCATCCTGAAACCGATCCGGTCAGTATGCTACTAATGGCGACGGCTGTGGGCTTTTTTCTGCTTTATGTTGTGACCGATATTTTTAGTAGTGATGCTCAAAGCAAAATAATCCATCGCCTAAAATTGATTTTTTTGTACGGTATCATTATCCTGCTTATTTTTGGTAAAACATTGCTGCTCATCAATTTGCGACATCTCAGTGGTCCGGCCAGCTACTCACACGATGGTGGGGTGATCCAAACTGAGGTCACCATTGATTATTTTCTGCAAGGCTTGAATCCCTATGTTGAGGATTATGTTGATACACCGATGGCTGAATGGGGCTTCAATGAATATCGAACGGCGTTATATCACTATCCCTATTTGCCCTGGACCTTTGTTTTTTCCACCCCATTCTATCTCTTGAGCCAAAGTCTGCTGGGCTGGTATGACCAACGTATGGTGTACTTGATACTTTTCGCCCTGACTCTTTGGCTAACTCAACGGCTTGTCAAACAACGTCAAGCCCAATTGATTGCGATTGCGATTATGGGCCTCAATCCAATTGGTGGGGTGAGTATCATTTTTGGGGAGAATGATCCCTTTGTTTTGGGCTGGATTATCTTAGCCCTTTGGTTGCTACAACCACACAATCCAGACATTAATTCTCGCCGGACCTTGCTGGCCTCAGCAGCTTTTGGGCTAGCATGTGCTAGTAAGCCAACCGCTTGGTTTCTTGCGCCGTTTTGGCTGCTCTATCTCCTTCGTGATCAGTGGGGAGCGAATCTCATCCCCCCATTCAATCAATGGCGATCTCATATTATGACCATTCTGCAACGCGCTTGGACCCTGCCAGCCGTGGCCTTGCTGATTGTCGGCCCCTGGTTTGTTTGGAATCCTGACCAAATGTACGATGATGTCTGGCGTTGGTCGGCGGGTATTGGCCCGACCGGCTATCAAATTTGGGGGTGGGGAGCATCCAACTATGTGTTGGCATTTGGCTGGGTGTCTGATCGATTTGAGTATTGGCCGTTTACCATTCCCGGCGCGATTGTGGGTATCCCCTTGCTCTTACTTCTACTTTGGCGTCAAACTCGCACCAATACAATCAGTTTTATGCTCTATGGCTACGTCGTCTTTCTATTGGCCTTTTTCTATCTATCCCGCTTTATGCAACCCAACTATTTAGGCTATATGCTAGGCTTTCTGGCTTTGGCAATGATGATGGATGATGAAGCGGAAGCAAAAAATAATATTTTGGAGAATGTGAAATGACCCTTTATGGAGGAATTGAGGCCGGAGGGACAAAATTTGTTTGTGCTGTAGCCACTGGTCCCGATAACATTATTGCGGAAACACGGTTTCCGACAACGACCCCATCCGAAACGATTCAACGAACCATTGATTTTTTCAAGGAGCAGGCTGAACCTGTGGCAGCCATCGGCATTTCCTCGTTTGGCCCAGTTGATCCAAATCCTGACTCAACCACTTACGGCTATATCACCACTACCCCAAAACCAGGCTGGGCTCAAACTGATTTAGGGGGAGCGGTTAGCCAAGCGCTTGACGTACCATTTACCTTTGATACAGATGTTAATGGTGCGGCCTTAGGGGAGTATCGCTGGGGGGCAGGGCAGGGGCTTGATACCTTTATTTATCTGACGATTGGAACGGGAATTGGCGGCGGTGGTCTCATTAAAGGTAATTTGATGCACGGTTTGATTCACCCCGAGATGGGGCACGTTCGTATCCCTCGGCATCCCGAGGATATGTACGCCGGACACTGTCCATTTCACGGTGATTGTCTGGAGGGAATGGCGACCGGGCCAGCTTTGCAAGATCGTTGGGGGCAAAAAGCTGAAACATTACCCGAAGATCATCCAGCCTGGGAGATGGAGGCTCACTACATTGCTTATGGCCTCGTCAATTTCATCTGCACCCTTTCTCCACAACGGCTCATTTTGGGTGGGGGCGTGATGGATCAAAAACAGATTTTCCCGATGCTACATGAGAAAGTGCCAGCCCTATTAAATGGATATGTGCAATCCCCAGTCATTCTGGAGAATATCGAGTCGTATATTGTTCCCCCAGGGTTGGGGAATCGAGCTGGGGTTTTGGGATCAATTGCTTTGGCAGAACAAGCTTTGACCCAAGCCTAACCGATTTATGACCAAAATGGTGAAAAAACCAAACGTGCTTTTTGTATGTGGGCGAAATCAATGGCGTAGTCCTACAGCCGCAACCATTTATAAAAACGATCCGCGAATTCAGGTTAGAGCTGCTGGGATTAGTGACAAAAGTAGAATACGTTTGAACCAAAAGCAGTTGGATTGGGCTGACCTCGTTTTGGTTATGGAGAACAAACACAAGAGTCGAATTCTGACCACATTTCGTGACAGTGACTTGCCACGTATTGAAAATTTAGACATACCAGATGTATATCCTTATATGGATGATGAATTGATTGATTTAATCAAAGCGGGTACAGAAGGGTTGCTTGCCCAAATATTTTTTAATGATGGACAAACCAATGACAACTGATTTGTTTGCAAATTTAAAGAGTACACCTTTTTGGAAAGAAGATGCGCCTAAGCCTGACTTGCCAATGTCACCGTTGCCTGAGCAGGCTGACGTTGTCATTGTTGGAGGTGGATACACGGGGCTGGCGGCGGCGCGTACGCTGGCTAAGGTAGGTACGAAGGCTGTGGTGTTGGAGCAGGGTGAAATTGGGGCTGGGGCTAGTGCCATCAATGGTGGTCAAGTCGCACCCGGTCTCAAATCGGGGCCAAAATCTCTGTTCAAAACATACGGTCGTGAGTTGGGTTTTGAGTTGTGGCAAGCCTCATTTAATAGCGTGGCCTACCTGGAACAGTTGTTGGCTGAAGAAAAAATTGAGTGTGATTATACGGCGGCGGGTGGTCTAGCGTTGGCCCACAAACCCAGCCATTATAAAGGCCTGATCGAAGATGTTGAGTGGATGGCCCGCGAACTCAATTTTGAGCAAAAAATTGTGCCGCCGGAAAAGCTACGCCAAGAGATTGGCACGGATATTTTCCACGGCGCTGCGATTGAAGCTGAGGGTGGTGGGGTACAACCGGCTAAATATTTGTATGGATTGGCGCAAGCCACCGCCCGGGTGGGTGCAATGCTGTGTGAACAAACCACGGCCCAACGCATTGAGCGTCAAACCGGGAAAGACACCTTTCAAGTAACCACAAATCAGGGGGTGGTTAAAACTAGTCGGGTGCTCATTGCCACCAATGGCTACACCTCGGATCTAGTGCCCGGTATTCAACGGCGTGTGTTTCCAGTCGGGAGTTATATGATTACGACCGAGCCCTTGCCTGCTGCCTTGCAGCAGGAACTTAGTCCGCGAGATCGTGTTTTTTATGATACAAAGTGGTTTTTGAACTATTTCAGATTGACCCCAGATGGCCGAATGTCAATGGGAGGACGCAATAATCTTTCACCAAATCTGGACGTGAAAGAGAGTGCTCGTCTCCAACGTGAGCGAATGGTCGAAATTTTTCCACAACTCAAAGATGTGTCGATTACTCACACGTGGACTGGACGATTAGGTATCACTTTTGATCTGATCCCTCACATTGGCCAAGTTGATGGCATCTACTATGCGCTTGGCTATGGCGGACACGGGGTGGCCTTGGCTGGCTATTTAGGCAAAGAGGCGGCTGAATTGATGTGTGGCCTCATTCCACGTAGCCCCTTCGCCGAGGTTCCTCATCAAACTTATTTCTTCTATCGCAAAAATCCGTGGTTTCTCCCCTTTGCTGCGGCCTATTATCGTTTCTTGGATGCGATATCTTAAGATAACTACTCGACAACAAAAAAGGCCGGACATAGAATTTCTTATGTCCAACCTTTTGAGATAACCCTACTCAGATTTACTTACGGATCATACGATAGATAGCCAAAAGAATAACCGCACCAACGACACCAAAAATAAGACTAACAATAAATCCACCACCAATTCCGATGATACTACTCAAATACCCACCAACAAAAGAGCCAGCAATCCCCAATAAGGTTGTTACCACAAATCCACCTGGGTCGCGCCCGGGCATTACAAACTTGGCTAAAGCCCCAATGATGAACCCAACAACAATCCATACAATAATATTCATGATCATGGTCGTTCCTCCACAGCTATGCTGATAAGTTGAATTGAGCTTAATTGCTCTACATGATAAGACACCAAGATATTGAAATAGTCACGGATTAGGCGTGAGGATTGTTACATTTATGGATTAATTCATTAAGTTGACTCACAAACAGGTTTGTGCCAACCTTTTGTGAGAATTTTATGTCCGGTCATTATAGGTTATTGCAATAGCCCACGCCTTGATCGATCTACTTTACGATTGCAGCTTCTTGTCCAGTCAAAGCATCTTTGATGCGTTCGTGATGGTGCTCCATCAGGTCAAGCTCATCCATCTCTTCAAGGGTGTAGTAGCCATATTCGGTCGTTTCATCACTCAACCCCAAGGTGCCACCAGTGACGCGAACAATAAAATTAAAAGCAATGAGTTGAAACCGATTCCCATCAGGATAGGTCACAATCAGATTAGGATTGGAATAAATCCCAGTCAAGCGAACAACTTCTCCCACTAGGCCCGTTTCCTCTAACACCTCACGGGTACAGGCCTCGGCCACACTTTCCCCAGAGTCGACGCGACCACCGGGTAAGCACCAGCGGTTGTTATCGGTCCGACGGGTTAACAAGATCTTTTCCCCCGTCTCATCAAAAATCACAGCACTGGCTCCGACCATAAGGTCCGCCCCAGCGCCGATTCGGTCACCATAAATTAATTTTGACATTTAGGCTGCCATTCGCTCTCCGGCCATCATCAGACCGAGTGCTTCGGTTGTAGTTTGGTCATTATCAACGATGCCCATGATCTCCCCGGCAAATACCACAATGATGCGGTCTGATAGGGCTCGAATTTCGTCCAGGTCTTCAGAGATGAGCAAGGTCGCTAACCCTTCTGCACGTTGCAGAAGGAGTTGGTTATGAATATATTCGATGGCCCCAATATCGACCCCACGGGTGGGCTGGGCCGCAATTAATACGCGGGGACGCCGGGCCAGTTCACGAGCCAAAATCATCTTTTGAATGTTCCCACCCGACAGATTTTTGACAGGTGTCTCTTGATTGGGAGTTTTGACATTAAATTGTTTGATCATCGCATCCGCGTGAGACGCAATTTTTTTGAAGTTGAGGAAAATGCCATTGCTGTAGGGGGGGCGAATGTGGTCTTGGAGAATTAAGTTTTCGGCCACAGAGAAATCCTTGACCGCGCCATCGTGCATTCGTTCTTCAGGAATGTAAGAGAGACCAGCCTCGATCATTGCGACTGGCGGTAAATTGGTAACATCTCGACTTTCCATCGTGATGTTACCTGCTTCCACCGTCCATAGACCAGCAATGGCCTCTGCCAGCGGCTTCTGTCCGTTACCGGACACGCCAGCTACACCGACAATTTCACCACTACGAACCTCAAAACTAATGTCACGCAGGACTTGGATACCTTTTTCGTTTCGAGTACTAACATTGTCCAACTTGAGACGTGTCTCGCCCAATTCGCCGGTCGCCCGCACGCGATCTAACAACACCTCACGACCCACCATCATTTGGGCCAAATCCTCTTTTGTGGCCCCAGCCGTTTCGCGGCTGCCCACGACTCGACCATCTCGTAGGACCGTAACCCGATCGGTTAAAGCTAGAATTTCGTGCAATTTGTGGGAGATGAAGATGAGGGCGTGCCCATCTTTAGCCATCTGCCGGAAGATACCAAACAGGTCATCCACTTCTTGTGGGGTTAGAACAGCAGTTGGCTCATCTAATACCAGTAGAGCTGCCCCACGGTAAAGGGCCTTCATAATTTCGACCCGCTGCTGTTGTCCTACGGACAGATCAGAGATGATGGCTTTGGGGTCAATATCGAGTCCGTATTTGTCAGCCAGTTCAATGATCCGTTTTGTGACGATGTCCAAATCAAGGCGGGGGCCGCGTGAAGAGCGTAAGCCCAAGGCCACATTCTCTGCCACGGTGAGGGAATTGACCAACATAAAATGCTGATGAATCATCCCGATGCCGCGCTCGATGGAGTCGCTGGGCGAGTGGATTCTGATCTGTTGCCCATTGAGCAAAATCTCACCCTCTTCTGGCTGATACAGGCCATAGAGGATTTTCATCAGGGTACTTTTCCCTGCGCCATTTTCACCCAAAAGGGCGTGAATTTCTCCAGCCTTGACATCAAAATCGACTTGATCGTTTGCGAGAACGCCAGGGAATCGTTTGGTAATATTCCGCATTTCAAGCGACTCGATACGCGGTAAGCCTGATGGGAGAAGATTTGACTCGCTCATAAAACAGCCTCTTTGTTATTAGTAATTGGTAATTGTGGATTGTGAATAATTAATGGAAAAGTGCAGAATACTTTTCTTCATTTTTTATCCGTGTTCTTCTCGTCTATGTTTTGTGTTTTTCAAATCAACCTTAATGTCCGCATCCTTAAAAAATTACTATTTACCATTTACTGTTAATTCTCGCCTCGTTCAAATGGTCGGGTCAGGGCGGTGGGCTGGAAGGCGCGTTTGAAGGGGAAGGCCAGAGCCAAGATTGTCAATAGGTAGGGCAACATAACGGCCACATCCGAAGGGATATTGAGACCGAGAACCTGTACCCAAAGTTGCAGGGCATTGACCAAGCTGAATAGCAATGCCCCCGCCAAAACACCAACCGGAGTCCAACTGCCAAAATACACCAACGCAACCGCGATAAAGCCCTGACCGTTTGTCATATTTTCCTGAAAAATGTTGAGCAATGAAATTGAAAGTGATGCTCCAGCGACCCCAGCCAGCATGCCTCCGATGGTCACAGTTGCGTATCGCACGCGATCAACGCTAACACCCAGTGAGTCTGCTGCCTGCGGATTTTGCCCCACTGCCCGGATATTTAAGCCCCAAGTGGTTTTGTTGATAATCCACCAAGCAATGGGCACCAAGGCAAACGCACCGTAGACCAGAATACTGTGATTAAGGAAGATTTCGCCAAAGATCGGGATTTCGGCGAGACAGAAATCGGAATTGAGACCGAAACTGGCCAGACAGAATTCTAGCTCGGGGAAACCATTGACCCCCTCGACCGTGCCAAGAGTCGTTTTGAAGAGGAGACTTGAAGCGCCCAAGCCAAATAGAAATAAGCCGATACCACTGATCCCCTGTTCAGCTTTAAGCGTGACACTGATAAAAGCCATTGCTAGACCCATCAAGCCACCAACGATGATGGCTGCCAGAAGTCCCAATAATAGGCTACCAGAAGTGAAGGCCACAAAGAAGCCAGAGTAGGCCCCCATCAGCATAATGCCCTCAACCCCAAGGTTCAGCACCCCAGAGCGTTGGGCAAAGGTTTCACCGATGGCCGCATAGAGATAAGGGGTCGCCAGTCGAATGCCAGAATGGGCGATCCCAACAATGATGGCCAGAATACTGAGTTCTTCGTTCAAGAGGCTTCCTCCGCGACTGGGCTATCGGATACGCGTCGATTGGCTCGACGGCGAGACCAAATTTCACTGCTGACCACAAACAACACGACCAAGCCAAGCAAGGCTGTAATCAATACTTGGGGAACCTGCACGGCTCGCTGCATTTTATCGCCACCAACCAGCAGCCCCCCAAAGAGAATTGAGGCTGGAATGGCCCCGAGGGGATGCAACTTTCCAAAAAGGGCCACTACGATCCCGGAGAAACCGTAGCCTGCTGAAACCGCTAACGGCTCAAACATCCGGTGATGTAGCCCCAAAATTTCAATTGCCCCAGCCAAGCCAGCAAAGGCCCCACTAAGGGCCATCGACATAATTTGGTAGCGAGGGACATTGATCCCCGCGTAACGAGCAGCCCCGGGATTGAGGCCTACCGCTCTAATTCGATAGCCAAGAGTGGTTCGCCACAGAAAGATATAGACGAGAATGGCCATAATAACGGCGATGAAGAAACCAATGTGTAGACGAGTTGGTTCCACTAACAGACCATAAATCTCGGCCCGAAAGCCTGTCATTTCAAGGTTTTTGGCCGTTTCTGTAAATCCGAAATATTTCGCGATGTCTGTAAATCGGAAAAGGTCTGTCGTTCGAGGGAGGCGGGCCGAGTGAGGAATGTTTGTGCCCGCTTCAAGCTCTGCTGGGTCGATCATTGGGCCACGTAGAAGAAAGAAGCCGATCTGAATGGCGATTTGGTTCATCATAATGGTGCTGAGAATCTCATTGACGTTCAATCGGGCCTTCAAAAAGCCTGGAATGCCAGCCCAGATTGCCCCAGCCAAGGTGCCCGCCACAATGCCCAACAAAATGACAAACCAATTGGGCCACACCTCGCCGAATTCAACGGCCAGGTAGGTGGTGAGCAAGGCCCCAACAATTAGCTGCCCCTCAGCCCCGATGTTGATCACACTAGCCCGAAAGGCGATGACGATGCCTAGCCCTACCAGGAGCAATGGGATAGCCTTGACCAAAGTATCAGCCAAGCCATTTTTGTTGGTAAAGGCTCCTGTGAACATTGCCGTGTAAGCTTCCACTGGATCTTTATCCAACACAATCAACACGAGCGCTCCGACAATCAATGCCCCCATAACGGCGATGAGTGGCAAGAAGGCATCTAGGATTCGCTCAAATCGTCTCAAATTTGATGACATGCATCGCCTCGTTGCAAGTTTATTACGAATAAGCCCTTATCCCAATGAACTTATGAGGTAAGGACTGCTTTTCATATTCGCTTCAAAATAAGAGCTGGCCTATTCTAGCGAGTGATAATAGAAATGTCAATTATTTTTGGATTATGTTATTTGTTAGTCTAATTCATCCAAGGTCAAGGAGAAGCTGGGGACGTAATTTTCCATAAAGTAAGCGACCTCGGGTAGATTGAGGTTATCAATGTCCGCTTTGATAGCCTTTTCGGCCTTAACAAACTCCTCATTACCAGCCGTCAATTCCTCAACGCACTTGAGATAGGCGCAAATCTTATCGGCCGCCTTCACCAATTGCCAGTGAGGTTTATCCCTTTGTTGCGGGAAAAGAAGTGCCTCGTAGTCAGGTTTTAATACATCGGGCAACAGATCAAATAACTTCTGCCGAGCGACATCTTCGACCTGATCGTAAGCGGTTTTGATTTGCGGGTTAAAATATTTGATGGGGGTGGGCAGATCACCGGTGATGACTTCGCCGACATCATGATACATTGCCAGAACGGCCACCCGTTGCGGATCAACTGATCCCTCAAACAGCCGATTTTTGAGCAAGGCCAGCGCGTGCGCAATTTGGGCAACTTGGAGGCTATGTTCCTGAATGTTCTCGGTGCGGATATTTCGCATCAGGCCCCAGCGTTGGATAAATTTCATCCGAGCGAGATAGGCAAAAAAGTGACTCATTTGTTAAATTGCCTCATTGAAAGTCGTTTAACCTTACTGACCCGGATATAAAAAACTAAACAAAAACCCTTGTCCTATGAACCGTCTTCAAAAGTTTAGAAAGTTACGTCTGGGTCAGTAACAGCCTTTGGTTACATCAAGCACCCGACTATCTGGGAGGTTTTGTAGGTTTTGGGTGTAATAACGAATGCTTTGGGTAAAGGTACCTGATCCCCCCATCAAGTCGACTTTGTTGAAAATTTTTTCATCAAGAATTGTTTGTAGTCCGGGCATATGAACTCTAGCTGCGCCAACAGGTAATCCGGTCAGGTTGGTAAACTCATTGGGGGTGGCCATTCTCAGATTTTTAATGCTCAGTTGCTTTTTCACTTTCTTGAAATCGACCTTGCAATCCCCCCGAATAGCAATGGCTAAGTAATCATCATCAGCTTTCATAACCAAGACCGGGATACAGTCGGCAGGCGACAGGCTCATTTGGTACATCTCATTCAAAGTGCCTAACACATCCCGAAAATCCCGAATGGCTGGGTGCTTGAGCACTTCATACTCGATCCCTAGTTGAGTGAGCTGAGCTTGATACTGTGTAATATCAACATCATTCATTAGCTAACTTTCGCTTTTTCAACCTGAAGCGCTTTGTGAATAGCATGATGATATATTTCGCTGAGCTTTTGGGTCAACGGCCCAAACCCTTGCCCATCGCCGATGACTCGCCCATCAACTTCGATGACGGGGGTGAGTCCACCAAAGGTGCCAGTTACAAAAGCCTCGTCGGCGTCATAGACATCGGTCAACGAAAAGTTTTTCTGATAGACAGGAATATCATTGGCCTGACAGACTTCAATGACCTTGCCACGTGTAATCCCATTCATACAATATTGCCCGGTTGAGGTCCAGACCTCGCCCTTACGAATGACGAAGAAGTTCGTGGCGTTACAGGTGCTGACAAAACCATTGATGTCAAGCATCAGGGCTTCATCTGCCCCGGCGTTGATCGCCTGAACGAGAGCAATCACCTCGTGTAATTTGCTGTGACAGTTGAGGCGAGGATCGAGATAGTCTGGCGAGCCACGGCGTACAGTCGAGGTGAAGAGGCGAATACCCGCAGATGCGGTGCTTGGGTCGGCCTTTTTATACTCAGCCGTGATAACTATCGTTGGCCCACCGATCGTCAGGCGCGGATCCTGTGAGGGCGTCTTTTTTGTGCCACGGGTAATCATCAAACGAATATGGACATCGGTCTCCATTTCATTGACCCGCACCGTTTCATACAACGCCTCGGTCAATTCCTCGCGACTTTTGCCAATGTCCATTCCGATGGCGAGGGCACCTTGATAAAGTCGATCCAGATGCTCATCTAAAAAAACGATGACCCCATCGTGTAGGCGAACCCCTTCCCAAACACCGTCACCAACCAGATAGCCGCTATCAAAAACTGAAATCTTGGCTTCATCACGGGGGAAGAACTCTCCATTGATATAAACTTTTACATTGTCATTCCGCGAATCGTGGATCGCGTTGTGGGTTCCGTGAACCATTGTATTTTCCTTTTACAGGTTGATTGTTATTTATAAGGATGATTGAGTTTCCTTACACATACTTTAAAGTCGAAGCAATCCTTTAATTTCATCATCGGGACGTAGCTGGCCTGCTCGAAAATCAAGCATCTTGCGGCGAGTCGGGTTGGTAAAATATGACAAATGCACCAAGGTGCCAAACATATCACTTAATTGTAGACCTGTGATGATAAATCCCGCTTTGAGCTTGGGCACAATTACCTGATTGTGGGTGACACTGTGCCGGCTGTAGATTTCCTGAAAACCGACCTCTTGTAGATTTTCTAAAATGATAGGCAGGAGTGCTGTATAAATGCCCTTGTTCTGATGCTCTGGCAAAATACCGGTGCTGGTCATATAGTATCGATAGGCATTCTCTTGCCAGCCAAAGCTCCAGCCCACAAATTCATCCTCTTGATAAATGCCGATATTCAGCCGATAGATTTCACCGATGCGATCTGATAATTGTTTGACAGCGGTTTGCTCATCTTCAGACCAAATTGAGGCCGGAAAGAAATCCAGGGTATCGCTAAAGACTTTGGCTTGGTGCGTCTGATAGAGCGACAAAAGCTCCTTCCATTTCATTTGATGGAAGGTGTATTCTTTATAGGTTCCGATGATGTTGTCATCAATCATAATGTTTTTGATTACATGTCCTCAACGCGCTGCCAAATTTTAGGTGCCAACTGCATTGCGTGCGCGGCGATGGCTTGTTCATCAAGCGTAAGTACTTCCCGATCCTTCATCAGCATTTGTCCGCCGCAGATCGTGTGGGTAACGTGGCTGCCGTCCATCCCGAAGACAAGTTGCCACGGATAGTTGCCATCGGTGAGGGGGGTGTAGGGAATGTAATCCATCAAAATGATGTCAGCAAAGGCTCCAGCTTCGAGTGCCCCAACAGGTTTGGGGAAGAAGAGGCTGGCAATTTCGGCGTTATTGTCGAAGGCGATTTTCATTAGGAGATCGCCGGGCATCACTCGAGGATCACCTTTATGAACGCGATGGAGAAGGTAGGCCGTGTGAATTTCGCTAAACATATTTTGGTAGAAACCATCGTTACCCAAGCCAACAGTAATGCCCTTCTTAATGAGTTTTTCCACCTCAGCCACACCGACCGCGTTATTCATGTTGCTACGAGGCTGATGGCTAATTTTTGTTTTTGTGGCTCGAAAGGCATCCATTTCGTAGGCATCAACATGGATAGCGTGAGCAACCAATGTTTTTGGTCCCAAAATACCGCGCTTTTCCAGTCGTTCTGCCACCGTCATACCATAGGTCTTCCGACTGTGAACTTCATCAGCTTTATCTTCGGCAACGTGAATGTGGAAGCCTGTATCAAAGGCTTTGGCTTCATCCACACAGGCGTCTAAGGTGTTGTCACCGCAAGTAAACGACGCGTGCAGCCCGAAAGATGCACCCAATTTGGGATCAGGCCGATCTTGAAGCCGCTTCAAGAATCGCACATTTTCGGCAATCCCATCCAAGGCCCCCTGTGTCCCATTTCGATCGGTCACTTCATAGCATAGCCCAACCCGCAAGCCCGATTGTGTCGCTGCTTCGGCCAAGGCGTCCAATGAGCCGTCAATATGATTGGGGCTGGCGTGATGATCGATCAAGGTGGTGGTGCCGTGTCGAATGGCATCAACCAGTGCTGTCAACGCGCTGTACTTGCTATCTTCCAGCGTCAAGGCGCGGTCTACTTTCCACCATAATCGCTCTAAAATCTGGACAAAATTTTCGGGGGGATCGCCGGGAATAGCCATTCCACGCGCAAAGGCCCCATAGAAATGGGTGTGTCCACAAACCATCCCTGGCATTACAACCTTACCCGCAGCATCCAAAACTTCAGCGTCAGGGTATTTCTGTTGTAAATCGACGGTTGCTCCAACCTCAACAATCGTGTCACCTTCGTAATAAACGGCCCCATAAGGAATAGCCCGTTTTTCCTCACCAAATGTCAGCACAGTTCCATTGATGATTAGCATACGCTGCTCCTCTCGATTTAATCTTTTTTCAAATTGGTTGGGTGTAGAATAGTCGGATTTAGGAAATTTATCAAACTGGTCAGAATGTAAATACTTCCAATTGGGGTGTGCTGGAAGGATGGAAGGTTAGAAGGGTGAATATTTTATCCCCATCCTTCCAAAATTGCTTGTTAACTGATGGAAATCTTTATTTACATCTAGTGCAAAAACTGAACTACCCTCCGGCCAAGTGTCATTTTACAAAGCCATGTTCTTGAAGTAATATTTGAGCGTTAATGGGTTTCTCCTCATCTACAATTATTAACTCAAAGGAGCGTAAAATGGCGATTAAGTATACTTATGTTGGTCACGGCACTCATATGTTGGAAATTGGTGATCACACAGTTTTGATTGATCCATTCTTCACCAGCAATCCAGGCACTGAAGTTTCGGCAGACTCCGTCAACCCCGACTTTATTCTGGTATCCCACGGACATTTTGACCACGTTGAAGATGTGGTATCGATTGCGACCCGTACTGGGGCAAAAGTGATTTCTAATGCTGAGATCAACGGTTGGGTACAAAAGCAAGGGATTGAAAATGCACACCCACAGCATCTTGGGGGTGGTTTTAATCACGACTTTGGGCATCTTAAGCTGACCATTGCACATCACGGTTCTGGACTACCCGATGGCTCTTATGGTGGAAATCCGGCTGGTTTGTTGATTACGGCTGAAGGCAAAAAGATGTACTTTGCTTGTGATACAGCGTTGTTTATGGATATGAAGTTGTATGGTGAAGAGGGGATCGATTTGTATGTCCCGCCAATTGGGGACAACTTTACAATGGGGCCGGATGATGCTTTGCGGTCAATCGAATTTGTCCAGCCAAAGATTGTGGTTCCCAGCCATTACAATACCTGGCCGCCGATTGCTCAAGATGGTGATGCTTGGGCTGCTCGGGTTAATGCTGAAACGGATGCTAAGGCGCACGCGCTTAAACCAGGTGAGAGTTTAGATATTTAGGAACCCGCCAACATTTCCCTACAATACTAATAAAGTAACCACTCTACGTTAGTTATCGAAGCTAGAGATTGGAGGTTAGAGATTTTGTAAGAATTGTAATACAATCTCCAATCTTCAGTCTCTAATCTCCAAAAACTATCCTCCCGTAATATACCGCACGATCAAACTGTGAATAACCTGCTCCACAGGGGCTTTATCATCTGTGAACACTAACATATCTTCGCTTGGCTCAAATTCCCAAATACGGGCCTGTGAACTAAAGGATCGGGCCGCAACAATTTGTAACAGAGGGTCCTCAAGCTGGCTGGTGTTGACGAGAAAGTTATCAATGGACGTGGGCTGCTTTGTAGCAATAACCAGACTATTTCCCAGATCGCTGCCGTAGCTAGGTACATCCAAAACATAAACATTTGGGAAAATACTGCGCATTGTACCTGCTAAAGCTTCAACCAAGCTATAGTCTGTCGAAGTTCGTCCAGCATTAATCGCCATCACCCCATCTTCATTGAGATGATTGTAGATTTCTAGAAAAAATTCCTGGGTAGTGAGGTGAAATGGAATGTAAGGGGGACGATAGGCATCGACGATAATGACATCGTAGCTGTTCTCTGTGTGGGTTAGAAAGAAACGACCATCTTGGGCATGGCTAGTCAGATTGGGTTCGGTCATGTCGAACCACTCTTGTCCAGCTTCGATAATGCCAGGGTCAATTTCAACCCCATCAATGGGAATCGGCCCATAAATGTGGGTGTAGGCCTTGGGAATGGTACCAGCAGCCGAACCGATCAGGAGGAGGCTCTCAACATCATTTTGGGTGTGGGGTGGGTTGTTAAAATAGGGGACGACGAGAAAATAATCCCAAACCCCATCGATCAGAGGATAGTTGGCGAACTCGGGATTGTAGGCAGAGTGAATACCTTGTCCCTCATTTAGATGAAGAAGCCGCCAACTGCCGCCGTTGTCATCTGGAAATTCGACAACCTGAATGTAGTTGTAGCTTGACTCAGACTCATAAACTAAACCGGGCGTAGGTTTGATTGGCCCAGCGGGGAACAGGAGATGGAGAGCGATGAGCATGATTGGCATCGCCACATAGAACAAGGCCCACTTTGACCGGCTCAAAAATAAGCCCCCAAGGCTGACAACAATCAGAATAATGGAGAAGGTGAAAAAGGTGAGACGAGTACCCAAGGTAGGAATTAGAAGAAGCGCTGGTAGAAATGTGCCCAGTAAACTGCCAAGCGTACTGACCGCATAGATAGAGCCAGCTGTATGTCCGCCTCGCTCCACGTCCTGCAACGCTAACCGGATGGCAAATGGTGATACCGTGCCGAGAAGGGTAATCGGTACGCTAAAGAGAATAAGCACGCCAATGAAGGAACTGAGCAGGATACCTACGTTATAACTGAATAAACCTGCCACTGACCAACGCAAGACGGGAGCAGCCACAAACGGAACCAATCCGACCAGAAAAGCACCCCAGGCAGTAATCTGAAACAGGGTACTCTCGCGTGGATCATGGTCGGCCCAACGTCCACCAATGAAGTAGCCAATGGTTAAATAAAGTAACATTAGGCCGATGATTGTGGCCCAGATAATTAACGAGTTGCCAAAGAAGGGGTCCATAAGGCGACTAGCTGATAGCTCTGCCCCTAACGTTGTCATCCCAGATATAAATACGGTTAATAGTAGATAGCGGTGTTGATTTTGCAATCGATTAACTCCTTATCGGCGATTGTGAGGGGAGATTATAACGGGGATGTTTGGGCTTGGCAATCAAGAATATAAAAAGAGGCTTCCTATAGGAAGCCTCGGATTTTTTATAAGTTGTGTAATTACGACGAATTAGCTTAGGTAATCGCGGAGTTGGCGACTGCGGCGTGGGTGTCGTAATTTTCGTAACGCCTGCCCTTCAATCTGACGAATGCGCTCGCGGGTTAGACCAAATTTCTTGCCCACTTCTTCCAGCGTGTAGCTGCGGCCATTTTGGAGGCCAAATCGTAGGCGAAGAATTCGAGCTTCGCGGGGGGTGAGGGTGCTCAACACATCCTCTAATTTTTCTTGTAATAGGTGATGATAGGCTGCATCCGGAGGAGTTGGGGCATCTTCATCCTCGATAAAGTTACCCAATTCGCTGTCCTCTTCTTCACCAACAGGGCGCTCAAGAGAAACAGGGTGGCGACTAACGCGGAGCATCCAGCGGACTTTTGCAGGTTCGAGATCCATATGTTCGGCTAACTCTTCAGGAGTGGGCTTGCGGCCCCAAACTTGTTCAAGTTGGCGAGAGATTTGGTGCAGTTTGCGGATGCGGTCACTCATGTGAACCGGAACGCGGATGGTACGACCTTGGTCAGCCAAAGCTCGGGTAATCGCTTGGCGGATCCACCAAGTGGCGTAGGTGCTAAATTTGTAACCACGGCGGTAGTCAAACTTCTCAACGGCTTTCATTAAGCCGAGGTTACCTTCTTGGATCAAATCTGAGAAAGGAACACCTTGGCCCATATATTTTTTTGCGATACTAACGACGAGACGGGTGTTAGCTTTGATCAAGTGATCACGAGCTTTGTCACCTTCACGAACGATTCGGCGTAATTTCAAGGCCTCTTCATCGCCAGCATATCGTTTTTTGTCATACTTTTTCTTGGCTTTTCGTCCTTTTTCCAACGATTTAGCCAACAAGATTTCTTCAGATGGAGTTAAGAGTGGAACACGAGCCATTTCTTTCAAGTAAAGGCTGATTGTGTCATCGGCAGCGATGCCGCTTAAATCAAATGGATCGGTGACGGGAATGACCATTTCGCTTGAAGATTGATCCTTCATGCGTTTTTCTTCTTCGGCTTCCTCGGCATCACCATAAATTTCAATACCTTGGTTAATCAACTGAATGAAGATCTCTTCCAGCTGATTCATGTTGTCTTCCGCGTCAGGGAAGGCAGCTAATAAATCATCAGTTGTTAAATAGCTTTGATCTGTGGCTTTCTGCAATAAATCATCTAAAACGTTGTGGGCAGAATAATCTTTAGCTTGCCCATCATCCAAACCTTCAATCCCTTCTTGAGTTGTTATGTCTCTTTCTTCAATTAAATTCATTTAAACCCCCGCCATACCATAATAAATTTTTACACAAGGATATCTACCGGGTAACTTAATCCCGTTATATTAACTTAGTTGTTACAAAATATTTCCGAACAGGAAATACCCTTATTTCAAAAACTTAGGGAAAGTCCTAATATTATAAGATTTAATAAATTTGTGTGGAAAGTTTGTAGTGGAGTATGTTATCCACTAAACCAGTAACTACTTTGTTGGTTAGTCAGTGTAGTTTCTTGTTAATGTCTGTTGAGCGGCAACAACCAACCCTTACTGAAACGGCGCTATTATATCATAGGCTCATAGTCATGTCAACCCCCTTTTTGTTATGTCAACAAAAAGGTTTTTAAGGCTTTTTTGTAGCACAAAAAATTTCTACTTGCCAGGATATATAAAGGGTGATATAATGAATATGTCAACTAAATATTATGTATACCCACATATTGTGGTTGATTTTATTGCATCCCCAACTTGTAGTGGTATAATTAGTGAGAATTTCAAAACACCTCTACGGAGAAATCGTAGCAAAGTAAAACATCGGTGATTATATCTTTGGTGATCTGTCAGGTAAGCATAAAAACATTTCACCACAATATTAGCGTAGCTACTGGCTCACATTTAAGGTGAGTAGTTACACATATATGTGTAGCGAGGGAGGGGTCCCATTTGTGCTCTTATAAGACTGTACGAAAAGGACGCTAGCAACCCACCCTCGCTACACTTATTTATGAAAGATTCCAACACGGTTGAATTTGTAATAAGTATAGTAGTGTAAATGTTGCTTGGAAATCGAGCTGATTTGTAGACTTAGCACGTTGACAAACACAGTAGAGCACTACCTAATCCCCGTATGAAAAATTTGAGCAAAGATCTGTCAAGAATTACGAATGAACAATGGACCGTACTGATTTCGTTACTAACTCTTGTTAATCTTGTTATTCTTGGCGGGTTGGTATGGCTGATGGCTATTCAGCAACCTTCAGGTAGCTTTGGTCGTGTTTTTGCTGCTCCTGCCACGCGAACCCCTGAACCAACATTTACACCTGATGGTGGCCTTGCTTTTGCTACACCTATAAATACAAAGGTGCCTACCTGGACCCCCTCAATCACCCCTACGCCGGAACCTACCCGAACCCCAACTGTGACATTGATTCCAACAAAAACGCCTATTCGAGCAACGCGTGTTCAACCCCCAACGGCTACCTCTACTCCAGAGTATGACTATATTGGCACGGTCCGTCAACTAACGCCTTGTGAAAACGAAGGAAAGCATCATATCTTTGCCTATGTCCGTGATATAAATGGCGTGGGGATACCTGGTATAAAAATGCGTGTTTTTTGGCAAGGAGGTAATGGAGGTGAAGCCACTTTAGTGACTGGAACTAAAATGGAGGACCCAGGTCTAACCGATTTTGCTATGTTCAAAGGTAGTTACTTTGTTGAGGTTCTAGATGGGATAAGTCAGGTCGTTGGACCTGTTAGTCCAGATATTCCTCAAAATGAGACCTGTGATAAATCAGGAAATAGCGAAGCTAACTCTTTGTATCATTATTCATTTGAAGTTGTTTTTACAAAAGTACGCTGAGAGGGCGTATGCTGGGGCAATGGACACGGAAGCAGAAAATAGCTTTTTTAGGTTACTTATTTTTACTAAATTTGGTTGTGTTTAGTGCTTTCGCCTATTTGATTATTCGCTCTACTAATTTTCGCAACAACGAAGATGAAGCAGCATATTCATTGCTCCCAACTGTAACACCTTATTTAACTCCAACTCCCTTTCTATTGCCTACAACCCCCCCGACCTTGGCATTTTCGACCTTCCAAGAAAGATTACCAACCCCAACCTCGACACAAACACCACCTATTAGCATTGTTCAGGCTAACAATTTGATTGAGGAGTCAGTTTCGGCATTGGACAATGCTAGTTCAAGCGGAAGTGGTAGACAAGTTGCGAGTCAGGATCAACTAGGCTTGTCACGTCCAACAAAGCAGCTGGTGGCTCGTTATACCGCCACACCAATCTCTACACCCACAAAACGACCCACACCTACACCTTCATCAACCCTGACTCCCACATCAACCCAAACACCAAGCCCTACACCCTCTTCGACAAACACCTCGACTCCTACCGTAACTTCGTCTGCTACATCAACATCGATACCTACTCGAAGACCTACTGTGACCAAGACTTCTACACCTCGTCCTTCAGCCACATCAACAAAGAAGCCTACTGCAACGGTAACTGTTAAACCTACAGAAATACAAGTGACTCGGGAAGCTCGTAAGACATCCACACCCACTGCCACCTCAACAAAAATAGTTAGAAACCAACAAGCTACACCCGTCGCAGCGATTATTCCATTTCCTAAAACGGAACCTAATGATTTAAGTGTTGCTGAGCAGGGAACAGACATTATTGTGGAGATTGAGCCAGCTATCAATCGACATTTGGTCGAGTGGGAAGAAGCTAAACCTACCAATCATTATCGAGTGTATAGTGATATGGGGAGTGGATATGGGGTTTTGATTTATCAAGAACAGGTATTAGAACCTAAATTTGTAAATCAATGGCTGCAGCAAGGTACTTTGTATACGTACCAGATCAATCAAGTAGACAAACTAAAAGAAACAAACATTGTCTTAACGACATCTCCTGGTCCACCATTATCTTTTACAGCGGAAGAGGTTGTCGAGAAAACAACGGAATCTACTGTACAGATTACACCAGCTCCCACTGTTCTTCCAGCCGATACAGTTTTGTTGGGGTTACTTAGCGATAACAATTATACAGATGATTTTGGAATGTTGACAATTGCTGGTGAGGTACGAAATGACTCGACATTAAATGTGGGGAATACTGAAATCGTTATCACATTTTATGATGCATCTGGTACCGTTATTGAAGAAATAATAGGTACGACGATAATTGAGGTACTCGCCCCTGGGACTACTTCACCATTTTTAATGAAAGTGCTTCGACCTACAGGTATGACCAGATATAGCCTTCGTACAACAGCTCAACCTGTTAACATCGACCTCGAGTCGCAATTGGCTGTTGTTGATGTTAAACGATTTGAAGATGATGCTGGATTTTTTAATGTTAGTGGAACGATTAAGAATGTTGGCAATATAACGTCTCGCAGAACAAAGGTGGCTGTAATTTTATATAATCGGGCTGGTCGAGTCATTAATGTTGGGATTAGTTCTGTTGACCCTCAAAATCTTGAGGTTGGTGTGGAGGGAGACTATAACGTAAAGTTCACCTACTATCCTCGTTATTTCAGCCAAACAGTCATTCCTTTTGAAGAATGATCGTTCCGTACTGTCAAAGTTAATATCCTTATAAATTGAAAAAGCCTCGCAATCGCGAGGCTTTTTACTAATAAAATTAAAGAGCAAAACAATAAATATAAAATAAAATTAGAGGTTACTAACGATGTTACTGAAAACGTTACCAACAACCGGACCGAGAACCAGCAGAATAGCGATAACTACGATAGCTACCAATACCAAAATCAATGCGTATTCTACCAAACCCTGACCCTCTTCTTGAGGTAAAAACAACATTTGGTGTGTCTCCTTTCTTTTGGGATTATGAGTGAATGACTCGGATTCCACCTTAATGGATAAACTGTGTCCTAACAATAGGATTTCAGTACCACTAAAATTAATAGATAAATTTTCTCAAGTCCTACGTATTATAAAATAGAAAAATAAAAAATAAAAGCCTGAAGAAAAAAAATCGTATTTTTGTACTAAAACTAACAATTTCTCTTTAAATATTAACGAGGATGAATATCCTAAACAAAGATTTGAGAAAAAAAGCACCTGCATTATACTGGTAGCCTAAAGTCATACCCTTCATTAATAAGTAAGACTTATTATAAGTGGGTATCTACATCTTTATAAAATTAGTAGCTATCAGAGCTTGAAACAATCTTTAGGTCAATCCTTTATTCAATAATAGGGTCTGATATTATGATAACTGAGGCTACAATTTTCTTGAGGAATAGACAATTGAGCGATGAAAAACGGACAAAGTCAGTTTCTGATACGTCTCAAAAACTTTGGGCGAAACAAAAACCTGCCGAAATAAATGATGTCCAACTTATGGGGCAAATTGCCCACGGGGATGCTGCCGCCCTTGAATTATTGTATGATCGATATTCTCCATCGGTAATGGGATTGGCTGTAAAAATGCTGGGTGATCGGACCGCTGCGGAAGAAGTGGTTCAAGAAACATTTTGGAAAGTTTGGCGAAATGCTGCTTCGTTTCGCCAAAAACGAGGTAATGTTTCTAGCTGGTTGTTTGGGATTGCCCGAAACTTGGCCATAGATAACTGGCGTCGGCGGAAAGCACGCCCTCAAGCGGTGTTGGACGACAAAGACGTTTCAGAAACTGATATCGATGCTCGAATTAGTATTGATGAGTCAGTTTGGACAAAGATTAAACATAGTCAAGTTCGGTCGGCTATTGCGTCGCTTCCTACAGCCCAACGACGTGTTATTGAATTGGCCTACTTCGGTGGGTTAACACGCCAAGAGATTTCAGATCAAATGGATGTCCCTCTAGGTACGGTTCATACACGTGCTCGGTTAGGTTTACAAAAATTACGTGAGGCTTTGCAAAGTCAAGGATTTGAGGATTAGCGTGATGGATGAAAAGATTAAAGATTTAATGCCCTTTTACGCATTAGGAACTTTGGATGAGCAAGAAATTTCCGAAGTTGATGCTTATTTAGAAAATGATTTTGAATTACGTGAGCAGCTTGATTTGGATATGTTGACTGCGTCAGCACTGGCTTTTCAAGCAGAACCTATTGAGCCGCCTCGTCGTCTGAAGCAAAATTTGATGGCTAAAGTCCAAGCTGATGTTGCTCAAGCTCCACAACCCAAGAAAGTAGAAGAGCCCGTTGGTTTATCTCGGTTTTTTAGCTTTTTTCGGCAAGACTCCTTAGGGTTTGCGATGCCTTTGTTAGCCGGAGCCAGTTTGGCTGTAGCTGTTATTGCTGGCGCTTGGGTGTTCTCACTAAATAACCAAGTTAATCAGCTTAGGGCAGAAATGGCTTCTCTAAATGACTCAATTTCTCCGATACAGAGCGAGATGCAGGGTAAGGTTACTCCGTTAGAGGAAGAAATTGCCACCCTTCAGGAGGAAAATGCTATACTTCAGGAGGCACTTCAGGTTCAACGTGAAGCGATAGCCCAGTTTAACGCCGAAATAACGTCATTGCACACCGAAAATGTCTCATTACAGGAAGGTATGACCAATCAAGGAAATACGATTGCTGAAATGAGCGGCTCATTGACAGAAATTGATAATGATTTAAATCTATTACCTGAACAGTTAGAAACGTTAGCAACGCTTAAAGATGAAATTGGTGAACAGAGTCAACTTTTGAGCGAACAGGAAGCAAGCGTTGCTGCTTTGAATCAAGAGGTTTTGACTCTCCAGGCACTCAATACACAGCTTTTAACAGATTTGTCATCCCAGAAAGAAATAATGGTTCACGCAACCTTACCGGAGGTTGAAACGCGTGTTATTCTTGGTACAGATGACTTACCCGGAGCGCGTGGCCATCTAGTGGGTGATCCGGCCAATACATCTGCTGCTGTAATTATTGCCGGTCTACCTCCCCTTGAGCCGGGATTTGAATACCAATTTTGGTTTGTCGAAGCTGGTCAATATGTTCAGGCTGGTTCCTTAGAGGTGGATGCCGAAGGACTTGGTACTTTGATTACTGCGCCTGGCAACCAAATTAACAACTTTGAGGCGATGGGGGTTTCAGTTGAAGCCGTAGACCAAACTCCTGTACCAACCCTTGAAAGTATGATCATGCTTGGAAATTTATCCTCTTAAGAATAAATTTACATCAATACCTCAAAAGCCCTTGTCCAAATATCTGACAAGGGCTTTTTTATCCACATCTTTACAAGACCAGAACTGTAAATATAAAAATCAAATGATTTTGGATTGATTGCCAAAAACTGTGCAAAAAGATCTACTAATCAGGGTAATATGGATTTTTTGTAGAATAATTATAGACAAAATGAATGCGAATTGAATTTTTGCTCGTATAGTCTATTGTTAGCGCTTTTTAAGGCTTGTTGTTTTAAGTGATGCAAGTTACAAAATTTGTTAACTTTAAATGCAATTAGGAAATTTCGTCGTACTGTACAATAAATGTAGATAATTTGTATATAAAAAATCTATATTTGATTTGCAGGTATCAAAAAAACATAGTATTATTAAATGTGAGTACACTTGTTAACAAATGTGAGCACATTCGTTAACAAGAAAATATATTTAGACAAACAAGGAGAATTCTAATGTCAAACAAATTTGCTCGGTTAGTATCACTTATCGTTGTTGTAGCTATGTTGGGGTTGAGTGTAACATCTGCTTTCGCCGCTGCTCCTAATCAACAAGATCAAACTATTGTAGATATCGCTGTTGCTGATGGTCGCTTCACTACTTTGGTAGCTGCTTTACAAGCTGCTGAATTGGTAGACACTTTGAGCGGTGAAGGCCCCTTCACTGTATTTGCCCCCACTGATGATGCTTTTGCTGCATTGCCAGACGGTACACTTGATACACTCTTAGCTGATCCTTCAGGTGATCTGACCAATATTTTGCTGTATCACGTAGTTTCTGGTGCTGTAATGGCCGAAACTGTCGTAACACTTGACTCTGCTGATACCGTATTTGGTGAAGCAGTGAGCATCGAAGTTGTTGATAGTGGGGTTGTACTCAATGGCTCTGTCAACGTTATCATCACAGACATCGAAGCTTCTAATGGTGTCATTCACGTCATCGACGCAGTCTTGCTTCCACCTGCCGATGCACCGGCTGAATTGCCTGCAACGGGTGGTGAAACAACAAACAACACTGTTCTGGCTATTTCAATGCTGGGTCTGTTGTTGATTGCTGGTGGTGTGGCAATGCGCTTCCGAATGGTTCAAAGCTAGTAACATCCTGACGACATCATTTTAATCAAGGTCCTGTTGCTCTGTGCAACAGGACCTTTTTTTGTTTATGTGGTATACATTTAAGCATAATTTGCAGAGGATCAATACTCTAGTATCATTATTTTGTAAATCGTCAATCAAAAATAAGGTCTAATGAGCTTCAGGTTGGAAAAAAGATAAATCAGGTTCAAATTGACGAATGAGTTTGAGGTGTTGTTTGACAAGAG
>JANQQF010000053.1 GCA_028285035.1 Phycisphaerae bacterium
AATCTAACAATTCTTGGATCGGAAATTCCATCCTGTTGTCCTATCCTTTTCTTTTTCTTTATTTTACCATCTCTGCACCTTTTCTACTCATGAGCCAAAAGCTTTATGAGATAGGCTTTATTCTTTGATTATGAAATCCTGATCAAATAGTGAGGCGTAAATCTTCCACCAGTCTAGCCAAAGTTTATAAAAAATGGGATGAGCTTGTGGACGTAAATTGGGGACATCTGTGGGATGATGACTCCAGGGTTTACCTAAAGCCGAAAAGTGGACAACTTTGATTTCTTCATCATAATTGTGCTCAGGGGAATCAAAATAAAATGGGCGATTTTGATCTTCCCATTCAGTATTAAGACAAGCATAGGTATCAGGTAAAAAATGAATTTCATCTTTGAATGCGTAATTTACAATGTCCATATCATAAAGATTGTTTTCTTCGGCCGTTTCAAAGTATTTTTGTACTTGGTTCCATAGGATCAAGGAGGGGTTAACGACTAGTAGAAGGCTCGTGATAAATGGTTGGGGTAACCAATAGGCCCGAGGTGCTGCGATAGATTCTTTAAATGGTAGTGTAAATAAATGATCAAGATTCTTTAAAGGAAGCGAGTCTGCATCAAGAAATACAATTCGATCATATTGAATTAAATGAAACACTCTTAATTTTATGAGGCAATCTTTATAGTGATTATCCGGCGAGTAAAAATTTAGAGGGCTTACTGGTTTAGCAATTACTTCCATCTCCTCTATTTTCACTAGAATATGGTCCGATAATGATAAATGCAGAATAACAAATTCAATCTCATCCTGAACTTGAAGGTGTTTTAGTTGTTTGATGGCTACCAAAGCACCTAAAGCATATACATCATTGGTAGCATAAAAAACATAAGCAAAACGTGCATTGCTCATAAAATTCATAGCCTCAGGATAGTTTATCTTTTAACTCTTCTAGAAAATTAAGACATTCTACCTCAAACTGAAACCCAGGAATACGTTTATTCGTTCCATCCAATCGCCACTTATCAAAATTGCGATGTTGGAAAATAACCTGCTTCTTCTCATAATCATGTTGACACATTGTATCTTCTAATGGTTTGAGGGGGTATGGGCACATTCCGTGATTCTGATCCAATAGGCGCCAAGCTAGATGGAAGGTCTCTTTGTCACCATTGATATATTTATAATAAAAATCTGAATGCTCATTGAAGTGCATCGCTAATCGTAAGGCAGACCAAGACCGAGCTTTATCGATGACCATTTGACCTGCTTCAAATTCTGGTTCATCACGATAGGGTAATTGGCAAATTCGCCAGATTGCCCTTTGTGGACTCAAACGACCAAAGTCTGGCCAAAAAAGAGCCCCTGTCTCCAAATAAGCTGGGGTATCAAACAAAGTTTCGGGATCAACCAAGGGTACATTATCAGCATCGAGATAAATGACTTCTCGGAAAGGCGAGTGGATCATAGCATAACATTTTACCTCCCATCCATTTAAGATTCGAACGGGATATTTTTCCCGAATCTGAGACGCATCAATACACTCAACTTGTAAATCTTCAAGAAGATCAATCAGGTGCTGGCTCATCTCATGAGAACCGAGATACCAAACTTGAATGGGCAATTGACAATTTAGGAGTTTGCGTAAGACATTAATACAAACCCAAGCGAGTGGAAAATAGGCTCCGCCTGCCGCTATGACAATTCCGCGACCCGTAAAGCGATGTGCTGGATAAGAATTCGTTTGATCAATTACTTGCTTTTGTAACGAATGATAATAGCTCATCTCAAGCTCAGAGGCTGTTTCAAACAAAGGCCTAAAGGTAATACTGGGCCAAGCATAGTGAATACCTTTGCCCTGCCATACCTCTTCTGGGTTTTGGTAAAGTGGCGTACTTCGAAAAGCATCAATTAGAGAAATTGTTAGTCTAGCCTGACCATCTTTATCTTCGTGAATTGTCCAGTGCCCCATTGGAACGTACTGTAAAGATCGTATCTCAAAGCTGTGAGTCAACTGAACAGGGTGATTAATATATCCAGGTATTGTCAATTGATACATCTTATTACTAATCAGACGTTCATATGCCTTTCTTTCTTGTGCAGTAAATTCATCAGGGACATTTCTGACTTGTCCCGACCAGCGTGACTTTAAAAGTTGTACTAATTGCAAACATTCAGTTTCAAATTGAAATCCTGGTAAATGTTGGTTTTCACCAGCCAAATTCCATTTATCACCAGAGCGATGCTGGAAAAGTTCGTTTCCAGCAAAATCAAATTGTATCATTGCTAAATTATACTGCAGGCTTTTGACTGGATGGGGGACTAAACTGAAGGGCTGTTGTAGTCGATGCCAAGCTAGATGAAAGGTGTCTTTATCACCATAGAAGTATTCATAATAGAAATTGGAATGTTCATTGATGTGCATAGTTAGTTGGAGCGGACGCCAACATTTTTCTTTGTTAATGATAATTTGCCCTGCTTCAAATTCCGGTTCATCACGATAAGGAACTTGACAAATATCCCAAGCTTCCTGCTTTAACCAAGGCGTATCAGTAATTGTGCGATAACGATCAGGCCAAAAAATTACACCTGTTTCTAAATAGGCGGGCTCATCAAATAGAAATTCGGGATTTTGAACTGGGAAATTATCTGCATCAATATAGAGAAGCTCTTTAAAGGCGCTATTGATAATGGCATAGGGCTTAAGCTCCCATCCATCAAGTCGATGAACCGAATACTGTTTTGCGACCTGATGGGCATCACGGCAAGTTACATTGAAAGGGGTGACTAGGTCGATCATCTCTTGGCTCATCTCGGCCTCACCTAGATACCATAATTCAATAGGGAGATCACAGCCTAGTTTGCGTAACATATTGATACACACCCAAATACAAGGGAAATAAGCATCACCTCCCCCACAGATTACAATTCCTCTGCTGGAGAAGCGCTCTGATGGATAGGCGTCAAATTGTTGTATAGTTTCATCCATCAAATTTTGGTATTGTTTGATGATACTTTGACTCGGTTTGTTGATAAAATATGTTGGGGAAATGGTATGATTTATGCTAGATAGCTCTTGTGTAGGGGGATGTTTCAAGACATACAAATAATCACTAAACCAATCATCACGATAGATTTCAGCCGCAACCTCGAATCCATACGTTTGAAGAAGTTGATCGACTTCGGGGTATAGGGCTTGCCCATTATATAAAGGCCGTCGTTCCAACTCAGCGATAATATATTTTATTTGCCCCAGCATCTCTCCCAAACCTTCTAACACTTCAAGAGCCGCCCCCTGCACATCTAAACAAAGTAGATCAATTTGGTTGATGTTATGTTCTTGGCAAAAATGATCCAAGCGAATGGCCTCGACCAAAACTTCATTTTGTTTATTTTGCTCTAGATAGTCATCTCTCGCTCGAAAGCAGGACGATGCGCCGATGTTGGGGACTTCTAATACCCCATCTCGTATTGTCTCCACTACAGGATAAAAGGGAATAGATCCAGCGGTATGCCAAGCTGCTTTTTCGATCAAGTGGATTTGTGATTGCCCAGTTAAATGAGAACGACAGAGTAATACAGCTTCAGGATTACATTCAAAAGCATACACTTCCGCAGAGAAAATATCTCTTAGTTTTATGGCGTCAATGCCATCTCGACTGCCAACCTCAAATATAGTTTTTATCTGATGGGGATCAATGAATGGTTGAAAGGTAGGATGAAGATAATCACTCGGTTGCTGAAAAAGCTCAGGTCGAAGACTTTGGGACGAATTAACCATTATAGTTTATCGCCTCCTGCCCCCCCTGTGTTTTGATGGCAAATGGCTTTGGCAAAGGGTAGTATGACAGCGCTTGTAAAAATGGTTGAAGCCGCTCATTAATGAACTCTGTTGTAGCAGCAAATTGCTCAAGCTTTTCGTGATGTTCTCTAGACCAGGTATTACGTTCATGATAGCGATAGACATAAAGATGTCCTTGGTGTAGTAGGTTGACCACGGAAAGTTGACGAGCAATTTCGTCCTGTATAACAGAGTCTTCACCTTTTGTAGCCGTATCGGGATATGAGAAACCAGGTGTTTTTACCATCATTAGTGTGCCTGGAATACCCGCTTGGACTTGCCCATTAAATGACCAATCTGTCCAAAGCATCTCTCGCTCTTTGACAAAATATTGCAATTGATCTGTCATAAAACAGGCTCCAGCTCCAGCCTCTAGCATAAACTCGGCCTGAACACGAAGACGTTCTGGGTGATATAAATCATCATCATCCCATTGACAGATGATGTCACCAGTGGCAGCCTCTATAGAGATGTTGCGTAGTTGCCCCAAGGTGTGCGCTCCTTCTAGATAAACCAGTTTAATATCATCACGGTTTAATGCTTCTACATAGCTGGTTATTGCTTGTTTATAGCGATCTGTCCCGTCTGTTACAATGACCAACTCTTTATTAGGATATGTTTGATCGATAAAACATTGAATGGCTTCCTTAAGTAAAATTAGACGGTTTAAAGTCACTGTTAAACAACTGATTTTAGGAGGAGATGTAAAGTGATAGGGCTTCGCTTTATTATTTTGCGCTGTTACTTCCGTAGCAGATTGTGTACTACTTACGGGGACAGGCGCAGATTGTTGTTTAATCCGGGAGCTTTCTAGAATATGTCCCATAGCCTCACTCGCAAATTGCTGGGCAATATTCGTCCAATTGTATTGCTGGACATGATCCCACCCCTGCTCAGCGAGGGCCTGTCGTTCTTGTTCATCAGTTAAGAGCATTTGCATCGTGGTTACCCAAGCTTGTATATCTCGCAGGTCAAACCGTTGATATGGTACCACCTCTTGAAATGCAGAATGATCACTCGTCAGATAGACAGCCCGACACGCCTGGGCTTCCACTGCAGATAAGCAGAAAACTTCGGCGACTGCTGTGGGATGAATCACTACTTTACTTTCAGCAAGATGTTTATAGAGGTCTGATTTTGTAAATTTATTGGTAGAAATTGGATAGCCTTGTTGTTGTAGCGCTTGGGTTTTTGCTTCACAAGCTTGCTCAATAGCCGCAATCTCATCCTGGTGCCATGGATAATCATAGGTGCAAATGACAAATTCGAGCTGCTTGTCCCCTAACTGCTCATAAATGTCTATGGCAGTGGGTAATCCTCGTTCTGGTCGTGAGGTAAACATGATTTTATGCTTTTTGACCTGTTGCTGCACAGCAGCATTGGCCAAATCTAGATCAATGCCATTCCCACTTTTTCTAAGCTTATGATGAAACTGAGGTAGATGTTGCTGAAAATAACCTAGATGAAAATCAGACAAACAATAGACATAGTCAATTGCTGGTAGTAGTTGGGTTAAAAAAGAGAACTGTTCTTGATTAAAAGAGTCGTGATTCCAAAGCACCTTTACAGTTGCGTTGATTGGTCGCATAAACATTTGAAAAAAGCGAGATGCGATAAAAAGGTCACAACTGCCTTGGCTACGCCAAGCCTCAAAAGTACTAATATCTCGATACTCCACGCCATCAAAGTGACCTGGTTGTGAGCAACAGCAAAATCCGAGTACATTGTGCCCCAAACGAGCTAGTTCCCGGCTCAGGTAAATAAAGGCACTCTCCGAGCCACCTAGTGCCTTTTTTTCCAGAGTGTCACCTGTAAACGGTAAACCTTCAGTATAAAGAACAATATTTAATTGCATTATTTAGACCACTTTTTCAAGATTTAAGATAGGAGAGGAGTTGGGTATGTAGGTTGTAACCGGAGTGAATGACTTTTTCTGCATAATTTCGTGATGATTTTGAGTTTGTTCAGTAGCATTCACTTTATGATCATTCAAAGGATTATGGTCATTGTAAACATATAGGACTTGGTCATTAAAGCGTACCCGATCAAAGCCAGCTAGCTCAAGAATCGGGCACATAAGAGCTACATCAGCGGTAACTTTATACCAATTCCCTTCAGCATCCTTTAAACAGTTATAGTCGGGATCTTGTTCTTGGATCTTATAGTAAAGACCTGCCCGGAAAGTCCTAATATGAGATGCATACCAATTTTGACGAAGTTTGGAAAAATCTTCTAGGTTGGCATAAGGCATACACCCACCATACCGACCATCATTATAGCGAAATTGTCCATACATTACCCAACAGTCATATTCATTATAACATTGATTAATAAAAGAGAGTACATTCGGGCTTTCCAACCAATCATCCCCGTCTACATGAACATAAATGTCATCAGGTTCGCAATATTCTGTAACGAAGGTGTGAATATTGCGAGCTACATAGTGATTTTCACTATTTTTCACTAATGTTACTCGTGGGTCCTCAATCGGGACTTTTTCAGCAGAGCCATCTGTCGAGGCATCGTCGAAGAAAACGATTTCAAAATTATCGTAATCCTGACCTAGTAAACTCTCGATACAGTTATCCAAGAAATGACCGGGATTATAAAATGTAACACATACTTTTATTTTGTTCTTGATGGGCGTCTCAAGCTGTTGTTTGGGATACATGGCATCTAGACTAAATTTTCGATTTTCCAAGATTCGATTGTAAAGTCCTGGCGGCAATTTGGGGTTGTGTAACAGCGAATTACAGGTTCGAATGGCTGAGGTATGATCACCTACCCAATAAGCACATACTGAAAAATCAAGTTTGGCCATATAATCGTAAACAGCCTGCTCCACAAATAGTAAATCGTGGGGAGTAGGAATACTAACCACCTGTTTCCCAAATAAATAGGCGAGATGGTTCTCTTTATAGAGGTAGTGTTGTAATATTTTATAAAGTGGCTCAGCTCGACTGGGGCGATATTGATAAGCTGTTAGATAAGCCTCCATAACCTCCGCCCATGGGTCCTCACGTCGAGCCTTTATCTCAGCGATTTGATACAGTGAGTACCAAACCTCTTCATCCCAACCACCCATCTCTACCCGACGTTGGTAGTTATCGATGGCGCGATTCCAGTTGTTGGCGTCTCGGTAGCTTTGAGCCAGATAGAAGACGTGACGATCATTATCTGGCTCATCTAACAAGGCTTGTTCTAAGACCAAAGCATCTCGTTGAAATTTGAGCGGGTCAGAAGAACGTGCCCCATCAAGGTAACGTATAATCTTTAGCCCTGGCATAATTTCTTGGATTTTAGCATCTGGACAGGCGATATATTCGTGTAGCACCCCCTCGTAATACCAATTAAGGGCGTTACGAGCAAATTGACATTTGTAATAGGTGATTGAACCAGAGATAAACTCAACAAGATAAGAATCCGCAGTCAAGACAGGTTTGGTAAACCCCTCTGCTCGCCAAAGAATTTCATCAGCATCAATGGTGAAAATATAATCACCCTTTCCCCGGGCATACTCTAAAGCTTCAGATCGATTATGGCCAAAATTTACCCAAGGTCGTTCAATTAACTCCCCAGGAATATCTTTGAGAAAATCTTTGATGATCTTTTGGGTGCCGTCAGTTGATCCAGTATCAACAATGACCCAATAGTCAATCAAATCTTTCAACGAGCCTAAGCATCGTGTAATCACATGACTTTCATTTTTGACAATCATGTTAAGACAAATGGTTTGTGTTGTATCACTCATTATAAATCTGTTACCTTTTTAACGGATAAAGTAATTTCACGTAAATGCAGCAGGGGTAATTGACTACTTGTCAATGACGAAAAGACCGTGAGATCAAAAACTAAAGTTTGATCTAGCTCTTGGATTTGTGGCTTTAACTGTGGATTGTTGTCAAGCCAACCCTTTATCTTATCATAAACCTTTGTAATAAATGATGAGTCTTTGCGATTATCACCATCGAGTTTGTACCAATATGGAATTGTGGTAAATATAGGCAATGTTGTTGTTACACCTTCTATACTACCCGTTGGACCATTTAGACGGTATTGATAACTACCACTAATCTTGAGATGAACAAGGTCTGATGGGAAATCTGCGAAAAGTTTGTTAAAGAATACACCTAAATAACCATCAGCACCATTTAACGGACCAGTTGGCATATTTGTTACAGTACTTAAGTCAAGGGAACCAGCTGGATCAAGGAAAGGATTGAGGATATTTACAAAACGAACCAAGGGCGTTCTATAAATAAAATCATCATTGACGATTTTTACAGGTTTGTCATTTTCCCCTAAATCTTCATTACGTATCACCGCTATACCTGCCCAGGCGTTTTCTTGTTTGAAGACATTCAGGTCGGTAAATTTAACCTGTCGATCAGGATAATTATCTCGATCATCCCAACTGAGATAGGTGCCAGTTGCCGAAGCATACTTGTAAGTGACAGCAGTTGGCCCTGTTGGTGCATTGTGTGAAGGATCTGGTTTGGGAGTATAAGGTGCCCCAGGAATATAAATACCTGGTAGGGGAACCCCTGGATGGGGATAGGTGCCTGTTGGTCCTGGGTTCTTAAGTTTACTGACCTTGATTTGAAGCGAGTTATCAGAATGGTCCTCAATTTGCTCAATCTCATATTCATAGCTGAATTTTCGCTCATATTCCGTCCAAGAGGCCCATTGATCAACAACCTGACCCGCTAAATATATGAATGATTCAATGGCTGTGGAGGCGTCATTTGTGATGGTTTTGGTACTCCCACCTTTAGCGTATGACGGAATTTCCTTTTGTAAATCGGCCCAAATTTTTGGATAAACTTGGGTAAATTCGAGCAAGACTGTCGCTAAATCCCTAATGCCACTTCTTGGTGCTGCCCCACTTGGCCCTGAACCTGTCAGGCCATCTGGGGCAATATTGAAGGAAACATTGGTTGAAATGGTGTCCTGAGCTGCCCCAATATATCGATAGGTGTAAGTGTAGTCCCAGGCGAGGGCGTCCTTTAGGGTCAAGGGAGGAGGGGTTGTTGTGGCCCCAAACTGAGGGGCTTCTGGCAGATCTACCTGACTCTGTAAGGCTGGTGGGGTAGGGTAGGCATGTAGCGGCAAGGGAATGTCAAAGCTGAAAGGGTTACCCGTGTTTGCATTAACTGAATAAGGTAACACAAATGAGAGCCAATCAGTATCCTGGTAGCCAGCCAAAGGAGATGGTCTAAAATTATGTTCTAATGCTGTAATTTGATAATTGGCTTTGACTGGTAAATCAACTTGATTTTCCACAGGTGCATCGGTGTCTTTACTAGTGGGGGCGTGATTAACCTCAAACAATGAGGTAAAGAAGGTTCCAGTTGCTCCTTTAACCAAGGCCACCTGCGACGTCGAGAAGGCATATGGTGCTGTTAGGGCTGTAGACCCCAAGGGAGCAAGTTTACCAAAGAAGTTAACTTGATACTCCTGATTTGACGGTCGAATATGATCAACAGAACATTGTACGATCGTTTCTACTTTATAGTAACGACTCAACTCAATTAATAATTCATCTCTAAAGCGGGCTTGAGCCATGCCATAAGAAGAAGGGGTTGACTTTGTGTGATAAAAGACTGGCGCAATCTGCGTTGATAACGTATTCGCTAACTCTGACTTAAAGAGTTGAAGTTGTCGGAATTTATCTGGGGCCACGATGGCAATGGCGGTGGCCATTGTGGGTGAGAGAATATCATCCATAGCATTGAGGAAGGTTCGGGCCAATGCCCCCATGTCGAACCCAGAGAAGGTCTTGAGTTGGAATGAGCTTTTATCGATCGTTGTTCCTTTTTCATATTTGTAGACCCGCACTCCAGCCCGATTTAAGACCGTTGTCGCCACTGGTTTAGGTGCATAGTAAATAGGATCATTGTCAATTTCGTAATAGAGACCCGTCACCCCTGAATTCTTAGCAAGGCGCACGAGAGAAACACTGTGAGCCTTGTCAGCACTGCTTTGAGGGGCTTGGTCAGGTAGCTGGGTCGCAACTTTTAATTGATAATCACTTGTATTGAGAGCATCTTCTAAACCTTTGGCAAACGCATTCAGATTGCTGGTGGCGGTTGGACCAGTTGTTCCGTCAGGTTGAAGTTTGGGGGTGATGACACTGGTCACAGATTTTACCGCTGCAACATCCTTGAACCCGGGATTAATATTACTATCTTTGGTTCGCTCAATGGTCAGCTTAATCGTTAGGAGAAAAATATCCATCTGAGTAATCTTGGTGAAGTCAATCGGAACAGTTATTTTTGCCGATTTATTAGCTGGTGCTTCTGTTGGTGGTGTGTATGTTGGCTGTTTTAGTTCGTGTACAGTGTAGCCGATGAAGCCCCACATATCCCCTACAAACGTTTGTAAGGCCGTCTTTGTATCTGCTTCAGTGTAAGGTGTATTTGGCTCAAGGGTAGACGTGATGGTAACTTCGATATCAGATTGGGCCAATTGATAATAGAGTTGAGTGACCTTGGCTAAATCAGCTTGGGCGACCAATAGGGTCTTTTCTTGGGCTGTTTTTGCTTTATTCTCTTTGGCTTTTTTGTAAGCTGACTGATAGATATCATAGTAATATCGACGAGAGAACGTGAACTCCAATGTTATGGCGGCAGTTCCTGAAGCACCAGTAATGTTATAATCTGTATAAACATGAGGCCAAGCATCTACACTGATCAGATTATCTGTATAACCAACAAATGTCTTTAATCTCGGCCACGGCCCAGTGGGTCCGGCTGGGGTTAATGTGGTTGGCATCGGAGCTAACTTATTGCCAAAAATATCCAGGAATCGGAAATCAAGGGTAATATCCTGCCCCACACCATCATAAGGTGAATGGGGTAGAGTTGGTCCTGTTGACCCCGTTGGTGCTGCCGGTGGATGTGTTGTTGCCAAGGGGGCTACAGGCACGGCTGCATGGTAATGTAGATGGGTTGGGGTGGCCGTCAGGCCATTCGGCTGATGGGAACCAATGGGCATCCCCGGCGGGCTGGCTGTCCAGCCGTTTTGCTGGGGCACTTTATACTCTAAAAGGGTGTAACTTTCCTCTAATAAAGCCTTTCCATCCGTTGGTGTAGGGGTGCCAGGATAGGGTCGATCTATTTCAATATCGATATAACCAGGGCGAATCGTTGGTAGTTTTACCTGATATCGTGGATCAAAGGATGCGGGTGTTGTCCCAGTTGGCGCGATAGAGAGAACATTTTCCTGAGTGTTAATCTTCCCATCTAAGACCACACTATTAACATAGACTGGTAAATTGTAGGCGTCATGAACGGGCGACACGGAGTGAGTGACAAGCAAGGTCACCTCAGCAATTGGGTTTTTAGCAAAAAGATAGGAGGGTAGAGACTGTTTTTCAGCCTCATAGTAGAGATAATAGCCAGACTGATGGGTTTGATCATTCTTCCATAGCTCTTGCATAAAGACCATGTTTGCCCCTGTGACTCCAGGCGCTCCGGTAATTCCGGTTGCCCCAATCGGCTCAACAGCCGCAGCACTTCCTGGATAGAGCGTTGTTATTCCTGTTGGCGTGGCGGTCATTCCATTGGTGCCATCATCTAGGTTGGTATTGATGATAAATGATGTTGGCTCTGGACTGGATTTCAAACTGATATTGGCTTGGTTTTGACCTTTTTGGGCGCTGTCTGCTGGATAGAGAAGGTAAATACCTTCAATAGTCTTCGTATGGGTCATTAGATTCTCAAGAGTTTGCTTATCGCTTTGACTGGTTCCTAAGACCTCATAGATATACGGTGCTTTTTCTGGCTTCGCCAGTGATGGCCCTGTTGCCCCGGTCACGCCTGTTGCACCACTAGAGATGTCAGCCTGCTTAATATCAACCCGAAGCATGGTTGTCCAAAGTTGAGGTGTAATTGTCTCTGGGGTTACTGTTAATTCAGCCGCTGCTGGGTGAGCATGATTGGTGACTACAAAAGGCGTTGGGTTAACTCCCGATGGCCCCGGGTCACTCTGCAAGACACTCTCCAACTTTTGCGGGAATTTCCATATGGCATAATTCCCAACAAAGCCGGTTTTCTGTGGCTGCGGATCTCCTGATTTCCAAGATGGTGGTGGTATAATGCCGGCTGTTAGCCCCAACGGACGTTGGGGGGATTGCCAAGGAATTTGTTCAGATAAAGCAAAGTGTCGTGGTTGAATATGGTAGGATACGGGCGGTTCAATGGTTGCTGATGGGCCAGAATAAGCCGTCATTCCTTTGAATGCCTCGATCTCTTGAATGGCCGTTATGCCCAGTGGATAGCCAACTAGGGTTGTTGCACCTGTTGGTCCAAAGCTCATCCAATCAGGAACTGGAATTTTGTCGTTGATACTTAGTTGTAACTGATCCCCCACCGTCACGCCCTCGACGCCAAATTGCTGGCGGGTCAATTGATATAATCCCTGCCGACCGTCATCCGTGTCTACCGTACCGCTGGTTGGGGGTAAGCGTAGCCCATGCAGCAGGAAGTGGCTTGCCATTGCCCCAGCATGTTGATAGAAATTGTTTTTAAGTGGTGGTGATCCGGTCGGCCCTTCTAATTTCTCTAAAATAAAGTCAATCTTTAAGTTAGCAGGTTGGGCAATCGTTAATGAATTGTTTGTTGGGAAAATTGGTACTTGATTGTTTGTATAATGACTAGCCCCCGTTGGTCCAGTCGGCGCAATAATCTCGGCCACAGTTAGGCCATAACGTCTGGCGATCTTTGATAATGTGTCGGTGCCTGTAACCCCATAGGGGAACGGCGGCAGGTGAATACTACTGCCAGATTTGAAGAGTTGCTTGGTAACGCTTTCGTTTTGGAGATTAGGCCACAACAGCCACTGATTCATCTCCTGCATTGCAGTAACCCCAGTTTGTCCAGTGCCCGTCATCCCAAAATGTCGAGCAATGGTCTGCAATGTATCGACGGTTTTCACCGTGTAGGTAGTCGCTCCTGATGGCCCTGCATAAGCAACAGTCGCCCCTTTGGGCAGCTGCAGGTAGGATAGCTGGGGATTGACTGCCATATTGGCATAGGCGGTAGCTCCAACCAAGCTGAACCGATCAGCGACCTCGTCCGGTGTATCCTCTTGTTGCCAGGTATAATTTACATTGCTCAAGGTCACTGTGGCCCCTTGATGTAAAGGAACATCCCGATTAGTTACAGCAATACCCTGCGGCGATTGGCCAAATTCAGGATAGTGGGTTGTAATCTCATTTAGCGTGACAGCATCGGGTCCACTGGCAATGTTCGTCAGATCAGTTGGATAAAGTGTCGTCGCCTTAAATTGGCTGGATACCTGCTTTAACCCCTGTTTGATACTAAGTTGGAAATAGTCACTTAATAGAAAATCTGTGAGAGCTTGTTTAGGAATTGGTACTGTCCCTGTAGCCCCACCATTTGTGGTAGGCCAAGGTTGATTGAAGGCGTGTTGCAGCTTGGTTAAATATGTCTTATCGACAACTGGCACATTAAATTTGATTTTATCACCCTGAGGTAGGTTTAACTGTAAATTGGACAGCATTGGGAAGGCGGCAAAAGAACGAGGGAACCCAGTTGGTGGCTGGGTAGGTATATCATTGAAATGAACTGGGGTATAGGCGGTAAAGAAATAGACCATGTCATTCCAGGATAGGCGAGGCAACGGCAGCCCCCCATCTTGGGCTTCGAAGTATTCAAGCATGCTTTCTACAGCGTCTGCGTTTAAGTTCGCTTCTAAAATGGGATCAGTTTTGGCTTTGCTAACTAAATAGGTGTTGAAAACCCAGAGTAGTAGTTGCTTAACCAGTTTGCTGCTTGAGGCATTCATGATCGTATCGTGCGTTGCTTTTGGGTCAGGGGCATCAATCATGATGAGGGCGACACCTTGCGGCACACGATCTGTGTCAAGCTGGGCCAGTGTAAATTTAGTGGCAAAATAGAGGTTAAGCGTTTCTTTGGTGATGCCAGAAAGGGGGGGTGCTTGCCAATTAGCCTCGGTTGGAGCCCAGGGGGTCGTATCCAAAAGGGCCAGCCGCTCTAGCTGCTCGTGGTCGATCACAAGACCAGGCGCGAGTTCCCCATCCATCTCTGCCAATTCACCACTATTCAACAAGGCCACATCCCCGCTACTGACTTCGTCCCAAGGCGCGGTCGTATCATGTCCAATCTTAAAGGAAACGTGCATGTGGGCACTAAAGGTATGATGGAAATGGACAGAGAAGGGTATATGAAGGGTGACTTTTACCGAGACCGATAACTCTGCTGAAGCACTGACTTCAGCGGCTTTATGCGCCGCCAAGGCCAATGTAGCTTGAAGTTTTATGGTGATATTGATTGAGGCCGAGACAATGGCCAAATCGAGCTTGGCATAAATTTTCCCTATCAAACCAACCACGGCCTGAATGTAGTAGTAGAAGGGCTTGCCAAAGGGACTGGACGAGTCCGATGTCGAGCCGTTATAAACGGCAACTACCCCCTGTAAAATACCCTCGACCGTCGCATCAATGCCCCCTGAGAATGGCCCGGCTGAAAAATCCTTACCCACGCCAACTTGTAGCCCCAAACCAAAGATAATAATTGGATTAAAGGAGCCTGACTTAGGGGTGGGTAGATGAGACACACTTTGGTTATGCAATACGCCAAAGTAAAATCCACCTGACCCCGTAAAGGGTAAGACTTGGATGCTGGCGGATTGACTAAAATCACCGTGATAGGGGAAGCCCACATCGATCGTAAAGCCCCCATTGGTATAAATCCAAATTTTGACTACGGGTAATGTAATATCAGCATCCCCTAACTCTATGTGACGAATATAGTCGGGCAAGGTGAGGGCGAGGTAATAGACCCCAACGTGATCATTGACCTTTTTATACATGATCTCAAAGCGCAAACCCTTAACCAAGCCATCACCAACCTGGATTAACAACCCATACAAATTGGGATCATTGAAGACGATGGATAAATCAAGAAGCGGTTTTAGGAGATAGGCATGTAGGCCAAGCAACCAACCAGCGTTCGGATCATAATTCACCCCCGTCTTTGGTAAGGGGGCTTGGGGGGTGGTTGACTTAAAGTCAGCCACCATATCAGTGATTGCCTTTGATACCGAATCAGGCGATTCACCTAGGGAGACCCGTTGCCCAGCACCTAAGAAACGTAGATCAAACAGCGCATTCCCTTTACCTGGTGGAGGCGGGGCTGTATCAGGACGGGTCGCGTGCCAAGGATGATCCTGAACATATTTCTGAAAATCAAAGGTCAGAAAATGTCCGGTGGGAATGACCAAAACCGTTCTATCTTGTTGGGTTGAGGTTTTAGTCGGTAGTAGATACTCTAAACTAATGTTGCCAATTTTTATCAAAGGTGTGAGGGAAACATTGATATCATAATCAAAAGCAATGGTTCGGGGGTCCTTAGACCCTTTGGCGGGTAGGCCAAATTTGAGATCAAAGTGATCAAGCGAAATCTTGTTGAGTACATCCCATGGAGCTGGGAGTTGAAGCGTTTGGCCTTTGGTTGTGGGATTACCGTTCCCATCGATGGCACTGGTCGCAGCCCGAACCAAACGCCCCACGATATCACCCAAGCTGAGCTGGGTTAACGTGATGTCGATACTACTGGCCCCGTGGGGTAACTTTTGAATTGTTCCCTTCAACTCACCATCAAGAATGAACGTGAACGCTTTATAGGCAGGAGTAATCCCACTCTTCAAATCGAGCTCTAAGATGACATCCATCCCAATAAAGTCTTTAACCGTTCCCCGAATGATCCCTTCTTTAGTGGGGGTGGCTGTACTATTTTCCTTTTCATAGGTCAGCGTTAGTTGCGCGTCAACGGGATAATCAAATTCCACGACCTCGATATTCAAATCAACTACCCAGCTTGTATCAAGGAGAAATTCGTATCGTTGATACCCATCTGGACCGATGATGATAGTTAGATCAACCTGGTTAATGGTCAAGCCACTAGGGACAAGAAAACTGGCATCTGGAAAATATTTGTCGATCAATTTCTGGACATCAACGGGTTGCCCCAAACTGCCTTGAAACGTCCAGCCTTCAGCCGTGCTGTACTCTGCAAAAAGATCCAATTCAACGGGATCACCACTTGGCCCGATATCAATGGTGCCCGCGATGCTCCCTACCGTCTGACCCGCACTGTGCTGCAAGCTCAAGGCGATATTCTCCAACGTAAATTTTACGCTATCAATCGTCAAAAAGGTCCAACCACCATCACCGCCAGGATTTAGATACAAATTGACCCCAAAACTATGCTGTTTGGGAGCTAATTGCATATCTAAACCGCCGACTTGCAAACCACTAGTATTATCTAAATGCTCGATAGTGTAACCATATGTTGTGGCTACATCGGTTAATTTGGGGAGTGAACTACCCTCATCAAGATCAAGATAACCAAAAAATGTAAAGTCTGGATAAGAGGCCCCCAGCGTGATTGTAAAGTTGTCCGCAATCTGTAAGGTGGCTGATAACGTCGCGTTAAGTTGCAAGGTGTCAAGATGAGCTACAGTGAAAAAGAACTCTATTCCTTTAAAGCTGAGAAGCCCAGGAATAACTTGCCAGACATGATCTGGTTCCAGAAACACCCACATCGATAGAGAGGTGATACTTTTCTTAGCTGGATCAATAGCCAGATTCCATTGACCAATTGTTAATTCACCAGGCAAATCAAACTGAGAAGGAATAAGTTCTTGTATAGGGTTGCCATTCGCTAGTTGTTGAAGTTGTGAGAGGTTGAGCTGTGTATTGGAAGATTTTGTGTGAGGATCAATCAATTGAGCTTGCAAAGTAATAATGCCGATGGATGGCCCAAAACTAGTGGAGAGATCAATTTCTTTTCCTCCCATAGGAATCGATGATGTTAAGCCCATGGCTGCTGTCGCCCGGGCTCCCCCATCTGTGTTTGGTGAATTTTCACAGGTAAGTTCTAATTTTAGGCTTAATGAGGGGAGGGTATCAATTGTAACTGAAGTTGAGTGTTGGGCTGTCAAGCTCATATCTGGGATGTTCTGGTCAACTTTTGTGATTTTTCCCGTAACATCAATTTCTTGCTCGGTTGCTACACCCAAAAGTTGTGCCAAAGGAGCTAACGAACCAGTTAATTGTAACTTCCCACTCCACGACTGCCCCACTACTGGTTTTTGACCAGAAAATTTCAAGGTTTGATAGATGGTATTATTCAATGTAGAGTAATCTTCAGCAAAGGTCCAAAATTGATCTTCAGCTTGATTTAAATTAGCCATAATAGTCCACCTTTAGAAAACAAAATAATTGTCTGGCTTCGAGATATATAAAAAATAAATTCTCAGGTCTTGATTTTTCGTTTAAATGTCAAGCGTAGTGAACACTGGCAAATGATCACTAATTGCACCGCGTACAAACGCCCAACAACTCAATAATTGTTGTCCCTGAATAGTAGTAAGAGGCCATATTTTGACGTCATTTCTATATAAACCCGCATAAATGCCCTCTGGCTTAAATGGTTGTGCTGACGTTGCTAAAGAGTGATCAGGGAAAGATTCCACAATTAGGTCTAATACATGGCCTTCTTGTGGTTCTGCTCCCCTGATAAAAATATTGTCAAGTAAACTAGCCCGATAGCTTAAAGGGTTTGGCGAGCTATAAAGCATCTTTGACTCTAGCCAAGTCAGGTATTGCGCATCTTCACGGTTACCTTTACGCGAGGGAGGAAGTACTGGTTTGGATATAGCAAGTAAGTCTTTATAAGCAGAATTGCTAACATCTCCCCCATCAAAAGGAACATTAAAATCCCCTGATATAAAGGAAACTTTTACTGGTACTGGTTCGGCATTTGTATTTACTATAACCTCATTAATTACCTGAGCTTTAGCAATCTCTTCTACACCATACTCAGCGTTTTTAACTGGACCTGTACCTGCCAGCTTTAGATTGTGATAAGCTAGTACAGTGAAATACTCCTTAGTATCTCTGGTCCGAAATAGTACAAAAAAGGGTTTTCGCCCCCCTCCCAAATTATCGTTATGGCTAGGATAGGGGATGTCATGCCCCTCCTTATCCTTATCTGCAAAGCCACACACTACGTCATCTTTATCGTTTGTTACTGGTAGAAAACCTTTTCCAGCGTCTGGGTCTTTTCGCCATAAAATTAGATAAGACTCTGCTCCCATAATGCTATTACTAGAAATTGGAAACCACGATGCATTTTCGGGATCCATATGCCGTAAGGCATTAACAATTTTTGGACCAACATCATGTTTTATCTGTGCGGAAACCTCTAGCAAGGAGGCGATATTTGCTCTAGAGGTTATAATAACTTGAGCAATATATGAGATCAAAGCGTTATCATTGGGTTCATTTCCAAATTGATAGGTTCTATTTGATAAGATTTGGTTATATCTATTCAAATTTTCAACATTCCACGATAACAGCGTGACTTTTGCCATTACTCTAACTCCTCCTTGGCTTGGTTGGTGGCAGTGCCGCCAGTGTCTGCGATATAAGCCCCATACCAGCCCAGACTGCTGGTGGTGGCGGTTTCACCGCCAAAAAGATAGAGGTCCAACTGGGCACTGGGCGGTAAGTTGATGCCCAACAACTTGAGACCGATATGATCAAACTTGAGGGTATAGTTGGGCGGTGGTGTATCTTCTGCTTCGTTTTCAACAGCGGTGTTGGCGCTTTGTTTAACAATCGCAAAATCTTTGATGCTGACTTTGAGGATGTCTTGTAGGTGAAAGCCCTTGCTGTGGCTGTCGGGCATTTTGATGCCGATCATCGTGCTGACCCCTTTGCTGGGACTCCAGGCCAGCAGAAGCTCGCCAGTAAAGCCTGCTTTGCTGGCTAAGGCTCCCATACTACCCAGTTTGAGTTGACAATGTAAGCCATACCAGGTATTCGATAGCCCCCCTGGATTAAAGCCAACGGGCATCTCAACTGTAACAAAGCCCAGGTCGGTGGGTGTTTTTGTCGCTTTAGGTGGCTGATTGGGGTCGCTCACTTGTAGGCTCTTGATCGACATCGGGAAGCGGCTGAAGAGGCTGCCAGCCCGTACTGTGCTTTGGCTTGTATCAAACGTGGCCCGATCAGCATTAAAGCTAAAATCTGGGCCTGTGATCCCTGGTGGGGATTTTGTGGTATCAAGCGTAAAGTCCATATCAATGGCTAAATTAGAGAAGTAGAGTCCCTGCCGATCCTGAACCGCATCCGCCGTGCTGCCAAAGGAGAAGATATCAAATTCAGGGATGGCATAGAAGTTGAGATATCCCCATAATGAAAAGGCTGACTCAATATCTTGAATCTGGGGGTTGTTATTCACATTTTCACTGGATAGGGTATTAAATTGGGCCTTGACCACCTCCACATAACGAACCACCTGGCTATCCAAGTAGAAGGTGTAATATTGATTGGCTCTGGTCACAAAGGTGTAAATATCTTGCCCATCATGATTTTCATAATGGCCATCCATCTCGATGGTGTGTTGAGGGAGCGTGTTGCTTTGGCTATCCGTTTCCAGTGTGGCTAGGCTATTAAACCACTTATTTGTTGTCAATTGAATATGGCTCTTGAAGTCCTTGATTTTGGAATTGCGGAATAACACTTTTAGGGTCAGAACCTGAAAATCATACATCGCTTGATCACTACTGCCAGTTGACGTGCTACTAACAGTGGGGGAGCTGTCACTATCTTGGGCAATGTAGCTGATTAGCCCAAATAGAGAGCTTTTAGGGATGTCTAACTGATAGCTTTGGTCAACCTTAACCTGACTGATGTTGACGCCGATGTGATGGGCATAAAAACGACTTAAGTCAATCCCGACCAATAACCCTTTGAGCTGCTGGGGAAATTCCTGTAGATTGACATCCACTTTTAAGACTAAAATGCCGGTCCAGGCCGGATTGTCCATCAGCGTGGCAATATCTTTGTAATCCTCATGGCCTGGTAATTGGGCTAGCTGGTAGGCTTCGGCTAGATAACTCTGGACCCAACTTTGGACATTATCAGGATTGGGATTGAAGGTGTTGGGCTGCGTCCAATATCCCTGATGCTTGATCAAATCGGTCAATTTGCCAGGGCGAAACTTGAAAATCATAACATTGCTATAGTCGGTATCACCCTGACCAAACTTGTTATTTTTTTGTACATCAACATTAAAGACCCAGTTATCAATACCAATTATTTGTTTGAATGTGCCTAGAATAGGTGTAGTTTGCGCCTTTTCGCTTTGAGATACAACTAAAAAGAGTTGGTTACTTTGCAGGGCGTCGCGGAGAGGATCGGCCACGTTGTCAATGATCAAACCAGGATCAGCAGATGCGCCAGTGGGTGCCTTGCCATCCCAAACACTTTTAGCAAATGTAATTGAATACCAATGAGGATTATTTTGGTCAACGGTTGCCAATAAGCCTTGCGGGGTCATAGCCGTGACCGTAGCCCCTGGTAAGGCTGACGCTTGGTAAGCGGAGGGCATACCAACACCTGGCGGGATCGTTGCTCCCATTGGTCCCTCCTCCAGGGTAATTTGTTGAGATGTACCATAGTCGCTAATTTTTTGGCGCCGAAGCGGGTTAAGAATATGTTGCTCAAAATTAGTTAGGTCATCCCACGAAAAGGGAAGTGGGGCTGGAGCTGGGGCTGTAGCTCCAGGAGATGTGCCTGAATAGGGGACCAAGGGATAACTGAGCGCAGATGGCCCCGAGCGCAAAGCTGTTACTCCAAATTGAGCCGCAGGCGCGAAAAGGGTATCGAGAATATTGACCTGATCTGTCGTAGTTGGGCCTGTCGGCGAAGGATGTAATGATGAGGGAGAGGGTGAATAAAATAAAGCGGCTTGCTGAGGCTGAGATGTGTAGTTTACGGCCGTCATCCCAGGGCCAGTTAGCCCTGTTAGACCCGCGCCTGTTAAGCTTGAACCAGTGGGTCCGGGCGTGATCGATACCCAAGCAGTGGTGTAATCATCTTTCAATAACTCAACCTGACCGATTTGATTTATGGGAAATTGGGGGGCAAAGGCCGGTTTTCCGGGATGAAAGGTGATAAAATCTCCCGAGTGAAACGCAATAGATTCGGTGCCTGCTAACCCACACAACAAATGATAGGGGGCTGGGCTGCCAGTTGTTCCCTCAGGCACAATCAATTGGAAAGTACCACTGGGGACCTTGTAAGTTTCCTTGTTGCCATCGGGGCCGTACCGGGTTCCATCTGCTGTGCCACTATGTCCCTCAATCATTCGCAAGCATATTTGCTGATTGTAAATCGTGCGAAGATACGTGGGTAGAATTAAGGGATTGTCGTCACATAGTGAGTTTGTGCCAGCTGGCGCAAATAACGGGTAAGTTTGTACATAGTGTTTCTGGTCAGGCCCTTGGAAAACGTAAGAAATCTCGCCAAAGATTGGGTCAGATTGTTCAGTCACAGTTCCCCCTATCAGTTATGAGCGACAACGCTCTACAATTATTTACATAGTACTTAATGAAGGTGCATTAGCCCCGGTAACGGCCTGATCAAGCCGTATATGCTCGAATTTGCCACAGGGTGCTTAGTATGTAGCACCTGGTCCTCCTAAGATATACTAGGTTTCTATATCTTAGGGGTCTTTTTTTCCTGATGCGCCTAATACAATCAAATAATCTTAACAGCATAAGCTGGAGTCGCTCCAGTTGGTTGCAATTTGAATTCAACACCATTAAAGGTAGACTGATTCTCACTTGGGTTCAAGGGATCAAACTGAATATCAAACTCCAAGAAACCACCATTGTTGGGCAAAGCCCCCTTCCACTTAAAACGACCACAGCCAGGGGTGTCTACTAATGACAGATATAGCTGATATCCATCTGTTGGATGGGGTGGGTATGCATGTGGGATATTATTTGGGTAAAGAAAAGTGAACCCAACAATGTTACTCTCAACAATGTGTTCTTTTAGTGACCATCCTGGAATCAAAATCAAATTTAAGGGTAAATCCCCCCCTGCGTCTAGGGATAGGTTGAGACCCAACTTCAGTTTAGTTTCAATCACCCCTTGGGTATTTAGTTTCAAAAGCAATGGATCTTTAGGTGCGTTATCATCAACCCCAACCCAGCCAAATCCAGGGTGGGTTGGGGTTTTGCCCTTCATCTTCTCCTCTAGATTTTTATAGAAAGCGTCTTTATTGTTGGGCAGGCTTTGGGTGATAAAAAGGAAGTAACCTTGCTGTTTTGTCTGCCAAACGTGTGTAATCGACTTTGGATTGGTGCCAGCCTCGGTCGCCCAAAACATCACACACTGATGATCACTATCATAGTAAAGTTGGGTAGCTTCAGGACATAAAGTGAATGTCATAATTTATACATCGCTCGCTATCATTAAAAATTATCCAAATATGCCTCGTAATATAGTAGAGAGTGATACGGTTGTCGCCCCGTTGTAGAAATAAAGGTCATCAAAACTTCTGTTTGTAAAGATGCCCAAAGCTGTCATCCCATCTTCTCTAGAAATATACAGACCTGGCTCTTTTGGTTCTACATGACCTTGCGAGGCCTGAACCATTAAATACGGGTGCTCCATCGTGTTGGTTAATGTTGAGGCCGCGCCTGTCGGCCCCATCGGCCCGGTTGGCCCTGTCGGCCCGGTTGGACTCGTTGGTCCTGTTGGTCCTGTCTGGCCTGTTGGTCCTGTCTGGCCTGTTGGTCCGGTGGGGCCAGTATCACCTGTTTTACCAGTATCGCCAGTGTTGCCAGTCTTGCCAGGGGCGCCAGTCGGTCCAGTTGGTCCGGTGGGGCCAGTATCACCTGTTTTGCCAGTATCGCCAGTGTTGCCAGTCTTGCCAGGTACTCCAGTCGGTCCAGTTGGTCCGGTGGGGCCAGTATCACCTGTTTTACCAGTATCGCCAGTGTTGCCAGTCTTGCCAGGTACTCCAGTCGGTCCGGTTAGCCCAGTTGGTCCTCTAGCTCCAGTAAGACCATTAACAATAAGATAAGTCCAGTCCTGAGTAGGGTCTGTTGTCTCGCCTGAATGTGTTGGGCCGCTAGCTTGTTCTTTGGTCATTGTATAACTCCAGTTACTTTAGAAGGTTCAATTCTTTTGGAACCGAAACAATCCAATTAAGGCTACTGCTGGGTAAAAAATTTGCCACTCCAGACGGCAGAGCGAAAAATGTCTTACAAAGTTTTGTAATTGATATAAGAGGATGGCGTAAAAATTTTACGTCATCCTCTTATTATCGGCTCACTACTTATTTATTGAATTTATGATTTGGCTCAAAGAGACCATTGTGGCCCCGTAGGCAATATATAAATCATTGTCTCTGGTGAAGATACCTGCCACGGAACCTGTAGCCCCAGTTGCCCCATCAAGCGCGATGTAAATACCTGATGGTAATTGATCCACTGGTCCAGCCTCGTAATTAACGACAAGTTGTGGCTGATGCAGTAAATTTGGGGTTCTAGCCATTGGTCCGGTTGGCCCCATTGCCCCAGGTATACCAGCTGGTCCGGTTGGCCCCGTATAGCCAGGTACGCCAGTAGACCCAGTTGGTCCCATCATTCCAGGCATACCAGCTGGTCCAGTTGGCCCCATCGGTCCAGTTGGCCCCATCGGTCCAGTTGGCCCCGTATATCCAGTTCCAGTTACGCTAGCAGACCCAATCCAAGGTGGTCCCATCGGTCCGGTTGGTCCCATCGGTCCGGTTGGTCCCATTGGTCCGGTTGGTCCCATTGGTCCGGTTGCTCCAGTGGGTCCGAAGTGTCCGGTCGCTCCAGTGGGTCCAAAATGCCCAGTAGGTCCAGTGGGTCCAAAATGTCCGGTCGCTCCAGTCGGTCCGAAGTGTCCGGTCGCTCCAGTCGGTCCAAAATGTCCGGTCGCTCCAGTCGGCCCAAAGTGTCCCGTCGCTCCAGTCGGGCCGGTAGGTCCAGTAGCTCCAGTGGGTCCAAAATGCCCAGTAGGTCCAGTGGGATTACCAAGATGATCTGTCATAATAAAAATCCTCCATTATGTAATAAAAATAGCTAAATTTTTATGTAAATATATTTAGAAACCAATTAATCTATTATGACTAGTTTTGAGTTGGTAGAGGCAATACAGCAATCACAAGGCTAAGAAATTCAGTTTGGACACTGATTTATTTTATAGAAAACGTTTACAAATTATTTTAGAGTGGTCTAAAATGCTTTTGTTTTAGAGTTTTATAATTGAAGTTTTAATAGTTTTAGTTGATGAGGCTCAATTTGCTTATAAATTTTTCTAATATTGTTAGAATATCAATAAAGCAACAGAACTTTTATATAATTGAATAAAGCAGTTTACCCCTGTTTCATCTAAGTAAAATAGGGGAGGTGATTGTTTTTACAGAGGAACTTTGTTGTAATACTGAGTCATTTAAAATGATAATAAAAGATCAAGGAAAAGTCAACTTAAAATTTGGTAGAATTAGGATCATTATAATGCTATAACAATGGGACTTACACACTTGATAGATATGTGAAAAAATAAATCAAAAATTCTACGAACTATATCAAAAGACTACAAACAATTAGTGAAAATAGTGTGATCTATGATCAAAATCCTTTATGTAAATCTAAGCAGAACAAATAGCATTCATATATAGGGAAGGTAGGCCAACCAAATCTGTGCATATCAAACAATTTGACACTAAGTTGTCTCTTTCCTATCAATATCTCAATTATATTAGCATAGTAGCGTCACAAAATCGTTTAAAAAACGTCACAAGATCGTTTAAAAAGCGTCACATTTTGGTATTTTAGATAAATTCGACTAAATTGACCTATATTTTAAGGTTATAGTAAGTCTTTTAACTTATTCACTGCTACAGTAATTTCTCGTAAATGTAAGATTGGTAGTTGGTTTTGAGTTATTGAAGAAAAGACTGTTAAATCAAATACCAAAGTTCCCTCTAATGGGTCTGGTTCTCCGAAATGGGGCTTCAATTGAGGCTTACTCTTAAGCCAGCCGTCGATGTTGTTAAAAATCCTGTCAACAAAGGCTAAATCCTTACGACCATTCTGCAAGTTATACCAGTATGGTACTGTAATAAAAATTGGCAGGGTGGTCGTTACGCCTTCGGTACTATTACCACTGCCTGTTGGCCCATTGAGGCGATAGCGATAACTTCCTCCAATCTTAAGATGCACATACCCCTCCTCCAGATGTGGTGGGTAATCAGCAAATAGCTCCGCGAAGAAGTCAGCCAAATAGCCATTCGCACCGTTCAACGTATCTGGGGCAGGTGTCTTATCTTTTAGAACGTCACTTAAATCAAGCGCCCCTGCAGGGTCGAGTAATGGGTTGAGGATATTGACAAAACGAACGAGCGGGGTTTGATAAACAAAGTCATTATTGACAGTTTTAACCCGTTTTCCATCCTTTTCTCCTAAATCTTCGTTGCGTACAACCCCAACCCCAGCCCAGGCATTCTCTTGCTTAAAGATGTTGAGCTCATTAAATTTAACCTGTCGGTCAGGATAATTATCTCGATCATCCCAGCTAAGGTAGGTTCCTGTAGCGGAGCGGTAATTATAGATGATTGATGCGGGGCCATTTGGTTGGGGTATGGTTGTAAAGCCTGAGTCAGGAATATTAACCGTGGGTAGAGGAATGTCTGGATGTGGGTTGATACTAGTTGGCCCGAAATCCACTTTGATTGCAAGAGGTTTTGTCTTGGGGCTATGTGGTCCAGTCTTACCTGCCATTTGCTCAATTTCATACTGGTATGCGTATTGTCGTTCATACTCATACCAAAGTGGCCAGAAGTAGACAACCCGATCAGCAACGTAACAGAAAGACTCAACAGCTGCTAACGCTGCTGGAGATGCTAGCTCATCTTTTCCACTTGTGGCATAAGGTGTCACATATTTTTGCAAATCGGCCAGAATTTTGGGATACACTTGGGTAAACTGTAGTAACGCTGTGGCTAAATCCCAAGAATTATAAGGCTTGCCTGCACTTGGGCCAGGCCCTTGATTCGCAGTTGGTCCAACATTGAAAGAGACACTGGTTGAAACAATATCTTGGGCAGCGGCATGATAACGATAGGTGTAGGCATAATCCCAAGTTAGAGCCTTGTTAAGCGTTAGTGGGTTCTTTTTGGGGGCATAAGGTTTTCCAAATTGTGTAGATATTGCTAAATCGGTTTGGTGCTTTAAGGTTGGTGGCGTCGGATAGGCTCGCAACGGGAGCGGAATGTCTAGAGATAAGGGTGATGATGGAGATTGTTTGTTGGTCGCCTGAACTGAATAAGGTAATACAAAAGAGAGCCAATCTGTATCTTTGTAATCAGCCACTGGGGCGGGTCTAAAATTGTGCTCTAACCCTGTCACTTGATAGTTGGCTTGTAAAGGCAAATCAACCTGATTTTCGACAGAGTCATCCGTATCTTTACTGGTGGGGGCGTGGCTAATCTCAAACAGAGAGGTAAAGAAGGCTCCCGTTGCACCTTGTACTAGATCAACTTCAGAAGTAGAAAAGGCATAAGGGGCTACAGCTTTTTTATCTAAAGCCCTTAATTTACCAAAGAACCGCACGTGTTTTTCTTGATTTGAAGCGTTAAGAGAGTCTATTGCACACTGTACAATCGTTTCAACTTTATAGTAGCGACTTAACCCAACCAACAACTCCTCTCTGAACCGTTCTTGTGCTTGCACTTTAGAGGCCTGATTGGCTTTGTTATGCTCAAAGATCGGCGCAATTTGTTTAGATAAGGTGTTGGCCAAAACTGTTTTGAAGGTAAGAAGCTGTTTGAATTTATCCTGATCAATCATTGCTATGGCCATTGCCATGGTTGGTGAGAGGACATCATCCATGGCACTCAGGAATTTACGAGCCATGGCTTCCATATTAAAGCCTGCGAAGGTTTTTAGTTGATAATGAGTTGTTGAATTGAGTGGTTTGCCACTCTCATAGTTATAAATTGGTACCCCAGATCGATTTAAGACGGTTGTGGCGACAGGTTTAGGTGCATAGTAAATGGGGTCGTTATCAATTTCAAAGTAAAGCCCTGTTGCACCCGAATGTTTAGCTAGCCGTACTAATGAGACACTGTGGGCTGACTCAGCCTTACTCTGTGGGGCGTGACGGTCGGGCAGGTGAGCGGCTACTTTTAGTTGATAGTCACTGGTTTCTAAGGCACCTTCTAATTGTTGAGCAAATTTAGTGAGATTGTGGATGGGTGTTGCGGTAGCACCTTCTCCAGGGACTTGTTGCAACGTTGGTGGAATCACTGCTGTTGTTTCTTTCACCGCTGGGACATCTGAGAAGGCTGGGTCAATAAGTGTTTCATTTGTGCGTTTGATGCTCAACTTTACCATCATCAGGAAAATATCCTGCTCGGTGATTTGACTTAAGGTAATAGGTAAGGTAATGCTCGTGGTCTTATTGCTAGGTTTTTCAACAGGTTGTTTGTAGGTATCCTTATTTAAAGCATCGACTTTTGCACCAATAAAGCCCCATATTTCGCTAACAAAAGTTTGTAGATCGGCTTTGATTGTAGCAGTTGTGTAGGTTTCTTTTGGCTCTAGTGAGGAAACAACCGAGAGATCAACATCCTTTTGGGCCAACTGATAATAGAGCGTTGTTACGGTTTCAAAATCGGCTTGCGCCACTGCCAACGCCTTTAAACGAGCCTCTTCTGCTTTGTCAGCTGGAGTTTTTGCATTAGATTTATCCAATGTGGTTTGGTAGACATCATAATAATGTGAGGTGATAAAGGCAAAGTCTAAATTTAAAGTCGCTTTACCCGATGTCCCAGTGATGGTATAGCTCTTTAAGAGGTGGGGCCAGCTATCAAGGCCGATTAAATGGTCGGTGTATCCCACAAATGTTTTTGAGCGAGGCCAAGCGCCCGTTGTTCCTTTGGGCAGGGCTTTCTCTGGCATGGCATCTAATTTGTTCCCAAAAATATCTAGGAAGCGAAAATCAAGGCTGATTTCCTGCCCGACTCCAGCGTACGGAGTATCATTTAAAGATGGTCCGGTTAACCCTTCAGGGATAGAGGTCTGATGACTGGTTGCCAAAGCGGCCACGGGAACAGCATCGTGGTAATGAAGATGGGTAGGTGGCTCTGTTATTCCTTGGGGATGATGAGGCCCAACAGGTAACCCTGGTTTACTGGGGTGCCAACCCGTTTGCCCTGGCACTTGATACTCCAAGATGTTATACGATTCCTGGAGCAACCCTTTCCCATCCTGTGCACTTGTTACAACAGGATAAGGGCGTGTCATCTCAACATCAATGTAACCTGGATGAGTAGTTGGTAGTTTGACTTGGAAGCGCGAATCAAAGGTTTTGAATGTTCCTGTCGGCACAACAGAAAGAACTGCTTCCTGAGGATTGATCGTTTCTTCTAGAATCATACTATTAATATAAGGGGGTAATTTGTATATGTCGTCCTGCTTAGCCGGAATCGTGTGGGTGACAAGCAGCGTTATCTCTGTACTGGCATTTTTTGCAAAGAGATATTTAGGCAACGGTTTTTTCTCCGCTTCGTAATAGAGATAGTAGCCAGATTGATGCACCTCATCATTTTTCCACAACTCTTGCATAAAGAAATTGTTTGCGGTGGCTCCAATCGGCTCACCCGGTGCGGTGACCCCTGTGTTGCCTGTTAAATTAGTATTGATCATAAAGGCTGTTGGCTCATGTAGCGATTTTAGCCCAGCTATGGTACTAGACTGACCTTTTTGGGCTCCATCTTCGGGATAAAGCAGGAAGATACCTTCAATATTATCAGCATGGGCCAATAACATCTCCAGAATGTGCTTATCGCTCTGGTTGGTGCCTCGCACCTCGTAAATATAAGGATCTTTTTCGCGATTAACAAGCGTGGACCTCGTTGCCCCAGTCGCTTTGCTCGGCTGTTCCAAGGCGACCCTAATCATGGTAGTCCAACGATGGGGTTTGATATTTTGTGAATAGATAGGCTTGTCCGGGTTTACGGGATGGGGTGTTTTTTCGAGAACAAAGCCCAAATCCTCAGGGGGCATCACACCCGATGGCCCCTTACCATTGTGGGCACTAGCCAGAACACTTTCAAGTTTTTGCGGGAATTTCCAAATTGAATAGTTGCCCACAATACCGGAGGGTTTTGATTTTGTTGTATCCGTCCAACTGATGGGTGGAACAATTCCGGTTGCACCTAAAGGTCGTTCTGGAATTCGCCAGGGAATATGTTCGGACAGAGCAAAATGTTGTGGTTGTAAATGGTATGAGGTGGCTCCCTGAATGGTGGCGGTCGGCCCTGTGTAGTTGCTAACCGCTTTAAAGGCGTTGATCTCATCCATGGCCGTGCTTCCAATGCCATAGTCAATCTGAGAACCTTTCGGGAATTTCAACCAAGCTGGTGGTGTGCCACTGGTTGAGAGCGTGGCAGTACTTCCTGCGGTGAGATGTTCGGTACCAAACTGTTGCCCAGTCAATTGGTAGATTCCTTGGCGGTCGCCATCACTGGCACCTGGTTTTGGTAACCGTAGCCCATGCATCAAAAAGTGACTCGCCATCGACCCCGCATGTTGGTAGAAATTTTCGGAAGAGGGGGTATCTGCAGTTGGCCCCGATAATTTTTCTAGGATAAAACCAGTGTCTAATTTGGCAGGTTTGGGAATAGTCAAATTCTCATTTGTTGGGAAAATGGCAACCTGACCGTTGGTGTAGGCCTGTTTAGCAGTTGGTCCTGTGGGGGCAACAATTTGAGACACATTTAATCCGTAACGATCAGCGATATCAGCTAATGTTTCAATTTTGCCATTCTTATTCTGAAGTGCAGTGATACCATGGTAAAAGGGAGGAATATGCAGATTGGTACCTGGTTGGAAAAGTTGCTTGGCCACTGTAGCCCCATTCAGGTTAGGCCACAATAGTCGATTATTGAGGGCCTCTATACCAGTATATCCTAAGCCCGAGGGGCCGGTAATACCTGGTACACCAAAATGCCTTGCAATACTTTGTAAGGTATCCTGGATTTTTACTTTGTAAGTAGTTGCCCCTGATGGGCCGGAATAGGTAACCTCAGTATCCTTTGTCAAAGGCTTATAAGCAAGATGAGGATTTATTCCAACATTGGCAATCGCTTTTACTGGGACTTTAAAGAAAGGCTCTGCCGCAGCAGTAATTCCATATTCCATCCCTAATGTATAGATGGCCCCTGTTAAGCGTAATGCCTTACCAATCATTAATGGTACGTTTGCGTTAGCCAGCGCAAGCTCTTGCTGGGTTAATCCAAATTCGGGGTGATGCTGAACTACTTCATCTAAGCTCACAGCTTCAGCTTTTGGGGCTGCAAGTTTTTTAAGATCAGCCGAATCTAAGATTGTTGCCTTAAATTGGTTCTGAACCTGTTGCAGCCCTTGTTTAATGATAAGCTGGAGATAATCACTCAGTAGATAGGTTGTCAATGGTTCTGTTGGAATTGTAATGCCCTTTGGTGTTGCAGATTCCTCAGATGAAGGTTGATTAAAGGCATTACGCAACTTGATAAGATAGGCTTCATCAACCATTGTTTTGCTAAAGTCAATGGGTGTACCTTGACCTGGTAATGTTAGTTGTAAATTTTGTAACATTGGAAAAGCATTAAACGAGGTTGGGAAGCCAGTGGGAGATTCAGGAATAACTGTAAATTTTAATGTGGTGTAGTAGGTAAAGAAATTCTCAATCTCGGTCCAGGTTAGGCGAGGCACAGGCATGCCTCCGGCTTTCTTGTGGAAGTAGGTTAAAATTGCCTCAATTTCGATCTCTGTTAATGCCAATGTTTGGATTGTTCCTTTTTTCTTCTGAGAGACAAAGTAGGTATTAAAGACCCAGAGCAATAACTGTTTAGCCAGTTTGCTACTGGAGAACTCCATAATACTTTTATCCGGTTTGGAGCCGGGCGCATCGATCATTAGTAAGGCTACCCCTTGTGGTATTCGGTCATTTCCAATTTGAGCTAGGGTGAACTTCATCACAAAGTAGAGAGAAAGCGTTTCAAGATCGATGCCTGCTAAAGGATTGGCCTGCCAGTTGTCTGAGGTTGGTTGCCAGGCCCCCCCATCGGCAATCGACAATATCTTTTTGCCACTATCCGCTTGCCACATGGGACGCCAAGAAGAGAGGCGAGTGTCTGTCAACTCCAACATACGCTTGTCTATTTGCCAGGCTGGATTCCAAGATGAAGCACCACCAGCGGAGAGACCATCTCCCAAAGCTAAAGAGGCTGTAGGTATTTGTCTTGTGCGTCTTTTTGTGCTTTTAGGAAACTGGTCCCAGGGTGCGTCTGAACGATCATGCCCAATGGTAAAACGAACGTGGGCCCGGGCCGTAAAGGTGTGATGAAAATGAACCTTAAAGGGAACATGCAGTGTAACACTGACATAAACAGACAACTCTGCCGAAGCCTGTATATGGGCCGCCTTATAGGCGGCTAGAGCCAAGGTGGCCTGTAATTTAATGGTTACTTTAATCGAAGCTGAGACGATCGCTAAATCGAGTTTGGCATAAATCTTACCAACAATGGCTACTTTGGCCTGGATATAGTAGTAGTAGGGTTTGCCAAGGGCATTGTGTGTATCCTTATTCGCCACGTTTGGTGGATTGTAAACGGCAATAATCCCTTGCAAAATACCCTGTACGGTAACGTCGATTCCGCCAGAAAATGGCCCGGCTGAGAAATCTTTACCGAGGCCCACCCGCGCTCCAACGCCAAAAACAATAATTGGATTGAAGGTGCCCGACTTGGGCACTGGCAGATGGGGCACACTTTGATTATGCAGTACTCCAAAATAAAAGCCGCCTGATCCAACAAAGGGCAATACTTGCAAACTGGCCGATTGGCTAAAATCGCCATGGTAGGGGAAGCCAATATCGATTTTGAAGCCGCCGTTGGTGTAAATCCAAAGCTTGACCACAGGTAATGTCAGCGAAGCTTCGCCAAACTCCAGATGACGGAGAAAATCTGGTAAAGTCAAAGCCAGGTAGTAGACCCCCAAATGGTTATTGAGCTTTTTATACATGATCTCAAAGCGAAGACCCTGGATTTTGCCTTTGTGCACCTGGATCAGCAGGCCATATAGCTTGGGATCATTGAAGATGATGGATAGATCAAATAGACCCTTTAACAGCGTCGCATCCATACCAATTAACCAGCCAGCCTGAGCGTTGTAAGTCACGCCGCCGCCTTTGGGCAGGGGTGTAGTTTTTGGCTGAGGCTTCTTGAAATTCCCCTCCATTGCTTGGATCGCCTTTGACATCGAACTGGGTGAGCCTTTGACGACAACTCGCTGACCAACTCCCAGAAAATGCATATCAAACAGAGCGTTCCCTTTGCCGGGCGGGGTGGGCGCGGTATCGGGGTTGGTGGCATCCCACTTTGGGTTGCCCGGTTTCTCAAAGTAGTCTGCAAAGGAGGTAGTCAGAAATCGGCCCGTTGGACGGACGTGAACTTTGGGGCTGTTTATGGGGGCTGGTATTGAATATGTTAACCCAATCGCACCGATATGAATAGCTGGGGTCAGGGAGAGATTAATCTCATAATCCAGAGCAACGGTGCGTGGTTTGCTCATACCTTTTGCCGGCCAGATAAACTTAAGATCAAAATTGTCAAGCGAGATGTTATTCAAAACATCCCACGGCGCTGGGAGTTGTAACGATTGGCCTCTGGTTAGAGGAGTCCCTGTTGTCTCATCCACAAATGTGGTGGCTGCACTGACCAAACGTGAGACCATATCACCCAAAGTCACACTGGCTAAGGAAATATCGACGCTATATTCATCCAATCGTTTTTCAAACGTGCCTTTTAATTCACCATCAAGAATAAAGATTAAATCTTCATAGGTTGGTGTGCCAGTAGATTTATGGAGTTCAAGCTCTAAGGTAACATCCATTCCCACAAAATCTTTGACCGTTCCGCTGATACAGCCTGTTTGGTCAACTTGACCATTTGTACTTTCTCTTTCAGACGTAAGTGTTACCTTGGCATCAAGGGGGTAATGATGTTCAAAAAACGTAGTTTGCCAATCAAACTCAAATTCAAATGCGTAATATCGATAACCGTTTTTGCCAATTTTAACTGTTACGTCAAGTTGATCAATTGTCAGATCACTAAACAGCGGCTTAATCGAAGTAGCAAGGTCAGGGAAATGATCGGCTAATATAGTGCTTAAGTCAGCGGGTTTTTCTAAACTTCCTTGAAAGGTCCAGCCATCTGTGGTGCTGTACTCCGCGAAAAGGCCTACCGGCTCTGTTCCAATTTTAATGGTCCCCGCAATGCTACCAACAGTTTGCCCAGCACTGTGTTGCAAAGTGAGGGCAGCCTGTGTTAAGGCAAAGTCAATTGATCCAACAGTGAAGAACGTCCATCCATCAGTGCCAAAGTCAAGGTATAAGTTAGCCCCAAAGCTACGTTGCTTGGGGGCTAGTTGCATCTCCAAACTGCCGACTTTAAGGCTACTGGTGTTTTGTAGGTCATCTAGGTGTTTACTGTCAAACCCGAACTTAGAGGTGACACTGGTTAAGCTGGCGGGTGTACTATCTTCCGTAAGGTAGCCGTAAAAGACAAAATCAGGGTAGGAAGCCCCGAGCGTAACTTTGAAGGTGTCTTCGATGGCAAATGTTGCCGTCACTGTGCCAGACAAACTGCGTGGTGGTTGAGCACTCAGAGCAAAGAAGAACTGTATCTCTTCAAAGATCAGAATTTTAGGGATAATGGGCCACGTGCCATCTAAGCTAACCCCCATCGCCATGGTACTAATGCTGGGAGATGTTCCAGTGTTTACAGAGAGACTCCACTGCTCCAAGGTTAGTGTAGATGGTAGGGGGAGTTGGCTAGGTATCACTTGCTGAATGGATGAATTGTCCAATAAGGTATTCAGTTCACTGATGGAGAGGGGCAACTTAAGCGGGTCTTGGAGCCGAAAGGTGATAATGTCGTTCATTGTACCAAAGTTAGTAACAATGTCGACTGACTTGCCTCCCATTTTGATTGTGGAATTAAGCCCCAAGGCAGTTACTGGAACTTTATAGGTAGGGTAAGTTTTACAAGTAACTTGAAGAGTCGTGGAAAGCGAAAAACTCCCTATTTGAATCTTAACAGGAGCAGTCTGCAAGGTTATTATCGGAATCTTCTCATCTACATTATCAATTTTGCCGCTAATAGAAAGTTGTTGCGTTGTGCCTACATCTAGAAGTTGAGCAATAGTAGATAAGTTGTCCACCAGATGAAGAGTCCCTGACCAAACTCCAGACTTTGCTGGTGGTTCTCCAGAAAACTTTAGATCAGCCAAAATACCATAATTTAGGGCTGAGTATTGATCAGCAAAAGTCCAGAATTTTGTTGTCATAATTATTACTCACTATTAAGCTAGATTTGAATTTGTTAGTATGATGGTAGATTTAATAGTTCTGACCGATTGAGTTAAAAGACCTTAAATAGTAATTGTGTCCATTACGACAGGGACATGATCACTAATAGCTCCCCTTACACAAGCCCAAGCATTATTGTCTGCATAGCGGGTTTCGTCGCCATTAATGTAAACAAAGTAATCTGGATCTTCAGAGGGGTTCACAGCTTGTAACGGGGGCTGGAACAACTTAGAAAAAAGTTTGTAAAGTTCTGTCTGATTATCTTTGTCCTTATTGGGATCATAAGCACTTAATTTGACAATATCTAATATTTCCCCATCACAATGGGACAACATTGGAACAAAAATATTGTCAATACACCTTTCGGGTACGAAATATGAGTCATTAGGATCTTCTAATTTATTCTCCAGTAATGTAGAAGGAGGCGATATATTTTTGAAGATAGACCAAAAACCTGAATTCGTTTCTAATTCTACATATGGATTTTTTATGTTTCCTTTCCACTGTTTTGGGCTATAGTTTACATTAAAATCGCCCGTTAGTATTGCTAACTCAACTTCTAGATTTTCACGGGGAGGGTTTTTTCTGGGTTTTACCTTGAAACCGTCAACTGTATTTTCAGGGAGAGGCGGCAATTCCTCATATATTTTGAGATTTGCAAGTTTTTCAATATTTTCTCTTTGATCTTTTCTTTCGGGAAATGTTCGTCCCCCAGAGGCACTATTATGAAATGTAACTATGACAAAATTTTTTTTGTCCTTTGTTTTAAAGGCAAACCACCAAGGTGGCCTTCCTCCCTCAAGGCCTTGTGGACCAGTAAATTCCAACCAATGATTTGTTTTTGTTTTGTTAGCTTCTCCCTTTCCTCCCTCCCCATTCGGATCTTCTCGAAGGTCAAAGCCTTCCCTCATGTTGTATAAAATAGCATAACACTCATCGTTACTATTGATTTTTTCGCTTAATGCATACCACCAAAAATCATCCACCTGCTGAAGGTGGCCTACTATACCCTCAATCATTGCCTTTTGATATTTAAAGCTAACCTCAATTAGGGAAACAATATTTGCCTTTGATTCAATAATGACTTGTGCAATATACTTTAGTAGATGGGCATCATTAGGTTCCCGCTCTGTATCAAAACCTCTAATGTATCTATGCAAACTGCCCACATTCCACGACATTACTTTAATCTCTGTCATCAACCACCTCCACCCTTAGTCTGGGATTTTTTACCAGGTTTCTTTTTCTTCTTCTTGATGTAAGCTCCATACCAACCCAAACTGCCTGTTGTGGCTGTTTCACCGCCAAAGAGATAGAGATCAATCTCAGCCCCAGGGGGTAAGGAAACGCCGAGTAGCTTTAAGCCCATATGATCGAACTTTAGGGTATAGTTGGCCGGGGTGCCTTTTTTCACAGTTTGTTCAAGCAGGACAAAATCTTTGATACTGACTTTCAAAATATCTTGTAGGGTAAAACCCTTGTGTTTGTCGCCAGGCATCTTTAAGCCGATAAAGGCACTAGGTGCATCTTTAACTGGACTCCAGGCGAGTAGCATCTCGCCAGTAAAGCCCGCATCGCTGGCCAGGGCACCCAGGCTACCCATCTGTAATTGGCAATGCAAGCCATACCAGATATTTGTTAGCCCTGCCCCCTTGAAATTGTCTGGTAGCTCAACTCGGACAAAGCCTAAATCTTTAGGTGTTTTTGTGGCGTTGGGTGGTTGATTTGGATCACTGACCTGAAGGCTATGAATCGTCATGGGGAAGCGGCTAAAGATACTTCCCTTTCGAGCGGTACTGAGGCTCATATCAAAGGTCGCTTGATCGGCATTAAAGGTGAATTTTCGGCCTGTCACCTTAGGGCTGCCAGATCCTGTATCCAAATCAAAGTCCATATCGATGGCCAAATTGGCAAAATAAAGCCCTTCTCCCGTATAAACTGCATCCGCATCGCTGCCAAAGGAGAAGATATCGAAGCCAGGTAAGGCATAGAAATTGAGGTAACCCCATAGTGAAAAGGCTGCCCCAATGTGTTGATCGGTGGCCGATTTAAATTGACTTGAGGTGGTATGAAATTGGGCCTTGACTATCTCAACATATCGCACCACGTCGTTATCCAGATAGAAGGTGTAATATTGCCCAGCCTTGGTCACAAAGGAGTAGACATCTTCGCCATTGTGGTTCTCATAATGACCATCCATTTCAATGGTGTGTTGGGGCAAGGTGTTGCTGTTACTATCAGTTTCCAGAGTGGCGGGGGTATTAAACCAACTGTTAGTGGTTAACAGAATCCGACTATGGAAATCTTTGATTTTGGAGTTTCTAAAGAGGATTTTGAGCGTTAAGACCTCAAATGCATACCGGGCCTCGCTACTATTTCCAGTTGAAGTTGTACTACTTGCACTGTCGCTGTCCTGGGCAATGTAGCTAATTAAGCCAAAGAGGGAGCTTTTGGGGATATACACCTCACTTTTATTGTTGACTTGCAACTGATTAAGGTTAATCCCAATATGATGGGCGTTAAAACGACTTAAATTAATCCCAGCCAGTAAGCCTCGTAATTGTTGAGGAAATTCCTGTAAATTGAGATCAACTTTTAAGATCAAAATGCCTGTCCAGTCTGGGTTCTCCATCAATGTGACGATATCGTGATAATCTTCATTGCCGGGTAGTTTGGATAAGTGATAGGTTTCATCTAGGTAATCCTGAATCCAAAGTTGAGTATTTCCAGCGTCAGCATTGAAGATGTCAGGTTTAGTCCAGTAGCCCAAATGTTTGACCATATCAATTAATTTGCCAGGTCGAAACTTGAAGATCATTACATTGGAGAGATTTTGGCTATCCTCAGGTAAGTTATTATTATTTTGGGTTTTTGTTTCAAAAACCCAATTATCAATCCCGATACCTGTGTTAAAATCCCCTAAAATCGGTATCTTAGGCGAGTCAGAGGGACTTCCTTTAACGTGAGCTTCTGTTTGAGATATAACCAAAAATAGCTGATTGCTTTGCAACGCATCCTGAAGATGGTAATCAACCTGTCTGATATTCAATCCTGCGGCTGTTGCAGCGTATGCCACGGGAGGATACTCACCAGTTGGTCCTTTATCCCAAACACTGTTAGCCAAAGTTAATGAGTACCAATTTGGTAGGTCTGGGGAAACCACGGCTAATAATCCTTGGGGCGTCACGGCAGTGACGCCTGACGCGGGATTGACCAATACCTCACGTTGTGCTTTGGTGAGATTAGGAGTTGCCCCAACAGGACCCTCGTATTTTTCGCTAATTGTTTGGCGACGTTGAGGGTTGAGAATTTGCTGCTCAAATTCGGTGATCTCAGACCAGGTAAAGGGTTGTGTTGCATCTTCTTGAGCCAAGTCTGGCAGGGGGGCCGCGCCTGCATAAGGCACTAATGGATAAGAAGGTGCATCTGCGGCGGCTGTTGGCCCAATGAGTGCCGCTGGTGTGTGAAAGGTGTTTAACATGTTAAGTTGGTCTAGCCCAGTACTGCCCGAGGCAGTGAAACCATGTGCAGGTCTAAAGAGAGAGGCTTGCTGGGGTTGTGCATAGTACCTTATCGCCGTCATACCTGGGGCCGTGAGGCCAGGGGCGTTTACTCCAGGTGTGATAGAGACCCAGGCCGTTGTATAATCATCGGTGAGTAATTGTGAGTGGCTTGTGACTTCATTATCATTTTGCGCTAACGGAAAACGAGGGGCATAAGCAGGGTTGCCCGGATAAAAGGTGATCAAATCGCCCGAGTAAAAGGCTAAAAACTCTGTGCCTGCTAACCCACATAATAGATAGTAGGGAGGAGAGCCGACGACATCATCTGGAACAATCAATTGGAATGTCCCCTTGGGAACAAAGTAGGTTTCTGGGTTACCATTTGGCCCAGGCCGGGTGCCTTGACCAATACTGCTTTTGCCTGGCAGAATTTTTAGGTGAATTGGCTGATTATAGATGGTTCGTAAATACGTTGGTCGAATTGAAGCGGTTGGTCCACTGTTATGAGGCGCGAACAAGGGGTAGGTCTGAACATACTTCTTGTTGTTTGCTCCCTGAAACACATAAGAAATTTCACCAAATGGTGAACTCATCTGCTCTGATATAGGTTTTTCCGTCACGGTCCCCCCTATTTATTGTATCCCTGTAACTAAAAATATCGCTAATGATGATTCGATAAAAATTGAGTAACAGGCTCTAAGTCGAAATTTAGTATAGGGTCACCTGTATACATATTTTCGGTGTACTGTTCATCATAATAACCAGCATGTATGCCCTGCTTTGCACCAATATTTTGAATACGAGAAACCATAGGGAATGCACCTAATCGCTGCCCACGAATGGCCAAGCCAACATCGACTCCTGGAACCTCGTATCGGCGGTGGCTCTCCTTCTTGGCTACAATTTCCTCCCAGCGATCTCGCCAAGTTCCCATTCCCCAGCCTCCATACCAGCGCCACAGGGCCACCGCATTTGGCGTTTTCTCGGGAACAAATGGAACATCAATGGCCGCCCGCCAATAGTGCAGAGTGGCTTGGGTTGTGCTAGGTATCTTAGGGGTAATTGACGGTGTGGGGGAGTAGCCTGTAATGGAAAACACCTGTTGATAAGGCTGAAGTGCAGCTAAGGTTTGTTCCATATAAATTAGAAAGTCGCGGGTGGGCTTGGTGTCATCTTCTAGGTAGATGATAGAGTCGATTGGATTGTCAAAAGCCACTGAGAGCGTGTTATAAAAGTTGTAACGAATGCCTTTATTTTCTTTGTGAATGATTGTTTCCGACTCGATAGGGGATGCGGCCAAACGTGCCTGTTGTTCCGCCTGTTGTTCAGGGTATCCCCCATCTATCGACACTATCAATCGGTAATTTTCTATCCCCAGGCAGTTTTCAAGGGCGGTTAGAACCTGTGAAAAATAGTTGGGCCTACGATAGGCCAACATTGCAATAATTTTTTTTTGCGATGTATCTTTCAAGATCCCTCCTGGTCCTGAACTGGCTTTTTGGTTGTGAAATTGCTAATCAGACCTATTCTTGTTAAGTACTTACAAGTTCAATTTTGTAGTCAGGTGTTGTGCCAGTGGGCACCAATTTAAAGATAAGCCCATTAAATGTCCCGTAGCTTTCTGCTCGGCTGAGTGGGTCAAATTGGAAATCAAACTCGAGAAATACATCGTCGCTGCTATCATATCTGACCCCATTCCAAAAAAAGCGACCACATCGATTCGTTTTGGCGTCCGTATCTACTGAGAGATAAAGTGTGTTTCCATTAGTAGGGTGGGGAGGATACGCGTCAGGTGGATTATTTGGAGGTGCTGTTGGGTACAGGAATTGGAAGCCAACTTCTGTGACTTCTTGAATGATTTTGACCGACCAGTTGTTGGGCAATGTTAAATTGGGTGAGAAAGCTCCACCAAGGGCCGTGGGGTCAACCGCCTCATCTGTATTAAACCCTAACGTTAATGATGTTTCAATCACACCGTCAGCATTTAGCTCCAAGAGGATTGGGGCTTGGGCTTTATCTTTTGACATTGGAACCCAACCAAAACTGGGCTGGGCTGGATTTTTGTCCTTCATTAAGTCTTCTAAGCCGCTGTAAAAAGTCTTATCACCTGGCGGTTGCTCAATGAAGAGAAAGTAACCGAGTTGCTTACTGGCCCAAACCTGGCTAACACCCTGCGGAGGGTGTCCTGCTTTAGTAGCCCAAAATAACAAGCGAGGTTGGCTATCGTTTCTATAAAGTTGTGTGGTTCCAGAGCATAATGTGAATGTCATAATTAATATCAGAGAGTGGTAAATATTTTTATTCGCCTTGTACTTTTTTATTTAGATAGGATAACCATTCCATAATACCCTTTAAACCAACAGTTGTTATGCCATTAGTGAAATATACGTCTCCACCACCAACAGCATACAGATGTACATCTGCCCCTGTTGCCCCAAGGTCAATATATCCAGCAGTAGACAATACTGTTCTGTGTCCGTTAGAAATAGCAAGGTTTTCGCCATCAATATAAAGACCAGCAGCAGTCGGTCCGCCCGTAGCAATATAAATGCCTGGGTGATTTGATCCAGTGGAACCTTTCCCATTTACCATGACAAAGGGTTCAGAAAAGAGATTTGGGTTCTTGGCAGGTGGTCCGGGCGGGCCCTGAGGCCCTTGCTTTCCTGTATGTCCTGGTGGCCCCTGCTTACCTGTGTCTCCCCTATCACCTTTTTCACCTTGTGGGCCGGTAAATCCATTGACCACAAGATAACTCCAACTATCACCAGGCATCGTGCCTTGGGGGCCCTTTGCTTGTTTTGCTCCCCTTGTTTGTCTTTTTCCCATTGTCTCTCTCCAACTATCTTACTTCATAGATAAATTGTTTTGTAGGTTATATTATTTTGTCTAGCGATTTGTATACTGGTTGATTTGGTGGCGTTGATAGAAATGAAATGTCTAGCTGATTTAGTGATGCCAATGGCTTGAGTCACTGACAGGTTATCTTGTATATTGGCCTCTAGGTCATATAATCGACTCAATAAATATTTTTGTAAGCATAAACAAAAATTTACTTGACAAGATAAGATATTAATCAAGGTGTATCTATTTAATTCAGATTAAAATTAGGGGAGTAAGTAGGTTTAAGGATAAAATAGCAGCTCAAATTATTGTTTTTAACAACAAAAATGGTGTTTAACTTAATTCCTTAACCCTAATAAACCCAAATGACATTCTAAGATGATCTAACGTTTGGCAATTTATGTTTGATAATATTAAGTAGGTTGTAATAAACAACGAGTGATAATAACAGGGTTGTATATACTACAGATGTTGCCATTTTGGGGCGTAAGAATGGCCCAAGCTTCTTTGCTAAAGAGCTCTATTATTTCAATAAGGTTGTAAATTATAATTAGTTAGAGGGAAACTTTACGCAATATTTAGTCGGCCAGAATGATAACTCTAAAAAAAAACTATGTCAAACTTTGCCCTACATTTTGTAGATCACTGTGACGTGATAAATGTATTGAAAGAACGTGACATTTCAGACGTTTAGATAAATTGGACAATTGAGGACAAATCTTTTTATTATATCTGGATAGATTTTCTTTAACCTTTGTAAAACTAGCCTTTACAAAAGAATGGCTAAGAGACCAAAATATCCTAAATCAGCATAGGTATTTATATCATGAATTACGATGGGAATATTACGTATTATTGTAACATTAATGGAATTAATATCATTGCCTTGGATAGTCCTAATTCAGTCGCGCTTAAATTTGTGGCTGATGAGTTGATGATCAACCATTATGGTTTATTTCAAATTCAATTACACCCAGGGCAAGTTGTTATCGATATTGGGGGACACTCTGGGCTCGTTTCTATGTATTTAGCAAAACGATTTCCAGAAACCAAGATATACACATTTGAACCATTCCCTGCCAACTATAAACGATTGACTACAGCGTTAGCATTGAATCAGATAGAGAATGTAATTCCACATTCAATCGCAGTAACAAAAGATGGGCGAGATATTCAAATGGCCATGCACCCGATTAATTCTGGTGGAGCAACTGCTATGTCGGAAACTCAAAAACAATTTGGCGTTGTTGAAAATATTCCTTCAATAACCCTTGATGAAATATTTGATCGTTACAAAATTGATAACTGTCAGCTTTTGAAAATCGATTGTGAAGGAACTGAATACGAGATTCTGTACCACACAACAGTTTTATCTCGTATTGAGTATTTGGCTGGGGAGTTTCATAATAATACCCTGTTGAGGGAACAAGGATATACAATTGAGGGGTTGGTGGAATATTGTCAACAATTTTTTCCACCTAACCGGATTTTTGTCAACCCGAGTGATATGTCAGAGTAAATAGCTTCTTTACCATCAGGGTATGGATGCTTTGGCTCCTAACTATCCAACAATCATCTGTCGTACATTGCAATAGAATTTCGATGGCATCGGGTCAGATGCTCATCTGTGATACTGTACGTATCTTCGGCTACACGGAGCTTGTGAGCTTCCCATAGAGCCTCAACATGGGTTACCCCGACAGGTAAATTTGTTTGTAGTAGGCCAATTCGATCAATTGTCCCAGCGGATCATGTAAGTAGATGGAGGCCGTAAAACAGATCGCGATTCTTCTCCCCACCGTGATGAATACGCCACGGGACTAAAACGTTGGCAACTTGAGTCTACATCGCTCCTGAGATGCTACTAGAGACGATGTAATATATACTGCCTCTAGCTTCAGATTTATGTGTTGGATCAGGAATATTGTATGCGCGATGAGCTGTCAATTGGCTATTTGCTCAGATTGGACTAATTTTTTAAAGCAGTGTCCTTTCTAAAACTGCTCACCCTTCGCGGCCATGTGAAGCAATATTTGCGGAGGAGTAAATCGCTCGCCGTGTTTCGCTGTAAGCTCCTTGGCCTTTTCAACAAACGGGCCAACCCCATATGCATTGATAAATTGTAAGGTTCCGCCATGAAATGGGGCATATCCCCAGCCAAAAATACTTCCGATGTTGGCATCAGCCACCGAGCGTAATACACCTTCCTCCAAGCAGCGGACCGTCTCAATAGATTGAGCAAACATAATCCGATCAACCATTTCTTCCTGGCTCGATGGTTCTCGACCATCCATAAAAATGTTAGCCAGTTCAGGCCAGAGGTGCTTATCGCGGCCATCGTATTCATAGAATCCACCACCTCCAGCTCGTCCCGGTCGCCCCAGCTCAAGCATCTTATCCATGACGATCTCACCTGGATGCGCGTTATACACCTGCCCCTCCTGCGCAAGATCAGCCACCGCTTGATCACGTACGTGGGCACACAAGCTGAGCGTTACCTCGTCTAAAAGGGCTAAGGGGCCAATGGGCATTCCCGCTTGCAAACCAGCCATCTCAATCGCTTGGGGATGATTGCCCTCAGCAAGGAGGGCCATCCCTTCATTGGTCCAGGTACCAAACACTCGGGAGGTGTAAAAGCCTCGGCTGTCGTTGACCACAATAGGGATCTTGCGGATAGCCAGCACATAGTCAAACGCTTTAGCCAGGGTCTCTTTATCCGTCTTTTCGCCCATAATAATTTCAACCAACTGCATCTTGTGAACGGGCGAGAAGAAGTGTAAGCCGATAAATTTTTCGGGACGACTACTGACTTGGGCCAGACCCGTAATCGGGAGGGTTGAGGTGTTTGAGGCGAATACGCCGGTGGAGTCCATTGCCGCCTCAGCCACGCCAGTGACTTTCGCCTTGAGATCACGGTTTTCAAAGACCGCCTCGATGATAAGATCACAGTCTTCGAGCTGATCGTAATCGTCTGTTGCGGTGATATTGGCCAGAATGCCATCCATCTTCTCTTGGGGCATCCGACCCTGCTTGACCCGTTTAGCCATAATCGCCGCGATTTTTTCTTTGCCTTTGTCTGCATTTTCTTGGCTGGCATCTGTCATGATGACCTGCATCCCAGCCAAAGCGGAGACATAAGCAATGCCGTGCCCCATCATTCCCGCGCCCAAGACCCCCACCTTTTTGGTCGTTTGGGGCGGAATGTTTTGCGGTCGACTGGCCCCTTTCTTGATTTGATTGAGCTGGGTCCAGAAGGCGTTAATCATATTTGTGCTGACTTGGCCTGAGGCCAACTTGGCAAAATAGCGGGACTCGATCCGAGAGGCTGTCTCAAAATCAACCTGCGTTCCTTCGACCAAGGCCGCCATTATGGCGGGGGGAGCGGGATAATTCCCCTTGGTTTCTTTCCGTACCATCGCTGGTCCAACCGCCAACATCTGAGCGATTTTGGGATGTCTTGGATCGCCACCGGGGATTTTATAGTTTCGAACCGCATCCCAAGGGGCTTTGGCCTCTGGATTTTCTGCGATCCAAGTCCTGGCTTGCGCGAGCATATCATCTGCATCGCTCGCAATCGCGTGGATCATACCTGCCTCAAACGTTTGCTTGGGGGTATACTTTTTGTTCTGGGTCAGCCACTCCATCCCCGCTTCTAAGCCAATCAAACGGCCTGTTCGTACCACCCCACCCCCACCGGGCAGCAGCCCCAAGCCTACTTCAGGGAAGCCAAACTTAATTCGATTATCATCGATGGCAATCCGATAATGACAAGCCAAGGCTAACTCGAAGCCGCCGCCCAAAGCGGTGCCGTTGAGCGCGGCTACAACAGGTTTACCTAGCGTTTCGATGCGTCGAATAAGTGCCTTGAAATATTGAGCGCCATCAAAATGCACCTTGGGATCATCGGAGTCGAATAAGACATCGATATCGGCTCCAGCCATAAACAACTTTTTTGCTGATGTCAAAATGACGCCAGTCAGTGAGTCGTCTGCCTCAAGCTTCATCAACACTTCTTCAAGAGCATCAAAGAATTCCTGATTCAACACATTTGCCGATCTATTCGGCATGTCCATCGTTAAAGTGACGATTCCTTGGTCATCTCTGGTGTAGGTTATTGCGTTCATAGTACTCCAAATTCATTTACGATTTCAGATTTACGATTTACGAAATGTGAGTGAGAAGGTAAATCTTAATTATCGTAAAATTGAAATTTTTTATCTATTTCTTTCATTGTGTCTTATTAACAAAATCAGCCGTTGATTTGGCTCGACACGCTGCCTGATAATTGGCCCCAACTGAGGTAGCCGCTCGAATAATTTAACGCCCAATCACATCCCCAGCTTTACTCGGCGGCAATGAATTCACCATCTTAATTACCCAAAGTGCCACCTGCTTAGTTCATGTCTGAAACTCTAACTTATCCATAATTTTCTCATTACAGGCCGCTTGTTTTCCAAAAGCAATCCGCCAACCGCCTTCATAAATCGTAAATCATCAATCGTAAATCGCTAGATTCGCTCTACAATCGTAGCAATACCCATTCCACCACCAACACAGAGGGTAACTAGGCCCGTCTCGCAATCAGAACGTTCCATCTCATCGAGAAGCGTGCCAAGAAGAATGGCCCCAGTTGCACCGAGCGGGTGCCCCATGGCGATGGACCCCCCATTGACATTGATGTTTTCCGCTGACTCCAGGCCCATCTCTCGCATGAAACGCATCACGACGGAGGCAAAGGCTTCATTCACTTCATAGAGATCGATATCATTGACGTTCATTCTGGCCAGTTTTAGCGCTTTCTTACTGGCTGGGGCAGGGCCTGTGAGCATGATGGTTGGGTCTGTCCCCACCAAGGCCGCAGCGCGAATACGGGCGCGGGGTTTGAGTTCAAGCGCCTTGCCTTGCTCTTCGTTCCCAATCAGTACCAAAGCCGCCCCATCAACGATCCCGGAAGAGTTACCTGCGGTATGAATGTGGTTAATCTTTTCTACGTGAGGATACTTCTGCTGGGCCACAAAATCAAAGCCATATTCGCCTTGCACATCAAACGCGGGTTTGAGCTGGCTCAGCCCTTCGAGGGTGGTGCCGGGGCGGATGTAGCTATCCTGCTCCAAAATCGGCAAGCCATTCATATCCTTAATCGGCACGACCGAGTGATCAAAACGGCCGTTATCGCGGGCATAACTGGCCCGTTGTTGGGAGCGTAGGGCGAACCTGTCTATATCCTCGCGGCTAAAGCCTTCCAGCGTAGCAATCAAGTCAGCCCCGATGCCTTGGGGGACAAAGTAGGTGTCGTAGTTTGTCACCGGATCAAAAGCCCAAGCCCCACCGTCCGACATCATCGGGGAACGGGACATGCTCTCCACCCCGCCAGCGACGACCAAGCTCTCCCATCCCGAACGGACTTTCATTGCGCCCATGTTGACCGCCTCCAGCCCAGAGGCACAGAAGCGGTTGAGTTGTACCCCTGGCACATCCAAATCCCAGCCTGCCTTTTGGGCCGCGACTTTTGCGATGTCCGAGCCTTGATCGCCGACCGGTGAGACGCAGCCCAACACCACATCATCCACCTGAGATGTATCGAGATTGGTCCGCTCAACCAACTCATCCATCAAGGTCACCACTAAATCAATCGGCTTGACTTCGTGTAGCTCACCTGATGCTTTACCTTTTGAGCGGGGCGTTCGAATCGTTTCATAAACGTATGCTTGTTGTTCCATTGTCTTTCCTTTCTGTACGTCCGGTAATTGGCAATGAGTAAATAGTAAATAGTGATTGTTTGGAGATATCCAAATAATTGACATATAAAGAATTTGCCCCCTCTCCCTCTGGGAGAGGGCTGGGGTGAGGGCTATATATCGATTAATTATTCAAGCTTCAATAAATCACTGTATTTTACGTACTGACCACAACCCCCGCCTCCTTTAGCTGGGCAATCTCTGATTCACTAAACCCCAACTCAGCGAGCACCTCATCCGTGTGTGCGCCGAGTTGACTGCCGATGTGATGGTAGGTCGGTGTGTGATTTGTTAATTTGATCGGGCTTCCAACCTGCTGTTGGGTAGAGCCGTCGGGGCGAGGCACCTCAACCACCATTTGTCGGGCTTGGGTGTGTGGATGGTCAAGGGCCTGATGGGTGGTGAGGACCGGTTCGACACAAGCATCATAGTTCGCAAAGATTTCGGTCCATTCTGCCAGTGTCTTGGTCCGAATCGTTTTACGAATTTCATCTTTGAAGGATTGCTGATGGGCAATATCAAAATTAGCACCAAGTTTGATCAAATCTTCACGTTCGATAGCGGTGCAGAATTGGGTCCAGAATTTGGGTTCTAGCGAGCCAACTGATAAAAGTTGATCATCCTTGGTGTCATATAAATCGTAGAATGAGCCGCCATTTAAGATTAACCCCTCCGGCTCTGGGGTTTCATCCCCAACAATCACACTGGATGCGGCCATCGCATTCCAGGCCAGCGAGCCATCGTGCATCGAAATATCGACGTGTCCGCCCTCCCCCGTCGTGCTTCGGCGGATCACAGCGGCCAGCAGCCCGATGACCAAATGCAAACTGCCACCCCCGATGTCAGCCACCTGAGTGGGCAAAGGCGGCGGTGCCTCGCCGTCCTTCCGCCCATAGTGAGCCAACATCCCCGATAGGGCCAGGTAGTTGAGATCGTGACCAGCTCGGTCTCGGTAGGGGCCATCTTGCCCGTAGCCCGTTAGTGAGCAGAAAATGAGACGCGGACAAATCGCCTTGAGTGTTTCATACCCCACACCCAAGCGATCCATCACGCCGGGCCGAGATTGCTCTACGACGATATCATACCCTTGTTCGGCGATCAGCTTTTTGACAATGTCCGCAGACCCTGGGGCCTTCAAATTCAAGCCTAAACTCCGCTTGCTCCGATTGAGCAAACCGTGCCCGGCTGAAATTCCATCTTGATCAAAGGGCGGAAACAGACGGGTCAATTCAGGCCGACCTGGTGCCTCAATTTTCAGAACCTCCGCGCCCAAATCAGCCAGCATCATCGTGGCATAGGGGCCGGGGAGCAAGGTTGAAAAGTCTAAAATTTTGAGATTAGTTAAGGGGGCTGTCATGGTGGATTTACGATTTTGGATTTTAGATTTACGATTTGGGCCGCTCTAAAATTCCACAGATCGCCGATGATCTCCTTCGTCGTTTTGATGAGGATTCGTAAATAATGGTTGACCTATATTGTAATTTCGGTCGGCAATTCGGCCAACTTGAGGGGGGAGTTTTGGGAGTTTGTGATCATATGCCTAAAGGCAGCGGTTCTCGGCAATAACTAAGCTACACGCTTTCGCCAGATGACCGAAGTAAACAGAGCTTCATCCAGACCATTCCGCCAAACGCACTGATTAAGGCAGAGATCAAGGTGCCCATTACACCATAAACCAGCAAAGCTCCAAAAATGCGTCCACTCAGGGCGAGGGTATTGTGGTCTAACATCATTCCCCATAATGCGACTGTCTCTGACCCAAAATTAGCCGCAAAGCTTTGCCCAAAATTAACCAGCAAATAGCCTCCAGCTGCTAAAATCATTGTCGCGATGGCTAGCATTGTGCTGGCCCAAAAGCCAGTGATCCAGGCGACCTCGCCTGCTTTTTGAGTGCAGGTCAGCTGATGTTTGACCCAGTGAACGGCAAGCAGGCCTGTTGTTAGCCAAATTAGGATAAGGGGCGCGACTAAGGCGCTTGAAATAAATGTTGGCAGGGGTAAAAAACTCACCGCCAGTAATAAACATTGGCTTAAGCCCCCCAAGAGAGCTCTCATAAAGATAGGGATCACTAACCCAGACCAAGTTTGGGCCGAGTATTGAGTTTCCGTACGTTTTGATATGAATGGATCAAATTGGGTTGTAGTATAGCGTTGCGTTGTTACCGCCATGATAAAATTCCTTCATTATGGTAAGACTAGCGTTTTAGCTAGGTCGGATTACATTACCACTCCAGTTTAACAGGATTAAATCCGTTTGTCTGTCGTAAAATTTGGACAATTTTGGGGCAATTTAGTCATGACATTTGAGCAATTTTGAAAATAAGAACGGGATGTCCAGATGGATGGACATCCCGTTCTTACATCAATCAACTGCCTATTGCTACTCCATTCTATACGGATTTTTCGGCTCTCGATTTTCCGACAACGATCTTGTCGTACGTTGCGTTAAAATCTCAATGGCATCGGTCAGATGCTCATCCGTGATATTGTACGCATCTTCGGCCACGCGGAGCTTGTGGGCTTCGAGCAATACTTCGGCGTGGGTGACACCAACGGGCGGCTCAAATTTGTAGGAGGCCAGTTCGATCAATTGCCCCAAGGGATCGCGGAAATATATAGAGTCCATAAAGCCGCGATCTTTGTTGCCACTGTGATGAATCCCCCACTCATCCAAACGCTTGGCGACTTGGGTATACGTCGCTCGTGAGACATTGAAGGCGATGTGATGCACATTACCGATCCCTTCGGGATTTGGGGTTTTGTTGGGTGAGTTATTCTCATTTGTAAAGACCGTGATCAATCGACCATCGCCTGGATCGAAATACAAGTGGTTTTGCTCTGGAACATCCAGGTTTGGTTGCTCAAAAATGAAGGGCATTCCCAATACACCTTCCCAAAAATCAATAGATGTTTGCCGATCAGCCCCGACCAAGGTGATGTGATGAACGCCTTGTGTTTGTATCTTTTTCATAATAACCTCGCTTTGGTTAGCTACATATAGTAATTGGTAATTTTAATTTTTTGACGATCTGCCCTTAGAGTTTAAGGGCAGATGTATGAATGACCATATCATCTTCGAGAGATCGTTGTGGGGCGATGCCCTTCTCTTGTAATGCTCCGTGATAGGCCTGCACTGCCTCCTCTGGACTGATATTCTCATCAGCCACTTCTCGAAGAATGGCAACAAACGCTAAAGGATCTTCTGTCACCTTGATGCGTCGACCAAACAAGGCCACCCGAGCACCATACTTTTTCGCTTTAGCCACCAACTGAAAGGTGTCATGGATTGTGCTTGGTGAGCCGCCTAAAACGCCCACAGTCGCTGAGGTGTAGGCTACCAAATCCTCAAGGGCTTGTGGGCCGTTGTAAGCGACCTTAAGAAATTCTGGCCGTGATGCTTGGGTAATGCCTGCTAGCATTCGAGCAATACTGTCATTGACAAACTTCGGAATATCCTCTGCTGCCAGATTGACGGGAGCATTTGGATTAAAGACCTCAACAAAGTATCGAAAATTTTGCCGGATTGCCTCTAGCCGAAAGGCTTTGAACTGTTCAAGGGACAGTAAATCGGTGTCGAGATCGTTATTGAAGGTCATCGAATATAGCCCCAGATTGACATCTGGTCTCCGACCCAGTTGGGGCAAAAACGTCCCATATTGCGCTTCAGTAATGGTTGTTGTGGCAAATGGGCGCGACGGCTGGCTGATGTAATTCGCGCTGTAAACGTGCCAAACATCCGTCGTATCGTTGACCCGAATGGCTGGTGTCACGGGCGCCTTATGAAAAAGCCGTTTTTCGCGCGCCAACACATCCATCGTTGAGGTTGAGGCCAACACAATATCCAGCTTGGCCTGTTTAACCAGAGCCGCCAACTCCTCCTGAAACGCTCGGAGAGATGGGTGTGTATCGACAATCGCTCGTCCCCCCGATCCCATATCTGGATCGGCGGCGTAACAAAGAATGAACGCCCTGCTATCGGGGTTTGTTCGAATATCATTCAACTTCGCATCCATTGTTTTCTGCACAGAAAATCTCCTGATGGTATTTAGCTGTTTGTTTTAGGAGTTACGCACTTAGGCGCTCGGATCAATGCTCTGCGTCACACCAGCTATCTCGCAGAACTTCATAACTCCTATGTTTGTATATATTCGAAATATTAACCCAAATGGTTCATTCTCAAAAAACTAGTCGATACACACCTCTTTACATTACGCTACGACCGCCTCAATAATTTTTCGGGCGTGAATGATTTCATCCTCGATGATGGTGTGCCCCATATTTGGATAGATTTTTTCATTGACATCTGCCCCCATTTTTTCAAAAACAACAGCGCTTTCATTGACTCGCTCTTTGGGGATGTGGAAATCGACATCACTACAACCCAAGAATACAGGCGTCCCATCTAAGGAACCTTCATAATCACGCGGTGTGCCAGGTGGTCCAATTAGGCCACCACTGAAAGCTATCACCCCTCCATATCGCTGCGGATTCCGAGCGGCGAATTCGGAGGCGAGACAAGCACCTTGAGAAAATCCCCCAATCACGATCTTTTGATATGGAATATTAGCCTTGGTAATTAACTCTAGGGCACTGCCCACCATAGCCAACGCTGAGTCAAGATTAGGCTGATTTTGCTCCATTGGGGCCAAAAAACTGTAGGGATACCACGTACTTTGGGCCGCTTGCGGGGCCAGATAGGCGAAGCCGGGTGCCCCAATGTGCTCAACCAAAGTTAAAATGTCCTGGGCACTTGCTCCGCGTCCGTGCACCAGCATCATCGCTGCTTTAGCAGTTTCTAGCGGCTCGCCTGCGGTTAAAATTGGCTGGCCACCGTGTGGGCCAGTGGCATTATTTTTTAAGCTCATAACGATGTCCTCCTATGCGTCCACTAAATCTGGATGCTTGAATTTGGGTAGGGCTGTCTCAATTTTAGCGCGATGTTCCTCGTACCAATCAGGGAGCTTCAAGTTTTGCCCTAACTCGGCCACAGGCTCGTCATAAGCGAAGCCTGGGGCATCTGTAGCTACTTCAAATAACACCCCGTTTGGCTCACGGAAATAAATCGAATGGAAATACTGTCGGTCTTGGACGGGAGTCACGGGTAAGGCTGCCCGTCGCAATTGGTCCAGATACTCCAACTGTTCTTCATCATCGATCGTGCGGAAGGCAATGTGATGCACCGTGCCTGCCCCAGTGCGGCCACGCGGCATGCCTGGTCGTTCCAGCAAATCGATGTAAAGACCAATGTCATTGGATGCCCCGCGATATCGCCAGCGATTACCTTCCTGTTGATCCAAGGTATAACCAAATTGCTCGACTAAAATATCAGCGGTTCGGCTGGCTTGGTCGACCCAGAGGGTCGCGCTGTGAAAGCCGAGAATAGCATGCTCCTCTGGCACTGGACCGTCTGCCCAAAACTGAATGGTGGCTGGGTCTTCGCTTGTAATGAGTTCTAAGCCCATTCCGTCAGGATCCTTAAATGGAATAACCTCGGCCCCGAAGCGGGTTTCTGTTTCGCCGAGCTCAACCCCGTGGGCTAACAATCGATCTCGCCAGTAGTCGACAGAATCAGGGCGAATGGTATAAGCAACAATGGCGACCTCGCCATTGCCTGGTACGCCGCGAGCGACGTGTGGCCAAGGAAAGAAGGTCATAATCGTACCCGGTGTCCCAACTTCATCACCGTAATAAAGGTGATAGGTCCCTGGATCGTCAAAATTGACCGTTGTTTTTACTAACCTTTGCCCCAAAACTGTATGATAAAAATCAACATTGGTTTGAGGATTCTTTGCAAATGCTGTGATATGGTGAATACCTTGAATTTTTTCCATCATAACCTCCATAATTTGTCGAATACCCTGTGAAAGATACAAATATTCAAAATTTCAGGGTGTAGTTGTTTTTAATTTAATTCTTTGTTACAATTAAATGGACAGTTGTCCGTTTAATTGGTTGTAGTATACCGGACAATTGTCCGTTTGTCAAGGGGTGGATAATTGTCCATTATTTTTTCAAACATAAATAATTTGTTCTTTAGAGGATTTAAGAGCTTTACGAAATACATACATGACACTGCTGATGGTGAAATAATGAAAATAGAAACCGATGATCTTATTCCGTTGCAAAATGATGAGACTCCGCCACCCCCAAAGAAGCGAGCAAGGCGATCCGACGCCAAGGCAAATCGTCAGCTCATTCTCCAAACCGCCCAACGTCTTTTTGCGGAAAAGGGATTGGATAATGTAGCAATGATGGCCATTGCTGAAGCGGCTGGGGTAGGTCAGGGTACCTTGTATCGGGCTTTTGCGAATAAGGGAGAGTTGTGTGTCGCGTTGATGGATGAGGACTTACAAGTATTTCAAGAGAAAACGTTGATTTTATTTCGAGAACTCAGTCAAGAGACCGCATTGGTTCAACTTAAGCAGTTTTTGATTCAAGTCATCGATTTTTTGGACAACCACGCCACTTTAATGTGTGAAGCGCAAAATCATCAACTTTTAGGTGAGGAGCTTAGTCCGACTGGCTTGCACACCTGGTTTCATCAAACTGTAGGGCTGATTTTGAATCGAGCCAAAGCCAAGGGCGAAATTTCCGAGGAGATTGATGTGATATTTGCGACAAATGCGATTCTTTCCACCCTCAGCCCAACCATTTTTGTTCATTATCGACAAACGTTAGACCTTTCGATTGAGAAAATTCAGTCAGACTTATGGCGTTGGGTTGTAAAAGGGCTTGCCGTGTAGTTTTATATTGTCTGATTGCACATTCGTAAAAAGTAATGGTATAGTAAGGCATATTCACTTTCATCAAAAGATAAAAGTTGTTTGTGAATGTTTGTGTAGTTAGAAATTGTTCTGCGGTTTCATTCTTCTTAAACAAAACGGTTAAATTTGTGGAAACTGATGCCCGGCTTAAGGCTGAAATAGCCAGCCAACCCTATCCTTTATTATTTGCCACGGTCAGTGGTGCCCATCTTTACGGCTTTCCCTCGCCTGACTCAGATTACGATTTGCGGGGTGTGCATTTGCTGCCTGCGACAGAGGTGTTGAGCCTACACGCTGACAAGGAAACGATTGAGGTCTCAAAGACTGAAGATGGTTTGGAGTTTGATCTGGTCACTCACGATGCGGGGAAATTTTTTCGCTTGATGCTCAAACGGAATGGGTATGTTTTGGAGCAACTCTACTCTCCCTTAGTTCTCCACACGACACCAGAACACGAAGAACTCAAAGCCATCGGGGGAAATTGTGTAACCCGTCACCACGTTCATCACTATCGTGGCTTTGTTCGTACCCAGTGGCAACTCTTTGAGAAGGATAAACCTCGTCGGGTGAAACCGCTGCTCTATGTCTATCGAATTTTGATGACTGGCATTCATCTGATGCGGACGGGGCGGGTAGAGGCCAATATTGTCATCCTAAATGAGGATTTTAAGCTCTCATTTATCGAGGATTTGATTGCTCGTAAGAAGGAGGGCTCTGAAAAAGAGACGTTGGCAGATGCGGATCTGCTCTTTTATCGCAATGAATATGAGCGTCTTGCCCAAGCGCTGGAGTTAGCCCGCGATGAGAGTACCTTGCCCGATACCCCTTCGGCCTATGATGCCTTGAGCGATTTGCTGGTTCGTGTTCGTCTGAAGTCCCTTGCCTAAAGTCTCGGATCCACGGCTTCACTCTCCAAGGCCAATACCCCAAACACACATTCATGAACGCGTCGGAGCGGCTCATACCGCACAAAACGTTCTAACGCTTCAAGCCCTAAGGCAAACTCTCGGAGGGCCATTGAGCGTTTGCGGCCAACGCTGCGCTGGCGCAGCCGCTCTAAATTTTCGGGCTTGCTATACTCCGGACCATAGATAATGCGCAAATACTCTGAGCCACGACATTTGATGGCGGGCTGGATAATCCCTTTTTGCCCCTGAACCACAAAATCAAGAGGCTTGATCACCATCCCTTCCCCGCCCTGCCCGATCATCTGCTCCCACCACGCGACGCCGGCCTCAATACTGGTCGGCTCACTCAAATCGATAATTTTGTACTTTGTTTCTTGGAGCAACTGGCTCGTGTCTGATTGCAATATTTTCTCGATGTGCTCCATCTGCCAAAGATGCGTTTTATCGTGATGAGTCGCGCCTTCGGTGGCCAAAATATGGAAGGGGGCTAAATGTAAGTCATCGACTGTCTGAACGGGCCAGCAGTAATGCCCATACGCTGTGACAAATTTCTGCACAAGATCTGCCCGTTGCACATATTGTTGTTGAAGTGAGGTGATGTCTAGGCCTCGATTGGCCGCTTGCTGGAATAGCTTATTGACTTCAGCCAGCGAATTTTGTGCCGCAGCCCCCACTGCCGCATATTGTTGCTCTAAAAGCGCCTGGGCTTTGGCCGACCAAGGCATCAGTTCGCAATCCAGACAGACCCAATCCGTTTGAAAGTTATCCCAGAAATTTGCTTGACTGAGTGCCGCTTGAAGCCGTTGGAGCATTGCTTGCTCTGTTGTGTTATCCTCAAAAAAGCGTCGACCGGTGCGGGTGTAACAGATACCGATCCCCTCATTCTCAATGCCAAAACGATGTAGGATGGCCTCCTCATTTCGGCCCACAATGATAATCGCCCGAGATCCCATATGTTTTTCTTCACAGATTACTTGGGATACACCTTGTTTTTGGAAATAGCCAAATGCCTCGGCTGGGTGCTCCAACACGTCTGCTAACTTGCTTGTTTCAGGGGGCGACATGGTGGGGGGCAGATAGATCAACCATTTTGGATTGACCGCAAAACGGCTCATCACCTCTAAGGCGGCAATGCTGTTTTCAGCTTGAATGGTGATGTTTCGGCGTAGGCGTGTATTGATAATTCGTTTGCCAGTCACATCGGCTAGATCAAGTAGATCGTCCTGCTGCTGTTGGGCAGTGAGTGGCTCTGAGGTTGGCTCCAGCGGGCGAATGGGGTCTACGTATGTTTTTCTGGCTGGGATGGAGACTATCTCCCGTTCAGGGTAACGCAAGGCGGTTAGTTTCCCGCCAAAAACACAGCCAGTGTCAATGTTGATAGTGCGATTGAGCCACTCTGGTTCAGGAACGGGGGTATGCCCATAAACGACCATCGCCTTGCCCCGATATTCAGCCGCCCAATTGTAGCGAATGGGCAAGCCAAACTCATCGGTTTCGCCGGTGGTTTCACCGTAAAGCGCAAAATCGCGGACCTTACTTGAGCCACGCCCTTGTAGGGTTTCCTTCAACCCTGCGTGCGCCACAACCAAACGACCATCATCAAGCACATAGTGGCTGACCAGCCCCCGGATAAAATCGGCCATTTGATTTGAAAAGGTCTCTCTCATATCCTCAGGCAAGGCCTCGATTTCAGCCAAGCTCTCAGCCAGACCGTGCTTAATTTGGACCTGACGACCTTGTAATTTGCGCATCAACTTAACATCGTGATTACCAGGCACGCAAAGGGCCTGTCCGGCTTCGACCATCTGGCAAACCAATTGATATGTATCCAGGACTCTCGGCCCGCGGTCGACCAAATCCCCCAAGAAAATTACTTTCCGCCCCTCCGGATGTGAGTACAATTTGTGGTAAGTTGTCGCTTCCTGTGGCGGGATATCCTGCCACGTATAGTCTAGCTGTTCTAGCAACTCCTCAAGCTCATCACAGCACCCGTGAATATCGCCAATGATGTCGAAGGGGCCGTGTTCATCTTTGCGATTGTTCCACAAAGGCTCGCGCTGGATCATCACCTCTGATATTACTTCAGGAGACGTCAAGGTATGAATATGCCGAAATCCCTCTTTCTTCAGAAAGCGACGGGAGCGACGTAATTGTCGGATATGATTGCGCACCACATGGGGACCAAAATTGCGATCAGCCCGCTGTTTGTTACGACTCTGGCAGACATCTTCTGGGAGATCAAAAACGATCGCGACTGGGAGGACGTGATACTTTCGAGCCAAAGCCACCAGCGGCTTACGATCCTCGGGTTTGATATTGGTGGCGTCAATAACCGTCAAGCGTCCGGCAGCCAGACGTTTGGCTGCGATATAGTGAAGGACATCGAAAGCGTCATCGGTGGCCGATTGATCATTTTCATCATCAGAGACCAACCCTCGACAATAATCAGAGGAAAGCACCTCGGTTGATTTGAAATGGGTTTGGGCAAAGGTCGATTTTCCAGAGCCAGACGCCCCAACTAGCACGATCAGGGATAATTCAGGGAGGGTTAAGGTCATCGCGTGAATACCCCCATTTGCGAGGGGGCGCCGACGGCTTCATCGATAGGTCCGAGCGGGGAAATCGTGATGTGATACCCATAATGGTCAGCAACCCGTTCCCCCCAGGCTTGAAACTCAGCGCGAGTCCATTCAAAACGATGATCACGATGGCGAAATTTTCCAGCCGGTAAACTGGGCCACATTACATTGTATTCACGATTTGGGGTGGTTATGATAATGGTTTTTGGCTGAGTTGCCCCAAATAAGACCCGCTCAAAAGCAGCCAAACGAGGTGGGTCGAGATGCTCAATCACCTCAACCACAGCGGCCGCGTCGTAGCCCATCAAGCGTTGATCTCGATAAATGAGTGACCCTTGCCACAAGGTGATACGTTCTCGCTGGCGGTCAGGCAGTTGATCCAATTTGAGCCGCTCCTGAGCAATTTCTAGCGTACGATAGGCAACGTCAACGCCGACAATTTCTTTGAATTGCTTCACCTTAAGCAACAGACTCAACAGTCGTCCCTCGCCACAGCCTAAATCAAGCACACGCTGGGCACCGCTCTCTTTGAGCACTTCAACAACCCGGTTTAAGCGCTGCTGGTGCAAGCCGATTTTTTGCTCAACCGATTGCTCTTCTTGATCATGTTTCGCTTCGGTTTCGGCCGCATCAATTGGGTCATTTTCTTGAAGTTGCGCCAAAGCTGCTCGTGTCAGCCGTCGTTGCCTTTTGAGATAACGGTGACTTATCATTTCCCGTTCAGGGTGGGTACTGAGCCACGTTTCGCCGCGTCGCAACAACTTGCTGACCTCTGCCTCATCAACCCAATAATGTTTGTCATCATCGAGAACAGGCATAAGCACATAAAGGTGACTAAGAGCATCTTTTAAGGGAAGAGTATGGTTGAGGATGACGGTGTAATAAACGCTATCACCCCATTCCGGGAAATTAGGATCAAGCGGATGTCGTTGCGCTTCTAGTGTGTAGCCCAACGGCTCAAATAAACGCTTCAACACAGACTCGCCCCCTCGACAGGGCAGAACCGCGATTTTGATAGTTAGGGGTAAGGGCTGATCTATGAACTCTGGTCGGTCTTTACATTGTCCATTTAGCGCCGAGCGATAGACCTGGGCGATGGCCACGCTTAGAAATGATGAGGCGGTGTAAGCGCGGTCATTCACATAGGGTTGGAGGGCAAAATTGTTTGTTGTATTTCTGCCTCGGGATAATTTGATCGGATCAATGTCCAAGACGAGACTTGCTGTACAACGCTCGGGCGTGGCTTCTGGGTAAAAGACGTGGGCTTGTCCATAGTTGAGCTTGAACGTTTGCACCTTATCTGGGTGCTTGTGTAAGAGGTAGCCTAAATCTGTGGCTGGGGTATGAGTTGTAGTGATTGATAACAACATTGTTTCAGATCATCTTTTCAAACAGCCGTATCTGTGCCTCATCTTCCTGTACTGCCTCCAACATAGCATAGCCGTGACGAAGATAGAACGCCTTCAGAAAATCATTGCCATCCCAACAATCAAGCCGAATGCAAGCTTGGCCCCGTTTTTGAGCAACATAGTCTGCATATGCCAAAATATCAGTACTTAACCCAGAACCAGCCGCAAATCGGGCAACTGCCATTGAGTTGAGATATATCGCATTAGATGGTTTCATTGCCCAAAGATCAGAGGCAATCGTCGTTAAAATACACCCCCCCGCCAAAATATCTTCCTGATACGCTAACACGAGGCATCCGTTCTCAACTAAATGCTTCAATTCCTCTCGTTGCTCCCGATGACTACCAGGAGCCCATTGCTTAAAGCCTTTGTCCCATAACCAGGCTCCGACCTCATCAAGGAGGGTTACAAATGGGGGGAGATCTTTAGCAGTGGCTGTGACGATATTGAAGTCACTCCCAATCATTGGAACGATCATGTTATCCAATTTAACAGACATAAACTATGGCCTCTCTTTCGCGTATTAGTGGATCGAATTTCCAATTGCTGTCACGCTCAGTAACTTTAAATCCCTACATTATAGGTTAACATTTCTGATGTTTGTGGAAAAAGTGATAAAGTTGTAAGGATTTTTGTACTCAACTAAAATTTTTTCAAATTCGATTTTTTGTACCTCCAACGTGGTATGATACCATCTTGCGATAAATATACCAACTTTTAGCCAAAAGGCGCTTCTCCATCAAACTATATCCCAATCTATAAATGTTGCTTTGCGCAAAAATAGAAGCGTTTTCATGACATGATTTTAGCTAATCATGTCATAAGAGCAGAAAAAAGAGATAATATGGGGCTAAAATTGTGGTAAAACTCTCCATTTTTTTCCATTCACAACACCAATATCTTTATGATAGAATAATATTGCCGAGACCAACAGGTATTTTGCAGATTCCCAACAGAGGATGCAGCCCAAATTTGTGAAATTCCTTAACTGATACATTTGAGCTTTTTGAATAACAACATTTTAGGAGAAAATCTAATGACTAAATCCATACTATTCATTTTTACGTGTATTGTAATTCTACTCGCTGCCTGCTCTCAACCGGCAGAAGAAGCCCCAACCATAGAAGTGGAAGCTATAGCTCAGACTACAGATACGCCAGCACCACCAACGAATACCTCAATACCACCAACAGAGACACCAATATTATCAACAGACACCCCGATACCCCCAACAGAGACACCTGTGCCCCCAACGAATACACCGACACCAACGGAAACGCCCGTCCCACCGACCGATACGCCGACCCCGACAGATACACCTACCTCTACGTCTACATCAACGCCAACACCAACAAATACAGTAACACTAGTCCCCCCAACAGCGACACCAACAAAGGGTGCTACAGATTACGTTGACCAAGCTACGGCTGCTTTTCAACAAGGTGACTGGGGTACAGCGATAACTGAGGCGCAAGCAGCTCTTGAGTTGGACCCTGAATTAGCCTCGGCCTATAAAATTCTTGGGCAAAGCGCCATCAATCAAGATGACATCGGCTTAGGTTCTGAAGCATTAAATATTTATTTGCTGTTAAACCCTGAGGCCGAAGATCGGACTGAAATTGAGACACAGTTGGCTGCACTTGAAAATCAACTGGCAGCATTAGAATTTGGTATTGAAGAGATTCCTGAAGGGCAAGCTGCCTTTGTATTTATTAACTATAGCGGTGATCAATGGAATGTTGATGTTGGTCCCTATTTTTTGGAAGTGTCGCCAAAACCGGTTGATCAAGATATTTTCTTTAAAACAATGTTTATTAATCCTGGTAATTATAACTGGCGAGCTGTAACTCCAGGTGGCGGTGGTGTGGCCTCAGATGGTGGCGCAAATACCGCTTTTGACTTCTTCATTGGTCCTGGTGAAATTCATGTTGCTTGTGTTGGAGGGGGAAGACGCGAGGCGACAGGCGAGGGTGGCTCAGTTTTCACCCCAGTCGGACCTCTCGGACTAGCAGATCCAGTATTTGATCGAGTCTCTTTGTGTTAAGCCTGAGGGATTGAGTAGGAGTTACGTCTTTTGACACTTACACTGACATTTTGTGCTGGTAAGAGTGTCGTTGTGTTTTACGTAACTTCTGTTCAAATGAACTACAAAACGTGTATTAAAATTTAACCTGTGTCATGATTTTTGTTATTCTCTTGCTTGCATTGCCTAAACCGACAAACTAATTATAATACCGCTCAGTTTGCCCACGTTTGTGGGCTTTTATTTTGTAACTGTGGGAAAAGTGATCAAAGATGAGCACCAATCATAACCAAAAAACATATCGTGTTGTCTTTCAACCTTCCGGGCGTCAAGCCTCTGTTCCGGAGGGGCAAACGTTACTAGATGCAGCCCGTGAGATGGGTGTCGAGATCGAGAGTATCTGCGGCGGCCAGCAAACGTGTGGTAAATGTAAAGTGATTGCCGACTATGGCGATTTCTCTAAATATGGCATCTCCTCAAAGCAGGAAAACATCTCTCCTGCGGGGGGGGATGAAATTGATTATTGGACCAAACGTAAGCGAGACCCCGGCCAATTTCGTCTATCCTGCGCAGCTTGTGTGATGGGTGATTTAGTCATTAATGTGCCCGAAGAGAGCCAAGCCCGAAAGCAGATTGTTCGCAAAAGCGCGATTGTGCGTGAGGTAGAAATTGACCCTGCGATCCGTCAATATTATGTGAAAGTTAAGCCAGCGGAACTGGGAGACAATCGGGGTGATTGGGAGCGCTTGCAAGCGTCGCTCAAAGAGACCCACGACCTGGAAAATCTGCGAATTGATTACTTTGCCTTGCGTCATACGCAACCCCTTCTCCGCAAAGAAGATTGGGCGGTTACGGTTACCGTCTGGAACAATGAGGAAGTTATCTGCATCCAGCCCGGTTATGAAGAAGGGGCGTATGGGATGGCTGTAGACATCGGCTCGACTACTGTAGCAGGCCACTTGGTCAATCTTCGCACAGGCGAGATTTTAGCGACCGAGTCAATGATGAACCCACAGACAACCTATGGCGAAGATTTGATGAGCCGGATTAGCTATGGGATGATGAATGACGATGGTGTGGATAAAATGCACGCGGCGATTATCGAGGCCTTGTCCACACTGATCAAACGGGCCACCCGCGCTGCCAAGCTCAAACCAGAAGATGTGGCTGAACTGGTTTTTGTCGGCAACACCGTGATGGTTGATTTGTTGCTTGGCGTTGATCCCGTTGAGTTAGGCGGTGCGCCGTTCGCCCTAGTGACCCACGACGCGATGGATATCAAAGCGCGTGATTTGGGGATTAAAGCCGGGCTTGGTACGTACATCCATATCCTGCCCGCTGAAGCTGGTCACGTCGGGGCGGATAATATGGGAGTCGTCGTTGCTGAGTCACCTCACATTCAGGATGACATTGTATTGGTGGTTGATATTGGCACCAATGCCGAAATTTTGCTCGGCAACAAAGATCACCTCCTTTCGGCCTCTAGCCCGACCGGACCAGCCTTGGAGGGTGGGGAGATTACCCACGGGATGCGCGCTGCACCCGGGGCTATTGAGAAAATTCGTATTGATCGGGAAACCTTAATCCCGCGCTTCAAGGTGATTGGTGAAGATCGCTGGAGCGATGAGATGCCGGATGAAGAAATTCAGGCGGCTGGGATTTGTGGCTCTGGGATGATTGATCTGATTGCCGAGCTATTCGCGTCTGGCATCATTGATCCGGGTGGAAAGTACATCCCTGATTGCCCTTCCCCCAATTTCCGCCCAACGGATCAGGTCGGTGAGTATGTCGTGGCCAAGGCTGCCCAATCTTCAACGGGCAAGGAAATTACCCTGAACCAGCAAGACATTCGCAACATTCAGTTTGCTAAAAGTGCTTTGTATACAGGAGCGCGACTGCTGATGGAACACCGTGGTGTTGATAAGGTTGATCGGGTGCTACTGGCTGGCGGGTTTGGGGCCCACATCGACAAAACGCGAGCGATGATGATGGGGCTGTTCCCTGATTGCGATTTAGACAATGTTTATGCAGTGGGTAACTCAGCCGGCGATGGGGCTGTCCTCTGCTTGCTCAGCCGGGAGCGACGAGCCCGAGCGCAGGAAATTGCGCGTTGGATCGATTATATTGAAACTGCGGTCGAACCAAACTTCCAAGCACTTTTTGTTGATGCCCTTGGCTTACCGCACGCCAAAGATGAGTTCCCTCATCTGAATGGGCTAATTCCTGAGCGGACTGCTGCTTCGGAAGAAAATACCAGGGAGCGACGTCGGGAAAGACGTCGGGCCAGAGGAAAGCGATAGACTTACCTGGGTGATGACTGGTGCCAAAACTGGGTTTTGGCACCAGAATTTAAACAATATTGCCTTTAAGGTAACTTCCAGTTACACTTACACGATCCGAAATTACAGAAATGTGACCGGCCTATGACACAACATATTCCAAATGCGCTCACCTTGGCTCGAATCGCGGCGATTCCGATTATTGTCGCCTTAATGTTTCTCAATGACCCAACAGCCCAACTGATTGCAGGGATCGTTTTTATACTAGCCGCCTTAACGGACTTTCTTGATGGGTATTCAGCCCGATTGCTCAATGTTGTGTCAACCTTTGGGAAAGCCTTTGACCCCATTGCCGATAAAATGTTAGTGTTATCAATTTTGATGCTGTTAATCTACCTCAATCGGGCAGCTATCGTTCCCGCGATTATCATTCTCTGCCGAGAAATTTTGATAACCGGTATGCGTGAGTATTTGAGCACAACTGAGCGAGGCACAATCCCAGTCTCTTGGGTGGCTAAATACAAAACCACCTTTCAACTGATTGCCCTAAGCTGCCTATTATTTTTTGGTCAAGGCCAATTTCTTGTCTGGGGGAATGTCATCCTCTGGATTGCGGCTGGGCTGACCGTCTACTCTGGGTATGGCTATATCCGTGGGGCACTCAATAGAAACTAACCTTTTAATTATTTTGACTTTATCCGTGTTTTTCCCATCCGTGTATAGTATTTTCTTCAATCGTAAATCTAAAATCTGAAATCGTAAATCAACAACATTTACTCGTGGCGTAATTCCTCCAGCGTTGCCTCATCAAATGGGTTGTTTCCCTCTTTTAATTGGGTAACCCATTCGGCTCGTTTGGTGCCATACTCCTCATAAAGCCCATTTTCTTCAGACCAAGCCACAAATACCTCAAAATCTTCGATCGCCCCTTCATAGTCACCAGTTAATGCTCGGGCCACGCCTCGGCTATCCCGATTACCAGCCACCCGATTTTCTAGAGCCAGTTCAACAGCCAACTCACAAGCCTCAAGCACTAACTCTGCCTCATTCCATAGGCTGCCAAACCAACACAAATTATTCCAATCGCCCGCCGAAAGCTCGTAGGTGGGGTCCATCGCTTGGGCCTCATCATAGGCTGTCAAGGCCTCGGCAATTTGACCAGCTTCGGACAAGCTGTGCCCTTTGGCCAGCAAGCCCTCTGCCCCCGCTCGTCTCGCCTCAGCTTCTGGCTCGTCCAAACTGATGTTGGGATCAAGGGTCAAGGCATCTTCCATTTTCCCAATCGCCCCTTCAAGATCGCCTTCGGTGGCCAAATCACGCCCTGCCTCAACTAAATCCAACGCGGCCATTCGCCGCTCGCCAGCCGGGGGATCGAGCAGGCGAAGCGCTCGGCCTTCCATTTGATCCCACTCTAAAGCCCCGACCACAGCGTCTTGAATAACGCCGTTCTCATCGATAAAGTAGCTTTGGGGAATACCTCGCATTTGGCCCAACTGCCCATACTCTGGCCCAACCGCAATCTCGGTGTCAAGCAGAATAGGGTAGGTCAATTCAAAGTGCTCGATAAAATTCGGCACTTGTTCCACCGTGTCTTCATCATCGATGGAGACCCCCACCACCACAAAACCTTGATCCTCATACTTTGCGTGCAGCTTCTGCAAATCCGGAGTCTCGGCCTGGCAAGGGCCACACCACGTCGCCCAGAAATTGAGGAGGACCACCTGCCCTTCATAATCCGACAGTGACACCGCCTCCGCCGCCGTACCAGGCAGCGTGAATTCTGGTGCCGTTGCCCCAATTGCCAAATTCGGTATCTCTGCCGCTTTTGGCGTCAGTTGGCAGCCGCTTAGGATAAGGGTAATAAGGATGATTAGGATAATTTTGTGCTTCATTGTGGACCTCCTGAAATGATTACCTTACGCACTCTCCCCATTCTGAATCGCCTGCCACAACGCCTCGCTGCGGATTGGAATTTCCGTCATCCGAGCACCAGTTGCATCGCGGACAGCATTGGCGATGGCGGCGGCGCCGGCGGTGATAGGCGGTTCGCCCACACCACGGATACCAAATGGGCCGTGGGGGGAGGGGTTGTTCACGAGGATTGTCTCAATGTTGGGCACATCCGGGGCTTTGGGGATCGAGTAATCCATAAAGCTACCGGTGAGTAACTGGCCTTCTTGATCGTAAACCATCGCCTCGTGCAGGCCCATCCCCAAACCTTGGATGGAGCCACCGTGGATTTGGCCTTCGACCATCATCGGATTGATAGCAAAGCCGACGTCTTGGATCGCTACATACTGTTTTGGGGTGATCTGACCAGTATCGGGATCAACGTGAACCTTGACCAGATGCGCGACAAAACCAGGCCCAGACTCACTTTGGGCCGAGCGTCCCTCGCCGATAATGGGGCCTGAGCCGCCATTTGCTGAATAGCCCATTTCAGCAATGTCTCCCAGCGGAATCGCTTGATCGGGGACCCCCCTGACCTGGACCATCCCTTCTGAAATTTCGATGTCCTCTGGGCTCGCCTCAAATTTGTCAGCTGCCAGATTGAGTATTTGTTGTTTGGCTGAAGCAGCGGCTTGCTCAACCGCCCCGCCAACGCTGTAAAGAATTTTACTGCCGCCACTACCGGGCCCAAAGGGCGCGGTGTGTGTCCCTTCGCAGAGAATTTCGATATCTTCGGGAGTGACACCCAACGTTTCGGCTGCGATCAGAGCAAAGCTACTGTTTACGCCAGAGACATCAACGATACCGAGATGTAACTTGACCGTGCCGTCGTTGTCCACTCGACAGATGGCTCCCGCAGGAGACATAAAGTTGGGCCAACCACCAATCGCTAGGCCAATGCCCTCATTTTCGCCTTTGTTCCGATTGGCCCAGGCAGGGTGCGCCCGCATCGTATCTAAACATTTCTTGAGACCGACATTTGGCCAGGGCCGATTAATACCGGTGGGATCGCCATCTTCAACCGCATTTTGATAACGCAACTCCAGCGGATCCATCCCCAGAGCGCGAGCCAACTCATCCATATTCGACTCGATAGCCAACGTGCCGTGAGGCGCGCCTGGAGCGCGATAGGCCCCAATTTGGGGGGTGTGGGTGTTGACCTCATAGCCATCAATTTGAACATTGTCAATTTTGTAGTAGCCGCCAAGCACCACCGCCACAATCGTACCAAAGGCCACAGCGTAGACCCCGTTATCGAGGCTGATTTGGGCTTGCAGAGCGGTTAGCTTGCCATCTTTGGTCGCCCCGGTTTTAAGATGAATTTTCCCTGAGGGAGAGGGTGTGGTTGTCAGGAAATCTTCAGAGCGAGACAGACGGAGGCGAACTGGACGATTGATGGCTAAAGCGACAGATCCCGCTAAGGTGTCAAAAATCCCATACTTGGCCCCAAAGGCACCACCTACAGCCATCGGCTCCACCCGAACTTGGCTCTTTTTGAAGCCAAGATAATTGGCGACTTCATCCCGCACCTGGAATTGCCCTTGGGTGCTGGTGTATAGGGTCAGGGTGTTTTTTAGCTTGTCTGGTACAGCGACAACGGCGTGAGGCTCAAGGTAGGTTTGATGGACCCGCGCCATTTTGTAAGTATGCTCAATGATAACATCAGCCTCGGCAAAGCCTTTGGCAATGTCACCTCGCTCAAAGTGATGTGTTTCGTGGACATTGGGTGGACGGCCGTTTGTTTCTCCCGTTTTTGCTGCTGTTTCGGCGTGGGCTGCACTCAGGTCGATTTCAGCGGTGGGTAGACCGTTCGGCCAAACAAGGGGTGAGTTCGGCAGGACAGCTCGCTCCATATCGGCCACGACGGGCAATGGCTCATAATCGACAAAGACCATTTCGGCGGCATCCTGAGCCTCAGCTTCACTTTGTGCGACCACCGCAACCACTGGCTCCCCGACAAACAAGACTTTGTCCTTGGCCAAGATGGTGCTGTTACGCGAGGCCATCACCAAATCTTTGGTTGGCAAATCTTGGGCTGTTAGCACGGCTACAACACCGGGCATCGCAGCCGCATCATCTGTATCAATACTTAAGATATTGGCGTGGGCATAGGGACTGTAAACAAGACGAATGTGTAACATACCCGGCAGATTAACATCGCCAGCGTAGCGGGCACGCCCGGTCACCTTTTCCATCCCTTCGACCAACTTTCGAGCTTTGCCAATATACTGATAATTGTTATCCTGGGTTTCCATACGGTCTCCTTTTGAAAACAGTAATTAATGGATGATGGATTATAAAATCTAAAAAAGAGATGCCGGGTAATCGCAACTCTTTTACCGCCCTGAACATCAACAGCTAACATTCTTATTCCAGGGATTATTCTGAAACGTTTATAAAGCTATAATTGGGTCAGTAGAAACAACATCGTTTGTTAGGTTGTGGGGTTATATCAAGCGCCCAAAACAAAAATTTTGGCTTACCCTGTCGATGTAATCGAGAGATAGGTATGCTACACCGTTTGTGTCTAGAAATCAAGTCATCGAACTCGACAATGGTTACATTGACAATGCAATGTGTCTTGTTAAACTGAGCTGATATTTGATACAATTTGAGGAGGTTCTTGATGTCCGATGAACTCGGCATTACCCAAGCCGAAGTTGAGCAAATTCTTGTCGAAACACCCTTTATTCAATATTATGACTTTCGGTTTCATGCGTTTGATGAGGGCAGTTGTACCGTTAAAGTGCCGTTTCGCGAGGATTTTATTCGCCCTGGTGGGATTGTGAGTGGCCCAACCTTGATGGCTGCCGCCGATGTCGCGATGTGGTTTGCCATTATGACCAAACTCGGTCGCACTGATATGGCTGTGACCGTTGAGATGAGCACCGCCTTTTTGAGTGGGGCCAAACAGGAAGATTTTCTTTGTCGGGCTGATGTGCTAAAAATTGGCCGACGTTTAATTTATGGCACGGCTGAGTGTGTTAATGAGACGGGTAAGCGTTTGACTCATCACACCTTGACTTATATTCGTCCAGATGCTTAAGTAAACGGCAAAAAGCTTTGAGAAAAACCGATGAGCATCGTTTGGCGATTTTAGTTCAATACAAGGTCAATTTGATCGTTTACGGGTAAATGAAATTGACCATATTTGAGGTCATCTTCGGTTTTTTAGTAACTCTTTATATTCTAAAGTTTTTATCAAATACTTGAACTCCGTAAATCGGAGGAAGTTTTAAGAAACGAATTTTTGAAATGACAAAGGTTATGGCTAAATGTAACTACAATCTGGTTTATTTATTAACCAATAATGCGAATAGGGAGGTTGAAGTTTTAGAAGGTCATGCCCGAATGATTTTGTCGGGCATCCACTAGTCGTGAGCGATGGATTCTGGCTATGGAACCCATCACACAAAAACACGCGGGAATATCATGAACCTTAGACCAATTCCACATTTACAGGAGTAGAAATGATGAATTTTAATTTATGGGTTACATTTACCATCACCGCAGGAGCCTTGATTGCTCTACCTGGGCCTACAAATTTAATGGTCATGGCCTATGGCTTGCGTCATGGTACTCGGCCTGCCCTAAGTACAGTTTTTGGCGTTGTGCCTGGGGTGACAACGGCAATGATATTATCGTTCTTAGGCTTGGGTGCAATTCTGGCAACATCGGCTGAGCTTTTTGCTGTCGTAAAGTGGGGTGGCGCAATCTACCTCATTTATCTTGGGATTAAACAGTGGCGTAGTTCAGATAAGGTAGGCGATGTTAACCTACAGGGCGATATGGTGTCCAATCGAGAGATTTTCACTCAGGCATATATGGTCACTTTGCTCAATCCAAAAGGGATTGTTTTCTTTGTTGCGTTTCTGCCTCAATTCATTGCCTTGGATGTTCCTGTTCTGCCCCAAATGCTCTTGTTGGGGGCTACGTTTATTGTCTTGGTATTTCCAATTAACTCGGCCTATGCCTTGCTGGCCGGTCGCATGCGCGAACTTATTCAAAACCCCAAAATGTTGCGATGGCTCAATCGGGCCGGGGGGACAATGTTGATTGGAGCTGGGGTATTGACTGCCTCGCTTAAGCGCGCTTGATAACAACTATTAAAATGATGACTTATTTTTGGAGTCTTGATGGAAAAAATTTTTGAACGTTATGCTGGCCTGCTAACACCGATGCTCATCATGTTTACAGCAGGCTTTACGGTGATAATAATGGTCGTTGGTCGCTCCATTATTATTCCTATCGTTATAGCCCTATTTATCTGGTATTTCATTACGAGCTTGGCTGAAGCGTTACATCGACGGCAAATTTTCGGGCTATCATTACCCCGCTGGCTAGCCTTGGTTATTGTATTTGTTGGCTTTATTCTGGTGATTAGTTGGGTTGTGACAGTGGTCTATTTTGAAGTACTCGATTTTTTGGGCCAAATGCCCCGCTATCAACAAAATTTGACCTCACACCTTGAAGCGATTCCCTCACAGTTCTGGCAAGTCTTAGCGCTTTCTAATTCTGCGGATGTGGCCTTCATTGCCAATGACTTGTTTGATGCAGGGTTTGCTTATGCGTCCAATTATGCCAGTACATTTGCCGCTGGGTTGGCCATATTTTTAACCCAAGCCCTCTTGATAACGGTGTATGTCATTTTTTTGTTGGTTGAAGAGAGCATTTTTCAATTTAAGATTGAGCACATGTTTTCCAATCCTGAGCAGCGAGCCGAGGTTCAGTCAGTGTTGCGGTCCATTCGACGAAATATTCGGCGCTACATTTCGGTGAAAACCTATATTAGCCTCCTGGTTGGCACGGCCTGTTATATCATTATGTGGTTTTTTGGCTTAGAACACGCCATCGTATGGGCTTTTATGATCTTCTTGCTTAATTATATCCCGAATGTAGGGTCAACGATTGCGGTTGTCTTTCCCGTATTCACTTCAGTGCTTCAATTTTCCGATTGGAGCGTAATTGCGGCGCTGTTTGCTTGTCTCGTTACAATTCAAATGTTTATTGGCTATTGGGTTGAACCCCGTTGGATGGGAAACCGTCTCAATCTGAGTCCGCTGGTTGTATTGGTATCATTGACCGTATTTGGCCCCATTTGGGGTGTACCCGGTCTCTTTTTGAGTGTGCCCTTGACTGTAGTTTTGATGATTATTTTGGCACATATTCAAACTACTCGGCCTATTGCGATTCTCCTATCGGGTAATGGGGATGTAAGCGGCTTTGCGCAGACATCTCTGGAGGATTAATAGATGAGACAGGTACGTGGCTGAAATTCTAGTGATCTGGTTTAATGTCGCATTTCAATCTGACCAGCGGTTTATCGTCCCCTTGGTTATTGTCGCCTGGCTCATTGTGTTTCCCTTATTTTGGATGTTTGTTGTCTTTGTCATTGGCTTTATGAGTGGCTGGCAACGCTTGGCTAACTACTATCGCCTGACGCGACCCTTCAATGGGAAAACTTGGTCTTGGCAAAGTGGTCGATTAAATTTTGGTAACTACAGCAGTACCTTAATTACTGGCGCTGATTTTGAAGGGCTTTATTTGGCAACGGTGATCTTTTTTCGGGTCGGGCATCCCCCGCTTTTTATTCCCTGGCACGACATAGAAATAACGAAGAAACAACGGCTTTTTTATTCGGTTGTTGAATTCCAGTTTGCTAAAGTGCCTCGAGTTAAATTACGTTTGCCCAAACGTACTGCGGAACGAATATTGGCTGCCCGTAATAATGGTTTAAATGATGAGTTCAACACTTCAATCTAAAGTTTGTCTTGTCACAGGCGGCTCTCGGACGTTAGGTGCCTCGATTGCGCGTCGAATGGCCCACTACGGAGCGAAAGTTGCGGTCAATTACCATAAGTCGCACGCTGAAGCAGTAGCGCTATGTCAGGAGATTGATGCTGCTGGTAGCTTGGCTCACCCCATTCAGGCTGATGTTACTGACCCTGAGCAGATTGAACATTTAGTTGCTGAGACGACCTCCATTTTTGGCCCCATCGATATTTTGATCAATAACGTTGGTCCTTATGTAGATACACCATTCTTAGATTTGCCATTAACCGATTTTGATCGAATTTTGGCGGGGAATCTACGAACGACCTTTATGCTTTCCCAACAGGTTGGACGTCAAATGAAGGGCCGAGGGCAAGGTCACATCATCAATGTTGCCGCGACGGATATTTTTCATCGCAGCCATTCAATTTATGGACTGGCCAAAAGTGGGGTGGTTTATCTCACCGAAGCGATGGCCTTGGAGTTAGCGCCAGCGGTGCGGGTCAATGCCATTGCGCCCGATTTGATTGCAGATAATGAAGATATGACCGCTGATTTTGCGGCTCAAGTGATGGAAGGGACGCCGCTTGGTCGACTCGTCACCCGTGTGGAAGTCGCTGAGATGGTTTGTATGCTTTGCACACCAGCCTTTGATAGTGCGACCGGGCAAACGATTGTGATGGATGGTGGGCGGAGTATCCCGCGGATTTCAATGGGTGAATAGCTACTCCACCACCAGCGGTCCCAAGATCAAGGCATTTTCCCCAGAAGTATCCTCTAACAACGGCAATCGTTCAACTGTTGCTGGATCATATGCCCCAACAAACACATTGTACTGACCGGCTGGCAATTCAGCCGGGAGATCAAGCCAGGTCAATTCCTGAATGACCGCCCCAGCAGGCCAAGTCGAGATTGGGACCAGCCCTTTGTATGGCTGATGATCGGCTTGTACGAGGGTGTTATTAGCTGTATCTCGGACCTGGACAAAAATGGCGTAGTCTGTATCCAATTGGTTAGGTGTTTCCCAGACGAGTTTGAGGGGAACGCGTTCACCGGGAGAGGCAGATGGTAAGCTGTAACCGTGGAAGATTAGCTTGTTATCAAAGTTACCCCACAGGGGCCGGGCTGGATTGGGGGTAGTATCAACTTTGGCAAAGTATAAATCATCCTCGCCATAATGAAACCGGCCCAAATATTTGCTTTTCACCCATTCCATATAATCCGGCAGAAATTTGGTGATACGATTGGTCACCGCCGCGACGAGTTGGCAATCATACTCATCGGTGATAGCAATCAACTCCGGCGTGGTTAAGGCCCCGGATTGCAGACGATTGGTCGAAACCTCAGCCAGTTCGGGCGGGGCCAATCGATCGCTCCAGTAGAGCATTTGCATATCATCAATAATCAAACAGTCGTCTGGCGCGGTCATCTCCTCGATAAAGGCCAGAGCTTCAACCTCATCGATGGGAGGTTGAGGCACAGCAGCGCTCGCCTGCCAGGAGGCGAGGGTCGTCGGGATGTGCCACCCATATAATCCGATAATCACCACCAGTCCAGCAAAGATAAGCGGCTTATTTTTCCACGAGCGGAGATGGTTGATCCAATAGCTCACCACAAAGCCACCGAAAATGGCGAAAATTGGGAGCAGGATTTGGAAATGCTTGTAACGCAGCGGGCTATGGATAAAGAGCATCGCAATCGCCAAACCCAGCCAAATTAACATCAAGCCGACATCTTTTCGTTTTTGTCGCCAAGCAACTGCGATACCAATGATGGCTAGCCCAACGAGTGCTAAATCATCCAACACAAACTCAGTGCTTTTGTCATATTTGGGATACCAAAAGCCGTCGTCAGAGATGGACGCTGTACGAGCGGCCAGACGTTGTCCTACCACCTGGGCAAAAAACGCACCGGCATCAAAAATGACCACCACTATCACAATTGTTAAGACAAACGCGCCAGTCCAGATGACGAGATCACGGAATAATTGGCGCAGATCAGCGATATGAATTTGTAAAGGGCCGAAGCTGATGGTTGTAGTGTGGAGGACCATCTCCTGACGATGAGCGGTCCCCCAATGAACGAGAATCCACTTGGAGATCAGAACCAAGGGGATAAATCCGATAAGAAAGGGCGACAAAAATTTGGTAAGCAGACTCGCCGCAAAACAGAGACCAGAGAGGACGAGATAGAGCCGTCCGGAATGAGGCGCATCTCGATAAAGCCAGATAAACCAGATGGCCCAAATTGACCAAGCCACTGAGGGAAACTCACCTAAAACGCCACGAGAGGCTTCAAATAAGGGGGGGGAAAATAATAACAAGAGCGTGGCAATAATTGCCGCCAGCCCCCCGGCAAATTTGCGAGCAAGCAAGGCTACCCCAATCGCCCCAAACATCGTATAAATCACACTAAACCAGCGTTGGGCCGCTTCCGTTGGCCACCATTGCCAGACTAGATCAATGGCCAATGGATACAGTGGCGGATAGGTAATGTACACTTCGCTGTAGGGCGAGTAGCCTTCGGAGAGTAAGCGGAGCCAAATCAGATGGATGCCTTCATCGGGAGATAGGGGGAAACGATCAAGCAGGATGGCTCGAATATACGTTGCAATCAGAATACTCGCCCCCAGCCCCAGCCAGAACAACCAGTTTTGTTGTTGACCTGTTAGCTGGCCTGTTGAGCGGTTTATCCGATTGTCTGGCTTATTTGAAACCGATAGATGATTTGATTGACTGGTTTCGATGATTGACCCGATCCCTTCTTAAGTGTAGCTGGGCTAATGTAACGTTAACCAGATAATGTGTCAAATGTGCTTTGAAAAAGCGTAACTATGAACTTCACGAATAAATCACTGTACATTCACGGGTCTTTGTTACATTTGAGGCGTGTCGACATTGAAGTTTTTGTTGTAGCCAAGGTTTCCAACCTCATTCTTGGATTCTCCAGCGAGATTAGGAAATTTCGACTACAGCGTTACTTTAAATGAGTTTATAACCTACCTTAAAAATTTTAATTTTTAGTATCCTTTCTTATGCTTATTAGACTTTTCATCTGGAGACAATTTCTATTTCACACTGTATAAGGAGACCTGTGATGAGGTACTACACCTACCCCCTTCGTTTTGTTTTGATTCTCTCGCTATTATTTCTCAATGTGGCTGCCATCGATGTTTCATACCAGCCAACAGAAACACACCATCTAGCTGGTCAAGCAAATAACCTGCCTGACAATCCAATTATGTTTGTCACGCAAGTGCCCATTCCCAACGACTTTACAACCATTGGCTCTACCTTTGGTAACCATCGCGCCACCTTTAGCTCAGTTGGGCGGGGCGGCGATTTGTGGATTCGTTATCCAGATGGAACCTTGCGTAATCTGACTGAAGAGGCAGGCTTCAACAACTCTGGATTTCTCAATAGTGCCACTGACGGCATTGCCGTGAGAGAACCGTCGATCCATTGGAACGGGACAAAAGCCATTTTTAGTATGGTTATCGGAACGGTTGAAAACCAGTTCCAGAGCAGTAGTTTTCGCTGGCAATTGTATGAGGTAGAGGGCTTTGCCCAAACTGATCCCCCTGGAGCCTTGACGATTACCAAGGTGCCCAATCAACCCACTGAATATAATAATGTCAGCCCCATTTACGGCACAGATGACCGAATTATTTTTACTACCGATCGCCCGTTTAATGGTGAAGCCCATCTCTATCCTCAATTGGATGAGTATGAGGAGGCTCCAACGGTTAGTGGCTTGTGGAGTATGGACCCTACCGTGAGCGGTGGAGATTTACGCTTACTCGATCATTCTCCCTCGGGTGATTTTAGCCCAATAATCGATAGTTTTGGTCGGGTCATCTTTATCCGTTGGGATCACCTTCAACGAGATCAACAGGCTGATGCTGATGCCTTTGGGGGGAGCAATGGCACCTTCAACTTTTCGGATGAGTCTGCCTCTGCCACGCCACTATTTGGGATTCGGGATGAAGTTTTCCCAGAACCCCGCCAAGTCCGGACCGACTTACTGGCTGGTACCAATCTGAATGGGCATAGCTTTAATCATTTTTTCCCCTGGCAGATGAATGAGGATGGGACCGAGATGGAGGTGCTCAATCACGTCGGACGTCACGAACTAACCTCTGGCGGTTTTTTGAACTTTACGTTTGATAATGACCCAAACTTGACGTACTTTGCCGATCCTGCGGGACACAGTAATCCGAATCGTTTAATTCAGGACAGTGGTGGAATGTTTCACATCAAAGAAGATCCAACAACACCTGGCCTCTATTTTGGGACAAACGCTCGTGAGTTTGGCTCGCATTCAGGGGGACAAATTATCAGCTTAACCGGTGGGCCAAGTCTCAATGGCGATCAGATGGTCATTACCTATTATACTCACCCTGACACCCAGAATATGACCGATACCCCATCTGCTGAACATTCAGGCTTGTATCGTAATCCCGTGCCCTTGGCAAATGGGTCTTTGATTGCGGCGCATACAGCCGAAACGCGTTCCGATACAAATGAGGGATCAGTCGCTAATCCTCTTTCTCGATATGACTTTCGGTTGAAGACAATGACTCAGACAACAACAGCTGACGGAACGTATTGGGTGGCTGATCAGGCCTTGACATCAGGCTTGACTAAAACTGTTAGCTATTGGAATCCCGATACATTGGTCCAATATAATTCCGTAGTGTTATGGGAACTTGACCCTGTTGAGGTGCGCGCCTATACGATCCCAACCACATCATCACCAACTTTACCTGCGCCGGAGCAACAGATATTTAACGAGGAGAGCGTCGATCCAGCAGACCTGCGCACATATCTGGAGGCCAATAATTTGGCGCTAGTGGTCAGTCGAGACGTCACAGTTCGTGATGATTTGGATCGTCAGCAGCCATTTAACCTAAAGATTGCGCATAGCGATACCCAGACGATTGGGGCTTCAGGCAAGATTTATGACATATCCTATTTGCAATTCTTTCAGGGGGATATGATCCGAGGTATTCGTAATGACCCGGACGCAGGGCGTCGTGTTTTAGCGCAAACGATGCACGATACAAACGTCAATAATCCTAGTCAATCCTGTGTGGCCCCGCCCGGAAGTGTGTTGCTTGGTGACGATGGCTCGATGGCAGCCTTTGTTCCGGCCCAACGCGCCTTGAGTTGGCAATTGACTGACTCAACTGGAACGGGAGTCGTAAGGGAGCGTTTCTGGCTTACCTTTCAGCCGGGTGAAATGCGCGTTTGTGCTTCCTGCCACGGCTTAAATAACGAAAGTCAGGCCGGCGGTAGCGAGCCGACAAATCCACCTGAAGCCCTGCGTGTGCTGTTGCAATATTGGCAGGATAATGAGAGTGTGGCCGTGACTTGTAATCAAATTCATTTGCCAACAGTGCTAAAGAATTAATCAGCCAATACTGGCGAATTGAAAATCTATAGAATCGATGATCCCGGTTTAAAGAACGGGATCATTTTTTTTGCAAAGGGGTGAAACTCTACCTGTACTGCGCTCCCAATTTCAACATCAAGCGATGTGTGTCCCATTATTCGAAACCCCTCGGCCAGATTGACGAGAACAATTGCATAGGGTGTTTGTTCTGCTAACTCTGGTGTCGGGGCACGATGAATGATAGTTTTGGCATAAACGGTGCCTGATCCGCCAGAGATGTGCCAGATCAGATCAGTACCACCACAGTTTGGGCAGATTTCGCTAGGGAAGGTTTGGATTTGTTGACAGGATTGACATTGCTGATACTTTAGCTGGCCCTGCTCGCATCCTTGCCAGAAAATATCTACTGCTTTGTTCATCTACGCCTCCCTCCTTAAGATGAGACTGATATGTGATGACATCACCCCACCGTCACTATGAATAAAGGCCGTGCTTGTTTCTTTCGATGTTGAATTTTCAGCCGTGCCTGTCAGTTGGCGATACGCCTCAACCATATGCGCCATTCCCCCGGCAACCCCGGCGTGCCCGTAGGAAAGTAGGCCCCCGTGGGTGTTGAGGGGAAGGCGGCTATCCAGAGCAAAATCCCCATTCGCAGCCATAGCTGCGGCTTGCCCTCGCGGAGCAAATCCGATTTCTTCTAATAAAATTAGCACCGTAATAGTGAATGAGTCGTAGATGTAGGCTAAGTTAATTTCATTCAGCATTATACCCGCCATCATTAGCGCCTTCTCAGCAGCTTGATCACTGCCAAATGCGGTCAAGCTAGGGGCCATTGTGATATGTTGGTGATTGTGCCATTGGCCATAACCACCAATGTGGATGGCAGCATCGTGAGGCTTCTCACGACTTATGATAAGCGCCGCCCCGCCATCAGATACAGGGCAGCAATCAAGTAATTTTAATGGAGAGGCAATCGGTTTTGAAGCAAGAACATCTTCAACTGTCATGGGGGTCTGAAAATGAGCGCCGGATTGATGGCTGGCATGAGTTCGCATAACTACTGCTAGTTGGGCCAAATCGATCTCTGATACTCCATAGTCGTACATATAGCGAGAGGCAACTAACCCATAGTAGGCGGGCACGGTTGGGCCGAATGGCACTTCATAGTCGGGATGACCAACTTGGGCCAAAGTCTGGAGGGCCGAACTTCGGCTCTGTCCCGTCCGTCGATTTTCACCAGCCACGACCAAGACCCGTTCACATTGTCCGGAGTCTACTAAAATTGCGGCCAACATCAACATCGCCCCGCCACTCGCTCCGCCAATCTGAAGCGCGTGAGCATAGCTGGGCTTGAGGCCAAAGTGTTCAGCAAAAACTGTGGAGAGCATCAGATGGGGTAAGGTGGTGGAGTAGCCACATAACAGACCGTCAATGGCTGCCCGTTCTAAATTTGCCTCAGCCAAGGCCTCTGTCGCTGCTTGGCTCATTAAACTCAGCGTGTCTTGACCCGTTAATGTGCCAAATGGGGTTAATCCCGTACCAGTAATCCAAGCCATTCTTTATCCCTTACAGGTTTTTTGCTTGATCATTTGCCCCAACCCTAAATCTTGGTAATCTCTAAATAAATAAAACGATGAGGTGAACAGATTATGACTGACTCCACAGGCCCCCTCCAGGGGTATCATATTCTAGATATGACGACGGTGGTGCTTGGCCCTTATGCTGGGCAAATTTTAGGTGATTTAGGAGCGGATGTCATTAAAGTTGAGTCGCCCACTGGTGATATTGTTCGACAAACGGGGTCGTCCCCTGTGCCTGGCTTTGGGGCGTTGTTTATGGGCCTCAATCGTAATAAACGATCGGTTGCCCTTGATCTAAAGCGACCTGAAGCCCGAGAGCCGATGAATGCTTTACTTGAATGGGCCGATGTGCTGATCCACAACATTCGTGGCAGTGCTATAGACCGCTTAGGATATGATTATGAGGCGGTCAAGGCCGTCAATCCCGAGCTGATTTATGTGCACGCCGTTGGCTTTGGTAGCAACGGACCCTACGCCGATGCGCCTGCTTATGATGATACCGTCCAGGCCATTTCAGGGCTGACCTCGCTCAATAGCTACCTGGAAGAAGGGGCCGAACCTCGCTATCTCCCCACCTTGCTTTGTGATAAAACAACCGGACTTCATGTTGTATATTCGGTGTTGGCTGCCTTATTACATCGAGAACGCACCGGTCAAGGTCAAAAAATTGAAGTACCGATGTTTGAAAGTGTCGTTTCCTTCCTGATGGCCGAGCACCTGAGCGGGCACATCTTTCGACCTCCACAAGGCGATATTGGATATGAGCGATTATTGCATCCCCAAAGCAAACCATTCAAAACCAAGGATGGCTTTCTGGCGATTTTACCCTACACCAATCAACATTGGCAAGAGGTCTTGCATTTGGGCGATCGTTTGGATTTGCTGGATGATCCGCGAATGCAAACCATTGCCTCCCGCCGAGCGCATATGGCTGAGTTGTATGAGATTGTTCAGGAGATTCTGCTCCCCTATTCGACACAGGATTTGATTGATTTTCTCACCAAGGCTGATATTCCATTCACAAAGGTGAACACCCTGGAGTCATTGTTGGAAGATGAGCATCTTACAGCGACAAACTTTTTTGAGGAGCGAGCGCATCCTGAGGTTGGTGCATATCTGGCCACACAACATCCAGCCCAATTTTCAGAGACACCCGCTACCATTCGCCGAGAGCCACCGACGTTAGGGCAAGATGGCAAAGCTGTGCTGGTAGAAGCTGGCTTGGATGAGACACAGATTGAGGAATTAATTAAACAGGGGATTTTGATTGGCGTGAAAGAGTAAGGATGCTAGTATGCGATCAATACAACATAAAAATGCCCAAAACCATTAATAACACACCCATAAATCCATCGCGAAACGCACGTTTGAAGGCCTCGCTAGGATCAACGGCGTGCCATTCATAACGAATGCCTTGACGGGTTAAAACTTTACTACGCACTGCGGTTTGGATGGCTACTGTGATGAGCCGGAAGCCCAAAACTATAACGAGGGCTGCTACAACAAGTCCAATAAGTCGCATAAGTTTCAAAAGACTAGAAATTGGAGATTAGATATTTTGCACCTGCAATGCACTAACCTCCAATCTCCTAGTCTCTAATCTCCATCATTACTTGATTTTTTCCCAAGCAGGTCGGGTATCTTCGGCTTCGGCAATGAGCCGTAACTGTTCTCGTAATTCGCCAACTTGATCCCGCAGCATAGCCGCTTTTTCGAACTCAAGTTCAGCAGCAGCGGCTTTCATTTGCTTCTCAAGCTGCTCAATCAAATGCTCGATTTCGTGAACTGGCATTGTCCCTGTAACATTATACGGGGCACGTCCTTCTGCCAGGGCCATCTCTTCTTTTTCAGAGACCACCTCATCGGTCAGGTCTTTAATCTGCTTGATGATCGATTGCGGTTCAATGCCACGCTCTTTGTTGTATTGCTGTTGGATTTCTCGCCGTCGATTGGTTTCATCAATAGCGTATTTCATCGAGGCGGTCATTTTATCAGCATACATAATAACTGTCCCCATCACGTTTCGAGCCGCCCGGCCTATCGTCTGGATGAGGGCCTGTCGTGAACGTAAAAAGCCTTCTTTGTCGGCATCCAAAATCGCGACCAATGATACTTCGGGCAAATCCAAGCCCTCTCGCAGGAGATTGATTCCGACAATTACATCATAAATGCCGAGGCGGAGGTCCCGCAAAATCTCAACCCGCTCAATGGTGTGAATATCGCTGTGGAGATAATGAACCTTGATACCCAATTCCATCATATAATCGGCCAAATCCTCAGCCATTCGTTTTGTCAGCGTAGTGATGAGAACCCGCTCACCCCGCTGAATTCGCTGATTGACTTCGCCCACCAGATCATCGATCTGACCTTTGATCGGACGTACACTGACCTCAGGATCAATAAGCCCTGTAGGCCGGATAATTTGCTCAACGACCTGCTGGCTGTGCTCTATCTCATAGGGACCAGGGGTCGCGCTGGTGTAGACGATTTGATGGATGTGGTCGGCCCATTCTTCAAAATTGAGGGGACGATTATCCAAGGCGCTGGGCAAACGGAAGCCGTAATTGACCAATACATTTTTACGACTGCGATCCCCGGCAAACATCCCGCGAATTTGGGGAATGGTCATATGACTTTCATCAATGACCATCAGGAAATCATCGGGGAAGTAGTCAAGCAAGGTCCAGGGTGTGCTGCCGGGTTCACGGCGACTCAAGGGCTGGCTATAATTTTCGATACCGGAGCAGTAGCCCACCTCTCGTAACATTTCCAGGTCGTAACGGGTACGCTGCTCAATCCGTTGGGCCTCCAAGAGTTGTTCGTGCTCTTTGAAATAAGCTACCCGCTCCTCAAGCTCTTGCTCAATATCACCAATCGCATCCTCTAGCTTTTCTTGGGGGGTGATAAAGTGCTTAGCCGGGTAAATGTCGAGCTTGGTATGGCGGTTCAAAACTTCACCTGTCAATCCATCAATTTCGGTGATACGATCAATCTCATCCCCAAAGAATTCGACACGATAGACTTGTTCCCCGTAAGCAGGCATCACCTCAAGGGTGTCGCCCCGCACGCGAAACGTGCCTGGCTTTAGGTCGAAGTCATTGCGGCTGTATTGAATATCAACGAGATGTCGTAACAGTTTATCCCGCTTGCGCACCTCACCTTGAGCCATATGAACCACAACCTGTCCATAATCCTCTGGACTGCCCAACCCATAGATCGCACTGACACTGGCGATGATGATGACATCGGGGCGTGAGAAAAGGTATTGAGTCGCGGCTAGACGCATTCGATCAATTTCTTCGTTGATCTGGGCATCTTTTTCAATGTAGGTATCACTTTTGGGGATGTATGCTTCAGGCTGATAGTAGTCGTAGTAGCTAACAAAATATGCAACCGCATTGTTGGGGAAGAATTCCTTGAATTCGCTGTAAAGCTGGGCCGCTAATGTTTTGTTGTGGGCCATAATTAGGGTTGGTTTTTGTACCTGCGCAATCAGATTGGCAATAGTGTAGGTTTTACCTGTCCCTGTTGCGCCTAGTAGTGTTTGATGAACTAGTCCATTATTTATTCCTTCAACGAGTTGACCAATTGCTTTAGGTTGGTCCCCCATTGGATCAAATTCAGATACCACTTCAAAACCTGACATTGTGCCTCCAAAAACGATCGATGATTTTATGTAACCCTAGAACATAAGTTCAACTTGAGCAGTATACCTCGGAGTGACCTTCTTTGCAAAGATGGTGATGATTTTGAATGATATTGTGTTATGTATTGTAGTCTGGTATAATGATGTCGTTTCAGACCCTAAAATTAGACATCCTTGAGGCATAGACTACGAGTGACGGGCAAATTACGATTATGATTGAGACGGCGATTGAAGCAACATACTCTGTCACGATTCAGGATGTTCACGTTCTACGGGTGCAAGCCTTTGATGCTTACCCCAATTTGGTTCACGGTATCTTCACCCGCCAGGGGGGGATCAGCCCTGCACCATATGAGACCTTAAACTTAAGCGTGGCTACAGGTGATAGTGAGTCAAACGTTGAGCAGAATTTTCAGCGGGTGTGTCACGCGATGGCCGTTGACCCCAATCAAACCGCGATGAGCCGCCTTGTCCACGAGAATGATGTCATCCAAGTGTTTCAACGTAATGAACGTCAGCGGGTCGGTATGGCTGATAGCTTGATTACGAATGCATCTGATACATTTTTGTTTATGCGGTTTGCTGACTGTACCCCCATCATCTTTTTTGATCCTATCTCCCACGCGGTTGGTTTAACCCACGCGGGTTGGCGTGGCACAATGAAAAATGCAGCCGCCGCGACTGTAGCCGCGATGATGCAGTCATTTGACGCACGGCCTCAAAATATCATAGCAGTGATTGGTCCAGCAATAGGTCCGTGTTGTTATGAAGTTGGCAGTGATGTGATGGCTGCTGCCGATGACGCCTTTGGACCAGGTAATCGCCTCTTCTCACGATACAACCAACAGGGCAATCATGCGTATTTTGATATGTGGGAAGCCAATCGCAGACAATTGATGGAGGCTGGGGTTGGTCAGGTGATTTTAACAAATATTTGTACAGCTTGTCATACTGATTTATTCTTTTCCCATCGAGCCGAGCGAGGGCAAGCTGGCCGATTTGGGGTGATGATTGGTTTGCGAGGCATGTCTAACTAAAATGATCGATAAAGTAAATGCGGTTAAAGCAAGAATTGAGGCCGCTGCGACCCGAGCGAATCGATTAGCCAGCGAAGTCGTTTTGGTCGCGGTGACTAAAACGCATCCATTGGAGACTGTGATTGAAGCCCACCAGACAGGACTCCGACATTTTGGTGAGAATCGGATTATTGAGAAAGAAAAAGTAACCGAGATGGGTACTTGGATAGACGCTGACTCATCTCGTGAGGCCCCGACCTGGCATTTTATTGGTCATATTCAAACCCGGCAAGCTGGTGATGTTCTAGGCCGTTATTCGCTCATTCATTCACTCGATAGCTTAAAGTTGGCTGAGCGTATTCAGCGGCTGGCTGAACGAGATGATCACGTCCCTGTTGATGTTCTCGTACAATGTAATGTGTCTGGTGAAGCGAGTAAGTCCGGCTTTGAATTGAGCAATTGGGCCACAGATAAAACCCAACTGACGGCTTTTCTGGCTCAACTCGATACTATTGCTGCCTTAGATAAATTGCATATTCGAGGCCTAATGACGATGGCCCCAATTGTAGACGATCCAGAACGCGTTCGTCCCGTATTCAAAAGCCTGGCTGGCCTGCGACAACGGTTGCAAGAGATGCGCTCGTCTATCGATTGGCAACATCTTTCAATGGGCATGACCGATGATTTTGAGGTGGCCATCGAAGAAGGGGCCACGATTGTGCGAGTCGGACGAGCGCTGTTTGGGGAACGACAAATCTTAGCAAAGCAGTAGAGGTGTAATGCTAAAGCGTACAAACATAGCATTTATTGGTGGCGGATCAATGGCTACCGCAATAATTGGAGGGATGATTGAGAAGAAATTAGTGACCCCCGACCAATTGACGGTTAGCGATCCTTTTCCACAACAACTGGAAAAGTTGGCTGAGCGATTTCAGGTGAATACAACCCAGGACAATTTAGTCGCTGTGAAGGATAAAGATGTGGTTGTTATGGCTGTAAAGCCCCAGGTCTTCGGAAAAGTAGCTGATGGTCTAAAGGGACAAATTCCGCCTGAGGCCTTTGCTTTATCTATTATGGCTGGAGTCCCCATTAAAAAAATGGTTGATACCTTGCAACATGAACGGATTGTTCGGGTTATGCCAAATACACCAGCCCAAGTGGGTAAAGGTATGTCAGTGTGGAATTGTACGGCAACTGTAAGCGATATTCAAAAAGAGCAAGCCCAGGCCATTTTATCTGCTCTGGGTGAAGAGATTTTTGTTGAGAAAGAAGAGTTTCTTGATATGGCCACCGCGATGTCTGGTTCAGCCCCTGCTTACGTGTTTCTTTTTATGGAAGCGATGGTTGATGCGGGGGTGCATCTTGGGTTTTCGCGGGCTGTATCAGAGAAAATAGTTTATCAGAATGTTGAGGGAGCGGCTGCGTATGCTCGATTGAGCGGGCAGAATTTAACCGAGCTTCGTAATATGGTGACCTCGCCAGGGGGCACAACGGCTGAAGCATTATATGAATTAGAGAAACATGGATTTCGACATGCCATTGCTGAGGCGATTTGGGCCGCTTATGAGAAATCACGTCATCTTGGAGGATTAGACGATAAATAATGGAATTTGCGCTAATTAATACAGTCAACACTGTTTTTACAGTACTATTTTTTATGGTGTTAGCGAGAGTTTTAATGTCTTGGTTACCAATGGCCGGGATTCGAATTGATCCTTACAATCCCATCGTGCAGCTTTTGTTTGCTGTTACTGATCCTATTCTGGAACCCTTGCGTCGTTTTACAACAGTTGGTATGATTGATTTAAGTCCAATTGTTGCTTTGTTTGGCTTACAAATTGTTCAAGAGATTTTAGTAGGGATAATTCGTTCTATTTTTTAAGTAAATCGAAAGAAGATTTCGAAATTTTGTTTTTTGAAATCGGGGATAATTCAGGAGACTGACCATGCGAGAAATTAAATTTAAGATTACAAATGCAGAGGAAGGGGCAGCTATTGCGGTTCATATTGTACCAAAGTCGCCCAAAAACGAGGTCGTTGGTAAACATGGCGATGCGCTTAAGGTCCGTTTGATTTCTAATACGGTCGGCGGCACTGCCAATACTACCCTAACCAAATTTTTGGCTGAAAAGCTATCGGTAGATGCTCAAAAAATTGAGATTGCTGCTGGAGCGAATTCAAGCGAAAAAATGGTTGTTGTCGTTGGCCTAACGCCCGCCGTTGTTGAAGAACGCCTACTTTTATAGGAACTACCAAGCTCCATCCATCGTCTGCTAAGTAAGACCAAATGCAAATTGGAGTAATGGATATCTCTCGAAATGCTAGGAGTACCCGTTGCATTCAGTGGGGTAAATTTGGACGAATTTTTAGGTTGGAGGTTGTTTGATGTATAAATTTGTGGGTAAAATATCAGTTGTTTTTTACCTGTTTATATTTCTATTGATGGGATGTGGTGTCTTACCGGCAGATCAAATTGATGAGGTTGAACCAGCTCCTTTAACAGAGATAACACCAGCCCCTGAGGTTATTGAAGCTGTATCACCCATTTTGCCAGAGTCACCGCTTCCAGAGCCGACGGTTGCTGATGTTATCGCCGATGAGCCTGTATCTATGATCGAAAATGATAAACTCGTAGCTGTAGCTGTGACAGACTTAATCCAAAGCCCAGATATTGAGGCTGAGGATGTTGTCGTTGTATCTAGCGAAAAAGTTCAATGGCCTGACGCCAGTTTAGGTTGTCCAGAAGAAGGCATAATGTATGCACAGGTTGTAACCCCTGGCTTCCGCATTGTGCTTGAAGCAAATGGAACACAATATGTGTATCATACAGATGACACTGATAATGTGTTTCAGTGTGAAAACTCCTAAATTGATTTCTATCCCCGATAAACATTGTTAGTAAAATGGAGCCTATCCCTATCTTGTAGGCTCCATTTTTGATTCTAACCTACCCCGCTGACATTGACTTTGATCACACCTCGCAATATCATGCCGCTCTAAAAATTTGTCATTAAGGAAGATTATTCATGCGAAAATTTTATACAGGGTTACTGACGATTAGTTGGTTACTCCTGCTCATAGGCTGCGCCAGTGGGCCGGCAACCCCTCAACCTGTCCAGTCCGAGGCAACTACCGAACCAGAGGCGGTTATTCAAGATGACTCATCCAACAAAAATGATGTATCAACAAACCCTGATGCACCATTGCCTAACATTGGTATTCGTTTGGTGGCCAGTCAGTTTATTGAGCCAAACTATGTCACTCACGCGGGTGATGGAAGTGCCCGACTTTTTGTCACAGAGCGGCAGGGTAAAATTTGGGTCGTTGAAAACGGTCGCCGATTAGCTGAACCATTTTTGGATTTAGCCGAAATTATAAATTTTCACGGACTAGAGCAAGGGCTACTAGGGGTTGCCTTTCATCCTGACTTTGCCATAGACCGCCGCTTTTTTATTCATTATACCGAGGCCAATGATGATGTGGTCATTGCCAGCTATCAAACGACCCCGGATTTGCAACAAGTGGATCAAAGTAGTCGACAGGAAATTCTGCGAGTATCTCAGCCCTTTTTTAATCACAACGGAGGCCAAATTCTTTTTGGTCCTGATGGCTATTTATACATTGGCTTGGGTGATGGTGGATATGGGGAGAATGTTCCGGCCAATTCGCTTTTAAGTAAAATTCTACGGCTAGATGTAGACTCGGGTGAGCCATATCGTGTCCCTGATGATAATCCCTTCGTTAATAATGCTGACTTCCCTGATGAGGTGTGGGCGGTGGGGGTCCGAAACCCGTGGCGATTTTCATTTGATCGATTGACAGATGATTTCTATTTGGCGGATGTCGGGGAAAACCTGTATGAAGAGATCAATATTCAATCGTTTTCGCAAGCGGCCATTGGCTTAAACTATGGCTGGCCTGTCGTTGAGGCCACCCACTGTTACAAAAGTGAGACCTGTTCGATGGAAGGGGTGACGTTACCTGTAACCGAGTATGAGCACGGTCCTCTGGGCTGCGCTGTATCTGGCGGATATGTCTATCGAGGCCAAGCCTTTGCTGATCTGCAAGGGGTATATTTGTATGGGGATTTCTGTACCGGAATAATTTGGGGGTTACGGGCTGGTGGGGAAGCGGCTGAGTTGCTTGATACGATTTTAAATATTAGTTCATTTGGTGAGGATGAGGCGGGTGAACTTTATGTGGTTGACTTTACCCAAGGCAATATTTATCAAATTATCGTGCCCTCTGATGAGCAACAAACGAATTGGCCGGGCGGCTGGCCGCTTGCCACTGAGCTGCAAACATCGCTAGATGCTGAATTTGAAGGGGGCATTCGGCTATTGGGCTATGCCGCTGATCAAGCGTTGGGACAGCCTGGTTCGTTGACCCATTTGACCCTCTTTTGGCAAGGACAATCTTTACCTGAAGCTAGCACTGTTTTTGTTCAGGTACGCAATGAAGCGAACGAAAATGTAACACAAGCTGATCATCCGTTGTTTGTCTCTCCAATGATGCTTGTTGCTGACAATACAATTTTACGTGATGGAGCATCAGTCGCCTTACCCCCTGATCTTGCGTCTGGCACTTATCGAGTGTTAGTGGGCTTTTACAATCCGGAAACCGATCAGAGGTTACCTGTTGTTGGAGATCAAACCGGCGAGAATGCAGTGATTTTGGCCGAGTTTAATGTGGAGTAAGGTCTCTACTGTACTTCAAATTCAAACAATACAGCCGCGCTCTCACTACCGCCATTAATGAGCAAACGGGCACCTGTATCAGGGCGATACAGACCACCAACGAGCTTTATTTGACCGCTTGGGATATCGCTTAAGATATGTTCATCCTGAATGATTTCACCAACATCCCACAAGGCAGTGGGATACAGATTATTGGCTGGGGGGCCATCAAATTGGCGTACTACATTGCCTTGATCATCCAGAAGATGAAGAAAAACGGTGTAATTTGCCTCAGGTTGACGCTCGCTTTGCCAATAGAGGGTGAGGTGGGCGTTTTCCAAATGGCTACTGGGGATAGAAGACTGGGTTTCGAGTGAGAGTGGTCTGCTATCGGTATCCATTAAATCAAAGCCAAGTAAGGTGATTTGATCGCCAAAACGTTTGTCGAGAGGATATTGAGGCTGGGCCGATTGGACAGTTACACCGTCTGGTGGCCCACCCACCTTGATCGGACCAATCGGAACACTATTTCGGTCAAGAATCTGCCCATCCTGCACTAAGGGTAACGACTGATCGGCTTGTTTTGAAGGATACAGCCCGACATCGAGCCAATACACCCCGTTGGGAGCGTTCTGTGCGACAGGGACCACGTAGTCATCTGAGATGATTTCTTGTGGCACCCATAAAAGTGCCGTGTAATATTTGAGCGGGATGCGATCAGCCCCACCATACTGTACAAAATTTTGGTCAATCAAATGATTGAATACGGTCAAATCCTGGCCGATGGTTCGTCGTGCTTGCCAATGAAGGGTAACCGGGAAACTTTCCCCTGGTTGCACACGTTGTTGGGGCAAATCATAACCGAGTAGGGTTGCGGTATCAAAAAAGTTCGCCTCAACTGGAAATGACATCTCAGGCACGGTAAATTGGCGTGGGCGATTTTCGATGTTGTAAGCTCTGGTTTGAATAGCTGAGATTTCGGGAGGCAGGGTTTCACTGCCGAAGGCTAGCCGATAGGCCCCACTCGGCCAATTGGCGTCTACTATGAAGTGAATAATGGTTGCCTGTATCGTCCCTGCAACGAGCACAGGTGGGTAACGGGTGCCATCAGGGGCGCGTAAATCCGGTATTGAACTCCCCGTCGGTAATCGAAAGCTCAGGGTGCTGCGATAGGTGAAGGGATCACGGTCGGGTAATTCATCCGAGCGTAATTCATTTGGTAGTAGTGGTGTGTTTGAACTAGCTGGTAGCTCTAGACTTTTAGCCAGCACAACTGTTTCTGAGGCCGGCTGCTGAAAGACATCGAGCAACTGGAGCGTGATACGCCCATCCCCCGCCTTGGAAGCGACCGGAATTTGTACTGTGTGTTGTAAAATATCTGTCTCATCCCAAGCCCGAGTTGGGTAACGTCCTCCCAATGGATACCCCACCCAATTGCCGATTTCCTCTTCCTTTGAGTCTTGAACTATCAAATGAATTAGGTAATCTTGACTTGGAATCTTTATCGCCTGCCATGTTAGATTGACTTCAAAAGTGTCTTCCGGTTGCGATGTCACTTTGGCATCAAGCAATAGGATCTCTTCGTTAATTTGAACTGTTGAGGCTTGTTCAACTGAGTTGAGGGGGGATGTTACGTAAAGCGGAATAAGGGGAGGGTAACTGGTTTGAATTAGAGGGAGGGCAAACAGGGAGGCAACTAATAAAAAAGCAGGCATGACCCATATCAATCTGTTAGACGTTTGATGTTGCGCATCGCCGTTTTTTCTTAGCTGGCTATACCCCCAAGTTAAAGCCAGGGTGATGGCAGGCAGGGCGGGAAATAGATGGCGGCCTTGCGCTGTCTCTGGGACGCTGCCAGAGACGATGAAGCGGAGGAGTGGCAAAGGTAGGAAAAAAAGGGGCGTGAGTAAGAATAAGCTAAATGGATAAGCTCCTCTTTGGTGTTTGCGGAAACTTTGGATAAGTCCAAACAAGGCAATCAAAGTGAGACCTAAACAAATAACATAGACCCATCTAGGGAAATCGATGGTTCCCCCTCCACCAAAGGATCCCCAAAAAGAGCGAAATAGAGTCCATCCCCATTCAAAGATGGCAATATTTTCCAGGTTGACTGACTGTCCTGCCGCAATCCCCCGCAGTGTGGCATCACTAGTACTGGCAATGAGGGCAGTAAATGAACCACGGAACCAGCCCTGCTCGGCAACCTGATTGAAATTGCGCCAGATAAAGATAAACCACCAGCCGCCTGTGATAGCTGCGCCAAGTGAAACCAAGCCTAAATAGCGGCCATACCTTAGCCAGGAGAATTGCTCTCGTGACAATATCCCCCATATGGCGACGATCCCCCAAAGGGGGAGGGCGTTGTACTTTGCGACAGTTGTCAGGCCCAACAACAGCCCCACGACTAAGGCTGGGCTAGATTGAAGCAGGGTGCCGCGTTGATAAAAAATGATCAAGGCCAACATGACCAGCCCTGATAAGGGGATTAACAGGGTATCGTCGCTGACTACGCTGCCTACGAAAAGGAATTGTGGAATAAAAGCGTGGAGAGCAGCTGCACTGCTTGCTATGACACGATTTTGGGTAAGGTGCCAAGCGATGAGGTAGGTGATCAACACCGCCAGAGCTGTTAGACCTACCGATATAAATCGGCTAAGGTGCCAACTTAATACCACACCCCGCCAAGGCCACTTTTCTTCAACCGTATGGATAAACGAGGCGATTGTCTGCCCATTAGTTGGGATCAAACGTCGTGGGGTATCCCCCACGGATTTTAGGCGGGTGGGCTGCGCATCACCCACCCACCTGATGGGTTGGGCAATGAGGGCGTGGTATAACGGTGGCCAATTAGCTCGATAGCCAGCCGCGCTGCGCTCCTCCAAGGTTTCAGGGAGATGCCCCTGTCTGGCAATAAATTGAGCATATTGTAAATGGGCCGGCTCGTCTGGAGCCTCGCCTAGAGGGGTCAAGATAGAGTAAGCGGTTGTTAGGGTCAGATGGATCAGCAATATCAGCAAGAGGAGGCGATGATTTTTCAACTGGGTCAACAATGGCCACCTACTCATCAGTCATTTCCACCCTTACAATCACATCCAACACTGCCTTATCATCCGATGTGCCGTCTGGTCCCGAACCCATAATCCGTTCGCCACTATCTGTGGCATACCACCCCACGTGAAGTTGGTGATCGCCGGGCGGGGTGCCTTCTGGAATCGTTAGCGAATATTTATCCGTAACTTGCTCCTCATTCTGCCAATCAACTGTTGGGTATGTGTTCCAAACAGGCTGATTGTCGTGCCCCGTGCGATAGAACCCATCGGCGGCAATGAGCTGGACGAAGGCAGTGTAGGGGGTAGCGGTTGGGCCTTCTGCTTGCCAATAGAGCGACAGGTTAAATGTCTGTTCTGGTTCCAACAATAGCAGGGGGTGGTTGTTTTCCAATTGCAGTCTCGATTGGCCTTCATCATCAAAGACTTGATAGCCTCGCAGGTTGACTCCATGCTCGAACGAATATTGTTGGGGTTGCATCAATGTTTCAACGGTTTGTGGGCTTAAATACAGGTTGATGTTGTAGCTGGGGAAAAAAACCTGATCTATCCGGTCTCCGTGGCGATCAAGCCAACTGAGTACCGCGCCTTCCTCATCAAATCCCTGCTGTAGGAGGGGCAGAAACCAAATGCGGTCGTAAGCCCCAGCGATTTGACGGGTTGTATCTAGCCGAACTTCAACAGAAAGGTCGCGTTCATCTGGCACAACAAAAAAAGGGAGATCATCAGGCTGGTAGTAGCTGACGGATGCTTCAGGAAAGTTGGTGAGCATCACATCACCGGGTTGAGCGTGATCCGTAACAAAGTCGTGGTACAGATACCACGGTGGGGCTTTGGCATAGGCTGGGTCTGTAAAATAGTTCGTTAGAGCTAACGCATTGATGCTCAGCAGGGTTAGAATAAGGGCTGAGGTTATGATAGGCAGAGGGATATTTTTAGGCTGTGATACTAATTTCCCTAGACCCCACGTAGAAGGAGTTACATCCTTCCAAAGCTGTAAGCGATTCCATAAGGCAACAAACCCGATTGCGAGCAATAGCACAAAGGCGGGTTGGGCCTGGATCAGAAAGCGCTCTTTGAAAAAAGGGCGATCAATGGATAGGGCGATAACTCCAGCTACCGGAAAGAGAAAGTACAAGACCCAGAATAGACCGACAGTCCAACCGCGACGTAAGGTCATAATCAGACCAAGGAGAGCCATTGGGACGAACGAAAATGTAGCCCATAGACTCATGGTATGTTCTACTGTAAAACCGGTGAGTAAAGCTGTGGCAGCCCGCCGTAGGATTTCGGCGGTTGATAGCGCATCAATTCCGCCGGCAGCTTGTCCGATAAAGTTGGAGGCAAGTTGCAAGCCGGGAATAATGAGGATGCCGATGGTAATTTGGGAGGCTAGCCAGACCCAGCGATGGTGCCAAAACTTTTTCGCATTGAGTAGAACAAACACGCCTTGAAAAGCGATTAGGAAGACTGTGTAATAGTGTGTGTAGAAGCTAATGACGGTAAAGGCAATGTAGATGCACCAAATTGTGTAAGTTCGCGGCGCAAGCCGTTTTGCGTGTAGTGAAACCCATAACGGCCAAGTTGACAGAAGGCCAAATAGAGTAAATAGCGGGTAGGATCGCACATCTTGCGCTTGCCAGATTTGTAGGGGACTGATGGCCAAGAACAGGGCTGCAAGCAGACTGATGTATCTATTTTGTAGGGTTAAATAACTGAGGCGATGTAGAACTGCAACGGCGAGTAAACTGGCCGAAACACCAGCAAAACGCATCATCCAGGCTTCTCGCCCAAACAAGCGTTGCCACGGATTGAGCATAAGATAATACAATGGGGGATGAGGGTCGGTGATACGTGATAACTCCCACAAATCACCAACAGGGAGGGCTGCATATAAAACTGTGGCAGATTCATCGCCGCGAAGGGCTTGACTATCTAATTGGTAAGTTCGAATCCAAAAGGCAAACAGTAAGATGATTAAAATAATAGTTCGAGACAGCAGCGATACAGGCAATAGATTGACCCTGTCAGATAGAATTTACTTGTCGAACTGTAATCAAATTAAAGAAATCGACAAAATTTTGCTGCTGATTTGATAGAGGTTTTGAGGGACGCCACCTAGCTACTCTGCAACTGGCTCGTCAAATCGTTCAACAATTTGATCGGCAACTTTGCGATAGGCCACCGCCCCCTTGTGATTTCGTGAATATTCGACCATTGCTTTGTTGGCGATAGAGGCTTCGGCAAAGCGAATACTCTTGTAGATAACCGTGTCGAAAACCTTTTCTCCAAAGGTTTCACGAATTTCATCTAAGACTTGACGGGCGTGAACCGTGCCCGTTGAATACATAGTGGCCAAAATTCCAACCAACTCAAGATCGGGGTTGAGACGTGCCTTGGTTCGCTCAATACTATCTAGAAGAAGGCTGAGGACACGCATAGCGAAGAATTCACATTGCATTGGGACGATGACACCCTGACTCGTGGCAAAGGCATTAACTGTCAGAAGGCTGAGACTTGGGGGGCAGTCAATCAAGATATAATCATACCAGCCACTAACAGGGCTTAAAACACGGCGCAAAATTAATTCGCGGCGCAACTCGGGAATCAATTCAATCTCAGCAGCGGCTAAGTCACGATTAGCCGGTAAAACATCCAAATATGCTTTAACTGGGCGAATGACACGGTTGACGGGTGTATCAGGCTCGATCAAGGTTGTATAAATTGTCTCTTCCAACACATCTGCATCAATCCCTAGACCCGCCGACAGCGCTCCCTGTGGGTCAAGATCTACGATCAATGTTTTCTTTTCCATTTCGGCTAAGGCAACACCCAAATTGATGACGGTTGTTGTTTTCCCTACACCCCCTTTTTGGTTGGCGATGGAAATGATCTTTGTCATAAGTGACTCCCTCGTTATTTTTAAATCAGCCTTCATGACTGATTGTGGCTTAAATTGAAGAATGCAAAATTACTTGGTTTAAATTACGATAACTGGTAATTCCAAAATAGTAATCGTCTAAACAGGCCGAAATTACCATTTATCTAAGCAAGGAGACCTACTATTTACTGGCTCAAAATGTGCAAGCTAACTATTGTCTGTTGCTAAATATGCTGTTAGGAAGAATGACTTGCCGCAGGGTCAATTTTGATGATTGACGGGGTCCATATCTAAAACGTGCTCTACCAGATTTTGATAATCTTGCGCTCCCCGACTGGCAGGCGCATATTCAAATATGGTTTGACCTTCCCCTGGTGCCTCAGAGAGCTTAGTATCAATCCAGATAGGCTCTGTGATGCGAATTTTCTTACCGATTGTGCGGAGCTGACTTAAGACCTCTTTGCTGATTTTTCGACGTGGGTCGTACATTGTCGGGATAATCAAGCGAATGTCAGCGCCTCGCCCTAATGCCTGGTTGATCTCGTGTAGGTATTCCATCAATTGTGTCACACTCGACAAGGCCAGCATTTCCATCGATACAGGAATAAAGACTTCATCGACATAGGCTAAGGTGTTAACTGTTAATAAGGAGACCGAGGGCGCACAATCCAAGATATGATAATCGTAATTGCTCAAATCCTCAAAAAGTTCATCGAACAACTCTTCTCGCCCCATTTCCATAACCATTCTTTGTTGGGCCTTAAACAGGCTAATATGGCTGGGAAGTAAGTCCAGATTGTCTCGAGCCTTGATCACACACTCTGTGGCAGGCACTTTGCGAACTAAAACTTGGGGCAGGGCCTTTTTCGCGTCCGTCTCCACGCCCAAGGCAATAGCTACATTGGCTTGGGTATCTGTATCAATAACGAGAACTCGATTTCCCTTTTGAGCTAAACCATAAGCGAGGGTTACACATGTTGTTGTTTTGCCGATACCACCCTTGAACCCCACAATTGCTATCTTACGCATCGCTCAGTTCCTTGTCTACTTGTCACTGGTATACTCTATCGTGAAATTACTTATAAGTATAATGCGAATTAAAAATATGGTCAATTACAAGATTATGTAAATTAAGAATTGGGCAAATAAAGTGGGTTACAAAAGAAAAAATGGGTCAAACTTAAATTTTTAGCGGAATTAATACTAATCAACACTGCCTGGATCATCTCGTTGGGATGTTAGAACAATTGAGAAATTACAACTGCATGGAGTAGTGTACTGACAATCAAAACGATCCAAAATTCAATCTGTCGAATTTTGTGCCGAAAGAAAACCATGCCCAGCCACGCCCCAGCAAATCCACCCAGAACAGCGAGGATATGTAACAAAATTTTAGGTACTCGATTTTTCCCTTTGCCAAATTTAGCATTACTTTTATCAATCCCATAAAGTACAAGTGTAGATAAACTTATTGCCAATAACCAGACGAGATAGGTATTAACAGGAATGAAGATGTAGCCTAAAATAAAACCGATAATGCCGATGACGATAGCAAGCCATTGATATTGACGAAATTGTGGGCTGTTCATGCTAGGTTGCTCCTGTTACGTTAGTCTTGTACTGACAATTTGTATCAGTACGATGTGAGGTCACCCCGTCGCAAAATGCTCTGCAATCTGTTGTGCTTGACGAGGATTAGTCCAAATGAGGGTATCAAGCTGGACTGCCTCGGCTCCAACACTCAAAAACATCTCGACATCTTGTGCCGAATGGATGCCGCCAGCGGCAACAATCGGTAGGCTGGTAATCTTCGCGATGCGGCGGACGTCGTGGACAGCGAGGGAGTGGAGGGTACGACCAAAAAAATGGCCGGTGACGAGCGAGCCATTGGGGTGTTGGGTGGTCCCTAGAGGCGGGGTCCCGACGACGAGGGTGTCGGCCTCAGCTTGCTGAGCGGCGTCGATGACCGTAGACGTAGCGCCAAGCGGGAGCTTGACGAGGATGGGCAGCATACACCCTTCTTGGATCGCTCGTATAGCATCAAAGACATCCTCTGGGTAGGGTTCTGGGGGAAGACCTAATTCGATGCCAGCTAGAGGTGTAGCGCCCTCCAAGGCTCGTGCGGTTCGCATTAAATCATTGGGAGCATCAGCAGGGAGATGAGGAATCACGGGGATGGGAAGGCCGCGCCAAACTTTCTCCTGCTCGCGAATAACCTTTTTAACCCCTGGATTTTGTGGACCACGATTAAATAACACGCCGCCTGGTACCTCAACCATTCGAGATAGGCTGTTGCTTCTGTGGGGACGCAGCGTAATTGGGGGCGTGACCAAGGCTCCAAATGTAGAGATGTCCAGGAGATGACGGTAGGGGGGACCGTGTCCTACATAACCAGATCCAATAAGAATGGGTGAGTCAAGACTGAGGCCAATTTTGTGGTTGAAGGCTAACTCAATCATCTATCATCTCCGCATCAACCTTGATGAGGTCAACAACCAATCCTTCAAGGCAGGCTAATTTTATGCCCGCCTTTGTTTCTATGGCACAGCCTAAACAAGCCCCGACACCACAACCAAGGGTCGTCCAGTTGAGCAGGCCATACAAAATGTTTTCACTATGCCCGAGACGAATTGTATCGATTCGTTTTCGTAAGGTGCGATATAACATCAATGACCCGATCACACATATTTCATCAGCCCAACGCAAAAGCTCGTCTGTAACGAGGTCAATAATTGGTCCGCGATGGCCGAGCGAGCCGTCTAATGTTGCGGCGTGCAGTTCAACAGAGGGTGGTAATGCAGATCGCGGAAAAAGAGTGCTTTCGCGTCGTCCACCCATCATCAAGGTAACCCCCCGATTAACGGCAAGGGCTCGATACATTTGCCCTAGTAAGGGGCCAAGATTGGGGTTGTCACTGATGAGGAGTACGCTATGGTAATGGTCTGCTAGGGGAAATGATTGGCCCAGTGGCCCGATCACATTCAGGGAAGTATTTTCAGGGCGGCTCAATAACCAGGCCAAGCCTGGGTCAGGATCAGGTCGTAAATGTAAAGTGAAGGTGTCCGTTTGAGTCGTTGCCGGAAAAATAGGCCGACGCAGGTAACATCCTGCGTCAGTGCAGTCAAGTAAAAAATATTGACCAGGCAAAGGTGGTGAAGCAGATGAGGGAAGGGTCAGGGTAAATTGCCACCACGCTGGGCCAATCACTTGTTTATTGACGAGCGTGATGTCGGTTTGGATCACTGTTGTAGCTCGATTTCAATGCCACCGGTTAAGGCAGCCAGAATGTTGTAACACCACCCGACGAGTAAGATGGTTAGTCCAATGATTAAGCCGCCTCCGATGACCCCGCCCAGGATAATAAGCGTAGCAACGGTGGCACTTTGATCATCCAGTTGAATGAGTAACTGTTGGACATCTTGCAATCCCAATAAATCGATGTAGTCAAATTCAATAGGGATCCCTAAACTGAGGGGATCGTATTCCAGAATCTCACGATCATCCAAAAATTGGCGAATTTGGCCAACGACCTGGACCGCAACAATGGCACAGATATTCGCTGGAATAAACATCATCAAGCCGCCCAACAGACAGCCAAATTTTGCAAGTGGGAACAAATTGATTTTTCGAACAGTGTGTTTCTGCATTGTCATGACAGGGTTAACCTCAATTTGATGTGGCGCATTGTCTTGATATGTTGAACCGGGTGAGACGGGGTAACATACAAATGATTTTACCCTGTGAACCTGTTCTATTGCAACCCTGCTACTTGGTTATAAGGTCTTAACAATCGCTGGAATCTCAGCCAAATTTTTGATTGTGGCCGATGGCTGGATCTCACTATGAGCCACATTTTCTGGGCGTTCCGTCATCGTTGCCCAAATACTTTTCATACCAGCATTGTGAGCACCCAGGATATCCGCCTCCAACAAATCGCCGATAACAACAATTTTGTCTGGCGGAATATCCCAACGTTTGGCAATGAGCTGGAACCCTTCCGGATTTGGCTTGCGCCAGCCATAGTGGGCCGAGCTTAGGGTAGCTGACAACTCTGAACGAAGCCGATTGTCATTAACTAATCGTTGAACCAAACCGTCGTCACTAGCATTGGAGTACAACCCTAACTTATAGCCTTGCTCTTTTAAGTGCTTAACTGTTTCAAGCATATCTGGATAAGGTTGCCAGGCCTTCTGTTGAGCCTCATAATACATTTTTACCGCAGCCTCTAGGAACACGTTTGCTTGAGCTTTGGCTGGGGCCTCAATTTTTTCAAGAGCCGTTTTCATCCAATCAATCGTTAAGGTTTCAACGTGTGTTTCTTTTGCTTCTGCTTCTCGAATAGTTCGTTCTTCTAAAAACGCCGTGACCAAACCTTCGCTATCAAGCTTGATCCGTTTTTTCTTGAGAAACCAATTTGCCACGCCTTCTATTCCTTCACGAACCACCTCATCGATTGGGCGAGTCAGGTGAAGTAAAGTGTGACCTAAATCAAATATGATACCGTTAATCAATAGCCTTTCTCTCTTTCTACCAAATTTAACAACGGTTCTTGATTAAGATACCGTCGAATATTCTCTGCGAATAAGTCAGTTGCCCGGTCGTCATAATGGGGGCTAAATCCAGATACATGTGGTGAGATAACTAGATTCTCCAACGACCATAAAGGACTATCAGCCGGTAATGGCTCAGCTTCAAATACATCTAAAGCCGCGCCTGCAATATCCCCGTTGGTTAGAGCGGTCACTAGGGCGTCTTCATCAACCAAGCTCCCACGAGAGATATTGATAAAGTGGGCTGAGGATTTCATCGCTTTGAATGCTGCTTGCCCAAATAAATGACGAGTCTGAGGATGGGCAGGAACAAGGCAAACGACAAAATCACAAACTGGTAGCATTTCCAGCAATTGACTTTGGCTGTAAATTTCTTCCGGAATTTCAGCGTTAGGGTCACCCGTGCCAGGCAGTTGGAAACCACGAGCCGCTGTTCTTTTCCCCGACCGATTGATGGCCAAAACACGCATGCCAAGCGCATGTCCTTGTCTCGCAATCTCTCGGCCGATGGCACCATACCCAATAACACCCAGCGTGCTGCCTCGTAGTTCGGGCATAATCAAGTTATCCCAACGATCTCTGGGCCACTCCTGATTACGTTGATAGTTAAGAAGTTTTGGGATTTTTAGTAGAAACGCTAACATCATCCCAATGCTGTATTCAGCCATAGGCACGGCATGAACCCCATTCATCGATGTAATGATGGTGTTACTTTGCCAAACTGGCCTATCAATTAAAAAATTCACACCCGCGCTATGCGTTTGAATCCAATGGACATTTGGAAACCGGTGGGCTTCACGAATAGCCCCTTCCCACCCGTATATCACGTTCAGACGTTCACCTAAATCCAGGGGGATATCATCATAATTTGCCCCCGTGATTTGATGGACCTCAACATCAGCCGAGACAGCCTTCAATTTATCGAGCTGATCTTCTGTAAATTTAAGCAAGCTCAAAACAGTTAGTTTTGTCATTACCCCTCCCTAAGCTGGCGAGGATTATAACATGAAATTGAACGGTGTACAGGCGGATGAGGACAAGATTGCAAACGGGGTACTTTGTTCAGCACTAGACCGAGACATGGGGAAATTTGGCTAGGTCTTGCATTTTACACAAAAACCATTATCATTATCAGATAATTAATGAAATTTTCAGCGAAGCCGCAAGGATATATTTTCTTTGTGGTTTTATTATATCCAATACCACTTGGGGGTAATATGTCTAACTTGCGAAAAAAACTACTCGAACCTGGCATCTTAGTGCTGGATGGGGCAACCGGGACACAATTACAACTCATGGGGCTGCCCCCAGGAATGGCACCTGAATTGTGGAATCTACAAAATCCTGAGGGTGTTAAAGCGCATTATCAAGCCTATGTTGATGCAGGCTGTGATGCAATCTTGACCAATACGTTTGGGGGAACCCGACCTCGCATGGACATGGAAGATAGTGGGCACCTAACCCATGATGCGAATGTTGCCGCTGCTAAATTAGCCCGTGAAGTGGCTGGTGATGACGTGCTCGTGCTAGGGTCAATGGGGCCGACTGGGTTGTTGATGGACCCTATGGGTGATTTGAGCTATCGTAAAGCGCAAAATTTCTATGCGGAACAAGCAGAGGCTTTGGCTGAAGGTGGGGTTGATGGCTTACACATTGAGACCTTGAGTGATTTAAAGGAAGCGAAAGCCGCCATCGCCGGTGCCCATCAAGCCACAGATTTACCCGTGACCATCACAATGAGCTTTGATATGCACGGCAAAACGATGATGGGTGTTGAGCCAGCTCAGGCGGCTCAAGCGCTATGGGATATGGGGGTCGTTGCGGTTGGGGCCAATTGTGGCCGAACGCTTAAAGATAATTTGGAAACAATTTCTGCGATGCGTTTGGCTGAACCAGAAATTACCCTGATTGCCAAACCAAATGCTGGACTTCCTGTCATGGATGGTGTCGGCGAAGCGGTTTATGAGGTAACCCCGGAAATGATGGCTGACTACGGTTTAAAATTTGCGACGCAACATGTCAAAATTTTAGGCGGCTGTTGTGGTAGTACCCCAGCACATCTCAAAGCACTTAAAGAGGCCCTTAAGGATTTTGCTCCGCCGCCATTAGAGGAGGTTTTGGCTCAAAGCCAAGCTGAAGCAGAGAATCAAGAGGCACCTCCTACCAGTACTCGTGGTAAAGAACGACGGCGCTCGCGTCGCCGTGAACGTGCTTAAGGTTATCTGCGATTTTACTTAACCCTCAAAACTCGATGCTCGATAGGCATCGAGTTTTTATTTTTTGCAGCCCTGAAATTTTTTCACTTTTACACCTGACCTGAGAGCATGATATAATATCCCTCAGTCAACATCTTATGAAAAAGGAAATTGAATGCAGCAAAATCGGGCTTTATTTTTTGGTATTATCGGATTAGCTATTCTGCTTGTCATTGGTATTTTTATTGTCCAAGCGTTTATCCCCGCGTTTGGTAGTGCCCCTGTTTCCATTCAGGTTGTCGTTGCCCCTTCTATCAGACCGTGGATACAAGAGGCTACCCAAACATTTAATGAAACACAAAGCGATGTTTTGGTTGAAATTATTGCGGCAAATGAATTAATCCCAAGTGATCGATTTCGCAGCAATGATCCCACAGCTACGCTTCCTGCTGCTTGGGTCGCTGAAGCATCCTTTGTTGTCGATATGGCTCGGGAAGATGGTTTACTATTTGATGATAGCCAATCGATTGCGAGTACATCACTTGCTTGGGGAGGTTATAATGATAAATTGACCCAATTTGAGCAGTCGTACGGTTCGCTAAATTGGACTACCCTCAATGCTAAAGCGACAAACCCAGATGACCTTTTGAAATTAGTGTTGGCTTCACCACAGAATCGGGCTGAAGGCCTGGCTGCATTGATTTCAGCGACCGCCGCTCAGGGAGGAAGTTCTAGCATTGCGTCGAATGATGTTCCTGCCGCCTTTAACTGGCTTGATGCAACCTTGGGGGATCGTCGCGTATATCTACCTTCAACACCAGCTCAGAGCTTTGCCTCGGCACAAGGGCGAACCTTAGGCGATTTCGGGCTGTTATCGATGGCCTCGTGGCGTGAGGCTGGTCTCGACCAAAATAATGCTCAATTTACCTTAATCACCCTTGAGCCTGTAGTTACCCTTGATGTTCCATTTGCTATTTTTACCGACTCATCAATATCTGCTGAACAACAGCAAGCTGCCCAAACCTTCCGGACCTTTCTGTTAGCAAATGCTCAGCAACAGCAATTGGATGCCTATTTTTTTGATACAGCCACAGCCAACGTGGATGGCATTTCAATTGATGGTGCGGGGGCAGAGCGGTTACTGGATTGGGCGAGCCGTTCGCTCCAATAAAATTATGAGGAAACCTTTTTTGAGGAAAAATCGTAATAAAACTAAATATTTTTAGGTAAACAATTGAACTAAGTGCTTATATCTTATTTCCTAAAACTTTTCGCGAATTACTGAAGATATGGAGGATATCTGTGATAAAACGTGTTGTATTCTTGTTGATCCCATTATTATTTGCCTTGGCTTGTGGCTTTGGTGGGGATGATGTGAATTTAAGTGGCAATAGTGGTGGTTTGCAAGCCCCGTCAAACGCAGTGCAGATTTCTATTATTTATGCGCCTGAGGAAGAACTCTACATGGTGGATGCCATTGAGCAGTTCAATCAGGCCTACATCAACGGCAAAAACCCGATGACGGGTGAGGATTTAGCCAGTGGCGAAACACCCATTTTTGTCACTGGTGAGCCTGGTTCATCAGGGACGGTCGCGCAAGGTATTATTAACGCGGTCATCGCCCCGAATAATAGTAATGTGGCAAAACCAACAATATTCTCACCCTCAGTTAGCCATTGGCTGGCTTTGGTGAACTACCAAACAGGTCGAGAGATTTTTGATTTGTCTGATAGTCCAGCAACCGCTCTCGCTCCGGTTGTGATGGCGATTTGGGAAAGTCGTCTTGAGGCGATTAAGGCCAAAAGTGGGTCCGATTTAGTTGGGTGGGAGGAGTTGCTTGAGGTTTTGAATTCACCGAATGGTTGGGCCGATTATAACATTCCTGGGGACCGAACCACCGTTTACTATGGTCATACCGACCCCTCTGTCAGCTCGACCGCTCTCTCTACACTCATTGCCGAATTTTATGCGAGTGCGCAACAGATAGACCCTAACTTACGGCGTTTAACAGTTGAACAAGTGAATGACCCAGTCGTACAAGAAGGGGTACGTGATATTGAAAAGTTGATTCGGCACTACTCATCACGAACAACCGAATTCAAGGAATATATTGCCCAAGGGCCAGACTATCTTGATTTTGTAGCGTTGGAAGAGAATGATTTAATTTTTATCAATCAAGGTAAAACCGAGTTCAAACCACCTGAAACGCTTGTGGCCCTATATCCAAAGGAAGGGACATTTTGGCACGAGCATCCCTTTGCTATTCCCCAGACGGATTGGGTGACTGATGAGCAGCGCGAAGCAGCCAAGATATTCACCGAATTTATTCGCAGTGAACCTATTCAACAGATGGTTCTAGAGAATGGGTTCCGCCCCGTCAATCCTAATGTGCCAATTGGATACCCAATTGTTCCAGAGTTAGGGGTTGATCCGAACCAACCTGCTACGGTTCTGGAAGTCCCCGACCCTGAAGTTGTTGCAGCGGTTCAGGCCAGTTGGCAATTTGTCAAGAAACAGGCTGATGTGTTGTTGGTGATTGATACATCAGGGTCAATGGCTGGTGATAAGATTGAGCAAGCGAAGGCTGCAGCACAGGTCTTTGTAGAAAATATGCCGCCCCAAAACCAAGTTGGCTTGGTGCGCTTTGATAGCGAAGTTCAGGTGGTCGTGCCTATCGCCTCCGCAGAAGGTAATCGTGGGCAAATGTTGAACGAAATTGCTGCTCTAGAGGTTGGTGGAGATACATCCTTGTATGATGCAATCTCAGAGTCGATTGACTTCTTGGCTCAGAATCAGGGTGCTGATGGTGATCGTATTCAATCGGTGGTTATTTTGAGTGACGGTCAAGATACGAGTAGTATTACATCGTTGCAAGATGCAGTTAATCAAATTAATGCTGGTCGTAGTGATCGGAATCCCGTGGTGGTCATACCCGTTGCCTATGGTGGGGATGCGGATATTAATGCCCTGAATAATATTGCTCGGTCAAGTGCTACGCGAGTTCAATCGGGTGATCCTGAAAACATTCAAAAAGTATTAGAAATTATAGGAAGCTATTTCTAAAACCCACCTAATTTTTATTCAAGAAACCTGCCTGATATATTCCTATCGGGTGGGTTTCGTTTTGTTCCACTACACGTTAGTAGCTTCACCTTTTGTTTGCCCGTTAAGTCGGCTCGTAATTGTTTTTGCAAAACGTTGGAGCAGATCAGGTTGATTAGCCGGCTCAGCTAGTTGTTCCACATCTGTAGAAGCTGGACCCTTTTCAGAAATAACTTCTTTGGTTTTACGCTTTCGTGGCTCCCAATCTGATTCATCAATGATGAGCTCAACAGTCTTGTAACGGCGCATACACGTTTCATCATAACGATATCGTACACATACTAACTGATCCCCATATTGTTCAACCAGTTGTTTTGTTCCACGCTGACCAGGATTGAGTTTTAACCGTGTTCGCATCATATCTAAATTCTCCTTAATCTCTCTACGCTAAATAACTTTGAATTTTTTCCACTAAAATCGTTGGACTAAACGGTTTGGTGATATAGTCATCGGCCCCGGCCAAGAGGCCCGCTTCGATATCCCCCTGCTGCCCTTGAGCCGAGAGGATAATGATGGTGATATCCTGGGTCAAAGGATTTTTCTTGAGACGATAACAAACATCGATACCACTCAAGCGACTTTGCGGCATTTTCACATCGAGCAATATCAGGTCAGGTGATTGAGTTTTGGCAATTTCTATTGCTTCATCACCATCAGTTGTGCCCAAAATAGTGTAGTCATAAACCTTCAGGGTTTCTTTGAGTAACTCTTGAACAGCAATCAAATCATCAACAACTAATATTTTTTGTGTCATCGTAATTTCAACATAGATTTTCTATGTCCTCCATTCAACTGACCATTTTTATAGTGTCCGTTGGTGTGGTACCCATTGTTTTTATGAGCTCCATTTCCATTATGGTTACCACGCTCGATAACAAGTTGAGCAAATTCCTTGACTGATTTTGGATTAATTGAAACAAGGTAATCATATTCTTCATTTGATAGGTCAAAAGGTTGCCCTTGGAACCCTTCTTGTAGCGCTTTTTTGGGATTTGAAATAAAGCGCTCGAAGAAGTTTTTGCTGACAGCAGCAGCCCCTAAGAGTTGGACCATGCCTTTAGTTTGCCAAGCTTTTTGGTTATACATAGACGAGTTCCTTTCGCGTTGAATTTGCCCCTAAAATGTAAGCTAGCCAGAATGCACCTGTGGCGATAAAAATATCCCCAATACTCATAACCACGTAATACGAACCAATTGCTACAGGAATAGTGTCAGATAAAAATCCCAGCAAAATGGTTTCCTGTCTCATAACGATATCTTTACCAGTACCAATGAGTTGGCCCTGCATCCACTCTCCTTCAGGGAACAAGAATTGGGCCATCTCGTAACTAATAGGCATCAAGCCACCATTTAGACTAATGACGAGCAGGTTTAAGCCCAAGCCTACGCCCATTAATACAAATCCTCGCTGTTCCCAATGACACCAAATAAAATAAAGTAAGGCTGTTTGTGAGCCAACTAAGATTATTGGCATCACTGGTGCAGAAATCTCACGAAAGATTGGAATGTAGAAGGCTGCAATTTGTGGAAGAACAGCGATAACCACGAGCCAAGGCTTTTTAATGGATAAAGATCGCTGTTGAGCAAATTGGGGAGATGTAATGCCTAACATTACCCCCAATATCATGGGCAGGATAAGTAAATACATTAGCAGCTATTACAACCGCTAGCTGGCGCACCAGCTCCAAGAATAAACAAAACTAAAATAGTAATGGCTATGGCTAATTCAATATGCTCTTTTCTCAGATTAATTAAAAAGTATTTCATGGTCTAGTACCTTTCTTAGTGTAATATACTTGTGTCAGATAGATGTATTTTGCCAGAGAGGGTGGCTGTGGGGGTGGCTGTGGGGGTGGCTTCTCAACCTTAAAAATAACAGAAAAACAAAAAAGCCTTTGCAACTGATACTTGCAAAGGCTTTTTTAAGGGAATGTCAGAAATTGATTATGAAGTTAAAGACTTGAATAATGCTGTAGTTAAGGTTGAGGGAGCTACATCTAATTTTTGCCGAAGATTATTTCGGCAAGTTTGATATTGCTGTACAACATCGGCCTGATTGCCCAGGGCAGCATAGATTTGCATCAGCAAGCGATAGGCCATTTCGTTACAATCATCGAACTTAAGCACTTTTTTTGCCCAGTAATCACCTGACTCAAACTCTTGTTGTAAAAAATAGGAATTGCTAACCTCTAGCGCAGCCTTTAGATAGGCCCGAAGTAGCTCTTCACGGGTTGTTAAGACCCAGAGATTATCCGACTCGGGTAAATAGTGTCCTTTGTAAAGATGACAAGCTTGTAAGTAGTATTCATGCTTTGTATCGGTGTTTGAGGCATCATTACCTTGCTTGACAGCTTGTAAAAATTCTAAAACATCATACCTGAAATCTAGCTGATCATTAAATGTGTAAAGCTCACCATCTTCCTCATAAATAATAAACTTTTCACCAAAGGTTTGACGTAATTTATAAATAGAATTCTTAAAGCTAGTTCGCTGTTTTTTAGCCTCCTGATCAGGCCAGAGTGCAGCAACAATTTTTTCTTTAGTGACACCTTTAGGATGATGTAAGACAAAGAATAAAAGATCACGTGCCATATACGCATTCCAGGTGTAATTAACCACTACAGAATTGTTATTTAAAACTCGAGCACCATCGAATGCTGAAATGTTCAAGCTGGGTGGTGCAAACGGTATAGTAGACATTTGTTTACGTAAGTTACGCCGCAATTTAGGAATTTGAGTCTCGAATTTGTAAACCTGTTCTCGTAAGTCTGCGACTTTTTGTGCTAGCTCTGGGTCCTGTTGCCATTCATCTAAAAAGGATTTAGCTTTGAGAGCTGCTAAAATGACTGGATGAAGGGTTTGGGTTTGAGTAATCAATTCGAAAAATTGAATTAAATACGTCTTTGCTATTGACGAATTTTCTAATAATTGATGACCACAAGCAAGATATAATACGGCTTGAGCGGTTTTATAAATTTGTTTGCCATCTTGAAACAGTTTTAAGGACTGTTCTAAGAGTATTATGGCTTGGTTGGGAGAATTTTTCTTGAATAATGTATATTGCCCTTTTCCTAATGAATATAATGCTTTGAATTGATTTAAATCATTACCCTCTATTATCTTCCAAGCTAAATCAAAGTATGTGCTTGCTGTATTTGAATCCTTAGTTGTTTGAGCGATAGCTAAATAGGTATAAAATAGAATAGAGGTTGCCCCGATCATTTCTGAAATCTCTTGAGAAGAGTGGAAAATATTATTTGCGATATTCTGGTCCAAGTCTTGATAAAGGTCTCCAATACTTGCCAATGTATTTGCCTCACTGTATGGCCAACCAATTTTTTTTGCCAAATCTAAGGATTTATCTAGTAACTTACCAGCTTGAACATAATCACCTTGAAGGTGAATTAGGACCCCCAAGTTATTGAGAAGTATGGATTCTGCTCGAGGTCTACCCGTTTTACCTAATAAATCCAATGCCTGTCGATAAAACTTTTCGGCTTGTTGATATTCGCCGATTTGTTCGTAGTCAACGCCTAATTCTAACTGTAAGATTGATGCATTTTGCAGGTCATTGATTTCCAGAGATATTTCTAATGCATCGTGAAGATATTTCAATGCATCTGTTATCCTATTTTGATATCGTAGCGGCTGTGCTTTGAAGCGAAGAGCTTCCGCTCTAAGTTTTTGATCTTTAATCTCATCAACAAGAACAATAACCTCATCAACAATCTCCGAGAGCTTTTTATGATTTGCCTCATTGCCTTTAATATTTGCCTGCCAAATTAAAATGTTGGCTAATACATGTTTATTATTTTCCTGTCGAGCAAGCAACTCACCCTTTTTTAGAAAATCCCAGCTTTTTGATTCTTCTAATAAATAACCTTTTAGCCCTAATAAATAAGCATTAGATTTTATTAGTTCATTGGGTAGTTGTTCTATCCAATTTTGTAGAGATGTTCTTCGTCCTGTCTCAATCATATCTAAACTAGCTGCCTCAACAAGAGCAGCGAGATGATCATCATCTTCTAACTCTCGATAAGCATCATAAGCCTGTTCCCAATGCTTTCCTATTTTGTAATGTGTCGCCAATTTTTGAAGTAACTGCTGATGTTCTTCTGGTAAGGTCTCTTTAAATTGCCTTTGCAAAAATTCTCGGAACAAGTGGTGGTACCGTAACCAAGTTTGCCCAGCATCATCCTCTACCGTTTGCAAGAAAAGATTACGTTGGGAGATTTGATCGATGCGCTCGCCCCAACAACCAGGGCCAAACATCTCATTGCAAAACTTTAAGTTGAACTCCTCAAAGACTGAGGTCCTCAGTAAAAAACCTCGAACCTCCTCAGGTTGTTTTTGCAGGACCTGATCGACCAAATATTGATAAAGACCGATGCCCGAGGTGCGCGCCACCCGAAGACGATCAACCATTTGATGTTGTTGATGAAATTGTGAGGAAAGGAGTAAGGCCGTAATCCATCCCTCGGTCTCATTAATCAGATCTTGGGCCTCCTCATCAGAAAGAGGGCTACCGTACTGCTTCAGCATAATATGTTGAATTTCCTCATGGTTGAAGGCCAGTTCCTCATAGCTGACCCCTAAAAGCTGAGATCGAACAATCAACAGGGGAATGTCGGGGAGCGGTAGTAGCGTGCGAGAGATAACTACTAAGTGGGCATTCTCACTGACCAACTGCACCAGTTGGTTCATGAAGTAATTAATGTCATCATTTTTTTCAACCAAATGATAATCATCAATCACCAAGATAAAGTGCTCCTCGATGTCAAAAATCTCATTGACAAGGGTGGTGATAAATTGATCAAGATTAAAATTAGGCGAGTTTAACATTGAACTCGCTTGATGCCCAAAATCTGGAAATTTTTGTCGAATCGCCCCCACAAAGTGGTTACCATAATTTTGAAAATCAATATCAAGATGGTCGAGACTATACCAACAAACGGGTAAATCGGTTTTGCTGGCATAATCGATAAGTAACGAGGTTTTGCCATAGCCTGGCGGGGCAACAACTGCAACTAAAACATGCTCAATAAGGTTATCGAGAATATCAAGTAATCGCTGGCGAGATAAAAGGTCTTGACGACGACGGGGGACAGTTATTTTTGTTCTTGTTAACATTGGTGTACGACTCGCTTATTTTTTAGGTGATATATAAAGGGGCGGTGGGGAATAAATTATTTTGATATCACCATACTATTTGCACTGACTTCTGATAAACATACAGAACTAATCAAACTTGTCATAAGATGATAAAAAGAAAAAGGTATAAATTATTATAAATGTTTTGGTCGGAGTATTTATAGCACACAAAAAAGGGATCAACAACTGTTAAGAGGTTGATCAGAAATATATAGTGGAAATGTTTGGAAGAGTTGCAAAGAAACATTAACTAGTGTGCAGTTATGCGACAACATTACAGAATACGAAAAAAGGTCAACCAAATTTTTGGTTGACCTTTTGAACTTAAACATTTGATGTGAAGCTGTATCATCAAATCTATTTTTACCTAACTCACCTTACAATCGATCATAAATGTCGTGGACTTCGTTGCCATGAAAGCGAGCGGTCTGGTTACTTGGTTCAAGAGCCTCATCATAGAAGAAGGCTGGTAAATCGTCATCCTCAGTGGTAAACCCAGCTGCATCGTTAAACTCTCGTTCTAGTTTCAACGTGGCCCGGCCCAATGCTTCAAAGAAGGATTGCTCTAGATTAGTGCCAATTGCATTGTTGACCGCATTGGCCAAGAAGTCAGTATTGGCATTCGTCACGGAGCGACCAAAAATGCATAGCCCTAATGAGTCGGTTGCGGCCGAGGTAATTTGCGCAGCCAAACTGGCCTCAAGTAACTCATCCAAGCCTTTCTCTCGTGATTTTAGCCGGGGTACATTGCCTGTTGTATGATCTGCCCCTTGTGCAGTCGCCATCATCGAAATTCCAGTAACCTCAATCACGCGTGGATCATAGGCACTGATGGCCTGTTTTTTTATGACTGGAACGCGTTTTACGCCATAGTGCTCACCCACACGGGCCGTAGCCTGTGCCCACAGTTGACCATTCTCGGTACCACGTAGCATCTCATCCATAGCGTTGTGCATAAACTCAGCATCGCCAAATTCGGCTAAACCAGCTTCCATCAATACGGCCAAGGTAGCCCCAGTTTCAATGGTATCAACGCCCAGGTTATTAGCAGCGTAATTCAAACGAGCCAAGTCATCTGGCTCATAAATGCCACAGTTCGTGCCCAACAAACTCAGCGTTTCATACTCAATGGGCGAGCTAATTTCCTCACCATTTTCATCCGCATAGACATTGCTGCATTGGATGATACACCCAGGCATACAAGCGTGGCTATGCTCCCCACCCCGTGAATTATTGAGGGCAGTGATATACTCACCCCCCATTTTGAAAACACCATCATCCGTATCGATGACTTGCCCAGAACTAAAATTGCGGGTGGGTAGGCCACCAATGTGATTGGTGTAATCGGCCATAGCCATTGTCCCAATCTTGGTGTAAACCTGAATAGCGGCATCGGCCCGAAGTTTACCAGAATACTCTTTGATATCGCTCATTACTTTTTTGCGTTCATAAAGCTCGGGGATTTTGTGCAGGTCAACCACAATCGCCTTGACCTTTTTACTCCCCATCACAGCCCCGACACCCCCACGGGCGGCTAATCGGGTTGGCCGACGATCGTTGTCGCTGAAAGCAATGCCCGCTAACAAGCCTTGATATTCACCGACCGGGCCACATAATCCCAAACTGACCTTTTTGCCATACTTCTCATGTAACATCTCAGCGACCTCGAAATTACCTTTGCCAAGATAAGGTGAGGCATCATCAAAACTGATGGTGTTATCTTTTTTGAAATGGATGACCACCCATTCGTCTGAGGCACCGTACAGATTGAAGCCAGCAATATGCTGTTGGCCGAGGCCATAGGCAAACGTACCGCCCCCATTGGCTTCTTTGATACCACCTGTTAATGGGCTTTTACAGCCGACGCTGGTGCGATTAGCATTTGAAAATGTTGTGCCTGCAAAGGGGCCAGCTGAGAAGATAAGCGGGTTGTCGGGGGAGAGGGGATCAACTGTCGCTACACCACGCTCAACCAATGTTTTTGCGATGAGATAACGTCCAGCCTCAACGAGGGCCTGTCCTTCTAACGTTTCTTCTTCGATTGATCGATCATTGAGATTGATGTGCAGATATTTACGCATATTTCCTCCATGAAAATGCTCTGTAATAAGGATTGTTACATTTTACCTCAAGATAAAGGCTTAAGCCAAAAATGATAGGGGTGACCAGCCTGTTTTTCTTAATAAAATTTGGCTTCTGAATCGCTTCTTCATTACAATGTGTGAAAATAAATGGATAGAAATGTGAATACAAAATGAGATCAACAAAAATCATCCATATGGTATCTTGTCACGCCGAAGGTGAAGTCGGTAATGTAATTGTCGGCGGTGTTGCCCCACCCCCAGGAAAGACAGTATGGGAGCAGTCTCGTTGGATTGCCCAAGATCAGCAGCTGCGTCGGTTTGTTTTGAATGAACCCAGAGGTGGTGTATTCAAACATATCAATTTAGTGATACCTCCCAAAAGTGACCAAGCCGTGTTTGGGTTTATTGTAATGGAGCCAGAACACACCCCCCCTATGTCCGGCTCAAACTCGATCTGTGTGGCAACTGTCTTGCTTGATAGCGGGCTGGTTGAAATGGAGGAGCCAGAGACCAACTTCTATCTTGATGCGCCAGGTGGGTTAGTGCAGGTTCGTGCCTTTTGTGAAAACGGAAAGGCGCAAAGCATCCAAGTGCAGAATGTCGCTTCATTTGCAGACAAACTAGATGTGCCGCTTGAGGTGGAAGGGGTTGGTACCCTGACGGTTGATACTGCTTATGGGGGGGATAGTTTTGTGCTGGTTGACGCCCCGTCGCTTGGCTTTGAGATTGTCCCCGATGAAGCTCATGATCTGGCTGAGATGGGGGCCAAAATTTCAGCCGCAGCCAATGAACAACTTGGCTTTGTCCACCCCGAAAACCCAGACTGGGATAAGATTTCATTCTGCCAATTTGTCATGCCAATTGAAAAAGAGAAGGGTGTCCTCAGTGGACGCAATACAGTCGCCATTGATCCGGGTAAGCTGGATCGCTCCCCCTGTGGCACGGGGTGCTCAGCGCGAATGGCTGTCCTACACGCTAAGGGTAAAATGCAGGTTGGGGATCGATTTATGGGATATTCGATCATTGACTCTCGCTTTGATTGCCAAATTGTTCAGGGAATCCAAGTTGGGGATGTTAAAGGCATCGTCCCAACCATTCGAGGCCGCGCCTGGATTACAGGCACCCATCAATTGATGTGTGATCCCGATGACCCTTGGCCATTAGGCTATCGGCTGACGGATACCTGGCCGAAAATGAAGAAATAAAGCGTCATTTGTCACTTGTTATTTGCAAAATTTGTGCCCAAATGATGCGTGACGAATGACCAGTGGCCAAAAAAATAATTCACACTTATTCTTCCGACTTTCTGTGCTGCAATGTCTCTGGCACAAAATAGACAAAAATAGAGACACCAACCAATCCGATTGCCCCAACAGCGATACTCGCTGGTCCTAAAGCGAGTACCTGAGCAATTCCCCCAATCACATTGGGGCCAATTGTTAACCCGATGGCGTTGAAGAGACGCCATACCCCAAGAAAGGGAATGGGCCGTTCTTTGGGTGCAAGATCAGCCCCGAGGGTCATCATCGCCCCTGACCCTAGTCCGTTGGCGAAACCAATCAGGCTGGATACCCCGACAATAGACCAAAAGTTGAAGGTAAAGGGCAAAAGAAGAAAACCTAGGGCTTGCAGAGTTAGGCTAGGGACGCTTGTGGCCTTTCGGCCAAAGCGATCCATGATATAACCCGCTGGCAAAAACATCATCGAGTCTAATACCGCGCCTGCGCTCATAACGGTGCCGACAGTAACGACATCAAAGCCAAGAACATTGGCGGCAAACAAGGGGAGAATCGCGAAGCGGGCTTCACGGACGAGCTGCATCGTTACTTGGGCACTGCCCGCCAAGGTAAAAATCCGTCGATTTTGCCGAAGCGTTTCCCACACCTCACGCCCATAACTTTGAGTGGAACTGACCTGAGCTGCATCTGGTACATAGATCTGACAGACAATTCCAGAGACTAATGTGCACCCCAACATCACCAGAAATGGTGTTGTGAATGAGTATTGTTGCGCCACCCAACCGCCGGTCAATGGGCCGAGCATAAGCCCCATACGCATAACCCCACCCACAGTAGCAACGGCCCGACCTCGAAAGTGGTTATCAATGTATGTGGTCATATATTGAAGGCGCGCCATCTCGTAGAGTGTAACCCCTATACCAAATGCCATCCAACTCATAAAAATTGCAATTGTTGTTTCAGACAGATATAGGATGAGTAGGGTAATGGCCATTATGCCGTACCCCAGAATCGAGGTCGTTCGCATAGAAAGCCGAGAAAGGATACCACTCGCTGGTAGGGTGCCAAGAAGCGTGCCAAAGGATCGGGCTGAGAGAACCGTACCGATGATGGCGTAGGACGCTCCAATATATTGTAGGTAAAGCGGTAAAACGGGCTGAGAAATACCTATGATGAACCCTAACAAAAAAGAGGGGATAAATAGTGAACCAATGAGTGGTTTGTAAGTGCGGATAGCCTGTGCTGATGAGTTGGTCATTGGGTGCTTACGTCGTGTTTGACTATTAGGAAACCTAAACTGCTTTAGTAATTTTATGTTTCCAAAACAGGCCAGGATAAGGCTGATAATAAAGCATGAGAGAATGATATCAAAATAAATATAGATGTGCTCAATATACTTATCAAATGTTTATATTTTTAGGGAGCTGAGTTGCTAAATTTAGATAAATACGGTTACCATAGATAACGATCCACCAAGAATTATCAGAACAATTTACTGTTGTCGGAGAAGTTGGAGCAAAGGATAACAACTAATTTACTCCACCATCATGGTGGATTAGAAAGCTCGAACTCTTTCTCGAGGTTGGATGCTCTTATGGGATTACCGAGGGGCGCAATTGAGGGACAACGATAACTTTATCGACCAACTGGAGAAATACCAGTTGGTTTATTATCAGAGATTCTGGGAACGATTGACCCCAAAAAGGTGATATTTGAAGCCCCACACGCAAAAATACAAATGTATTTAATTAATTTAATTGGTCCATTGGATCAAATTTCGACTGGGGATTAATGAACACGCTTGAAAAATTACTTCCCAAGCTTATGACAACAGCAATCCAATCATATTTACCCGCTGAGACAGCGATACAGACAATTAGAGACAATCGAGGAATTATTCCAATTAGCATCCTTCCCACCCAGGGCTATCAAGTGGTTTGGTTAGATGTAGGGGATTACCAGTTTAGCGAGTGGAAATTTCGCTACTCGATAAAAAACCTTGTGGAAAATCGATCTGTCAATCAAAGTTTTACCACCGATATCGAATTGTTACGCTCTGACAACATTGTAAAAAATTATTTTATCCCAACAGGTTTTATCTTTCAGATGTCTTTATGCGGTTCTACGCTTTTAGCAAAAGCCTTAGCTAAATCACCCGATCACTTTGTTTTAAATGAGGGTTCACCACTGCATGAACCTCTATGGCAATATTTAACTGACAATTGGCAACACCCCGTCCCACCGACGGCTGAAAATCGAGACCTGATTCGTAATTTGATCTTGTCCATCGGAAGACAGCGGATTCCCAATCAAAACGCCTACTTCATCAAGTTTAGAAGTTGGAATGTCATTTTTATCGATGCAATTATGCAAGCCTTCCCCAATACACCCTGCCTCTTTTTATATCGGGACCCAACCGAAGTATTGGTATCTGCGTTGCAAAAACACCCGAAAGGCTATTTGCGATTTAAGGATACCGCTGCTGGGGCTTTTATGACAGGGCACTCTGTGAATGATGTGACCCAGATGAGTTATTTGAACTATTTTACGAGCCTGTATACAAGTTACTTCTCTTCTATCTTAACCTCATCTTATCAAAACATAGTTTATTTAAATTATAACCAGTTGACCAAACAAAATTTTCCTGAAATTCTCCAACAAGCCTTTCATTATACAACCACGTGTGATGAAATGGCATTGATGCAAGACCAGTTTAACTACTATTCCAAAGATGATAGTCAGGAAACCCGCTTTGTCTCTGATCAAGCTCAAAAACAACAAGCCGCAACGCCAGAAATTCGACAAGCTACAGAATACAAGTTGGGTTCGTTGTATGATCAATTGGAGCAATCGGAGAAGAAGCTAATATTCTCGTCCTATAAAAAGCTGTCAAACTGAAATTCTCGATTGATTATAACTACCCGAGCCTTACCTAATCATCTAATATAGGACGGACACAAACCGTTGATTGCGCCTGTCGAAAGTAACAGTTTATGGGGTGAAATATCTGGTTTCGACAGGTTCAGCCGACAGTTTACCTGTGTTCTGCGTAAGCCCTGTAACAGTCAAACATATTACTCGTACGTTAGAAACCTAGAGAAGGTGTTGATTAATGAAGATAGATGTATTTACCTTTGGTGAAACCATGCTTCGCCTTGCCCCGCCCAATGCTCTGCGGCTGGGTCAATCCCGGAGTCTCAATACCTCTTTTGGAGGGGCAGAGTCTAGCGTTGCGGCTAATCTGGCCCGCTTGGGCAAAAGTACAGCCTGGTTTTCCAGGCTGCCCAACAACCCCCTCGGTTGGCAATGTGCTGCCGAGCTACGCCACCACGGGGTGGATACCTCAACTGTCCGCTGGGTGGATGAGGCGCGGATGGGGCTTTACTTTGTTGAGTATGGCGAGCCACCACGTGGTATCAAGGTTTGGTATGATCGGGCAGACTCTGCGGCTAGTCAGATGATGCCCGATGATCTGCCCTTATCGATGATACAAGCGGCCCGCTGGCTTCATCTGACTGGAATTACGCCTGCTCTTAGTGAGTCTTGTCGTCAAGCTACCCACCACGCCCTAACAATGAGCCAGGAAAGCGGAGCCACGATCTCTTTCGATGTTAATTATCGGGCCTTGCTTTGGCCTCCAGATGTGGCAGCCCAAGTCTTGACCCCATTCTGCCAAGCTGCCGATTTTGTCTTTGTTGCCTTACGTGATGCCATCACGCTTTTCCACACGGCTACCGATCCTACCCAAGCTCTGCACCAACTGCAACAACGTTTTGGGGGAACAATTATTATCACCCAAGGAGAAGCAGGGGCCTTAGCCCATGATGGCAATCAGGAATATCAAGGAGATGGCCTCCAAGCCATCCTGGTAGATCGGCTTGGGGCAGGCGATGCTTTTGCCTCTGGGGTCATCTGCCGCTTGTTGGAGGGTGCCTCGCTAGACGATGCCCTCCGTTTTGGGGTGGCCTTGGCGTCGTTGGCCCTGTCCATTGAAGGTGATATTGTTTGGGGGAACCGGGCTGATGTGGAGGCGATTTTGACTGGGGCTGATGGGGCGTTAAATCGCTAGAAAGGAACTTTTAGATGACCATTAGATCACAAATTCTCGAAAATCGGATTATTACTATCATTCGAGGTGACTATCAAGACAGTATCTCATCAATTGTAGAAGCTTTGATCGCGGGCGGGATATACACCCTTGAAATAACAATGAATTCGCCAGGGGTATTGGCGATGATCACAGAAGTAAGCCAAACCTTTGGCGAGCAAATAACAGTGGGAGCAGGAACAGTTACCACGAGTGAAGAGGTCAAGCAAGTTGCAGATGCCGGGGCTCAATTTATCGTCTCACCAGATACATTCCCGGTAGTCATTGAAACAGCCCTCGTTCACGGTCTCGAACCAATACCCGGCGCGTTAACTCCAAGCGAAATCCTCACAGCAAAACGAGCTGGAGCCCAATTGATCAAAATATTTCCAGCTATCGCGGTGGGGCCAGATTATCTGAAACAAATTCGAGGGCCAATCGATGATCTCAACTTTGTCCCGACTGGCGGCATATCTCTACAAAATGCGGCTGATTACCTGAAAAATGGGGCTTCAGCTCTTGGCATTGGATCAAGTTTAGTTCCTCGTAACTTCACCCCAACTAAAGATCAGATTGCTACGCTTACGAGTCGAGCTACTCAATTTGTGGCTACAGTGAACCCATAAAAGATTTTTCATCCGATTTACCCTAAAGTATCATAGCCAAAGCTTATCGCATATATTCTACCAATTAATCATTCAAAGGAGCTTTTGGCATGATCGATCAATTCCCTCACCTCAGAGCCGCCGTTGTCCAGGCTGCTCCTATTCTTTTCGACCGTGAAGCAACGGTCGAAAAAACAGTTCAATTGACCCTAGAAGCTGCGGCACAGGGGGCCAACTTGATTCTCTTCCCTGAGGCATTCATTCCCTGTTATCCACGTGGTCTTGGCTTTGGCACTGTCGTCGGCAGTCGTAGCCCTGAAGGCCGTTGTACCTGGCAACGCTACTGGACCAATGCCGTCGATGTGCCCGGACCGGCCACCGAGGCGCTAGGCAAGGTGGCTCGGCAGACCAGTACCTATCTGATGGTCGGCGTGATTGAACGAGATACCAGCTTTAGCGGAGGGACTCTGTACTGTACGATGCTCTACTTTGGGCCAACCGGAGAGTTGCTCGGCAAGCATCGCAAACTCAAACCCACCGCTGCTGAGCGTCTAATCTGGGGTGAAGGTGATGGGAGTACCTTAACCACCATTGACACTGAGTATGGCACAATGGGTGGCTTGATCTGCTGGGAGAACTACATGCCCTTGGCCCGGATGGCGATGTACAGCAAAGGCGTCGATATCTATCTGGCCCCTACCGCTGATAGCCGCGATAGCTGGCAGGCGACTCTCCGCCACATCGCGTGTGAAGGCCGCTGCTTTGTCTTGGGGTGTAATCAATTTGTGACCAAGTCAATGTACCCGGCGGATTTAGAGGGTATCGGGGATTTGGATAATCAGCCGGAGACTATGTGCCGGGGGGGGAGTGCCATTATCTCGCCGTTGGGCGATGTTTTGGCCGGACCGCTCTATGATGAAGAAGGTGTTCTCTACGCTGACCTGGATTTGGCAGAGGTGGCCCGTAGCAAATTTGACTTTGACGTGGTGGGGCATTACGCTCGACCGGATGTATTTCAGCTTGTTGTTAATGAAAAGCCAAATCTACCCGTTGTCAGTTCTTGATTAAAGGTCGACGGGCCACGATCAGCCAGCCGGGACGATCCAATGTCTCCATATAATTGGACGCCTCGGTTTTTAGGATTTGCCATACGCTATCTTGTTCCAAGCGGGCGAAGTGGGTGGGGTAATCATCATCAACATAAGGCTGGGCGTTGAGATAAATGACGATGATGCCATCTCGTTTGACGGTGCGGATGATTTCCGGTAAATTTTCAGGGCCGACGTGTCCATTTCCAAACGAGCCGACACAGATAATTGCTTCGTATGCCTCATCTGCAATATCGAGGGGGGTGGTTAAATCCCCTTCAATGAGATTTTGATAAACCTGTTTCTTAGCCGCTTCTTGCAACATTCCTGTTGAAATATCCAAGCCATCAATCGTGGCATATCCGAGCCGATGTAATTCTTCCCCAGCCAACCCCGTCCCACAGCCATAATCAATGATTGCTACCGTCTTGTCAGGGCAGTATTCAGCAAAGGCCTCCGCTGCGATGCGTGGTGCAACATAACCATACGTTTCACTCAAATCATGGTCATAATCTTCCGCCCAATCATTATAAATATCTGTCGAATAATCCCCTGGCTCTAGTGAACTGACCCGCCGCAAAATCCCTTTCCCTTTGTCTGCCATGATCTTCCTCCCGTGAAGATAAAGTAACACAGGCTTCTAGCCTGTTGACTCGCAGGCAGGGATGCCTACGTTACATCTTTTCGTTGATGGTGTGTAAAACTCATGAACACCTCTCTGATATTTTCCCCACCATTCACAATTAATACCCTGCTTCTCGATCCACCTGATGCAACAACGACTCGCCTGCTGTCAAACGGCGATAATTCTCAGCCACATCCTCTAGCCCACCAGTCAAGTGCCAACCTGAAACGTGGGGCGTGATGGTGATTTTTGGATGTGACCAGAAGGGATGATCTTTGGGGACGGGCTCGGTTCGAAAGACATCTAAGACCGCACCGCCTAAATGCCCATTGTTTAAGGCAGCTAATAAATCGTCCTCTACAATCAAATTGCCTCGCCCCACATTAATCAACATGGCCCCAGGTTTCATTGCCGCAAACATTGCCGCGTCAAACAAATCTGCTGTTTGTGGCGTTGAGGGGAGCACTGAGGCCACATAATCACACTCGGCGAGCAAAGGTTTCAGTGTATCTAGGCCATAACGGCATTCGACATTGGGAATGTCTTTGGGAGATCGACTCCAACCTAAAACGCGAAAGCCAAGGTGAGTGAACAACTGAGCTGTACGCCCCCCGATGTGTCCCAAGCCTAAAACCCCGACCGTTGTCTTAGGTGTTTCATGTGGCCCTCGCTTCTCCCAAATCTTGTTAGCTTGATTTTCCGCATGAAAGGCCATATTCCGCTGCTCTCGCAAAACGTATGCCAAACAGAACTCAGCGATTTCTTGGGCCGGAGCATCAGGCTTAAGTCGAGCTACCTTAACGTGAGGTGGCAATTCTGGGTCACCGACAATCCCCTCCACGCCAGCCCCTAATTTTTGCACCAATTGTAGATTGGGAAGTTGCCGGGCCAACCCAGAGGTTAACTTCACGCAGGCGAGCATGATAATATCAGTAGGATCACCAAGATTGTTGCCGCAGCGAATATCGGCGTCTGGAATAAGTGGCTGCAGCACATCCCGTAAACTTTCATCTGTCATCCACTCTGGCATCCGAATGTCGATTAAGAGAGCCATTGAATTGGTTCCTTTTTTGTAGTAGGTCAAGAGATAACCGACGGGTACAGACAGAATTCAATCTACCCGAACTTCACAGAAATCACACAAGACCTTTGTGTACTTTCGGGCATCTTTTTCTACAACGCCCGCATTACAAACTGCCCCTGCCCCGCTTGCCCTAAAAATTCACCCTGCTCGGTCAGCATCTGCCCCCGACCGATTGTAACACTAGGCCAGCCAGTAATCGTCAAGCCATCATAAGGCGTCCAATCGACATTTTCGTGCAGCGTTTCGGTTGAGAAGGTGAAGGATTGGTTGGGATCAAATATTACGAGGTCGGCATCATAGCCGACTGCAATCGTGCCCTTATTTTTAAGACCAAATAGTCGGGCTGGGGTTGTGCAACAGAGATCGACCCAGCGATTGAGGGAGAAGTATCCTGCCTGCACCCCTTGGTAAATCAGGGAAAAGCGCCCCTCGATAGAAGGCACTCCGCCGGGGATGCGACTAAAATTGTCTAGCCCCCGCGCTTTGTCGGCGTTGTTGAAGGGGCAGTGGTCTGTAGTGACGATTTGAAGATGGTTATGAGCTAACGCATCCCAAACGTGAGCTTGTTCCGCTTTTGGTCGCAGTGGGGGGGCGCATACAGGCTGTGCCCCCGCAATCCCTGGCCGATCATACAGCGAGTCATCCAGAAAAAGGTATTGTGGACACGTTTCGCCTGTGATGGGTAAGCCACGTTGTCGAGCGGCAATGATGCGATCGATAACACTTTGGCAGCCAATATGGAAAATATGAAGTGGGACGCCGACAAATTCGGCCAGATCAATCACTCGGCCTGCTGCTTCACCTTCGATTGAAGCGGGCCGACTACGGGGATGCCAATGGGGTGTGGTGCGACCTGCTGCCAAATTTTGCTCAATCAGGGTACAGATGACCTCCCAATTCTCAGCGTGAACGACCGGGAGACCCCCAACGGCTTTGATACCTTGCAGGGCCTGCAACAATTCCGCATCGTTGAGGCGAAAGCCATAGGCCATATAAAGTTTGAACGTGGGGCATCCGGCCTCAACCACGGTTGCAAGCTGATCCAGCTTTTCAATGCTGGGTGGATCAATCGTGATGTGGAACCCATAATCAATGACTGATTTTGCATCGGCAATAGCCCGTTTCGCAACGAGGGCATCACGCAAGGTCTCATCAGCGTTTGGCTCGATAAAGTCGATGATTGTTGTTGTGCCGCCAAAGGCAGCCGCACGCGTGCCTGTGAAAAAATCATCAGCGGAGACAACACCATCACCGAGCGACATTTCCATATGCACGTGAACATCAATCGCCCCAGGCGTCACCAACTTGCCTGTAGCATCAATCTCTCGCTCACCGACGAAGTCGCGTCCAATCGCGGTAATCGTCTCGCCCTGTATCGCCACATCAGCTTGATAGGTGGCGTCGGCAGTGACAACTGTTCCATTTTTGATGACGAGATCGTAGGTCATCGGACTATAAGCTCACCACAAATTCTGCTGATGTTTTGGCTTGAACCTCTTCCAGTGTTGCATTAGGCATCAAGCCCGTCAAGGTGAGTTTGCCATCGATGAAGCGGAAAATTGCCAGATCAGTGATGATAACATCGACTGAATTGAGCGCGGTTAGAGGCAAGGTGCAACTGGGGACAATTTTTGGGCTACCATCGCGGCTGGTGTGGGTCATGGTGATAATGAGGCGTTTGGCCCCAGACGCCAGATCCATTGCCCCGCCAACACCGAGAAGTGGCTTGCCAGGCACCGCCCAGTTGGCCAGATTAGCCTGCTCATCCACCTGCAAGCCCCCCATAATCGCCGCATCAATGTGCCCCCCCCGGATCATAGCAAACGAGGCGGCACTGTCAAAGTAGCTACTACCAGGTAAGGCCGTTACCGGGATTTTTCCTGCATTCACCGGATAATCCATCGCCCCACCCGCTTCAGGGGCTGGGCCAACGCCAAGCATCCCATTTTCAGTGTGCAAGATGATACCGTGTTCGGGGGTAATTAAATCGGCCACCAAGGTGGGGATGCCCACACCAAGGTTGACGATGTCCCCTCGGTTTAGCTCGGCGAGTGCGGCCTTTGCCATATTCATTCGCCCTTCGTCCACCTTTTTAGCTCCCCCTGAAATCGAGGCTGACGACCCTAAATCTTCCAGAGTGGTATGGGCTTGGATCAGGTAATCGACAAAGCAGCCAGGGGTGTGAATTTGGTTGGGATCAAGCTCGCCCTCGGGGACGATGTGTTCAGCCTCCGCAATGACCAAATCAGAGGCAGTGGCCATCGCCTGATTAAAGTTGTTTTCGGTCATCCGATAGACCAAATTCCCGGCGGTGTCGGCTTGCCAGGCTCGGATCAAGGACACATTTCCCCGAATGGCAGGTTGATAGACGTAGGTTTTGCCATCAATGACCTTCGTCTCTTTGCCTTCAGCGAGCTTGGTGCCAGCAGAGGTCGGAGTGAAAAAGCCCCCGATACCGGCCCCGCCAGCCCGCAGCGCTTCGGCCATTGACCCCTGAGGGATCAACTCGACCTCCATTGCCCCGGATTGGGCGGCTTCAACCGCTTCACGGTTGCTGGTGAAAAAGGAGCCGATGGCCTTCTTGATCCGGCCGCGGCGGAGTAATCGACCACCCCCCAGATCGGGCTCACCGACGTTGTTTGCCACATAGGTGAGATCGGTCGTGTCGGTCTCGGCGATAGCGTGGAGGAGATGCACTGGATTGCCGGTCATCCCAAAGCCACCCACGAGAATGGTGTCACCTGATTTTACTTTTGTAGCAGCCTCTTCGGCTGTGATTTGTGGAACAGTTTTCATCAATAAAACCCTCGGCCTCTTATCAAATTTTTGGATTTCGGAAATTGACAAGCCTATTTGGAGGAAGGAAATGATAAATAGTAATTGGTAATTAAACATCAATTACTATTTACCGTTCACCAATTACCAATCAAAAGTATATGGGGGTGTTCCCTAAATCCGTCTCAATTTATACTTCACATACTACGTTCATAATTCGCTTCACGCAAAACGCGATCAATGAATGTCTCTGATGCGCCAAAGTAGGCTGTTTCATCTTTCAAGGCTTCCCAATCGAGGGAAAGTTCGATATCATCGCGGACAACATCGACCAAGTGACGATTATCAGCTAGGACAACGCGAACGGCTTTGGTAACGATGGCTTTTGCGTCGGTTCGGCTCATATGCTCGGCCAGGGCAAAGCTAACGGCCTCAGCCAGCATCAGGCCATTTGAGGCGGCGACATTGTCTCGCATTTGTTGCTCGTTCACCACCAGATTTTCGCTCAAAAAGAGCGCTTTGCTTAAGGCCACGCCTGTTAGGGCGACCATCTGTGGTAAATTGAGCCACTCCACCTGCCAGCCGTGGGTGGCGCGTTCGTGTTCTTGAATGAGCGCGTGGTGCATCGAGGAGAGGAGACCTGCGTTGGTGCGGGCGGCAGCGATGATTAATTCGCTAATGATGGGGTTGCTTTTTTGAGGCATTGTGCTGGAGCCGCCCCGCGATAAATCGGACGACTCACGTACCTCACCGACTTCGGTTTGGGCCATCAAAATAATGTCCTGCCCCATCTTGGCCAACGTGCCACTGACCAGCGATAGCCAGCTTGCGAACTCAACGATATTATCGCGCTGGGTATGCCACGGGATGGGGGGAACGGTCAGGTTGAGTTCCTTGGCTAAGCTTTCTTGCACAGCTAACCCTTGTTTGCCCAACGAAGCCAGCGTTCCTGAGGCTCCACCAAATTGGACTGTTAACAAACGAGGACTCATCTCCATCAATCGTTGTCGATGCCGAAGCAATGGAGCCAGCCAGCCAGCGACTTTCAAGCCAAAGGAGATGGGGAGCGCCTGCTGCGAATGGGTTCGTCCCGCCATCAGGGTCTGGCGATGCTGATCGGCCATTTTTGCTAGATTTTCGATGATTGTATCGAGCCGTTTTGCTAAAATGGTCAGGGCTGCTCGGATTTGCAGGATCAGGGCAGTGTCCATAATATCCTGCGTTGTTGCCCCCCAATGAACATAGGAGGCAGCCTCATCCCCAACATGTGTTCGCAGTTGCTTGACCAACTCGATGATTGGTAGACCCACTTTTTCGGTACCAGCCTGTAGAGCTTCAAGCTCAATTTGAATATCAGTTGCTTCTGTAATAATGTTTTTAGCAACTTCTGCAGGAATTATATCAAGATCACTTTGTACCTTGGCCAGAGCTCCTTCGACATAAAGTAGATAGCGGACAAACTGCTCATCCGAAAAAATCGGGGCGAGTTCAGCGTCACTAAAGATTGAGGCGTATATCGTTGAGTCGGTGGGTGAGAAAGTCATCGTCAATGATCTATGGCTCAAAAAAGAGCATCGCATTCTCGCCCTGCATGTTGATGTCAAAGTAGAAGGTTGGTGTTCCTTCTTGGTCATCACGGCAGGCAATTAACCGGCCTCGCTTATCTTCATCGATTGAGTTGAGGACGGGGTCCTTTGCATTTGCTTCTTCTTCATCTGAGAAGTAGAGACGGGTTACCGCGTGAAGCAAGGTGCCGCGCATGAAGACGCGGACGAGCAAATGAGGGGCTTGCCCTTGTTCGTCATCAAAGGGGACGACGCCTGGGCGGATGGTCTTGAGCCAATACATCCCATCATCATCCGTTCCGGCTCGGCCAAAACCTCTGAAATTGGGGTCGGCTTGCTCACGACGAGGATCTTCTGGATGGTCATAAATTCCATTGCTATCGGCTTGCCAAATTTCGATCATCGCATCGTCGATTGGCTTGCCATCACCATCCAAAACACGCCCTTTGATAAAAATTCGTTCACCCATCGTTTCATCTTTGACCAAATTATGTTGTTCCAGACCGGGTCGAACCAGTCCAATCCGAAAATATGGTCCAACGGTTTGACTACCTGATTGTTTGAGTTCCATTATATTTCACCTTTCTTGTCAAAGCCACAGGGTAACAGGAGGCAAAGTGGCAAAGTAACATAATTGTTAGATTGTTGTCTTGTGCAATTGGTCTCCATACTGCCTCGCTAATTGTTTATCCTGTTTTGATCAGGATTTAGCTGTGACTGTATTATCAAGTAACCGGCAAGAACTTTTAGGAAAAACGATAAATATCAATTCGTGATTTTTGCTCAAGATAAGATTAATTTGGCCGGTTACTTCTAGATTTGGCGCGAAATTAACAACACTTGAGGTTGTTTTCGGTTTCTGGGTAAGCCTTTATTTCCTAAAACTTTTTGCCAAATACTCAAAACGATAAGACCTCTTTATTCTGATAATATCATATCAACCTTTTGAGTTAGCGATATTGGGCTAAAAGGTTTTGTGATATAGTCATCTGCCCCAGCGAGTAGACCCGCATCAATGTCACTTTGTTGTCCTTGAGCTGAAAGTAGAATGACTTTGATATCTGTGGTCGCAGGATCTTTCTTTAGACGATAACATACATCAATGCCATTCAAGCGACTTTGGGGCATTTTTACATCCAGCAGGATCAAGTCAGGGTTTTCTGTTTGAGCAATTTCTATCGCTTGATCGCCATCCGTTGTGCTTAAAATCGTATAATTATTGCCCAATGTTGCTTCAAGTAAATTTTGAATAGCAATCAAGTCATCGACAACGAGAATCTTCTTTTTCATCGGAGATTTTGCTATCTTTCTAAATAATTTGGATTTTTGTCTACTCAAATGGCGTCATCTTGGTTCCCGCCAAAATAATATCAAAGCGAAAACCGAGTGCCCACATTTCTTCGGTTACGTCGTGATCATAGAGTGAGATTAAACGATTACGGCCCGCTTCATCGGGAATGCTATTGAAAATCGGATCAAGCGGTTGCAGCGGATCGCCAGGGAAGTACATCTGCGTGACCAGACGCGACAGGAAATTTGTGCCAAACACAGAGAAATGAATATGGGCAGGTCGCCAAGCGTTGTAGTGATTGCCCCACGGATAAGCTCCTGGGCGGATCGTAACAAAACGATACTCACCTTTATCATTAGTGATACAGCGGCCCGCGCCCGTAAAGTTTGGGTCGAGCGGGGCATCATGTTGGTCATTTTTATGGAGATACCGTCCCGTAGAATTGGCCTGCCAGACTTCGACCAGAGTGTTGGGGACAGGTTTATTATTTTCATCCAAGACGCGTCCCGTCACAATGATCCGCTCCCCGATAGGCTCACCATTTACCCGGGCATTGCTGGTGAGGTCGGCATCACTTTCGTCCACCTCGTCGGTGCCATACACCGGCCCTGTTAACTCTGACAGTGTTTCCACTCGTGGGAGTAACGAGTCTTTTGGACCTCGCTTGGGCGTAGACGCATAGGGTGGGTAGATGTAGGGCGGATGATCTGGTAAATCAATTGGGTTTAAGGTTAAAACTTTCGACATTTAATCCTCCTGAAAAATAGTGTTTGGTGGCTAGTGAGTAATGATGAGTTAATATCGAAATCATCAACGTTTGGCTCACCATCACCTGCCATAAAAATTGCCAAAATTTTTTTCACTCCTTACTCGTACCAACACTCTACATTGGTGTGGATGGTGTAATGTAGAACATCACACCAATTATGCATTACGTTTAAAACTAGTTTTCGTTTTCCTCTAACTCTTTATAAACTTCCTTGGCGACTCCAAAGGCTGAGTTCGCAGCAGGGATGCCTGCATAAATGGCCACTTGATGGAAGACCTCTTTAACATCTTCAGGGGTGACACCCGTATTTTGAGTGGCCCGAATATGCATCGCTAACTCTTTCTCTTTGCCGAGACCAGCCAGTAAAGCGATCGTCAATAGGTGGCGTGTTTTGCGGTCCAAATGGGGGCGTGACCAGGCGAAGCCCCAAGCCGTTTCAGTGATAAAGCGCTGGAAATCGGCATCGAACTCGGTTTTGTTTGCCTCGGCCCGCTCGACGTGAGCATTACCCAGTACTTCTCGCCGAACTTTCATTCCCTGCTCAAATTTTTCATCAGACATTGACTGTCTCCTGTAGCATAGTGGTTAGTGGTTGGTGGCGAGTGATTAGGGACCTCACTGAATCGTTCGTGAGGGTATGGATGGCGAAGACAACTAGAGCAACCACTTTTCGATTAAAACCTCATCAATGTAGACACCATTGATTTTTGCTTGTCGGTGGGCGGTCCCGATTATTTGAAAGCCTTGCTTGAGATAAGCGGTTAGCCCAGTAATGTTGTCGGCTCGAACGAAGGCAAATAGCTTTTCAAAACCGTTTGCTTGAGCTGCGGTAAACGTATGCTCAAATAGTCGCCCACCAATTCCCTGGCCGTGTAAATTTAAGTCGACGTACGTCCCAATGACGCCAACGTGGTAAAAGGCCGCAGTGTAGTCTTCATAAGGAGAGACAACTTGGAACCCAACAATGCGTTGTTCCGTTTGCTCAACCGCCACGTGAAATATGCCCCGATCAGGCATCGTTTCGATAAACTTCCGCTCCGCTTCAGGGGTGAATGGCTCGGTGAAAACGGTGTAACGTCCTGTTTCGATGATAGGATTAAATACTTGGGTTACCCCCACTGCATCAGCGGTCGTTACCTTGCGGATTAAGATGTTCATTGAGAATGATCAAAGTGTCTGCAAAAACTGGTTGATTTTTTCTGCGACGGCAGCAGGTTGCTCCACACAGGGCAGATGCCCAGCTTTTTCGATGAGTGCGAATTCCGCATTTGGAATCGATTCAGCCAACTCCTGATTAAGGGCTGGTGGCGTAGACATATCCTCATCGCCACAGAGAACGAGCGTTTTGGCGGTGATAGTTTTTACACCCTCACGCAGATCAGCATCACGTAAGGCTTCACACGTGCCGGTGTAACCTGTGACCGGCATTCGGGTTAGCAAATTGTAATAGCCTTGGTAGGCAGCGGGATCATTTTCTTTGAAGGCGGGGGCGAACCAACGCTCTAGAATGGGTTCAGCGAGATAGGCCATTCCATTGGCCCGCAATGCATCAATTCGATCATTCCATAACTCGTCCGTGCCAATTTTGGCCCCGGTATCACACAAAACTAGGGCTTTGACCCGATCAGGATGATTGATTGTAAAATCCTGAGCAATCATACCACCTACTGAAATGCCAATCGGGATAACTTGATCGATATTCAGATGATCTAATAACTTGACCAAATCTTCTGAATGGTTGCGAATACTGTAGGGGGCTGGTGGACAATCTGATAAACCGTGACCCCGTTTATCGTGACGAATAATGGGATATTGATCCAAGAAGGTAGGCACGACATCATCCCAAATACGAAGATCGCTGCCCAGAGAATTGATAAAAACGAGGGGGGTACCTTGGCTCAAACCTTCCAAAGTGTAATGGAGTGTGACCTCATTGACCGTAGCAAATTTCATCGTTGACACAGGGCGGCTCCCAGGTTGTGCAAATTATTTTCTGTAAATTTAGTAAAACTTGAGCAAAGATGAGTACTTTTACAGAAGCAGTGGAACACTGCCGCCTCCCATAACTTGACTTGGGAGGCGAGTATACTACAATACAATCAATTCGCAAATTATCAATTATTTTATTATTTTGGATTTGATGACTTTATGGCCTCAAAAAATGGTATCCACCCCGCTTCATCAACACCCCTTAAACAACATATTGATTACAGCTACTTATCTGAATTGGTAGGGCATTTGGTTGGCTTGGCCCATCTCCGGGCAACCCAACTGCACACCGAAATGCTAAGTGATTTGGCTTTGACTCCGAAGCAGTTTGTGGCTTTGGAATTCATTTCTAACAATCCCCATATCTCTCAAAAGGAAATTGCTCATCATATTGGTACGACCCCGGCGGTGATGGTCAATATTTTAGATGCATTGACCGATCGAGGGTTGGTAGAACGGGTACGCGCGGCTGAAGACAGACGGCGGCACTATGTTCGTTTGACGGAAGCTGGGATAGCCCTGCTGGTGGAATTACGTCGGATTGCTTTGGAGATGGAAGTCGTCTTCGCAGAAGAGGCGGGCGTTACGGCTGAAGAGCGGGAAACATTGATCCAAATTTTACGCAAGATTACAAAACGATAACCATTGGAGGATTCGATGACTCAATCAATTGGTATTTTACATCCGGGTGCGATGGGCAGTGCTGTGGCCAAAACGATGGTCAACAGTGGCTATGAGGTGCTTTGGGTTTCGACAGGCCGCAGTGAAGCTAGTCGACAGCGGGCAGAAGCAGCCGGTTTAGTTGGGGTCGAAACCCTGACTGAACTGTGTCAGCGATGCGCGGCGATTGTGAGTGTTTGTCCGCCTCATGCTGCCGCCGACGTAGCAGAGGGGGTGATTGAGGCAGGCTTCCAAGGCTTGTATCTTGATGGTAACGCCATTTCCCCGCAAAAAACAAATCGCATTGGGCAAGCCATCACCGAGGCTGGTGGCACCTATGTCGATGGCGGGATCATTGGTGGCCCACCGGTTGAGCGAGATACCACGTGGCTTTATGTCTCTGGCCCACAGGCCGAGAAAACAACCGCCTTTTTTGCCGCAGGTCCCTTGGAATGTGAAGTGATTAGTGATGAGATTGGAAAAGCCTCAGCCTTAAAGATGTGTTTTGCAGCCCATACAAAAGGAACAACTGCTCTCTTGAGCGCAATTTTAGGTGGGGCTGAATTGATGAATGTGCGGGGTGATTTAGAGCGGCAATGGTCGCGCCATGGCTCAACATTCGCTATTGATACTCAGCGACGGGTGCAGGGCACGGCGCACCAGAGGGCGTGGCGGTTTAAGGGCGAGATGGAGGAGATGGTTGAGACCTTTGCCTCCATTGGCCTCCCCGCAGGATTTTTTGAAGCCGCAACCGAGGTGTATCGTCGTTTATCCCACTTTAAGGACGCCCCTGAAACGCCGGACATCCTGCAGATCGTTGAGGCGTTGGCACAGGAAGAGAAACGCTAATTCTTATCCATAATCAACGCCCAATTTTGGGCAGGCTCATGTCGCAAGAAGCTTGACCAACCTTGGGGGGGATCAACCGCCTCAGGATTGAGACTCCACGAAGCAACAAAATCCCCAAGTGACACCTCTTCAATCCCTAATGTCGACCCGGCAAAGCGAACCGTTTTGCGGCGGGTATTGATATTTTCCACAAGTAAGAAATGGCCAATGGCCCCATTCGGATCACTGGTCAAATAGTAGCGACCATTAACCTGATACAACTGCACTAAAACCACCACAACGCGTCCGCGCCGTAACTGTCGGATCAGGTCATTGGTGTTGTAGTTATAGCCGTAGGCGGTGTTAAGTGGATTCCCCAACTCGTGATTGAGGGTCAAGGTGGTGTTGACCATCCCCGAGGTGCTAATCCCGTGCGCTGCAAAGCCGTAATCGACGGCGATATTTCGCAGGTGGGTGTAATCGACATCGACACCAAGCCCTAAAAAGCCAGCATAGAGCGCAATAGGCCCACAGGCATTGTTGGTGCCGGGTGGAAAGAAAGGCTCCGGATAAAGGACTTGATTGATGTCGGGCAGATCGCGGCGACCACTATTGCCGCCAAAGAGAGGGAGCGAGATATAGACGGGTTCACGGGTTGGCCGTGGCGTTGGAGTAAAGCCATGGGGGAATCCACTTTGGGCCAAGATTGTTGTTGCTGTGGGGGTTGGTGGTAAGTTTGGCCGTGGGGTTGATGTCCCTCCCGGCGGTCCTGCCCAGAGGGTCGGGGTGGGTTTGGGCGTTGGGAGTAATACAAGATCAGGAATTTCAGGCGCGGCAAAAAGATCCGTGGCAAATACGAAATAAGCGCCTACCATCAGAACGAGGAGATCAACAACTACAACGATAATTAGAGCTTTTTTCCATTCCCGTAAAATTGTATTAAGCATTGTCTTTTGTGTCTAGAACTGTTTTGTTATGAGGATAGGCGATTAATTTCAAAGTTGTTATATTCGACCTTACATTATGTCAAACTTACCATAAAGCTTTTGGATAGTCAATCCTATTGCGGTGATCAGGACAATGGGTCAAAGGGCCTATAGGCAAACATTAAAAAAGTGAGTAACATTAGAATGTTAAATATTTAAATCCTCAATTACATCTTCAAAATCCTTGAGTTTTAAACCTTTCATAAATCATAACTGGATAAAAACATGAGCAACCACGAGGAAGCCCTCTTTCACGTAAAAATTATCTTGGCCGGCGATGGCACGGTTGGAAAAACCAGCCTCTTGCGGCGATATGTTTCTGATGATTTTACCAATGAGCATAAAATGACGATTGGGATGGACGCCCATAGCAAATTAACCCGCATCCCTGGCCTGGGTCCGGTTAAATTACATACCTGGGATTTGGCGGGGCAACCCCAGTGGTCGACGGTTCGGGAGACATTTTATATTGGTTCGCACGCGATGGCTTTGGTGTTTGATGTGAATGCGCCGGAGACGATTAAGCATTTGCCCGACTGGGTACGTGAGTGTCGCAGCAAAGTCCCCACCATTCCGGTTTTGGTCGTTGGGAATAAAACAGATTTACCTTGTCGTGTTCCAACAGAGAGGCTGTCAAAGTGGGCGAAGGAAAATGGCTACGAATATATGGAGACCTGCCCCAAGACGGGGGAAAATGTCGATCAAATGTTTGAACGACTAGGGCAAATGGGCGTTACTTTTGCCTTGAAACATCGATAACAATTAGGCTCAGGGCAACATAGCCTTTAAATAATCGATGCTATCTTTTAGAATGGCTTCACCACTGTTAGCCGGACCAGCCCCTTGGGCAAAGTCAGCTTTCCCACCCCCGCGTCCCCCAAACTTAGACAGTGACTCACGGAGTACCTGCCCCACATTTAGGTTGATCTCTTCTGAGCGAGCATAAACAAATGAGGCTTTTTGGTCGATGCTGCTACCGAGCAAGACAATGGTTTTTGTTTGAGCCTGTAAAGCTGAGGCCAAGTTTTTGAGGGTTGACGGTTCTTTGTTAGGGAGTAAGGTGGCAATCAGATTAACATCGCCGACCATTTCAGCCTGATTGACTAATGTTTGTATCTCATAGACTTGATGCGCTTTTTCCAATTGCTGATATCGTTGCTGGGATTCTTTCAGTTGTGTTGTTTGACGATTAACAGCATCTAACAATTCGGTTTCGTGGGTACTGAACTGGTCGCTCAAGCTTTGAATGAGGCTATGTTTGGCCGCATAATCAGTCAAGGCTCGATGGCCACATTTGAAGGTGATGCGTACCCCTGCCTTACGCCGCTCCATTCCCACAATTTTGATGATGCCCACCTCACCTGTTTGCCGACAATGGGTTCCCCCACAGGCCGAGTAATCAAAATCAGCAATCTCCACAATGCGGACGTATCCGCTAACTTTAGGGCTTCTTCGGAGTGGAATCTTTTCTACATCTGTTTCATCTACCTGATACGTTGTGATGGGCCGATTTTCATAGATGATGCCATTGACAAACTGCTCCGCTTCCAGCGCTTGCTCTGGCGTGGCAGGTGTTTCAAGGTCAATTGTGGTCTCTTTTGCCCCAATCCGCATCGAAATGGTATCAAGGTCAAACAATCGGATAAATGTTTGGGAGAGTAGGTGTTGGCCGGTGTGCTGTTGCATATGCTCAAAGCGGCGGGTCCAGTCAATACTCCCCTGAGTTAGGCCAATGGACAAGGGCTTATCGAGCAGATGTAAAATTTCGTTGCTGGCCTTGTCAACGACAACATCCAGCACACGCTGTTGCCCCAAATAGCCTGTATCGTGAAGCTGACCGCCGGCTGTGGGATAAAAGCAGGTTTGATCCAGAATGACCGCCGGCTGCCCCTCGTGCTCAAGCGAGTGGGTCACCGTTGCAGCAAACTCACGTTGGTAACTGTTCGCTTGATACAATCGTGTGGTCATTAGTTTATGCCTCAGATGAGGTGTCGGCTTGAGGGGAGGCTAGACAAGCTAGGAGCGAGGGATCGATATTGCCGCCGGAAATGATGACGCCAACTTTTTGACCTGGTGGGCCGACAAGCTTTTGCAAAATAGCGGCTGGAGCCACTGCCCCCGTAGGTTCGGCCAAAATTTTCATACGAAAGAGGAGGAGTTTGAGGGCCTCGATTGCTTGGTCATCACTTACTAGGAGAATGTCATCAACCAGGGCTTTGATAATTGGGTAAGTCAACTTGCCTGGCTCTTGGGTGCGCATCCCATCTGCAATGGTGTTAGGAGGGTCAATTTTGACCGGCTCGTTTTTTTGAAAGGATTGCCACCAATCATTTGAAGCCTCTGTTTCAACGCCATAAACGTTTATATCAGGCTTGATGGTTTTTGCAGCCAGGGCGCACCCGCTAAGTAACCCCCCACCGCCTAAAGGTGCCACGATGACATCCAAGTCTGGAACCTCATCTAATAGCTCTATGGCCGTTGTCCCTTGCCCAGCCATAATATAGGGGTTGTCATAGGGATGGATTAACGTTCGGCCTTCATCTTTGGCAATCTTATCTGATATTTCGGCCCGGTCTCGTGTTTGCCGGTCATAGAGAACCACCTCGGCCCCATAGCCACGGGTGGCCTCAAGTTTGCTGGTAGGCGCGTCGGTGGGCATTACGATCTTGGCTGAGATGCCGAGTAGTTTGGCCGAGAGGGCGACTCCCTGTGCGTGATTGCCTGAGGAGTGGGTGACGACCCCTTTGCTTTTCTCTGTCTCACCTAAATGTGATAAGGCATTGTAGGCCCCTCGGAATTTGAAGGCGCCAATCCGTTGCTGGTTTTCACATTTAAAGTAGACCTCATACCTCGTCAAATTGTTGATGGTCCGAGACGTTAAGACGGGCGTACGATTTGCTATGTTTTTAATCGTGACGGCGGCGGCCCTAATGTCCTCAAACGAAATGGCATGCGTCATAATGAGGGTCCTGTTCCATTTTTTGGATAGCGATATGCTGTGGGTTCGCCCGTTGGCTGTTTGGCATCTTCAGTGTTATCAGCGATAGGAACTCGGTAAAACAACATTTGGCGACCATAGGCCTCAAACTCATGGGCGATGTATAAACCATTCAACTGACTAATGGTCCAGCGCATGGGGCGATTGCGTTTTTCAATCATAAAACCGGCGGTCAACAGGCCGACCTTATCCGCCCAGCCAAACATATATCGGACTAACTCAGGCGCAATGCCTGATCGTAAATATTCCTTTTTTACGCCCAGAAAAATTACGTCAGCCTCACGTTCCGGACTTTGGGTTTGATCGGCGTAGCTCCAGCCTTGAATGACGTGAGTGAAAATTTGGGGATTGCGTAAAACGGACCACCCCACAGGAAATGAGACCCGCCATAAGTAACGCCACTTGAATTCGGAAAAAAAACGGGTACTTGAGGTGGCGATGGCCGCTTGGGCCACTAATTTATCATCATCAAACACGCCGATTGCGTCAGCCCATTGTGAATGGCAAACGGCTTTGTATAACTCAACCAAAAAGCGATGCCCTAATAAAGTGAGGACAGTACCGGGTTGGCCTTCGATGTGAATATGCGCTGCGGCACTCGCGTCTGAGGGCTGCAAATATCGATATTCAATCATACTTACTTAAACTCCAAGACGAACTATTGTGAAAAAACACATCTCCGAAGTATACCCTCATCAAATGGAGTTGACAAAAATCTTGGGATTTCGAACTGATAAATTATGGCCCCAAATCAGTCACGCTGACGTTGTCTACGACGGTTTTCCCGCCCTGCTCAGCCAGTGGATGGACTCCTCGTAAGAAAATCGTCATCTGTTCACCGGTGGCGGTAACAGTTTCTTCCGTGGCCCCCCAGGTATCCTCAGCGTTACTGTCCCAAGGGAACCACTCCACGGTCTCCGCACTCCAGACACCTCCGCCTGTTAAATCAACGCCGAGATACATTTCTACGGGCGATAGGCTGCGGTCGTGCTTCGCATAGGCAACGATATTGTAACGATGCCCAACTTTTGTAGGAATGGTGCGGAATACCCCGGAATTCGCTGCGATAAAGTCGAAGGTAATTTCTTGGGATTTTCCCCCAGAAAAAACATTGGGTTGATATAGATTTTCATTGAGACAGGATGAACCAAACGGTCCTTGCTCAACAAACGCAGTCCAACCTGAGGCCACTCTGGCACCAGGGCAGGGTTCACCGTGCGGATTACCCCAAGGGATGAAATCCGACTCAAAATCCCAATCGCCACCCTGTAACGGGGGGTCGGGTTCGCTGGCTGGAACAGGCGTGGCTGTGGGAGCAACCACTACCGCCGTTATTTCTTCAGTAGCAATGATGGTTGGGGTTAAACTCAAGAGATCAAGCGGGGTTGGTGTAGGGGGGGGCGGGGTATCTGTGACAAGGATCAGGCGGGTGGCTGTCGGTACTGGGAGACTTGGATCAGGCGTGTGGGTTGGGGCATCCCCTAAAGGGACGACAACAATGATATCTTCCTGAACCGTGGGTTCGATGGTAACCAACCGTGGATCTGGCGTTGGGGTAGCGATTTGGACATCAAAAGCGGGTGGACGCCCCACTGGGATAGCCGTCGGCTGGACTGGGCTGAGGACACAAGCGAGAAGAGGGATTAACAGCCCGGCGAGCCAAGTGAAACGATAAAGCGGATTACTCATTTTCGACCTCCTCGGTAGTGGTAATAGCCTCGGTATCAGTTAAAGTGGTCGTTGAGGTCAACTCAGAGGTATTGATCGGGGATGAGGTAGCGGTTGCATTTGGATCGGGTGTATTTGTAGGTGCCCCGAGCAACAAGCCTACGGTCGGTGTTGCCGTTTGTACCTCGAATTGGAGCTGTTCAATGGGGGCTGTCGGTTGGGGGGTAACACGAGTAGCTGTACAGGCTAAAGTAATTAACAAGACTAAAACAGCCGACCGTTTTTGAAAACGATAAGACATGCGCATTCTCCTAAAATTTAAGTTTGTAGCGTTCATAGGGTTTATAGGGGTGATAGCGTTGGCGTTGATTATTGTTGTTAGCAAATGTCTAGAGCCTCTATAAACGCTACGAACTGAAAATATTGTTCCCAACCGAAGATTATACCTTGATGCAGGAGGATTGTGAAAAGGGGGAAGGTTACTTGCTATTTATCAATTAAATAGCAACTATTTTGGACATATGATGTTATCTTTTATAGAGCATTATTAATAGGTAGTATCTCATAAAAACGGCCTATTCACTTTTAGGCGAAATAATCATTTAATGGTACTATGGGGCGACTTAAATTTTTTAACCGATGAACCCCAAAAAATAATTGTCAGGTAGATGTCTATGATTGCTGAAAATGCAGTTCCCATCACCGAGGCACGACTTTTTGCTGGATTTGGTACGCTTAGTCGTGCAGTGCTTAGATTTTGGAAAGATCGAATTATAAAATTTGGTGACCGAGCCACCACTTTTGATACAATTGCCGAGCTAAGTCGTCGGTTACGAACCGAAAATGCTGTGATTTTCTTCGATCATCACTATGCGTTTGATGCAATTCCAGCCTCCCTGACTTTGGGCCAAAATCTCAAACATATCACAGGTGCCTTAATTCCATATGCGGTTCATTTGAATATGGGGATTGATCCTGAAGGTATGCCAGCGATGACCTATTGGATGCGGACCACAGCCTTTCAGTGGATGGTTGAAAACGTTCAAAAGGCTAATCCAACGATCCAACTTCTGCCCGTTGTGCGAGAGTTTGAGATGAAAAATCCACGGCTTCGAACAATTGTCGAGCGTGATTATTCAGGCTCGAATACGAAATACCTCAAAACTTTTAGTCAATTATTTGAAAAACACTCATCCGGCCAACTTTGTATTCTTTCCCCAATGGCTGGTATTGCTTTCCCCGATAGACCTTCGCTTCATCCTCAGGTATATCGCTCATTGGAGCTGATTCAAATTCGCACCAAAAAGCAGATTCCCTTCTACTTTGTTGGGGCATATCCTAGCTTTGCTGCCCACATCAATTATATGGCCCCGTTGTTGACCCAACATACCGTTGTCGTGCATGGGCCATTCCACTTGCCCAGCCGAGATTATGATACGGCCTTTGAAGAAGTGACCGCAAACCTACGTGCGTTACGTGAGGCGGCTGATTTTGTTGAGCCAGATTATTCCAAAATTAAACATAAATGATGACATCACGTGGGGAAGCTTGGTTGGGTTGAATATTTGACAAGCGACCACTTATTACCGGCCCCAAGGTGCTATTTATCAACATCCTCTGCCCGTCCTACTGGGGTTTGCTCTTTTCTTCACAGATCGGTATAGTATGCCCCGATTTTGCCAAAAAGTTTAGGTAAGTGTGCTGGGGAAGAATGATGTCAATCAATCGTGGATTTCTTGTTGTTACGTTATCAGGAATTGTATTTTTATTATCAGGCTGTACATTAGCCTCGCCTTTTAATCAACTGGCTGAAGTGGCGTTAGCTGAACCCACCGAAGAAATCATTCGGACCCCTCAGCCAACCTTTACTGTGACAGTCGAGACCACCGCAACACCGACAAAAACAACCACCCCAACCCTAACGCCTGTCCCGACGGATACCCCAACACCTTTGCCCACCGAGACACCGTCAGATACAGCGACTCCGTTGCTTACCGCGACTGCGACAGATGCACCAACCAACACGCCCGCCCCACCGACTAATACACCGGCACCGACTGAACCACCCCCACCAACGGATACACCTGCTCCATCCTGGGAATACCAGCTTTCTGAGCAGTTTGGTAGCCCAACCAACTCAACGATTTTATCAATTATGGTCGCGATTCAGGGCCATGATGGCGGTTGGATTCCTGGGTTACGTGTGGTCGGGACTGATCCCAATGGGGTGGTGACAAAGTCTGAGGTCTCGGCTGATGATGTGATTGGTTATACCCCACCCTCCGAAGTCATCAAAAGTGGTAATACCAAATTCGAACCCCTCAGCAACTATGTCACCGGGACTTGGTTCTTTCATTTAGAGCGACCTGATGGTACCCAGGTGAGCGATAGGTTTCCCCTTGGAATGGATGCTGAAAATCGGTCTTGGTTTTTCCTGCGTTTCCAACCGAATTAGGGTAGGTTACCCCAGATTGATGGGATTGACTTTTACCTGATCACTTAATTCTGACACCAACGCCAGTGACCCCATCGCCGTGCCAGCCAGGCTGGCGGCTGCCGCGCCACACGCCATGCTCCAACGTAGGGCTTCCGGCCAATCAAGCTGATGACTGAGACCATAGACCAACCCCGCCACCGAAGCATCTCCGGCACCAATGGGATTCCGCTCTTGAATATCAGGGGGACTGGCCTGCCAGCTTTGTGAACCACTTTGTAAAAATGCACCATCTGCTCCCCTTGAGATTAACACATTTCCCACCCCAAATGCCTGAATCGCTTGCGCGGCAGCTTGTACCTCCGCCAGTGAGTCGACAGGCTGGTCAAGCATCGCTCCGGCCTCCACTGCATTGGGCTTGACCAAAAATGGACCCGCTTCACAGGCATATTTCAAGGCTGGGCCACTGGTATCCACCACGGCATAACTCCCTGCTGCTTGGACAATCCGAATGATTTGGGCATAGAACGATGGCTCGATTCCTGGTGGCAGACTCCCTGAGAGAACCCACCACTCCTCAGATTTAGCATACTCTGTAATTTGGTCGAGGAGTGCTTTTTGTTCTTTCGGGGAAATCATTGGGCCAGCCTCATTCACTTTGATGTGATGAGCCTCGCTTTCACTGACGATACTGACGTTTGTGCGCGTTTCTCCCTCAATACGCACAAAATCGGTGGTAATGTCTAAATCAGCCAGTTGATTGGAGATGCGTTGTCCGGTTAAGCCGCCCACAAAACCTAATGCTACACTTTTTGTGTCCAACATCGCTAACGCACGTGATACGTTGAAGCCTTTCCCCCCCGCGTGCATCTGGGCAGAACTGGCTCGCAGGACCGTGTCAAAATTAATCTCAGAGACCGTTAATTCGCGGTCGAGGGCTGGATTTAGGGTGACTGTATAAATCATGATTGCCAAAATTTTTCGATAAGGGCGGCCTCGGCATCTGGGGTCCATACATCACCAGGCGCAAGTTTTTGAGCCACATCAGGATATTTTTCTTTAAGCTCATCAATCCCAATCAAAGGTAATCCTGTCAGTTGGGGGAAGATGACTACTTTGCCGGGATACTGCCCACTCATCATTGCCTCAACGCCCTCACGAGCGGCCTCAAGCCCGCCAACGGCGGCCACAGATCGATTGGGAGATAGCTCGTTGTCAATCGTTTTTTGGATAACCAGGGCTTGATCGGCTAAGGCTGAGCCAGAGGTGCCTGTGAACTGAGCATTATGCAAATATACCGAGCTTAAATTTAATGGAGCAAAGGTGCCATTGGGCACCCCCGCGAATAGCACCAACATACCGTTGTCATTCATCAGGGTTGCCCCTTCAGCCATCAATGGGGCAACGGGTACGGATACGATAACATCATCTGCCCCTTGCCCATCTGTCAACTGTAAGATTTGGTCACGTAAAGACTCTTCCGATGTCTGGGGATTGATCAAAATCAGTCGTGTTTCATTCGCTTCTGCTAAAGCCCCAAATCGATCTTGTAAGGCATTGAGACGCATATCATTGATGTCTGTGGCAATAATTAGGCTTGGCCCATTTGGTAGCTCTATCGCCCGCTGTACGTGCATTTGACCCATTGGTCCACCTGCGCCAATAAATACCGCTGTTCCATCAGGCTGTAAATCACACCGGTTCCGCGCTTCACCATATGAGGTATCGATATCTGGACCTGGATTGCCAACAAAGGCGATGTAATCATAGTGCAGTCGCCCTACATCTGCCTCTACTAACCCGTCTAGAGGCGTTTCACCGACAAGGTTGAGTGTGCCTCGCCGGGCCACTTGTTTGGCTGCCTCACTGACCGCTTTGGCTGAAGTGGGATTGAGCATAATTACATCATCAAACCCTGCATCATTGGTGAGATCAGCTTTTAGATTAACGTAATCGATGGATGTTAGACCATCTCGTTCAATGACACTAACTTGGCGTTCGGCAACTTGACGCTCAACTTGTTCTTTCACAACATACGGTACATCGGTCAGGATAATGGTACTTGGGGCATTTAAGGCGGTATTAAATTGATACGGGATTGGGTCATCTGGTTGTCCAATGATCCACATCGTGCCCCCGACTTTAGGATCGAGGCGGCGACGTTGTGTGTATGCTGCTTCAACACAGGCCCATGGCTCGGTCAGTGCTGCTTCGGCATAGCCCATTTCATCTTCTGGAACAGGCAATACAAAGGCTTCCCCTTTGACATTAAGCACTTCCGGTCCGATAAGATGATACTGGGTTAACCCACCAGGTATCGTGTAACCATAAGCGGTGCTTTTCCCCTCCGCATCATAAATATCAGGCTGGACGGCCAGTCTTTGCCCTACTGTATATTGATCTGCTAATTCCTCGCCTACTTTGATAATGGTCATTGAGACCTCATGACCGAGACGAGTTGGATCATTGGCTAAATCTCGATCGTACAACTTGGGGTGTTGCCCCCCTTGTTTGATCAGCTTGACATCAGAGAAGCACATTCCTACGGCGTCAATCCGAACGAGGAGTTGATTAGAGGCTGGATCGACAATGGGAGCTTGTTCTGGTTTCCCATCACGGCCAATATTTTCAACGCCAACACCGTACATATTCCAAGCCCACGTTTGATTGGGTACTGGCGCCTCAGATGAACGATATTTATCATATTTGGTAGACATAATAATCTCCTTGAGATTAATCACTAATAATTGATGACCATTGACTAAATTCTAGGCATACCAAACTAAATAGAAGCAGAGATAGATAGAGATGATTAGGAAATCAAGTAACTAATCAGCCCAATCTCTTATCTCTACATCAAATAATTACATTTTAAGTTGGTTGAATTGTGCGTCAATGCACGTTGTGGCGGACGTCTTTGGCGGTGGCACAGCCTAAGGCCTGGCTGGCCATAGTTTGAGTTGTCGGCAGTGACAGGGTTCGAATTTGGGCCTTAACAGCAGGGAGACTGGGCACATTTCCGCTTAACTCATCGACACCTAGACCAATTAAAATGGGCACGGCTTGAGGATCAGCGGCTAATTCCCCACAAACGCCGACCCACTTCCCTGCAGTGTGAGCAGCATCAACTGTACGCTCAATCAATGATAGAACGGCTGGATGAAGCGCATCCGCTTGATCAAATAGCGCTGGGTTGCCCCGGTCCATCGCCAAGGTGTATTGGGTTAAGTCATTTGTACCGATAGAGAAGAAATCAACTTCAGGTGCGAAGATTTGGGCTGATAAGGCAGCGGCAGGTACTTCAACCATAATACCAAGCTCAATGGGTTTGGCGTTCATTTCAGATTGTATCTCGTCAACAAGCGCTTTAGCTCGCCGCCAATCGTCAATTGTGGTTATCATTGGGAACATGATCCGCAAATGACCATATTCAGCCGCCCGTAAGATTGCGCGAACTTGAGTGCGGAGTATCTCAGGTTGGGCTAAGCACAATCTGATACCACGTTGACCAAGAAAGGGATTGTCTTCGGGAGCAACGGGGAGATAGGCCAGGGGCTTATCCCCACCAACATCTAAGGTGCGGATAATGATAGGACGACCTTCCAAAGCCAACGCAATGTCTCGGTATATTTCAAATTGTTCATCTTCACTGGGAGGATCTTGTCGTTCAAGGAAGAGGAACTCAGTTCGTAACAGACCAACACCCTCCGCACCAAATTTTATGGCTTGTTTTGCTTCGGCTAAATTGCCGATATTGGCGACAACCTCGACATGATGCCCGTCTGTCGTGATGGCAGGGGATTGAGCCGCCGCCATTTCAGCCGCACTCCGCGTTTGTAGTACCTGCTGACGCTTCTGCGCCTCATTCAGGGTGGCTTCATCCGGCTCAAGCTGTAACAGGCCTGTTTCACCATTAAGAATGGCTTGGGTTCCATTGTCTAATTGTAAAACTCCCTCACCAGCCCCAACAATCGCTGGCAATCCCAAGGCTCGGGCTAAAATTGCGGTATGCCCTGTGGCCCCTCCGTGAGCGGTGCAAAACCCTAGGACAAGGTCGGGGTCCAGTGCAACCGTATCAGAAGGAGTCAGGTCAGGGCCAATCAGGATTACTGGGTGATCTGGCAGGTTGGGATCTGTCGACGGTGCGCCACTCATAATTCGTAATACACGATTGCCAACATCTCGGATGTCAGTTGCTCGGGCCGCTAATGTCTCATCACTTAAACTGGCTAGCGTTTCAGCAACGTTGTTAAACGCGGTTTGCCAGGCTCTATTCGCCGATTGGCCTTGCTCGATATAATCGTGGGCGGCTTGGGCCAATTCAGGGTCATTGAGAATTTCAAGATGGGCCTCAAAAATTGCAGCTTCATCCTTGCCTAGGCGCTCCTCAAGTTGGGCACTCGTTGCCTTTAATTCAGAACGACCTTCCTCAATCGCTGATTCTAAGCGCTCTTTTTCAGTCGCTGGGTCCGCGACGACTGGTGTATCACTTGTCATATCTTCAATCGCAACTGTACTATTCTTAAGTTGATACAGCGGCCCGATGGCGATACCAGCGGCTGCGGGAACTGCTTGTATTTGTTTTTTCTCAGTTACTGTATCTTCAGCGACTACATCAGGACCATGTGCTGCCGAATTGTTCTCAGCCTTCGCTTCTTGCGATTTTGGTTTGTGATTTGTAGCTGATAAATCATCCCCTAAACCCGTCTCAATCGCTTCCTTTAAGGTCATTAGGGCTGTATCTGCATCAGGGCCTTCTGCTGTAAGACTAACCTGCCCATCTTTTTCAACCCCTAACGTAAGGACAGAGATAACGCTCTTAGCATTGACCCTCTTCTCGCCATGCTGAATCTGAATTTTCGCCTCAAATTGCTTAGCGATTTTTGCAAATACCTTAGCTGGACGAGCGTGTAGGCCAGTAGGGTTGGGGACAATTACATCAAGTTGTTTCATTTTTCCATTATCTCCCTGGTCTGGTTAAGGGGTTATGTCAGTTCAGTCGCTTCCTGAGAAGGATTAAGCTTGTTGATGATATCAAGCGGATCTGTAGACCGAATTAGCTTTTCTGCATCTTCTGGCTCTTCAATCAGTTCGGCCAGATTGGTCAAGATACCGACATGCTCATCAGCGGTAGCTGCGATGCCAATGACTAAGTAGGCAGTCGCATCTTCTGGATCTTCATCTTCATCCCAATGAATACCATCCAAAAACTGAACAACTGAAATGCCAGTACTGTGAATGCTAGCTTTATCTTCAAGTTGGCCATGGGGAATAGCTACCCCATTGCCGATATAGGTTGACATAGTCTGCTCACGAGCGAGCATTCCATCAACATAGGAGGGGGCAACGTGACCAGCCTCAACCAGTAGTTGTCCCGCTAATTTAATGGCCTCATCTTTACTCGTTGAGGGCGCATTGAGTTTGATTGTATTTGTACTTAGAATCTCCATACCCTAACCAATCCCTTTGATAACGCCGTCTTTTTGAATCGCATTGATAATTTTGTCGAAAACAGGGATGTTTATGAAATTGTCAAAAGGAATAATAACAGCCCAAGGTGCTTTTTTGAGGGCTAAATTGGCTAAACCTTTGTGAACAACCACAACTTGAGCATCTTCTGGAATAGAACGGGCTGGTGAATGGGCTACTTCTACAGGTAGATTAGCTGCTTTCATCTTTTTCTTTAGCTTGTTGGTAACCATCAAGCTTGATCCCATGCCAGCCTCACAGGCAATGATAATTTTTTTGACTTCAGAGGCCGCTATTGATTTTGGCATAACAAACTCCCTAACTTATTTGATAATAAATTGGCTGGGCAAGTACAATGAAACTTGTACTTGCCCAATGAAGGTCTTACTTACTTGGCTGGGGCCGTACTCATTTCTTCGTCCCAACTCCAATCTTCCAGGTCTTCCTCAGACTTAATTTCTTTAACCGGATACAGTCTGAGAAGCGCTGATCCGACGAGGAAGGAGGCAACTGTTCCGAGGAGAACACCTCCCAACACACCGAAGTGTTGCCCCGCTGGGGTAACTGCGAGATAAGCAAAAATTGAACCTGGTGAAGGTGTAGCGACGAGACCAGCGCCCATAATAACAAACCAGGTGTTTGCAACCAAACCACCAGCCCACAAAGCAACGATCAAGATTGGGTGAGCTAATACATAGGGGAAGTAGATTTCGTGAATACCACCAAAGAAGTGAATAATGATCGCGCCTGGCGCAGATTGCTTGGCTAAGCCTTTACCGACAAACCAGTAAGCTAACAGAAGACCAAGCCCTGGACCAGGGTTTGTTTCAAGCAAGAATAGAAGAGAACGACCTGTCTCTTCAACCTGTACAACACCGAGTGGGGCGAGAATACCGTGGTTAATCGCATTATTAAGGAAAAGAACTTTGGCTGGCTCGATGAATAAAGCAGCTAATGGTAACAACCCAGCGTTGACCAAGAACTCAACCCCAGCGCCCATGAAATCTGTAAACCGTTGTACAATCGGACCTACGGCAAGGAGACCAATAACCGCTAAAATAGCACTTAGAATACCCGCAGAAAAGTTGTTGACTAACATCTCAAAACCAACAGGGATGCTGTCTTCAAAGGTCTCATCAAATTTTTTCATTAACCAACCACCGAGCGGACCCATAATCATCCCACCGATGAACATCGGAATGTCGGCACCGACCACAGTTCCCATTGTGGCCACAGCCCCAACAACCCCACCACGTGTCCCGTGGATCAAATTACCACCAGCAAAACCGATTAACAGCGGTAACATCGCCGTGATCATCGGACCAACTAACTCAACTAACGTCTCATTTGGAGTCCAGCCTGTGGGAATGAACAAGGCTGTAATCAAACCCCAGGCAATAAAGGCCCCCAAATTTGGGATAATCATTGCGGCTAAAAAACCACCAAACTGCTGTAAACGTGCTTGCATATTAAAAATCCTTTTAGCTATTAATAATAAATTTTATCCACCATTCAGCTTGAGTTATGATGATCTATCCCTCGACCCTTTGATTTTGTACATCGCTTGAGGTGCGTTAAAATAAAAGAGCAGATGGATACGATCAATGTATCTAAGCTGTTTCCCTGAGGAGGCACCGTTGGACCGCCAAGTCATTGACGGTGTCTCTTCTCTTTGCAAACCAAACTTTAGTTTGCGATTTCCACCCTATATAAACATTCTGTTGAAACTTATTTATATATTTCCTCCTCCTCTAACTAATGGTCATCAATAAATGGTTGGTTACAAGTGCCTCACGTTAACCAATTAGTAATCGTTTGAATGTCTTCGGGTAATAGTAATGGGTGAACTTGAATGACAGGTAAACCGGGTTTGGGGGGCTGAACCAAAGGCACAGTGCTGATTAATAGATGGGCGTTTGTTACATTTTCTGTGGTTAGTTCGCGTAATGATAAAACACCCAAAATCTCTAAACTAGGAAATCTAGCTTTGAGTCGAGCGACTAATAGTTGTGATGTGGCCATGCCACTGGAACAAATGATATATACACGTTTGGGCTGATGAGGACGCTCTCGGATAAAGGCAGCTCGGATGAGTAAGGTCAGCGAATCGATATCACCCTGTGGCAAAGTTACGCCAGTCCGGTCTGCTACAATCGTAATCAATTCCTTAGCAATTCGATTTTCTTGTCGATATTGCCGCGATAGCTTTTCATCGGCCCAAGATGATGGGGCCCATAACCCAAATCGTTGACGCATGACCGCTGGGATGATGTGAGCGATTAACCCATCCCGTAAGGCCCCATCTTGCTTTAAGCCTGGCGTTGTAAATGCTTGGGCCACCTCCTCCATCAACTCAGTGATTAAGTCAGCCAGAGTTGGGTCGATTTTGAAATCGCCCGGCCAGACATGGTCGCGTAATCCAGCCAGCAGATTCATTGTAATGATGGCTATCTCAGATAGTATTGGCTCAATTTGCAGACCATCCCACAATTTTTCGGCCACTTTTACAGCCGCTTGCCATTCTGATTGACCCTTGAGCCATTCAATCCTTTTCGCCTCAATCTCAACTTGGTGACCCATTTGCAGGCGATAGTGCTGAATTGAAAAAGCTAAGGCAAGAAGGAGAACCGCTTCATCTGTAAAGCGTCCCCCTTGCTGAGCTTCTGCGATTGTGACCCATTCAAGGGCGTCTTGTGGTTGTAATTTGTTTAAGAAAGCTGTGAAGTTTTTGGTAATGGGGAGATGCTCTCCATCATTAGAGAGGGAGGAGACTAACCCAGTATGGTAAGTTATTGAAGTGAGAGGGTCATCAAAATCAGTTCCGCCCCATAACAAAGCCGTTAGGGCTTGACGTTGAGCAAACTCCGCTCCCTTTAAAAACAGACCATAGTTGGGCCGTCGGATCAGTTCAAGATTGAAGGCCTTTACCCAAGCCTCAATTTGGTCCAAATCCTTTAAGATGGTGGTTCGAGACACCTCGGTGCTATTTTGTAGCTCTTGTAGGATGAGTGGCTCATCAGCCGCCAATAAATGAATGGCAAATAGCTGTTGACGTTGACCTGAGGTCAACACCAAGTGAAAATTTGTTTTTGTATCTAATTCATTTAATAAATTGATGCGTTGCGTGGGAGAGCATTCAACAGTGATACCAATGCCTGGCGTGGCTTTTAATGTCGCATCGTGTTGAGCTAACCAGGTTTTTATGGGTTTAAGACGATAATTCACCTGACGGGGAGTCAGATTCATTTGATGGGCAACCTGTGAAACAACCACAGGTGCATCGGCGTGAAGTAATGTTTGAAGTAAATTTTTTTGTTGGATCGTCAACGACACCATAAAATTAAACCAGCTTCTTTGCGTGGATAGTCAGAATTATACCACGATTACTTTTTTGGTTTTATTGGAATTAACATATTTTTCGGTTTAATGGATGTAACAATTATAAACTAATGCAAATTAGTTAGCCTATAATAAGCTAAATTTTCTTGTCTAATTCCCCGAAAAATGTGTCTAAAACAAACTTGGATGGCTGCCCAATCACGCCAAACTCCAATTTTTGTCCAACTGGATCAACCGGAAACGCTAAGGCTGCAACCTGACTGGTTGTATCTGATTGGGCTGTAACTTTGATTTTGACCTGAATGCGATTGCTGATAAACTCGCCGTTTATCTTCTTTTTGAAGTTTATGTCAAACTGACCTGGGGCCAACGCTTGTTTTGCTGTCGAAACACCCCCTAAATCAGCCGTTAATTGTGAAATTGTTTGATTAATTGTATCAAATGATTGATTGTAAATTTTTCTTTGTTTGGATTCGTACGCCATTGTATCCCCCTTGTGTCTAATAGAGATTGTACCATCATTTCCAAAATTTGAGCTGTTTTATTGGAATATCCTCTGCTGCGGGAGATGTTACAAAAGTTGACTTTTTGTAGAATCAAAAAAGAGCCATTTTACGGAATGGCTCTTTTTGATTTTGAGTATCGAGATAGACGTTCTCCTTCTACCCCCCGATCTGGCTCATCGTACGATTTTCGGGACGATAACCGTTGCGGAGCTGGTGTCCGACAGGTTTGGCGTGGATGGCGCGTTCAAAGAGGTGAACGAGTTCCTCGTGGGAGCCACCATTACGGAGGGTGTCGCGGAAGTTGAGTTCGCCATCTACAAGGAGGCACATGCGCAGACGACCATCTGAAGTGAGACGCATCCGATTGCAGTCATCGCAGTAGGGATCACTGATGGGGCTGATAAAGCCGACAGTGCCTTCTGCCCCAGCGAGGCGATAAACCCGGGCTTCACCATCGAGTTCGCCTTCATTGACAGGGAACATCGGGCCAAGCTCCTGCTCAATCCAGCCACGGACCTCCTCACTAGAGACGTAATGCTCCAATTGAATTTCAGTTGGTCCAGCAAAGGGCATCAATTCGATAAAACGAATTTGCCAGGGTTTGTTGAGTGTTAGTTGGGCCAAGCCTGCGGCTGCGTCATCATTGTAGCCACGGGTAATCACGGCGTTAAGTTTAATTGGGAGGAGGCCCGCTTCCTCGGCTGCCTTAATGCCTGCCCAAGCTTTGTCATAGCTGCCCAGCCGCATGATTTTGCTGATGCTTTCCTTACTCAACGAGTCAACATGAATATTAACTCGTTTGAGACCCGCCGCTGCTAAATCTTTAGCGATGTAGGGTAGGCGATAACCATTTGTGGTCATAACGAGCTGCTCGACCCCTGGAATGCTGGACAATCGATCAACAATCTCGACGATGTCCTGACGTAAAGTTGGTTCGCCACCTGTCAACCGTACTTTGCTGAAGCCAGCATCCACGGCAGCTCTAACCACCTGCTCCAGTTCAGTCGCACTCAGCAGCTCATCATTAGGGACAAACGTCAAACCGTGCATCGGCATACAATAGACGCAGCGCAGATTACAGCGGTCTGTGAGGGATATTCTTAAATAATTTATTTCACGTCCAAAGCGATCTTTCATTGATTGCTATCTCCAAAAAGCGATATGTTCAAAAAACATAACCGAATGGCGGGATCATATCACAATTTTTGGACAAAATCAACTTTTGATAACATTTTGGTTATTTAAATGAATCAAAAGATGCACCTTTTCTTATAGAAGGTTGATACCAATCTTCTCACATCAAGCTTATTGACAATGATCTCGATTCTTGTTAAAATTAGTCTCGACTAAATATTTTTTTAGTAATAACTAAAAAATTGAGGGCTAAAATAATGAATAATGAGCTTACTTTTAGAATAATCGTCATCATATTTTTCATTCTACTCGCTATTATTGGTGTCTATCATCGTTTACAAGCGGCCAAGCTTGGTGATAAAATCTCTCGTCAAAAGGAGGGAGTGCCGATTATGATTCTTCTCCGTTTGTTTGGAGTGGCGATGTGGTTATCATTAGTTGTTTATATGATCAATCCACGGTGGATGGCGTGGGCAGCGATTTCTATTCCTATGGAATTACGCTGGTTCGGGGTGGTTTTAGGCGCTATTGCTATTCCCTTACTTTATTGGATGTTTAGTAGCTTGGGCAAAAATGTCACAGATACAGTCGTCATTCGAAAAACACATCAACTTATTACAACTGGTCCCTATCGATTTATTCGACATCCAATGTATCTATTTTCATTTTTTTATATTACCGGGCTTTGTCTAATCTCGAGTAATTGGTTTTTTGGTGTAACTGGCGTTGGGGCCTTGATATTGCTTATTATTCGCACTCCGATTGAAGAAGCTGAACTCATCAATGAGTTTGGGGATGAATACCGGGCCTATATGACTCGGACTGGAAGGTTTTTTCCAAAACTTCTCTAATCACCTTTTCTATAGTTTCTAATTTCATTCAATTGTGCAATAAATTTTTTCTCAAAAGTTATGTAAAATGTGGAACCTCGAAAAATCCTTTGCACACTAGAACAAATTGGCAAAATTTTATTCACTGTGGTATATTTTGCGTGTATGTGAAAAAAAGGACAGATGCCTTTTTATTTGATATATTCAATTGCCACAATTGTGAAATTGCTACGATGATTTGGTAGTTGGTTAACCCTACAATGGAGGATGGGATAACAATGGTGATGGAAGCACCCCCCCAAGAAAACGAAGTCCCTGAAAGTATTCAACAAAATGTGCTGCTCAGCCGGCTTGATGACCTCTACAACTGGGGCCGCGCATATTCGTTATGGCCAATGACATTTGGCTTGGCCTGCTGTGCCATTGAGATGATTGGCACCAGCACGGCTCGCTATGACTTGGACCGTTTTGGTGCCTCGTTGTTCCGAGCAACGCCACGACAGTCTGATTTGATGATTGTTTCGGGTACGGTAACCAAAAAGATGGTTCCCCAAATTGTTCGCCTGTACAATCAGATGCCCGAGCCAAAGTATGTGCTCAGTATGGGAGCTTGTGCAACGGGTGGTGGCCCTTTTAAGGAAGGGTACAATGTTGTCTCCGGGATTGATAAATTTATTCCGGTAGATGTTTATGTCCCAGGTTGTCCCCCAACACCTCAGGCCCTTTTGCACGGCATCATCACTTTGCAGGAAAAAATTCGAGGCCAATCGCTTCGAACTGTACCTTGGTATCAGCGAGATGAACTAAATGAGCCAATTCCGGTACCGATTTTGGGACCAGATATTGTTGACCCTCGGCAAATCGATCTTATTAGGGAACAGTTAGCCAATGGTGGTGATAGTGGTGCTCAAGCTGTAGCGAAACCTGCCCCAAAACGTCCGCCAAAACCTCCGAAGGTGCCGAGTTGGGACACAACCCCGACTGATGAAGCAGCGGCCTTGGCTGCTAGCATTAGTGATGTGATTGCTGAGGGGGCAGTTACTGCTGAGGCTAACGACTTAATCGTTGCCCCAGAGCACTTGTTTGCCGTGGCTCAGTATGTGCGTGATGAGTTGAACTACGAATTGTTGAGCAACGTGACTGGGGTTGATTATCTAGGCCGAAAAGATGCTCCTCGTTTTGAAGTAGTGTATCACCTCTACAGCATCAGCCAACCAGACAAGCCAGTTCTGGTTTTGAAATCACGTACTCCCGAAGAAAACCCTGAGCTTCCTTCACTATATGACCTCTGGAAAACCTGCTATCTCCAAGAGCGGGAGATTTACGATCTTTATGGGATTAACTTCACTGGACACCCCAACATGCGTCGTATCTTGATGTGGGACGGCTTTGATGGGTATCCGATGCGCCGTGATTACAATGAGCCATACTATGAAGAGCCAATTAAGCCCTTCAACAGTCGCTGGCCGGGTGGACATCACGAGCGAATCGAGAAACAAAACCCCTATGACAAGAATGTTGTTTACCCGAAAGATTGGGATATCGACAACTGGGTGCCAAAACTGGCTGAAGATAATTTAGAACACATTTTGGAGTCACGAGATCTGCACGATGGGCAGGATTTCGACTCTGATCGTATTGTCGTCAATATGGGGCCGCAACACCCCAGCACACATGGTGTGTTCCGAATGGTGGTTACGCTTGATGGGGAAACGGTTGTTGACTTAGAGCCAGTTTTAGGTTATCTCCATCGAAATCATGAGAAAATCGGCGAACGTAATACGTGGCTAATGAATATGCCGTTTACGGATCGTCTCGATTACTTTAACTCGATGCAGAATAACTTTGCCTATGCCCTGACAGTTGAAAAAATGTTGGGGACAGAGGTGCCGGAACGCGCCGAGTATATCCGGGTGATTATGGCTGAGTTGAACCGGGTGTATAGTCACTTGGCCCTCCTTGGCTTCTTGATGAATGACTTGGGTGCGTTAGGGACACCGCTCCTTTATGCTTTTGAGGCCCGCGAGCACGTGATTGATTTGTTTGAGGAAGCCAGCGGCTCCCGAATGATGTGTAATTACATGCGCTTCGGCGGTGTGGCTTACGATGTAAGCGAAGATTGGTTAGCCCGGGCTGAGGTCGTTTCTGACTTGTTAGCTAAATCAGTTGATGAGCTGGACAATTTGATGACTGGCAACGAGATTGTGCTGTCACGAACCAAAGATGTCGGCTATGTATCCGCTGAAGATTTAATTAGCCACGGTGTCACCGGTCCCTTGCTCCGTGCGGCTGGTGTCGCATATGACATCCGGAAAGTTGAACCCTACAGCATTTACGACCGTTTCGATTTTGATGTACCAACAATGCCAGCGAGCGACGTTTTTGATCGCTTCTATGTTCGTATCCTTGAAGCCCGCCAAAGTCTACGCATTTTAGAGCAGGCATTCAAAGGAATCAAAGCTACCAAAGGTGGTGAGTTTATGGGTGGCAAGAGCGTCTATATCCACCGAGTTAAAGCGGGCGATGCTTACGCTCGAATTGAACACTCTAAAGGTGAGCTAGGGTTCTACCTCGTGAGCAACGGCTCAGGTAATCCGTGGCGCTACCGGGTTCGGCCCCCATCATACATCAATCTAAATGCACTGGCCGATATGTGTAAAGACAACAAAGTGGCTGATGCGATTGTCACTTTAGGAGCTATCGATATTGTGTTAGGGGAGGTTGACCGATAATGTTTGGTTTAGGTATTGTAAAAGGGTTGGGAATTACCCTCAGGCACTTCATCGACACCTTTATCGATGATCTAAAGTACTTTCCCAACGCCGCGTTGAATGAAGACGCCTTGGCTAGTCGGCAAGGGTTAGAAGGTAGTGGTGGGGTATTTACGGTTGAGTATCCCGAAATGAAGTTGAAAACGCCTGAGAACTTTCGCTTTCTGCCATTCTTGATAACTGATTATGAAGTGCCTAATGATAGCGAAGATTACGATCGTGCTGAGGCAATGGCCCAAAATCGTTGTACGAGCTGTGGGATTTGTGCGAAGGTATGTCCCCCGCAATGTATTTGGATCGTCCGCACCGATGATCCTGAGACAGGCAAGCCAATCCCTCAGCCAGCGGATTTCTATATCGATACCGATATTTGTATGAACTGTGGCTACTGCGCCGAGTTCTGTCCATTTGATGCGATTAAGATGGATCACGACTATGAATTAGCTGACTATGAGCGTGAAGTTAGTCACATTCACGACATTGATCGTTTGGTTAAGCCTGCCAGCTACTATGCCTCTATTCGCCCAACTTGGAATGCGATTGAAGAAGAAGCACGTCGAGTAGCCGAGGAAGAAAAGCGACGCAAAGAAGAAGAAAAAGCTCGCAAGAAAGCCGAGAAAGAAGCAGAGGCTAAAGCCAAAGCAGAGGCCGAAGCTAAAGCTAAGGCGGAAGAGGAAGCCAAGGCCCAGACTGAAGCTGAGTCTGAGGACGTTTCTTCTGATGAGCAGCCCCGTTCCTCTCAAGCCAGTGCTCCGCCAGCAGATGCGGTGGTAGAAGAAACATCCACTCGTGGTATCGAGCCAGCAGACGTGGCAGCAGCGGTTCCAGTTGAGCCAGATGACTTGACTAAAGTTGAAGGTATTGGACCGAAGATTAACGGCTTGTTGAACGATGCCGGGGTCATGACCTTTGCTCAGTTGGCTGAAACGTCAGTTGAATTTATTCAAGACGTTTTGGATAACGCTGGACCACGATACAAATTGGCTGATCCAACAACGTGGCCTGAACAAGCGAAGCTGGCTGCTGAAGGTAACTGGGACGCTTTAGAGACATTACAAGACTCACTCAAAGGTGGGCGAAGTGCTTCACCGCGCATCGGCGGGTCAAGCGAAGATTAAAGGTTAGAATTCGATAGGGAGTTTGATTATGATTTTTGCATCGATTGGTGTTTGTGTTTTAGGATTGGTGATGGCATGGGTTGCGCTCAGACAAAATGGGCAATTGAAAGAACGTATTGCTCAAGTAAATAGCCGGGTTTATCATCTACGGCGACAAATGCACGAAGCTCAAGAGAAAAATGATCAAGAGCTGAAGCATTTGAAGTTTGAGGTGATGAAGCTTCGTGGTAATCTCAGCGTTACGCCTGAGATGAGAGTTGGCGACATTTTGATGTTGCATCCCCAAGCCCAACAAATTCTGGCAGGTTTTCATTTGGGTGGCTGCTCAAGCTGTTCAGTCGACGATCATCAGTCATTAGCAGAAGCTGCTGCCGTGAATGGCCGAGAGCTAGATCCGATCTTGACCGCGTTGAATGGCTTAGTTACTGAAGGTCAAGATGGTGATATAATCTCTGTTGATCGTTTGAAGACACCAAATGTACAGCTAGAATTTTAGGACTAGATTGTATCAATACCAAGGCCGACTATACATATAGTCGGCTTTTTGTTTTTAACCCGCTGGACAAATTACAAACTATCAAGATAATCAACAATACTTCGCAACGTGACAACAAAGGTTGATAAATGTGATTCCTTCGCAAAATTTTTTGAAACAACTTCAGAGAATTTTACGCATCCTTGAGCTGAGAATAGCCAAGTTTGGAGATAACGCACCTCCTGCATTACTTATCAAGATTGAGGATTATGAAGAAGCCATCAATTTAACGAGGCAATCTATTGAGGGAGAAATAAGTCGAGCTGAATGGCAAAAGGCGTTAGAACCGTTACTGCTAGATGATGATATTATGCGGTCTGGTCAAATGGTTCCAAGAGACGGTTGCCCAACTGTACAGACTCCGACTAATTTTACGGGGCGTCAGCAAGAGATGGAGGAACTGCGGGGCTTGTTTTTTAATGATAACCACCGTGTTGTAGCAATCCACGCAACTGGTGGGATGGGGAAAACAAGCCTCACCCAAGCTTTTTGCGACTTTGTGCAAGATGACTTTCCTGTTACTTTTTGGGTAGACATTACGGAGACACCTAAACAACTAGGGGAGCTGTTAAAAAATTGGGGAAAATATATCAGCGATGAATATAAACTGCCTGATCTTTCTTTTGAGCACATAGCAGACCATTTACGTAGTCGTCTTGAGGTATTCATTCAGAATAGATGTAATGGGCCTGTTTTAATTGTCTTTGATGATGTGTGGGACAACGACCAATGTAGGGAAGCTGTGCGAATATTACAGCGTGCGGCTCCAAAGGAAGCGTGTTACTTAATCACAACTCGTCAACAAACTGTTGTTGAGGAATTCGGTGGACGTAGGTATCCATTATTACAATTGTCTGATGCCGATGCGCGACAATTTTTGAATAAACGTATACAGGAAGTGCAGATGGATGAGGCGGCCGTGACTCGGTTAATCAATATCTTGCGTGGCCACCCGTTGGCTTTAGAAGTGGCGGCAGCGACCCTGAGTCTGAAATATTCTTCTGTCGAGAAAACCCTTGATTATTACGAAGATAAAATTAAACATGGGACGCCCCTTGAAAAAGACACTCCTGACGATATAAGACGAAGAATATATGTTGTATTTAGGCGAAGTTATGAAGCACTGCCGAAGGAAGTACACTCAAAATTTCGCAAACTGGGTGTGTTAGCCCCTGATGTTCTCTGGGGGCAGGACTTAGTCGAAATAGTGTGGGAGCTTGAGGATGCAAAAAAATATCTTGATACTTTGCGTCTTCATGCCTTGATCAGTGATGGCGGAGAGTCTGAGGATTCTGAAATATATTGGTATCGCCAGCACCGTGTACTGCGTAGTTATGCGCTGACACTACTCAAAACTGAAGATGCAGAAGAGCATAGATCGGCAGAGGTAGCTTATGGGTCTTATGCTTTTCGTACTGCACTAAGGCTTAGGAAGCGTTCCGTGAACTTTGCCAAGCTACAGCCACACCTGTTAGCTGGTATTGAAATTATGAGCCGTCCTGAGGTCGATAAACTTGACTCTGCTGTAAAGACCCAAATATTGATAGATACTCATTTGGGGAGTCTTGGTGCATATAAATTGATTTTGGAGCAACATGAAAATCTCCTGAAAAAGAACAAAGATGAGGAGACACGGATACATCAGCTTTTATCCATGGGGAATGCGCATGTTATGCAAGGGCGTTATGATGAAGCTCTGAAGAAATATAAGGAAGCAGGCGAATTGGCTGGAGCTACTGAGAGACATGAAGTTTTTAGTGCTATCTTTGGTGGGTTTTCGACTGTGGATGCCAAGAAAGGAAACATAGATAAAGCAATCCTCAATTATAAAACAGCTATTCATGGTGCACAAGAGGCTAATAACCCCTCGTTGGAAGCCAAATGGCTTGATGGGTTAGCTACCTGTTATTATCGATTGGGTGAAACGGGGAAGGCGCGCGAATTTTACATTCAAGCACAAGAGCTTACGGAAGATGAAAATTTTCTTGAGAGGGAGCGCTTACCCGTTCGGGCAACAGGTAAGCTAAATATTGGCAATTGCGATTTACGGCAGGGTAAATTGCAACAGGCTTTGCAATCATATGAAACTGCACTCGATACAGGGCTAGAAAATATTCATCATGAAGCTATATGTCGCAGTAATATAGGGTATACCTATATCCAACTTGGCAACGATCAATTGGCGGATCAACATTTCAATGAGGCGCTTGAAATATGTCGTCAGTTTGGTCTTCTTCGCGTCGAGATGCAGGTTTTACACAATCAGGCTGAGGGCTTCTTAAACAATCAAGCATATGAGCGTGCGGCTGAGAGCGCACAGCAGGCACTTACTATCTCACAGATGTTAGACATGAAAAGTTCATCCGGCCGGGTCAGTATAACCCTCGCCTGGGCTTTATTGTTTCTCGGTAAAGTAGATGAAGCATATAAGTCAGCACATATAGGAGCAATCCAGAGTGATCCAATTGATCTGCCTTTTGGTCAACTGTTAGAGAGTATAGCTTTACTCAAAAAAAGTTCTGACACTGTGACTAAAAGTTTTGAGGAAACGAAACAGAATGCAAGAAATCTTATCAAGAAAGACACCTTAAACTACTGGGTTCACTATGTGTATATTGCTGCGTTGTATGGCTCAATAATATCTCGAAAACAAAATCTGGACAGACGAATACGGGACGCTATCGCAACCCTGTTAACGTTAGATACACCAGCAACTGCCTTTGCCCGATTTAATTCGCTCATGCATACGATGACCGATGAACCAAACCAGGTTGTGTTGGCGAACTTACAAAACCTGCTGAGCAAAAAATAGAACGTTTCAGGAAATTTCCCGAAACGTTCTATTTTTATAGGTTAAGTATTGGTTACAATTAAAGTGACACAATAAGATCGACAAAAAGTTGGCGATGAATTTCCGTTAGATGCTAATTATACCCACCGAACGTGAGGTTAGTTACTGCTTTCACAATATTCTCAGAAATATCACTATTTATACCTTTTGTCTTTCCTAATTTGTCCATGAAAATATCGAAATTCTCCTTATCCTTAGCCTCAACGTATGCTTCTTTTAGGGCTTCTACATTTTCCGTGCCTACAGGCTCCTTGAAGTTATCAAGCGCCATTTTAGCGTCTTCACTACTCAACATTTGCACATCTGAGGTGGCTAGATTGTTACCCGATTCACTATCTCCAAAGTGAGGCTCAGAGCTATAACTGGAGCTATAGCTGCTCTCGGAGCTATAACTGGGGCTGTAATCAAAAGATGTATCCACTGCGGTATCGGTAACAACATCCATTGCAGTATCAGTAGCACTATCCGCAACAAGTTCTGCGGTAGTGGCAGTTACGTCGACCCAAGAAGTAGCATGACCAAGAGGATCAAGCGTTACAGCTGCAACTTTGGCTGACACAAGAATGTGAGCAGCTTTGCCAGCTTCTTTACTGCCCGTTACTGTCTCAACTAATCCTTCTGCTAATTTACCAAGAAAATAAGATTGTCCAAATGGCATGATTGTCTCCTATTACAAAATGAATAAGCTATCTTTCTAGTTGTTGTAACCAAAATTATCTATAAAGTCAAGCTAAATAAGAACTATTTCCTATAAGTTTTTAACTTAGTCGAGTGATTTTTGAGTCGACTGCGAACACTTGGGTTACAGCCACTTCCACACTGCTTATCTGCTAAGATACCATATTTTACATTCGATGATTTAGTGATTTTTTAGAGAAAATTTAGAGATGTTTATTCTATCGGACAACAATAATTTACTCTACAACTGATTTCTTTAACAGCATGTCAATTATTCTATCAAATGATTGTTGGATTTATATTGGATAGATTTAATCTTTCGAGACAGTCATCAAATTATTTAATTTGACAAATAAATCTCAGCGAGTATCATATAGATATATTGATAATTATCTATTTGTTGTGAGTTGATTGTATGCCAGATTTTGATATCGTTGCTTTTTGTAAAGCCTTAAGTGATGAAACCCGCCAAAAAATCCTCGAAATCCTTCAAACTGATGGGGAGAAATGTGTGAGTGATTTGGTTGAGATGTTTAATGTCTCTCAACCCACGATTTCACATCATCTCAACTTTCTTAAACAAGCCAACCTTGTCACCAGTCGGCGGGAAGGTAAACAGATATATTATCAAGCCAATCAAGCGAACATTACTGAGTGCTGTGGAATGCTCTCAGCTAAATTTATTCCGATGGAGGTTGATTGGTCAACATTAACGAAAGCAGAACAATCATCGTAGGGTCCGCGTTGAGCGTTCTCTTTTTTTATTATATCATATAGATATATTTATATATGTATTGCTGAAGGAGCAAAATAATGTCTGATCAAATTCAAACAATGAAAGAAGAAGTTCGCCAACGATATGGGGCTTTGGCTGATAAGGTCAATCAACCTGCAACAACCGAGCTTGTTCAAATTTCAGATGGCTTTACGCCAAGTACAGCGAGTTGTTGTGGGCCTGTGGGCTGTTGTGACCCCGCTAGTGAGAGCCAGAACAGTGGGGTTGCCGAAATGTTTTATAGTGAGTCTGAGTTGGCTGATTTACCTGAGAGTGTGACCGATATTTCGCTTGGCTGTGGCAACCCAATGGCCATTGCTGGCTTAAAGGCAGGTGAAATTGTCCTCGATTTAGGATCTGGTGGCGGCATCGATTGCTTTTTAGCCGCAAAACAAGTTGGCCCCACTGGGCAGGTCATTGGGGTGGATATGACCGATAACATGTTGGCCTTAGCCAATCAGAATAAGATCAAGCTGGGGCTAGATAACGTAGACTTCCGTAAAGGTGAGATTGAGGATTTGCCCGTGGACAGCGACTCTGTTGATGTCATTATTTCAAATTGTGTGATCAATCTTTCCCCGGATAAAGATGCCGTTTTTCAGGAAGCATTCCGCGTCCTGAAGTCCGGTGGCCGTTTCACTGTGTCTGATATGGTGACCGAAGGAACGTTTCCAGAGCAACTTCAAAAGAACATGAACGCTTGGGCTGGGTGTATCACTGGTGCTTTGGATCAGGCTGACTATCTAACCCGCTTGCGCAACGTTGGTTTTACCCAAGTCGAGGTTGAGTCTCGTAAGTCATATGGCCTTGAGAATGTTGAGGAATTAGACTCTGAGAGTTATGAGGCTTTAACCAAAGATCTCGATTGGAGCACTGTGCCTAATGATGTACGTCTGTTCGGGGCTCAAATTGTAGCTTATAAACCTTGAGCTAAGGGTGAATAAATTCTGAAGCCGTTGATCAATTCTGTTGATCAACGGCTTTTTTGTGATTCTCTGATCAACCGTCGCCCCTCAATTCTCGGCGATATGCGGCGGGTGTAAGTTTCATGACCTGGGTGAAGACTCGATAAAATTGGGCATAGCTGCCAAAGCCCGCTTCAAGTGCTGCGTTTAACATCGTAATGCTGTGACCCTGCCCATAAATCGTCAGAAATCGATCCACCCTACAACGATTGCGAAAGGCACTTAATGAGACACCTGTTTGTTTTTTGAAAAGGCGACTAACGCTTTCTGGTGTTAAATCAACGAGAGTGGCAAGTGTCGCCAAATTGTCATCGAGATGCCCAGCGTGGATTTGCCTGGCTATTTTGTCGACAGCAGGGTGGATGTGTGTGTTGAGGGGGACGACGCTACCATCCTGAAAGGCTGACCATGCCGACAGTAACAAATATTCCAAACCGGCATTGTAACGTGCTGTGTCTGCATCACAGGCCATAATCTCTTGGCACAAAGCAACAAGCCGCTCAATTTGTGGAGGATGGAGATGCCGCAAAAAATTTCCAGGCGGGTTTTGTTCGAGTAACACTGCGTTGAATTCACTGGCACATAGTCGATGTAAGGCCTCTGGTTTGATCACCAAAATCCACATATTGAAATCATCTGAGCTATCGAGGATGAGATGTTCTTGGGCCGGGAATAACCAAAAAATCGTATTCGGTTGTAAGTCAACCCGATGTCCTTGCAACAAGTAAGCTCCGTGTCCACTGGTCACGATGTTACATTCCAACTCATCGTGTCGGTGGAGACGGTCAAGTTTTGGGAGATCACTGTACCAAAGGTTTCCTACAAAACCTTCAGCAATGTCGAGCGTTTCTTTCATAGAAATCAAATTTTGATAAGAACTTGTCTATTTGTGCGAAGAAATCAATCTAAAACCTGATTATAATGATAACTACTTGCTTGCCAAGAGAATTCAAACTTTGGAGATAAAAGATGAAACCAACAGATCGTGAAATTTATTTATTTGATTTACGAGGCTATTTGCTTTTGAAACAGGCCTTAAGCCCGGAGGAGGTTGCTGCTTGTAACGCTGGCATAGATGCGATTTTGCCCATCAAACAACAGGAGTGGGTGGGCCATGTTCACGGCCATACCTTTGGCGATAATGAAGGGACAAATTTGCAGCAGATCTATGAAGGTGGTGAAGCGTTTGAAGTTATTATCGACCATCCAAGCTGGATTGAAAAGGTGAAGCATTTTGTCGGTGGCGAAGGGACATTTGATTGGAATCACGGCCCGTTGTTTATTGATGAAAATTTTGCGAATGTGCGTGGCCCAGGGCAGGCCATCGGTCTACATTCAGGTGGGCATTTGGGAATGAAACGGACCCAATATCGCTATTTCAACGGTCGCTTTCAATGCGGTCAAATCAACATTTTGATGGCATTGACGGACATTGGCCCTGGTGATGGGGCGACAATGGTGATTCCTGGCAGCCATAAAGCTAATTTCGAACACCCTGACTTTGAAAAGCATCAGATGCGAGGGGAAGAGGCATCGGTCGATGACGTTGAAGGGGCGCTTGAGGTACATATGGAGGCGGGGGATGCTTTGTTATTTGTTGATTGTATCTCGCACGGTTCGGCCAAGCGGGTTAACGAAGGGCAACGTCGGATTATGGTTTATAGATATGGGCCATCGTGGGGCAACTTCCGACATGGCTATCAGCCCTCGCCCGAATTGTTAGAACGCTTGACTCCGGAACGTCGCCAAATTGTTCAACCATTGCAAATTTTGCCAAGAACCCCACAAAAAGCGATTATATGATAATGAATAGTTGACTTAGCTTTGTGGAAGGTACTCATGAAAATTAATTTACTGATATGTGACTCTGCCCCTGAATCGCTACAATATATCGATGGTGATTATCCAGATATGTTTGTTAAATTTTTTACTACACATAATCCAAAAATCAAGGTTGTGCCCTATAATGTGCGGGCGGGACAATTTCCGTCCGTTCAGGACGATTGTGCTGGTTTTGTCTGCGGTGGTAGTTCTTTTTCCGTCTACGATTCTGCTCCGTGGATTACCGATCTCAAGGCGTATGTTCATGAGTTGTACAAGCAGAGGCAGAAATTTGTAGGGATATGTTTTGGGCACCAGATAATTGCTGAGGTATTGGGTGGTAAGGTCAGGCCCTCGCCAAAGGGATGGGGTGTTGGTGTACAAACCGCCCACGTAACAGCCCCTAAAGATTGGATGCAGCCGCAAATGCAACAGGTTAGTATGCTGGTCAGTTATCAGGATCAGATTGACCAACTCCCGCCACATAGTGAACTATTGGCCCACAATAGTCACTGTCCCTATTTTATGATTACCGTCGACGATCACTTTTTAGGCATTCAGGGCCACCCAGAGGCATCGAAACCTTTTACCGAAGCTATCCTAAGCGCAAGGCGAGAAAGGTTGGGAGATGAGTGTGTAACACAAGCGATTAACAGTCTATCCCAACCCATTCAGCCGGAGATTATTGTCAGTTGGATTGAGAAATTTCTATCATAGGGAAGCAGTGGAATCTAATCCTTTACTTGCCAATCATTTGAGTCAACTACCTGAATCCTACCAAAATTATTCATCTTCAAAAAAGATGACATTCCAAAACAACCCCGATTGTAATTACGGATGTTGATGGGGACAGAAGTTTGGTAGAGTTAGACAAATCATAGAACGGTGTTTCACACCGCAAGAGGAGCCGACATGGGCGGTAAGCAAACACTCTCATTACAATATTTAGTTCATCCCCCGCAAAAGGCCGGTATTTTATGAACATTCGCCCCGCCCAGCCCACCGACATGTTGGCAATTGCTGCCGTTCAGTCTGAGAGTTGGCAGGATACCTACGCTGACGTGTTGCCCGCAGAATTTTTGGCCAATCAACTGCCTCTGGACTTGCAAAAACATTGGACAGATGGAGAGATACAAGCGCAGGATGTCGTGTTAGTCGCCGAGGATAATGAGGTCATTGGGTTTATCGCTGTTTGGTGTAGACCCCATCCCTATATCGAAAATTTGCACGTTAAACCGATACATCGTTCAAAGAAAGTAGGATTGGCTTTGATGAAAGCGGCAGCCCAACATTTACTTCAACAAGGTCAAACAACCGTTTATCTTTGGGTGGTCGAAAATAATGCTCGAGCAATTCGTTTTTATGAGCGATTAGGCGGTGTGCAAACTGATACAAAAACACTCAATCTGTTTGGTAATGATGCCCCAGCCGTAAAAATTGAGTGGACTGATATTTCGACGATCTGACAATGTAAGCCAGCCTACTTTGCGTATTCAAAAAAGTCTGATATACTTTTGAATATCAGAATGAGTATTCTGATAAAGGAATGAGATGGCTCGGCATAAAGAATTCGAACCGAATAAATTGCTTGATGAGGCAATGTATGTCTTTTGGGAAAAAGGCTACCACGATACCTCGATGAATGATCTGGTGAAAGCCACTGGCGTTCAACGGTACGGCATCTATTCCACCTTCAACAATAAACACGATCTGCTCTTGGCGACGTTGGATCATTACAACAATGTCGTTCTCACCGGAAACTTAGCGCCATTGACTGAGCCAGAGGCAGGTTTAGCTGCTATTCGCGAAACCTTTCAACTTACCGCTCAATATATGTCCGTCGATTATAGCCATCTCGGCTGTTTTATGTGTAACACCGCGACAGATTTGGCTACGGAAGATAAGGAAGTGGCTGATCGAGCGGCCAAGTATGCTGAAATGGTGACCGATCTGCTTCGTCAAGCTTTGGTGAATGGGCAACAGTCTGGCGAGCTTTCTTCTGACACGAAAATTGATCCCTTGGCCAATTTCTTATTCGGCGCCTTGATTGGTATTCCGACCTTTGTTCGGGTGGGGCAATCGCCACAGGCGGTTGAGGATTATATCAAAGGGGTATTGTCCATTTTGGGATAGCCTCTTTTTTTGCTCTTTTTCAGAATAGGCATTCTGGAAAATAGATTTGTAAATAGTGTGATTTTGTCGACGTTACCACTGTACATCGACTCATATAATAACCTTCGTTAAATTTTTTTACATAAATATCAGAATGATAATTCTGGAAAGGTGATTTTATTATGAACAAGCAAGCATTTCAACGAAAGTATGGTCCGTGGGCAATTGTGACCGGAGCTTCAGCTGGAATTGGCGCTGAATTTGCCCGTCAAATTGCCGGGAAAGGGCTCAATGTCGTCTTGGTGGCGCGTCGGGCCCAGAAGCTTGAAGATTTGGCAAATAAATTACAACAAAAATATGGCGTTGAAACTCGAGTTGTTGCCCTTGATTTAACGACACCTGACTTTTTGTCGACCTTGCGGGAAGCCACGGCAGATCTTGAGGTTGGGTTGTTGGTCAACAATGCTGGCGCGGCGGAGTTGGGCGGCTTTTTGGATAACTCAATTGAGTCAGAATTACGTATCCTCGATCTCAATGTTCGAGCCCCGATGGCTTTGTCTCACGCTTATGGCCGCGATTTTAGCAAGAAAGGCCGGGGCGGGATTGTTATCCTTAGTTCAATGGTCGGTTTGGTCGGGGTTTCTGGCTTTACCAACTATGCGGCAACCAAGGCGTATGACCTAATTCTGGCCGAGGGCTTGGCTAAGGAATTGGGGCCACAGGGAGTTGATGTCATCGGTGTTGCGCCTGGCTTCACCGAGTCTGAGTATATGTCCGGAATGGATTTATCCCGCTTACCCGTCCCCTTACCTCTCATGAAAACCTCAGACCTGGTGAACATTGGCCTGAATAAACTTGGTACGAACACGCCCTTTGTCGTTCCGGGCTTGATGAACCATATGATGCATTGGACGTTTAAGGTGTTGGGACGCAAAGGCAGCACCGCGATGATGAGTTGGATGATCGGTCGTCTGGGCCGCGTTGAAGAACAGGCACAGCCTATGGGTAAAGGGGCTGCTGCGTAAGTTATCCTCAAATCGGTAAATCATATCCGTTATTAAGGAAAGGTAAATATCATGACTAAAATTGTACGAGAAGTTTGGATCGATGCCCCACGGCAAGACGTGTGGGATAAAGCCTTGGTTGATTTTGGCAGTATCTACGCTTGGAATCCTAACGTGCCCAAGTCCTACTTAACCTCAGAAAAAACGGGTGGAGTTGGCGTCACTCGGCATTGCGATTTGAATATCGAAGGTGCGTCGCTTGAGGAGCGGGTAACACACTGGGAAGAGGGTCGAATGATGAAGATTTCAATCTATGATGGGAAGAAGCTCCCTCCGTGGAAGAATCCGACTGCGAAGATCGAGCTATTTGATGAGAATGGTGGCACCAAAGTGCGTGGGACCTTTGAATATGATATGAAGATGGGGCCGGTAGGATCGCTGATGAATACGATGATGATCAAGCCTAACTTTGGCAAAGCCTGGGGCTTGCTCCACATTGGGATGAAGCATTTTGTGGAAAATGGGCAAAAGGCTGAAAATAAGGAGCAGTTAGATCTATCGAAAGTAACAGTTGTGGTCTAATGTCACTTGCCTATCGTGGAGATCTTATGACACGTGACACAGAATACAAGCTCAGCCCCATTGCCCAGAAATGGTTTGCCAAAGGGACTCAACTTGACGTCCCAAACACAGCCTCAACCCGCATTTGGCGACAAGGTAGCGGGCCAACCGTCGTTTGTCTGCACGGAGTCCCGGCTTCGGGGTATCTTTATCGCAAAGTTTTGCCCGAGCTAGCCAATCGTGGCTTGGAGGGTGTGACCTTGGATTTTCCGGGTATGGGATTTGCCGAGCGACCAGACAACTTTGACTATTCATGGACGGGCTTATCAATCTGGCTGGAAAAGGCCCTGGATGCCGCAAGCATCGACTCGTTTCATTTGGTTGTGCATGACATTGGTGGCCCTATTGGATTTGACTTGATCCGCCGCATTCCTGACCGAATTCAGTCTCTGACGGTGATGAACACACTCGTTAATGTCGCCAGTTTTTCTAAGCCAATGGTGATGAGACCGTTCACTGTACCTGTTCTGGGCAATCTCTGGTTACTACAGATGGACTCTCCCTTCATCGCCCCCTTCTTCTATTGGAAGGGGGTCTTATCCGGTCCGAGCTATGCCGAGGTCCGGGCCTACGGGGAGTTTCTACGAATGGGTGACAAAGGGCGAGCGTTTCAAAAGGTGATGGCCAATTTTGATACAACCCAAGCGTTTGAGGATCGCATTCTTCCCCCCTTATGCAATCGTAATTTTCCCGCCCAGATTATCTGGGGTAAACACGATGCCGAACTGACTGTGCAGACTAAAGGGGCAGATGTAAAGCAGGCGCTCAATCTGCAAACAGACATCTATCAGGTTGAAGGACGACATTTTTTGCAAGAAGACGCCTACGTCGAAATTGCTGAGCGGATTGCGCTATTAGTCGAAAAAGGACAAGATTTGTAAGGACGTTGTACATTATAATTACCTCTTCAAAGTGCATAAAATTATTTTGAAAAATATGAGAATTATAATACTATACTGACCCGGACATAGAAGACTAAACATAATTACTTGTTTCCTGAACCATCGTGAAAAATTTAGAAATTTATGACTGGGTCAGTCGCGCTCATATTTTTTATGTTTCGGGGTGATTACATTAACCTGAAAATATGCCTTCTTTTCAAACATATCCCCACATTTGTAAAGATTTCGACGAACCAAGCGTAAATCAAAAACTCAAAATCGTAAATCGAAGGAAACAACGTGGTGTCCTTATGAAAATTACAAAAATTTCGGTGTACAAAAAAGCGCTTCCCTACGTCGATGGCGTCTATAAATGGGGCGCAGGCAATGCTATTGCAGTGGCCCAATCCAGCGTTGTGGTATTAAATACGGATACTGGGATTAGTGGCTGTGGTGAGTTTTGCCCTTGCGGTGAGAATTATATGGTGGCTCACTCAGAGGGAGTCACTGCTGCTGCGCCACTACTGGCTAAAAGTTTGCTTGGCGAAGACCCACGTCAGGTCGCTCACATTGAACGACTGATGGACAACACCATCCAAGGCCACGGCTACGCCAAATCACCTTTTGATATTGCCTGTTGGGATATTTTGGGCAAGACAACCGAACAGCCAGTGTGGATGTTGCTTGGGGGGAAACAGACCGATGGGGCACCGATGTATCGCGTTGCGCCCCAAAACGAGCCTGAGGCGATGACCGCTGATATGAACCGCTTGCGGGATAGGGGGTATCGCCACTTTCAAATCAAAGTTGGAGCAAATTGGGCAGAGGATATTGAGCGCATTCGAGCCACTGTGCCCCATTTGAAGCCAGGTGAGATGGCCTTCGCCGATGCTAACCAGGGCTGGCGGGTGGATCAAGCCTTGCGTGTGGCCCGCGCTACCCGTGATCTCGACTACATTTTTGAACAGCCTTGTCACACCTACGAGGAGTGTTTACAAGTGCGCCGCCGGATTGATTTGCCGATGAAACTGGACGAGTGTGTGACCAGCTTTCAGGTGGCCCAACAGGTGGTCAATGATCGAGCGGCTGAAATTGTTTGTCTCAAAATTTCAAAACAGGGTGGTTTATCCAAGACCCGCCGGATGCGTGATTACTTCATCGACCACGGTATCCCCGTTGTTTCCGAGGATAGCTGGGGTGGCGAAATCACCACCGCTGCTGTCGCTCATCTCGCCGCCTCCACCCCCCAAGAGATGCTCATCAACTCCACCGATCTACACAACTACAACATCGGCTCAACCGGCAAACCTGGCCCTCACACCCAAAATGGTAAACTTTTTGCCAGTGATACACCCGGTCTGGGCGTTGAGCCAGATTTTGAGTCGCTAGGCGAGCCGGTTGCGGTGTATGGTGTGTGAGCCTCATTCCCCTCTGGGTCCAACGCTCTGTGTTGGGCCGACGGTCTGAAGCGTGACAACATAGAGTATTGGCGCGAGAGCAATATTGTTCTCGTAAATCCTAAATCAAAAATCGTAAACCAAAAGAGGTATAATCAATGGCCGATTACCAAAAACCGGAACGATGGAAAAATCCTAAAAACAAACTTTTCCCCTATCAGGCGGGCTTTACCGCCCCCCCACACGATTTTGATGGGGCACCCACTGACTTTCTGCGGATGTCGCCGGACTCCGTCGGGGTGCATGGCCGAATGTTGCATGTTCCGGTTTATGCGCATCAGCTGCAACAACGGGCCAAAAATTTTCATCTGCTCGAAGAGGTGGTCCACTGTTTTGCCAATAATGGGGCTGATGTGGTTGGGCAAGTTGGTACCAATTGGGTCCACGCTAATGGCACCACTCCAGATGAAATTCGCAATTATTGCGACCGAGTTAGCAATACTTACGAGACTGCATTTCATATGGCGGGCTACTGTCTGGTGGAAGGATTGCGGGCCTTGAATGTAGAAAAAATCGCTCTGAATTCGGTCTACTACTGGCCGGATTGGCGGAATGGCATTGCCCGTTTTTTGAAGCAAGCGGGTTTTGACCTGCTCTATGTGGGCAATTTCCACGATCAAGGCTGGTATGCCACCCAAGAAGAGGTCAATGAGCAAACTTGGGTTTTTCCAGGTGACCTGTTCGAAAAGTCGATGATGTATGTGGCCGAACAAGCCCCCCAGGCCGAGGCTATCGTGGTCAATGGCATGTCTAACTATCGCCGCGCTTTGGACGGTCTGCCCCAACGCCCAGTCAGTTTGATCAATGACTTAGAACCAAAACTAGGTAAACCCATTGTCGCCTCCTGCAATGCCCTTTACTGGCGGATGTTCAAAACCTTGGGCGTAAAGCCCGTTGGGGAATATGGGCGGTTGGTGTCAACGCTTTAGATAACCTTTATCGATAACATCGGACACAATCAATGAAAATCACCAGTCTAAAACTTTATTCCGTCGCGCTCACCAGCTACGAAACCTATAATATGGCGGATGGTAAAACTTGCGATACCGTAGAAAGCATCGTGCTTGAAATCGGCACGGATGCGGGATTAGTGGGCTGGGGGGAAGTCTGCCCAATTCCCCACTACCTACCAGCTTACGCCAAAGGGGTGCAACCCGTCATCAGGGAAGTTGCACCTATTCTGCTGGGCACGGAGGCTCTCGGTCCAGAAGCGATAATGGCTCGCTGTGATGCTTACCTACAGGGCCACGTCTATGCCAAGTCAGCCCTTGATATGGCTTTGTGGGATTTGCTGGGCAAGGCGACAAATTTGCCGCTCTATCAATTGCTGGGCGGTCGGCAGATGGAAGCGGCCCCGCTCTATCATTCGATTACCTGTATCGAGCCGGAGGCGATGGCCGATATTGCTAAAGTGGCCTACGACCAAGGCATTCGTCAATTTCAGGCCAAGCTGGGAGCCTCTGGGAATTGGCAAACAGATGTCCAGCGGCTGGAAGCGGTGCGGGCTGCCATTGGGCCTGGTCCGTTGCTTTATGGTGACTGGAATTGTGGAACGACTAAATTAGAAGCCATTCGTGTTGCCCAAGCGGTTCGCCATCTTGATGTGATGTTGGAGCAACCGTGTGCGACGCTGGAAGCGTGTGCTGAAGTGCGGCATGTGTCAGGAATGGCGATGAAAATTGATGAAAATGGGCATGATATGGCCTCGTTGATGAAAGCGCACGAATTAGGTTGTATGGACGTGGTCGCCCTAAAACTCTCCAAGTTTGGGGGGATTTCAGCCATTCGTCGGGCTCGCGATCTGTGTCTCCACTTTGGTACGATGATGGTCATTGAGGATACGTGGGGATCGGATATTACCACGGCTGCTTTGGCTCACCTGGCCGTTTCCACTCCGGAAAAGTATGTCCTCAATGCTTGTGATCTGTCCGGCTATGTTTGGCCGAACATTGCTCCCGACGGGCCGCGCCGGGAAAATGCTAGCCTCCGCCCCTCAGAGCGACCCGGATTGGGCATCACCCCTGACCCCGGTGTGTTGGGTGAGCCGATTTGGGAGATCAACGCCTAATAAACACCTGATAAGTATTTACGTAAAATCAGATCGGTTTCTTGAAATTCTTAAGAAGTGGTCTTGATTTTCCAATGCTCGATGAATCCGCTAACATGGTAGGTGAAGTGTTTGTTGTGTCAGACGAGAATGTTCTACTGATCCGAACACGGAACTTTACCTATCTCTACTTCAAACTTCAAACTTCCCCAAGTTTCAATTAAACATACCTAATCCCTTTCGTTTGAACACAATGGTGCTATAAAAGTTTAATTAGCCAGATATGGAGGGGATTATGATTAAGCAAGTGCGTGCCTTTGGAACAGTGTTAGCCTTAGCCGGGTTGAGTCTAGGTTTGGCTCTATGGTTTCTACTTCCATCGCCAACCTACGCCGTAGACCACACGGTTGGGGGTGGTTGTGGGCCGACGATCCAAGACTGTCTCGATTTTGCCGGGCCGGGTGATACGGTCATCGTGCCCGCTGGGGTGTGGACGGAGAGTGTGACCCTCAATAAGGCCGTCAATCTGACCGGAGTAAGCAGCGCTACGGCCATTATCGAGGCAGTGACAGGGCAACGGGTGCTGACTATCACCGGGGCGACGATTGGGCCAAATGTGGTTGTTTCTGAGCTTACCCTACGCAGTGGCGATGTGAGTGCCGGAACCACTTGCTTTACTGGCGACACGACGAATTGTGGCGGCGGTATTGTCCTTTCCAACACAGCTCGACCAACCTTGCAAAACTTGATAGTTGAAAACAACAAGGCGCGTGAGGGTGGCGGGATTTATGCTAACGCAACGGGTGGCCTGACCCTAGACGGGGTCGTTCTTCGCAATAACACCTCGACCTTGTCTGGCGGCGGTGTTCACGCTCGGAATATGCCTGTGACCATCACCAATAGCATTTTTGAGGGTAATACCACAACAGACAATGTTGGTGGGGCGATCAGAACAGGTGCTGACTTTGGGGTTGTCGCTCCTGTGTTGATCAAGAGTAGTATCTTTCTCACCAACACAGCGCCCTGTGCCAGTGGAGGAATTTGTGAGGGCGCTGCCGCTTATCACTTTAATCAGGATGTACAAATCCAAAGCAGTCACTTTCAAGGTAATAGTTGTACTGATGGTGATTGTGATGGGGGTGGGGCATATATATTCTCGACAAATAATGTGGCGTCACTTCTAGTTATTGATACAGATTTTGTGGACAATATTGCTGGGGGTGGTGGAGGTGGGGTCTCAGTTGGGAATTTGATTCAAGTGTCGATCGTGAATGGCCGTTTTGAAAATAACCGGGCGTTGAATGGGGATGGCGGTGGTTTTAATCACGCCAACTTTCTGATAGCAGCAGATGCCGCGATCAATGGGACCCAATTTATTAGCAATAGCGCAGCCATTGAAGGCGGTGGGCTGTACTCCGTTAGCGATATGGCGATTAGGAACGCTCGTTTTGAGCGAAATGCCAGTGGCGAGGATGGAGGTGGCATATTTATTGATTTTGCGGGCGCCGGAACCAGCCTAAACAACACTAATCTTCTAAACAACTCAGCCCAGAGTGATGGCGGTGGGGCCTATATCCTCGGCGATAATTTTACAGCCACAGATCCAACCTTTTCCGATAATAATGCGGTGGGTGATGGGGGCGGACTTCACGCCTGTGCTACAGTAACCTTGACTCGTCCAATGATCATCAACAATCTTTCTCAAGAAAATGGGGGTGGCGTTTACATCGGTCCACGAGACAGCTTCAGTGGCTGCGGCAGTGTCGGCAATACATTGGTTGTACAGCAAGGCCATTTTGAGGGCAACATCTCTCAGAAGACACTTGGTTTTGGCTCCGAAGGGGGTGGTGGAATTTATGTTGGCAATACGGGGAGTCTAGCATTGAACGATACCGATTTTATTGACAACCAAGCGACTGCCTCAGGTGGTGGGGCCAAAGTTATTGGTTCCGCCGCAGTCAATGAGGGAATGTTTCAAAATAACACGGCGACCAATGGTAACGGGGGTGGGATTAGGGCAACAAAAAATTTGATAATAGATAATGTGCAATTCACTGATAATGTGGCTGGTACGGCTGGGGGCGGAGTCCAAGCTTCGGGCATCATCGATATTCTCAACACCCACTTTCAAAATAATCGAGCGAATAGTGGGGGCGGAATGTCAGCCGGAAATCCTTCCACCGCGACAGTCACCATCAGCAATACCCAATTCTATAGTAATTCGGCCCTTTCTGGTGTGGGAGGTGGGCTTGATGCTGGTTTGAATACCAAGATACTCGCCGTGACCAATAGCCTGTTTGAAGGAAACAATAGTGCGACCGACGGTGGGGGCCTATATGCCTTTAATGGTCCATTTATCTTGCAAAATACACAATTTTTGAGTAATACAGCTGTAAATGGCGGTGGTCTCAACTTTACATTTAATCCTATTGATGCCGTCGATGTTTTAATTCAAGGTAATATCGCCAGTGGAAATGGGGGCGGTATTCACACCTTTGGGACAGCTACCTTTAGTGGTGATTGGTCAGTTATCAATAACAGAGCTACAGGTGACGGTGGCGGTATTTGGGCAAATAGTGCGTTGCGCGCAACAAATGGCCGAATTGATCGTAATAGTAGTAGTGGTAGTGGCGGAGGATATTATGGGGCCTTGGCCAATTTGTTTATAGATGGCACCTCCTTTACCAACAATGAGGCGGGTGGTGATGGCGGGGGAGCTTATGCCTCTAGTGCCTGGGACGTGGAGCAGGTTCATTTTGAGAATAACAGTGCGGCAAATGTAGGTGGCGGTCTCTTGTTAACGCGATTTGTTAGGATTACGGCAACCCGTTTTTTGGATAACTCGGCTCGGCTTGGTGGGGGGCTTGCGGTTTCCAATACATTTGGTGGCTCTGCCGTGCAATTTACGGTTAACACTGTTTTTGCTAATAACATCGCCTCTGAAAATGGGACAAGTGTGTATTACAATCAACCACGTCCGATAAGATTTGTGCATAATACTTTGGCTCAGGTGGGGGTAAGGACTGGCTCTAGCATTTATGTGAATACTGCGACAGTGACGGTAACCAACAGCATTCTGACCAAGTACAACACAGCAATTGAGAATGCCGGTGGGTTAGTATTTTCTGAGTTCAACCTTTTCTATAACAACGGCAATGACACCATTGGCACTGTCGCGACCAGTGATGATCTGGTCGGTAATCCGAATTTTTTGAATGCCACGAATGACGATTTCCGCTTAATCAAAAGCTCGCCCGCCATCGATAGCGGAACAAATGCAGGCATCACCCGTGACATTTTGGGAGGCACACGTCCCGAGGCGGCTGGTTTTGATCGAGGGGCCTACGAAGGCGGCTATGCAACGGTACTCTATCTGCCGATGATGCGGCGACCACAGTAAAAGAAACATGTGTCTTAATTTGGATCATTTGTTCGTTGAGTATTGTGAGTTCTTAAAAACCCCTTAAAACCAAATTATTCCATTCACAAAAGGTTATAGATAAATTTTGTGATAAAAGAATAATTTTGGTCATGCATTTATTAATACGCGTGGTATAATTTCGGCTATGTCCGTTTCATTGATGCCAACTAAATTGAGCATGCCCCAAACTCGGCCAAAGTTGGTCTCGCGACATCGCTTGTTTAAGCAGATGAATGAAGGATTGCGGCATAAACTTACCATTATTTCTGCCCCGGCAGGATTTGGTAAAACGACCCTGGTGGTTGATTGGTTGACTCAAAATAATCAGCCTAATCAGGGGACGTCTCTTAAATTTGGCTGGTTGTCATTAGAAAAAGCCGATAACGATCCCGTTAGATTCCTCACATACTTTATTGCCGCCATTCAACAAATGAGTCCAACGATTGGGCAAGAAATACAAACGACCCTCGCCTCCCCACAATTACCTTCAGTTGAGTCGCTGATGATGCCATTGGTCCAAGATATTTTTCATATTCTGAACCAATCAGCCTCAAATGATAGGACGTACGACCCTGCACAAAAATTTATTTTAGTTTTAGATGATTATCATCTCATCAATCATCAAACCATACATAGCATCATCACTTTCCTCATCGATCATATGCCGCCCCAAATGCATCTGATTATGACCAGTCGAAGGGATCCTTCCCTGCCGTTATCACGTTGGCGGGCGCGAGCACAACTCCTTGAGATAAGAACCAGTGATTTGTCTTTCACCCTAGAAGAGGCAGCCGAGTTTTTAAGTCAGGTGATGGATATCAACTTATCAAAAACAGATATACAAATTCTTGAGGAACGGACAGAAGGCTGGATTGCTGGCTTACAACTGGCAGCCTTGTCTCTAAAAGATGAGGCTGATAAGACCGCCTTTGTTGCTGCCTTTGCGGGGGATGATCGTTACATTTTTGATTATCTGGTTGATGAGGTGCTAAATCAACTGCCTGAGAACGCCCAGAAATTCCTGATAAAAACTTCATTTTTGGATCGCCTATCCGCTCCATTATGTGACTCCTTGCTTCAAGACGATCTGAATGGATTTTGTGAGAAAGAAAATGAACCGGTTTCTAGTCAAAAAATTCTTGAGTATTTAGATCAAGCGAATCTGTTTATTATTGCGTTAGATACAAAACGTCAGTGGTATCGTTACCACAATCTTTTTGCCGATCTCTTGCAAAAACGATTACAAGAAACGATGCCCGATCAAATTACGCAATTACATAAGCAGGCGAGTGATTGGTATGAACAAAATGGACATATTGAAGAGGCTATCGACTGTTCATTAAAGGCCAGGGATTTTGAACGAGCGATCCAGCTCATTAGGCAAAATAATAAAAAGCTGATGATGCGTGGTAAGGGGACCTTAGTCAAAACCTGGCTAGATACGCTACCGTTAGATTTGGTGAAAATTGACCCCGAGCTCTATCTTATTTACGCCTGGATTGAACTGATGATGGACAACTTCGATCAGGCTGAAAAATATATTCAGGAATTGAAGACAGTTCCCTTGGATAAATTACAATCAACCCAGCATAAAAATTTTCTGGCTCAAATTTCCTTTACCGAGGGTGATATTGCGTTATCCCGCGGCGAAACTGCCAAAGCCATTGACCGTTTTGAACGCGCCCTGGAAGAATTGCTTGAAGATGAGATACCCATTCGCGAAGTAGGGATGCTTAATTTAGCCCAGGCGTACCGGTTGCACGGCGATTTTGAAAAGGCAAGCCAAGTGATGGCCCGTTTGAATCATTCAAAACCTGAGACCGACAATAAGTTTGGCGTGTTTATCAGGATTATGAATCAAGCGGCCCACTATGCATTTCATGGGGAGTTACGTGAAGCGCTCTTGATTGATCAACAGTTTTTGAAGTTGCTTGAAGAGGATGAAAATATGAACCCGCCCCTGTCGGTAGTGGCTCGGGTTCACATCAGGCTTGGCAATCTATTTTACGAACGTAATCAATTGGATCTCGCTCAGGAATCTATCAATCGAGGGTTTGAAATTGGTCAATCGATTTTGGGGGGGCATCATAAGCTCGTCGGCGATGTCGGATTGGCAAAAATAATTTATGCCCAAGGCGATGTTGAACAAGCGTTGCTCCTGCTCAACCAAGCCATTACTCAAAATCAATCAACAGGGCGAGGGCCCGAACATGAAAAAGCTAAGGCTGTTCTGGCTCGCTTACAACTGGCTCAAGGCAGCCTGGCCTACGTAGAGCAGTGGGCGACTCAGCAGGAATTGGACCCAGAAGATGAATTGAGTTACTTACGGGAATTTGAATATATTACCTTAGCCAGGCTGCTCCTGGCTCAGGAACGGTTTGATACAGCATTACAATTATTAGAACGGCTATTTTTCAAAGCAGAAGAGGCCAATCGTCTGCAAAGTCTGATTGAAATTTGGAACTTACAGGCCCTCACCTATCAACTACAATCGAACACAGCCAAAGCCATTGAATGTGTTAATCAGGCCGTCTTATTGGCCGAGCCTCAAGGCTTTATTCGGCTATTTATCGACGAGGGTGGACCCATGGCTGCGCTCCTACTGCGTTTGTCAGAAACTTATCGGCAGAAGAATGGTCAGATTTCTAGCACCCTGCTGACCTATTTGGGTAAACTCTTTGACTCATTTGAACTTGCCTCATCTCTGGTGGTGAATGAGACAAACAATGCACTGGTTGAAGGATTAACTGAGCGAGAATTAGAGATTCTGCAATTAATTGTAAAAGGCTTTTCAAACCGAAAAATTGCCGCTCAACTTGTTGTATCTGAAAATACAATCAAAACACACGCACGTAATATTTTCCGCAAGCTAGACGTTCGTAGTCGTATTCAGGCCATAGCAAAGGCAAAAGAATTAGGTTTGTTGTAACTAACTCGCCTGTAAAAACCCTTCTAATGATTGAATTTATCACTCAATCTTTTTATCACCCCTTCTATCACCCTCCTCAATACTTATTTGTGATGATGGAATATTTTCAGACACCGTGTAAGATTTAGACCTCTACGGTTTCTCATCTTTATCATTAAGAAATATATAAGTCCCCACGAAGGTGCAACCATTTTCTATTTTGGGGACTTTTTTGATTCGCTGTTTACCTTCACGGGAAGAGTTCTACATCAAGGACGAGTAATCATGTTGGTCTCGGGTCTTATACGTCATGTCGGTTTGGTTGTTGTATTATTGGTTTACTTCGGATTAACGCTTTACACAAGCTGGCAGTTGCCCCTGTCGGTCGGGCCAGATGAAGTTGCCCATTATGAGCTGGCTCGGTTTTTGGTCGAGCATAACTACCTCCCTCGGTCCGAGGCAGACCTGATTGAGGCTGGCTATAAGTCAGATCAACCCCCCTTAAATGCCATTTTGATTTCAGCTTTTGCCCCCGCCAATGTGCTCGATGAAGGTCCAACCATAAAATTAACCGATGATATCCCCCGCCGACGTTTAGCGGTTGATGGTGTCGTCAACACTGAGGCCAACCAGGTGCTTAATCGAGTGGTTCACAATGAGGAACCGCTGGCTGGAGAATATTTGCTCTGGCGCACCGGGCGGTTTGCCTCGATATTATTTAGTGGAATTACTCTATTAATAATTTATTTTATCGGACTAAAAGCATTTGAAGATACATCCCAAAGTAACTATTTGGCGACCGTTTCAGTGATGATTGTGGCCTTCATTCCAACATTCACCTTTATCAGCAGTGTTTTTAGCTATGAAAACTTGCTTGGCGTGTGGTTAGCTTTATATACCTTGATCGCCCTTCATATGTTGAAGGGGAATGAAGCGATTTGGCTTTATTTTGTAGCAGGCGTGTGTGTTGGTCTCGCGATTATTACCAAGCTTAGCGCTTTAACCGCTCCATTGAGTTTGATCATTTTGATTGGCATTATCGGGCTTCGTTCTCAGTGGACTTTATCTGAGTATCGTGTCCCATCGATTTTAGGCGTGTTGGGGGTATTTATCGGGGCTGGTTGGTGGTTTATCTGGATTGAATTTCAATTCAATAAGGTGGCTGAGTTAGGGGTGATTCCTGGCTTATTAGCCCCGCTTGCTAGTGATAACGTATCGGAACAAGTGACCAATCTCCTGATTGATCCATCCCGGTCAGACACGGCGGGTGTTTCTGCTGACATCTTTTTCGCTTGGTTGAATGATCTATTTGTGACATTCTGGAGTTGGTATAACCAAAATCCAGCGTGGATTTTTAGTGTTCTTTTGATCGCTACCTTGTTAGCCTTTATTGGTTTGTTAAAAACCACACTTGTCAAAGAAGATTCCCGCTGGTGGCTCGGCTTTTTCCTCGTCCAGATTATCCTCTTTTTGATCTTGCCCTTTGTTCGGCTTTTTGTTACAGGCTGGTCTAGCGTTGCAGGCCAAGGGCAACACCTACTTTTTCCGACGGTTGGGGTTATAGCGGTCCTATTCACTGCCGGATTAGCCGCCTATTTCCCCTCCACCTCCACAAAACAATGGCTCGGTGGACTAACCTTGGGTTCTGGGCTATTGCTTTGGAATGTGGTCAACATTCTCTTTATCTACCAAGCCCCCGTCCCGGTCCCTGTTCGGACCGCAGGCCCCCTCTTTCCAGAGACTGGTCAGGCATTAAGTGTTGATTTTGGGTTAATGGAATTAACTGGCTATGAACTCAAGGGGGTGACGACGCAAGATGGCTTACTGCCTGTTGTGGAAGAACCAGCAATAGGCCTCAATCTATATTGGTTGGCCAAAGAAACAGCGTCTGAGGATTACCTAACAACGGTCAATTTGGTTGATGAAGCAGGGCAAATCCAAACCCTTTGGACCGGACACGGCGTGAGTGGGCGATATCCGACCCGAGCCTGGGAACCCGATGAGATCATTCGGGACGAAATTTATTTGCCTGTCGTTGATCTCAGGCCCGGAACCTACACCATTAATCTGGAAATGACAGGCATTCAGTCCCAAACGCCTTTGGGGAATGGACCCGTACAAATTGCAAAAATAAATCTTCCGCAAAGGTATCCTGCGTTAGCCCAAACCAGCGAAGATCCTTTATTCACCATTTGGCGTGATGGAGAGGTCTCTCGCTCTCAGCTAGTTGTCGATGAACGATCCACCATCCAGGTGACGGCTGAACCAAATGCCCAGCTAAGCCTAATCGGACCCGATCAGCAGCCGCGTTCTCCGCTAAGAAGTGCTGGGCAGACGCAAATCTTTATTATCGACCCCATCTGGCCAAAAGGCGATTACCGCTTGGAATTGACCTTAGCTGACCAGATCAAACGCCTGTCTGAGCCTATGGTGGCGGTGCGGGGGGTAAAGCGACAGGCTGAACCACCAAACAGCCAAGTCACTATTGACGCAAATTTTGCCAATCAGCTGATGTTATTAGGCTATGACTTGCCGAAACGACATCTGGTTGCTGGAGAAATACTCCCCGTTTCTCTTCATTGGCAAGCCCTACAGGTAATCCCGGCTGATTTTATTATGTTTACCCGATTTCGAGATGAGACTGGTCAAGTGTGGGGTGGCCGTGATCGTTGGCCGCGTGAGGTGTATAGCCCGATTTTATGGGGGGAAGGCGAAGTGGTCGAGGATGGCTTTACCTTAGAAACTCGATCGGATACCCCGGCAGGACTGTATTATCTGGATGTTGGCTTTTATCTACCAGTCGGCGAGGCGGCAATCTCGTTACCTTTAGTGCAAAATGGTGAGATGAGTGAGTTGACGAGTGTCTCAATCGGTCCGTTTCAAGTGGGCCCCAGAACTGTCGATCAACAAACCTTGACCCTACAATCCCGGCCAGATTTGCTCAATCAACCCTTTGGCGATCAGCCCCATCTCACGTTGATCGACTACGACTTAGTTGAACTGCATCAACAAACCGAACCTGCCGTTAAACTGACCCTGTACTGGCGTTCAAACGCTCCCCTCTTTATCGATTATACTACATTCGTCCATCTTCTTGATGAACAAGGTCAGATTGTGACCCAAAAAGATCAAGTGCCCCTTGCAGGGATGTACCCAACCACCTTGTGGCGACCAGGTGAACTGGTTGTTGATGAGGTGGTGATGGCGATGCCCGTTCCTTTAGCCAGTCGTAACTATACGCTTTCAATTGGCCTGTATGATCCCAACACCGGGGATCGCCTGCCCCTATTCGATCGGCCAGAAAATAGCCTCCAGCTCGCCTATAAGCCACACCTGGCCAAACAGTAGTTTTGATTCGATCTTTAGAAAAGTCTAGTCTACCCTTTTCTTCCCTCCCACTCGACAGAACCTCTGTTCTGGCCTATAATGCCGTCTATGGCAGAACAGGGACGCTGGCTGGCGGCGGAAACGGCCCAACATTACAAAACCTTCACTGAACAGACGACAATGTATCAAGAGCTGAGCCGGAAGATGGTTGGTCTGGCTGATATTGAGCCGGGGATGACCGTGCTCGATTTGGGCTGTGGCACGGGGGTGACGACGCAGGCGGTCTTGCCCTTAGTGGGGGAGATGGGCCGGATTTTGGCGGTCGATATTTCGGAGCCAATGCTGGCTGTGGCTCGGGAGAATGTGACTGCCCCACAGGTGACATTTATTCAGGCGGATGCGGCAGATTTGGCTGAGGTGAAGCCGCAATCGGTGGATCGAATTGTGTGCAACTCAGTTTTTTGGCAACTGCGAGATAAGCTGACGGTGATGGCCGAGCTACGGCAGGTACTCAAACTAGGCGGGCTGTTTGTCTTCAACGCGCCCGAGCCTTATTTCATCTTCCAAGAGATTCCTTACAGCCGTCGGGCGAGCGTGCTGCTCAAGCAATTTGCGGCCGAGCGCTATGGCGTTGGCTCCCAGGACAAGCGGACGATGCGGGTCTTTTTGGAGCGTAACGGTTTCACCCTGCAATCGATGATCGAATTCCAACGGATGCGCTCTGCCGAGGAAAGCTATCTCTTCTACCACCTGCCCGTCGCCACCGCTTGGATGGATCCCCCCCTCGACTACGAGACCCGAATGGCCCTCCTCGAAGAAGCCCGCCAACAGGCCGATCCCGACCAAGCCATTAAACAACGTTGGATGTATTTTGTAGCTAAATACAGTGGTTAGTTGTCACACGTCAATAGAACGTGTGCGAGTTAGTAACAAAAGCATCAATAGATTGTGTTGAACCTTAACAAATAAAGCATCAATAGATCGTGTG
>JANQQF010000069.1 GCA_028285035.1 Phycisphaerae bacterium
GAATTTGAGGATTTACCAAAGATTTTCATTCGATTCATCCCTCAATTTGCTGTTAAATCAGGGTAGTCTGATATGATTACTTATTCAGGAACAACTCTAATGGTTGAGCTAATATTTCGCGGCATAGATAAAACATCCGTTATTAAGGGCGAAATACTTAAACAGTTGGGTGTTGCGATGTTCGTTACTCTATATTTATCTACATCCGACTGAATTAGTTATTGAGGAAATGGCATGAACGAAAATTTAAAGAAGACTCGAAAAGCGTTACTGACACAACTCTTAAAATGGAGTATCGCTTGTCTGATTATTGCCAGTATGATTTTGGGATCATCCCATTTTGTGCCTGTGTCCAAAGGGGCGACAAATTTTCCTAATTGTCGGCTCGGTGTTGGTGGGGTGGGCGTAAATTTTGCAGACTATTCGCTTGATCAATTGAATGTCGGGTTATTCTCTAACTGGTGGGCAACCAATGCCAGTCTCACTGGATTGCCCGATGATGTTGAGTATATTCAGACAGTGCGACTTCATCAGGATAAAGTGGGTAGTAGCTGGCACGGGGGAGGGGCGTATGTTGACCCACCAAGCTATAGCACGGGACCTTCCTTAACTGAAATTGCCCAGATTGCTGCGGCCCAACCTGGGTCTCGTTGGGTTTTGGGTAATGAGCCAGATAAAGTTGACTTCTTCTCAAGTGGCAGTTGGCGGGGTCAGGATGAAATTACCCCTGAATTGTATGCCGTTGCCTTTCATGAGATTCGGTCCACCATTAAGGCAGCAGACCCTACCGCCCAGATTGGTATTGGCAGTGTGATCCAGGGGACTCCCTTACGGTTGAAATATTTGGATAAGATTTGGGAGGCATATGAGAGTGAATATAGTCAGGATATAGGCGATCATATTGACTTTTTTACTGTACATGGGTTTATCTTGCGGGAAGAAGATGGGACAGCTGGGGCAAGGATACCCCCAGGTTTAGTTGAAGGTGTAGATGAGGATTATGTGGCCACTGATGGATTTTTGTATGGTGAAAATAATAATACCTTGCGAATTGAGCACCAGAATATTGATAACTTTGATACATTTACCCGCAACTTACGCCAGTGGATGGCCGATAAAGGCTTGCGCAACAAGCCTTTGATCAATACTGAATTTGGCATCCTGTATAAGGACTCAATTATTACTGGATCAATCTCTGATGGAGAGGTGGTAGATTATCTCAAGGAAGCATTTGATTATATTTTGACTGAAACTGATGATGATATTGGTTATCCCCGTGATGAGAATCGGCTGATTCAGGGAGCAGTTTGGTATAGTTTGAATGATGACAATTGGAATGGACGGTTGTTTGATGATGACTTTGATCCCACGACAATTGGTCAGGGCTGGATCGATTATGTGACAGATGAGGCCAAGCCGTTAGCCTCAGAACCCCGCCCGAATATGTGGTCGACTGGCTTGAACGCAACACCATCAAATCCAACAACGATTGGAATGTATACCAGAGTTACTCTACAGGCTGATATTGTCAATAGTGGTAATACGCCCTCAGTGACCGGGGATAATTTGGCGGTAACTTTTTGGGATGACGACCCTAATACACCTGGGGCTAATCAAATTGGCGAAACACAATATTTAGATGATTTAGAGGGCTGTGGGCAATATTCAACAGTGACAGTGGATTGGCTTGCTCCCGCTGGAAATCATACGTGGTACGTCAAAGTGGATTCGGTTACAAATGAAGATAAGCTTGATGATAATGTGCAAAGTGAGAGCTTGACTGTTACGGCTGGACCAGCAGCAAATACCGCTGACATGGTTGTGACAAAAAATGTTGATAAGGCTACCCCTTACACCAATCAATCTGTGGTGTATACAATTGATGTGTTTAATGATGGACCAGATGTTGCGAATGATATCGTTGTAACCGATGTATTGCCCGAAGGTGTCACCTTTTCTTCTGCCGTTGCTTCGCACGGAAGCTATAACTCAACGACTGGGAAATGGCAGGTCGGTACCTTGGCAAATTCAACCCAGGCCCAACTCGCCATAACAGCTCGGGTGGATACTGGCCAGGGAGGTAATACAATTACCAATACAGCCACAGTCACAGCCGATGTCGTCGATTGGTGGATAACGAATAACAAAACAGGTGGTATTGCTATCACCCCAATTGCTAATGCAGATGTTAGAGTTACGGCAGATCTGCCCCGTTGGTCTCTTCCCGATACAATTGCCAATTATGAATTTGTCGTCACGAATAATGGACCGGATATTGCAACCAGTGTGACCGTGACCGGCGTCTTAAGTGGCACGGCGATGACGATTGGGGGGATTACCACGACTCAAGGCACTTGTAGTGGCACAACAGCATTAACCTGTAATTTAGGGAATATGAATAAAGATAGCTCAGTGACAATTACAATACCTGTGATTGGGGCTGCCCTTGGGAACATCGACGTTATGATGGGAGCAGAAGGAACCGAAAGCGATTTGATTTCGGCCAATGACATGGTTGAAGATATTGTTGTTATTGCCTTGGAAGCACCGTTAACTTTTACGTACTTGCCATTGCTGCTTAAGTAGAATTTGAAATAAAAATTATGGCTAAACAACCGCGTAATTCTTTTTATGCAAATAAGTGATGACCTAACACTTTAGAGGACCGATCATGACGAACTTCAAACCCATAACCTTAAACCTGATACTCATCTTTTCTCTTTTACTCGTAAATATTCGACCTGCCCAGGCCCAAACCGAGTTTGCAAATTGCCGATTTGGGGTTGGAAACGTGACGGATAGTGTGGCGGGTTATGATGTAGAACAGCTCAATCTAGGGCTATACTCGGATTGGGCTGTGCGAGCTTCGCCCCCCGCTGATTTGCCCGGTGACATAACTTACATTCGTACGGTACGGATACATCAGAAAAAGGTGGGGAGTACTTGGTGGGGTGATGGCCCTTATGAAGAGCCTTATGATTATTACATCGGCAATAGCCTTGAGGAAATTAGCGATATTGCATCGAATACCCCAGGTCTATATTGGGTGATTGGTAATGAGGTTGACCGTCGTGATTGGCCTGATGGAACCGGTGGTCAGGATGAGACGACCCCAGAAGTGTATGCAACCGCGTTTCATGAAATTAGTCAAGCCATAAAAAGTGCAGATCCAACGGCTAAGATCGGGGTGGCTGGGGTGGTGCAACCCACGCCTTTGCGCTTCAAATATTTGGATCGAGTCTGGGACAGTTACTATTCCCAGTATGGCTATTCGATGGGCGAAGATGTTGATTTTTGGACCTACCATAGCTTTATTTTAAGAGAGGTTTATCAACGATGGGGTGCGGATATACCATCTGGGTTGGTTGAAGGCTTAGATTATGAAAAAGAGGAAGGCTATCTTTATGGGGCTGATGTCCCAGAGGTTATTGCCGCGCATCATGATGTGGAAATTTATAAACAGTTTGTCCGGAACTTTCGGCAGTGGATGGCTGATAAAGGAGAGCGTAATAAGCCCCTGCTTAATTCAGAATATGGTGTTTTGTATAAGACGGTATCAGGCATTGAAATAACAGATGCACAGATTATTGATTTTCTTGAAGGCTCATTCGATTTTATGTTAAATGAAACGAATGACGAAATTGGTTTTGAAGCAGATGGTAATCGCCTAGTACAAGGTTGGGTTTGGTATAGTTTAGAAGATACACGTTGGAATGGGGCGCTGTTTGACGATGATACGAAAACCCTGACCAATGTGGGAACAGCCTGGAAAAACTACGTTTCGGATGCAAGTCACCCCTTTGCCTCAAATCCACAACACAATGTTTTGGTTTCAAACTTGCAAACCGTTCCTGACATTTTTGTTGAACCAACAGGTCCAGTATCATTTACAATGAAAGTGGATGTTTCGAATAATGGTAACATTCCGATTGATGATAGTCAGGCGATTGAAATTAAATTCTGGGACGGTGAACCCAACGAGGTTGGCTCAAATGTTATTGGGCAAACCCAAATCAATGGATTAGAGGGGTGTGCTCAGGAGATTAAGACTGTTGAGATGATCTGGCCGAATCCAGGTAATACAACCAATACGTGGTATGTTGAAGTGGTGCCGATTGCGGATGAGACCCTGACATCCGACAATGAAGGGTCGAGTAGTGGTTTTATTATTGACCCTGCCCCTCAAGCAAATCTTGCGCTAACGAAGACCGTTGATGATGATAGGCCAGTCGAAGGGTTAGATAAAGTCACTTATATCATTGAAGTCACGAATTCAACAGGACCTCATACCGCAACAAATGTGATTGTCAATGACCCACTGCCCGAGGGCATTACATTTGCCGGTTATGAAGCCTCTCAAGGAACTTATTTTAGTAGTGGCCCTTGGTTTTTAGGAGCCTTGCCCCTTAATCAAACAGCAACCTTAACCGTGACGGCAAAAGTTGATGATGATACAGGCTCGATGGTTATTACAAACACTGCTACGATTAGTAGTAGCGACAGTGTTGATACGCAGCTTAGTGACAATAAATTTAGTGTACCCATTACCGTTGGTTTTAGCCAGAAAACCTATGTGCCGTTAGTGTTGAAGAATGTTGAGTGACCTTGAAAAAGCTAATACTTTTTAGCTTGACCAGTGGCCTTTCTTTTTTAGCTTATGTAGTAACCTTAGCCCCAACAATCACTTGGGAAAACAATGGGGCGGATAGCGGGGATTTAGCGACGGCTGTTGCGGTTAACGGTGTGCCCCACCCATCAGGTTATCCAACCTATCTGTTGCTGGGGGAATTGGTCACCTTGGGAGCGAGTGGTGACATCGCCTATCGTCTCAATGGGATGTCCGCTGTATTTGCTGCCTTAACAGTCGGCCTATTGGCCTTATTGATTTTTGAGACCTTACCAACCGATGAAAACGAAACGAATAGACGAGTTAAATGGGTGATAAGCGGAGTGCCAGCCTTACTTTTCGCGTTCTCATCCCTGTTTTGGTCACAGGCGGTCATTACTGAGGTCTACGCTCTCAACGCTTTTTTCACAGTCATCTTGTTGTACCTCGCCATAAAAATTCAGCCTAATAATCAATATTGGTTGATCCTGATTGTTGCTTTGATGGTTGGGCTTAGTATGGGCAATCACCTGTCAATCTTATTGTTGTTACCCACGCTAGTCCTAAGTGCTAACATTAAATGGCAGTGGTCTGTCCTACTGACAGCTTTTATTGGTTTCGGAATTGGTTTGTCTGTTTATTTAATCATACCGATACGTGCTGCCACACACCCACCACTGAATTGGGGAAATGCCGTCACTCTATCAGAGTTTTGGTGGCTGATCAGTGGGCAATTATATCGACCGTTTGTGTTTGGCCTGCCTCTCTCTGCGATTCCCCTTCGTTTATTTGGAATATTTCAACTTTTAATGAGTACCTTTTTAGGTATCGGGGTTCTTATTGGGGGATGGGGGCTGATAAAGCGCAAGAATGACTCACCAAAATTAGTTTATGCGTCAATGGTGGGTGTCGGATTTATATCGATTTACGCGATTGGGTATAATACAACCGACTCATTTATCTATTTGATACCAACTTTGGCTCTATTTACAGTATGGGTGGGCTGGGGAGGATATCATCTCATCCAAAGCGTTCCTAAATCTTTTGAAACCACTAGTCTCATCATCATAATCCTTCTTCCCTTTCTCGCCTTCATCCTCAACTTCTCTGAGCAACGTTTTCGGCAAGATGATACCGCAATCACGTACGCCCAGCAGACTTTAAATCAGACCCCTAATCGTGCCATTATTTTGACAGAACGAGATGACCAAACCTTTGCACTTTGGTACGTTCATTATGCTCTGGGGGTACGACCAGATGTTATCATAATTAACGAGAACCTATTACCTTATGCTTGGTATCGTGAATCACTTCAATATCAGCAAATAGATATTGTGGTGTTTGCTGAAAGTCAGCAACCCATCACTACCCGTGCAGTTTTAGCGATATATAATCAACATCGCCCAATTTATCTAGCACCCTAAAAGGAATTAGCCCGGTGATTGATCGAAATAAGTTCCCTATTCATCAATGTTTTGAATATCAGGCCAAAACAACACCCAATGCAATCGCCCTTCATTTCGAAGATGAAACGCGCTCTTATGAGCAACTCAACCAGCAGGCCAATCAGTTGGCCCATTACCTGCAAGCTAAGGGCGTTGGGGTTGGTGATTTTGTATCCCTGTATCTAGATCGATCATTTGAAATGATTGTTGCCATTTTAGGCGTGTTGAAGAGCGGTGCGGTGTATGTGCCAATTGACCCAGATACCCCGGCTCAGCGTGTCCAATTTATTGCTATAGATGCCCAGACTGAACTGCTTTTGACACAACAAAAATTAGCTAGTGATATTGAAGGAGTAACGGCTCAAGTTATCTCACTGGATGCTGAATGGACCAGCATCGCACAATATACGAAACACAACCCTGATCTTGATATCTCCGTCGATAAATTGGCTTATGTGATCTACACTTCTGGCTCCACCGGAAAACCCAAAGGGGTTTTAATTACCCACCACAATGTCATTCGACTTTTGACCGAAACCGAAAATTGGTATCATTTTAATGATGACGATATTTGGACCCTATTTCACTCCTATGCTTTTGATGTATCCGTCTGGGAGATGTGGGGGGCTTTATTTTATGGGGGGCAGTTGGTTATTCCTTCATACAAAATCAGTCGCTCGCCCCAACATTTCTATGAGCTATTAGTCGCCAAACAAGTCACTGTCTTATGTCAAACGCCCTCGGCTTTTCGGCCGCTCCTCCAGGTTGAAGCAACGCACGGGGCTCATCCCGACCTAAACTTACGACTGATCATCTTCGCGGGCGAGGCTTTAGCGCTCCATACCCTAAAGCCTTGGTTTGACGCTCACGGCGACGAACGACCCCAAATCATCAATATGTACGGGATTACCGAAACGACGGTACACGCTATGTATTGCCGTATCACTGAGGCAGATCTTGATTCGGGTAGCATCATTGGCGAACCCATTCCAGACTTACAGATTCATATTTTGGATGAGCAAATGAACCCATCATCTCAATGCGTGCCGGGCGAGATATATGTTGGGGGGGCTGGAGTCGGACGAGGCTATCATAACCGCCCTGAGCTAACTGCAGCTCGATTTATTGCCGATCCCTTTAGCGATGACCCCCAAGCCCGCCTGTATCGATCAGGTGATTTGGCTCAGCACCTGCCAGATGGCAACATCGAGTTTTTGGGCCGGATGGACCATCAGGTGAAAATTCGAGGCTTTCGCGTAGAGCTGGGTGAGATTGAGGCAACACTGGCTGAACATCCCGATTTGCAAGAGGTCGTTGTCTTAGCTCGCGAGGATCAGTCCGGTCAACAAAAATTAGTGGCCTATATTATCCCTGCTGCCAATACTATTCCAACCGTTACCGATCTTCAGCAGTTCTTACAGCCGAAATTACCGACTTACATGACTCCGTCCGCCTTTGTTTCGTTGGAGGCGATGCCCTTAACCACCAATGGCAAGTTAGATCGAAAAGCCTTACCTAACCCAGACGTGACCCGCCCGGCCTTAAATTCACCTTACGTTTCGGCTCGGACTCAATTAGAAACGATTTTGGTTGATTTGTGGCAAACCACGCTGAATCTCGAAGGGATTGGGGTTAAGGATAACTTCTTTGAATTGGGCGGTGATTCGTTGTCTGGTGCAGTGGTAATTAATGCTTTACAACAGCAATTGGGCGAATATCTTTACATTGTGGCCTTGTTTGATGCCCCTACCATTGTGCAAATGGCCGACTATCTTGAAACGCATTATGCGTCATCGGTGGCAAGACTATTGGGCCAAACAGTTGATACTGAGATGTTGCAGCCCAACCGTCGACTTGAGCCAATCCATTTGAGGGGTATTAAACAGCTTTTGCAGGTAGGGATTGAGGTAGAAACATCAATTGTATCAAGATCATCCGATAAAAACCCACCCGCCGTTTTCATCCTATCCCCACCTCGTTCTGGATCAACCCTGTTGCGGGTGATGTTAGCCGGTCACACTGATTTATTTGCGCCACCTGAGTTAGATCTGCTCAATTTTGTGACGCTGGCTCAACGTCAACAGATGTTAGCCAATGGCGACAGTTTTCGATTGGCTGGTACTGTCCGGGCGCTGATGGCCTTACACGATTGTGGGGCAGATGAGGCCCAACAGATGATGACGCAGTATGAGCAGCAGGGGATGACGACTGTCGAATTTTTCAAGCGACTACAAGACCAGAGTGCGGCTCAATTTGTCATTGATAAGACAACGTTTTATGCTTTAGACTTAGCGACCTTACATCGCATTGAACAGCAGTTTGACCAAGCGATGTACATCCATTTGACTCGTCATCCTTATGGCATGATTCATTCTTTTGAAGGGGTTCGTTCAGACCGGATCTACTTCAAAGAGCAAGATCAATTCTCACCGCGTGAGATAGGTGAACTGACTTGGCTCTTGGCCCATCAAAATATTTTAGACTTTTTGAGCAATGTTCCGACCAACCGTCACCATCACCTCAGTTATGAGTCTCTCATTCGTCAACCTAAGGCGACGATGACCAAACTTTGTCACTTCCTCGGGATCCAATTTCAACCAGATATGATTGATCCTTATCATGATTCACATGTTCGAATGACTGATGGTCTTTATGGTGATCAAGCCTCACGAATGCTTGGTGATGTTAAGTTTCACGAACACCGCCAAATTGATCCAACGGTTGCGGATCGATGGCGAGACAGCTATCAAATCGATTTTCTCAGCGAGCAGACCTGGCAGCTAGCTACGGAGCTAGGCTATGATAACGATTTATCAACCGCAACACCATCCACCTCTACACCTATAAAAATTGTGCCTCGCCAACCAGATGTTTTGATCCCACTTTCTTTCACACAGCAACGGCTCTGGTTTCTTGACCAATATGAACCCGATAGCGCAGCATATAATATCCCCCTTGTTTTGCAACTAGAGGGTGCCGTAAATGTAGATGCACTTGAGCATAGCCTTAATGAGATTGTGCGTCGTCACGAAATGTTGCGAACAAATTTTGTCCTAACTGATTATGAACCTTATCAGATGGTAAAAGATGAGATCAAGCTACCCCTGCATTTCTTGGATTTAAGCCAACTTGATGAAGCCGAGCGTAATACAAAATTGTCGACTGTGATTAACGAAGAAATTCGAGCCCCCTTCAATTTGGCGCGAGATCAGCTATTGCGAGCGATGCTTCTCCAATTGGACCTGAAGAAATATACTTTAGTTTTGGTGTTGCATCATACGGCTGGTGATGGGTGGTCTATCGGTCTCCTTTTCCGTGAACTTGCTGCCTTATATCAAGCTTACACAACTGATACACCAGCTGATTTGCCACCCTTGTCCATTCAATATGCTGATTATACCCTTTGGCAAAGAGTCCGGCTTGAAGAAGGTCTTTTTGAAACCCAGCTATCCTACTGGGAAGAGCAACTGAAATTGCCTCTGCCCACGATTGAGCTGCCAACTGATTACCCTCGACCAGCTTTACAAACATTTAATGGTAATCGACACACATTTATGCTATCTCAGATGACGACAGATCAACTCACCAGCCTGGGACATCAAACAGATACGACCCTATTTATGGTGTTGCTGGCTGCGTTTAAGGTGTTACTGGCTCGTTGTACCAGTCAAACAGATATTATCGTCGGTTCACCCATCGCCAACCGAGGGCAGACTGAGTTAGAGGCCCTGATTGGTTTTTTTGCCAATACTCTGGTGCTTCGGACGGATTTACAAGGAAATCCAACGTTTAAGGAGCTTTTGGGACGAGTTCGTCAAACGACCCTAGAGGCTTTTGAATACCAAGAAACACCTGTCGAAAAATTGATCGAAGTATTGGTACCAGATCGAGATTTGAGCCGTAATCCACTGTTCCAAATTATGTTTATTTTGCAAAATGCCAATATGGACCCTGTGCCTTTATCAGGCCTTACCCTCACCCCACTTGATTATAATACAGGTACGACAAAATTTGATTTGACAATGATGCTTTCCCCAACGGCTAGTGGTCTCAAGGGAATTATCGAATATAATACTGATCTCTTCCAAGCAAAGACCATTGAGCGTTTCACAGCCCATTTCCTAACATTAATCGAATCGATTTTAGCGAATCCAACGCAACCGCTGTCAACCTTTAAAGTATTGACGACATTTGAAATGGAGCAGCTACTACAAGCTTGGAATGATACCCAAGTGGATTATCCTCAGGATCTATGTGTACATCAGCTTTTTGAGAGACAGGCACAACGAACACCAGATCGTGTCGCGGTGGTTGATGAGACCCAACAGATCACTTATGAAGATCTCAATCGTCGGGCCAATCAAGTCGGGCATTATCTCATACAGAAAGGAGTTACTTCCGGTGATTTGGTTGGTATTTGCGTGGATCGTTCGATCGATATGATGGTTGGATTATTGGGAATTCTCAAGGCGGGTGCGGCTTATGTGCCACTTGATCCCAGCTACCCACACGAGCGATTGGGTTTTATGCTAGCGGATGCTAATGTGGCCTCACTATTAACTCAAGCTTCGTTAATTGAGCAACTCCCCTCAACCGATTGTGACGTGATTTGTTTAGATCAAGATTGGCCGAAGATTGCTTCATCAAATATTGAGCCTCCAGTGAATAGGGCGACATCACAAAACTTGGCTTATGTGATTTATACCTCTGGTTCAACAGGGAAACCCAAAGGCGTACAGCTACCACACCAAGCCGTCGTAAATTTCCTGACCACAATGGCCGATTGTCCTGGCATTTCATCAGATGACACACTCTTAGCCGTGACAACCTTATCCTTTGATATCGCTGTGCTAGAACTATTTTTACCACTTACGGTTGGTGCCAAGGTGGTTTTAGCCAGTCGGGAGATGGCTACCGATGGCGAACAACTTTCGCAACAATTGAACGAGGCAAATATCACATTGATGCAAGCGACGCCCACAACTTGGCGTTTACTATTGGAGGCCGGTTGGCCAGGGTCTCCTCAATTAAAAGCTTTATGTGGGGGGGAAGCACTACCTCGCTCATTGGCAAATGAAGTGCTAGAAAAAGTTGATGTGCTTTGGAATATGTATGGCCCCACGGAAACAACAATCTGGTCCTTGGTTCATCCTGTCACTGTGGGTGATGGCTTTGTGCCGATTGGTAAACCGATTGGTAACACACAAGTGTACGTTTTGGACCAGGATTTACAACCAGTGCCAATTGGTGTGTCTGGTGAACTCTACATTGGTGGAGACGGTGTCGCCCAAGGGTATCTTGATCGAGATGCCTTAACAGCAGAGCGTTTTATAACAGACCCGTTTGCTTCTGATACAACAGCTCGCTTGTACAAAACAGGCGATCTGGTGCGCTATCAGCTTGATGATGAAGAGCAGCCCCTGCTTGAATTTCTGGGGCGTCAGGATCATCAAGTCAAAGTTCGTGGATTTCGGATCGAATTGGGCGAGATTGAACTAGCTCTACAACAATTTCCTGCCATTCAGCAAAGTATTGTTGTCGTACGGTTTGATCAAGCTGATGAGATGAAATCATTGGTAGCCTATCTCATTACAGACACCAATGTCGATATTGTAAAACTGCGCCAATTTCTTGGTGAACGTTTGCCAGATTATATGATTCCTGTAGCTTTTGTATCCTTGTCTCAATGGCCTTTGACGCCTAATGGTAAAATCGATCGTAAGGCCTTGCCTGCTCCTGATATGACGAGCTTGGCGATGGTTGATTTCGTTGCGCCGGAGGGGCCGGTTGAAGAGATGCTCGCTGAGATTTGGGGGGACGTTTTTGGCCTTGATCAAATTGGATTGCACGACAACTTTTTTCATCTGGGAGGACACTCTCTATTGGCCGTTCGCGTTATATCGCGATTGCGTCAGGAGTACGATATCAATATCCCCTTGCGCTCATTGTTTGAGTCACCGACCATTGCTGAATTAACCGTTGAGATTGAGAAGATACTGCTGGAAGAGTGAGAATTTGGATTAATGCTAGACCGATTTGACCGAAAACTGATAGAGACAACGAGGTACACATACATAAATTTCTATAAATGTGATTGCCGAAATGCTAGGGATACCAGCAATTTACGTCTAGGCTCTTTCATCGGTGTACTTAGATGAGTGTATCTAAAGACTTTCCTCGATTATGGTCCATCGAGCAGGGCACTGTTATGGTTGTCACCGACCTTCATGGCGACTGGGAGTTGTATCAGCGCTATCGTGACCACTTTCTACGGCTCAAGGCGGCAGGGGAGGCCGATATTTTGGTGTTTACCGGTGATTTGATCCACCTTGAAACACCTGATATGCCTGATCAATCACTTGATATTGTCAGTAATGTCAGGCAGCTTCAGGCGCAATATGGCGATGCAATCATCTATCTGCTTGGCAATCATGAGTTGGTTCATATTTATGGCATTCCCCTGTCCAAAGGGGAACGTACCTATACCCCCGAATTTGAAGCAGCCTTGACTAGGAGTGGACAACGGGACGAAATTATTGCCTTCTTCGACTCGCTTCCCTTTTTTGTGCGCACTCAGGCAGGCATCAGCTTGACCCACGCCGGGGCTAATGCAGCTTTTCCCGATTTTGCCTCTCAGTTGTTTCATTGGGATCATCAGGCTTGGTTAGAACAGGCTAAAGTTGCCTTAGCGGCTGAAAAACTTGAGGTCCTGCGACAAAATTATGCTCACCAATATCAAATGCCTTATGAAATGATTGCTAAACATTTTTTGGCTGTCACTGGGCCGGATGACTCGCGTTATGATGATTTATTACGGGGCTACTTTGCCTCAAATAATCGAGCCTTCCAGGAACAACTTTGGCCAACCTTTTTTACCCGCTGCGAGTACGAATATTCTCGTTATGATCGAGTTTTGGATGCTATGCTACAATCTTTGTCCGTTGGTTATACCTCCCAGCAAATTCTTGTGGCTGGTCACATTCAAATTCGTCGTGGCTACAATTTGATCGCTAAACGCCACCTGCGCCTAGCGAGCGGTTGTCACGCTGACCCCGCTAAATCTAGAGTCTTCCTGCGTTTTGATGCGGCCACCCCCCCGAAAAAGCCAAAAACATTGTACAAGAATGTCGAGCGCCTTTGAGATTGTATAAGTAAGCTAACTTTTTGGACACGAGAATGCGAAAAAATGTGAGGAACTTTGTGTCCGATAACGCTTTGAAGTATAGGATAATAATGTGAAGACAACCCGTGAAAGGACTGTGTTGGTCACAGGTGCCTCTGGGTTCATTGCAATGCATTGCATCTTGCAGCTTTTGGAGCAGGGGTACACCGTTCGGGGCACCCTGCGGACACCCTCTCGCGAGCTAAATTTGCGCAAAACCTTGGCTAGTTACACAGATGTTGGTGAGCGATTGTCATTTGTAACTGCAGATTTGACCAAGGATGAGGGCTGGGCTGAAGCGGTCTCAGATTGTATGTATGTCTTGCACGTGGCCTCCCCTTTACCCCGATACAACCCCAAACACGAAGATGAACTGATAATCCCTGCCCGTGAGGGTACCTTGCGAGTGCTCAAAGCTGCTGTCGCAGCTGGTGTTAAGCGGGTTGTACTCACTTCCTCCATCGCGGCTATTACGTATGGCCACCCCAAAACAAAAACTGTCTTTGATGAGTCAGACTGGTCTAACACCGAAAATGAAATCAATGCTTATCCTAAAAGTAAAACATTGGCTGAACGGGCTGCGTGGGATTTTGTAAATGATCTTGAGGGGGATGACAGTCTGGAATTGGTTGCGATTAATCCTGGTGTGGTGTTGGGGCCGATTTTGGACGAGGATTATGGCACCTCAGGCGAGGTGGTTCGTAGGCTGATGCGACGAGGCGTGCCGGGTATTCCGAATATCGGCTTTTCTGTGGTTGATGTCCGTGATGTGGCTTCGGCCCACGTAGCCGCCATGACAACCCCAGAGGCAGCGGGCCATCGATTTTGTTGCGTAACTGAATTTGTCTGGCTGGCCGAAATCGCCGCGATTTTGCAAAAACACTTTGCCGCTCAGGGATACAAAATCCCTACCCGGCATCTGCCCGATTTCGTGCTTCGGTTCATCGGCATCTTTAGCAAAACTGTGGGCCTGATTGCTGGTAATTTGGGGCGCCGTACCGATATTTCCAACAATCATATTCGTGAGGTGCTTGATTGGCAGCCTCGTTCACTAGAGGAAATGATTGTGGATATGGCGGAGAGTATGATTAAGTACAAGGTCGTTTAGATTAAAAATTTATGAGATTATGGCTCCCAGCCTTTCATATTGATAACTGTGTTGTCTTGGGCTGAGGTATAACAGGCCTCAACAAGCTGGATGGTTTTCAAGTAGTCCGGCCCATTGCTTTCAAAGTCGCCCCCATTGACCATGACATCAACGAAATGACGTTGCAGAGCGTGTACACAATCTCCGGCAAATCCTATTTTTTCATAGGTAAAATGATGTTGTTGTGTAGATCCGCCGAGCGCCTTCAAATATAATTGCCCTTCAGGATCTAGCAAAAGGTGGCCTTCACTCCCATCAATTCGCATCTCACCAAATGTAAATCTTTGGTTTTCCGTGTCGATTTCATTGTAGCGATTGCTATCAAAGATCGCAGTTGCGCCACTTTCAAATCCAAAGATTATCTGCCCACTATCCTCACCCTTGATGACAGGATTCAACTGGCGTAGCCGTGCATATATAGTGTCAATCTCCCCTAGCAAATAGCGAAAAGTGTCGATAAAATGAACGCCAGTTTCAAACATCAGGAGGCGCTCATACTCACGAAAAAAGGGCTGTCGGGCCAAGTAAGCATCATCTCCCCAGCCATCGCCCGTTCGCATCCGAAAGTTCACACAGAAGATTTCACCTAACACATCAGCCTCAATTAACTGTTTGATCTCACGATACCACGGCTGCCAGCGCCAATTTTCGTGCACCATAAAACGTACATCAGCCGCTTGCATCATTTCGATGATCTGCACACTTTCTTGATAAGTTGGGGCTAAAGGCTTCTGGCAAATGACGTGGAGATTCCGTTCTATCGCAGCTTGGCAAATCTCAAGATGTGTTGTTGGCGGGGTAACGATATCAACAAAATCGAGCGTTTCATTCTCGAAGAGAGTTGTATAGCTGGTATAGGTTTGAGGAATTTGATGCTGTTTTGCTGCTGCTTGCGCTTTTTCAGAATCAAGGTCAACCACAGCCACAATGTCAACCTCGGGAATCCGAGTCCAAGCTTCAAGCTGAAATTGGCTAAAGTAACCAGTGCCGATGACGGCACCGCGTAATTTGGTCATTTGTTTGTCCTTTGCACGCTCAAATTCTCAGCCTATTGAGTCAGTAGTGTAGAGGCGTCCCTTGTGGGCGCCCGAAGCTGGGTAAGCACAAGGCATTATCTCAAACGGTTAACCGCCGTCAGCAACGCCTGATCATCACCCACATTGCCGGGAAAGACCACATAGGCCATCCCTGGATAGCGGCTCTCTGGGCCTGCTTGCCAAACGGGAATTCCAGGCAGGATTTGCCCCATAATCATCGCGAGTCGAATATGGAGTGCTTTGGTCGCGACATCGCTGGAGGTGATGCCCCCCTTAGCAATGAGGTAGCGAGGCTGAACGACAATCCGTTTGACAACCTCAACGAGGCTAGCGGAAACAATATTGCCAATGGTGAGGCTATCAACCGCATCCCGACCCGCAATCAGCTCCCGGCTGGTATACACGACGGCATCTCGCCCCGCGTTTAAATGTTGATTAAGCTGATCGATGACCGAGGTGATTTCGCTAGAGCGTGTGGTCTCATCGAGTAAGCAACTCACCCGAATTTCAACGGGTGCAACAATATCAGCCTTGAATAAAGCATTGAGCTGTTGGGTGGTTTTTGGCACATAGGAACCGACAACGACCAACCCGCCATTGGACCTGTTTTCTGATGAAACCATTTCGTCGCGAGTCAATAACTCACGGGGTACAACACCGGCTCGAGCGCGAACAAAGGAGGCGGCCGTACGATACATAAACGTTTGACCTGCTGCCTCGGCTTCAAGTAAGCCGGCGACAAATACATCTTGATCCTGATAGCTGGCCGAATTGACGACACAGACGGACCCTGTTGGTAGACTCATCAGCTTTTGTTTGACAACACTTGGCCCGCCTACTCTGAGATCTTTGATCGTGATAGAGTCGACTCGTTGTGCTGGAAATCGGCCTGCACTTTTCTCAGTCACCCACTGCCGTAAATTTGACTGCGTGTAGCCAAATGATTTATCTTGGGCAAAAGGCGTTTGGGCCGCTGGGATAAGGGTGTTCCCTTCGGCAACGTAATGAACATCATTGACCGTGTATCGCCCTCCCTCTAAAAAGAAGGGGATAATGAGCCAAACATCAGCCACTTGGTTCAAGCTTGTGCTTAAGGCATCAAGCTCAAGGGGGAAATGGCCACGGAGGGTACTATCGCTGCGACTAACAATGGCAAAATCAATCCCAGTTTCGTTCGAAGCTGCCTGTAAATTCTGCCCGATGTCTATATTGAGTGCGTGCGCTTCATCAGCAGGAAGACTACGGGAGTTGGTTAGAATATAAAACGCAGGCCCGTCTTCTTTTAACGCTGCCCTCAAGCTTACTTGGCTCCATTCCGTCAGCACTGGGATGCTATGGACGGTTTGGGTGCCGGTCGGATCATCATCCAGTACCACGAGTTTACGGTTGTTGGCCTCAAGCGAGTGCTTGATCTTGAACAAAAGCGGCTCAGGCCACTCGGGGGGCAGGGCGGCTAATGTATCTTGCAGATTTAGGATTGGCTCTGTCATTACGACCCTGTCACCTCGACGATTATTCCGTTTGTATGACTGCTATCGAAAAATAGAGCACGCTTTCCTTCAGTGCCCTGATGTGGCGTTGATGCGGCAGCAGGAACCGGACCATCTGTTAGGGCCTCATCAACATTGTTTACCTTCAAACAGAAATGATGGAGACCGCTGCCATTTTCTTTTAACCAACCTTGCAAGGGATGATCCTCAACAAGCGGTTGAACTAACTGCAAATGGGTGTTGCCCAAATCAAGATGAGTCAATAGAACAGTGTTGTTGTTGACTACCTCACTACAAACCACGGGAAAGCCCATCGTATCTCGCCACAATTTGAGGGCAACCTGTGTATCTGGCACGACGATAGCGAGGTGATCGAGACCTTGGAACATATCCATAGCTCTATCCCTTCACTGCACCAGCGGTTAGACCCGCCAGATAGAAATCCATCAAAAAGGTGTAAACCAAAACGACGGGCACCGATCCTAACAACGCCGCAGCCATCAATTGTCCCCAGAAAAAGACATCGCCGACCTGGAGGGCATTGACTACACCTAAGGCCACCGGCATTTTTGAGGAGGACCGAATGAAGGTGAAGGCGTACAGATACTCATTCCATGATAGGGTGAAGGCAAAAAAGAAGACCGAAATCACGCCGGGTAAAACCAGCGGTAGGTCGATCATAATCATCGCTTGCAAGCGACTGGCCCCATCAATCCGGGCAGCATCGGCCAATTCGCTGGGGATGCTTTTGAAGTAGCCTGACAGCATCCAGGCGATAAAGGGCACCAGAAAGGTGAGGTACACGAGGATAAGGGACCATAAGGTATTTGAGATGCCAATTTGGTTAACCACATCATTTAAGGGAATGAAGAGCAGTACAGGTGGAATGAGATAGGTGGCAAAGACGACCAAGGCGGCAAACGCCCCACCTTTATACCGCAATCGACCCAGACTATAGGCTGCAGCAACACCAATAATGAGGGCAATAATTGAAGCCACAATCGCCACCCAGAAGCTATTCCACATCCAGCGTAGAAACTGCGTTTGCTCAAGTAAGGCTTGATAATGCTCAATTGTGACGGTTTGAATACCAAACGGGTTTTTTCCCACTTGATACAGTTCACTTCCGGCCCGAATCGAAGTGATGAACATCCAGGCGAAAGGAAACAAGGAGAAAAAGCCAAAGAAGAGGATTGAGATGGTGAGTAATGTATTTTTTCCCAAATCCATCTTTTGCAGTCGTTGGGAAAATGATGGTTTATATGATGTAGTCATAAAATTAATCGCTCCTACGTAGATATCGAACTTGCATAGCAATGACGAAGACAAGGAAAGGGAAGAGGAAGGTGGCGATCGCCGCCCCTCGGGCTACATCAGCACTACGGATTGCCGTACGGAAGGCCAATGTCGCGATCAGGTGGGTGCTGTTTAATGGCCCACCTTTGGTCAAAATCCAGACGATCTGGAAGTCACCCAGGGTAATGACGAAAGAGAAAAGGGTGACAACGGCCAAAATAGGTAGGATATGGGGTAAGGTTACGTTCCAAAAGCGTTGCCACGCATTCGCGCCATCGACGATGGCCGCTTCATACAGATCTTTGGGCACGGTCACTAGCCCGGCTAACAAAATCATCCCAAAAAAGGGCACCCCTCGCCAGATGTTGACAGTTTGTACCGCCGCCATCGCTAATTCTGGATCACCCAACCAAGGAATTTTCTGGCTGACAAGGCCTAGTTGGGTGAGGAAGTAGGTGATGATGCTGAATTGTGAGTCAAACATCCAGACCCACGCTAAGATGCTGAGTGAAGAGGGAGCAACCCAGGGCAACAGAAAAACGGCCCGAATAACGCGACGTAAACGAATAATTTCATTAAGACATAGGGCCATAATCAGGCCGAGGAGCGCTTTGAAGATAACGGCGGTCACCGAATAGTTAAATGTATTGATGAGCGTTTTTATAAAGATGGGGTCGCCCAAGAGATTTGTATAGTTTTGGAAGCCAACAAAGTTGTACTCTGGTTGAGCCAATAATTTGTTGGTAAAGCTGTAAAACACGGATAGCAAAAATGGGTAGCCAATTAGCCCCAGCACAACAATCATCATCGGCACCAGGAGGATGTAGCCGAGTATACTTTCGCGCTCCAGGCCAGACTCCCACCATTTTTTCGCCCGTTGATGCCAAGCCAGGGGTGGCTTTACGGCAGTTGAATTGTTCATGACACTCATTTGTTTTACCTATTATGTAGAGGGCTGGAGATTGGAGAGCAGAGGTTGATATTTTCTGATCTCCAATTTCCAAGTTGGTGTACTGAAAACTAAATTTAGCTCAATTAGGTCGTCATTGAGACCGAACGGCTCTCCCCATCCGCTTCACGGGAACTCAAAACTCTAGACTTCATTGGAGTTATAGCCCCTCCCACCAAATTTGGGGGAGGGGTTGGGGAGGGGCTACTTCCCTAATTACAACTGTAAACCGGGGTCAATTCGGCTTCAGCCGCAGCGACAGCATCTTCGATGCTAGTGCCGGTCAAGACGCTAGCAAACATGTTAACGATGGTCTGATTTTCGTAAGCTTCGGCAGATTCGCGTGAGGCAGGGCCAGGCCAGCCAGCCAAGTGACCGCCATCAGCCGCGCCTTTGAGCGGGGCCAACTGGGGGTCAAGGTTCCACGGCATATTTGGTAGATCATCATAGTGGCGCAATAGTGGCGTGTAGAAAGTCAAGCCTTCCTGCGCCAATGGGCCAAGCTGCTCGGGTTCCATCATCCATTTTAGGAATGCCTTTGCTGCTTCTGGATTGTCGGTGTGGGCTGGAATAGCCAGCAAGTTTATTTGGACAAACTCTTGGCGACCGTTTGGTCCAGATGGATATTTGAAGTGGCTCATATTTTCGGCAATGTCAGGTGCCTGCTGGCCAGCAACCCAGTAGATACTGGTCGCGTTTTGGGTCATTGAAATTTCACCGGCCAAGAAAGCGCGGTTATTTCCACCCTCATCGTAGGCGGTCACATCCGGAGCCATATATTGGCCGAGTTCAACCATGTATTCCAGGGCCGCACGGGTTTCATCAGAGTTGATCGCGACAGTACAGCCGTCTTCTTCAACCTCTTTCCCGCCGTATGACCAGAGGAGAGAGTAGGCGAAGTTAGCTGAGTCATTGGGGCCAGCTTGGTTCATTGTGAAGCCAGCGGGGGGTAAGCCTGCGTCGCTCAACTTTTTGGCAGCTTCAAGAAGTTCATCATAGGTCTCAGGTGCTTTTTCGATACCTGCTTGTTCAAATAGGTCAGTGCGGTAGTTGATTGCTTGGGCCGTGTAGGCTCGGGGCAGGGCACGCCAGACACCATCAACCATCCCCGCCTCTCGAGCGAGATCATACCAACCGCCATACTCTTCACCAAGCTCTTCTGCAATGTCGGAAATATCAAGTAGTTGATCGCCATAAATGAAAGCTTGATTAGCAAACAACTCGCTAATATCACCACCAGCCCCACTATCAATCGAGGCCGCGACTTGCTCACGCCATTCACGAGAGAAGGTTAAGTCAGCGAAGCCACCAGTTGTGCTCGCCCAAAATTCGGCTTGATTCATTTGGACCGTATTCATTGAAGGAATAAAGCTATTACGCATGATGCCCTCAATGGTGACTCCAGAGAAGTCTTGAGCGACTTCTGGCTCTGGCGTGGCAATTACTTCAACCTCAACTTCTTTCACGACTTCGACTTCGACCGTCTCAACGACTTCAACTTCAACTTCTTTGATAACTTCAACTTCGACCGTTTCAACGACTTCAACTTCGACTTCTTTTACAACTTCAACTTCTACTGTTTCAATAATAGTTTCGGTAATCACTTCTGGCGTAGCAGCAGCCCCACAAGCCGCCAGGATAGTCATTGTTAAACCTAAGGTCATTAGCAAAATCATTGACCGAATAAATTGTTTTTTCGGGTTCATTCTTCTTTGCTCCAGTTCATCTTTGAATTAATCATCATGGAATTATTTTTTGGTTTTAGTACGCAGCATTTTGTGTCCGAAGGCGCTTTGACAAGAGCATTCAATCAGCTCCATATTTGGATTTTGGTAATTGAGTAGACGTAGCGACAATTACCATTTACTAATCACTAATTACTAACAAATTGTGTCGTTGCGTACAGTTCACTATAATGTTTTTGAGAGCAACGGTACGGCCTATGGCAGTAGGTTTGTACATCGCTGCTTTTGCCTTCTGGAGATACGACGTTCTGTCCGGTTCGTTGGTATCTCCTTTTTGATTAATCTGGTTTCAGACTAATCAACCATCATTTTTTATGCGATAGGCACCTCCTTTTCAGCGGTTGCATAGCAGGTTCGTCTAAAGGCGTTCCATGATGGCTTGGGCAATCTGGGTGGTCCCTGCATGACCCCCCAAGTCGCCTCCTTTGACGCCATCGGCTAGGGTTTGGTCGACCGCTTTTTTGACAAGATTGGCGCCTTCGGCTTCCCCTAAATGCTCTAACATCATCGACCCTGCCAGAACAGTGGCGATAGGGTTAGCAATCCCCCGACCCGCGATATCCGGTGCAGAGCCGTGGACGGGTTCAAACATTGAAGGGTACTCTTTCTCCGGATTCATATTGCAACTCGGACTTAGACCAATACTGCCGATCATTGCCCCACCCAAGTCACTCAAAATGTCACCAAAGAGATTGGTGCTGACCATCACATCAAACCAACCCGGATTTTGGATAATTTTCATCGTGGCCGCATCGACATAGAGCGTTTCATACTCAACATCAGGATATTCCTCGCTCACCTCTGCCATCACTTTGTCCCAAAAGACCATGCTATGGAGTAAGGCATTTGACTTAGTCACGTTGGTCACACGATTACGACGAGTGCGAGCCAGTTCAAAGGCGTAGCGGGCCACGCGTTCCACGCCGTGCCGGGTGAAGACATTGGTTTGTACCGCGACCTCATTGTTGGCATCGGGATGAACAACCCCGCCCGGTCCGGCATACTCGCCCTCACTGTTTTCGCGAACGATGATAAAATCGATCTCGCCGTGATCCTTCGCCAGCAATGTCGGTACATTCGGCCACGACTTCACCGGGCGAATATTGATGTACTGCTTAAACTGCTTGCGCATAATGAAAATGAATTCCCACGCCGACCGATAATCGGTCACGTCTGGGTGCCCCGCTGCGACAAAGTAGATGGCATCAAATTGGCGTAAAATATCGGGGCCATTCGGTGGCATAATTTGTCCGGTTTCAAGAAAATGTTCACATCCCCAAGGGAAGTAGGCGGTTTCCAGAGCAAAGGTCCCCAGCCTGTCAGCGGTGGTGTGCAAGACTTTGAGGGCTTCAGGCATAATTTCTCGCCCAATGCCATCACCTGGTAACACCGCAATGTTATAGCTTTGCATTGTCTATCCTCTCGTAAATTCAGTTAGGCTTCAATCGCAATGGCTCGCACCGGAGAGCCATCACAATTTTCAATCTTCAGGGGCAGGGCAATAAATTGAACGACGGGTTGTCGTAGGTCTCGTAGATTAGCTAGGCTCTCAACAATTACAGTTTCGGCCTTGAGTAAAATTTGGTGAACCTCGGTCAGCTCGGCTCGATTTTCGGGTCGCAGTGAGGCCACAGATGGTGTTTCCAGCCCCACCATCACAATCTGTTTGGCGACCAGCCAGTGGGCTAGCTCTGCCGAGATGCGGGGCATATTCATCCGGTAATACTCTTCATTCAGGGCGTGTTGATCCCAATCGGTTCGCAGGAGGAGTCGTGATCCCGCCTCAACTCTCGTTTCGTGGGGCGTCAGATCATCGACGGTGATTAAGCTGTTGGGTTCTTTGTGGCTTAAATCAATTACCTGCGCGGGGCCAACACATTTTTCCAGCAAGACGTGGTCAATCGTTCGACCCCCGTCCACAAAGTGAAGTGGGGCGTCCATATGTGTGCCGGAGTGGCTATAAAGATGGAGATTTGTGGTATTAAATCCCTTATCGGCAATGGTGGTGTTTTGCTCCAAGGCCACACCACGCATCCCGTGGTAAAAGGTTAAACTTAGGTCAACAATTCGTTGTGTCATAGGGTTTCTCCGACGAAACGATTACGTCATTGTGTGATGGTAAAAATAGTGGTTAGTGATTGGTGGCTAGTGATTAGTCAATATCATTAAACAAGCTTGTGTTAAGTTATAAATTTGATTTATTTTGTGACACTCTACCTCCCCCAGCCCCTCCTGCAAGGAGGGGAGCCACTTCCCCCTTGGAGGGGGGATTGAGGGGGATAGAAACCTTCGTTATAAAACTCAACTCACTATTTTCTGTAGCTACCTACCAGCTTCCTGCTACCTACTCTCCTGCCGATTCCAAACTCTTCTTCCAACCACTCAAGTTCTCTGCAATCGCCGCTTCAATTTGGTCGGGATTTTTGCGGCGCAGGATTTCGACAATATGGCGGTGGCGGGCTAGGGTCGATTGTACGCCGTCTGGGGTGGCATTGGCCTGACGGAGTGAGTCAAAAAACATTGTGTTGAGTAGGCCGCCCACTTTGATGATGAGCGGGTTTTTGGTGGCGGCTAAGATGGTGTTGTGAAACTTCAGGTCAAGGTCGGCCAAGATATCGGTATCCTGTCCGCCATCGGCAATATACGCTTCCATTTCCGCGATGGCGGCCTCAAGCTTGGCAAAATCAGTCTCATCGGCTTTGAGGGCAGCCGCTTTGTTGTACCCTACCTCAATCATCAGCCGAAACTCGTATAAATCGGTCGCGTTCTTCGGCTCGACCAGAATGGCAAATAACATCGGATCAATAATCGTCGGAGCAATACCTTCGCTGATATACGTCCCATCACCGCGTCGCACCTCAACCGCGCCCATCGCTGCCAAAATCTTGATGGCCTCACGAATGGTGCTGCGGCCAACCCCCAGTCGTTCACTCAACTCTGGCTCAGAGGGCAGACGCTGCCCCGGCTTAAATTCACCATCGATCAAGGCTTGCTTAAAATTCTCGATAATGTCCTCAACGACATTTTTTCGTTTCACCGACTGGAAAAAACCATCTTTGTTATTCACACACCTGCTCCATTGACGGGATGATTGATCTGGTGGCTGATGTCAAACATCAGACATCTGATTGATTTGATCCGACTATATCATTTAAATGAGGATGTGTCAAGTGGGTTATGGAACAAAAAAAGCCCAACCAATTATTGGTCAGGCTTTTACGTGGGGTTAAAGTAGCCACACTTATCACCAATGGCTAACTTGAGTCATCTTCTCTAATAAGTAACGCATCAGTTTTATATCCAATCGCGTGTGCGGTTAAATGCTTGTATTTAAAGGCAAACTGGTTTGCAGACTGTACAATCAGCAAATCAATACCATAATGGTCTGCTAATGTTCTAACACCAGAATTAAATCCCTTAGTCGTAACTATTACACCGTGAGTTTGTCCTTCGAAGATAGAGGCGATGTCTAAAATTCTCGCATAAAAGGCAAGAATTTTTTCTACATAAACAGAATTTTTCCAGCACTTACATTCAACTAAATAAAGATTTTGTTGGTGCTCAATAGATACATCTATCTGGTGTTCGTAGCTAGACTTCCCTATCCGTTTATTTTCTGAACCATAGCGGACCTGAGTAGGCTCCACCCCTTCTACACGTTCAAAAACAGATTTGAATATATCTGTTACAATTTTTTCATACTCTTTGGAGTCTGTTTCTAGGTCCATCATTTTCTCCTGTTAACTTAATTCTATCTTATCAAAATCTTCTGGCAGTGTCTAGGATAGAGTAAAGTCATCTCAACCACCGATACAACAATTCAACCCTCTTGAATTTCCCATTGATTAGTTGGGATTTTTTGCCGTATAATCCACCTATGTCAGACAAACTAACTCGTGAAGATGTTGAGCGCATTGTAAAAGAGGCTAGGGAAAAAGGGGAGAGCCCTAACTTTGCTGGGGCAAACCTCTATAAGGCGGATCTCTTTAAAGCAGATCTCAAAGAAGCGAACCTCTTTCGAGCAGACCTCTTTCGGGCAGATGTTAGGGAAGCGAACCTCTTTCGGGCGGATATCAGTGGAGCGGACCTCACTGGGGCGAAGTTTACTGGGGCGAGTCTTTTTAAGGCAAACTTTAGTGGGGCAGATCTGAGAGAGGCGAATTTCGCTAGGGTAGACCTTCGTGAGGCAGACCTCAGTGGAGCAAACCTTCGTGGGACCGCGTTTATAGAGGCGAGTCTTGTTAGGGTAGACCTCTATAATACAATTATTTCAAACCTAGGTCTTCGTCAAGTTAAAGGACTTAAAGTAATAAATCATAGAGGGCCTTCACCTATTAGCACAAGTACCCTATTCAAATCCCAAGGTCAAATTCCTATAGAATTCTTACGTGGTTGTGGCCTCAATGACTGGGAAATCGAAAATGCAAAACTCTACAATCCAAACCTAAGTCAAGACCAAATCATTGACATCACCTACACTATCTCCAATATGCTCACAGGCCCCGCCATCAAATACAACTCCTGCTTCATCAGCTATTCAAGCGAGGATGATCCCTTTGCCCACAAACTCTATGATGACCTGCAAAACAATGGGGTACGCTGTTGGTTTGCGCCGGAGGATATGAAAATTGGGGATAAGATTCGGCATCGGATTGATGAGTCGATTCGGCTGCAGGATAAGTTGCTGCTTATCTTGTCCGGGTCATCGATTGAAAGTGTGTGGGTTGAGAGTGAGGTGGAGCGGGCTTTTGCTTTGGAGCGGAAGCGAAAACGGCCGGTCTTATTTCCCATTCGGGTAGATGATGCGGTGATGAAAACGGATGTAGCGTGGGCCTCTGAAATCAAAGAAATGCGACACATCGGTGATTTTTGTAATTGGCAGGATAATGCGGCGTATCGGGCAGGATTTGAGCGGCTTTTGAAAGATCTACAGGTGTAGTTTTATTACAGGCATATCGTTGGCGGTGGGCCATAGATTGATTGAGGTTTATAAATTATTTCGGTAATGTAGGGGCATCCCTTGTGGGTGCCTGAACGTGGGCAAGCACAAGACATTGCCCCTACAACTACCCTCGATTTTCTGGATAATCCCCATCATCATAATTACCGAAATAGATTTTAATCTACATCTATCGGTACCTTACTCTTCTGTCATAGACTGATGATGTACCTGTAGTTCCTCAGGACGAAGGGGCTGCCCACACCGTTTGCAGACCACCTGGGCCTCAATGGGGCCTTCACAATGGGGATGGGTAAACAAGGTGGGTGGCCCAGCCTCGCCTGTTGTCCAACGGTCTCCCCAGGCAATAATGGCCAGTAAGGCTGGCATCAAATCGATGGCCATTTCCGTTGGGATATACTCGAAGCGATCAGGCCGATTGCTGTATAGCTGCTTTTCAACCATCCCAGTTTCAACTAGCCATTGTAAACGGTTTGAAAGAATGTTGCGGGCAATACCAAGATTAGCCTGGATATCTTGAAAGTGCGTGCGACCCCAGCAAATATCTCGCAGAATAATCATCGTCCAGCGATCCCCAAAAATTTCTGCTGAACGGGCCAAAGAACAATTCATCTGACTAAAATCTGTTCGTTTTACCATAATACATCCTAACAATACTTAAGTTTGGATAAGATTATACGGAACAGCTAACCTTTTTCCCAATCTGGTTAATAACCTTTGAGTTGCAAATTAAAACCTACGATAGTATAATCTTAAGAGTTTCAACTTAAAACTCAAATAAGTAACAGCATTGTATCATAAAAGTAATTGAATGCTAAGGGGAAAGGAGTTTGATGATGCAGATTTCTGGTAAAACTGTTTTAATTACGGGTGGTGGCTCAGGGATTGGTCTCTATTTGGCGAAAGAATTTTTGAGGCACAATAGCAAGGTGATCATTTGTGGTCGAAATATAGCGAAGCTGGAAAAGGTCCAGGCGGATGAATCGGCTTTGGAAATTGCTCAATGTGATGTGACCAATGAAGCGCAAATTACTGCTCTGTTAGAGCGCTGTAATCAGAAATTTGGTGGGGTTGATATTTTGGTCAACAATGCCGGTATTTTTCAAACCTTTGATGTGTCTGCCGGGAAATTTTCCTTGGATCATCAAATCAAAGAGGTGGATATTGACTTCAACGGGCCAATTCGGATGGTACATTATTTCCTGCCTGATATGCTCAAAAAGCCGGAATCCGCTATCGTTAATGTCTCATCTGGACTAGCCTTCATCCCTTTTGCCGCTGCCCCCGTGTATTCTGCTACCAAAGCCGCCCTACATTCATGGACCCTTTCCTTACGAAAACAACTTGCTGGAACTAGCGTGCGAGTTTTTGAGCTGATGCCGCCGGTTGTCGATACAGAAATGGTCAGCGAGTTAGATGGATTTCCCAAAATGCCGCCGGAGGCATTGGCCCAGGCATTTATGAAAGGATTTACATCTGGCAAACTTGAAATTACCCCTGGCCAGAGTAGTCAACTCAAGCTGATGCGTCGTTTGGCTCCCAATTTTATCTTCAATATGGTGAATCGAGGGTAAGTGTATTAGCTCATAATTGACAGTTTCGTACAAATGTTCTATTCTGTTCTCAACTTTTTTCCAACATTATTGAAGGAGAACATTATGAATTTAGGTGCGTTTTCTGTCAGTTTAGCGGTTAAAGATATTCAAGCCTCTAAAGCGTTTTATGAGAAGTTGGGATTTCAGACGATGGGTGGAGATATGGATCAAAATTGGTTGATCCTTAAAAATGGTGATCACATTATTGGTCTTTTTCAGGGGATGTTTGAGAAAAATATTTTGACGTTTAATCCCGGCTGGGATCAAGAGGCCAAACAGCTTGACTCATTCACGGATGTGCGTGATCTTCAAAAAGAACTCAAAGCACAAGGTATGAGCATTGAGACTGAAATTACGGCTGAGGCTGGCGAAACTGGGCCAGCTAGCTTTGTGATGATTGATCCTGATGGAAACCCGATTTTAGTCGATCAACACGTGTAGGTAATCAAAGAAGTTCTGCCCTAAACTGACGGGCGAGGTGGGACACGGAAAACACGGAAGAGGCGGAATTTTAAATTATTTCCCCCAACTTCCGTGTTTTGTGTTAAAAAAGAAGGGGAATAGGCAAATAAAAGAGTTTAATTCGCAGGGCGATTAGCTTTATACGCCAACGACTTCAAATATCTCAATGGCTTTTTCTTTTCCCCGCAAGGTATGCTTACCCAAAGGGCGGGTATCAATTGTATCGGGGAGTAAATCTAAAACGGCTTGACTAATGAGAATCTGGCCAGGTTTCGCCATTTCCTGTAGGCGCTTGGCTTGGTTCACGGGATCACCGATAGCGGTATAATTCATCGCTTGGGGAATACCGATATTTCCAACAGTGGTGAGGCCTGCGTTGATGCCCACGCTAAATTGTAAATCGTTTTCTTGTTGGAGCGCTTGGGTAAATTGCCAAGCGGCTTTAACCGCATGAAATGTATGGTCCTCATCCGGTTGAGGGGCATTGAAGATGCCCATAACCGCATCGCCCAAATATTTATCCAATGTGCCCTGATACTCTAAAATAGCCTCAGCAGCCAAGGCTAACTTACTGTTCAGGATGGCCAGCCCATCATCGGTCACATCTTCTTGCTTTTCCTCCATCCAGCGTGTGAAGCCGCGCAAATCAGCGAATAAAATTGTGACATACTTTTTTTCACCGCCAGGGCCGATTGCATTTGGGTTGGCAATGAGTTCATCAGCCACCTTGCTTGGCATATATCGACGTAGCAAGTTATCAAGTCGTAGTTGCGTGTCAGCCAATTCGTGGGCTAAAAGGTGTAATTCATTTCGTTGTTGGGTGATCCGCTGCTCTAACAATCCTTCAGGGGTTACATCGGTAACTAATACCAATAGGCCATCGACAAAGGCTGAGACCTGAATTGTCAGATATCTTTCGCAGCCATCGGGGGAAATACGCAGCACTTTTTCAAATTTGAGGTTCTCGGTTTCGCTCTCTTTAATCTGCTGGAGACTGTCTTCATTGCCAGCTAATTCATCAAAGAGGGTATCCAGCAATTGTCCAGCCGGAGAATGATGTGGATTATTCGTGAGTTTAGCCAACCCAGGACTGTAATCATAAACACGGTTCGTTTTATCACACAAAGCATACTCAATTTGTTGTAACTTTAAGATTTCCTGATAAACATCTTCTAGTGACATAGGATGGTTCCTTATTGAGTTCGTGGTTGGAGTTTATTAGGTTTGTGACAAGGTTTGGTCTGGAATTAAAGGGAAGGATACGCTAACAGTTGTCCCTTCATTGTGTTGACTGGTTATTTCAATATTGCCTCGATGTGCATCAATTAGGGTCTTGACAATATATAAGCCCAAGCCCGATCCTTCCGCTTTGCTCTTTTGTGCCTCATCAGTGCGATAGTAGAGTTTAAAGAGGTTGGCTCGTTGTTTGTGAGTCATTCCTTGACCATTGTCTTTGATTTGAACAAACGCATTTGATTCGATGCTGTCAACGTGTATCGCAACTTCTCCACCCCCATCCGGCTTAATGGCGTAGGTGTACTTTACGGCATTGCTTATCAAGTTTTGCAGAATTTGTTGGAGACATCCTTTATCAGCTTGAATGTAGAGGGGGGTGGATGGTAATTTTAATGAAAGACTGATGTTCGACTCCGTGACGGTAAAGTTCATTTCCTCAACAATGTCCTGAACCACATCATTAAGATTGCATGTCACGAAAGACAGATTCAAACGGCCTTGCTCAATTTTGTCTAAGTCAAGCACATTTTTCAATAACAAACCAAGCCGTCGGGCCTGTCTGTAAATAACACTGACCATTTTTTTCTGTCTGGCCCGCTCAGCCAAAATGGGATCGTCAGACAGGATTTCGGCATATCCCTGCATCGCCGTAAGCGGGGTACGCATATCATGGGCCACCATTGATAACACGAAGGACTTGAACCGATTAAGTTCGGCCAACTCTTGATTGGTTTGAGCCAATTTTTCTTGCATGAGCTGTAATTCATTGCGTTCTTGCCGTAATCGTTGCTCTAAATGACCATTTAGGGTGGTATCTGCAATAATAAGAAGCAACCCTTGATTAGGCGACTCAAACCCGGTGACTTGAAATGTGAAATATTTAAGCTCTTGGTTAGCATTTTGCCGATTGACGTGCTCAAGTAAATAGCTGGGCCGATCCCCTTGCAAAATCGATTGCAAAATTTCTTCCGTGCCGACAAACTCATACAGTAACTCGGTGAGATTTTGCCCCTCAATCGTCATCGTCGGATCATTGATGACTTCTGAGAAGTTCTTTGAGGCATAGCCAATGGTTAAATCAGGCATAATCTGAGCGTATGCTACCCCATACGAATGGGCAAAGGTGTTGGCAACTTGAGCGGCTAGGGTGATGGGGTTTGGTTCTTCGGCAGAATTTTTACTTACACTCATAATCCTAGTTGATCTGCTAAAAACAGAAATGCCTCCTCAACCTGTTCACCCGTTTTAGCACTGGTCAAAAAATAGGTTCCATTAAATGGTTCGATTGCTTTTTCTAGATCATCATCTGTGATTGATCTTTCTTCGATGAGGTCTACTTTATTGGCTAGGAAGAGAATTGGCGCGGCCTCATTAAATTGTTTGATTTGGTCAACATATCGGTCATAAGCCCTGAGGGTACTGTGCCGGGTGAGGTCGCATACTAGAATAGCCCCAGTGACACCAATGAGATAATTGGATGGGGCATTAACAAAATTATCGCCACCGGCTAAATCCCAAAGGAGAAGATTAAGGGTGTAATCTGTGCGGGGAATAGGTTTGCGAGAAATTTTAACGCCAATCGTGCTGAGATATTTATCATTGAAACGACCTTCAACAAAACGTCGGACCAAACTCGTTTTTCCAACCGCAAAATCTCCTAACATACAAATTTTTTTCTGCACGACTCTCATGAACGGGCCTCATATGTCTAAAAATTGGTCAGTATTGATTGATTGTACCGTAGATTGATTTTCTCTAAAAATCAAGGCGTTACTGTCGGTGTGATCAAATCATCCGAGATCTCTTCTAACGTTTCTACCCACTCTAACGGAATCCATCCCCGTTGTGAGCTGGCCTCATTCGCTGTATTTTCTTCCCACTCAACTTCTACCCAAATACCATATACCGCATGAACGATAACAGGTGTATTCGCTGAAATCGTTGTAAATCGTAAATCATCATCTTCACTTGGCTCCCGTCGGACCCAAACATCCCCTCTCGCTCGGGCTGCAACGGGGGTGAAGGTTGGGGTTGGAAGTGGGGTGTTTGTGGCTGTCGCTGTGGCGGTAGGTGTGTTTGTGGTCGTTGCTGTAGCCGTCGCCGTGGCCGTCGATGATGGTGTCGGTGTTTGGGTGGGTGTTCGGGTCATTGTGTTGGTTGGGGATGGCGTGTTTGTCGTTGTTGGGGTGGCGGACGGTGTCAAAGTTGGGGTCGCTGTGTGGGTTGGGGTAGCCGCTGGTACTGGAAAGGCGATCGGGTAAAGGGCGATCGTAAATCGCAGATAGAAACAAGCCAACCCGATCAGTAATACCCCAAGGATGCCGCCTCCCATCAAAATAATTTTTTGCGACCTTGACATCTTTGCTGACGTATTGGGTTGAATATTGGTTGTTTCGTTAATGAGACGATTTATATCAGGGTCTAGATCAGGCAACTCATCTGTATCACCACTAAAATTTTGTAATGCTTTGTTATGTTGGACGTGGAGTTCTGAGACAAATTGATGTAATTTAGCGCGATACCCTTCAGGCTCTGTTCCCGTGATTACGGTCGCGAGATAAACGGTTCGACCACCTTGAATGATGATGCGTTGATCACCATAAGTGATTTCGTCCAGCTCCTTCTCTTCACCGTTCCCAAAGGAGTCCTGCACAAAGTCACGAATCACCGTTAACATGCCGCTAATTAAATCAGAGTCGTTTTCGACCAATGATGCTGCATCGGTTTCATCAATCGTTTCATTGACCAAATTTCTATAACTCACCAGCAAGCCAGACCCACGCTGGACGAGAAAAAGCTGCTCGACTTTAAATGTTAAGGCCCGCCGCAGGGCTAACTCCGCCGATGAAACACCGCCCAATCTAGCCAAAAAGGTGCGCCATAAGCCATCAGGGCCGATGGTCGCTTTAATTTGGGCATCAATATTGCGCTGAAATTCACGGAGAGACTCACTGATAGCCCGTTGCACCAACTCCCCAATAATTGGATAAAGCGCCTCGATCATTTCTTGACGCGAGTTGCGGATTTGGGCTTTGATGGCATCTCCCATGACCGGCCCTAAGGCTTCGGCCATCTCATCCTTTGAGTCTTGGATGGTTTCGCTAATCATGTTCCCCATCACTGGGGTCAAGGCAGCCATCAAACCCTCGGTACTTTGCTGGGCTTGTTGGTGTAACAACTCCAAATCGCGCTTTAAGCGTTGCACCTCTCGAATACTGGCTTGGGTATTTTTATAGGCCTCGGTGATGTCGGTGAGGAGTTCTGTCATCGCGACAGTGGGGCGTTCTGCCGTGTCAATATGGACCCGGCGGTTTAACAAATCGAGCACCACCTGTAAATCTTGCAGGTGATGCTCGTTTGATCGGGCTAATTTTTGTAGGTAATTAATTTCAGAAAGTAAGTCCTGATTTTGCTCAGAGAGCGAGGCTGACTCAGACTGAAGCTGTTGTCGAATTGTATCGACCTGAGTGGAAAGCTCCTGAATCCGGGTTCTTTCCGGGGTCAGAAGAATATTTTGAATCGAAGCGATAAGATGCTCGTCATCATCAGGTAGAGGCAGCGACTCGGGAAGAAGTTCCGGTGGTATCGATGTCATTATTCAGGAAGATTTAGGTTATCCTCACTCATGAGACGATGACTAATTTCGAGAAGCATCTGTCCCAGATCCTGTCGGGAGGTTTTCTTTTGCTCAAGTGAGGTGGCTAAACTGTTTAATTCGTATCGTAAATTGTCACCGCGTTGTTTTGTATCGGCTTGATGACGTCGTAATCGCTCTTTAAAGTCACTGTTTGTTTCATCTAGCCGTTCACTCAACTCTTTATGCGTTTTGCGTAACTGGCTGAGCATATCGCTAACTTGTTTTTCAAATTGTTCAGTTAGATCTTTCTGAACCGTGCGCAGTTGGGTTGCTTGCTCACTATTTTGTTTAACGAGCGCTTCATTTGCATCTCTTTGGACAACTTGTAGCTGGTTTGATAACTCACCACTTTTTTCTGAGATTTGAGTTTCTAAAGCGCGTTGGACCGCTTGGGCTTCTTTCGAGTGATCTGTGCTCTGTTTGTCAAGCCGCTCATTTACTTCTTTCTGGGCTAAACGTAATTGGTCGGCGTGATCAGTATTTTGCTTCGCCAGTTGATCATCAAAAGTACGTTGCATCGTTTGATGATGGGTGGCATTATCGCTCTCTAATTTATCCAGGCGCTCAGTCACATCTGTTCGCAACTTGCTCAATTGGCCAGACAGTGAGTCTGATAACGTATCAATTTTTTCGTTGATCGTTTCATTTAACTCTTGTTGGACCTGATTGAGGCGTGCCTCTACCTCTTGCCATCGCTTATCCAATGAACGGGTTTGACTACCAAACAAAATGTTTCGTAATCGACTTAATTCACTGGCATCAAGATCTTGTGGCGGCGAAGCAGGAGCAGGTTGAGTGACCTTTTGCTCCGGAATATTTTCAGAAGCGTTTACTTGCGGTGTGTCAACCGGGGGTGTTGGGACAGAACGTTCAAATGAGTGAGTTTGTTTGGCCATAGTAAAATCCTCGCTGAAGTTTAGTTGCAATTAAATACAGAGAACGCTGATTGAATGTGTATTTTATTGGAATATCGAAATTAAATCAATCATATAGCAGTTCATGTTAAAAAGGAATAGTTCTAAAATACTAAATGGTTAATGAGTCATCGCCCAACCACTTCAATTACATTCCAAATTGTGGTTGGCTGATTCCAACTGCCTGAGATTAAACGACGACCATCGGGGCTAAAGGCCAAAGAGGTGACCGTATTTTGATGCTTAAAGGCGGCGAGTTCTTGGCCTGTGTCAACGTCCCAAAATTGAATGGTTCTATTACTCGCCCCCGTCGCTAGTACTGTTCCAGTTGGGTTGAACGCAAGATCCCAAACCGTTCCATATTGCCTGTCTGACTCCATAATCACCTCTCTGGTCTCTAAATCGTAAATCACTAAATTTGTTGCCAATGAAGCGGCAAGCAGATTGCGGCTGGGGTGAAAGGCGATTGAGGTAAAATTTTTGGCATGGGCGGGAAGTGTAGCAATATTTTCGCCATCTGCAACACGCCAAATTTGGATTGCATTATCATAAGCCCCTGTCGCTAACAAACTGCCGGTATGATTAAAGGCCAGACTGGTGACCCAGTCACCGTGAAGTAAAATTTGGTGTTCACGTGTGCCTGTTTGCCACAGCCGTACTGTCCCATCTTTGTAGGCCGAGACCAACGTTTCTCCATCTGGGCTAAATTCTACCCGATAAACGGGGCCACTATCAGAGCGCAATTGTAATAACTCTTGACCTGTCTCTAAATTCCACAAATATAGCACGTCATCGTTGATTGTCTCTTCATTACTTCCACTGCGTTGGCTCAAGGTACGATTGCCGGAGGCCAGTAATCTTCCATCTGGGCTGATAGCAACGCTTTCTACATCGCCCGGCACTGAAAAACTGTGAATAGGGCTACTTAAATCAGCAAATGCATAGACAGCCACTTGCTCCGCCTGTCCGACCGCAATAAGGTGCCCATCCTGTGACCAATCGACGGTGCCTGCACTCTCAAATGATACTTCGACTTCGGGACGATGGGGATTAGGGGTGGCTGTCGGTCTAAGGGTGGGGGGTGGGGCTTGAAATTGTTGACAGGCGGAAAGGATTAGAATGCATAAAATGACAATCTTTCTCATTGCCTCTCCCCTAATCAAACGAACTACCTGATTTTAACACGTCTGTGTTTTGCCCACAATAGTAGTTCAGGCGAGAGGTAGATTGAACAAAAAATCACAGGGTAGACAAAGCTAACTAACTCCCTGCGATTTTTTGATTGTCAAACGCATACTTTAAATTGTTCCGTCTTGCGATAGATTTTTATCTGGCTTTTTATAGTTGTACCATATGCCACGCTTTAACTCCTGAGCTTGTCGCTGCATTGCCTCTAATTGCGCTCGATAAGCTGTATTAGGAGAGTCCTCATCAACTTGGGCAAAGCCGTGATTAATGAGCAGAAGATTGACCATCAATAAATCCTCACCCACAAAAACATATCTTAGCAAATCACCATTCTCATCCGTGTCAACCACATCCGTCTGCATGAGGATAGTTTTACCCTCAACTAAATATTTGTTAAACTCGGTAGCACCAGCCGTTAAACGATCAAGCCCTGGTACATCTTCGGGGATGTCGGTTAGGATGTAATGGACGCGGTGCTGCACGCCATCAATAACCACATCGATGGTATCTCCGTCTATTACCGCGACAACTTGGGCTTTTTCGATGGGAGGCTTTTCCGCTGTTTCAATCTCTGTAACCTCTACCTCAGACTCTACATCTGCTGCCTGAGGTTCAACCTCAATTGTCTCAGCCTCGATATTCTCCTGAGCCTCAACCACTTCGACTTCTGGTTGGGGGTCGATGACGCTCTCTGCAACTGTATCCTCTTCCTCAAAGACTTTGATTGCGGTTTCCTCTTGGGTGATGACCTCGATGGCTTCATCATCTTGTTGGGGAGCGAGTTTTTCAACAACCTCACTCTCGGTAGAAGGGGCCATTTCTGGTTTGATTGTATCCGTTGTTCGCGCTGAAACATCAAGACTAAAGAAGATATAGGAGGCCACTAACACCCCGATCACCATGCCAACTAAGCTACCCCCAACCCATAAAAATGTCCGAGAAAAAATTTCGCGTCTGGAACCTCTTTGATCCATATCATGCCTCCATTGCATTATATTGATTGAATTGTTAAATTTATTTTACATACTTTAAGAAAATTTAACAATTGTTGGTGTTAGATTTCGGATTTTTGCAGTAAATACCTGAGGTACTCCAAAAATTGTCTGTTGATAAGGCTTATCCATCAATTTGACAAAGATTAGCATTCGATCTATGTTATATATGCAATAAAAATGTTGCATATTTTAAGTGAAACGTGACGAGATAAATGCAAAAAACTGTGCGTAAACAGCGATACTTTGAATACAGCCAAGAGGCCGTTTGGGAGGCAATTACTACGCCCGAAGCACTTTCAAATTGGTTTATGGAAGCTGATTTCAAGCCAGAAGTTGGCTATCAATTTACTTTTAAGGACACACCGCAGGGCGGTTGGGATGGCATTCTTCAGGGAGAGGTGTTGCTGGTTAAGGCCCCACAACACCTTCAATACACCTGGTCGGGCAGTCAAATGACAAGTATCACTACCGTCACTTGGCATTTAACCGCGCAAGAACAAGGTACCCTCCTCTCCCTGGAACATAGTGGTTTTGATGGCATTCGCAATATGATGATTGGCTTTTTTCATCAATTTGGCTGGGGTAAGTTTCTTAACAGTTTAGCCCAACATCTGGACCAGCAAGCTAGACAGGAGTACGGGAGTTATGGAAAAGCAAGCTGATGTCTTTCAAGCCATTGCTGCGCCCATTCGGCGTGAAATTATGCATAGCCTAGCCGTAACGGGAGACCAAACGATTAGTGATATTGCCACCAGCTACGATATTAGCCGCCAAGCTGTGACTCGGCATATCCAAGTTTTACAACAATCTGGGGTCGTGGATATTCAGAAACGAGGGCGTGAACAGATTTGTTCATTTAATGCCCAGAAATTGCAAGAGGTTTATCGTTGGGTGATGTTCTACGAGCAGTTCTGGGACAACAAGCTCGACGCTCTTGATGATTATTTAGCTAAAAAGACAAAAATGATTTGATTAAGTAAGCTATTACCGTGCAATCTGTTTTGGAGTAACCATGGTTAGGCTGAGGATAGGTAATCTTCTGTCTAATCACTAATCACCAGCCACTAACCACTAATTTTATAGGAGATCATTATGAAAATTACAACTTATCTTTTGGCTGCGCTTGCGGCTACAATCATCAGCATTATTCTCAATACTGTCTATTACACGGTGACCGCAGAAGGGCATGTCTGGGCGATGACTAAGGCTGAGCCAAACTTTCTCTTACTGACCCTAAACCACATTATTTTTGCTCTGTTATTAGCCTATATTTATCCCATTGGCTATAAAGGCGGATCACCAGTGACCGAGGGGTTCCGCTTTGGAGTATTGATGGGTTTAATCATGTTTGTGCCAACAGGCCTTGTCGTAAGAGCAGCCTGGGAAGTGCCGATTACAGCCTATTTTTTCCTTGATATTATCGTTGCCGCTGTTGTTACAGGTCTGATGGGGATTGCGATTGGAATAATTTATAGTCGTCAGCAGGTTGCAGTACCACAAACTTAGGTCTTGTTAATCAATCGAATATTTGAATTAGCAAAAGTCTGAAAGTACCTGGATTGATTTTTAGGCTTTTGTCTGGAAATAATAGATTGATATTTCGCGATATTTAGATATAATGACTGTTGTGGACACATTACAAATACTCAAAGCAATTGACAACGAAAAGCGGCTGCAAATATTAAGCTGGTTGAAAGAGCCGGAGGCACATTTCCCCCCCCATCAAGAAGTGGAAGGTTTTGAACAGGGGGTTTGTGTGGCCTTCATTCAGGAAAAGTCTGGCTTGTCTCAATCGACAACGTCTCAATATTTGGGGATATTGGAGAAAGCTGGCTTGGTCATCCCCACCCGAATTGGTAAATGGACCTACTATCGGCGAAATGAGGTCGCAGTTTCGGCCTTTATTGACAACATCAGAGAAAAGCTTTAGCAAAAATTTTTGATAAATATTTAGAACTCATTGTTGATCCAGATCTATTAGAACATGAAGAAATATACTTCAATGCCGCTCGGCTAGATCGTTCTATGGTGCTGAAGACTACTGATTACGTGGCTTTGACCCAACCCCGAGTGGAGCACATTAGTGAGCGTTCGGCTTAGCACTCGAGGACAAGGAGAGCGGCTGGTGATACCAGCGTATTTGTAAATTATCACCCTGAAAAGGACGATCGGTTGCCCCTTGTTGGGCCTGACCAACGCTCCAATAGTGAGGCCACTTAAGTCGCTCTGCCCCCCAGGCCGCAGTATGGGCCAAGGATGACCAGGGGCTGTTCTCGTCAGGACGCCATAAGAGGCCACCCGGCCCCATTCCCGTATGAAATGCGATTTGCAGGGTGAAGGGCTGACCCGCTTCAAGGCTCGGACCACGCCATAGATGTGGGCTACGACCAGGCATAGGGGCTATGAGGACGCTCAGTTGTTGCTCAAGCCCAAGCAGGCCAATCCACAGGGGGGCCAACGCGCCGCCTTGATCCCAAGCACTCAATAACGTTTGAGGATTGGCTGCGGGGGAGCTAGGACAGATGCCAGAGATTTGCCAACAGAGGAGATGATGGTTGGGAAAGTTTGTACCAGACAGATGTGTTGCTGTATTGTTATCAATTGGTGGGGCCAAGTTCTCTCCTCTGGAAAGTAGCGGCCAGGTTGTGGCTGGCGGTAAAGTGATGGGCCACTGTAACCACTCTCGTACTTGGCCTGCGGTATCGAGTACTTGGTAACGTAAGCCATTGACATCCAAGGCTGCTTGGAGACAGTGCAGATATTCAACCCCTTCAGGCATACGATGCGCTGTGCCAGCCCCGCCAGTCAAGATTTGTAATACCCCTTGATGAACTTGTGCATCAAAGGCCAAAATATGGCTACAGATATAGGCCAGTACCTGATGTTCTATCAGAATTTGCCAAAAGGCTCGCCCATTTTCATCCTCAACATGGCGTAGATATGGACCGATAAATCCATTGACGGGATGAATGGGATGATGCCCAAAGACTAGCTTGTAACGAGCATCGGCATGGGCTGCAAGGGTTTCGGCTAGCCAAGTAGTCTCTACCCGACCTTCCCCGCCCAAGCCAGTGCCCATTGTGTCTACAAAGATCAACAACAGATCATCACGTTGAACAAAGTAGGCTAACCCTTTTTGGGCAGTGGGAGCATTTTGCGGTAGATGATCCAAAACCTCTCTAAAGATGGCTGTACTCATTGGATCATAAGTGGTGTGATTGGCTGTTGTATGATAAAGAGGGATCGATGCCCGGTCAAGCCAAGCCATTTCCTGATCAAACCAATGCCGCCATTGACGGCGTAATTCATTCTCATCTGCCGTGAGCCCAATAATTTCATCGCCGGGGAAACAGATAAATTCGGGTGGTGGTGTCAGTTGTGCAACGACGGCATTGACAGCGGCAAAGGTATTTTCGTGCAAAGCTCCTGGGACGCCTGAGCAACTATCGGCATAACAAATAAATTGATGCCCGAGGCCATCTTGTGGTATTAACGCTGGGATAGGGATGAGTGGTTTAGACATCATGTGCTTTCCTTAGGGCCTAATAATTCATCGAGAAGGGTTCGGGTGGCTTTACTCGAATATCCTTGTTTTCGACGTAAAATCATCACGGGGACCTTTGCCTGAAATATTGGTACATTCACGATCGATAAGGTTTCCAATTTTAATTCTTCTTGGACACTGCTGATGGGTAGTAAGCCGAAACCAAATCCCGTTTCAATCAGCCGTTTTTGAGCTGTCAAACTATCAATCGTGATAATTTCCGCATCACCTAATTCCCACATAATCAACTGTTTTTCCAAAAGTTGAGCGAATGGCTCACCAGATGACCCCTCTCCGGTCGGAAAACTGACCCAAGGTATGCCGATTAAATCCTGCGGTTGGGAAGGTTCTTCTGTCGTCAGCGGATATTGGGCGGAATAGACCACAACCAAATCCTCTTCTTCAACCAATTTAGAGACAACATCAGGATGAGGATCGGCAAAGTAGCGTAAACCGAGATGAACCTCGCCGCTTTGCACTAAGGCACTTACTTCATTGCTTCGAGCCGTACGCAATGTCAACTGCACGTCAGGAAATTTTTGGCGAAATTGAAGCAGTCGATGGGTTAAGTCAGTGCTGGCCAGTGTGCCGACAAGCGCTAATCTAATCGTGCCTTGCTCCTGTTGACTGACAGCTTGTACTGCCTCAATCCCATCTCTGGCTGCGGCTAGAACTTGACGGGCAAACGGTAGAAAGGTATGTCCAGCTTCGGTCAATATCGCTCCACCGTGTACCCGTTCGAAGAGGTTGTTGCCCAACTCCTGCTCAAGTAAATTGATCCGGCGGCTAATGGCGGGTTGTGAGAGATGGAGGATTGTGGCCGCTCGGGAAAATCCCTTCACCTGGGCAATGGTCACAAAAGCCTCAATTTGACTCATTTCCATAATTATAACTTTTCCTGATATTACTCATATAAAATATGCATTAGACAAATAACTTTGGATCGATTATATTGGAATTGAACTTGATGTCAATGTATTAAAAACAGGATTTCTTAAATGAGTAAAAAAGTACATCCTTTGCAAATTGATACAGTAGGCTGGATCTTATTGCTTTTGTTGTCACTATTGTGGGGTAGCTCTTTTTTCTTTATTGAGGTTGCCTTGCGAGAGCTGCCGATTTTTACAATTGTGTTTAGCCGAGTTGCTCTGGCTGCTTTGCTTCTGAGCATTTACCTCTACAGCGCTGGGCAACGGTTGCCGAACGAAATATCAGTTTGGCGAGGCTTTCTCTTGCTTGGGATGTTACGGGCTGCTTTGCCGATTAGCTTGATTGTTTGGGCTGAAACGCAAATCAGTAGTGGGCTGGCTGGCATACTCAATTCAACCTCGCCCCTGTTTACCGCGATTGTGGCCCACTACTTTACGGTAGATGACAAACTGACACCCAATCGGTTATTAGGCATTTTGGTTGGGATGTCGGGTGTGGCTGTTTTAATTGGACCGAGCGCGCTTCAGGGCTTGGGGACACAGGTGTTGGCCCAATTTGCTATGCTGGGCGCAACTTGCTCATATGGGTTTGCGGCTGTTTATGGTCGACAATTTAAAGATACATCGCCGCTTGTCTCTGCGACGGGTATGTTGATCGGGGCCACGGTAATGATCTTTCCGTTAGCACTTTTGGAGCAACCTTGGGGGCTAAGTGTTGACTTGATTTCGCTTGGGGCTGTGGTTGGTTTGTCATTGTTAAGCACAGCCCTGGCCTTCATCATCTGGTTTCAACTCATCTTTCGGGTAGGGGCATCGAACACCTCAATGGTCACCTTCCTGATCCCCATCACGGCCCTCTTTCTCGGAATTTTTATTTTGGGTGAAACGATGGAGTTAACATCTTGGGCCGGGTTGATCATTATCTTTTTTGGCCTAGCCATTGCCCAAGGTCGTTTCTTAAAGCGTTTTATTCTAAGCTCAATTTGAAATGAGCGGTCTTAGACCTGTTCAAATGACATTAAGGAGATAATCAATGTATGATGTTGCTATTCAATTGGAAAATAGGCCGGGTAGTTTGGCCGAAATGGGTGAAGCCCTGGGGAAGGCTGGGGTTAGTATTGAAGGCGGCGGGGCCTTTACAGTCAATAATGAGGGGATTGCGCATTTCTTGTTTGAGGATGCGGACGCTGCCCGACAGGCGCTGGAAAGTAACGGGATACGAGTCGTCACTGCTCGTGAGGTGTTGGTTCAGAAACTAAAGCAGGATGAACCCGGTCAACTGGGCAAACTAACACGCCGGATGGCCGAGGCCGGGGTGAATATTGAGGTGCTTTACAGTGACCATCAACATCAACTCATTTTGGTTGTGGACAATGTTGAAAAAGGCCGCACTGTGTCTGAAGCCTGGCAACAGGATGTGGCACGATAATTATAGGTAGTGAATAATTTTGAAAGCTATTTTTGAAGGAGCAGTCAATGATCTCACAGTCAGAAACAGGAAATCAATTTAAGCATCTTCACGAGCGTGAGGGTTGCTTTGTCATTCCCAATCCGTGGGATGCGGGATCAGCAAAAATTTTAGCGCATTATGGTTTTGAGGCGCTGGCCACAACGAGTGCGGGTGTGGCCTTTTCATTGGGGCGGCGCGACTCGGAGGGCCTAATTTCGCGGGATGATGTCTTAAATCAGACGAAGCAAATCGTATTAGCGACGGATTTGCCAGTGAGCGCTGATCTTGAGAATGGCTACTCAAACGAGCCAGAACAGGTCGCTCAAACCATTGAACTAGCCGCCCAAATTGGTTTAGTTGGGGGATCGATTGAAGATACGACATTGGATAAGAACGACCCCATCCGTGAGATACAACACGCGGCCGATTGTGTTAGGGCGGCAGTTGAGGCGAAAAATAAGCTGCCATTTCCATTCACCCTAACCGCTCGGGCTGAAAATTATCTCTATGGTAGACCTGATCTCAATGATACGATTAAACGTCTACAGGCTTATCAAGAGGCTGGGGCAGATGTGCTTTATGCGCCAGGCTTGCGGACCAAAGAAGATATTTCAGCAGTAGTCACCTCGGTGGATCGCCCGGTGAATGTAATTATGGGGGCGCGAGGTGTGGCATTAAGTGTCACTGATGTAGCGGCGCTTGGGGTGAAACGGATCAGTCTTGGCTCCTCATTGGTGAGAGCGGCTTTGGGTGAGTTTATCAGAGCCGTTGAGGAGATCAAACAGGAGGGTACCTTTGGCTTTGCTGAAAATGCCGCCTCATTTGACCAATTGAACAAAATATTTTGATTGCGTTTGAATAGATCAGGAAGGAACCCAACTTGAATAAAAAATCAATTATACCCCCAGACCTAGACAGCTACTATCAAGATTGGCATATGTCCCCAGGCCTTATTTATAACGACTTTGTATTTTTAACGGGGATTACGGGCACTCGACCCGATGGCACCATATCGCTTGATGCAGCCGAGCAAATACGACAGGCGTTTCAAACTGTCGAGTCTATTCTAGCCGAAGGTGGTCTAAATTTTGAAAACGTTGTCGAGATGACTACGTATCATGTTGGAATTCAAGACCATATCAATCTATTTCGTACCATTCGGGATGAGTTCATCGTTGAACCCTATCCCGCTTGGACTGCTATTGAGGTTGTGGGTTTAATTACCAAAGAAGCAATCGTCGAAATTCGGATTGTGGCTCATTCTAATAGACGAAGCAGTTAAAACCCGTAAAATCGATTTATGTCATCCCCGCGTGGTTTTAGCGGGGATCCATCGTTCGCTGCCTCCCGGCCAATGGATGCCCGACAAAAGCATTCGGGCATGA
>JANQQF010000070.1 GCA_028285035.1 Phycisphaerae bacterium
TCATGCCCGAATGCTTTTGTCGGGCATCCATTGGCCGGGAGGCAGCGAACGATGGATCCCCGCTAAAACCACGCGGGGATGACATAAATCGATTTTACGAGTTTTAACTGCTTCGTCTATTAGATGCAACCTGTCCTCTTCGTAGATAACCAATCTATGGTATTTTTCATCCTCGTTATCGAAGATTGTGTTGATCATATGCTTATTTGTCTGAGTTAAAAATAAGCGCTCAAAAAAACAAATACTACCTACTTGCTTTAGTCGGGCCTCTAATCAAGCGAGAAGTAAATGTCATTACTCGCCACAAAAACATCGTCAAGCCAGCCCCGATGCCCATCAGTAGGGTCACTTTTATGAGCGGGGCAATGTAGATGAGGACGCCCATATCTGGCGGGGCTTCGCCTTCGCCAGCATTATCACTCTCAGCTCCTTCACCGACAAATTCACCGCGCATGTCATCAGCCCACTCCGTCTGTGCCAACGGCATAGAAGCCAAGACAACTAGGGCCGAAGCGACAATAATAATCACAATCGGAAGAATGCTGTCTTTCAGCGTTGGCATGATTATTCACCTCCTGTCGTTGCATCGGCTTGAGCGACCGACCTGGGAAACAGATAACGCTTGGTCATACTAACAATCCAGCTCCAGTGCATCGCCAAATGGACACCAATCAAAATCATCAACAGATTGGCCGAAATATCATGCATCGCTGTCCAGAAGGGGTCGATCACGACGTTTATTCCGAGGGCGGGCAAGGCCGCTTCTGAGATGACTACACCCGTGAACATTGCAAAGACCATCATAATGAAGATCAACAGATCCCAAAAGTGGTTAAAACGAACCTCTCCCGGCAATTTCTTGAACAATCGCAAGGTAACATTTATTACCCATTTCCAATCCAGCAGGATGTGGAGCACCAAGGGGATAATAAAGACAAAACTAATCCATTCGTGGAAGGGAATGCCTGTCGCTTGGGGAATATTCACCAAAACAAAGCCGATAAAGAGAACCATATCGCTATATAGCTTGATTTGGTTAGCACTCATTTTTCTTGGTTTTGCTGTTTCCATAAATATCTCCTTTAACAATCGATTTCATCATCAATGTTAAAGGCCTTTGCTGAGAAATCCCTGTGAAAAACATATAAATATTTAAAATAAAGTGTAGAAATAATATTTACGACCGAGTTTGTATTGCTGCCCGCAAGCTAATGACAAATAATACAATTTCAAGCAGCAAGAAGATGGCAATGCCAATCGAAAAGCCGCCGCCCATCAGATCACTTATTTCTCGAAATAATGAGGCTGCAATCGCTACGGTGTAGCCGTTGGCATTGCGTAGGAACACTGCAACCAACAAGGCCACGCCTAAACCTGCATTTCGTCCCCCCCAGGTAATAGCCAGGCTATCAGCCCCCTGAATATAACCAATCGCTGAGGTTGGATCGATCATCGCCATCACCCCGAGGAATGTCCCCATCACACCAACCAACGTCACAATAACGGTCACCCAAATTGGAATACCGGCTGCACGAATAAAACTCATAATGTTCCTCCATCAGAAATAGTTAGTTAGAGTGCAATCAAAATAGTTGACTACACATCGAGCTTAACGCAACAGCTTAGCAAAATAAAGGGACTAATTTTGGATAGAGTGGTACTTTTTTTGAAAATCCTGGCGGAAGACAGTGGGGCTTTGGCCAACCTCACGCCGGAAAAAGCGACTAAAATAGGAGGGGTCCTCAAAATGGAGGGTATGACATATTTCAACGATGGTTTGGTCTGTGTGGGCCAACAAGCGTTTCGATTCCATAATCACCCGATTACGAATGAGCGTTCCGGCGGCTTGGCCCAGCACCTGTTTGGCAGTGATGGTCAGATAATTGGCCGTCACCCCCATCATATCAGCATAGGGTTGCACGTTGCGCTCATTTAAATAGTGCTGATCAATCAGTTGTTGAAATCGGTCAATCAAAAGCACATCTGAGGATGGGGCAACTTGAGGTTGAGATGCTTTGTAAAAACGCTGCAATCGAATAAGCAAAATACGAACGATGGCTCGCAGCAGAATAGCTCGACCAAAGTCTCGAGTCTGATATTCCTTCATCAGGTGATCAATCAGACCTGCCATAACTTGTGTTTGTTCATCATCTAAATACATAACAGGGGCACGATCAATCCGATGGAAAAAGTCCAGATTGCGAAGAAGGCCCTGACTTGAAGGATCTAAATCAAGGAAATCCCCCTGAAAGGGCATCACATAGCCGTTGATAGGCTGAGGCACATCCCAATAATGTACCTGACCTGGGGTCAGAAAAAACCAGCTATTGGGGCGAATTTCATAGGCTTGAAAATCGATATAGCGGGTGCCTGCCCCTTCTGTTATCCACAGAATTTCGTAGAAGTTGATCCGATTTGGTTTGGAGAAAAATTTTTTTACAACGCCAGCTTTATCTGAAATTTTACCAATTTCAAACAAAATCGGGTCTTCATCCGAAACCCGAAATTCGCGAAGCGGGATTTGTTTTCTCGTGGTCATAATGAATGTGATATTCTTAAACGATGGCTATATTGACGGGCGGCGTCCCCAGACGGATAGAATACCAACAAAAATCAAAAAGACAAGTAGTCCAATGACCATCGCCACAAATAGATTTGAGTTGATAAAGGTATTCGACGAGGCGCGATCACCCGTTGTGGGTAACACCTCCGATGAATCATCATCAGTCGCATTGGGCAGAGGCGTGGGAGGGTCAATCGCGTCAGCCACAGCTTCAGTTGGCGTGACAGTGGGTTGGGCGGCCGCCGTTTGGGTGGCATCACGCTGGGCCAATGTTTCGGCGATGGCCGTATGTTGGACCTCTGCTGTAGCTGTCGCCTTAATCTGAGCTTCAAATTGAGCTGTCAATGTAACTACAATTGCTTGGGCCGTCCCTTCAGCCTGTATCGTGGCTGTCGCCTGGCTGGCTTCGCGTGAGGCGGTTGTGGTGGCTTGGGATGCAGTGGTCCCGGTAGCTGCGAGTTGAGCCACAGCCGTTTCGGTCACCGAGACTGCTGTAGCCGAGCTCCGGGCCTGGACTGTTTGGGTGACTCGTTGACTGACATCGGCACTGCGTGTGGCCTGAAATTCAGCGGTGGCTGTTACTACGATTTCAGTTGCGACTCGTTGCGCGTCCCTGGTTTGGGTCGCTTTCACCCCAGCCGTGACAGTAGCCTGCTGCTTGGCTTGCGCAGTTTGGGTCACTAAGCGCAAGAATTGAGCTGTAGCGGTCACTTCAGCAACAGCAGTGTTCTCAACGACAGCCGTTTGGGTTGCTTCAACTGCTTCTTGAGTCGCGGTTTGGAATGAGGCCACTGTTTCGGTGGCTATTTGATTCGCCAACGCTTGAGCTGTGGCAGTTTCCTTTATCTGTGCAGTTGCGGTTTGATTTTGTTGGGCTGTTTCCTGAGCATTTGTTGTGGCTAGCACTTCCGTAGTCGCAGTCTGACGAGCATCTTGGGCTAATTGGGTGGCGATAGCATCGGCTGTCACTTGCTCAACTATAGCAGATGTGGCCACCGTGTTGATTGTGGGGGATGGCGTCGCTGTGGCAGGCAATTGAGTAATTTGGGTGGGGGTGGGGGCAGGGGAAATCGTACTGGCCACCTCGGGTTCAGGGGGGGGTGTAAATTCGCCAAAGCCAATCGCTGTCGAGGCAGTTGCGGCCATCGCACAAAGCAACAGCAATACACGACGCTTCTTTTTCCGATAACGACGGTCGGCTAAATCTCCCTGAAGCATAAATCTGGCAGGCCTTTAGGTTAGACGGTGAACCCATTCAAGGGCCTGAGTCACCCAAGAGGCGACGTTCGCGGATTGCCAAGGGCCAACTTCTAGCTTGCGACGCAGGTCTTCTGGATCAGCCTGGGACAGCTTACGATAAGTTTTGATCCCAATGTTGTATAGTTTTTGTTGGTAGACTTTACCGATGCCCTTGATCTCAGTCAGATCATCAATCAATTCGCCCGCCTCTTCTTTTAGTTCACGCAGTTGTTGCAGTTCGGCAAACACTTTTTCAAAGCGCACTCGATACTCGGCCAACTCCTTTTGGGTGGTTTCAAGGCGTTCCTGCAAAGCATCGTGGAAGCTGGTGTCTGGGGTATGGGGTTCAGCTAGCTCAATAGAGGGATCGACTGTTTCGGCAATCGCTGTGGTCAATTCTTCCTGCAATGCCTGTTGGCCCATTTGGCATTGGGCCAATTCCAGCTCAGTGGTTGCCAGCTTTTCCCGCAACTCGCTCAAATCCGCTTCACGGTCTTCAAGCAAGCTCGCTAAAATCGAGGCCTCTGACGCAGGCTGAGTGGTGCTTCCTTCTGGGGCCGTGGCTGTGACACTAATCTGAATTTGATCCGGATTTTTGCGGTGGGCCTCATCGATGTACCACTCGACAACAAACCCAATGATGGCACCGGTGATGACCAGCAAAATGCCCACAAAAAAGCCTTCGCCTAGCCCAGCACCCAAGGCCCAGCCCAAGACGAAACCAATGACTGCGCCTAAAATGATAAGTCCATATTTTTGTAGCCAGTTTCTGATATTATCCATCGTGGGTCAGTACCTCCTTGAACTGAAAATTTGGAGTGGTCTTGTCTCACTCGTCAATTGCCTTACGACCCATAATCGGTGTTGGTTGTGGCTTTCCCCCGATTATTAACTTGCATTATAACATCATTTAACATAAATGAACAGCTTTGCATAATGATGGGTTGCATTTCTGTTATTAGGCGAGATTTGCAGCCGACGTTCGGCCCGAGCTTCGGCCGGGAATAAATCCCCGGCCTACGTTAGGTTGAAGCCCGCTGAAGCAGGCTAGAGAGGAGACTAAAGTCTCCTTCAACCTATGATAGCGTGGCGGCTTTAGTCCCACGCGAGGGTTGGGGGCAGGCGTGCCCCAAACAGAAATGCACCCATAATGATGTATTTTTGGAAGATTGGAAGGCTGGAAGATTGGCTTTCTAAACTAAAGACCAAATTTACAACAGCGAACGTGCTAGGTTAAACACCTGATTCATCATGGCTGGCGTGAGACGGCCGGTCTGGGTATTTTGGCGGCTGGGATGGTAGCAGCCGATGAGGTGCTTGGGGCCGATATCGGCGGGGCGATTGAGTGGGTGATGGGCAGTGTGCCCAAACTTTAGGCGGGGAAGATCATACGCGAAGGAGTCGCGGAGCAAACGCAGACAGCCATCGAAGGCGAGTTGGCCTAAAGCGACGACGACCGTAACTTGGGGCATCAGGTTTAACTCACGCTCCAGGTAGGGTCGACAGTTGTTCAACTCGGCAGTGGTGGGCCGATTTTTGGGTGGGGCGCAGCGGGCGATGGAGGTGACAAAGGCATCGGTCAATTGCAGACCATCATCACGGTATTGTGAGGTGGGTTGGTTGGCAAAGCCTGTGGCGTGGAGGGCGGCGTAGAGTGTGTCGCCTGAGCTGTCGCCCGTAAAGATGCGTCCGGTACGATTGGAGCCATGCGCTCCTGGGGCGAGGCCGATGATCCATAGACGACCTTCCGTATCACCAAAATTCGGCACGGGGCGGCCCCAATAGTCCCAGTCGCGGTAGGCTCGTCGTTTCTCCCGAGCCACTTGCTCCCGCCACTCGACCAAACGAGGGCAGGCGCGGCAGGTATCGACATCGCTATTTAGTTTGGTCCAGTTGTTTTCGTTCATTATGTTAACCGCTATCCCATAAACTGCAATACAACTTGATTGGCAAAAAATCGGCCTTGTCGCGTTAGGCGTAACCGCTGGTCATTGGAGATAGTTCCCCACTCCAGCCAACCCTGATCCAAACCAAATTGAATAGCCTTTTTGTAGCGATCTGTGAGTGATTGCCCAAATCGTTGCTCAAATTGCGTGGCACTCACCCCTTCTTGTAGAAGCCGCAAGCCCAACATCAGATGCTCCGTCATCGCTGTTTCCTGATCAAGCTGCTCATAGCTTCGTTCATCACGAGCCAGACCAAGACCAGACCCAGTTTCGACCTGCTGAATGTATGATTGTGGTCGTTTGACGTTCATCCAGCGTTCACCCTGAACCGTGCCATGCGCACCGGCCCCCAAGCCAAGGTAAGGCTGATTGCGCCAATAAATCAGGTTATGGGCAGAGGCTAGAGGCGGGGTTTGCCAACTGTCTTTCTGCTCATCTTTAACCCAGTTTGAAATTTCGTAGTGACAAAAGCCAGCCTCAGCCAGGCGTGTCATCGTCAATTCGTACATTTCCGCCCCAATATCATCATCAGGCATCGTGGTCGAGCCAGACGTGACCTGACGATGAAGCGGTGTGCCCAGCTCAACGATGAGTGAGTAAATTGAAAGATGGTCTGGCTCCAATTTGAGTGCCTCTTCAAGGGTGTACACCCACTGCGCGGTGGTTTGATCGGGCAAGTTAAAGATGAGGTCGAGGCTGAGGTTGTCGAAGCCAGCCTGACGGGCTAAATCGACCGCCCGACGGGCGGTATCGGCATCGTGGAGGCGGCTTAAAAAGGCCAGTTCATTATTATCAAAACTCTGCACACCAAGCGACAGCCGATTGATGGCGCCTTGTCGCAATGTTCGCAAATACTCCAGCGACAGTGTGCCGGGATTGGCCTCGGTGGTGATTTCGGCATCAGAAACAAGTTGAAATTGCTCGTGAATTGTATCGACGAGTTGTAGTAGCTCATTGGCAGGAACAGTAGTTGGGGTACCGCCGCCAAAAAAGATGGTGTCGAGAGCGGGGTGGTTGAGCGTGGACGCACTTTCCCGAATTTCGCGCAGCAGGGCCTGCTGATAGCGTGTTTTTAGGGCAGGCTCACCGTCGATGTAGGTGTTAAAATCGCAGTAGATACAGCGAGTGGGGCACCACGGAATATGGAGATAGAGGCCTAAGGTGGGGTCAAGCACAGATTTACTCACAGCCGATGTCTCATCATCGTAACAAGAATTACAAACTAAATGGCAACAGTGTGAAACAATAGCATTGATATGATGGAGGTGCAAATTATGAAAAAATCCATACTTGGGTTCGTGATAATCTTTGTTTTAGCCGCTTGCAGCAGTCTACTAGAAAAAAATGCTGAAACTGTGACGTCTGATGTTTCAGCGGAAAGCGTCATTGTTAAGCCAACAGATGAGACCTTACAAATTGAGGTAAGCGACGGCGAAACATCGCCCGAGCGAAACCTACTGGCCGGAACCAATATTGCGTTGCATAGTGTTCCTCTGTCCGACGTTCATTTTGACACATTCAACGGCTCGTATCTACCGCTCTCCGAGGCCGATGAGGCCAGCATTCTACGCTTACGGGACGCCATTCCTCCTGTTTGGAAGCCAAAATACACCGATGTGGCCGCAGCGGATCGATGGTTGAATGAAACGGATATGGTGGTTGGTTATGTTGATGGAGATGAAGCGCTGGCCTATCCCACCAAAATTTTGAACTACCACGAAATTGTCAACGAGAATGTGAATGGCATTCCGGTCTTGATTTCCTACTGTCCGCTCTGCAACAGCGGTATCGTGTATGATCGACGGGTTGGTGATCAAGTGTTGGAGTTTGGCAACACTAGCGCATTGTATCAATCCGATATGGTGATGTATGACAAGCAAACGTTGTCCTACTGGTTTCAGGTTGAGGGGGCAGCAATTGTGGGTGATTTAACCGGTGAACAGATGGAAGTATTGCCCACCCGTTTTATGCAATGGTCTGAATGGAAGGCCACTTATCCTGACAGCCAAGTACTTTCGCGGGATACAGGCTTTGATCGACCTTATGATCGTGATCCGTTTAATGGCCTGGAAACCTATCTGAATCGGGGTAACTTTGCCTTTCCCGTAGGTGATGACGCCCGAAATCCCTCCCTGCCCGCTGGGGAGCGAATTATTAGCGTTGTGATTAATGAGGAGGCCCGAGCCTACTCCCTCATTGCTCATGCCGGAAAGGTTATCAATGATGAGGTGGACGGGGTCCCGATTGCCGTGGTCATCGGGGAGAAACAGAGTGCTTTCGTCTTTGGACGGCAAGTTGACAATCAAGTTCTCACTTTTAAGTGGGAAAACGGCCTGCTACAGGATGAAGAGACTGGCTCTCAATGGGATTTGAATGGCACTGGTGTAGCTGGGACACTTGCTGGAGAACAACTTGAGGCCGTCCCAGCGCGATTTAGCTATTGGTTTGCTTTTGTGGCTGCATTCCCTAATGCCACAGTATATGAGCCGCAGGGGTAGTTTGAAACATTGATGTACACAGTGATGTGTAGGTGGTAAACTGTTTGGTGATTTTACCACCTACACATCATTATTTTTTAGTTTGGTGTGGCAAAAACTTGGGTCCAATAGTGATTCCAGTTCTCGGTTCCCGTATCATTTTCTAAGTAGTAATAGCCCACCCCAATTTCGGTAAAGCTACAATTCAAAATATTAGCTCGGTGACCAGCACTTGACATCCAATCAGCCACAACGGCGGCGGCTGTTGAATGACCGGCTGCGATATTCTCGGAAATGGCACTCGCACTATAGCCTGTGTCAGCTACCCGTGTACCGGGCGTTGATCCATTGCTTGTTGAAATGTGCCCAAAGAAATCATTGATGGCCATATCCTGAGAATGGACAAAAGCAGCGCTATTCAACTGGGTGCTCATGGTTATAGCGTTACAGCCATTGGCTAATCGCTCTACATTTGTTGCCTCAACTACCCCAGCCGCAAACGGGTTGTAATCTCGGGTAACAAAAGGCAAATAGATTGTACTAGATGTCGAGCTTGTTTGTTGAACAGCTAGATCTGAGGCAAATGTGTGATTCTGTTGTTGGATTTGTTGGGAGTTTTGAGAAAAAGTAAAACTACGATCAATCGACTCAAGGTCGGATGCGGCTGAAAATGACCAAAGAGGGGTTAAAACAAACGTGAGCGTAATTATGGCAAAGTACAAACAGATATAAGTGAGTGATTGTTTCATGAAAACTAGTCTCCAACTTGTAAGGTACAACATAACGGGTTAGGTGGTGGTTATCGAAATCTATTAGGGTTTCATTTTACACGAAAGAATCAAATTATGCCGAATCAATTACTCAATTTTTTTAGTGTAAGCCTGCCTAGGAAATGGTGTAAATAAAAAGGACGGCACTGTAAATCAAGCAGGTCACGACCAAAATAAACGTTAGTTTTTCTGAACGGGGAGCGTCAGGCGGTCGCATTAGACGATGCACCGCAATCGGAATACCTAAAAACAGAAAGCCACTGATCCATAGCGGAATTTGCCGTGTAATCGAAAAGTAAAGAAATAGGGTTACACCGACGATGGTGACAATTTTTAATAATGTGGTCGATATGGGTAAACCAATGGTGGTTGTAAAGTTTTTATCAGTCCGGGAGTCAACGTCAAAGTCACGAATTTGCTGTTCAAGTTGGGCGGCCAGTGAAGATAAAATGGCCAAAGTTAAGAGAATGTAATCCAGTTTGAGCCAAACTACATCAATCAGTATTAAGGTAATTAAATAAGGGAACGTTTCAACAAAAATCGCGTGGGTCAACAGGTCCAAACCGGGCCTACTTTTGAGGCGAAGTGGTGGTGCAGAATAGGCCCACATCACGATAAAACAGACAATCAAAATGGTCAGGCCACGCAGACCATATTGAGCAAATGCAAAAATCAGAAAGGTACAGGTCCCCCACCAAATCAACCAAAATAGCTGCTGGGGTAACGGAGAAAGTACACCCTCCGAGGATGACAGGGTTTGTAGTTGTACAAAAAAATTGCGCTCGGCTTTCTTTGGTTCCTGGGCGTCATAGGGAGCGTCATAATAATCATTCAAGGCAAAGGCGAGCCAATACCCCAAACTAATGGCGACAGCCAACAAAAGATTGCGAAATGTAATGGCGTCATGAATGAGTAGGGCAAAAATTACGATGATTAGGGTAAGCGCCCAAGCATCAACATGATTAAAAACTAATTTTGTAAGATTTGAATGTGTGGCAAATTGTATTGGACAAAAGATTATCCAATTGAAGATACGATTGGTGGACCGACCCATAGGTTTTAATGCTGACCCCATTTAGAGGTCGTCTATTTTAAGAATACCTCTAAATATAGCATTTGGTTGGAGGCGACCTCATAGTAGCACGATCAATTCGGGATTACAAATATACTCTATGATCTCTTGGGAGGGTTATCCTATACGTTTTGACTTTGAGTTGTGATATTATGACAGAGATAGACCAATTGCATCATTAACAAATTCGTCTTCTTGCATAAAATACGGCAATTTTGAAAAGCGACATAAATTCGTCAATTTACTTTGGAATTGTAACGACTATTGGTTAAAATATATCCAATAATAGTGCAAAACTTCTCTAACCCAACCTCTTACTATCAAACGAACAAATGTAAACTTGGTCTTTAACGTTAAACAACACATGGATACAACACGCACGGTTCTAAATGTTGAAGATATTGATGAAAATCGCACTTTAGTGAGACGTATTCTAGAGAGCGAAGGGTATCAAGTCGTAGATGCCATCAATGCCCTGGAAGGGATTGAAAAGGCCCAAACACTCCAACCCGACTTGATTTTGATGGATATCAATTTACCTGATCTTGACGGATTTACCGCTGTCACTCGTATTCGCAGCTATACCCAGCTCAAACAAACCCCCATTATTGCGTTAACCGCGCGCACTGTCCAAAATGATAAAGAGCGGGCCAAGGCCATTGGCTGCGATGGCTACATCAACAAGCCTGTTGATATTGATGAACTTGTTGATGAGGTCGCTAAACATATTGCTACGGGACGAAGAGTTGAAGAGGAGTTAGTCACTGATCGCGAGCGCTATTTGCATGAGCATAGCGTTGCTATGAGCCAAGCGCTACAAAACAAATTGAATGAGTTGCAATCGGCCTATGATCGCCTCAAACACCTCGAAGAGGCCAAAAGCAATTTCATCTCCATGGCCTCCCACGAATTACGCACCCCCCTCACAGTAGTGAACAGCTACACCCAAATGCTTCAAATCCTGCCATCTATTCAGCAAGATCCAACCGCGATGGAGCTGCTTGAAGGGATGACCCGGGGCATGGTCCGGCTCAAAGATATCATCAACGATATGATTAGCGTTGTCCGAGTCGAACTCGATCAAACCACCTATGAACTCGTGCCTATTTCGATTCGAAGTGTGCTTGATCGTGTTGAGAAACGGCACACCCCCATTGCTAAAGAGCGAAAAATCACCTTAGTTTTTGATGTTGCGGCTAATTTAGCCACGGTCAATGGTGATTATGAACAATTAGAGTCAGCCATCTCTCGGATTGTTGGTAATGCCATCAAATATACCCCCGACGAAGGCTCGGTTTTTATTACCGCCGAAATGCTACGAAATATCGACCCTGGTCAAAAAACATTCATCGAAATTGTGGTGGCTGATACTGGGGTCGGCATTCATCTGGATAAACAAAATAGTATCTTTGAAAAATTTAGCACGGCTGCCAATGTCGCGTTACATAGCACCAGCAAAACAAATTTTATGGGCGGCGGGGCTGGCCTCGGTCTGGCCATAGCCAAAGGTATCATCGAATCGCACAGTGGTCGTATCTGGGTTGAAAGTGATGGATATGATCCAGAAACATTGCCTGGTAGTAAATTCTTCATCGTTCTCCCCACGATTTAGTTTAGCAACCCCATTAGACATAAGAAGATTTTTTAAGATAGTCACTTCGCACTATAATGCGCGGAGTAGAGTGTTGATGTATTTGAAATACATCTCCGACACTTAAAAGGACATCTAATGAAATCGATCTCCCTATTGTGCTTAGCTGCAGTCTTCTTTTTGATTGGCTGTGCCCCACAAGAAACACCAGAAGATTCCAATGTTTATGCAGCTACCTTCGTTCTGCCGACCGCTGAGCCAACGCTTCTTCCCACACCCTCAAGCACACCCGTTCTTCAGACAACCAACATAACCACCACCAATTCCTCCCAACCAACATCATTACCCGACGAAGCCTTTGCCCTTGTCGCCAGAGTCATTGACGGTAATACCATTTCAGTGATATTTGATGGAGATCGCCTAAGTGATGAACACACGGTTCGGTACATCGGGATCGATGTACCACCGAATACAAATACCGATCCGTGGGGGGTTGTTGCTTTTGAAACCAATACAAAGCTCGCCAGCTTGAAAGTGGTTCGGCTGGTACGTGATGAGACCGACTACGATGAAGAAGGGTATTTGTTACGCCACGTTTATCTTGAAAATCAATTGATGAGCATTGTACTGGCTGAGGCTGGTCTAGCGAGTGTTAGGTCTGACGAAGAGAACACGCAGTTTGACGATCAAATCGCAGCAGCAGAGCGCCAAGCCAGGGCAGAAAGTCTAGGGATTTGGGGCAATGCCCCACCAACGCCAACAGCAACCTCAACGCCTACCCCTGAACCTGCGGAAGGAACAACAGAGCCGACCACCGAACTCACGGACGCCACAAACGAGGCGGTTCCCGTTGAAACCACAGACGAGGCCACGGTCGAGGCAACAGAAATCCCGTCTGATGAAGCTACGGAAGAACCATCGGAAACAGTGATACCAGAGGCATCGCTGGAGGCCACTGAAGAACCAACAACTGAGCCTGAAAGCACGTCAGAAGCAACACCAAGTGATGAACCGACTGCTGAGCCAACCATAGAAGATACAAATGAAAACCTTAATGGCACTGAGGAGTCATCAAATTAGAGGGGACAATGAAATTACGCAAACCTAAGCGAAATTTGTGGAATGCAGCTTTCATCCTGTTTATCATCGGTATTATTTTGGCTTACGCACCCTTTACATTACCCGCCTTTTTTATTGGTTGGGCATTCTGGTTGATGGTCGCTTCTGCTGCTTTACTCCTGCTGGGAACAACGGTGCTCTAAATTAGCCCATTAAAGCGGCCATAAAAACGCGCGAGCGCTCAACGTAGGTGTTAGCTGAAGTCCGTAAGCCCTCAATTTCTTCTGGAGTTAATTCACGCACAACTTTCGCGGGGCTGCCTAAAATCAAGGAGCCTGCGGGAAACTCCTTGCCTTGGGTGAGAAGGGCATTGGCTCCGACCAAACAATTATCACCAATTACCACTCCGTTCAACACTACTGAACGAATACCAATCAAACTATTATTCCCGACCGTTGCACCGTGCACAACAGCGCCGTGACCTACCGTCACCCCTTCCCCCAACGTAAGAGGAAAGCCCGGGTCGACGTGAAAAATCGATCCCTCTTGAATGTTGGTCCGTGCCCCAATTTTGATAGGTTCGGTATCCCCACGTAGTGTAGCGTAATACCAAACACTTGTTTCTTCAGCCAACGTGACATCCCCAACAATCATTGCTCCTGGCGCAATAAATGCCGTTGGGTCGATTTGTTCTGGGTGAAATTGTGTATTAAATGTTGTCATCCTGTTCTCCACTCAATGTATCAAGGTTGTAAAGTGTCAAAATAGCAAAGCAGCAATAGGATATGGGAATAAAATTTATCACTTATTGCTTTGCCCTGTTACTTTGCTTCCCTGTTACCTTACCGTCTTGCCACGTTTTCCGCAAAGTCTAAACACGTCACTTTGCCTTGATACCAACCCACCGATATAATTGAGCCGAATTCCCCAAATATTATGTATAATCTAATCCAAAGGAGCCATCCATTATGTTTTTAACACTGCAAGAGAAAAAAACCTTAGCTGAATTACTCAATGCCCGGATTGATATTCCATGGGTACCGGAGAGCATGGAGGGGCCAGCCTTCTTGTTTGCTGTGAATCGGATTGAAGAGGCCTTAGAAGGCGTTATGCCAGAGGCCATTGGTGAACTTTTACGGGATGGGAGCAAAGGGATTGATCCTGCCGAAGCACAAGCGCTTGGTAATCGTCTCCTTGTGGCGTTAAACAAGCGTATCGACCTTCCCTTATTTAACGAAGAGCAGGAAGCTGATTTGCTACAACGCTTGATTGCCCCTTTAGTTGTTGCTCTGAGTGATGGGCACACCATCGACACCGTTATAGATGCAACCAAACAAAAAGTGGCAGAAGACTTAGCCAGAAGGTAACCATAAGCTTTAGAGCAAGTTACATATTTTCAAAATCGGCAGCTTAGGAGTACGATAGTGATGGTTATTAAGTAAACGGCAAGAGGTTTTGGAAAAGCCGATAAATTTCAATGGACGATTTTTGTTCAAAGTAAGATCAGTTTAGCCTGTTTACGGGTAAATGAAATTTACCATAAATTATGGCGCAAAATTGACAATAGTTGAAACTATTTTCGGTTTTTGAGCAATCCTTTATTCCTAAAACTTTCTGCCAAATACTTAAAGGCATCCTAAATTAATGGTTATAAGTCATATAGCTTAAATTACACAAGGAGACACACTATGAGTAATCTTGTCAAAGTAGCCGTGACCGGAGCGGCAGGTCAAATCGGTTATGCCCTTCTCTTTCGTTTAGCATCTGGCCAAGCGTTTGGCCCAGACACTCGTGTCGCGCTGCACCTTTTGGAAATCACCCCAGCCCTGAAAGCGGCTGAAGGGGTTGTGATGGAACTTGATGATTGCGCCTTTCCTTTACTTGATGATATTGTCATCACCGACGATGCAAATGTGGCATTTGATGGGGTCAATTGGGCCTTGCTCGTTGGGGCCAAGCCACGCGGCAAGGGAATGGAACGAGGCGATTTGATCCGTGAGAATGGTCCAATTTTTACGGGACAGGGTAATGCATTAACTAAAGCCGCAGATGATCTACGCGTTTTGGTGGTAGGTAACCCAGCCAATACCAATGCCTTGATTGCGGCGCATAACGCTGACGGCGTGCCTAATGAACGGTTCTCAGCAATGACACGCCTCGATCAAAACCGAGCATATGCACAACTGGCCCAAAAAGCCGGTGTCACGGTGAATGATGTTAGTAACGTCACTATTTGGGGGAACCACAGTGCTACCCAATACCCCGATGCTGAAAATGCCAAAATCAACGGCAAGCCCGTTTATGATGTGATTGATGACCACGAGTGGCTCAAAGGCGACTTCATCACCACCGTCCAAAAACGTGGCGCAGCCATCATCCAGGCCCGTGGCCTTTCATCTGCGGCCTCAGCGGCAAATGCGATGATCGATCACGTCGTTAGCATGGTAAACCCCACCCCAGAAGGGCAGTGGTTCTCAGCTGCTGTTCCATCTGATGGTAGCTATGGTGTAGATGAAGGCTTGATGTTCTCCTTCCCACTCGTTAGCGATGGCAATGGCTACAACATCGTGCAAGACGTGCCGATGAGTGATTGGGCCAAGGAAAAATTCGATGCAACTCTAGCAGAGTTACGCTCTGAAAAAGAAGTTGTCGCAGATTTGTTAGGATAAGACACCAACCTAATAGGCTGGCAGGCCCAAATTTTCATCATTTCAGATTTTCATAGAACGCTTGACCGGGCTGCCAGTCCTGTTAGATTGGCAGTCCGGTACTTTTATGCAAACCTTAACCATTGGCTCACGCCGCTCTCAGCTTGCCCAAATCCAATCGCGGTTGGTGCAGGCGATGTTGATGAAAGCGTGGCCTGACTTAACCGTAGACATTGTTTTATTTGATACCAAAGGCGATCTCAATCGCCAGGCGCCACTCCCCGAAATCGGAGGTAAAGGGTTATTCACTGCTGAGCTTGAAGCAGCCTTGCGCGAGCGACGGATTGATTTGGCAGTTCATAGCCTCAAGGATTTACCGGTGGAAGATAGCCCCGGCTTGACCGTTATCGCTATTCCAGAGAGAGCTAAACCGGGCGACATGCTAATTTCGCATAAGGCCAATCAATTGGCAGCATTGCCCACAGAAGGCGTGGTTGGCACCAGCAGCTTACGCCGGGCCGCCCAAATCTTGGCTAAACGCCCCGACCTCATCATCAAAGACATTCGGGGTAATGTCGATACCCGCCTCAACAAAATCGAGGACCCAAGCCTGGGCTACGACGCGACGATCTTGGCCCAAGCTGGCCTGGAGCGGATGGGGCACGCTGAGTTGCCTCAGGCCCACATTATTCCATTTGAAATAATGCTCCCAGCGCCAGGTCAAGGGGCCTTGGGCATCCAAAGTCGCCACGATGACCCAGAGATAGACCATCTTCTAGCCCCATTGGATGATGCCCACACCCGGGCCGCCGTTGAGGCCGAGCGGGCCTTTTTGGCTGGTCTAGGTGGTGGTTGTTCATTGCCCGTCGGGGCCTTCGGTCAAATTGCGCAAAATCAGCTAACCTTGCAGGCCTTGGTCGCTCAACCCGATGGACAAAAAACAATCCGAGTTGAGGGGCAAGCGGATATCACTGAGGCGAAAGCATTGGGCAAAACGCTAGCCGAACAAGCCTTGAGTCAAGGGGCGGCAGGATTATTGGTTGATGTGAATTGATTATAACAGAATTTTCATTCGCACTTAGAACGATAAAATGACACACGCAAACGGTAAAATTTATCTCATCGGCACGGGCCCTGGTGATCTAGGCCTCATTACAGTTAAGGGGCTGGCCTTAATTCAAGAGGCTGACGTTGTTGTGGGTGATTTACTCGGCCACGCTCAACTCCTACAAATGGTGCGGCCTGAGGCTAAACAGTTTGATGTGGGTTGTCGCATCAGCCAAACCAAAATCCCCCAATCTCAAATCAATCAAAAATTAGTTGATGCCGCTCAAGCGGGGAAAACTGTTGTACGGTTGTGGGCGGGAGATCCTTTCATTTTTGGGCGTGCTTCGCTGGAAGTTGCGGCGGCAAAAGCAGCCGGGCTACGAGTCGAGGTCGTGCCTGGTGTGAGCAGTGCCTTGGCTGCTCCGGCCTATGCGGGCATCCCAGTCACGGAGTGGGAACACGCAACTAGCTTTGCCGTGGTCACAGGCTACGAGTCTAAAAATCTGCAGGTCAAAACCGATTGGGCGGCACTGGCAAAAATCGAAACGTTAGTTATTTTGATGCCTCTCGATGATTTGTCCCAAATTGTCCAACGATTACAAACGGCCGGACGTTCGGCTGAGACACCCGTTGTGGTCATTCAAAATGGCACAAAACCACACCAACGCCAAATAACTGCAACGTTGGGCACATTGGTTGAAGCAGTTGAGGCAAATCAGATCGAAAATCCGGCCATTGCGGTCATTGGGCAAGTGGCGGCCTTGAGTGAAGAACTCGGTTGGTATCAACCAGAGCAGCTCCCCTTGCTAGGTAAGCGGGTTCTGGTCACCCGACCCAAGCATCAAGCCGCTGGCTTTATGGCCGCGTTACGCGATCTCGGGGCAGAGCCAATTCCCTTCCCGACCATCGAAATTCAGCCGAGCCAAGAGATACAACAACTCGATCAAGTGCTTCTAAACATTGTCAATTGGTATCATACATTAAAAGACTCGCTGATTCCACCATCTGAACCGCCCTATCACTGGATTGTCTTGACCAGTGTTAATGGCGTAAACGCCTTTTGGGAAAGATTACAGGCTCTTGGTTTTGACAGCCGCATCTTGAGTCTGATAAATATCGCTGCCATTGGTCCAACCACAGCCAAAGCCCTACAACAGCGTAGCATCACCCCTGACTTGGTGCCAGACGTATACACAGCTGAGGGCGTCTTACAGGCGTTTGAAGAAGTTGAGGGGCTGCGCTTCTTGTTACCCCGAGCTGATATCGCTCGAAAAACCTTGGCCGTTGGCTTAACAGAACGCGGGGCCTTCGTCCAGGAGATTGCTACCTATCGTACCGTTCCGAAAGTCGATGGGCCTCGCCCTCCCGCCGCCGACATCGTTACCTTCACCAGCTCATCCACCGTACAAGGTTTTGTCAACTGCCTCAGCGGGCAATCACCTGATGATGCACTACAACATAGTCAAGTCGTCTGTATCGGGCCGATTACAGCTAGTACCGCCAAAGATTTAGGTGTTCGGGTTGATGCCGTGGCGGATGAATATACGATTGAGGGCGTGTTGGATGCATTACAACAGTTGGAGTGAACGTATATTTTCTGCTGAAATAAATTTTTTATCGAAAAAGAAAATTCAAAAAATAACAGATACTCTCAAGGAGGAGACATTATGGCAAATGTAGCACAGGTATTGAAAGAAAAAGGCTCGCAGGTATACGCGGTTACGCCAGAGACGGCATTGCGTGACGCGCTTAGTTTGATGGCGGAGAAAAATATCGGGGCCGTGCCAGTCGTCAAAGATGAACGCCTAGCAGGCATTTTCTCTGAGCGGGATTTTGCCCGGCAGTCAGTCAAATGGGATAATCTAGCAATGACCACTCCGATCAAAGAGCTGATGACCAAACATGTGCGTTATGTCCACCCCAGCCAAACCCTTGAGGAGTGTATGGCCTTGATGACCCAAAAGCGATTTCGTCATCTACCTGTTCTGGATGATGATGACGAAACCATTGTGGGCTTGATCTCGATTGTAGATGTCGTCAAGGCGATGGTGACTAAACAAGAATTTTTGATCGAGCAACTTGAGAGTTATATTACGGGATAAAGACAGCAAAGTCGCAGCGTAACAAGGTAACAGGGTAGCAGGGTAACAATGGTTAGCCTCTTGCAACTCTGCTACTTTGCCACCCTGTTACGTTGCGATCCTTTCATCTTGACAAATAATGGAGTATTTTTTGAACACACAAATCAACGCATTTTCAATCAATCGCACCCGTCGTTTGCGACAAACGCCAAACTTACGACGGATGGTGCAAGAAACGGTTCTCACCCCAGCCGATTTTATCTATCCAATGTTTATCACACACGGCGAGGAGGTACGCAATGAGGTGGTATCGATGCCAGGAGTCTTTCAGCTCTCGGTCGATGAGTTGGTCAAAGAGGCGGACACCCTGCTTAGTCTAGGCATTCCAGCAGTGATGTTGTTTGGTTTGCCAGCCAAGAAAGATCCCATTGGTGAGGAAAACTTTGCCAATAATGGCATCGTCCAACAAGCAATTCGGGCGTTACGTTCATCGGCTCCAGAGTTGGTCATCACGACCGATGTTTGTCTATGCGAATACACCGATCACGGTCATTGCGGTATTGTGGAGAATGGTCAAATTTTGAATGACCCGACCCTCGATATTTTGGGCAAGGTTGCAGTCTCTCACGCTGAGGCTGGAGCCGATATGGTGGGTCCCAGCGCGATGATGGATGGACAAGTGGCAGCCATTCGGCAGGCTCTGGATACAGCGGGGCATGTCAACATGCCTATTATGGGCTACTCGGCCAAATTTGCCAGCGGCTTCTATGGCCCCTTCCGTGATGCCGCCGAGAGTCCGCCCCAGTTTGGGGATCGTTCAACCTACCAGATGGACCCAGCCAACAGCCGCGAAGCGATGCGTGAAATAGAGCTGGACATCGCCGAGGGGGCAGATGTAATTATGGTCAAGCCTGCCCTACCCTACCTCGATGTCATTCGCCAAGCCCGTAATCAATTTCCCGACTTCCCTCTAGCCGCCTACAATGTCAGCGGTGAGTACAGTATGCTCAAAGCCGCTGCCCAGTTGGGCTGGCTTGATGAGCAGCGAGTCGCCCTAGAAAGCTTGACCGCTATCAAGCGGGCTGGAGCAAATCTAATTTTGACCTATTGGGCTAAAGATGCAGCGGGATGGCTGGGTTAATTGAGTTTGTAGGGTTTACAGAGTTTACAGAGTTGGTCGGCTGTCTGAGCTAGAGTATTTAATTTTTGTTACTTTTTTAACCAGCCGCTACTCACCAGTATTTCGCGGCATAAATAGAGCAACAGGTATTAAGGGCGAAATACTTAAACAGTTGGGCGTTGAGATGTTTGTTACTGTATAGCGATCTACGCCCAGCTGTACTAGCCACTATCCACTATTTTACAGGAGAAAACCTTGAATATATCAAGATCAAAAGAATTATTTGCAGCAGCACAAAAAGTCATTCCTGGGGGAGTCAACTCCCCTGTCCGCGCCTTTAAGGCGGTTGGTGGGCAACCGTTGTTTATCGACCGAGCCGAAGGGCCGTATATGTGGGATGCCGATGGCAATCAGTACATCGATTACGTGATGAGTTGGGGACCAATGATTTTAGGACACGCCCACCCCACCGTCATTGAGGCCCTACAACAGGCGGTCACACGTGGCACGAGCTTTGGTGCCCCAACCGCTTTGGAAACTGAGCTGGCCGAATTAGTGTGCGAGATGGTTCCGTCTGCCGAACAGGTGCGCTTTGTCAACTCTGGGACCGAGGCTACGATGAGCGTCCTTCGCTTGGCTCGGGCCTTCACCGGACGTAATAAAATCGTCAAGCTACAGGGCAACTATCACGGTCATGCCGATTTCTTGCTGGTCCAAGCTGGCTCAGGGGTAGCAACGTTGGGGTTGCCTGATAGCCCCGGTGTGCCCAAGGGTGCAACCCAAGACACTCTGACTGCGCCTTTCAACAGCCTTGAGGCGATGGAGGCCTTGTTCGCCGAATTTGGCGATGATATCGCCGGCGTCATTTTAGAGCCAGTGGCCGGAAATATGGGTCTAGTACCACCAGTTGAAGGGTACTTGGCAGGCTTGCGTGAACTATGTACGAAGCACGAGGCCCTCTTGATTTTTGACGAGGTGATGACAGGCTTCCGGGTATCACGCGGCGGCGCACAGGCTCACTTCGGGGTGATGCCCGATTTAACGGCCTTGGGCAAGGTTATTGGTGGCGGTTTGCCTGTTGGAGCCTACGCTGGGCGACACGACATCATGCAGACCGTGGCCCCGGCTGGGCCGATGTATCAGGCGGGCACGCTCAGCGGGAATCCACTCGCGATGACGGCAGGGTTAACCACGCTGCGTGGGATTCAAGCCCCCGGCGTGTTTGAGGATATGGTTAGTAAAGCCACTCGAATGGCCACGGGAATCGGCGCTGCCGCCGAAGCAGCCGGGGTGCCCATCTACCAAACCCAGGTTGGCACCATGTTTGGCATGTTCTTCACCAGCGAGCCTGTCACCGATTGGGACAGCGCGGCCAAGAGCGATACTGAACAGTTTGGGCGCTTTTTCCAAGCGATGCTCAAGAATGGGGTCTACATCGCGCCTTCACAGTTTGAGTGTGGCTTCTTCTCCACCACCCACACTGACGAGATTGTGGACGCAACCATCGCAGCGGCAGAGAAGTCGTTTGCCGAGATTGCAGGCTAAACAAACAACAAGGGCGTAGAACTTTTCGAGATTCTACGCCCTTACGTTTCGCTTCAGATAAGCGGATACCCGCTATCTATTTAACCCAAGTTTTGTTCTTTAGTTATTGATGAATTTCTCAAACACGTCGGTAAAGTCTTTGCGAAGGTATGTATCGTGAGCATCTTTGAGCCACTCAAATGAGTATTGGTTGATGGATTTGAACTGGTCTTCTGGGGCGGAGTCGCTGTTGGTGCGGGCTACACTCGCGGCAGCAGTGTTGAGTGTATTTTGAGCATATTGCATCATTTTGGCATTTTCGCGCTGGATAATCGATATCTTAAAGAGGGCTTTGTACAAATCTTTGAGTTGCTCAATCTGTCGTTTATCAACATCGATTGAGTAATATTCCTCGCCCATTCGAAACTTAATTTCAACATCCAAATCCATACTCCCCGCTGTTTCCAGAGCAACCCCACCAATCGGGCTAACGAAGTAATCATAGCGCTTCAACGTTCGCTTTTTACTCATAGCCGAGGTGCCATCAACGTGGATCAAAGCTAAGTTGGTAAAGCAGTACTCGTCAGCCTTTGATTTAATCAGGAAAAATATTCGCTCCCCTTCTTCGTGCATCACATAATCATCAGCATCAACTTTGTCGTAATCCGATGGCTTTACGACGGTACCAATGTCACTTAATCCCAATGCATCTGCTGCTACTTTTTTAAACATAGTAAGTCTCCTTAAAGATAGTGGATAGTTGTTAGTGGCTAGGACTAACATGATTGTTAGTGATGAGTGGTTAGCAAATCCAAGCAAATGAATTTCCCCACCAATCGCTAGTCCCAACCTGTAATGGACGTCATTGATTGTTCTTTTGATCCATTTACAAAAAATAACTCTATATTATTATATCATACCTTTGACCACACGATAACCACTATTGTCAAAGTGAATGGTCACATTCCCATTGGGTACGGTGTAAATCACTTGTTCAGGGCTAACTTGCTCCTGAACGGTGGGTTGGGCCATCAGTGGTGTACGAATTTCTTGAAGATACTGTTGCTGGATCCCATCTGGTAAATGACGTAAATGTTGACGATAGACAGCACTTTTTCGCAGGGCCACCCGCTCCCAAATGTTGCTGCGCCATCGTACTCCCATAAATAGGCCATCTAGCACAATGCCGACAGCTAAGGCATACCACACCCCAACAGAGCCATAACCGAGGGTGAAGGCGAAGATATAGGCCAAAGTCACCGAGATAAAAGCGCGATTAAACCCGGTACTGATCATCGCCGGAAAAGTATCTCCAGCCCCACGCATTGCCCCATTGGTAACCATTGCAATGGCCGCGATGGGAAGCATTACAGTGTTGATACGCAGATAGGCTGTGCCCGTTGAAAGCAGGACTGGATGAGCGCTAGGGTCAAAAAAGGTGATAATAGCCGGGGCAAAAATCACCATTGGGGTGGCCAAAATAATCATCAGCCCAATCCCCATCACAACAGCCATATTACCGCGTCGTCGCGCCTCGTGGGGTTGCCAGCTACCCAACGCTTGACCGACCAAGCTTGTGGCAGCCACGTTAATGCCCAAGACCGGCATAAAAGCTAGGGACTCGACCTGAAAGCCAATCGCCAAAGCAGCCGCCCCGTAAGTCCCCACCTCGGTCGAGGTAATGATTCCCATCACCAATAAGCGCGAACCGTTGCGAAAGACCCCTTGAATACCAGATGGCACACCGATAGCGAAGATATCGATAAACATCTGCCAATCGGGCCAATAGGTTCCCGGCAAAATCTTAATTACATTCCGCCCCGAATAAATGATGATGAAGGCCACACCAATCCCCAAACCCCGTGAGATGACAGTCCCAATCGCCGCACCGGCAACCCCATAGGCGGGAATGGGGCCAAAGCCAAACATAAAAACATAGTTGAAGAGGACATTGAGAGCGTTAACACCCGCCGTCAGGATAAGGGGCGTTACTGTATCCCCTGCCCCTTGCATCAGGCGATTGAAAACAATGTTCAACACGAGAAACGGCATCCCCAGAAAAAGGATGTGCAAAAACTCCGTCCCCAGCACGACTGCCTCAGGATCCCCCCCACTATTGGCTAATATCATCAGCGGGCGGGCCAATGGTAATCCAATTGCCATCAACACCAGCGAAAGTAAAAATCCAGATGAGATGGCCTGTCGGGTGACAAAACTCATCTGATCCGGATCACGCGCACCTTTAGCTTGGGCCACAAGACTCATCGCCCCACCTGCGACCGATAACAGCAGAATAAGAATGAGCATCCTAATAGCATTACCCATCCCTACTGCTGCAATCGGGATCGGTCCCAATCGCCCAACCATGAAGGTGTCAATCACATTGACAGAGGTTTGAAGTAAATTGGTTAAAACGACAGGCAAGGCCAGTGTCCAAACCTGTCGAAAGAGTGGCATTTGAGATTTGAGCATCAATCGCTATTGAGACACCCTACGCTCTAGTTGTGCCCCAAAATCGGATGCGGCTGATAGGACGCCTCTAACTCGGCGATTTCCTCAGCGGTAAGGGAGACATTCAAAGCAGCGACGGCTTCCTCAAGATGATGCGGCTTTGTCGCGCCAATAATCGGCGAGGTGATGCCCGGTTTGTGCAGCATCCAACTCAAAGCAATCTGCGCGGGTTTAACGCCACGGGTCTCAGCCAGCTTGACCACACGGTCAACCACCTCGTAATCGCTGTCCTCGAAATAGAGGCGTTGAGCAAAATCATCATTGCCCGCCCGAACGGTTGGGGCATCCTCCCCTTTTTTACGATTACCCGTCAAAAAGCCGCGAGCAAAAGGACTCCAGGGGGTAAGGCCGACGCCTTGGTCGATACAGAGCGGGATCATCTCGCGCTCTTCTTCTCGATAGACCAGATTGTAATGGTTTTGCATTGAGACAAACCGAGTCCAGCCATTTAGCTCAGCAACATGTAAAGCCTTTGAAAACTGCCAGGCGTACATGCTCGACGCCCCGATATAGCGAGCCTTGCCCGACTTGACCACATCGTGCAACGCCTCCATCGTTTCCTCAATCGGCGTTTCATAATCCCAACGATGGATAATGTACAGATCGACGTAGTCTGTTTGTAGTCGCTGCAAAGAGCGATCAATCGAGTCCATAATATGCTTGCGGGACAAGCCTCGATCATTGACATCATCCGACATCGCATTGAACACCTTTGTGGCAATGATCACCTCTTCCCGCCGCGCATACTCCTTCAAGGCCTGTCCTGTCAGCTCCTCACTACCACCCACTGAGTACATATCAGCCGTATCAAAAAAGTTGATCCCTAAGTCGAGGGCCTGTTTAACAAAAGTCTTGCTGGTTTCCGCATCCAGCGTCCAGGCCCGCCACGGTTTGGTGCTGTAGGTCATCATCCCTAGACAAAGCCGTGATACTTTCAAGCCCGTTTTCCCCAATCGTACATATTCCATAATGTCGCTCCTTTGGAAAATTTATTTTGTTCAATTGTACTGTCGCGAAGTGGGGTGGGCAAAAGGGGTGGGTAGTGAGGTGCAGCTATTTATTGGATAGTAACACCCCGGCAAATCCAGCAAGCGCATCAGCACCTGATGAGGCTCCAAATTGAGTAATTGTATTGATAGCTTGATGAATGGCACCTTCACTCTCAAGGGTCAAGGCCTGGGTCAACATATGCCACGGCTCGATAAATTCACCATCTCTAGCTGCACGTAAAAAAGCGGCGCTTAAGCTCATTGTTTTTGAGGCGGCAATGGACGCAATCTCTTGAGGGCGCTCAGAGTCGCTGATCAGCCATAGGGCAGCAATGACCCCCAACAAATAATCATCACCCGCTGGCGTAAGGCCACTTCCCAAACCAGCCAGCTGACTTACATACAGCTCAATTGATTGATTGTACTTCAAGGCTCTTTGTAGATTATTTGCAGCTTGATGGGCAATCTGATTTACACTTCTACGAACAGCAGTGTCGATGGGGAACTTAGGCCATTCAGTCCAAGGTTCAAGACATTTGATAACCATCCTAGAAGGTGTGTATCTTTTTGCAGGCCAACGTATCTTGGGTTCCCAAACCTGGGCCGTCTCAAGTTTAATACACCAAGCGCCAATCATCAGTTGATTATCTTTGATGTGGGCTGATTGATGAAGTTGTAGTGAGGAAAAAAGGTGAGGCACACCCTCAACGATTATTGAGAAAGGCCCCTTTGGGATTTTGGTTGAGCTTAAAGCAATAACCTTGCTGTGTGCATCTATGATGTTGCAGACTTCGCCAAATATACCAAAAATTTGCCCTGAGAAGTTACGGGTTATGCCGTCTTCGATCAACGGACGAGCAACAGTGAGTGCAGCTAATTGTGGCATTAGACATATTCAAATTAGGAGTTACGCAGTTTGTAGAGCAAGTTGCTAACTTGCCTAATTGGTGGGTCTATATAGGGTGACAAATTAGCAATTTGTCCTACGAAATCTAGCTCAATCAACCCAACTGCGTAACTCCTATAGATAACTAATTTGGCTCAGGGCGTTCGGTGCTCGGTTTATCACCTGGACCTGGCAGGGCGGTTTTTGTACCACCTTTTGATTCCCCTTCAATGAGTGACTCAACATCAGGATAGGCATAAATTGTAGTCGCCCCATTGTCGGGTAAGCCTCCAGAGAAAGCAGAGGGGCCATAGACGCTGTGGGGTTCTTGCTCTAAAATCCGCAGCAATGTCGTTTGCTCCCCACGATGATGAGAGGTGTGCGCCACCCGTCGCACCAAGATCCAAGCGCGTGATTTTTGAATATCAAAAAAGGCCACCTCTTGCTCCCACCAAGCCTCGTTCTTCTCCTTGAGCGCATCCCGTCGTCTGGCAGAAACTTTGGCATAATGTTTTATCATCTCTAGACGAGTTTCCTCGGCTGGCAATGGCGGGAGCTTCACATCGATACCAAACATATTGACAAACCACTTATTCTCGCTGAGGCAAAGGTGGATCATGTGCTCCAACGGGTTTCGGTCTCGTTCATTGAGCGGGGCTGGGCGTAGCAACATATCCTCATCCTTAAACATACTCCACACATTGAGTGTTTTTAGGCGTTCAATCTCATAGGTATCAATAAGAAAATCATAGCCCATTTGTCGTCTCCTGTAATCTAATGAGGGTCCATTTTCTCGCCAACCCGCTTACGAAGTGAGGTTTCAACGGATCGGGCAGACTCACCACGCTCCAAACGACTGGCGACCTCTTTGAAATCATTGCCGAGATCTTGACCTGATTTTTGGCTCGCCCGACGCATCGTTTGCGCCAATGTCTTCGAGTCATTCGTAACGGTTGCACTCGCCGAGGTATTCGGCAGATTTGTTACCGAGTCGCCGCCTTCTACAATCGCCACATTAGAGATAAGGCGTTCTAGATTTTGCCCTTGACACTCTGGACAAGTTGGCGTTTTTGTATCAAGGTCAGAAAAGCTACGAAAAAAAATCTCTACTTGGTTTTGACAATCATCACACTGATATTCATAAATTGGCATGTTCTATGTCCTTTATCGTACTAACGGTCTTCTTCAGTCAAAAAAGGCAAGTCGCTTTGCCGATCCTGAGTTGTGAGATGTACGACCCGATCAACAAATTCAGGGCAGAGGCCAAGCTGCTTATGATAATCAAAGAGAGCGTCAACCTCAGACTTGGTGAGATGAGTCATAAGTTGATCATTGGCCAAAATTGCTGATTTTAGCGGCAAGCCTTGCTCAAACGCCCTCATTGCAGTCGTATACACCCATTCGTGAGCCGTTTGCTTACCAACATTTTCAGCCAAACGAAGCATAACGCCTTCAGAAAGAACATATCCTTGGGTGGCCTCTAGGCTAGCCATCATCCCCTCCACATCAATCTCAAGATTGGCGCACATCACCTTGCTCAAACGTAGTAGCGAACCCACCATTAGGCACGTCGGGCCAATCAGCCCCCATTCAGCTTTCCAAGAACGGGCATCCCGCTCATGATCGTGAACCAAATTCTCATTGAGACAGGCTGCATTGTGCCGGATTAAACGGGCCAAGGTCCCTAAATGCTCTGAAATTTCAGGGTTTCGTTTGTGCGGCATGGTGATGCTGCCCACTGTCCCCGTTACGAATCCCTCACGCACTTCCCCAAACTCAGGTCGTTGTAAGGTGTAAACTTCATGACCAACCTTATCAAACGTCGCCGCCACCATGGCCAAGATGTTGATAAATTCAGCGGGCGTATCACGAGTGGATATCCAGGTGATATCGGGGAGGCGCAAGCCTAATTTTTCGCAAAATCGCTCCTGAAGGGCTAATCCCTTTGCCCCAAATGATGAGGCTGATCCCACGCCACCTGCTAATTGCCCTTCACCGAGTCGTTTCTTCACATCCTTGAGACGTTCCAAATGGCGGCGAATTTCACGGAGCCAAATGGCGACCTTAAAGCCAAAGGTGATGGGTAAACCGGGTTGACCATGGGTTCGTCCTGGCATAGGGGTATGTTGGTGTGTTTGGGCGAGTGTCAACAAGGTCCCTTCTATCTCTCGTAAATCTCGAAACACGATCGCCCATACTTTCAGTATAGCCAATGACAACCAACTATCCGTAATATCTTGTACGGTCGCCCCATAGTAAACCCACTCACCTGCCTCGTCATTACACAATCGCTTTAAGAGCCGAATCAATCCTAACGTCGAATGCCCCGTCTCTTGATAGCCCGCCCGCAAATCCTCCATTTTCAGAAGGCCTACATCACAGACTCGCCTAATTTCCGGGGCAACATCTGCTGGAATGATATCGAGTTCAGCTTGAGCCTCGGCCAGCGTCGCAATCACGTCCAGCCAGCCTTGCGTGCGTGGTACATCATCAAAAATAGCCCGCATTTCATCGCTGCCCCAAGCATCCTTATAAATTTGTGAGTCGATCATATGTGTGGGCATTAAAAGTCCTTCTGGTAGGCCTCTGGCAAATGACCAGCAATCTGTTGAGCCGTCTTTAACAGGTCCGTTTTAGCCGTTTCTAAGCGTGTGTTTGTTCCTCGGTGCCAGACCGTCGCCTCAGTATGTGCCGTTTGAAATTGATTGATCATCGTTTGCACCGATGCAGGCGCTGCTCCGCCCAACCCTGTTCGGCTATTAACAATTGACGATGGGTGCAGTACAGTGGCAATAAAATCATTCGACAAGCTTAAGGGCCGCTCGATAATTTCTTGAGCGGCTGAATCAAGGATCTCTGCAGTCAGAGGTTGGTCGCTCTCTAAAGCAAAACGAACACTATGACCGACGATGCGATGGGCTGTGCGTGTATCTAGCTGACACTGTTGCATAATCACCTCAACTAAATCAGTGCCCCCCCCAAAGCCTGTTTCCGCCCGTTTGAGCATCATCTGACTATTGATCGTTAAGCCTGATACAGTTACTGCTAAAAGTTGAACAGCCTGTCGAGCGTGCTCCAAAGCTTGTGGCACCTGGCCATAAATAAAGATACGATTGTCCACTTGACCTGATGGGGTAGCCCCCAACGCCATCACGCTGGCAAGACGTCCGGTCATCTCCCGAGCCACGCCCCTAACAAAGGACAAGCTGTAAGGGTTTTTCTTTTGGGGCATAATCACGCTAATGCGAGAGTGACGATCTGCCAGGGTAACAAAATTAAATTCGGCTGTTGCCCAAATTTGTAAATCTTCGGCCAAGCGATCGATGTTGACCAACATCGCCCCAATCATCCCCATAACCTCAACGGGAAGATCAGGTTGCCACATCGCATCACGAGTTTGCATCACGACGCCATCAAACCCTAGCAAATCAGCTAAATAGGTTCGATCTAAGGGGAGTCGGGAGCCATTGGTGCTGCCCGCCCCGGCTGGACTGAGATTAATACGTTCGAACACAGCCCGTAAGCGGGATAAATCTCGGGTCATCGGCTGCACAAAAGTTAACAGATAATGGGCCAGTGTGGTCGGGTGGGCTGTTTGGAGATAGGTGTAGTCGGGCATAACGGTATCTAGGTTGTCTTGAGCCAAATTAAGCAGAGATTGCATCAGGTAAAGTAAGGCTTCGACCAAGGTTAATAATCGTTCACGAGCAACGATGAGATAGCCTAAGGTAGACACCTCACGGCGGGGTCGTCCCATCTGCAACCAGCCAGCTATGGCTGGCACCTTCTGACGTAACACATATTCTCGATTGGAGTAAGCATCACCCTGCGCTGGATCAAAAGGAAAGGTATCGCCAGATAGATGATGAAACTCTAGTAGTGCGGCCAAAAGCGGCTGGCTTACTTCGGGCGAAATCAACTTCATTTTGGTTAACATAATGGCGTGGGCTAAATCTGCCAGACTCATGCCCTGATAAAGCAGTGGCCCATCCCCTGCCTCCAGAGCGAAGGCAGAGTGAATCAATTCAGGGGCTGGCCCTTCAGTTAGACGATCACCAACCCCTAAATGACCTGCACCCTCAGCCATAAGGTTCCACAGCCTCTAATTGAGAAGCAAAATGACGAAACGTTTCAAAGCGTAGACCGCAACGTAATGCTTCGAGTCCCAATATATCCCGGGGCTTAACATTGCCCAGATTGACATTTGGTCCACATCGCACAATAAGTGCAGCCTGTTGCTTTTGACCCGGTGCTTCCCAAATAATATCCCCCCGGCTGTCGCCTAAACAGTTGATAATTGCAATCATCTCATCTTGTCGAATTGTCCCATCCCCATCAAAGATACCGATGCCTCGCCCAGACTCTCTGGCTTCGATAATGACTTTATCTGCCCCAACCGCTAAATCGCCCGCAATCTGATCACAGAGTTGGGAGGGGGGAATATAGATGGATGGATCTTTTTTGCCAACCTCAGTGATAACTTTCAATCCCGCATCCAAGGCGCGTTTTATGGCCTCATCACGTACCTGACGGGACATCGTAATCGTTCCATCAGAAATTTCAATAGCTGTAAACTCCAGGGCCCTAGCCCGTTTGAGGTATTGCGGATAAACGCCCTCAACCAACGTGGCCTCCATCAACGTACCACCTGGGTAGATATCAATCTGATGGGCTCGGACCATGCCAATTTTGCGTCGCAAATATGTTTCATCTAAAAAGACTGAGGTGCCAAAACTCAGCTTTATTTGGTCGATATAATCACCGGCCATTTCCAATAGGTCTTCTGTAGCCCGTAGCCCTTGACAACGATCCAAGACCATGGTCAGGCCTTGGTGACGAGATCGGATAATGGGTCGAGCTTCGGTTAAATCAGGAAGCAGGTTCAGCCAAGCTTTCATCGTTGGGTAATATTTCTCCAAATTGATTTAGGAGTTACGCAGTTGACAAGAAATCCTCTATTTCGTAACGCAAATTGCTTATTTGCGATCAGTTAGTACGCCTTGATGTTCGCAAGTAAACAACTTGCGCTACGAACTGCGTAACTCATTATTGATTTCAACTAATTTTCGTAAGGCCCCTTCGACCTGAGCCAAATCTGCCCCCCAAGGTACAACAGCTCGATTCCCATCAATCTCAACATGCTCTTCCAATAAACAACATTTGATCAGCGACAATCCGGCCTTATCTTGGGGCAATTTCCGAGGGCACATTTCAACACAAGGGGCGTCATCCCCATAAAAATGGCGATGAATTTGTCGGCTTCGCTCACAGGCAATCATTGTCCAATCCTGGCGGGCTGGGCGCTCATCAAGAAAGTAGGTCGGCACCGCAAAGTCAAGACCAGAGGCTCGACAGGGAATCAAATAGGCGGCCGCATCTTCGGCTTGACCTGCTAAATCCTGAAATGTAATATCTTCAGTGATCAACTCGATCGGGGGTAGGCCAGCCGCATAAGTTAAGACATGAGTGGCCAGACGTCCCAATTTAGCCGGAGCGGGAGGCACAATGTCGACAATCTTAATCTTGAGGGGGCGAGGGTGGTGAATAAAGTTAACGTGCCCATCCATACCATGTACAACCAGCGTTTGGGTTGAGTCTAGGCCTAAGGCCCTTGCCTTTTCACCCAGAGCGGTGGGATTACCCGTATCAACTGTCGTATCCTCAACGTTAATACACGTATCAGATAAGGCCAAGACAGACACATCTGTGATCGGACTAAAGAGTGGCCCTTCACTATCACGGCTCACGGCTGCTACGGTACACTGGTCTGCTTGCTCCAAGACCACATATTGAGTTCGACGGTAGGAATCTTTACCCTGTAGGTGGTTAACAATGGCTTGCTCAGTCATCGGACCTTCATAAGGTTGGACACTGACGTGGCGATAAGGCAAAGGCACTAAATTGTAAATAGGTTGTTGATCTGACATAGATTTCTCTTAATTCAAATGGCGGAAGGCCAGCGTGGCATTATGCCCACCAAAACCAACCGAGTTAGTCAAGGCAACCTCTAACTTGGCCGAACGAGGCTTGAGAGGGACATAATCCAGATCACAGCGAGGGTCGGGCGTTTGATAATTTAGAGTCGGTGGAAGAGTTTGGGTTTCGAGGGCTTTGAGGCAAGTAATGGCCTCAATAGCCCCCGCCGCTCCGATCAAATGACCTGTCGTTGCTTTGGTAGAACTAACGGCTAAATGATGCGCATGCTGACCAAAGGTTTTTTTGATCCCAGCCGTCTCACTGGCATCATTGTGAGCCGTACCCGTCCCGTGCGCATTGATGTAGTTGACGGATGTTGGCGATACTTGGCCTTTATTCAGGGCCATGAACATCGAGCGAGAAATCCCCTCTCCCGTCTGAGAGGGTGAGGTCATATGCGAGGCATCGGAGGTTGAGCCATATCCAGCCAATTCGGCATAGATATATGCGCCACGCTGCTGGGCATGCGCCAAACTTTCCAAGACCAATATCGCGGCGCCTTCACCAATAACACAACCTTCTCGTTCATCGTCAAAGGGGCGACAAGCTTTTGCCGGGTCACCATTACCTACAGCTAAAACGCCCATCGCCTCAAATCCAGCCATGATCAGGGGCACCAACGGTGCCTCTCCCCCACCACAAATCATCACCTCGGCATCCCCGCGCCGAATGACCTCTGCCGCCTGGCCAATCGCATCGGTACCCGCCGCGCAGGCCGTCATCGGGGCCATGCTTGGCCCTTTCAAACCCAACGCAATGGAAACTTGACCCGCTGCCATATTCTGGATCATCATCGGGATTAAAAAGGGACTCACCCGTGGCCGGTCTTTTATTTGCAGCACGGCCATCTGCTCTACTGTGGTCGTAATTCCACCAAATGCAGAGCCAATATAAGCCCCGACACATTCTGGTGAAATTCGAGCCAGGTCAAGTTGCGCATCTGCAATCGCTTCTCGGGCGGCAACCAAGCTGAATTGGATAAAGCGATCCAACCGCCGAGCTTCTTTTCGGCTAAAATGTTGCTCGGGAGAGTATCCTGATACCTCAGCTGATATCTTTACCGAGTGGTGGGTCGTATCAAACCGTTGGGTATGGTCAATGGCCGAGTTGCCCGCCAACATCGCTGCCCACGTATCAGCCACATTAAGTCCACTCGGCGTAATGGCCCCTAACCCCGTAACAACGACTGTCTTACTCATTCTACTTCCTCTAACGTTAAACATTTTTGAGACACTTGATTTGACACCACATCAGACAAAATAGAATGATAAAATGAGGCGTGACCGACAGCCGTTCTATGCCAACTAAATTTTTCAGCCGTGTGTGGACCAGCCATAGTTAACCGTTGTCTTAGCTGCGTGTCGGTTGCCAAATCATAGAGGCCGTTTGTGATCGCACCCACATCATGAGGATCAACAAGCAAGGCGTTTTCTCCGGAGCTTAAGTATTCACGGAAAACGGGCAGGTCAGAGGTTAGCACGGGGATACCAGAGGCCATCGCCTCAAGGACAACCAAGCCCCACCCTTCTTTCACCGAAGGAAAAGCCAGCACATCTGCCGCTTGATATAAAAGAGGAATCTCATGATCGGCCACCACCCCTGGGAAAAATATATCCTTATCAACCTGAAGTCCAGTCTGCTCAAGAATCTCAAAAAATTCAGTGCGATACGGGGTGTAATCCAGTACGGTGTCGCCGCCGACTAAAAATAAAACCGGCTTCAAACCTTGACTCACCAACTTGGGATAGACCGCTTGAAATGCTTTTAGCAATCGAATACTATTTTTTCGAGGCTCGACCCCCCCAATATTCAAGAAGACAAATTGGTCATTGAGGCCAAAATGAGCTCGGGCTTGAGAGCGGACAGTTGGCGTCACAGGCTGAAAACGATCCAAATTCACGCCGTTATAAATGACGGTACTGTTTACCTGAAACTCATTCGCTAAACGATCTTGCCAGTAACGACTAACAACAATCCGTTGATCGGGCCGTTGGATCGAGTTATTTTGACAGGTTATGAGGGCGGGGCTGGTAAAATCATCGACATGATGCACCGTGCGAATAAACCCAGAGATCACGCCTTCCTCGCGCAATTGCCATAAGGCATTAGCCGAGACACAATCTTGGACGTGGTAGATATCAAACGAATCAGGCGGATAATTTAACAGGAACTGATAATACGTATCGATATAGCGTCGAATGCGGTCATCCAAATCCTCCTGGTCAACCGGAATAAACTCGCACGGAATGATCGTGAAGGGGGCTGAGGTCGGTCGAAAAAATTGACCTTGTTGATCTTTACCTAAGGCAAAAATGTGTACGGTGTGACCCAAGGCTTGCAGATGTTCGGCCAGGGCTAACGTATGGACCACACCGCCTCGGGGCTTGGTCGAATATGTAAAAATAGCAATGCGTAACATGGGTGCAGACCTCCTTCCTCTTATTTCTCAGATGATTTTGGGGCCGGTTTGGCTTCTTTTTTCTTGGCTTCCTTAACCGCCTCTTGTAACTCTTGGGGGCTATCGCCTGCGGCCACCCGTTTGGCTACCTCTTCAAATCCTCGGCCTGGATCAATTCCACTTTGATCATAGGTGCGGCTCATATTTTCAACCGCCCGCCGCGGGTCAACCGCACGTAATTCGCCACTGTCTGAAGAAGATTTGCTACGGACCAATCCTGGTCGTGAAATCAGCCGCTTGAGATCAGCACTATGACAATGTTTGCACTGAGGCTCGTTGGCTTGCGCTTCAGATCGAACAAACAAATCAAAAATCCGGCCACATTCATAACATTTGTATTCATAAATTGGCATACGTCCTCGCTCTCAGCTAATAATGGCCGCCGCCACTTGAGCGGCTTGAGCATTGGTCGGCAAGACCAAGGCCCCCGCATTTCGCAAAATTTGCTCTTGGTGTTGTAGCCCTTGAGGGTCTTGCTCTGTCCCACAAACGTGAGTCACCACCGACAAATAGCGGCCTTGTTGAGCGGCTCGGGCCTTTGCTTCCTTAATCGTCTCGCCTAAGGCTCCCGCCGGGTTAGGATGAGAGCCATAGCCGATAACCACATCAAGCAAAATAACGGCAACGGTGGGATCATCTGCTTCGGTCAGCATCCGATCTTGTCGTAAACGAGGATCAATCATCGGATGGGGTCGCCCCAAGGTAAATTCCTCTTCACCCATGTCGATGCAGCTATGTTCCTTACTTTGCCAAGCATCTGCTAGATCATAATCAGGCAACAAGGGGATATTGGAGTAAACACCTGGTAGGTGACGATGTAGGATATCCATCGCCTCATCACACAAACTGCCACCAGAGAAAAGGCCGCGTAAATAAGTTTGCCCCTTTGTTAATTGCCTTCGCTCGCTTTGGGCCAGCTCGTCAAGAGTCTCAGGGTCAACGGCAAAATGGGTCGTTTTGTTTTTGTTGGCTTGCTGCAAGGCGGCCTCAGCCGTATCCTCGATGGTTGAGGTAAAGATGATGCCATCGGTTTCGCCGGCCTGACCACTGCCCAAAAAATTTACCACAACAGGCTTACCGCTGCGTTTGGCAACCTCTAACACACGAGGCATAACGGTTTCAGCCGGTGGCTTCGAGATCAACACAATCACTTCAGTGGCGGGATCATCGGTTAGCATCGTAATGCCTTGGATCATCATGAGACCGCCAATCGTCTCTGATAAGTCTCGACCACCGACGCCAATGGCTTGCGAAATGCCAACCCCGCCCCGATCAATCAAACTTGTTACCTCTTGCAGTCCAGTTCCTGACGCCCCGACCACGCCAATGGGTCCCCGCCGCACAACGTTGGCAAAGGCTAGCGCAACCCCATTGATAATCGCTGTTCCACACCCTGGCCCCATCATCAGCAACCCTTTCGAGACAGCCCATTGCTTTAAGGCCAGCTCTTCTGCCAGGCTCACATTATCGCTGAACATGAAGACATGCATCCCCGCATTGAGGGCTTTGGCCGCTTCTAATTTAGCGTGCGGCCCTGGGACAGAGACAAGCGTCAAGTTAGCGCCGCTGAGTGTCCGATGGGCCTGCTCAAAGGTACGAATTTTTGTCTTTTGTTGCTCAGTTGTCTCCGTTGTAGCGGCCTCGGTTAATATTGCCTCGGCCTCAGCCAAGGCGTGTTGGGCGACAGCATCACTGTCCGCTTCAATGACAATCACAAGGTCATTTGCCTCAGCTTGAGCGACGGTATCTGTCATCAAGCCCACTTCTGTCAATACACGCTTATTGGCATCTGTGCCCATCGCAACAATGGCCTGTTTAACCTGTTCCAAGCTTGAAACGGTTTCAGAAACCCGCATCAGTCGCACCGAATCTTGATAGGTTTTTGGTTTAATATGACTTAAAAGGGTCAATTGATTTTCCTTGTTTTTTCGTTTATGCTCAGACCTTAATCCGGCACAATGTGGGTTCCGCCACTTCCTGCTAAAGCAGCTACCGCTTGTTCTGGTCGCGTGATGATGACGCGTTCGCCACCTTGTTCAATAAAGCGCAAGGCCCCATCAATTTTTGGACCCATACTGCCGGGTGGAAAATGGCCTTCTGCTTGGTATTGCTTCATCTGACTGAAAGAGACCTGTTCTAAATTCTTTTGTTGGGGCGTTCCGAAATGTAAGGCAACTTGATCAGCGTCTGTCAGTATCAATAGGATCTGTGCTTCAAGTAGCGTAGCCAGCAAAGCGGCTACCAAATCCTTATCAATGACTGCCTCTACACCACGAAGCTGGCCTTCACCATTAACCACCGGCACCCCACCGCCACCAGAAGCGATGACGAGCACGCCCATCTCGATAAGTTGGCGAATAATGGCTTTCTCTACAATGTCGTTTGGCTTTGGGGAGGGCACAACCCGACGATAGCCTCGATCAGAATCCTTAACGACAGTCCATTGCTTCTCTTGGCGTAACTGCTCTGCTGTTGCTGCGTCGTAAAATGGGCCGACAAATTTGGTGGGGTTATCAAATGCAGGTGAATTCCGATTGACAATCACTTGCGTAATGATCGTCGCGACCTCAACTGGCAGGTTGGCTTTGACCAATTCCTGGCGAAAAGCTTGTTGAAGCATATAACCAATTTGGCCTTGACTTTGAGCCCCACAGATTTCGAGCGGCATCGGAGGGACCGAGTCACTGGCAGCCTCCTGTTGAAGGAGTAAATTGCCAACTTGCGGGCCATTTCCATGGGTGATCACTAAATGATGTCCTGCCTGGATTAAGTTAGTCAGCGCGGTGACTGTTGTTTGAATATTTCGTTGTTGCTCGGAAAACGTCCCTCGTTCACCAGACCGGATCATCGCATTTCCACCCAAGGCCACAACTACATAATCTTTTTGCATCAAAACCTCGTCACATTTCCAAATCGTTGATTTTTAGGCTGAGTTCGACGTTAGATTAATGTCATTTCGAACGGAGCAGAACGTAGTGGAGCGCAGAGAGAAATCTTCCTGTTTGTTGCTTGAAAGGCTTTCGAACTAGAAGATTTCGCGTGTCACTGACACGACCTCCTACGTCGTCGAAATGACATGGCTAAAGGTCAAATGTATCACCATTATTTTTTCGTCGAACTCAGGTTTTTAGGTTGGCTCAGTTGAGTACTGCTCTCGTAACGCGTCCAAAACGACCTGCATTTCCTCAAGTGTAGAAAATTCTTGGCGGGGCAGGCCAGGTGAACTCTGGCGTATCCGCTCTCCCGAAGCTGGATCTAACTTCATGGGTTCGACCACATAAAGCCGGCCTTTTTCCCAATCCAACTCAACGCCACTATAAAGCCCCATACCATCCGGTAGGTGCATTTCTAGCCGTTGGAAAAACGTTACCCCTTGCCGCTCATACTCCGTGTTATACAGCATGACCCACGTTATATCGTGCTGGTCGGCCTCTCTGATACGAGCCAGAATCTGATCTTTCGCTTCTGTTTCCAATATCTCTCGATGGCGTAAATAAAAGGCAGCATCACGTGCGAGGTGATAGTCCAAAAAATCACGTTGGATGATGTTGAGCGAATCGGCCACGTCAGCGATATCTTTAATGGATACCTCTGGATAAGCGGCTAACAATGCTTCAACAGAGTCTATGTCACCCAAAGCACTAACGATCCCCCGCACCAGACGGAGACCAGCAGTATAAAGCTCTGGGGCACTTAAAGCGGCCCCATAAAACTTATCTTCGGCTTTACGCCACTCGGCTAAGTAGGTGCTCAAATTTTGTGCTGTCACGACGTTGCCTCGGTCACAGGATCAAGTTGGATCACGCCTTCAGTGGGTACAGGTGTCGCAATTGGCAGTTCCCAATGATGGGCTAAGGCAATAATGGCTTTGTCGAACACCTCGATTGGCGCACGGGCCACACCTGTGCCAATTTGCCCCACGGTTGGGCTCGTTTCATGCAACACGCCGGTGGTGATAAAAGGGACGAGGCGGGTTTCGACAATACGGCGAAGATCAAGACCCACAGGGGTCTTGGCTGAGTCCATCGGGGGCAGCCTGAACTTATTATGGCTGCCTAGGGCGATCATTTCTAATTCACGAACAGCAGCCACCTGATGGGCCAAGGTACCGCCAACAAAGGGCGCAATTGTCGGTGCCCCGGCAATTGCCATCCCCCCTAACCCGCACGTTTCAATGATGGCGCTGTCACCAATATCCCCAGCGGCATCCTCAACCGTATAACCCGTGTAATAGACCGCCTCATCCATCGGTGAAACCGGCGTAACCAACCAACGGTGGCCCAAACCACCAACCCGAATCATAAAGTCTTCACCATTCCGTGACATTGCCGTGATAACCGTGCTATAAGGAATACCGTGGGCTGCATCCATCGTGGCTTTCACCCCAGCAATGGTAAAACTCAGGAAAAAGTGGTTGTTGTTATCCATAAAACGAATAATATCAGCGACGGTTTTACCCGATACACCCGCATCCAACATTGAGGCCATCAATCTTTTGACCAACAAGGCGGTACTCGCTGCACTGCGGGCATGACATTCATCGCCCATTTGCAGGCCCTGAGCCACAATGTCAAAAATATTGAGGGGACCGTGTGCTTCAATGGCCGCCTTCATCGCAGGGCCTAACTCATCCCGTATCCAACAGAGTCGGGCCAGCGTGCCCTCATCAGCCACGCCAAACCACAAAGTATTGCCTCGGCCTTCATTGAAGGTGGTGTAGCTATAATTCCCAAACGTTTCGTTTTGTACGATCAATACGGGCATTGAGGGCGAAATAATCCCGGTCATCGTCCCGACCGCGTTATATCGATGATTGGGGCTTAGTTTGACATCCCCGCTAACGACCAACGCCTCGGCAGCCTCATCAGTATCGGCCCATCCCTCAAAACGAATGGCCCCTAATACCCCTCGCTTTTGTGGCCCGCACATACGCTCCCAAGAAATGGGCGGACCGGCGTGTAAAATGGTCCGTTCTAAGCCCATCGCCTCAGCGGCTGAGGCAACATCGACCAGCTGAGGATTTGAGTCTAAAATGCGTTGCACTGTTTCTTGATTGGCTGCATCAATTCGCTCAACCAATTCTGAGCTCCCATAAATCTGTTTGAGAACCTCAACTAGGGCATCGTTTCCCTCAGCGGGTGGTTGCCAAGACAAATCAACAACCGGGATTGATTGCAAACGTAGGTCTTCGGCAAATGAGCCAAGGCCCGTATTAATCACTTGTAATTCGCTGTTAAACAGAGCCGGTCCACTCATCTTGACACGTTCTCCGATGACAATGTCGATTGGGTCACTGTCTGCACATCACAGCCGTGCATCAGGGTATTGCTCACAAAACAGTAGCCCTTGGCCCGTTCAACTAAGGCATCAAGGTCAGCTTGAGGGTAATCAGCCTGCACCACAAGGTTGATCAAATGAAAGCGAAAGGCGGCCATATCCTTCTCTGCCTCAGCCGCCACCGTTAGATTTTCGAGGGTGATCCGCCGCTTACGAGCGACGTGAGACACGGCCAAACACATACAAGAGGCCACCCCAGCCAACAGTAATTCGGTTGGCATTGGTCCAGTATCTTCTCCACCATATTGAGGCGTTTCATCACCTTTGATGGTGTGAACGCCTCGGACACTAATCTCAGTCCGATAATCACCCAGCCAGCGAACGTGGATCCGTCTCATATTGCTCATTTATTTTCCTTCCACGGCTGGCTTGGCCACTGTTGTTCGCTGTGAACAAAGAACAAGCTCATCATCTTGCGGCGGATAGGCCAAGGGGTTAGCTTAAACCCTGGCAGAAAGAGGAGACGCAATAGCGTATAAATAAATCCCGTTTTTTGAGCGGGGCGGGTCCCCATCCCTGGGTAATCTTGTAACATTGCTTCTTGGGCAACTTCCATCAAAAGCCCCTCGGTGAGCAGTCGAAATCGTTGCATCAATGAAGGGGGAGCCGCTTTACGGGTGGTAATAGGCATAATGTATATCCCTTTATCTTGATTATTTTGCATTGGCCAAAGCATTGTTTGCTGCAGCAGCAATCGGCTCACCCAATGCTCCAATCGGCGGAGAGTAAACATTTTCCATCGTGCCTAGTTCTTCCAAGGTCGATCCTTTTCGAATGGCAAAGGCTAGAAAATCGGCGCGTTCTTTGACCCCCTCACCGCCGGTAAATTGAGCCCCAATCACCTTATGGGTGCCTGGCTCGGCCAGAAGCTTCACAGTCATTTTTTCGTGGGAGGGGTGATAACGCGCTGCGGTAATCCCGGTCGCTTTACCGACAATGTAGGGCATTCCCATTGCTTTGGCGATGGTTTCAGAGACAAGTACACCGCCGACTTGAATTTTTGCGCCCAGCCCCCAAGGGACATAGACGGGGTTGTAGGCTTTGTCGCCGCCAGCCGCGTTTAGCCCAGCCAAACGACCTTGGGTATAGGCATAGGTGCCGGGAATGAGATTCACGGGGATGTTGAGCAAGGCGTGCATCGTTTCAACACAAGCACCAGCGGCATACACATTTGGTACGTTAGTTCGCATATGATTATCAACCACGATGGCGCCAGTCGAGCCAGTCTTCACTCCAATGGATTTGGCTAATTTTGTGGCAGGCTTCATCGGCGCAACCAAGAAGGCCATATCACAATCAATATCACCATTGCTGGTTTGAACGGCTGACACTCGACCATTTGATCCTTTGAAGCCTCTGAGTTCGGTGCCAAAATGAAACTGAACGTTCATCTCATCCGCCAAATGGCTTTGCAGGGGCTCCATCATATCGGGGTCAGCAAAATCGGACATGAGCCAGCCGCCACCATCAACCAAATGGGTCTCAATATTGCGATGCGGCAGGGCTTCAATCAGTTCAACACCCAACGGTTTGGATTGCCAAACGACCGCTTTTTTGACCTCATCTAGCTGAGGGTCAAGCTCCATGGCCCGTCGGATATTTTTGATAAAGACGATCCCTTCCAAATCAACATTTGGCACGTCCGGCACTTCATATTCCCAGCCAGTGGCCAGAATCAAGATATCATAGACGATTTGATCGCCGGCTGTAGTGTACACGGTCTTTTTGTCAGCATCAATCCGCTCTACAACCGTCTCGGTGCGTAAATCAAGCCCCATTTCATCTCGATAAAAATCTAGCGGCTTCAAAAATAAGCCGTCAAACTTATCAATTTCCCGGCCAAAAACATAGGGAATGCCACAGGGGCTATAGGCTATATCCTCAAATTCTGTGATGAGGGTGACATCCAGTGAACGATCAGTTTGCTTGGCAATGGTTGCCGCACCCGTTCCGGCACCGCCCCCACCAATCACAACGATACGACTCATCTCTCTCTGACCTCCTGATTTTTGATTTCAAATGTAACACACAAGGATTTGCTGTATCGGTTCGTTCATGCCGATGCAGCCACTAGGCTATTTTGGGTATCTACGGGGCTGGTAGCTGGCGGTTTAAATCCAGTAAAGGGCTCTTGGGCCAAGTCCCGGAGGAGCATTTCCTCCTCCCCTCGTTTAACTATGACTTGTGGGGTTGCCGTCGCTTCGCCAATCACTGCACACGAAATATGATGCTCTGAAAATAAGGATTGAATTTGGGCAACATATTGAGGCCGAACACTTAGGATAAAGCCATAGCTCGGGAATCCCATCAGCCAATCAAAATATCGTTCTGAAGCAGCAGGTGGCTGGGGGATAGCGGCTAAATCGACCGTTGCGCCAACACCAGAAAGCTCAAGCAACATCATCATCGAGCCAAGGATACCGGCCATGCTGATATCACGGGCTGAGTCACACCAGCCTGACTCAGCAATGGTAGGGAGCAAGGCTAAATCACGGCGTAATTCAGCATCTGAGAGGTGACCTGAGCAATCCCAAAAGGGAAAGTGCGGGTGAAATTCGCCTTGCAAATTAACAACGTGGAGGATCGCATCACCAGATCGGCCATTGAAACTGCTCAGCACCTTTTTGGCTCGCCCTAGAATACAAACCGTCACCGAACTCACATCGCCAGTCGCCGTCAGATGTCCCCCCACCAAGGCCACGTTATAACGGGTACAACCATCTTTCAACCCACGCATAATCTCAGTCGCACCAGCGGTATCCTCCGCCAAAATCGTATCAACCACGGCCAGCGGATAGCCCCCCATCGCATAAATATCATTGACATTGGCCAAGATAGCTGAGCGGCCCGCCAGATATGGACTGGCTTTGACTAAAGGCGGGTAGATCACCTCGGCAGCTAATAGCAGATAGCCATCATCCGTTTCAATTGCGGCAGTATCGTCTCCTAGGAGAACGGGGCGACCCTCTATCAGCGGGCTATGTGGGACCAAGTCATCGGCCAGCACCCCGATTTCGTGCTTGCGTTGCCAAGCTGGTGTAGCTTGTAATGTCTCAACAATCGTGCCTAGGGATAACTCAGGCATAGGTTGCCTCCAACGTAGGCGATTGTACTATTTTTTTAGTGGTTTTAGCCGCAGCCAAAGAGGCCTGCATCATCTGATGGGGTTGACCAAAATGCTCCTCTGGCTCACCCACACATTTCCAGCCTAGCCGTTCAAAGAAGCGAACATTTTGTAATTGAATGTAGGCTAAAAATCGCTGGCAGCCTTGCTGGATAACAACTTTTTCGGCCAGCCTACAGAGACGGGGACCAATTGCGCTGCTATGCTGTCGCGCTTCAGCCAACACGGCCAGCCGACCGCCATACCAAATCCCGGGCTCAGCTTCATAGCAACGCACAGCCCCGACAACAATCCCACTTTCTCGTTCCACAGCGACTAAGGGGATTGCGTTATCATCAAATTTATCAACATCGCTGTCTGTAAACAACCCTTGCTCTTCTACAAAGACAGCCTGTCGTACGGCGAAATGACCACGCCGTTCATCTTCCGTTTTGGCTATTTTGCATATCACACGGCCCATGTCGTGCTCCTATTCGTACATGATCAGGCCAGAGCACGCCCCACAACGGGTACAGCCCGCCTTACTATTACGCCAGCTCAAACCATAGGTGAGATTATTGGCGGCCACTTGTCGATAGATCCGATCCATAAAGGCTGGATCTGGGGTGTTTATCTTTTCCAACGGTGTCCCCATAATCGGACGGACCGGCACCACAAAGGGGTAAACACCGATTTTAGCTAATTTTTCACAGCCCGTAACAATGGCCTCTTCTGTATCACCAAAACCAGCGATGATATAGGTCGACACTTGGTTCCGGCCAAAAATCTCCACCGCTTTTTTATACGCTTCAAAATATCGCTCAATACTAATCGTCGCTTTACCAGGTGTGATCCGCTCGCGAACTTCTTGGGTCAAGCTTTCTAAATGCATCCCCACAGTGTCAACGCCAGCCTCTTTCAGTAGCCACATATCATCAAGATTTTCGGGGGGTTCGAATTGAACTTGAATGCCAATATCAACGGTTTCCTTGATCTTTTTGACAACCTTTGCCAAATAATGAACACCCATATCCCGATAATTCATAGTGCCAGTGGTCATAACAAAATGTTTTACCCCGTCCAAACGGACGGCAGCCTCTGCCACTTCTGCTAACTGCTCTGGGGTTTTAAGGGCAACGGTATTGCCACTTTCAAGCGAATTTTCAATCGCACAAAATTGGCATTTCTCACCCTCACGTCGCCAACGTACACAACGTTGAGCGACGGTGGTTGCCAAAACATCTTGACCATGCAACACGGCCAATTGCCAATATGGGATACCGTCATCAGTTTTCAGAGCGTAGTAACGTGGGGTTTTAGGAAATTCGACGGATGATATTTTTTTGCCGTTGTGGGTTAAACAGTAGCCCGCCCCATCTTCAACCACGGCATAAGGAGAATCTTGAACAAATTCTCCCAAAGTGGGAACCATCGCAGCCACACCCGCCATCATAAATGCTTTGTCATCGGACGGACCAGCCCCGCCTTGACGGCCACGATGCTCCATGGGAACTTCAATACGAGCGCCATAACTTTGCAGGTCAAGCAAAATTTCCTGAGATGCCATACATTTTTCCCTTCATCAAAAAAGTTTTGAGTAGATTCAAGTCTGACAGGGTGTTAACAAAAGAGATTTAACGTTTGTTAACACCCTGCCCCAAACGATTACCAAAGTATTTGGTATTTGTGGACAAAATGCGGTGACAGACGTCGTTAGACGGTCCAGGTGGCTATTACAAGAGAGCCTGTTTTATAGTGATCCAACAGACAATCCAATACGTCTAGTGGGTGGTAAGGCTTAACACCCTCGATAAGATCACTTTCGCGCATCCCATATAAGGCGGCCATCGCAAAACGGCAGGCGTGGATTGTGCTTCCTTCATCCATAATCACTTGAAGTTGGCGATTCACGGCCAAGTTCCCTGGGAAGCCTTCTTGCCCAACAGCCGGGAACCCTCGACCAGCAGCGGCCATCATAACGCCCGGTCCATACAGAGCCATTGTGGTATCAAAGCCTTTACGAGCAATACGGGTGGTCGTCAGCATGTTGACCAACCCAACAGACCCTTCAAATGGCACCGTGTGCATCATAATCAGAGCTCGCTGCCCATCTTCAGCTTGATGATCTGGATAAAGCTTTTCCTCTAAATTAATCAACATATCCCCTTCTTGGGGGCGATCTACAGCTAGCATAGTTTTACTCCTTTGTAAGAATAGTTAAGTTTTTTAATGACTAAGGATCGTGAGACTTCAATAGCCTCTGCGTTAAAACTGATGTTAGAGATACAAAAAATGATGTACTATGTCACCGCAGTCCATAGCTTGGCTGGTGCACTTACCAGAACTTTTCATAAAGACGTTCAGCGTTATTCCAAAAAATATCTTCCTTAAGTGCTTCAGAAATTGGCGCACCTTCAATTTTCCAATATTCTCCAGCAAAGTCGCTCCAAGGAATATCAGAGCCAAATAAGAACCGGTCTTTACCGACCCCAGTTCGTTCAATCTCTTTCAGAAGCCAAGTAGAACCAAATCCAACTGCCCAAGAAGAGTCGGTATAGATTTGGTACCCTTCTTCAATCAGTTCGAAAAAGCGTGGCACAAACTTGATATGACCGCTGACCCCACCCCCCATATGAACAAGGTGGATTTTGTTGGTTTTGCCATACTTACGAACAAGCGCAATGGCATTGTCGATATCCGAGCCTCCGCCAGGGCTGGTGTGCAAGTGGATCGGCATATCACTCTTAGCCGCCGCGTCCATAATCGCCCCCCAAATTTCGGCTTGATCATCATCCCAATCATCTGGATTAAATGTCCCCCCCAACAAACACGTCGTTTTGAGAGCAATTAATCCCTTTTCGCCAATCAGCTTTAGGGACTCTTCATTCCGCTCTTTATCTTTAGCTAAAGGAGAAACCCAAATAGCGCCGAGCAAGCGATCTGATGATTTTTCGGCACCTTCTGCAACGAGGGGATTTAGCTCGAAGGGTTTAGCGGAGTCAGGATACCCATAATTGGCCATGACCATCGCCCGGTCAACCCCATTTTCTTTCATCCCTGCCAGATAATCATCAACCGTATCGTAATCTGTGGTGGGTTTAACCGCCTCTGGCAAGCCGTAATAGGCAAAGCCAGGTACCGGACCGATATGACTATGATTATCAAAGACCCGTTTCCTAATTTTCTCCATTGAAACTACCTCCTATAAATTTAAAAACACGCTTAATGTGTTAGCTCATAAGAAACTGTCAGCAGGACGGGGAGGTGTCCTCTTCGTTTCTCTTCTCGGTTGTATAAGGCGCGAACATCCTTAAGTACTCAGACCGAAGTAAAAAAGGGTAAATATGGTGTTACGTACAAAGTTAGGTGGGGAAGATTTGTTATGGTCAGAAAATCATTCCGACACTTCAAATAGAAGCATACCGTAGGCCACTTATTTTTAACTTATTTTTCGCTTAAGGGATGTAGGGGGATGACTTATTTTTCGCGAAGAATTGAGGAATGGTAATTAGCCATTTATCCAAAACCTTGCCTGGAAAATAAGGCTCTGAGCAGCAGGCGTGAGCGACGGGGTGAAAGGAGTCCAAAGCGATAATTGAGCGTCAAATTTGTGGTTGGTGTGACAGGGGACAAACTGCCAAATTAAAAACCTTTTCAACCTGGGGAGCAGCGAGGAAAGGTTCGTACAAATTGGGGTCGGTCAAATTATTCGCAATTTGTAATAAGACTTCAGCAGCAGCAAAGAAGTGGGTTTGAGCTTGTTCAAAATTACCTTCTTTTTCTTCAAGCTCGGCGAGGATGAGATGGCAAGGCCAAATCAGTGTTGGACTCTCTAGGCTGATCCCAATTGACAAAGAGTGACGAAGGGCGGCTCGGGCTCGATCAATTTCACCAAAAGCCAGTAACGCCTCACCCCGAAGCCGACAGGAGCGGGCAATATTTTTCCGAGCCTGAGTATCTCGCGCAATGGCGAGTGCTTCATCGGCTGCAGTCAGAGCACCTTCTATATCTCCATTTACTAAAGCCAATCGACCTTTGACCACAATCATTCGAGTATGATAACGCCAACGCATAAAGGGCTCTTTTTCAGAGGGGGTTAGCCCTTCAGTTAGATATTGTTTGACCTGGTCATACCTGCCCAACCACATATAATCGGTAGCCAGATTAGCCAGAGCATTTCCTTCGGCTTCGGTTAGACGGGGTTCGCCAATTCGAGCTAAAGCTAGACTGGCCTCATCAAATTGAATGGCCCGTTCCCAATCAAATAACTCACGATAGACCCAGCCGATTGTATTGAGCAGTCTGGCTCGCCAGAAGCGATCTTCCGTTGTAGCCGATAAATCTAAGGCGTAGGTTAAACTCTCCAGCGCGGGTTGGTAATTACCCGAGCTTGCCTGAGACATCCCCAAGACAAAATAGCCACCCAGCGTCAAAAATGTATTGGCAAATGATTGCCCTAGCTCAATACAAGCGTAGGCATGGTCAATCGCAGTCTCAAAATCACTTCTTAAGTGGGCCAACATAGCCCGCCCCCAATGTTCTTCGGGAGGTAAATCATCTAATTCACTTGTTAAACTTGCCTCTTCTGATAATGTACTTTGCCGAATATTACCTTTAGTTGAGTCTAGAATATCCCGTAGTTTCAAGGATTTGGCATAAAGTTCTGGGGCATCTATTTTTGTGGCCAATTCCAAAGCCTGATTAAGATAGCTTGTGGCCTGGGCCAGCCGATGAGCCCAATAATGGGCGATGCCCAATTGATAAAGGGCTTCACCTTCACGCCAATCTTCACCTTCTCCCCGATTAAGATCGAGTAATTTTTCCAGGTCAGTAATGGCAGCATCAAAATCAGACAAGATCAGATAAGTCTGAGCACGTCGCTCTAGTAAATCAATGATATTAACGCCTGCTAAATTGGCATATTGACGATGCAAATTGAGGGCTTGATTGTAATGATTTAGAGCTTCTCGGGTTGCATAGGTAATTCTGGCCCAATCACCTGCCTGGATCAAATAACGAAAAGCAATTTCAGACTGCCCTGCCCGTTCAAAATGATGGACCAAAATAGCTGCCTGATGAGAGGCTTGAGAGGATGTTTCACGTTCCAAGGCCTGGGCAACCTGACCATGCATCCAAGCCCGGCGATGCGTGGTTAAATTGTCATAAATGACCTGACGAATAATACTATGATAAAATCGATAACCTGTTTCAGTTTCTTCAACAAGAAATTTTTCAAGCAATTCATCTAAAAGATCGAGCAAGGTTGTATCATTAAATTGGGCGATGGTTCGTAATAAATTGTGACTAAATTCTCGGCCAATGACTGAGGCTAAACCAGCCAAGCGATAGGTTTCTGGACTCAATCTTTCCAACCGCAAACCAACGACCTCCCGAATACTAGCTGGTATTCCCAAGTTTGAGCCTGTAGGAAAAGACCAATGCCCTTTTCGTTGTTCAAGCTTACCAGATTGCTTGAGCGTTAAAACAAGCTCCTGAATAAAAAACACATTGCCTTCTGTTAAATCATAAAGCTTTTGGCTTAATCCCGAATGTAATTCATCCCCACCTAATAATCGAAGACATAAATCATGCGTTTCCTGTTGATTTAGACGCGGTAGATTTATTTTTTGCCCTAGTTGGTTGTGCTCTAGTTCTTTACAAAAATGAGCAATAGGTGTCCCTCGTTGTAGGGCTTCTTCACGTACTGTTCCTAGAATAAGAATGGGGGCTTCAACAATTTGACGAGCCAGATAATGTAAGAGTTGCAAACTCGACTCCCCTGCGCTGTGCAAATCTTCTAGGAAGATGACGAGGGGGGCACCTTGGGCAAATACCTTAAAGGTCATGACAATCGCATCAAACAAGCGCTGGCGCTCCTGACCAAGCTCCATCTGAAATTGCTGTTGATTAGGTATTGGCTCTGAAACGATAAATTCTGGTAAAATTCGGGTCAAATCTTTAAAAAGTGGGCCTAATTTTTCCCTAACAATATTTAAATTATATTGATCTAAGGCATCACGGATTGCCTCGATAAATGGTCCATAAGGTAAATGACCTTCCTGCTCATGGGCTGCCCCATACAACAACTGCATCTTTGTTGCCTGTGCTCGTAAGATTGTTTCTTTAACCAATCTTGTTTTACCCACCCCTTGTTCGCCACAAATTAAAACAACCGTGCCTCGATTATATTCAAGTTGTTGAAGAAAGTTTTCTAAATGATGGATCTCCTGTTTTCGTCCAATAAAAGGTTGAGGCTGGGTTGTCTCTACTAAATGGACAGGAGCTTTAAGGGTCAGGGTGGATCGAATAGGTTGGGTTATACTTGTTTCGTGACCGCCAAGAATTGCTTCATATAATGTTTTTGTTTCAGAATCAGGTTCAACATTTAATTCATTCCACAAAATCTTGGACGCTTTTTGATATAAAGATAAAGCGTGATGTCGCTGACCTATTTGAGTATATAGCCGCATTAAATCACGATAAATAGCCTCACGGGTTGGCTCAAACTCTAACAAATCTTGAAAGCAATCAATCGCCTTTTGATAACTAGCTTGTTGCGTATAACGTTTAGCCAAATGCTGTAGTAGGTTGCCATACGTCTTCTTCAAGTTTTCACGCGGTACAATTGCCCAATCTTGATACAAGTCCTCAACCAAAAAGTCACCTTTATACAAGACGCGAGCCGCTTCGAGGTGAGATAAGTCATCATCCTGTTGATACCCTACCTGAACAAGGCGTTCAAATTCATGGCTATCAATCCAAGTGATCATTTCCTGATTAAGAAATAGAGAGTCATTTTGAAACAAAATATATGGGGAATCCACAGCTCGGGTTAAATCTGGCTGGAGGATACGACGGAGGATAAATAAGGTGTTATGCAGGCTGTTTGTGGCGCGATTGGGGGTTTGATTAGGCCATAGCCATTCAAGGACTTGATCCTTTAAGAGATGATTTCGGGGGGTGCTAAGGAGTAATTTGAATAGGTTTTTTGCTTTACGACGCCGCCAAGCAGAGTCTTCAATAGGGTCATCACCGCGATAAACTGCAAAGTGGCCTAACGTGTATATCTTTAAAGGAGGAGGGGATATTTCTACCTTCGATCTCTCACTTTTCATCTATAATTCCTGTTAAATCCAGCGACGCATTCAACACTTTAATGCCCAGTTCTGCATTATAACACAATTGACTTAACGATAAAAAAGGTAGATTAGTGAGGAATCAAAGTTAGTATCAAGTCTTATACATATTCTTTGCACAATACAGGGTGAGTTAACTAAAACAAACTCCTTGTATATCCTAAATCATAACATTAATCATCAATTCAGAGACATCAATGATGTACTGCATTTTAGGCACATTGCCAAGGCAAACTGCCAAGCATACATACTCGACGCCCCAATGTAACGAGCCTTGCCCGCTTTGACTACATCGTGCAACGCTTCCATCGTTTCTTCAAGCGGCGTTTCATAATCCCAACGATGGATGATGTACAAATCAGCGTAATCGGTCTCCAAGCGTTGCAAAGAGCGATCAATCGAGTCCATAATGTGTTTAGGAGATAGGCCACGGTCATTGACATCCTCAGACATCGCATTGAACACCTTTGTGGCAATGATCACCGCTTCCCGCGGCGCATACTCCTTCAAGGCCTGTCCTATCAGTTCCTCACTACCACCACCCAAGGTCATCATCCCTAGACAAAGCCATGATACTTTCAAGCCCGTTCTTTCCAATCGTACGTATTCCATCGTTGTCATTCCTTTGGATAGTTTATTTTTTTCAATTGTACTGTCGAGGGGTGGGGTGGGAAAAAGGGGAAAAGGTGTAATAAGTCAAAAGAGTTACTAAGCCGATGTCAAGGCTGATCAATGTTCCTTTTGTATTGTCGGCAACATTTGGATAAATTCCTGCGTGGTTAATCGAGACTGGTCTCGCAACTGTTGGAAGGTACTCTTATCGATATTAATCAACTCGACCTCATAATCGCCAGCCCGGATTGTCGCGGTGCGTTCGCCCCCTTGGAGTAACACAGTCTCACCAAAATATTGGCCACTATGCAAGCGATTGATCACCTCTTCCTGGCCGTTGGGTAAATCGTGAACAACTTCCACTTCACCCTGAATAATAATATAGAAGTCATCATTGTTATGGCTTTGAATGATGGTTTCCTGGGGTTGATAGGTTAATGTATTCAATTCGGTCTTAACTTCAGATAAATCGACATTCTCCAAACCAAGCAGCCCCATTGATAGCCCTAAGGCTCGTTGGCGCAGAAGTGTGATCATCTCGTCTTGACGGATATCCGATTTTGCGAGGAGATCGACGAAGGTTTCCCGATGAATGAAGGCAACCTCGGCCCCTTCTTCTGTCGTCCTTACAGTCGCAACCCGGCGACCACCTCGTAAAAGGCCCATCTCTCCAAAGTATTGGCCATACCCCAACCGCGTGACCGCAACCTCTTGCCCCGATGGGTGACGGTTAATAATCTCGACTTCCCCTTTAGTAATAATATAAAACTTATCAGCCAAATCACCCTGTTCAACAATATTTACATCAGGCTCATATTTAGCAGCCTCAAACCGAGTGATAAACGCCTTAAACTGTTCTTGGTCCAAGCCCAACATCCCCATTGAGGTACGTTCAGTCCGCTCACGCATCAACTGAATCACGTCATCTTTGGTCAGATCAGATTTCTCCATCAAATTAAGAAAAGTATTCCGATCAAGCTGCATCACCAAAGCATCAGAGCCGGCGGCCACGCGCACTGTAGCCCCCCGTTTTCCGCCTTCAATCAAGCCCATCTCGCCAAAATATTGACCACTGCCCAGCCGGTCGATAATCAATTCATCCTCAGTGCCGTGATTTAAGGCCACTTCGATATCACCCTTGGTGATAATGTACAAATGATTTGCTGGATCACCCTGATAGATGATTACCTCACCCGACCCATATTTAATGGGTTCCAACTTGGAAAAGACATCGACCAAATCATCTTTGTGCACGGTTGGCAAGGCAGCGATGATCTTCTGGTTGGTGATTTCACCATCGGCAATATAGATGACACGTGACACCCGACTGGCTAAGTCACGGTCATGCGTCACCATCAACATGGTCTTACCTTGCGCGACAAACTCTTCGAACAGTTTAAAGATTGTATCGGCTGTTTTAGAGTCGAGACTACCTGTCGGCTCATCAGCGACCAAAATTTGGGGATCGTTGGCCAAAGCCCGCGCGATAGCCGCCCGTTGTTGTTGTCCACCAGAAACCATCGCTGGTAATTTATAGGCTTGATCCAAAAGACCCACCAGCTCCAACAAATGTAAGGCACGCTCTCGTCGCTCTGAAAGGGTATAAAGTCCGCAGAACTCCATCGGCAGCATGATATTTTCGATAAGTGATAGGGTTGGTAATAGTTGAAAGAACTGAAAGATTACTCCCACATTCAAGCCCCGCCAACGGGCCATCTGCCGCCGATTGAGCGTTTTAATCGGGGTTGAGGCAATATGAATATCGCCTTGGGTCACACTATCAATACCCGTAATCATATTAATCAAGGTTGATTTTCCACTCCCCGACTTGCCAATCACGGCCACAAACTCACCCCGTTTGACTTGAAGGTCAATGCCTTTGAGGGCGGTAAATTCCCCGGCCGGCGTAACATAATTTTTAACTACCTCACGTAAGTCAATCAACACATCTTCATCGACACCATTTGTGAGCGATATCATATTTGATTTAGAGGGCAGCCAACGACGCGCTAAATTTTTCAACATAGTTTAAGCCTATTTATTTTATTTATTATTCGGGTGTTCTAAATTTAAGTTGAGGGAGTGAGATCACATTTGAACGTAACCACTAATATTATATAATAGCCCGTTAGCCCTTAAAAATCTTAAAGCCCACCTCTTCCTCAATTAAGCTCGAATAGCTTTGGATAATTATAATTACCGCTTCAAACTTTGTATATGGGTAAGCAACATACTGCCCTGATTTTATGACAAAACTGCTCAAATTTTATGACAGACCACACAAAACATTCGTGATAGAATAAATTTAAATTCTTGGGCAACAATAAACCATTGACATTACTATTTCAGCGTCTACAAATCAATTCAAATCAACTCTATCTTAATCTCTTCCAAACCTTACGGTTGGCACGGCAAGCCAGTTTGCTGGCTGTTTTAGGCTTGCTTTTTTGTTCTTTACTTTTAGGATTTGCTCCAATTGGACAGGCATGGATTGGTAAAACCATCATTGACAATGTGGTTACTCATTTTCAGGCTGGAACAGATGGTTGGTTAGCTTTACAGCAAATGACTCCTATCTTTGCCCTGGACATTCTATTATATGTTATTTTATTTTCGGTTAGCCAGGGTCGTTTGGTCGCGGAGCGGGTTCTCAAAGCTAAATTAGGTACAAATATCAATGTTTTGATTGCACGACAAGCCATGAAGTTGGATCTAAGTTTCTTTGAGCAAGCCGATTTCTATGACAAATTACAAAATGCACAACAAGAAGCAGACCGACGGGGGGTTGAGCTTATCACAGATGGCCTGATCTTAATGCAACAAACCCTGACCCTCATTCTAGCAATTTTGATGTTAGCACGTTTTAGCCCTTGGCTCCCCTTAATCCTCGCCTTGACGACCGTCCCGAGTTTCATCACTCAAAATCGTTATGCCCAACGTACCTTTGAACTGCTCAGTGGTCAAGCCCCAGAACGACGACAAATGAAGTACATTGAGCACCTCCTGACGGTTGACACCCACGCCAAAGAAGTCAAATTGTTTGGCGTGGGGCAATTGATGTTGGGCCGATACCTAACCTTGTTCCGAGGCCTCTTTCAAGCGGATATTGCGTTAGCTGGACGACGTAGCTTGGCCAGTATAGGTTGGGGTCTTAGCGGGATACTTAGCTTTTATTTTTGCATTCTTTGGATCATCTTTCGGGCTATCACAGGTAGCATCACTTTGGGTGATGCCGTACTTTATTTAGAAATGTTTCGACTCAGTCAAGGTGTTTCACAACAAGTATTTATTCGGTTAACAAGCGTATATGAACACAGCCTCTTTATGAGCAATTTATTTGATTACTTAGCCCAAACACCGAGAATGGTCCAAGCGGCCACACCACATCAAGTCCCAGATACAAATCAAGCAACCGTTGAGTTTCGCAACGTTTCATTTCAATATCCTGAAACAGACGAGTACGCCCTTCACAACATCAATTTGACCCTGAGACCAGGTGAAAAATTGGCCTTAGTTGGTATCAATGGGGCGGGAAAAACAACTTTGATCAAATTACTCACTCGACTGTATGATCCCACCACCGGCCAAATCCTGCTCAATGGAGTCGATTTACGAGACTATGATTTGGCTGCTTGGCAACAAGAAATCGGGGTGATCTTCCAGGACTTTGTAAAATACCAACTTCCCGCTCGGGAAAATATTGGCTTTGGCCAAATACAAGCCTTGGATGATTGCGCCCGGATTAAACAAGCCGCACAAAAGGGCGGTGCCCACGATATTCTTGCCGATTTGCCCCAAGGCTATGACACGATGTTGGGCAAGTGGTTTGAAGATGGACACGAGCTAAGTGGTGGGCAATGGCAAAAAGTGGCCCTCAGTCGGGCCTTCATGCGAGACGCTGGCATCCTGGTTTTGGATGAACCAACGGCAGCCTTGGATGCTGAACAGGAATACATAATTTTTCAGCAATTTCGAAAATTGACCGAAGGAAAAACCGCCATCGTCATCTCACATCGTTTTAGCACAGTGCGGATGGCTGATCGAATTGCGGTCATTGACGGGGGTACAATCACAGAACTGGGTAGTCATCAAGAATTAATGGGACTGAACGGGGCCTACGCTCATCTGTTCAATATTCAAGCACAAGGCTATTTGTAGAGCTATAATTTCAAGTGAGGAGTTTGAGGTGAGGCCAGACAATACATTCTCCGATTTAGTCAACTTGCTCCAATGGCACGCAGCACATCAAGCAGATAGACCGATCTACACCTATCTAACTGATGGTGAAAGTCAAGAGAAAACATTGACCTACGGTCAGCTTGATGTACAAGCCCGCTCGATTGCAGCCGTGTTACAGGATAGACAAGCCACCGGACAGACTGTAATGATCACTCACCCACCAGGGCTTGATTTTGTCGCTGCATTTTTTGGCTGTTTATATGCGAGATCGATTGCTGTACCAACATTCCCGCCTCGGCTACGCCGAAAACAACCCGACACTCGCTTTGAAGCGATCTGCAAAGACTCCAATGCGTCAATCATCCTCACCAAGCAATCGGCACTTCCTAATAAAACTACGAGAACTGGACCACAATGGATCGCGACAGATGTGTTAAGCGATGATTTAGCAGCTAGTTGGCAGACAGCAGACATCAAGGGGGACCAACTCGCATTCTTACAATACACTTCCGGATCGACAGCAACCCCAAAAGGCGTAATGGTTAGTCATCAGAACATTTGGCACAATTTAGGCCAGATTTATGATAAATTCGGACATAACTGTCATAGCCAAGGAGTCATCTGGCTTCCACCCTACCATGATATGGGATTAATTGGGGGAATATTACAGCCCTTGTATGGGGACTTTCCCGTCACTTTAATGACTCCGATGGATTTTATCCAGAAACCGTTGCGTTGGTTACAGGCAATTTCTCGCTATCAAGCGACCACCAGTGGTGGACCCAACTTTGCCTACGATCTTTGCGCCCGCGAGATTACACCAGCCGAGTGTGAAGGGCTTGATCTATCAAGCTGGCAGGTGGCCTTCAACGGGGCGGAACCCATTCAAGCTGAGACGCTTGAACGGTTCACCGCTAAATTCGCCAACGTTGGCTTTCGACGTGAAGCATTCTATCCCTGCTACGGTCTGGCTGAGGCGACCCTTATTGTCTCAGGTGGTACAAAGGCAGATATCCCCACCCAACAACATATTCAAGCTGAAGCCCTACAGCACAATAAAGCAGCCGTCACAACTGCACCTACTACAAAAACTCAATCAATTGTGAGCTGTGGTATTACCACTACCGATCAAGATATAGAGATTGTTGAGCCAGAAACAGGTCAAGTGTGCCCACCCGGTCACATTGGGGAGATTTGGCTTTCGGGACCAAGCGTAGCTGCTGGATACTGGCAACGGCCCGAAGCCACAGTCGAAACATTCAGAGCGAAGTTATTTCACGGACATAAAAATGGAAGCAACGCCGTAAATGGATCAAATGGATGTAACGGAAATGGGACCTATCACACCTCAAAACCTTACCTGCGCACGGGTGACCTCGGCTTTATGCAAGATGGGGAGTTGTATATCACCGGACGTATCAAAGATATATTGATCGTGAATGGGCGCAATCACTACCCACAGGACATTGAGGCAACGGCCTCAGCCAGCCACGAGGCGTTACAAGCTGGCAGTTGTGCGGTATTCACCCTTGAGGTTGATGGTGAAACACAGCTTGTCATTGCTCAAGAGGTCAAACGGGCGGCTCGCCGCCACCTCGACACCGAGACCATCTTTGCAGCGATCCATAGTGCGGTCGTTCGGGAACATCAGTTAAAAGTCCATACGATACTCTTACTCAAACCTAGCGGCGTTTCGAAAACACACAGTGGTAAAATTCAGCGCTGGCAGTGTCAAGATCAATTTGTCGCTAAAGCTTTACCGATTATTGCTCAGCGTGATTTAACTCAGCCAGTGACTGAAGCCCAAACCACCCCGGCCCTTACCTTTAGTCTGCTTTATTTCTCAAGCGATGAGGCCGAATTTGCTACGGACAAGTATCGCCTACTGATCGAAGGTGCGAAGTTTGCCGATCAGCACGGCTTTGAAGCGGTGTGGATTCCTGAACGTCACTTTCACGCCTTTGGGGGGCTGTATCCAAATCCATCCACGATCGCGGCGGCTTTGGCGATGGTAACAAACAACATTCGTCTCAGAGCGGGGAGCGTGGTGATGCCCTTGCACGACCCAGTACGGGTGGCCGAAGAGTGGGCCGTGGTCGACAATCTGTCAGGCGGCCGGGTCGATCTAAGTTTCGCTCGAGGCTGGAATCCCAACGATTTTATTTTTGCGCCTGAGCAATTTGCTGACAATCTGGAGGCAATGATGACTGGGTTGCAAACGGTACAACGCCTATGGCAAGGCCAATCTATCACCCGAAAGAACGGAGCAGGTGATAGCGTTGACATCAACATCTACCCCTTGCCACAACAGTCTGTATTGTCCACCTGGCTGACGTGCACCAAAAGCCGCGTCCGCTTTGAAGAGGCGGGGGCATTGGGCCTCAATGTGTTAACAGCCCTCCTTTTTCAAACCACAGATGAGTTGGCCGAAAATATTGCGGCTTATCGTCAAGCCCGAGCCGCTCATGGACATGATCCAGCGACCGGGCAAGTGACTTGTATGTTACACACCTTTGTCGGGACGGATTTCGACCTGGTGCGAGAGCAGGTGCGCCCCCCATTTATCGAGTATCTCAAAAGCTCGGTCAATCTGTGGCAACACGGGGCTAAACCACTTGATACCTTGACAGCGAGTGAGCAGGAAACCTTGCTCAACTATGCCTTTGAGCGATATTTCCAATCAAACGCCCTATTTGGCACGCCAGAAAGCTGTTTACCAATGGTTGAGCGACTCAGTGAGGCTGGCGTCGATGAAATCGCCTGTCTGATTGACTTCGGCGTAGACTCCGAGACGATCCTAGCCAACCTTAGTTCACTTGATGCGCTGCGGACAGCCGCCGGGGCAACAAAACCGAAAGAGAGATCCCAACAATCATTACCTACGATGCCGCTTCCGAAGCCACTCCAAGAACCGACAGTAACCGTACCACAAGCTGTAACGCCATCCGCCCCAGCAGTGGCAACAGTGACCAAACCAAGAATCGCGATCAATGGCGATGGAGCGGCTCTTCTGGCTACTTACCTGCGGACAGGCGTAGCGAATGTCCTTCAGCGGCAATCTGATCGTATCTCTCTAGATGACCCCCTAATCATGATGGGCTTTGACTCACTGATGGCGGCACGTTTTATCGGACGGGTTAAAGATGATTTGAACATCGACGTTTCTGTTGAGGAGTTGTTTGAAGGGGTTACGATCAACCAGTTGGTTGAAATACTACACGAGCAGGTTGATCTAAGTGCAGTGCCTAACATTCCCTCATTAGAAGAAGCAACTACTGTGACGGCTGAATCACTGGAGGCTGCGGCCCCCTTTGCCGAAACCGCTTATATTGACCAATTTCCAGAGTATCGCAATTTGCAACAGATGTTAACTAAGACACCCAACAACCCTTACTTCCGACCACACAAAGGTGTAGCCAATAATGAGACAATGATTGCTGGACAACGGCTTATCAACTTCTCCAGTTACAACTATCTCGGTATGGCGGGTGATCCAATTGTGGTCAAAGCGACTCAGGCCGCGATCGAAGAATATGGCACCTCTGTCTCAGCCAGCCGCTTAATCTCTGGGGAGATTCCCTTACATCAAGATTTGGAGCGCGAGCTGGCTGAGTTCATTGGGGTAGAGGATAGCTTGGTTTATATTGGTGGTCATACCACTAACGTGACCACGATCGGTCATTTACTGGGACCCAAAGACCTGATTTTACATGATGCCCTCGTCCACAACAGTGTTATCCAAGGTATCATGATGTCAGGTGCAGCCAATCAGACCTTCCCTCACAACGATTGGACTGCCTTAGAAAGGCTGCTTAGGGAACAGCGGAGTCAGTATCGGCGTGTATTGATTGTGATTGAGGGTGTTTACAGTATGGATGGCGACATCCCGAATCTGCCTCCGCTGATTGAGCTTAAACAGCGATATGGAGCCTTGTTGATGATTGATGAAGCGCACTCGATTGGCACCATCGGGCAAACAGGTCGGGGAATTGGTGAGTATTGGCATATTAATCCGACCCAAGTGGATATTTGGATGGGCACTTTAAGTAAATCATTTGCCAGTTGTGGCGGTTATATTGCGGGCAGTCAGGCCCTCATCAAATATCTCAAATATACGGCTCCTGGTTTTGTTTACAGCGTAGGCATCTCGCCACCTAACACAGCCTCGGCCTTGGCTGCCCTGCGTCTGCTCAAGGCTGAACCGGAACGGGTGACCCGTTTGAATAGCCGGGCTCGATTATTTTTGGAGCTTGCGAAGCACAAAGGTCTAAATACAGGCCCGAGCCACGACTCACCCGTTGTTCCCATCATCATTGGGGACTCTGACCTTTGCATGCAGCTTTCTCATTGGCTATCGGAGCAGGGCATCAGTGTCTTTCCGATCATTTTCCCAGCGGTCCCAGAAGGTGCGGCCCGCCTTCGTTTCTTCCTGAGTGCAATGCACACAGTAGAGCAAATTCATTTGACAGTAGACGCCATTGCTCAAATAAGCTCTAAAATGTGTATGGAAGAGCGAGCAAATTTATAATAGGGTTGTTCCCAAATAAGTTTATGTTGAAGTGACAGTCACTTTTGGTTCAGTTATCAGGCCAAAATAGGGGTAAACTCTAATAATTTTGAGTAGTTCCGACAGGTTAAATACTTTGAAAAGAATTTTGATTTTATATGAAAATGTCGGCTCAGGGCACAAACGGGTAGCTAAGGTATTGGATAGGATATTGGCAGATGAGCAACATGAGATAATATCCTATGCGGCCAGCGAGCTATTCAAGGACAAGACGATCATGCTCGTTCAGCTCCTCTTGACCTATATGTTACAGCGCAATTGGGTTACATTTGCTGATAAACTTGTTAATTTTTTTCTGCGAATATGGGTTGCCCCACCAGTTGAGGTGATGCAGACCAAACCATACCACGATATTTTAGAAGAGATCAATCCCGATCTGATTATCTGCACCTATGATGTATTTGGGAAGCTGTTGGGGGCTTACGCTAAGGAAAAATCAATTCCATTCTATTTGGTTATCACCGAAGTCGCTATCTTTACCGACTTAGCCCATCCTGACGCTTATCATTTATGTTACTTTCCCGAAACAAAAAATGCGATCCGTAGCTTTGATTTTCAGTCAACTTATTTCTCCTTTAATTTAGATCGAAACACATCTTTTTGGGAACAGGTACGCTACGTTATCAAAATGTATCAAGAGTACATTTTGCGTGTCGGTCAAAACTCGATCTATCGAAATATTGATCAAATTCATGACGAGCATAATCAAGCAAAATGTCTTGATATTGGGCCAATCGTTGAGCCAAAATATTATGAGCCGCTAAACCAAGTAGAGGCGCGCACCCAGTTAGCGCTACCGAGCCAACCAATCCTACTGATTATCAGTGGTAGCATTGGCGGTAGTTTCATCGAGGAAATGGTTGGTATATTTCAAAGCAGGAATCAAGGCCCTTTAAGCATTCTGGCCGTATGTGGAACGGATAAACAAGCTGTTAAAAAGCTGGAAACCATCAGGCATAACAATCCGAATATTAATCTCCAGGTATTTGGTTTTGTAAAGAATCTGGAAGCGTTGTACGCCGCAACCGATGTTGTACTAGCCCGACCTTCAGCTGGAGTTTTGCTAGAAAGCCTGATGATACGACGTCCAATCATCTTGCCTGCTAAAGTCACCTCCAATGATGCGGGGCAGGTGGAGCTAGTCAAGCGGCATCAACTAGGAGCGGTGTATACTCATGATCAACAGGCACCTGACTTGTTTCAAGACATTATATCGAATTATCAATTGTATCGTAACAACATCGATTGCCTCTTAGCCCCATACCCAAAGACATATGAGGAATTACGGGCGGTTATGAGAAACATTATATTGACTGAAGCGATTTATCAATCACACTTGAAATGAGATTGCCATGTCAATAAAACGAACGCTGTTACTTATCAATTATGCTAATGCTCCATTTTACAAAAGCCAACGCTTTAACAGTGAAACGGGCTTACGGGTAGCTGGGTTTGATCGGGTCATTTCATATGGCCCTCAAGATATCGATGCTGATTTTTACAAAAAAAATCGACATATTTTATCACAATGGCGAGGGAATGGATATTGGCTATGGAAACCTTACTTTATCAAAAAATCTTTAGCCCTCCTGAATGATGGTGACTTTCTATTTTATTGTGACTCTGGGGCTCATTTTATCAGTCCGATTGAACCGTTAATCAACCTATGCCAACAAAGCAATCAAGATATCCTCCCCTTTGAAATGCGCTTTGTGGAGAAATATTGGACCAAACGGGATGCGTTTATCTTGATGAATTGTGACACGCGCCAATATACAGATACATTTCAGCGGGCAGGTACATATAGCCTGTGGCGAAAAACACCTTTCTCAATGAATTTTGCAAATGATTTACTGACTCTAGCCCAAGATGAAAGAATGATCACTGATCTAAAGAACCAAATTGGCTTATCGAATTATCCCGGCTATCGAGGTCATCGGCACGATCAATCAATCTTTAGCCTACTAACTAAGAAATATGGATTAGAAGCATATCGAGATCCAGCCAATCAAAATCCAGAAGAAAGACGCTACTATCCAAACTCACCTTATGAGCCGTTGATCCAAATCACGCGAAAAAGAAGCTATTTGGCAGACGTTAAGAATCTACCAAAGTTAATTATTGCAACCCCTACTTTATGGCAAATGGTGCGGGAAAATTTATCTGCTAAGGAAATAGTTTGTGAAGAAAAAGGTTAAAATCAACTTTGTTGATTTTTGGCATCCTGGCACAATTGAGGAAATAAAAAATGAATTTCTATTTCAAATCTTATCGCAACGCTTTGATTTAGAAATTTCAGATCAACCAGACTTTCTCCTATATTCCTGCTTTGGGGTATCGTTTCTAAACTTCAAATGTATTCGCATTTTCTATACTGGAGAAAACCTCCCCCCAAATTTTAATGAATGTGATTATGCATTTACCTTTGAACATTTGGATCATCCCCGCCACCATCGCGCCCCATTATACGCACTTCGTGACGGCGATCCGCAGCAGTTAACCACTGAAAAAGATGTCGAGGCTATATTCAGGGACAAGTCCAAGTTTTGTAATTTCGTTTACTCCAATAGTATGGGAGTAGAGCGAATAAAATTTTTTAGAGCACTCTCCCGTTATAAGCAAATCGACTCTGGGGGGGCTGTGCTAAATAATATCGGCTATCAGATTGATAACAAACTTGAATTTTTGAAACCATACAAATTCACAATCGCCTTTGAGAACGAGTCACATCCGGGCTATGTTACTGAAAAAATCTGGAATGCAATGCAAGCCAATACCATTCCGATTTATTGGGGAAATCCAGTGGTTCATCAAGATTTTAACCCAAAATCATTTATTAATTGTCATGATTACGACAGTTTCGAGGCGGTGATAGACCGGGTTATTGAAATAGACAACAACGATGACCTATACAAACAATATTTGGCCGAACCTTATTTTCACAACAACATGGTTCCACAGGATGCAGATTGGAATCTGTTTCTGGATCATTTTGAGGTTATTTTTAATCGGCCCAACATAAAACCCGTGGCTCAAAGTTGGAAGAACTCTCGAGCCAAACTTAAATATTTAGCTTGGTTTCAGCAAGCCTTAACCTGGCATAGAATTCCACAATTTTTAAGAGGTACATTTTTTTGGGTAAGGTGGTATTTTGAACAACTTAGCAAAAACAAAGAAAATAGCGGCAATCGTTCCTATCTACAATGAAATGTCAAATGTAAATTTTGAATTTAGAGAACGGCTCGTCTATTTCCAAAATCTAGCTAAACAACATAACGCTTTATTCGACTTGTTCATCGTGGATGATGGTTCAACGGATGGGACACAATCGGAGATTTTAGGTTTTGTTACACAAAATAACGTCGCTTTTCAGGTCGTCACGCTGCCTCATAATCGTCAGAAAGCCGGAGCCATCAAAGAGGCAATCGCTCCCCTAAGTCATCCTTATATATTAACAATTGATTTTGATACTGATCTTGGAAACCTTGAAAATTTAGATGTTATCCTCAACCAGATGGAAGGCAATCCAAAATACATGGGATGTGCTTTACACATCTTAATCTATACTGAGGCCTCTGGCATTTTGGCTGCTTATTACCGGTTTATCTTTCATTTGGGGAATGCCGCCAATGATAAGTCATTACAAGATGGGGGAGATGTTCTCATGATTCCTGGGGCAGCGGCACTTTATCGCCGATCTGCTCTCCAGCAAATCTTGGCTGAACATAGCGAGCAATATTGCGCGGACGATTGGGAGACAACGATTATTGGGTTAAGATTGGGCTATCAAGCCTTTCAATCCTCACGTGTGCAGGCGATGACTCGCTACCCACAGCGTTTTTTGGCTGTTCATAATCAGCAGTTTTGCTGGAAGGCTGGTCATCTACGAGTAATTGTCAAAGAATGGACTTATTGCTGGGATCAGATAAAAGGCTTCAGTCGCTTTGGGCAACAAGTTCTAGCTGAGATTGGTTATGTCCTGCTTCATCTCATGTTACCGATCGTTTTGGCTTGCTTATTTATCCTGAATTGGACCAGTGCCTTATTTTTACTTATGACAATATATGGCCTCATCATTTTGCTGTTATTGCGAATATCAAATTATCCTCAATCTACGGTGAGTGGCAACATATCCTTAAAAATCATTTTGTTGTTTCCCTTTCTTTGGTTCTTAATTGAGGCTCCAGCCTCATGGCGGGCAATGGGGCAATTGAGTTTGGTACCCTTAAAGCGAAGTCTCGCAGCATTATTAGAATTTAGATTGTTGACAAAAGGTTAAAATGTTACAACCACCTCCACCAATTTTTGTTATAAGTTTAAAGCGATCAACTGCTCGTCAAGCCTACCTGCAGGCCCAGTTAGCCTCTCTAGGGTGTTCCTTTGAGTTTGTTGAGGCTGTTGACTGGCAAACACTATCGGCAAGAGATCTGCAGATGTATAGCCCAAAGAAAACAATAGAAAATTATGGGCGTGAACTGGTTCTGTGTGAAATTGCCTGCGCCATGAGCCATTTAAATATCTACAAAAAGATGATCGAGGAAGATATCGATGAAGCTGTCATTCTTGAAGATGATGTGTTTATTAAGCCGGGTCTTGTAGATTTCTTAACCCATCGAGGGCAATTACCTTCCGATTATTTCGTAATTTGGTTGGGGTATGGTTATGGTACCTCAGGTCATTGGTATTTCGAGAAAAATGTCGGTTCTTTTTGGTCTCAACAGAAGCTGATATCCTCTCATCGACTGGTCAAATTGGTTGCCTACCCTAATGGGGCGTACGGTTATCTTATCAATCGGGATGGAGCCAAAGCCTTGTTAGATTTAGCTTATCCAATCAGTTTTGTTGCAGATGGTTTATTAACGGGTCAAAAGACTCAAACGCTGTCTGTGCCACTATATGCTATACAACCGCCTTGTGTTGTCCATAGCGATATGTTCGGTTCAACCATGACAGACAGAGATGAGATAGCAAAGGCTGCCGAGAAACCACAAATATTTGGCTCAGAATTTACGGCCCTTGATAAGATTTATTTCAATACAACAATTTTTTTGGCTCGATTAGGTTTGATCAAGTTGGTAAAGTAATGCATAGCGTTATAAGCCTTGTGCAATATAGTTTCTTTTAGTTCAAGGTAAAGTGTTTGAACGTTTACTAAAACCGCCAAACCTTTAATTGCGACACACTAAATCCGGGAGTTTATCATTTGTTTTTAGGCCCTCTACATCTGCGTAAAATCATCCAAGATATTTGGCTTTATAAAACTCGCACGCTACTCATCGTGCTGACGATTGCCATTGGGGTATTTGCCGTGGGGACAATTGCCCGAACTTGGCTTCTCTTATCAAGAGAATTGGCCACAAGCTATACAGCAGTGAATCCAACAAGCGCAGTTATAGTTGTTGAGGGTGTGGTCACTGATGACATTGTTAAAGCAATTCAAAATATGCCTGACGTGGGGCAAGCTGAAGGTCGTTATCGTCTTAGTTCGCAGCTCGTTGGCCCAAATGACAGTCGTCAATTACTTAGACTGACCACATTAAGTGATTTTGAGCATCTACAAATTGACAAAATCTCACCAGAAAGTGGTGCTTGGCCGCCCCAAGATCGAACGGTTCTCATTGAGAGATCATCTCTTGCTTTAATGCGATCAGATGTACAGTTACCTAGGGTCATTGGGGATCAATTGATTGTCAAGCGTCCTAATGACAAGCTCACAGAACTAACCTTTTCGGGCGTTGTTCACGATTTAACCGAATTTCCAACCGCCTTTTCAAATATCATTTATGGCTACATCACGCCTGGCACGTTGAAACGTTTGACGGGTGTAGAGGGGTATAATCGGATTCACATCGTAGTAGCTAAAAACCCGCTTGATGTCAATCATATTGAGTACGTTGCCGATTTGGTCGCAGATCGCTTGGAGGCCCAAAGAATAACCGTGGCCAATCGCGAAATCCCTATTCCGAGACAACACCCATTAAGTAACATTGTTCAATCGGTACTTTTTATATTGGGCGTTCTCAGCTTCTTCTCTCTATTACTCAGCGCTTTCTTAGTCATCAATACTGTTTCAGCCATTCTAGCCCGCCAAGTTCGGCATATCGGCATCATGGAAACTATTGGCGCAGGACAGGGAAACATCATTTTGATTTATATGGGAATGGTTTTGTTGTTTGGCGTATTTGGGCTGATTATCGCTCTCCCGCTCGCTACAATTGCAGGCCAACAATTAACGGATTTCATGGCCAACTTACTCAACTTCAAAGTGACTGATTTTGGCTTACCCCTTTGGATTTATATCTTGGATGTATTTGCAGGTATAGGGGTTCCTTTGGTTGTCGCTTCATTCCCGATCCGCAAAGGGGCTAGTATCACCATCCGCGAAGCCGTCAGTGATTCTGGTAATGAACAGGCTGGACAGTTTGGCCAGAGTATGTTGGACCAACTCCTAAATCGCCTGCGACAACTACCTTCAACCCTGCTTTATACCATTCGCAATATTTTTCGGCACAAGACCCGTCTAGCTATCACCCTGACCGCCCTAACCCTGGCCAGTACATTCTTTATGGTGGTCATTAGTGTACGAGCCTCGTTATTGCTCACCATCGACGATATTGCCGCTTATTGGAGTCAGGATATCAAAGTTTTCTTCGGTAAATCCTATCGTCTGTCTGAACTTGAACGGGCGACCACCGGCATTCCTGGGGTGGTCAGAACTGAAGGTCGTTTAGAGAAAAATGCGATTCGTATTCGACCTGATGGGGGGCAAAGTGCGGACAGCATTGCGATCTTCGGAGTCCAGCCAGAGTCAGGCTTTCTTAACCCCACCTTGATTGAGGGGCGTTGGTTACAGCCTGACGATACAAATGCACTCGTTGTCAATATCGAGATGATTAAAGCAGAACCTGATATCGCGATTGGCGAGACAATAAAACTCGACATTGATAACCATGAGGCAGAGTGGCAGGTGGTAGGCATTGTTACTGGGCAACTGATTGGCGGGGGTGAGATTCTTGACCCCATCATGTACACGAATTACCCGTTTTTTGCTCAAACGTTAGGTCAAACGAATCAAGTCAATCGTATTTTGGTTGAAACAGAACGACACAATCGTATTCATCAAGCTGAAGTCGCTCAAATACTAAAAATCGAGCTTGAACGTGCTGGGATAAGTACGGGCTTTACCGAGCTTAATGCTGACATTCGAACCGCTTTGGGCAACTTGTTCAATGTTCTCGTCAGCTTGATGGTATTGCTTGCCCTGTTACTGGCAGTAGTAGGAGGGCTCGGTCTGATGGGAATGATGAGCCTTAGTGTTCTCGAACGTACCCGTGAGTTAGGTGTCGTACATGCCATTGGGGGTAATGATCTCATTGTGCTACAGATTGTCATCACCGAAGGCGTATTTATCGGGATATTGAGTTGGCTGTTGGGTGTCATCTTAGCAATTCCCCTTAGTCAGGTTCTAAGCAATGCAATTGGCCAGATATTCTTGAGCGTTCCCTTGACCTACACGATGTCTATTGGCGGCATGTTGTTGTGGCTAGTCATTGTCATCCTTTTATCAGCCCTAGCCAGCTATCTTCCTGCCCAAAATGCCTCAAATATGAGTATCCGTGAAGCCTTATCCCACGAGTAGGAGCTATTCTTTTGATCTCAGTTAAGAAAGTTGATTGCCAAGATGAAGCTCAGGTCCGCCGTTTTGTCGAGCTACCTTATCGGCTCTACACAGATTGTCCGCAGTGGCTCCCCCCCCCCAAAGACGACATGATGCTTTATCTCAATCGAGAGGCCCATCCTTTTTATCAGCACTCAGTAGCCGATTTCTTTATCGCGGTCCGAGATGGCCGAGATGTTGGGCGGCTCGCCGTGATTGAGGATCGAATTAATAATCAAAGCCATGGCGTGTCTGAGGCGTGGTTCTACTTTTTTGAGTGCGAAGATGATCTGGCAGCGACCATCCTGCTTTTTGAACATGCTTACGATTGGGCCAAATCCCGAGATCTGAATCATTTGATTGGCCCCCGAGGCTTCACTGTTCTGGATGGAATGGGCCTGTTAGCCGACGGATTTCAGCACCCACAACACACCTTGATGACGACCTACAACTTCAATTACTATCCACACTTGCTAGAAACAATAGGCCTGAAGACGAAATCAGAAAGGCTGGTTTCTTATCACTTCAACATTGATCAGATGCAACTTCCGTCTTGGGTTCATTCTGTGGCTGAATGGGTTCAGCAGCAACACAAGCTATCTTTAAAAAGTTTTGCCGATTTCGATGAATTAATAGCTTGGGGACCGGCTTTATTTCAAATGTATAGCCAACTCTTTGGCGCACCCGCAAATAATCAGAGCCAAGATGAGGCAGAGGCTCAAGCCGAATTGCCAACTCAAGACATTATGGCCATGGTTCAGATCTTCCTCAAAATGGGAGTTAATCCGCACTTCACCAAAGCCATTATGAGCAATGAGCAACTTGTCGGTCTCGTGCTCGGCTTCTCTGATTTATCGCCGCTGTTACGTGAAAATCCTGGACACCTCAATATGGACAAGCTGCCTGGGGCCATCGAGGCTACACCAGCCATTATTTTTAACGGCTTTGGCGTTATTCCCGAATTCCAGCTACAAGGCTTGAATGCCTTTCTCTTCTCCGAAATGACCAAGTTGGGCCAGAGTGTAGGCGTAAATGAAGTCCATCTCATTTTAACCAATGTGAAAATGCAACCAGATATGGAAATTGTGGGGTTACGGCCACACTTCACCCATCGGGTGTATTATAAAAATTTATAAAGTGGAGCATTATGACTGACAAGCAGAGAGTTGTCATCACCGGTAGTGGTATCGCCTCACCGATTGGCAACGATGTGGATACCTATTGCCAAAACTTATATCAGGGTCAATATGCTATTGGCCCGATTACGACCTTCGACACAACAGATCACACGACCAAACTTGGTGCCTGTATAGCCACAATCCCGAGTCCAGGCAACCTAACCCCGCTTGAAGCAAAAATGAGTTCACAACTGTCTCTACTCTCAGCCTTTGCCGCCGAGCAAGCTGTGGTCCAATCGGGATTAGATTTTTCAGTAGAGAATCCTCAGCAGGTTGGTGTCATTGTGGGATCAGGCTTCCAAAATCTGTATGACTTAGAGGATTTTTACCAGAAATTTTATAAACATACAGGACGCCCCTCACCAACAACCATTCCTTTAAATATGGGCAACGCCCCCGCCAGCCGTATTGCGATGACCTATGACTTGAAGGGGGTGGTCAAAAGCGTCAGTACTGCCTGTTCCTCTGGATTTACCGCCCTCTTGGATAGTGTTCAGCTTATCGCGGAAGGAAAACAGGAGGTGATGATTACAGGGGGGAGCGATTTAGTTGTGTGCGAGACCATCGTTACCGCTTGGGAACGCATGCGGGTATTGACCCGTGAAAAAGAGGACCCGGCCCTAGCCTGCCAACCCTTTGATCAAAATCGCAAGGGTATCGTATTGGGGGACGGCGCGGCCTTTTTTGTTGTCGAGTCCTATGAGCATGCCAAGCAACGGAATGCTCCCATTTTAGCTGAGGTGACGGGGATGTTTCAAAATTCCGATAGCCTCGATTTGGTCAAACCCGACTCTGAAGGCGAAATTCGCTGCATCGAGCAATCGTTAACCCAAGCCAATGTTATCCCTGAGGATATGGGTATGATCTATGCACACGCAACCGGAACCCGTCTGAATGATACAGTTGAATATCAAAGTTTACATGAGGTCTTTGGTACACATTTGAAAGAAATCCCACTTTGTGGCTTAAAGTCAATGCTAGGTCACACAATGGGCGCTTCTGGCCCAATGGCCTTGGTCGCGGCCCTAGGCAGTTTACAGTCTGGCTATGTCTACCCGATTCCTAATTTAAATCAGCTTGAAGAGGGGATGGAACTACGCATAAAAACCACAGGGGAAACTGTAGAATCAATCAACCATATTTTAATCAATACTTTTGCCTTCGGCGGCATCAATGTCTGCCTGGTTATTTCAAAATTGAGAGGTGAATCCTAATGACTAACGTTCGTCAAACCCTAATTGACATCATCAAAGAGCAAGCCAAGTTGGAAGAGGCTGAATTTATCAGCGCCAACTCCTTTGAAAATCTGATCGACTCCCTCACGCTCCTGGAAATCGTTTACGAAATCGAAGAAAATTTTGATTTAGAAATCGACGATGAACAAATTCCCGAGCTTCGCTCTTTCGATGAAGTCGTCACACTTGTGAGCAAAATGGTTCAAGAAAAACAAAACGCGGAAAACGCCTAGGATCGAATGAGCCAATTATCCTCAACCATTGTCACAAACTACACCACCCTTGTTGACGTCCTTCAACAACAAGCTCACCACCAACCCAACAAACAAGTGTTCACTTTCCTACAAGATGGCGAGCAGGAAGCAGCCAAGTTAACCTTTGCCGAGCTCGATCAAAAGGCACGAGCTATTGCGGCTCAATTGCAAGAATTAGAGATAGCTGGACAGCAAGCCCTGTTGTTGTACCCGCCAGGGCTAGATTTTATCGGCGCTTTCTTTGGCTGTCTGTATGCTGGGGTTGTCGCTGTGCCAACTTACCCGCCTCGGCAAAATCAAAAATCAGTTCGGCTGGACAAATTGACCAACGATGCTGAAACAGTAGTGGTTTTAACACACGAAGCGTTATCTGGTGATTACCATCGCGCTTTTTCACAAACACCAGCTCTTAACAATTTACCACAAATCACAACCGATACGCTTCGGCTTGATTTGGCTGATTCTTGGGCACCTCCAACGATACAAGCCGAACATTTGGCGTTTTTGCAATACACCTCCGGCTCAACCGGAACACCAAAAGGCGTAATGGTCAGCCATCAAAACTTGATACACAACTCAGCCTTAATTTATCAACATTTCGGGCACAGCCCTGACTCGGTTGGGGTCAGTTGGTTGCCACCTTATCACGATATGGGCTTAATTGGTGGTATCATCCAAACGGTTTACAGTGGTGGGCAGTCGATTCTAATGTCTCCAGTGGCCTTTTTGATGAAGCCATTTCGCTGGCTGCAGACCGTGTCCCGTTATCAAGCCGTAACCAGTGGCGGGCCAAACTTTGCCTATGATCTATGCGTGGAAAAGATCACGCCAGAGCAACGGGCCAAGCTGGACCTATCCCATTGGCGGGTCGCGGCAACAGGGGCTGAACCCGTTCGGGCTGATACCATCCAGCGGTTTTCCGAAACCTTTACCGAATGTGGCTTTAAGGCATCAGCCTTTTATCCTTGCTACGGGATGGCTGAAACAACCTTGATGGTTTCCGGTGGCGGGCCACAATCTCCAACAATTGAACTTGAAATCGATAAAGCAGCCCTCACTCAAAATCGGGTTGAAATTAGGGAGGCGAAGTCGCCCCAAACCCAGACAGTTGTTGGCTGTGGGCAAAATATGCCCGATCAGACATTAATCATCGTTAATCCTAAGACATTGACTCCTTGCCCCTCGGACCAAATCGGCGAAATTTGGGTTTCGGGGAAAAGTGTGGCGCAGGGGTATTGGCAACGGAACGAGGAAACTAAAGCGGTTTTTGGGGCACAACTTACTGCCTCCCCTCAATCCCCCCCAAAGGGGAGAAGGCTAAATTCCCCTTCCCGGAGGGAGGAGAGAGAATTCCTCCGCACCGGCGACCTAGGATTCCTGCACAACGGAGAGTTATTCATCACCGGTCGTCTTAAGGACCTCATCATCATTCGGGGTAATAACCACTACCCACAAGACATTGAGTACACCGTCGCACAAAGTCACCCAGCCCTCCGCCCAGGCTTTGGCGCCGCGTTTTCAGTGGATGCAGAAGGGGAAGAGCGGCTGGTCATCGTGCAGGAGGTCAAACGTAACCATCGCCGCACATTTAATGAAGATGAGGTTGTTATAGCCATTCGACAAGCCGTGTCTCAAACGCACGAGTTACAGGTTTATGCGATTGCTTTGCTAAAAATGGGAAGCTTGCCCATCACCTCAAGCGGCAAAGTCCAACGTCAGGCCAGTCGTCAACAGTTTCTGGAGAGCAATTTAACCACGTTGGGTGAATGGCAATTGGCGACTGCAAAAGTATCACCAAAAGAGTCGAAGGTTCTCACACCGCGAAAGAATGATTTCACCACAACAATGATTTCGACGTGGCTGGTGGCCAAACTATCTGAGCAACTCACCCTTTCGCCAACCGAAATTGATGTTGACGCTCCTTTCGCCCAATACGGACTTGACTCCAAAACGGCCCTCACGCTGGCGGGCGAACTTGAGGAATGGCTCGGGCAATCGCGGTCGCCCACCCTGATTTATGATTTTCCCACGGTCAATTTGTTGGCCCAGCATCTGGCAACAAATGACGAGCCAGCCCAAGCAAAATCGCAGCCAACCTATCAATCTCACAAAAACGAAGCCATTGCCATCATCGGCCTAGGCTGCCGATTTCCGGGAGCAGAAAGTCCGACCGCTTTTTGGAAGCTTCTCAAAAATGGGCAGGATGCCATTCGGCCCGTTCCAGCCAATCGACCGCATTTACAAGCGGAATTTACCCAACACAACCTACCTCAATGGGGTGGTTTTTTAGAGCAAATCGATCACTTTGATCCGTTCTTTTTTGAAATTTCGCCCCACGAAGCCACCGAAATGGACCCTCAACAACGCCTTCTGCTTGAGGTGAGTTGGGAAGCCTTAGAAAATGCAGGCATTGTGCCAGCTTCACTAAAAGAGAGTCAAACAGGTGTGTTCATCGGAATCAGCACCAATGACTACGCGCAGTTACCCAGTAAGCGAACGGCTTTATCTGGCACGGGTAATGCCCTAAGCATCGCGGCCAATCGTCTCTCCTATCTGCTCAATCTACGGGGACCAAGCTGGGCTGTTGATACAGCCTGCTCTTCCTCGTTGGTGGCCGTACATCAAGCCGTAGGGAGTTTGCGTAGTGGCGAATGCAATCTTGCTTTGGCTGGTGGGGTTAACCTCATTTTACGGGCCGAGTTGACCGCTGCCTTTCTAGAAGCAGGCATGTTAGCCCCGGATGGTCGCTGTAAAACCTTTGATGCTGAGGCGGATGGCTACGTCCGAGGCGAAGGGGCTGGTGTTGTCGTTTTGAAACGATTATCTGACGCTGAACGAGATGGTGACCAAATTTTAGCCGTCATTCGGGGTTCGGCGGTGAATCACGATGGGCGAAGCAATGGGCTGACAGCCCCTAACGGACCAGCCCAGCAAGAGGTTATTCACCAGGCCCTATCGAATGCAAATCTGGCGGCTGATCAGCTTGGCTATATCGAAGCCCACGGAACAGGAACCAGCTTGGGTGATCCCATCGAGATCAACGCCCTCAAGGCCACATTATCCTCCAATCAAGCCGCTTTAATTGGCTCTGTCAAGACCAACATCGGCCACTTGGAGGCAGCCGCTGGAATTGCGGGTCTTATTAAAGTCGTCCTCTCTCTAAAAAACAATCAAATTCCACCCCACCTCAACTTAAATACCCTCAATCCGCTGATTTCATTTGAGAATACTAACCTATCGATCCCAACAGGGCTACAAAGCTGGCCAAATGAACGCCGCCTTGCTGGGATTAGTTCATTTGGATTTGGCGGCACCAATGCTCACCTCATCATTGAGGCAGCCCCTGATGTAAAACCTAGAGAAAAGCCAACGTCGCTTGATCGACCATTACACCTCCTGACCTTGTCTGGCAAAAATCAAGGTGCCTTACAGACTTTAGCGCAAAGCTACGCCCGATTTCTTGAACAACATCCAGATACAGCCTTGTCAGATATTTGCTACACGGCCAATACCAAACGATCCCATTTCCACCATCGACTGGCCGTTCAGGCTGAGACCTCCGCACAACTACAGGCACAACTCCAGGCTTTTTCTAGGGGCAAACGCGTTTCAGGTCTCATGACCGGGCGAGCACCCAAAAACAAATCGCCAAATATCGCCTTTCTGTTTACTGGACAAGGCTCGCAAACGATAAATATGGGCCGGGCGCTTTATGAAACCGAAGCCACATTTCGCGAAGTGATTGATACTTGCAATGAAATTTTAGAGCCTCATATAGAGACGCCACTGCTCGACATTTTATATGCACCGGAAAATGAGAAAGCTGAGGCCCTGCTGCACCAAACTCGGTACACTCAGCCAGCCTTGTTTGCCCTTGAGTACGGGTTAGCAAAGGTGTGGCAATCCTGGGGAATTGAGCCGCAAATCGTTCTCGGTCATAGTTTGGGCGAGTACGTGGCGGCTTGTGTGGCAGGCGCGTTCACTTTGGAGGAAGGGCTACGCCTGATGGCGGAACGGGGCAGGTTAATGCAGGAATTGCCTCAAACCGGACAAATGGCGGCTGTCTTTGCCACAGAGGGTCAAGTCAAGCAAGTAATTCAGCCGTTCTTGGAGAGCGTATCAATCGCTGCGATTAACAGCCCAAACAATGTCGTTATTTCGGGCGAGACTAAGGCGATTGAGGCCATTGTGACTCAGCTAAAAACAAGCGGTATTGATACCAAATCGCTCATCGTATCACACGCGTTCCATTCCACTTTGATGGAACCGATATTGTCCGAGCTTGGAAAAAAGGCCGAGCAGATTGATTTTCAGCCATTACAGCTTCCGCTGATATCCAATGTAACGGGCCAAGTTTTCGAACTCGGCCACATCTTGGACGCAGCCTATTGGACACAGCACACCCGACAGCCCGTCCGATTTACCGATAGCCTTAGCACAGCTCTCAGTCAGAAATTCGATCTATTTTTAGAAATCGGACCGAGACCCATTTTATCAGATTTAGGCCGTTTTCAAGATCAAGGTCAGGCCACTTGGCTATCATCACTTAACCCAGACAGCGATGCGTGGGCAGCAATGTTTGATAGTCTGGCTTATCTTTATGTAGCCGGGGCTGATGTTGGTTGGACCAATATTTACCCGAAAGATCAGCATCACCACCTCCCCCTACCCACTTACCCCTTCCAAAGAAAGCGATACTGGCTTTCCCCTCAGACCGTGACCACGCAGCCATCTATTCTTAGTCAACAGGAGCCGCTTGTGATGGACTCTCAAATTAATCCGTGGCCAAATATTGCCCCAGAAACGATGTCTCGTGCCACCCAAATCCTTTCAATTTTGCAAAATCGAGCCGCCGAGTTGTTACGGGCTGAGCCAGATGAGATTGAGGTTGACAGCAGTTTCGTCGAGCTAGGTGTTGGATCCCTGGCCATCGTCGAGTTCATCCGCTATGTTGAGCAAAACTTTGGCCTACGCATTGAGGCTCAGCTCTTCTTTGAAGAGCTAAAGACATTGGAGGACTTAGCTACCTATCTTGATCGGGAGTTACCAGCCGAGGCCCCCTTGCCCCTAGCCGTTAATGGCACCCGTCAGACGGCAACGCCAACATCAATAAAAAGCAATCAGCTTTACTACCAAATTCGTTGGGAGCAAAAGCCTCTTTTCACAGAATTAGACAAACAAGGTTTGTCACAGACGAACTGGCTCATTTTAAGTGATGAGGCTGGCGTCGCTACAAAGCTGGCTACAGAATTGGAAAAGCATGGTGCCTGTTGCCATTTGATATCTTATGGACCGCTGGATCAGATAAAGTTATCAATTACCTGGCATTTAGCCGACAATATTCCTCACAATATCATCAATTTATGGCCATTAGATATACCCTCATTTGATGATACAAGCTATGAAAGCTTGGCAACACAGTTAGATCAACGCCTGACCAATACAGTGGGTGTACTTCAGCACTTGATCGAAAACAGACAGAGACAAGAGGCACGGTTATGGTTTATCACCCAGGGAAGCCAGCCCATTGGGTCACACCTTAGCCTTGCTGTGGGACAAGCCCCGTTCTGGGGGCTAGGGCGCACATGTGCACTTGAGCATCCTGAGTGTTGGGGTGGTTTAATTGATTTGGATTTGACGCCCCCCAATGGGCAGACTGCCCAGCAGATTTTGGCTGCCATATTAAGTGAAAGCAACGAGAACCAAATTGTGTTTCGACAAGGAACCCGCTATGTTCCGCGTCTAGAACAAACGCCTCCACCAGCACAATCAAGCGTGACTATCCAAAACGAGGCCAGCTATTTGATAACTGGTGGGCTTAAGGGCGTTGGTTATGAAGTGGCTCGTTGGTTAGCGCAACAAGGGGCTGGGCATCTCGTTCTACTTGGTCGAACCCCCTTGACGACCAATGATCAAGCGCAACGCATTCAAGATTTGAAAGCTCTTGGCACCACAGTTGAATACAGGGCTGTTGATGTGACAGACCTTGCTGCGATGCGAGCATTTTGGCAGTCGCTCCAAGACAATAGCATCCCACCAATTCGCGGCATCATCCACTGCGCCTCAGTATGGCAGGATGAGCAGGGTCAATCATTAGTTCAACCCCTGACCTTGCTCAATCCAGCTGCTTTTTCAGCCGTAATGCGCCCCAAGGTCTTGGGCACATTGTCACTTCTACAACATCAAAGCGATCTTGATTTCTTTTTACTCTTTTCCTCGGCCGCTTCGCTGATGGGGTCAATGGGGCAAGGAAGTTATGCAGCAGCCAATGCGTTTCTTGATGGGCTGGCGCATCATTTGCAACAAGCAGGGCAGCCAGCCCTCAGCCTCAATTGGGGAGCAATCGGAGAGGTTGGTTTTGGTGGGACGACTACTGGTCGACAAGTTCACGAAACGTGGGAGACACTTGGTATCGGGCGTATTTCACCGTCCCAAGTTCTCACCTCAATTGCCCAACTTGCAGGCAGTCATGTAGCTCAGATGGGCATCATGGCGATAGATTGGACCCGGTTGGGCCAAGTTTATCCCACAATTCGAGATATGCCGTGGCTCACCAAGGTATTTGACACACGAAATGATGAACAAACGATCCATACAGATCATTCCATGGCTGATCAATTAGCCTCACTTCAGGTAAATTTAACCAATGAGCTATCCAATTTATCAGGCCCCGAAACAGGCTTAGAGCGCGTGATTCAGCAACAACTGCAAGTGATGAGCGAGCAGTTAGCGTTGTTACGAGACAGTCATACGACGAACATAACAGACGGGGCAAATCCGGCTCCCCCTCAAACGATGTCTCAATCTCCTACCATCATTACACCCAACGACACCAACCCCAACATTGCGCCTGCTCAAACGCCCACGCAAGGCTTCTGGTCAAGCACTACCTCTACGGCTCAATCAGTTCCCCAGCCCAATAAAATTATTCATAAGCCCACTGAAACACTTGAGTTCAGCTTGTTCTACTTCGGCAACTATCCAGCAGACTTCCAGGCCGAAAAGTATGATCTGCTGTTTGAAGGGGCTCGTTTTGCAGATGAACATGACTTTACAGCCGTGTGGGTCCCCGAGCGTCATTTCCACGCCTTTGGTGGCTTTTCGCCCAATCCCTCGCTCATTGCAGCAGCACTGGCTCGGGAAACGAGGCATGTTCAATTACGGGCTGGGAGTGTGGTGCTACCCATTCATCATCCGGTGCGAGTGGCAGAAGAATGGGCGCTGGTGGACAATCTGTCGCAAGGGCGAGTAGGGCTATCATTTGCCTCGGGCTGGCACCCCAATGATTTTGTCTTTGCCCCTGAAGCCTTTGGCAACCACCGAGCACAGATGTTTGAACAAATCACCACGGTTCAAAAGTTGTGGCAGGGAGAGGCCGTTCCGCTGAGGGATGGGGGGGGACAAACCATTGAGGTCAAAATTTCACCGTTACCCAAGCAGCCAACCCTCCCCACCTGGCTAACTATTGTGAAAAATCCCCACACGTTTATCAAAGCCGGAGAAATCGGAGCGGGTGTCTTGACCAATCTGATGGGGCAATCCATCGAAGATTTAGCCCACAATATCCAGCTATATCATTCGGCTTTAGTCGAGCATAATCACAGTCTGGAAACGGCGCAGGTGACGGTGTTACTGCACACCTTTCTTGGCGATGATCTTGACGCTGTTCGTGCTCAGGCCCGTCAGCCCTTCTTAGACTATCTCAAGACCTCGGTTGGCCTCTTCAAAAATTTAGTACAGAGTTTGGGAATGCCCATCGAGCTTGAGCAATTGACTGAGGCAGAACAAAATTACATCCTGTCGATGGCCTATGACCGCTATGTTCAAACGAGTGCGCTAATCGGCACCCCAAATAGTTGTGCTGAAATAGTTACGCAATTAAAGGAGATCGGTGTCACCGAAATTGCTTGTTTTGTCGATTTTGGCTTGGATAAGGAAGATGTCTTGGAGGGGCTAACTTATATCAAGGCATTGAAATAGACGGTAACTATCAAGGGAACTAATTAGAAAATTCATTAGCCTGCGAGTACAATATCGGCTATATGATGCGTCTCATGGGGAGATTGTATCGATAGAAGGTGTATACTTTGAAAGGGTCCGTTATGACAACGCTTGAAAATAATAAATTTGAAATTGGATTATACTCTTTTGCCGAATTAACCCCTGATCCCCACACTGGTCATCAAATCAGCCCAGCGCAACGCTTGGAAAACTTGCTGGAAACCGTTGAGTTAGCTGAACAGGTTGGGCTTGATGTCTTTGCGCTGGGTGAACATCATCGGCCTGATTTTGTCTCCTCTTCACCCGCCGTAATTTTGGCAGCAGCAGCGGCCCGTACCAAAACCATCCGCTTGAGTAGTGCGGTGACCGTGCTTAGTTCGGATGATCCCGTCCGGGTGTTTCAATCCTTTGCCAGCCTTGACCTGCTCGCCAAAGGTCGGGCAGAGATTATGGCGGGGCGTGGTTCTTTCATCGAGTCATTTCCTCTCTTTGGCTATGATCTCAATGATTACAACGAACTCTTTGCGGAAAAACTAGAGTTATTGATGCGGATTCGCGCTGAAGAGCGGGTGACTTGGGCTGGCAAACATCGCGCCCCCCTCCAAGATCAAGCGATCTACCCCCGACCCTATCAAGAAGACTTACCGATTTGGGTGGCCGTTGGGGGCACGCCCCAATCGGTGGTTCGGGCCGCTGGCCTGGGCTTACCGATGGCTTTGGCCATCATTGGAGGGATGCCCGAGCAGTTTGGGCCATTTACTCAATTGTATCGCCAAGCCTGGGAACAGGCGGGGCACGCTCCAGCCCGCCGCCGCCTCAGCATCAACTCCCACGGCTACATCGCCGACACACGCAGTCAAGCCATTGATGAGGCCTTCCCCTCATTTGCCTTGATGATGAATAAAATCGGGCAGGAGCGTGGCTGGCCACCGATGACCCGGCAACAGTTTGAGGCATCTTGCACCCTGCGCGGGGCTAACTATGTGGGCAGCCCTGATGACATCATCGAGAAAGCCCTCTTCCAACACGAACTATTTGGCCACAATCGGCTGTTGCTCAAATTCAGCGTCAGCACTATCCCCCACGATAAAATGATGCATATGATTGAGTTATTCGGCACAAAAGTTGCGCCTGTCCTGCGCCAGGAGATTGCTAACCGGACGGAGAAACAGCCAAAGGTGGAAGTGGATAGATGAATATCTTTAGAGGGTATTTGAATATTCAGTGTTTGACGGATTTTGTGGCAATGAGCCTTATAAATAACGCAAAAGACATGTCATTTCAAACCCGTTAGGGTGAGAAATCTTCTAGGTCGGTCACCTTTAAAATCCCGCCTGGAAGATTTCTCCTCGTTCCTCGTCGAAATGACATCCTCACGTTTCGTCAAGTTTATAATTCCCAAATACCCTCTAGGCCAAGGATTTTCAATCTATCCTGCGGTTTTACAATCAGTGCAAGTCACTTTATACTTGAAGTTAATGATTGATTACAATTTACGACGTTTCGGCACCCATCAATTTGAGCTGAAACGTCGATTTTTATCTTAAATCAAAGACCAATGCTATTTCTTGATAATTTCCATCACAACAGAGAACACTCAATATGAAATCACAACAATCAAAAGGATTTACGCGAAAAACGACCTGGGGTATCATTGCAATCTTTGCAATCGGCTGGGCCTTATTTAGCTACGGCATATTCTGGTGGGATGTAGAACAGAACCCCGAAACCCAGCTTTTATCCGACACATCACGTTATCTCGCTAGCTTTTTCATTCTCATCAGCCCCTTAGCTCTGATAGGGCTGATTGTGATTTTTTCACGCCGACCAACGTTTACCCGAACCTGGCAGACCCTTCAGCAACAGATGGAGCGGCATACAGATACGATTGACAATCTCCCCCTCAAACAAATCGGTTTATGGATTTTGTTGGCGGCTGGTCTTAGCTTGTTTACCGAATTGATGATCATTCGGATCCACTCCTCTTCGCTACAGCTCTTTTCATACTTTAAAAATATCAGTTTGTTATCATGTTTCTTGGGGCTTGGGATCGGTTACACGCTAGGCCACAAGCGTCCCGTGATGACGCCGCTCGTTTTACCGCTATTAGCGATACAGATTGCAATTCTCTGCTTCTTACGTTCAACGGGTCTTGGCATACTGCTGCAAAATCCAATTACCGAACAAATTTCTTTTGGTTTGCAACATATTGAAGACACCGCTCACGTTTTTATTGTGTATGGCTTTTTGATCATCAGCTTTGCCTTCAACGCCCTGGCCTTCATCCCGCTCGGTCATTTGACGTCCCGGTTGATGCTGCACCAAGACTCATTACAAGCCTACAGTTGGAACTTGATAGGCAGTCTCAGCGGCATCATTTTGTTTACGATTTTATCGTTTGTTTGGATGCCACCCACCGTTTGGATTCTTCATACATCATTGCGTTTATCAGGTACTTCTTCGCGTTTCTTGGTACACTACAGCTACGTACAAAACAAATGAGTCCTGTAACATAAAGATGCAGGACTCATTTGTTGATACTCAAATGCTACGATCGAGCTACAGATGGGGTAGAGCCAAACATTGATATTCCCCCTGCCATTTCTCCAACCACTCCAAAAACTTTGCTCTCATACACTCGGGAAACCAGCAACAAAATGATAGCAACTATGGGCGCGGCAAAGCCCCCATCTCCAACCATCAAGTGCGCGGTAAAGGCCAATAGAAAATTAAAGAAAAAGCCAGCATAGGCCCACTCTTTGAGCAGCATTGATCGCCGTGTTAAAATTGCGATAATGCCCAACAGCTTGGCGAGGCCTAGCGGATACACGAGATAGGTTGGGTACCCTAAACTGGCAAACATATCGCTAACCATCTCATTTTGCCCCGCATACACCACCACATTCATCAGCATAAACGCCGAGAATAGCCCGGTGGCAATCCAATAAATAATTTTGTTTCGTTTTTCCATGTCACTCTCCTAAATTTAATAGACCGGTGTATTTTGTTATATTGATTTGGAGTATAGCGCATTTTTATATAGAATAAAATTATTTATTTTTTATATTTTTAATAGATTTTATCTATATAGCAGGAGAAATATCGTGACCCTTGATCAGTTAGAAGTCTTGGTCAAAATTGTAGAACAGGGTAGTATGGGGGCGGCTGCGGAGGCGTTATATCGTACGCAACCCACCTTGAGCGTTTCAATAAAAAAATTGGAGGAAGAGTTTAATGTCGAAATTTTCTCCCGAAGCCAGCGCCGGATGACCCTCACCCCAATTGGCGAAGCCATGTATCAAAAAGCCAAGCGGGTCTTGGCGCAAGCCGAAGCATTCGAAAATTTTGGACATCTCTTGGCAAAGGGCAATGAGCCTGAGGTAAACATCGCCTTTGATGCCAGCATCCCCATTCGATTTATCTCCGGGGTGTTAAAAGAATGCGAGGCTAACTTTCCGGAAACTAACTTGAATTTAATCGGCGAAAATTTATTTGGCACCATGGAACGCTTGGTGGAAAAGGAGGCAGACCTGGCAGTGATGACGTATTTTGCAGAAAGCCATTTACTTAAATCACTACCACTCATCAAATTTCAATTTTTTCCCGTAGCTACCTCAACCCACCCCTTGGCCCGTTACGAAAAAGAGGTCCCGCTTGAAGATTTGAAAGACTATGTACAAGTGGTTTTAGAAGACACAGCCAGAAGCCCAACTAAAGACAATCACAGAGTCATCGAAGGGGCACGTCAATGGCGGGTCAATCATTATGAGACCAAGAAAGAGATCATTCTTGAGGGGTTAGGCTGGGGAAATCTGCCTGACTTTACCATTAAAGATGAACTGGAAACAGGTCAATTGGTGCCATTAAAGATAGAAAACTATTATCGTTCTGGAGAGAGTGAAATCTGTCTTGTTCGCCGAGCCGATCACATTTTTGGCCCAGTCGTACAAAGTTTGTGGGAGATGTTTGAAGCGGTTGCTAATGATAGAGATGGAAATAATTAACCTGGTGTCTCAGTCAAAGAAGGTTCTTATGCAAAAGATAAAAGTGATTTCCAAAAAATATGATGGGACGCTGCGAGATGAATATGAAACCTACCTATATGCGGAAACGGATGAGACCATCACGCTATTTTCTTTGCCAGGAACTAAGTTCTGGCAACACCGTAAAGCAGTTGAATCTAAAGCACCTGATGGCCTACTCGAAATTTACTTTAAACACAGATGGTACAATGTTCGGCATATTGGCGAGCAGATCAGTGGTTGGAACCTTAGTTACGTTAATTTAGCAATGCCAGCAACGTTCAACAATGGTGTATTAGAGTGGGTCGATTTGGATCTCGATTATCGCTACCATCTTGACCACACCTTGGAACAGTTGGATCAAGTCGACTTTGAGAAAAATACCCAACAAATGGGATACCCATCCGATATGCTTGAACAGGTTGAAATCGCCTGCCAGGAAATCGAGACAGGATTCGCCCAGCAAACTTACCCATTTGACCACGACAACCAGGTCGAATTGTACCGCCACATCAAGGCTAATCTGATGAGTTCTGGTTAGAAATTAAGCCAAAGCGTGGTAGAATATCACCGAAATTAGTTACAGAAACAAGATTAATGCCTATCAAAGCCATCATCTGGGATATGGGTGCTCCATCAATTTGAGGATCGGCAATGGCACGCAGTCTGGGAAAATCGGCTGGGGTTAGCTCCAGGCGAGCTCGAAGCCATTGTGTTTAGCAACGAAGATGCCGCCATCGGCCAAGCCACGCCAGCCGAGGTATGGTACGAGGTGGGGCAGCGCTTCGATTTAACAGAAGAAGAGCTAAACACATTAGAAGCGGATTTCTGGCGAGGGTCCGAATGGAATGTAGATTTGTTTGATTACATTCGTACATCGCTGTATGGGCGTTACAAGTTGGGCATCCTTAGTGACGCTTGGTTGGGTATCCGCGAGAAGACAAAAGATTGGCTCAATTACGATCTTTTTGATGTCATCATGTTTTCAGGGGAAGAGGGTATTCGCAAGCCCCATCCCGAGATGTATCAGCGTATATTGACTCGATTGGGCGTTGAAGCTGAAGCGGCAATTTTTATCGATGATCGGGTAGAGAACGTCGAAGGGGCACAAAGTGTAGGAATACACGGGATACTTTTTTCAAATGGCATTGATATAGCAAAAGAAATCAATGACGTCGGAAATCCGACAGACTTATACTGAACTTTAGGTTATAGTGATAAAAACTAAAAACAAACAATTGATAGGGTATAAATGAATACACCAACATTAACTAAAAACGAAACAATTACCTTTGATAATCGATTCGTCGAGTCACTTCCGGCTGATTCGAATACATCCAAATCCCCCCGACAGGTGTTTGAAGCCTGTTACTCACGGGTGTTACCGACTCCGGTAGAAAAACCGGAAACAATTGCCTGGTCGCAAGAGGTGGTCGATTTCCTCAATTTACCTGAAGAGTTTGTCAACTCGCCGGAATTTGCCGAGGTATTTGCCGGCAACAAAGTCCTACAGGGGATGGAGCCTTTTGCGATGTGTTATGGTGGACATCAATTTGGCAACTGGGCCGGGCAGTTGGGCGATGGGCGAGCCATCAATTTGGGCGAATTGGTCAATGAAGCAGGCGAGCACTGGACCTTGCAATTGAAAGGTTCGGGCCTCACCCCCTACTCACGGACAGCCGATGGGTTAGCCGTGCTACGCTCCTCGATCCGCGAGTTTTTGTGCAGTGAGGCGATGCACCATCTCGGTGTACCCACCACCCGCGCCCTGAGTTTGGTCGGCACGGGCGAACAAGTTCTGCGGGATATGTTTTACAACGGCAATGCCAAGTATGAACCGGGTGCAATTGTCTGCCGAGTCGCTCCCTCATTCACTCGTTTTGGCAATTTCCAGATTTTCGCGGCTCGTAATGATTTAGACGTCCTCAAGCAGTTGGTCGATTACACTATTCGCAACGATTTCCCCCACTTAGGCGAGCCAAGCAAGGAAACGTACGCGGCGTGGTTCCGCGAGGTCAGCGAGCGCACCGCCGATATGATCATCCATTGGATGCGAGTGGGCTTTGTGCACGGGGTCATGAACACCGACAACATGTCGATTTTGGGTCTGACCATCGATTATGGCCCCTACGGCTGGCTGGATAATTATGATCCCAGTTGGACACCCAACACCACCGATGCTCAATTCCGGCGTTATCGCTTCGGCAACCAACCCCAAATCGCTCAGTGGAATCTGGTGCAGTTAGGCAATGCCATCGTTCAGTTGATCGAAGAGGTCGAGCCGTTGCAAGAAGTGATTGATGATTATGCAGCTCGGTTTACCACAGGATACAATGCGATGATGGCTGAAAAGTTGGGGCTGATGGCGCATCAGGGTGACACGGATGACCAACTCATCAACGATTTACAAAAGATGTTGGTCAGTGTTGAAACGGATATGACCATCTTTTTCCGAAAATTAGCGGATGTTCCCACCAGCGACAACGCCACAGCCGAAGAACGAATGGCTCCATTAATGGAGGCCTACTACGTACCTGAGCAGCTCACCAATGAGATCAAAGGCCAAATTGGTGACTGGCTACAGGCTTATAGTGCCCGAGTGCAACAAGACAATCGATCTGAGGCCGAGCGACGCGAGCAAATGAATCGGGTCAATCCCAAGTATGTACTTCGAAACTACATGGCTCAACTGGCTATTGATGACGCTGAGTCAGGCGATTACAGTGTCATTTGGGAATTGCTAGAGCTACTTCGTCATCCGTATGCTGAACAATCTGAGATGGAGAAATGGGCGGCTAAACGTCCCGATTGGGCTAGACAGCGCCCCGGCTGCTCGATGTTGTCTTGTAGTTCGTGATCTTTTTAACTCAAATATGTGATCAGCATCAAAGCTCTAACTGTCTCCGTCCCTGAATTTCTATATTGATGGGGACAGTTCGCTTGAAAACTAATAAAGTGATCTGTCTCAACTGTAAAAGGCTCGTCATCAACTGTGATTTCGAGCCTACCTTGATAGACAAACACATACTCCTCTGGTAGGCCATGATGCGGCTCCGCATCTAATGTTGTGCCTGAATCCACTTCAACATAATACATTTCAAACGAACGCTCAGGATCAAACGGAACCAAGGGAAAAAGACGATATCCCTCAAATTCCTCAGTGAGGGGTGTTCCTTTCCCAAATGGCTTGATAATAACTTCCGTATTTTTCTCTCTCAACAATGCGGTAAATGGCACCCGTAAACCATTGGCAATTTTCCAAAGGGTCGAAATTGTTGGACTTGATTTTCCCGTTTCAATTTGACGCAACATGCTCTTACTCACACCGGTTAATTCAGCCAATCTTTCCAAACTTAAATTACGTTCATCACGAAGCATTCGTAAGTTTTGAGCAACAGGATCGGTCATAGTATTTTATAACACCCAAATTGACGTTATAACGTCCATAATGTACACTATAGCAATCAAAAATTCACTATAGTGCATGTATCTTAATTCTACAAAAGGGGTTAGCTATGATTGAAAATCTATTGCCTGTACTATCATTCGTCTTTATAACAACATTCACACCAGGCCCAAACAATATTTCTAGTGCGTCAATGGGTGTTCTTTATGGATACAAGAATACGTTCCGATATCTTGTTGGTATCACCTTCGGATTTTTCGTCATTATGCTGCTCACCGCCTTAATTTCCAGCTTGCTCTTAAATTTCATCCCTATCTATGAACCCATCCTACGCTTTATCGGGGCTGGCTATATTTTATATCTCGCTATTGGCACCTTAAAAGCAAGTTACTCCTTTAAAGAGGCTGATTTAAAACCGATGGGGTTTGTCAAAGGATTGCTGCTCCAACTCTTAAATCCAAAAGTGATTGTGTATGGCTTAACTTTGTTCTCCACCTTTTTAGCATCAATTACTCATAATACAGTCTGGCTTATCATCGCCGCTATCCTCTTGGCCTTAACTGGTTTTTTTGCTACATCAACTTGGGCGCTATTTGGTACGGCCATCCGAACTCATCTACATCATAGCCATATCAAAACTGCCATCAACACTGTACTCGCGCTCTTGTTGGTCTATACAGCATTGCAACTGGCTGGGTTACTTTAGATAAAAACGTTCAATTGAAATATATAATTTGCGATCCATCATAACTCAATATACACTGCTGCGCTGATAAAAATGACGAAGATGTCAGCCTCTCACACCACACTGCCGCCAGGCCTAACTTCGTCAAGTTTTATGAATTTTTATTCAAATTACTTTAGCATTGGAGCATTGTGTTATGAATCGTGATGTTATTATCACCTGTGCGGTTACTGGTAGCGGGGACACGGCTGACAAGCACCCAAATCTCCCCATCACCCCTAAACAAATCGCTGACGCAGCCATCGAAGCCGCTCAGGCGGGCGCGGCTGTCGCCCACATTCACGTGCGTGATCCCGAAACAGGCGCGCCTGCCCGGGATGTCGCTTTGTACCGCGAAGTCGTGTCTCGTATTCGGGAGCACGAGACCGATGTTGTTATCAACTTGACGGCGGGGATGGGTGGCGATTTATACACCGGGCCAATAGACAATCCGCTGGCATTTACAGAAGATACGGATTTAATCGGGGCGATGGAGCGCTTGCCACATGTTGAAGAATTACTTCCCGAAATCTGCACCCTCGACTGCGGCTCCCTCAACTTTGGCGATGGCAATTCGGTCGTCATCAACACCCCGGAAACCCTACGGGTAATGGCGAAACGTATTCAAGAAACTGGGGTCAAGCCGGAAATCGAGGCGTTTGATACTGGAAATTTGTGGTTTGGGCTACAGCTTGTCAAAGAAGGTTTGATTGATGGTGATCCTCTGTTCCAACTGTGTCACGGTATTCCGTGGGGTGCCCCTGCCGAAATCGGCATAATGAAGGGGATGGTCGACATGCTGCCAAAGAACGCCAACTGGAGCGCCTTTGCCATCAGTCGTAACCAAATGCCATGGGTGGCCCTGTCTGTGTTGATGGGCGGGAATGTTCGGGTCGGTCTCGAGGACAATCTGTACTTAGAGCGCGGTGTCTTTGCCAGCAATGGCCAATTGGTCGAGAAGGCCGCCACAATTGTCAGCAATATGGGGGCCAACATCTTAACGCCAGCCGAAGCCCGTGAGAAGTGGGGCTTGACCAAGCGCGGCTAAGGAAGATCAACCAATGACTGAACCACTAAGATTGTATGAAACGCGCGTCAAGCCCGAGTGGATTGATGAATACAACCATATGAACGTGGCCCACTACATCACGGTCTGTGATCAAGCCACGTGGGCTTTCTGGCATCACGTCAATGATGACCGGCAGATGGACGAGCGAGACGGGCACGAGTACGTCATCCTCGAAAATCACGTGAATTATATCGGTGAAGTGGCCCTCGACGAGCCCGTTTATGTCACCACCCAACTCATCGCCTGTGATGACAAACGCTTTATTCTCTTTCACAAGTTGTGGAAAAGTGAGGATGATTCATTATCGGCCACCAACGAGGTCAAAGGCTTGGGCTTTAACTTGAGCGAGCGACGCATCGAGGCATTCATTCCCGAGGTGCAGGAACGATTGCAAACGCTTTTGGCTGAGCACGAGGCCTTGGGGATGCCCCCACAGGCTGGGCAGGGCATTGTGCTGAAACGACGGTAGGTCAATCAATTTATCCACAGATAAACACAGATACAACAAAATGATCTGTGAAAATCTGCGTCTATCTGTGGACTATTATCACTCCCCATTCTCTTTCTCGCGCATCTCAGCCCGACGCATCGGCATTTGGTCGATGCGTTGATAAATCTCGAAGGTGTTCAACGCATCGGCCCGATATTTTACCCCACCATCTTTGCCGACGAGTATAACCTCAACCTCAGCCGATGCATCCGTGACATACGCTTGCCACAAATTGTTCGCCAACATTCGGCTCAAACGCCTGGTGTAATTTGTCGCCACTGAATTTCGGGACACAACAAACCACAAAATGTCTCGATCTTCAATTTCATAATTTTCTACTTCTAGCTGTTTTTTAATGGGATATTGTTCGGAGCCATCCGCAAATACAATGATCAAACGATTTTGCCATTTGAAGTCGCTGACCTGCTCTAATTCACCACTGTCGTGTCGAGTGAAGGGAATTAATAGCGCCACAATCGCAATCACTCCGGTTGACATCAACACAATTTTCATCGTTACACATCTCCATTAAATTGCTGACCGAGATAGGCCGCCAAATCCGGGCCAGTTGGATTTTGTAGTACGGTCTGGAGCCATGCCTGCCGCTCAAAGCCGTGCACAGCTAGCTCCCACACACAGGCCAGCAAATCTGGCTCGGCGGGTTCGATTTGGTTGGGGGTATCCAGAGGCGAGGAGAACAATTTCTGTTTGAGGATATCCTCCTCATACCACCAATCGAGCAACAGCCAATTCCGCATCTGGCCTTGATGGATAATCAGAAAGCCAACCCCGTAACGATTATCCGTGACAGCGGGCTGGGGCAAGGTTTTCAACACAGCGGTCTTGGCCAGTTCTACCACAGGTTCATCGGGTGTTTCCGCAGTATTCCCTTCCTGCACTCGAATCCCATACACTTTGATTTGCCAGCCTTGATGTTCAACTAGCTCTAAAAAACGAATAGGACGGGTTTGATATGCGCCTTTTAATTTGATCATTGTGTCATCCTTTGTCACTCATCTAACAGGGTTATCCGTACCTGATTGTCATGAAAGACCGCGCCGTGCCCCATATCGGAGTCGCGCTCCATTGTCGTGGCATTGACACTGTGACCGCCATAGTGCTTGGCCCACAAGCCTTTGCTGGTAAGCAACACACCGGGACGGGCCATCGAGTTAATTTTCAACCGAGCCATAAACGAACCACGCTCATTTTCTACGCGAATCATTTGGTTATCAAGTAGCTGTTGCCGCGCCGCATCATCTGGGTGGATCATTACGGTCGGCTCACCCGCTTTGGCGTGGTCGGGGCTATTGGCAAACATTGAATTGAGCAGGAAGTTGTTGGCTGGGGCCAGGAGGGCCATTGTGCCATTTGGCGCTTGAGCCGCTTCAGCAGGCGGGGTGTAGTTGGGATACAGCCCAAATCCATCAGCCTCAGCTCGCTTCGAGCAAAACTCAAATTTTCCTGACGGTGTCCAAAATCGCTCCAGAAAGGGTTGAAATGGAGTCGGCCATTGCATACGCACCCAACCTTGCTTCTTCAACTCCTCCAAAGTGATGTCCACCACAGCCGGATGATCCGAGTCCAAAGCTGCCCGAGCCAGATCATCATCACTGGCATAGACCGACGGCTCAGCCACGCCCAATTTCCGGGCCAAGCGTCGGAAAATTTCGGTGTGAGGGAGACATTCGCCAGGAGGCGCAACGGCTGGTTCGTTCCAATTTAGATAGAGATGGCTGAAGGAGTCGTGCATGTCAGCGTGTTCGGTCTGCATTGTGCTCGGGAGCAAAATGTCGGCGTAATCGGCGGTGTCCGTTTGGAAATTTTCAATGATCACCGTAAACAGATCATCACGAGCCAAAGCCTGTCGCACTCGATTTTGATCAGGGTTAGACACAACCGGATTGGCCGCCCACATCAGGAGGGACATCACCGGCGGATCATTCAGGTCAAGTAAATTGTGGCCAAGACGAGTCATTGGCAGAGTATGGGCTTCTTTTTGCCGCAGGTCGGTTCCCCATAAAGCCGCTGTATTCAGGGGATACCCCGGTGCGGTCGAATAACATAACCCGCCCCCCAACCGCTGATAATCACCCGTAATTGCAGGGAGACAGGAGATCACTCGGGCCGCCTGTCCACCGCCTAGATGACGCTGCATCCCCATCGAGAGCCGGATACTAGCCGGTCGATTTTGGGCAAAATGTTCGGCCAAGGCAAGAATATCAGCCTGAGGTACATCACAAATTTCAGCCGTTCGTGCCAATGAGTATTCAGCCAGGGTTTGCTTAAACCCTTCCCAGCCAATGGCGCGCTCAACCAAGTAGGGTTCATCCGTCGCCCCCATCTCCACCAATTGGCACATTACCCCCAAAGCTAACGCCCCATCCGTGCCAGGTCGGAGGGCAATGTGAAGATCGGCTCGGTCCGCTGTTTTGGTACGAATGGGGTCAATCACAATCATCGGGGCGCCGTTATCGCGGGCCTGTTTGATGAAGGGCCAAAGATGTCGATTGGAGACGATGGTATTGGTGCCCCACAGCACCACTAGACCAGAGTGGATTGTATCCTCTGGGTCCATCCCTGCCGCCGAGCCTGTGGTGTAACTGATCCCAACGTGGCCTGACACCGAGCAAATGGTCGGTCCATGCTGCGAGGTACCCAAGGCATTGAACAAGCGTTGCCCGGTGCCATTCATCCCTTGCAACCAACCCATCGTGCCCGTACCTGCGTAGGGCCAAATGGCCTCTGCCCCAAACTCGGCAATGATTTGTTGCCATCGTTCGGCAATTTCTGTTAGCGCGGCATCCCAAGTAATTCGTTCAAATCGCCCCTTACCTTTGGCCCCGACTCGCCGTAGCGGATAGAGCAAGCGATCAGGATGGGCGGTGTACTTGAGATACGGATTGACTTTTACACAAAGCGTGCCGCGCGTAAACGGATGGGCCGGATTCCCCCGTAATTTGATAGGCTTGCCATCTTCAAGGGTCACAATCCAAGAACAAGCATCTGGACAATCCAGGGGACAGCCGCCAATCACCTCATGTCGTTTGGGATGGCTCATCATCACCTTCTTTCATTTATAAGAGATTTTATTGATTAAAGTATGGGCGTAATTATAAAGAGAAGCGGTGTTTCTCAAAAGAAAGATGATGACCTGTCTGCCATCAAGGAGTCTTCAGGGTTAGCTCAGGAATAAAATTAATTTTGGGGATATGCTGGATGAAAATAAGATTTATCAGATTTGGGAGACAGACAATGCAGACATTTTATTACACCAACTCACAGCTCAAGAAGTCGGCAATCATACAAACGATTACGTTTGTGACAAAATCCGTATCAGGCACGGATACGACAACGTTGAAAAATCTGATGGAGATGATTGGCATTGGGGGTACGCACGGGGCCATTCCACCAGAACGATTATTATCAAAAATGCAAAAGCTTCACACCTATGTACCAAGCACTTGTTCTTCTACCTTGATGGTTGTCGCCGATTTGTTGGAGATCGATCTGGATACTTTCCGTAGTATCGTTTTCAACAATGAAGACCCAGCGGAATATTACACGATTCAATTGCCAGTGAAGAAAGATAAGTAAGCATTCTTATTGAGTCAGGGTGGGCACATCAAAAATAGTGATTTCCCGCAATGCGCCCACCGCTAACCTTGAGTTATCCGAGGAAAAAGATATGGCTAACTCAGAACAGGAGACTCGTCGTTCACCCATCTCAACTGTTACGATTGAGGTGGGTGCATTAATTTCTCGCACGGTCAACTCACATTTGCCCGTCACATTATCGTCAACAATGTAGGCAACTGTTTTATTGTTAGAAGCAATCGCAAAAGCCGCCCGAGTTAGATTTACTGGATTTCCACCAATCGCCCACTCTGTGATAATTTGATCAGCCTCTAAATCCCAAACCACAAGACGCCCCTCTTGATTATAAAACCACACTAGATAGCGGCCATTGGGTGAGTAAACAAGCTCGAATGAGACTCGGCCATCGGTTGGTATAGTCTGAAGCAATACACCGGTTGTCACCTCAAAAATTTCTATGGCTTGATTGTATGCCGCAGCAACTTGTTGCCCATCAGGCGAAAAGATAAAATCTCTGCCTGACGGTAAATCCGTGATTTTTTGCCAATCATCAGTAGCCCATATCCCAGCTGTAGAAACAGGCTCCTCATTCTCAAAGTTGTAGCCCGCCAAGGATAATAATTCACCATCAGCCGACAATTGTAGATGTCTAACTTGTTCAATCAACGGTTCAGAAACACGTTGACCCTCATTGTGGTTACGCTCGAGGCGCCACACCCAGAGGTGATTTGGCTCAGGCTGACTCCCCACATCTTCACTAAAGTTTGGCAGATGCATTACCACGACCCGCCCATTTGCTGACACATCAAATTCGCTAATGTATGTATCAAAGCCTAGTCTCGTTTGTTGCCAAGGCCAATCATTTAAGTCCTGCATTTTCACCTCGCCAAATCTGCGACGAAAGAGGTGATCATCATTTGTGAAAAAAGGGGTGTCGCTACCATCAATCCTTGCCACACAGCCTGTTTGACGGGCCCATTGAGTCCAAGGGGCACAGGAGTTTACCTGGTTTTCCCCTAAAAGAATACTCAAATACACAACTACAACACTCAGAATAACCATTAACAGGTTACCCCCTATCATCAACCTCTGATGCCACCGTTTGACAAACACTTTGGTACGAATCGCCCAAATTAGGCTGATGATAGAGAAGACGACAAATCCCAATCGAAAAAGGAATATGGCAAAGTCAAAAATTTTGGCAAAGGGAAAGAAAAGGGCGTACCCTACACCACTTATTGCAATGAACAGAATCACCCAATTAAAAGCTTTAACAGCCTGATTAGCGTTAATCTTCTGCTTGTGGATCATAATTTTGGCAGCAGGGAGACGTTGTTTTAGACACTCAACTAAAGCAGCCATATTATCTAAAGCAAAAATCACAATAGGCTCATCTTCCCGACTCTCTAGCCGAATAAAGGTCTGAACCTCTTCTTGTCCCTCAAAGATCATAACTTTGACAACTTGGTCGTAGGCAAGTTGTTTCGTGGTCAATCGATTAGTATACTCCAGTTGTGTTGGAGCGAATGTCAGAGAGACAGTGGTTACCTGTTTAGCCAGTCGACCATAACCGATCCTCAATAAAATCACCAGAAAAAGCCAGATCAGAAGTGTCGGTCCAACGCCATAATAGAGCGGCCACTCATAATCAAATGTATGCCAAGTCAGGAAACCAAACGATACCATCAGAAAGAACATAACGACACCGAGCCAAAAGTAGTTGTGACGTTGTTGCTCTAAATGCAATCTGGAATAGGAAAAGGTTTGGCTTGAAGTCATCGAAAATATGCCCCTTGATGTAATGTAATCGTAACCAATTTGCGAAATGTAAATTGAGTATAACCTTAATTTAAAGAGTATACGAATAGGAGACACAACTTATGAAAATGGAACACTTTGCCATCAATGTACCCGACTCACGGGCTTTTGCGGACTGGTATTCAGAGCATTTGGGATTACGGATTATCCGGGCCCAGGAAGAAACACCGTACATTCGATTTTTAGCGGACGATGGCGATGGGACAATTCTTGAAGTTTACACTAATTCTGGTGGAGACTTACCTGACTACGCGAATTTAAGCCCACTCACGTTTCATATGGCTTTCGCAGTCGAAGATATCGAGGCGGAATGTGCACGTCTGATTGCAGTTGGAGCGACTGAGGCGGGTGAGGTGATGATCTCCCCTATGGGAGATAAACTGGGGTTTGTGCGCGATCCTTGGGGTATTCCCATTCAGTTAGCACAACGGACAAAGCCATTGGTTAGTTGATAGAATGCTTGGAGTTCGTAGAGTTTTGCAAGCTCAAAAAAATGGTTCAGAGCAGTGACAAACTAAGCAAGGAGTCAAAGCGTTGACGAGGCAGTTATTAAATCTATTTGATTATGAAGCAGCCGCCAAAGAAGCAATGCGTGCCCCGGATTATGCCTATTACGCGGGTGGGGTCGCAGATAACATCACCCGACAAGAAAATCGGGCTGGGTTTGACCGCCTGCGGCTGCGGCCAAAAAGGATGCGAGATGTCAGTAAGGTATCGTTGGAGACAACTGTTGGCGGCACAAAAATGCCACTCCCTTTTATGTTGGCTCCAGCAGCGATGCACAAGCTAGCTCATCCTGACGGCGAATTGGGAACAGGCGGGGCGGCGCGTGCTTTAGGCATCACCCAGGTCTTGAGTACGATGTCAACCGTGGCCGTGAATGAGGTCACAGCCTTGGGGCATCCAGTCTGGTTTCAGCTATATCTCTTTCGAGATCGGGATTGGAGTGTTCGCATTTTGAAGCGGGCCGAAGCCGCAGGGTGTCAGGCGTTGGTCTTAACGGTTGATGTACCAAGACAAGGTCTTCGAGAAAATTTGTGGCGGGCTAAATTTAAGACTCCACCCGAACTCCCGTTTCCAAACTTGGTCGAGCCCGGTGAATCGATCTCTGTCAGCGAGCTAATGACGACCGTTGATGCTAATTTTGACCCCGCCCTGACTTGGGATGACATTGGCTGGCTCAAATCGATCACCGATTTGCCAATTTGGGTAAAGGGGGTGCTTCGCGGAGATGATGCCCGTCTTGCCATCGAAGCAGGCGCATCTGGCATCATCGTCTCCAATCACGGCGGACGCCAGCTCGACACCGCAATTGCCTCAATCGACGCTCTTCCCGAAGTGGTTGAGGCTGTGGCTGGCGAAGTCGAAGTTTTGATCGATGGGGGTATTCGGCGGGGGACAGATGTGATCAAAGCCGTTGCGCTCGGGGCAAAAGCTGTCCTACTGGGTCGGTCGCCGTTATGGGGATTAGCCGTAAATGGGGAGACTGGGACTCGTCACATTTTTGAGATTCTACGAGATGAGCTAGCCAATGTGATGGCTCAGTGTGGGTGCCCCACCTTAGCTGACGTTGACACAGATTTGATCCACAGAACCTAACCAGTTAAAAAATATAACTCTGCAAAAACACCGCTTGACTAAATATAAATTTAGTGCTAAATTTCTTTTACGAATAAAATTTGCTTTCTAAAATAAAACACAAAACTCTACACTCAAAAAATCAACGATCTTCGATGGAGATGATGATGCAAAAAGTTCCTTCGGTTCCTTTAGAATTTGAAAATTACGATGAGCCTATGATGCTGGAGAGGGCGATGACTTTTTTTGACCTGCTCAAAATGCGTCATAGCACTCGTGACTTTGCCGATAGACCTGTCCCGATGGAGGTCATCAAGCAATGTTTAGAAACAGCGGGCCGTGCGCCCAGCGGGGCGAACCAACAACCCTGGCACTTCGTGGTTGTGACCGATCCCGATATCAAACATCAAATTCGTTTGGCAGCAGAAGAGGAAGAGCGGGCCTTTTACGAGGGACGTGCCCCCGAAGAGTGGCTTGAGGCTTTAGCCCCACTCGGCACCGATCCCGACAAATCCTTTATTGATCGAGCAGGTTGTCTCATTGTGATCTTTGCCCAAGCCTATGGCTTAAAAGCGGATGGGTCAAAGATCAAACATTACTATGTCCAAGAGTCGGTCGGCATTGCCTCTGGCTTTCTGATCGCTGCACTGCACAATGCGGGTCTGACTTGCCTAACCCACACCCCGAGTCCGATGAACTTCTTGGCCGAAATTTTGGGGCGGCCCAAAAATGAGCGGGCTTATATCAATCTAGTGGTTGGCTACCCTGCCGAAGATGCCGAGATTCCCATCCACGCCACACATAAAAAAGCCTTGGATGAGTTTGTAAGTTTTGTTTAAAGGCCCAAGCTTTGCCATCTCAATCGGCAACTTAAAAGGAGATTATTGTGAGTGATAACCTCGAACCAACGTTTGATTTTGCGTCTTATGAAAAGTTGATGGAGGTGACCCGTCGCCGGCGGAGTGTGCGTAAATTCGAGAAAGAACGAGCTGTGCCCCGCGAGGTATTACTCAAAATTCTTGATGCGGGACGCTGGGCACCCAGTGGGGCAAACTCTCAACCCTGGGATTTTATTTGTGTCGATGATCCAGACATGCGCCTCAAAGTGCGTGAGGTCTTTCTACGGCAAGCCCAACGTTTACGCGATAATGCAGAAGATTTCCCCCACGTGCGCAAGGAGTATATGGCCAATACCGTTGCCATCATTCTAGTCATCGGTGACCCGCGCTGGAAGGCGTGTTATCCGCAAGGCAAGCCAGATATTCCCGGTCAGGTCGAAGAGTATGCCGAAAACAACGACTATATTTTTATGGCCTCCTTGGGGGCTGCCATGCAAATGATCCACTTGGCCGCAGCTTCGGTAGGCTTGACCTCGGCTTGGTTATCAGGAGGTGGTGAAACCACGACCAACAATGAACTTAGCGAGCTACTAGGCTATCCGGCTTCGATGCGAGCGTACGGTACAATCCCGCTGGGCTTTCCCGCTAAGGAGGTTCAACAACGATATCGCCGCCCCTTAGAGCAAGTGGTGCATTGGAATGGCTACAATCCTGAGCAGTATCGTCCAGACGAACTCGTCGATTTCTACATCAATCAACTACGAGCCTTTGCCATGTATCGTGGCTCGGCCGTAGCTGAAGAGTGGGAGGATATGGATGAGAAGCTAGGGGAATGGCGGGAAGCCTTTACCGGGCGGGTAACTAATCCGTCGGGGAAATTGCCAAAGTAGAAACGTAAAAGAGGTTTATGATGCTCATTATCCCAATTTCATCTGATTTACACGACACCTTCACATCGATCGCCCAAAAACAGCGGATGATTTTTATGACAGGCATCCCTGGAACAGGCAAGAGCTTGATGGCCCAACAGTTATCCTTGATTGCCACCAATGTGGGGCGGAAGGTCCATCTGTTGCAATATAACGCAGCACGGGGGCCGTTTGAAACCGAGGTCAATCTAGCCAAGTATCCTGAAATGGAAGGGGTCACCGATCCGGCTATTCGCAAGGCGGTAGGGCTATGGGCGCGTGAGGCCGTTTATCAATGGCATACTAATCATCCAGAACCAGAGCATCTGCTAATTGGGGAGTTGCCGCTTATCGGTAATCGCCTGACCGAGCTTATCAAAGTGTACCAAGATGATACCGAGCCTCTCTTGTCAAGCGAGGAGGCACTCTTTCTGATTCCGGTTCCCTCTTGGGAGGTGCGGGAGGTAATCGAGGCACGTCGGGCGCAAACATTGGCCGAGCCGCAAAATGAGCAGGAGAAGCTGGATGCGCCACCCAATGTGTTGCAGATGATGTGGCAAGAGGTGAATGAGGTGGCTCGGCAAATTGGCTTGACCAAGGCTAAGCCGGATACCCCTTACAACCCCTACATCTATGGCGGGGTATTTGAAGCGCTACTTAAACATCGACAGGGGCAAGCCCTACTGATTGATCAGGTTCTGAAACCCACCCAGTCAGTCTACGAAACAGGTGTGGTTGAAGGCCAACTGTTGGCGGACCCAGATACAGTTGATCGTTTTATGAAACGGGTTGAGAGTAGTTACACCGCGCGTGAGCTTAACCAAGCCGTCACCGAGTGGCATGCGATGATCACTGACGAACCGAAACTGCCCGATACTGGCCCTGAACTACGATTGCCGCTGCCTGAAATACTGGTCGGTATCGAGCAGCAAACCGACCTGTCCCCCAAGCAGCAGGCCGCCCTACAAAATATCCTGCATCTTCCTCTTGACGCTGAAACCGCCACGATGTTACCTGCTCTCGATAAAGCTATCGATACATTGACAACAGAGACAGATACAATTACCGCCAATGTTCACAAATTTGATGTCTATGATAGCTACTTTAATGTCACGCGCAGCAATGAAAATAGTGGTCAGGTTTTTCTGGCTGGATTGCTGCAATCCTATCGTAATGTTCTGACCAACCTGCAAGTCTCTCCCCAACCGCTGACGGTGGTCGAGGCCCCAATGTTGCGGGTTGCTTTGGAAACAACGTTAAGGCAGTTTATTTAAATATAGTTTGTAGAGTTCTTAGAGTTTATAGGGTTTGTAGGGTTAATTGTAAAAACTCTAAAAACTTCCTGAACCCTATAAACACTACAAACTCATCTAGGAGTAAACAATGTTAGATTTACAAGAACTTGATAAAGCTAGGGTGCGCTGGCAGCTAGGCCATCAACTATTTTTTAGCTATGTCCAGGCCTTGATTATCAGTTGTTCTAACCTCAAAGCTCATATTGAGGCAGAAAATATGAATGAAGCCCGTGAAGAAATCGAACGAGCAACTTATATCTTGTGGGGTGTTTCGGTCACCTTCAAACTAACAGGTGGCTTTTCCCAAGCTGCTTACGATGGCTACGTTCGACCAAATATGTTTGAGGCCAGTGAAGGTTTTAGCGGCCTCTGGTCGCACGATCATGACTATTTGGTGAAAAAGGTCCTTCGTGAGATCAAGCCCATTTTTCAAGATCCCCCTGTTGAGTTGGAAAGTGCTATGCAAAATTTTCGCCAAGCCTTTGCCATCATGTACGACTCCCACAAATACGTTTGCGATAAATTTGAAGGCGGTCAGCCCAGTCTCTTGATGGGCGAAGAAGCACAAAAAACTGCCGCCGAAATGATCGACACATTCAAACGTAATCGTTTGGTCACTTTAGGCGTGCCGATATAATAAAAAGTCCCTCCTCCCCTTTCCCTCACATTCTGGCCTTTCCATTCAAAATGAGTATCATTTATTGATATTTGCTTAATTGAATAGGTAACACTCACCAGATTAGATGAGTTATCACCTACAACGTACTACAACTCAAGAAAGGTTTTTACCATGGTTGTTAAAGAAAATTGGGATTTAGATATAATTTTTGAGGGAGGCAGTCAATCCAGTGTATTGAGCGCATTTTTAGCTGATGTTAAAGCTGATATTCAGGCGTTGGAGACGGATGGCTTACCTGCGGCCCTAACTGATGAAACTGTGACAGAATGGGTCGGCTGGATTAGTCACTCCATCGAGATAAGTGCTCGATTGCGTGAAGCAGGGGCGTTCACCCACTGTCTACGTGCCCAAGATGTGAGCGATGAGGGGGCCCTACAGTTAGAGGCGACAGTGAGCCAGCTTGGTACCCAACTCAGTACACTTTGGAATGATTTTGCAGCATTTTGTGCCGTTCAGCCCGACGACGTTTGGGAGAAATTAATCAAAGACACGGACTTAGCGCCAATTGCTTTTGGCTTGAACGAGAACCGTGACTTGGCCGCTCAAAAGATGGACCCAACGTTAGAACGTTTAGCAAATGAGCTTATGCACGATGGCTATCATGCTTGGGGACGGTTATATACCATCATCAGTGGTGATCGCCAAGTAACGTTTCGAGATAAGCCGATGTCGCTGGGGCAGTTGCAAAGTTTATATATAGATAACCCAGACCGAGCTACCCGCCAAGAAGCCTTTGAATTATTTGAGGAAAATTGGGGAGACCTGGCAAAGACGTGTGCTTTAGCCTTAAACAATCAGGCCGGTTTTCGTCTGACAATGTACAAACATCGCGATTGGCAATCGGTGCTCAAAGAGCCACTATTCAGAAATCGGCTTTCTGCGGAGTCGCTGGAAGCGATGTGGGCCACCATTGATGCCAAGAGTGCCAAACTATTGGATTACTTTTCGGCCAAGGCTAAAGTCTTTGGGATTGATCAGCTAAGTTGGTATGATGTTGGCGCTCCCGTCGGTGAAATCACCCAAAGTTTTAGCTACAATGAGGCCGCCGATTTTGTCATAGACAACATTCGCCCCCTAAACCCTAACATTGCAGATTTTTGCCATAAAGCGATCAGCGATTTGTGGATCGAAGCGGAAGATCGCCCCGGCAAACAGGCCGGCGGTTTTTGCACCACCTTCCCTTTGCAAAAACAATCTCGCATTTTTATGACGTACAACGGCAGTTACAATGGCTTGCTCACGTTGGCCCACGAGTTAGGCCACGCCTATCATAATTGGGTGATGCGCGATCTACCCTTTGGGGCGCGTCATTATGTGATGAGCACGGCTGAAACGGCCAGCACCTTTAATGAGTTGATTGTGACGAATGCCGGACTCGATACTGCGGCATCCCCCCAAGAACGATTAAGTATCTTAGGGTCTAAGCTAAACGATGCGGCAGCCTTCCTAATGAATATTCGAGCGCGTTTTGATTTCGAGACAGCCTTCTTCGACCAACGGCGACAAGGCCAGCTTAGTGTGGATGAACTCAATGAATTGATGGTTACCGCTCAAAAGGGCGCTTATAAAGAAGGGCTGGCTCAATATCACCCCTGGTTCTGGGCCTCCAAGTTACACTTCTACATCACCCAAGCACCGTTCTACAATTTCCCCTACACTTTTGGTTATCTCTTCAGCCACGGTTTGTATGCCCAGGCTTTGGCAGAGGGCGCTGATTTTCAGGAAAAATATATCGCCTTGCTGCGTGACACCGGATCAATGAACACCGAAGATTTGGCCAAAACCCATCTTGGCGTTGATTTAACCAAGCCCGAGTTTTGGGAAACTGCTGTTGATCAAGTCTTGGGAGACGTTGATCCCTTTGTTGCTTTAGTTGAAGAGTTGTATTAACCCGTGTAGCTGATTCGATAAATTGCGTTTCCGGCATCATCAGAAACCAACATCGATCCATCCGGCATAATCAATAAATCTACAGGGCGGCCCCAAGCTTGGCCGTCCTGTAGCCAGCCCTCCGCAAAGACCTCATAGCTGACTACGTCATTATTCTCCAAACGCACTAACATCACGCGATAGCCGATGGGCACAGAGCGATCCCAAGAACCGTGTTCGGCAATAAAAATTTGGTTGTGATACTCCTCTGGAAACATTGAGCCATCGTAAAATCGCATCCCCAACGCAGCAACGTGAGGGCCAAGTGGCTGAGCCGGAGGGGCAAACTCGTCACATTGACGCTCTTCCCCAAATTCAGGGTCGGGGACTGTGCCGCCGTGGCAGTAGGGAAAACCAAAGTGGAGATCGGGTTCTGGCGCGTGATTCAATTCATCGGGCGGTAAATCATCCCCCATTCGATCACGGCCATTATCGGTAAACCACAGCTCTTCCGTTTCGGGATGCCAATCAAATCCAACTGAATTACGAACCCCCCAGGCATACACCTTTAAATCAGACCCATCGGGGTTCATACTCGTAATCGTACTAAAAGGAGTGCCTGACACATCACATACATTACAGGGCGCACCGATTGGCACATAGAGGCGATCATCTGGCCCAAAGCGGATGAACTTCCAGCTATGTGCCCGGGCTTGAGGAAATTGATTATTGACAACCACAGGCTCCGGCAAATTTGGTAGACTTGCTTCGATATCGTCGTAGCGTAGCACCCGATGTACCTCGGCGACATAAAGCGCCCCATCTCGAATGGCCACCCCATTGGGGGCCAACATCCCCTGCTGCAAGGTGATCACTTCATCGGCACGATAATCATTATCCTCATCTAAAATTGCATACAAATTCCCCTCGGTACGCGTTCCCACAAACAACGTCCCGTTAGGGCTGAGGACCATCGACCGGGCATTAGGCACATCGCTGGCATAAAGATCAATCTCAAAGCCAGGAGGTAATTGAATCTGATCAAGCAGGCTGGTAGTTGGGGTGGGGCTTGGCGGTACAGGAGTGGGTGGAATTAACGTCGAGGTCTCGGTTGGGGCTGGGGTGGGTTCGGGTGTTTCAGTGGCAGTTACAATGGCAACCGCTGTCGCTGACGGAGTGGGTTCCGGTGGGGCCGTAGGTCCACAGGCGGCTAAGAAACCAAATGCCATCACAAAGATTATTCCCCAACAATACTTAAAGTGTTTCATACTTGGCCTTCTTCTTATTTTGTTAAAAAGAAAAATGAGCGACTTTTGATTTAACAATCGTCACTCATTTTGAATGATAACGTATCTCTTCAAATTTTCAAATCGTCACTAGGCATACAGTGGCTCCCTACTCTGGCAGCGCTCCGCCTTTTGTTTTAACAAATCCAAGACGGGTTTATACTCCAAGACAAAGTTAGGGTTATTCCATTCGTCCAAATAGCTGCCCAACAGATGAATGGCTGCTTGGGCTGAACCAAGGAGCAGATGAACAGCAACCATCAATTTCTCTCGCATATCGTTGTAGGCCATATGTTGGAAGTCCTGCAGCATCTCAACCGCAACCAGCGATAGGCGAGCAATTTCAGCCGCGCTTTCAGCCAATGTTTGTCGGCCAATCGGCATAACGTTGTTAACTAAAGATTGATTGTACGTAGCCATCGCCTTCATATCCTGCTCTGACCATTCAAGAAGAGATTTTTTAACATTTCCCATATGCTCAATACGAGCCGTCACATCCGACCAATTTAGGGTATCAAGCTGATTCTCCAAACTAATTTGCATACAGGCCTCACCTAAAGCAGTTGCTTGAGCCGCTGTAATCGCCGTTATCGTCCCTGACATCACATAATGCTGATCGCTCACATCTTTGACGAGATCCGCAATCACTTTTTCGTTGACATAAGATTTCATTCGTGAACTCCCCTAGAATAGCGTGGTCTTAGGCTGAATCAAGAAACCCGTTTATTTCTTGAAAAACCTTAATATTGTTATAACCAATATAACAATGTTTAGATGAAGGGGAGATAGGAAAATAGAACTAGCGAAGGGGACATTCGTTAAAGTAAGCGGTTAAACTCTGCCAGCCAGGTTAAACCAGCTTCAGTATCTTTCATAGGGGTATATTCTGCAGCCAAACAGTCATCGTAGCCGACAGCCTGAAGCGCTTTGATCGCAGCGGCAAAATCGATCCGTCCCGTGCCCGGCTCGTGGCGACCTGGTAAATCAGCAAATTGAACGTGCCCAATGCGTGTCCCAGCCTTATGGATCGCCTTAACCAGATCAGGTTCGGATCGAGCCATACGATATAGATCAAATTGTAAGTAGAGATTGGGATGATGCGCCCGATCCAAAGCCTCAAGTCCCTCATCGAGCGTGCCAATGAAAAAATCAGGGTGATCTTCACGATTGAGCGGCTCAATTTGTACAGCCACACCAAACGGCTCAAAGACACTGGCGGTGTGACGCAAGTTATTGGTCAGGGTCTGCCAAGCCTGCTCCGTACGGGCCGTTTTACCAGACAGCACATTTACTTTTCGCACCCGCAATTTCTCAGCAAATAAAGCACACTGGTCAACCGCCGCCCGAAAATCCGACTCGCGCCCAGGTAAAGCAGCTAACCCCACCTCATCCGCCGTGGTATCGCCTGGGGGAACGTTAATCAAGATAACTTGAACACCCGCCGCCTCACGAGTCCGACACAAGGTCTCCAGTTCAAATGCATAGGGGAACTGGACTTCAACTGCTTCAAAACCAAACCGCTTTGCCGCAGCAAAACGATCTAAAAGTGGGACCTCATTAAACATGAGCGATAAATTCGCAGCTAGAAACATTAAAACGCACCTTGCTTGAGTTTCAACACTTATAGGACTAACGCAAAACGTTGATTGAGCCTGTCGAAAATAACGTTTTGCGGACCAAAATGTTTGGTTTCGACAAGCTCAACCGACAGTTTATCCCTATTCTGCGTAAGTCCTAACTTAATCATCATCCTCAAATGAGAGCAACAGCTTTCGTAATAAATCTGTCAGCATATCCCGCTCAGCGTCGCTCAACGAGGCAAGCATCTCTTGCTCATTAGCAATGTGCGCTGGATATGCGTTATCCATCAAAGTGACCCCCTCTTCAGTAAGCGTCACCAAAATTCCCCGCCGATCTTCAGGGTTTGGGCCTCGTTTAATGAGGCCAACATTCTCCAAACGATCCAAGCGATTAGTCATCGCCCCGGAGGAGAGCATCAACGAATTAAAGAGTTGGGTAGGCGTTAATTGATACGGATATCCGGCCCGTCTCAGACTAGCCAGCACATCAAATTCCCCGCTGTTCAAGCCAAACTTAGCATAATTCTTTTGCAGTAGTTGATCGAAATGGCGTGAAATACGAGAAATGCGACCAACGACTCCCATTGGAGTGGTATCCAAATCCGGTTTCTCAGCCGCCCATTGGCTTTGTATAAAATCAACGTGATCTTGTTTCATAACCATACCATAGCAAAAAATAATTTGATGTCAAGAATCTTGACATCCAGGTAAAGTGAGGTTACAATCCTACTTATCTTTATATCAAGATACTTTATATCAATATTTTTAACAAGAAGATAAAATAAAGGTAGCAAAATGAATAGATATTTTTACACAGGAGGCGCCGTCACCTCAGGTGGCTTACTTGCGGTGATGATCTTTCTCAACAGTGAACTGGCCAGATACACCAGCCCAGTCTGGTCATCCTTTATTGCGCATGGGGTCGGGGTTGTGGGGAGTTGGGTTTTATGGTGGGTTCTCTCACAACATAAAGCTTTGTTGCCTTATGCCGCCGAGGCCCCACTATGGTCTTATTTTGGCGGAGCAGGGGGGGCAATCATCGTCGTGCTCGCTAATATTACGGTCAATTCAGCCATTGGGCTGGTGGGAAGTCTCTCCTTGATGATTTTGGGGCAAACCACAATTGCAATGGTGTTTGATGTGAAAGGCTGGTTTGGTATGGAGAAACGACGATTATCAGCCAATGATTTATTACAGGTGCCTTGTATTGTAATCGGCTCAATCTTAATCATTTTTTATGGAGGAGTGTAGAATGACAATGATTTTGATGATAAGTTTAGCATTTTTTAACGGCCTCCTTATTGTGACCAATCGTGTCTTTAACGCACAGTTGGGATTACACATTTCAGGCACCGGAGCTGCTTTCTGGAATCACGTCGTTGGCTCAATTGTCTTGGTTTTTATCGTCTCATTTCTCACTGACCAGCAAGCCATTGATTTTGAGGTCATTCCAATTTACCTCTTTCTAGGTGGTCTCATTGGGGCCAGCTATGTCGCCCTAAACAGCTTTGTCATGCCGCACTTAGGAGCAACCACGGCAACTGTTTTGGTCATCGGCGGGCAAATTATTTTGGCCACAATCATCGATGTGGCCAACGCTAAGATTTCCAATGTAACAATTACATTGATTGGTATTTCTCTGATTATTTTTGGCATATGGCTGGGCGCTAAATCAAAATTTGAAAAGGCTACCTAAACGACACCAGCCTCCTCAAATAGCTTCTGAACCCACTGTTCAATGCGTTGTGGGGATGAGCGTCGTTGAGAAATCTCATCTAATAACAAGCCAGGTAACGTTCCATCAGCAGCCAGGGCGGGGCAATGGGCAAACTGGTACCCCTCACAGCGTGTTTGCCCAATTCGTACCGCCCCGGTCTGGGCGAAAATAGCGTCCAAGTGCTTTAGGCTGCCCCCAAAGGTTTGGCCGTGGTAGCGTTGATCACCTAAAGCGAACAACGCTACCAAAACATGATTAAGACGCAAACACTCAATCGAAGCGTTCACAGATTGCCACGCGGGATGCAGATCACCGATCCCATAGGTCGGTGACCCAGCCACGACAAGATCATAGGTGTGGAGTGTTTGTAGATCGACCTCCTTGATTTCACCCACGCTCACCATCATCTGCTCTCCTAATTGTTGGGCCAAACGCTCGACAACTTTTTTGGTACGCCCTCTAGCCGTGGCGTATACAATCAGAGCGGATTTTGTAGGCATCGGACAATCGTAATCGCTTTAAAGTCTCAATTATGCCACGGCCATCGTTAGTCGACTGCGTGCTCTTGTCAACGCTGCGGACCAAGCAGGCAAGGGATAGACAGCCAAGAAGTATTCAATCCCGTAACAAATGCTCTCGCGCGACTCGGGATATTCATCGGCAATTTTGGCGATCAGTTCTTTTACGATGCGAGTGTGTTCTAAATCTGCGGTGGAATGGTATTCAACAAAGCCCAAAGAGTCATCGGTCATCCCCTGGGTACGCAATATCGATTTAATCTTCTCCGAGACAATAGGCGTCAGTCCTTCAAACGGATACAGAGCACCAAGATAGACAAAAGGGTCACGCATATGACAGAGCATCCGCCACATAGCGGCAATCGAGAAGGATGAGGGACTCATCCGCCGATTTCGGGCAAACTGCTCATCGCCCCCCAGTGCTATGTAGTCACGTAACGCCATTTCACCATGATCGAACTCTTCAACTTGATGGTGCAACATTTCGTCAAACAGCTCCACAGACATTGTACGGGGCATCTGAGCAATCGTGGCAATGGTCGCCTCAATCACATCGGGTTGATACATAACAACTTCCAAATAAATTTCTTTCATTACCTCTTGTACCAATTCTGGGTTTGAGTCAAAATTGGTCACAACTTGCCACACTTCACTTTCTTCAATCTCGCGTAATAACCGCTCGATTCGTCCGTCAAGAAATTCTACGATTTGTGCTCCATTCATTGTCGATGGATCAAACCCCAAATCTTCTAATGCTGCTGGTTGCATCTTTCCTACTCCTTTTGATAATTTAGTATTAGATTTAATTGCACTAGCCACTTCTTGAAAGTACGTCACATTCTCATACGTCGGTTGCATTGAATCCCGAAACTTCAAAAAGGGAGATCGTACCGCCTGAAAATGATCAACGTCGTTCATAATTAAATAGGTGGGATGGACTAAGCCATACTCAGGATGAACATCATTGGGCATAGCCTGACGGCACCCTAATCTAAGAAACAGGTTGTAAAGTGGTGGGTTACAATCGGCAAAAGAGATAATAGAGCCCGCCTGCAAGGCATATTCAAATACCACAAGCATTAGACATAAAAGCGCCCGCGATCCTCGGTGCTGGGGTTCAAGACACAATTTTGTGGTGACACTGGCTTTGTGCTCATCGGTTAGACCAAAATGGGAAAGCCCAAGTAGCCTACTATAATCCTCCCCAAAGGCCTCGGTCCGATTGAGGCGAAGTGTACCCAGTAGTTCATCTTGGCGAAAAGCCCCCAAAATTAGACCAGCGTCCAAAGATCCTTCACCCAAAGGCGGGTCCTGCGGCTCCTCGATACGCTGACGCTCATGATCCGCATACTTTTGAGGAACGCCTCTTTCCAAAGTATAGACGCGATACCGGAGATTGAAGACAGCTTCACGCTCCTCAAATGTCTGGACTTTTCGAATCTCAATAGATGCCATCAAAAATTTTTTCCTTTCATCTCATCATAAGTGGTCACATATCTCATCGGGCAAAAGTTTATAATAATATATCTCACATTGACTCCAACAGTTCTACAATATTCTCTTAGGGTCTGAGAATTTTCTCATAAAGTCACATTATTTCTCTAAACACACTCTCAAATTTTCTCCCTACTCTGTCATTTTCAAGGTATTAGTCTGAAAGATCACCACCTAAATCCCAAGTGGAACTTGACTGTAGGCCCAGGAAATGATTAAATATCGGTATGAGCCTCAACCATTTGGAAGCAGCCCGGTGTTTTATTGATGAGCACTTTAGCCAACCTCTTTCATTAGAGGAGTTGGCCGAACAAGCTCACCTCTCCCGTTACCATTTCATCCGCCAATTTCGTCGGGCGTTCTATGTCACCCCCCATCAATATCTCACACGCAAACGGTTGGATCAGGCCAAATACTTATTGGCTACCAGCACCTTATCCATCACCGATATTTGTTTTGAAGTCGGTTTTGAGAGCGTCGGCTCATTTAGCACCCTCTTCCACAAATCGGTCGGTTGGTCCCCTTCCGTCTATCGGGCCAGAACTTGGGAACAAAAACGTAACCCCTTTAAATTTATCCCTGGCTGTTTTTGCACCATGTATGGCTTGAGTGACACGCAAAAACACAAAAAAGACGAGCAAGACTTCGGTCTTGCTCGTCTAAAAAATGATATTCCCACCACCCGTACCGACGCAGAGCGTTGATACGAGTGGCATCAGTATTGTATCTTTGCCCCAACCACTTGGGAACTTGTGCCAGTGCAGAGCGTTGGCACAACTGGTGTGACGCAAAGCATCACATCAGTTATGTTGCGTAATTAGCGCTGATCGATCGGAACATAAGATCGAGCGGTTTCGCCAACATAGATTTGACGGGGGCGATTGATACGACCTTTTGGATCCTCCCACATCTCTTTCCATTGAGCAATCCAGCCCGGTAATCGCCCCAACGCAAACATCACAGTAAACATTTCCGTGGGAATACCCATTGCCCGATAGAGGATACCGCTATAAAAGTCGACATTGGGGTAGAGGTTTCGCTTGACAAAATATTCATCCTTCAAGGTGACTTCCTCCAAATTTTTGGCTACCTCCAATAACGGATCATCAATCCCCAAATCGCTTAGCACTTCATCAGCCATTGACTTCAAAATTCTGGCCCGAGGATCAAAATTTTTATACACACGATGACCAAAACCCATCAGCCGAAAATCAGAATTCTTATCCTTTGCTAAATCGATATATTTCTGATAATTTTGCCCATCATCCCGAATCATACGGAGCATCTCAATTACGGCTTGGTTAGCCCCACCATGTAATGGCCCCCACAAGGCACAAATCCCAGCCGCAATCGAGGCAAATAAATTAACCCGACTACTACCTGCAATACGAATAGTCGAGGTGCTACAATTTTGCTCGTGATCTGCGTGAAGGACAAGAAGTAGATTTAAGGCTCGCTCTAGAACGTTCGGTACATGGTAAGGTTCGGCGGGGACCGCAAACATCATATGTAAAAAATCCCCTGTATAGCTTAGGTCATTACGAGGGTAAATGTAAGGTTGTCCAATCGATTTCTTGTAAGAGAACGCAGCAATCGTCTTCATTTTAGCCAGAAGGCGAATAATGTTGAGGTCTATATCCTCTGCTATGTTAGGATAGTAGGTGGCCAAAGCAACAGTCATTGCGGCCAAAATAGGCATTGGGTGGGCTGTTGAGGGGTAGCCTTCAAAAAACTTTTTCATATCCTCGTGGATGAGGCTATGATAGGTTAAATCGTGGGAAAAATCCGCAAATTGTTGGGCACTTGGTAATTCTCCATAAATCACCAGATAACACACTTCAACAAAGTTGGCCGACTCAGCCAATTCTTGAATATCATACCCACGATACCTCAGAATACCTTCTTCGCCATTGATAAAGGTGATGGCACTTTGACAAGACCCCGTGTTACCATAGCCTGGATCAAGCGTAATCGCCCCACTAGTATTTCGTAATCGACTTATATCCACACCCACTTCACCTTCAGAACCAACTGTGACCGGCAGGTCATACTCCTGTCCATCCAGAAACAATTTAGCTGTACTCACTTTATACTCCTATGATGTTTATTATTTGCTCACCCCCATTATATACATTCAGGTCAAGAACGGGAATTGGCAGAGGTCAAATCAAACACTCGGCAAAAATTGAACTTTGCTGACTCAATGAGAAACAATAGAATAAAATCAGCCTGAGTTTATAGGGTAGGGGTCATCGCTTGCCAACAACGGGCTAGAAGCCCATGTCACAAAACTAATACAAAAAAATCAGCGAGCAGTAAACTTCTGAAAAAAGTCAAACTTGGCCCTCGCCCTCTATTTGAGAGTAAGGGGTACCGTCAAAGGAGAAATAATGATTGTTAGTGAAGCTATTATGAACCGCATTTCGATACGAGCGTTTTTGGATAAACCTGTCCCCAAGGAAACGATCGTCAAAATTCTTGAAACGGCTAAATATGCGCCATCGGGAGGGAATTTACAGCCGTGGAAGGTTTATGTGGTGGCGGGGGCTGCTCGCGATGAGTTGATCCGACGGGTTGAGGAGAAGCGCAAGACCCACAAACGTGGGGAAGGCTTTGAATACCACGTCTATCCTCCTGACCTCAAGGAGCCTTATGATAGCCGCCGTTTTAAGTGTGGGGAAGATATGTACGGGACCATGGGCATTAAGCGTGAGGACAAAAAGGCCCGGGTGGCCCATTTTATCCGAAACTACCAATTCTTTGATGCCCCAGTTGGTCTTATCTTCACCATAGACCGCCAAATGGAGTGGGGACAGTGGGCTGATCTTGGTATGTTTATCCAAAATGTGATGCTTCTTGCTAAAGAGCACGGTCTCGACACTTGCGCTCAAGAATCGTGGGCCGGCTGGCATCAAACACTCACCGGATTTCTTGATATTCCTGATCACGATATGGTCTTCTGTGGCATGGCCCTGGGTTATGTCAACCCTGATGCGCCTGTAAATAGTCTACGTACCGAACGTGCTGCACTCGATGAGTTCGCAACACTTGTCGGATTTGAGGCAGAATAACCCTTCGCATATTTCCTTAAACAAATCCTTAGCATTCTCTCAGGTTAGATTAAGGCTATTCTCATTCTAATTCTATATCTCTATAACTGTTGTAAATTTACTTGGGCCTCATTAAAGTGACTAGGTCCTAGCCATCAGTTAAGGAGAAAAGATGCGTAACCGCACAATTTTATTTACATTTTTGGTATTATTTGGTCTATTGTTGACAGCTTGTGGATCAGCTCAATCGGAAACGGTGACCGTTGTCGAAACGGTTGTTGTTGAAAAAGAAGTTGAAGTTGAAAAAGAAGTTGAAAAAATAGTTACTGTCGAAGTAACCAGAGTCCCCGAAGAAGCTGCGCCAGCTGAAGAGGAGGCAGCGGCCGAAGAAATGGCCGAGGAAGAAGAGGCAATGGCAGATGATGCGGCTGAACCAGAACCGACCGCCGAAATTATCGAAATTGAAGAGGGAATGAGTGAAGAGGCTGAACCTGAAGAAATGGCTTCGGCTGGGCCGCAAACCTTCCAAATCGTTCAAGAGCAGTCCCAAGCGCGATTTTATATCGACGAGGTTCTCTTTGGCAATGATGTGACTGTAGAGGGGATCACCTCACTGGTGACCGGCGAAATTCAAATTGATCCAGCTAATCCTACAGACACCACGATCAGTGCCATCCAAATCGATGCTCGTGATTTAATCACAGATGAAGATCGTCGCAACAACGCGATTCGCCGCCGCGTGCTCTTGTCTGAACAGGACCAATACCAATTTATCACCTTCGCACCCACGGCTATCGAAGGTTTACCTGACAGTGTTGCCGTTGGTGACACCTTTGAATTCATGGTTACGGGTGATCTAACTATCATTGATACAACAAAATCCGAAACCTTCACAATGAATGTGACCGTCAACTCTGAAAGTGAAATCGCAGGCCTCGGCACAACCACCGTCCTCTATCCTGATTACGGCATCTCTATTCCGGAAGTGCCAATTGTAGCCAGCGTTGAGGATGAGGTTCGTTTGGAAATTGAGTTTGTGGCCGTCGCGCAGTAATTATCAGGTTTTTTGACTTCTTTTCACTGCAAGGCCGAATATTAGTCACGTGACCTAAAAATACAGATGGACATCGCCAAAGCCATTATCAAACCGGGCGATAAAATGATCGCCGGGTTGGGTGGCTTCGAGACGGACAAATGAGCCGGATAGGATGACCTGTCCGGGTTCGAAAGTGATGTCGAACTCGGACAATTTATTGGCGAGCCAAATGACCGCATTGATGGGATTACCCAATACAGCAGACGCCACCCCCGTCGAGATAACCTCGCCATTTTTGATGATACTACCAACCACATTACGAATATCAATGTCCTCTAAACGCATCGGGTTGCCCCCCAAAATCACAGCCCCACACGAAGCTAAGTCAGCGATGGTATCGACAACCCCCACCCGATTGGAGAGGCGGCGGTCAACCAATTCGATTGAGGGCAGGACAAAATCAGTCGCCCGAATCACGTCCGCTGCATTCACTCGTGGCCCACGTAACTGTTTTTTCATCACAAAGGCAATCTCAATTTCAACAAAGGGCTCAAAGAAATCATCCTGATTGATGATAGCCCCCTCATTAATAAAGAAACTATCAAGCAGAATACCAAAATCAGGCTCGTAAAAGCCAACTAATTCCTGCATCGCTTTTGATGTTAACCCAACTTTATACCCCTTAATTTGGGCACCCTCAGCCAAATAGCGATCCACAAAAATTTGCTGTATCCGATAGGAGTCTTCGATTTCCATCTCAGGAAAAGTTTCCTTGAGCGACGGAATTTTTTCACGGCTCCCGTGCGCCTGACGCAGTAAGTCGGCGGCTTTTTGGCGATCTGTTTGAGATAACATTGTATAATTACTCCCAGAATTAAGATCAAGATTTAGCCTGAGGATTATCTCCCAATTCAAAAGATGTGGCAACTGTTCCTGCTCACGCTTGGGGGCAATTCTTTTCATAGAATTTACCCAATCATTAATATCCGAGTATCATAGCAACTATTCTTAGACTTCTCTAATGGGGTAGAAACGAGGCGATAATGACAAAAGAACATTTCTTGATTACTGGCGCAATGGGTTGTATTGGGGCCTGGGTCGTTCGCAATCTCATTCAAACTGGCGCATCTGCTACTATTTTTGATTTAGGCACAGATAAACAGCGACTGGAGCTAATCATGTCTCCCGAAGAAGTGGGGCAAGTCAACTTCGTGCATGATGACATTACAAAAACGAAAATTGTTAAAGACACCGTTTCAGCCCACGGCATTACGCACCTCATCCATTTGGCCGCCCTACAGGTTCCTTTTTGCAAAGCCAATCCACCACTTGGGGCGGCGGTCAATGTTGTAGGAACTGTTAATATATTTGAAGCGGCCAAAGAAGCTGGCATAAAGCACGTCGTCTACGCCAGCAGCGCGGCCGTATATGGGGAGAAAGCGGAGTACAATCATCGTTTGTTACCCCATGACGCACCCTTAAATCCTCAAACCCATTATGGCGTTTTTAAGCAGGCGAACGAAGGTACAGCTCGAATTTATTGGCTGGATGATGGTATTGGCAGTATTGGGTTACGGCCTTACACTTTATATGGCCCTGGCCGCGATCAAGGGATGACCTCAACGCCGACAAAAGCGATGTTGGCTGCGGCGAAAGGCGAGGCATATCACATTTCATTCGGTGGCTATTGTGGGTTTCAATACGCCGATGATGTAGCCAAAATTTTTATCAAAGCGGCTCGGACCCCGATTGAAGGCGCAGAAGTATTCAACCTGCAGGGAGCTGTCGCCCATATGGATGACGTCGTGGCAGCCATTGAAACGGCAGAGCCAGGGGCAAAAGGGCGAATCACCCATGAGGGAACGCCACTTGCCTTACCCGATGGGCTTGAAGATAAAGGGCTACGTGCTGTCTTGGGCAATTTACCTGATACGCCACTCACGGATGGGGTGTCTCAAACGATTAGTCACTTCAAACAAGCCTTAGCCGATGGCCGTTTGAGCTACTGATCCAGACGTAACTTTCTAAACTCTTCAAGATGGTCCCTGGAACAAGGAATCGTGTTTAGTTTTCTATGTCCGGGTCAGCAACAATGAAAGGATAAAACCGATGCAAATCCATCTTCAATATGGGACACAAGGCCTTGATGTTACGGTTCCGTTTTCAAATGTAACCGTATTACGTCCACAATTTATTCCGGGTCTTGATCAGGAACAAGCACGTTTTCAGGAAGCCGTTCGGCATCCCATCCAAGCGCCTCCGTTAGCGCAAACGATCAAGGCCGAGGACACGGTTGCCGTGGTTATTGCCGACATCACCCGTGCCTTGCCTTCTGATCGTTTATTGCCCTGGTTATTTGCGGAATTAAATCATGTGCCTGCCAAAAATTTCACGGTCATCATTGGAACAGGTACCCATCGCGCCTGCACCCCTACCGAAATAGAGCAGATGGTTGGGTCTGATATTGCCAAAAATTATCGTGTGATCAACCACAGCGCCTATGATGATGATACCTTAGAAACAGTCGGCACACTCGCTGGCGGGCACGGTTCGCTAAAAATGAACAAGGCCTATGTGCAGGCTGATAAACGCATCATCATTGGTTTTATCGAACCCCACTTTATGGCTGGCTACTCTGGCGGCTATAAGGCCGTTTTTCCTGGCGTAGCAGGCATCAAAGCCATTATGCATTACCATCGAGCGGAGGCGATTGGGCATCCTAATAGCACGTGGGGGGTGTTAGAAGATAACCCGACCCAGGATCAAATTCGGCACTATGGATCGGTTGTGCCCGTTGATTTTTGTATCAATGTCACCTTGAACAACAAACATGAAATTACCCGTTACTTCTGTGGTGATGTCCTGGCTGCCCATGCCGAGGGGTGTGCTTTTGCAAAAGAGACGGCGATGGTCGCCTGTGAACAGGCCTTCCCCCTGATTGTCACCACTAATAGTGGTTATCCACTGGACCAGAATTTGTATCAGGCGGTCAAAGGCATGTGCGCAGCCGCTGAGGTTGTTACAGATGGAGGTGTGATTGCCACAGCCGCCCGTTGCAATGATGGTTTCCCCGATCACGGCAATTTTACCCAACTGTTACTTGATCACGACTCCCCCGAGGCATTGCTCAAAACAGTTTATGAGCCTGGCTTTCATATGCTGGATCAATGGCAAGCTCAGAAGCTGGCTCAGGTACAGCTAAAAGCCAAAGTTGGCCTCTATAGTGAAATTTCAGAAGCAGAAGTGGCAAAAGTACGTTTGGAGCCAATCAGTGATATGCATGATTATTTGCAGCAGAAATACACTGAATTTGGCGATGATGTCCCCATCGCAATTCTACCTGAAGGCCCCATGACCATTCCGTATTTAGCCTAAGGACCATTTTATGACGCACTTACTCACGCCCGGTCGTGCCGCTATCGCTGATCTACAACCAAGCCTTATCAGAAAACTTGGCAATCTAGCCCCCACCCTCACCGATATTATCCCTTTATGGTATGGGGAGCCTGACTTGCCAACGCCCCAGTTTATTCGAGAGGCAGCCATCGAATCGCTCAATCAGGGGCAAACCTTTTATCAAGCAAACTTAGGCATTCCGCCATTACGTGAAGCGATAGCTGGCTACACGAATAACCAGTATGGTACTCATCTGGAAAAGAAGAATATTGTTGTCACCAGTTCAGGCTTGTCAGCGCTAGCAATTGCTTCACAATGTATCGTCAACCAAGGCGACACAATCGTCACCCACGGACCTATGTGGCCCAACCTCCCTTCCATTCAGTCGATTCTTGGGGCCAAGGTGGTTCGGATTCCACTTCGGCTGAAAGAACATCGCTGGCAACTTGATCTGGATGAGTTGTTCGCAGCTTGTACACCAGAAACAACAATGATGCTCATCAACTCCCCATCAAACCCAACAGGGTGGATGCTAACTAACGATGAACAACAACAGATACTTGATTTTTGCCGGGACCGTAATCTGTGGTTGGTGGCCGATGAGGTTTACAATCGTCTCACCTACAATATCCCCTATGCGCCAAGTTTTGTAGACAAAATCACTGAAGACGATCGCGTATTAATCGTTAACAGTTTCTCTAAAACCTGGTCGATGACAGGCTGGCGCTTGGGTTGGTTGACCATTCCCCGCGCAATGCAGACGACATTTGAAATGTTAGTGGAGTACAATTTTTCGTGCGTGCTGGAGCCTACACAATGGGCAGGGGTTCGAGCGATTGAGCGGGGGGAGGCGTTTGTGGCTGAGTCGGTGGCCCGATATAAGACAGCCCGTGATTGCCTGTTAGAACGTTTGGCTGAATTTCCTCGCATCACCTGCCAGCCGCCAGAAGCGACCTTTTACGCTTGGCTGGCCGTTGAAGGGATGGATGACAGCTTTGCCTTTGCGGAGCAGTGTTTGCTTGAACATCGAGTGGGCTTGGCACCTGGGGTTGCCTTCGGCCCCGAAGGTGAAGGTCATCTCAGAATATGCTTTGCCGCTGAACCCGAGGTGATTCATGAAGCGGTTGATCGACTAGCTCCTATGCTAAGATAAGTTTGATAGCAATTTGACCAAACAAGCAGGTTCGACGAAGATTATGATATGGTCCTCCGAAATTTAATTGATTTAGGAAATGAAACACCTGTAATCCTCGTTATCGAAAATGACTCCGTAAGCCGAAATGCTTTAACGACTTATCTTGAAAAGCAAGCCTGTAAAATCGTCACAAGTGATACTGGTCAGCAGGGTCTCCAGCAAGCCGCCCTTAGCTCCCCCAACCTCATCTTATTGGGTGATCTTGCGCCAGCAGAAGATTGCTTTGATATCTGCCAGGAGTTGACAACAGCCAAGCATACAAAACATATTCCAGTCATCATTCTTTCGGGTCACACCACCTTGGAGCACAAGGTTGAGGCATTTGAGGCGGGGGCCGTTGATTGTGTGACTAAGCCATTTGAGAACGACGCGTTACTGCTACGGATTGCCACCTACTTACGATTAAACAAAAACAATCAGGACCACGAGCGAGACTCGCAAAATACACCTCCTAGCGACCAAAAACTTGCCGAGGAGATTCGTGGGCGCAAACGGGCCGAAGAGTCACTGCGGGATAGTGAAGAAAAATTTCGGTCATTAGCCGACCACGCCCTCATTGGCGTCTTTATCATCGATCATAACCATCGATACACCTATGTAAATGACAGATATTGCCACTTGCTAGGCTATTCACCCGAAGAGCTTATTGGATTCGATTTTAGGACACCGATCGATGAGAAACAGCAATTTATCATCGACCTATATTGGCAGCATTACCAAGGCACCCTAGCTGAGTCACGTCAAGAGTTTAATATTTTGCAGCGCGGGGGTGAAAAACGCCGAGTCGAGCTAATTTCTACTGTTGTCAAAGATGCTAAGGGACAGACCCGCACCATGGGGCAGCTTCTTGATGTCACTGATCGGCAAAAGGCCAAAGAAAAATTACGGTATCAGGCTAATTTGCTGCAGCAAGTCTCGGATGCCATCATCGCAACAGACTTGGAGTTTAACATTCAGAGCTGGAATAAGGCTGCCGAAAAAATTTATGGGTGGACAGTGGAGGAGGTTATTGGACAACAAATGGGGCAAGTGATCCCGACGCATTATCTCTATGATGAGGCAGACGAGGTACGGGCGCAATTTTTTGAGGATGGATTTTGGGCGGGTGAAGTCATTCAAATTGATCGTAATGGGCAAAACTTAAATATTTTTGCCACGGTATCATATCTTAAGGATAAAAATGGCAATCCGATTGGCGTTGTCGCAGCCAATAAGGACATTACCCATCACAAACAGACCGAAACAAACAAAGCTTTATTACAAGGAATTATAAATAACTCAAAGGCTGTCATTCACGCTAAAGATCTTGAGGGTCATTTTATTCTTATCAATCGTCAGGGGGAGAGTCTATTCAATGTCAAACACGATGACTTTATTGGTAAAACAGATTACGACTTTTTTCCTGAAGAGATCGCTAATGGTTTTCGCCTAAAGGATCGCCAGATTATTGCGTCTGGGGAGGCACAGTTGCTGGAAGAAGAGGTTTCCTTACCCGATGGCCCGCGCACATATGTCACGCTAAAATTCCCACTGCACGACCTGATGGGCAGGATTTATGGTACAGCAGGGATATCAACAGACATCACTCAATGGAAACAGGCTGAGTTAGAGTTACGAAGCAACCGAGAAATGTTGGCACTCTCGCAGGAAATGGCCAATTTGGGGAGTTGGGAGTGGAATATTTCGACAGATGAAATGACTTGGTCAGAAGAGATGTGCCGCATTCATGGGGTTACTCCTGAACAATTCCCGAGTACCTTTACTCAGGCCCTTGAGTTTATCCACTCCGATGATCGATTTATGATTGAATATCGCCTCAAAAATATTTCAACCCATCGTAGGTCAGTACCATTTGAATATCGAATCGTCCAACCCGATGGAAATGTACGCAATGTTGTGAGCAACGGTCAATTACTTCTCAATAACGATCAACAGCCATTGTGCGTCATTGGCACGTGCTTGGACATTACCGAACGCAAACAAATCGAAATGACCTTGCAAGTTTACTCTGAAAACTTGGAGGCTATGGTAGAAAGCCGAACAGCGGAGCTAAAAGATACACAAGCCAAACTCGTTCGAAAAGAGAAGTTAGCATTTTTGGGAGAGTTAGCAGGCGGGGTAGGGCACGAATTACGTAATCCCCTTGGTGTTATCAGTAACGCCATTTTTTATCTAAAAATGATTCAGCCTGAGGCCACTGAGCCGGTCAAAAATTATCTCGATATTATTGCGTCAAGAGTACAAGAAGCCGAGCGGATTATCGCAGATTTATTAAGCCTCTCTCGCACTCGCAAGACGGATAAAACTGCGATATCAATCAAAGGAATATTGACTGAGATTTGGAAGCATCACCCAACACCATCGAACATTACAGTTAAGTTAGACTATCCCCCTGATCTACCCCAAGTGAGTTTCGATGAGCTACACTTAAAGCAAATTTTGACCAATTTACTCATCAATGCCTACCAAGCGATGCCAGAGGGAGGCACCCTAACCATTCACCCTCATATCGAGCTACAAACCATCAAGCTCTCCATCAGCGACACTGGCGTGGGTATCCTTAAAGATGAGTTGGATAAAATTTTCGAACCATTGTTCACGACAAAGTCTAAAGGGATTGGCTTGGGATTAGCTGTGGTAAAAAATCTGACGGAGCTGAATGATGGGTCTATTGCTGTAGAAAGTAAGGAAGGCCAAGGCACGACCTTCATCTTGACCTTGCCAAAAAGTGAGGCCAATTAAATCTCACGGCCTAACAAATTTTCCTCAAATGGGAAATGGGATAGTAGCTCGTATCCAGTTTCGGTAATCAAGACTTGCTGCTCAAGTTTGACCCCTTCAGTGTTATCGTGAGCCTCAGCCCCATTGTGTTCCCCGATAAAGCTTTCGACGCAAAGAGTGATGCCAGGCACCAGCACCCCATCATACCCCCCATCAAAATCATGGGAATGGAGCAAATACGGATACTCCCCCGTCATTCCAACCCCATGAGCCAAAACGTAGTAGCGATTCTTGATGTATGGCTCGGGGATTTTCCAGGCCTTTTCGGCCACCTCACGAAAAGTTACCCCCGGTTTAAGCAGCTCCATATTGTGATGAATTTGGTCGTAGGCCATCCGATACAATTTCCGTTGTTCATCACTGGGTTTGCCTGTACCACAATAGAAGGTGCGAGAAAAATCGGCGTAGTAGCCAAAAGGACCGACGACATCGGTGTCAAGCGCCACCAATTCAGACGACTGAACCACACGCGGACTGGCCTCTTGCATCCAGGGGTTGGTACGCGGTCCCGAACTAAGGAGCCGCGTTTCGACATAATCAGCATCATTGGCAATGACTGCGTGATGGAGAACCGCCCAAATTTCCTCCTCACTCATTCCCGGCCGCATCTTGCCCCGCATCAAACTGACTGCGTGCTCAACCACTTGTAACGACCATTTGACACATGCAATCTCATCCGCCGACTTTATGGCTCGGGCTCGTTCAACCGGATGCTGGGCATCAATGATTTCAAAGCCTTTGTTCATCAAAGCCAAGCCTGCCTGGAAATTAAATCGTTCCAAACCAATACGCCGACTCCCGCCACCATAGAGTCGCATCAAATCAGCAATTTCATCGGCCCACTTTTGGGCCTTCTCACCCAAACGGTCAGCAGCGGCAACATAGGAGGCGGTGGTGGCAACGCGAACTTCATCAATGGTATCGATATCGCCAGGCAAATGCTCGCTACGGTCAAATTCAAAGAGTACAACCGGGCCTTCAACAGGCAAAAACAGGTACCGAGCCGGATTGCGGGCCGTAAAGATTTGCATATTACGGGTATCTGTCGCATATCGAATATTGACAGGATCAACCAGCACACAAGCCCCACAATCAAGTTTGGCCATCTCAGCCCGAATACTATTCAGGCGGTAATGACGCAGTCGATGAAGATCCACATTAGGTGGGGCAGCATCGATAGTCCAGGTCCGGGCAACATCACGCGCTCGACGTTGTAAATCGGGAATTTGCCCAGGCTGCCGTGGTGCTTCCGGCGTTGATGGCAGATGCACCACCGCCACGCCCAATTTTTGGGCCGTTTCCCTCGCCTCGTCAGTTAGGATAACGTTCTCATCGATATGCAGCAATGTTACGCCATCGCCTGCCATTCGCTCTACATCATCTTTGGTATAGAAGGTCCTTGCCATAGATTAACTCCCGAAATGTTATTTGGGTTGGAGAACGCCCATCAATCACGAGTTTGGTTTGGAAGGTTGGAAGACTGGATGGAAGGTTGAAACACTGAAAACATCCCATCAGATTTCGCAATTGTACTGATGTGTTGATTTTTGTAAAAAAAATGAATTCAGGATATGATACCAAAAACATACTAACGGGTAGGTATTCATCATGAACTTTGAAACGTTGCTTTATGAATTAAGCGATGAGGGCATTGCCACGGTGACCCTCAATCGGCCAGATGTTCTCAATGCAGTCAATATGCAAATGCGGCTGGATTTTACCACGCTGATGGACGAACTATTTTTTAACAGCGATGTCAAAATCGTTATCTTCACGGGGGCAGGGCGGGGGTTTTCCGCTGGCGGAGATATGGGGCATTTTGAGCACGATTGGGTTACGCCTGAATTTCGGGCTAACAGCCGCCGTTTGACCAAATTCTTTGACGATCTCGAAGCTTTGGAGAAGCCCATCATCGCCGCCATCAACGGTCCCTGCACCGGTGCGGGCTTTGAGTTGGCTTTAGCTTGTGACATCCGAGTTGCCGCAGAAGAATCCACCATCGGCTTCCGAGAGAATTACATCAGCCTGATTCCTGGCGTGGGTGGTACTACCCGTCTTGTCCGAGAAATTGGCGTGGCCCGTACCAAAGAGTTAATTTGGATGGGCACGATGTATTCGGCAGAAACGCTCTATGAGATGGGCTTTGTCAACAAAGTGGTGCCAAAAGAGCGGCTCCTGACAGAGGCCAACACCTACGCCCAAACTCTGCTCAAACGCGCGCCTCAAGCCATTGGTCTCGCCAAAAGGCTCATCAACAATCTGCACAATATGGATCAAACCTCTGCTATCCAAATGGAAGGCTTGGCTCAGAGCATTTTGATTAAGACCGAGGATCATAAAGACAGCGTACAGGCATTTCGGGAGAAGCGGAAGCCGTCATTTAAGGGGAAGTAATTACACCTGCCAGCGTTGTCCCATCACAACTGTAAAGGTTTGGATATGGTGAAAATCGGGTCGGTGAAGACAGAAGTCGGCTGAGTGGGGGTCACATAGAGATTGCAAGGTCTGCCAGTCATCTTCAGTAAGATAGGGTTGCACTCGATAATCCCAATAGCCTTTGAAGAAACCTTCAACAAAGTAGGTCACCTCCTCGTTTGTCAATGGCGTCGTCCGTTCGATAATAACGGTTTTCACCCTGACATTGTACAGACCAGCTTGTTTCATCCAACCCAATAGATTGCGGGCAGCCGTGGTCTCTAGCTCGGTCAGCCCATATTTGTCTCGATAGTATTGGCGACAGGCTAGCATGACCTCCTTTTCCAGACGAGCATCCCAGGCAAAAAACATTTCTGGCAAAAAGGCACTTTGCCCCAACACTAGCCATCCCTTAGAACACAGACTTGCGCTCAACGCCCTCAAACAGTCCACAGGCTGGTGCAGGTGATTAATCGCATTACTGCTCCAGATCAGGTCAAAGGAATCGGCTGCCAGAGGTAATTGGGTCATATCGGCCTGCGAAAAACCGAGCGCCAACTCTGGCGGGCTGTTCAGATGCCGAACGTGGGCTAAATGCTTGGTTGATAAATCAATACCTAAGGCCAAGCCATCGGGGACACATTCGGCTAACCATTGAGAGATTAACCCCGTGCCACAGCCAGCATCCAAAACCCAACTATCTGTCTTCAAATCTAATTCAGCAATGACAGCGCGTAATTCAGGTTCAGCAAAGCGATTAAACAGGTTTAATTTGTTCACATAGGCTTTCTGAGGTGAATCCCCCAACAAGCCAAAATTGTTTTTTTGTGAATCCATCACATTATGTCGTCAAGGTTTGGTCATCACAGCGTTGCCCCCAATTCTTTAACAGGCTAAATTTTCTAATTGCTATAACACTCAAAATCAGTGGCCTGGGGGTAATTTAACGCCATAGCATCAGGCGCGCAGAATGTTAGATCAATGTACAACTGGTAACGGGACGTAACTTCAATGAAAAGACAGGCTATAGTAGGCGTCGTTTACAGGCGCTTGTTAGGTAGCAGCCTCAATGAAAAAAGCGGGTGTACTGACCATGATTATGTTGTTAGTCCGGTGCAATGGCTTGTTGGGCGGTATTTCCAGAAATAAGCATACGCATGATGGCGATATGCGTGACGAATAAGGCAGGAACATACCAGCCAAGCAAGTAATACATAGCTCCGACGTGGTTAGCTACTCCAAACCGGAACGCTTGTATTGCCGCATAAACAAGGTCTCCGAGTCCGAAGACACTGAACAGCCAAACGAAAGGAATTGCAACTGCCCAGCGATTTCGCAATGCAATCACCGCAGCTAAGGCCAAGACTGCCGTGAAATAATCCCCCAGGCTTGCGGAACTGAAAACTCTGGGGCCATGGTTGGAAGTGTGACGCCAGGGACAAGAGAAATTGGGCCAATAAATCGGCCACAGTGAAGCAGTATCAGTGGCTGCAATGCAGCGAATAAGTCCAATTTTGCAAGTCTCGGGCGCACATACCATCTATACACGAGGGTCAGCGTAATTAAGACACCGATAAAGGTCATTGCTAAATAGATTCTAGGCATAGGTTTAGTTCCTTAGGTTATGCGTTGACATCCAACAATATGATTCGCCGAACCTGTTTGTGTGAATTCTTGCCTTTGTATTTGTTCGCTTTAAAATGATTATACAAACGAATATCCTACAAATTATTATACTGCTAATCTCGTCCTAAATTATCAGGACTTAACTTTTTTGGCAAGATTCCATTTCTATCTGAAGCATTATACAATTTTAACGAGGCGCTTAACGCCGCGCATAACTGGCGGCAGCCCAAAGCGAAACGTGAAAAACCAATAGGAGTTACGCAGAATAGGGATAAACTGTCGGTTGAGCTTGTCGAAACCAAGCATTTTGGTCCGCAAAACGTTATTTTCGACAGGCTCAATCATTGACTGACCCGGTTCATATCTCACAGAAATTCAACGTGGTTTCTCATCTCTTCCGCACTCAAGATCTGAGATATGAGGTGCAAACCGCGCACCATATAACCAACTGTTGTTCTTTGATGAATATAAACAATGCCTCTATGTTCAACCCCACTCCCAGGCAGCCTCAGAAAATCATCATCTTGAGTAAACAAGACCAGTTCTTATTCAGTCGCATAGGCTAATTGGGCTTCATCCGAGGCCCCCAACATTCCTGCCTCAACTGTAGGCAAGACATCTATTCCGTGTTGTCGCAGCCCAGCAAAAACAATGGCGTAAGCTGTGGCAAAAGATTTGGGGTTGACACTGGGGCAGACATCTCTAATTTTGCGGAGAACAGAAAAAACTGGAAAATGGTTGTAATGATTCTCAAAAAGAAGACCCGATTGAGAGAAATTATATTTGAAGCTGTAACTAGGACAAGGAGTTTCTATGACAATCACAACTGCTGGTAACACTGTTACATCTAGCGGGCGAACCATTGGTCTGCTGGGCGCGGTGAGCGTGGGGGTAGGTGCCATCGTCGGCGGGGGTATTTTGGCTCTGGCTGGGGTGGCTTTTGCCAGCACCGGGCCAAGTGCCATTGTTGCGTTTGGGTTAAACGGGGTAATTGCTCTGCTCACCGCCCTCAGTTTTGCCGAGCTGTCCGCCGTCTTCCCCCAATCCGGGGGCACGTACACCTTTGCCAAGAAAGTACTTTCGGTGCGGGCGGCATTTATGGTAGGCTGGGTGGTGTGGTTTGCGTCAATTGTGGCAGCGGTGTTGTACGCCATCGGCTTTGGCGCATTTGCTGTTATTATTATTGAGCAAGTGTGGCAAACAGATTTTGGTAGCCCCCCAGTGTGGCTCCATTCGCCCTGGGCGGTGACGGGGCTGGCCATTGGGGCCACATTGGTCTACATGGCCTCGATGATGCGGGAGAGTGGCGGCGGTGGCCCGTGGGCCAATATCGGCAAGGTGTTTGTGTTTGGGGTGCTGATTGTGGGCGGCCTGTGGGCCTTGACGGCCTACAGCCCCCGCGAAATTACGGTGCGAATGACTCCTTTTTTTGCGACTGGTTTTGGGGGTCTCATTCAAGCAATGGGCTATACCTTCATCGCCCTGCAAGGTTTTGATTTGATTGCTGCTGTGGCTGGCGAAGTGAAAGAGCCGCAGCGTGTCATTCCTCGGGCCATGCTCATCTCGCTGGGCATTGCCCTGCTGATTTACCTGCCCTTGCTTTTTGTTATTACCACCGTTGGGGTTCCTGATGGCGCAAATATTGTGGCCCTCAGCGCCGCCCAACCCGAAACTATCATTGCCATTGCCGCCCAGAACTACTTGGGTCAGTTTGGCTACTGGCTGGTGATGGTGGCCGCCGTGTTATCGATGCTTTCGGCCTTGCAAGCAAACCTTTTTGCCGCCTCGCGGGTGGCTCTGACTATGTCTCGGGACCGGACCCTGCCCCGCCGGTTGGAGCAAATTGACCCCACTTACGGCACACCCCGCCCGGCCATTCTGGCAACCACCGCCATCATCATCGCCCTGCTCATCATTCTGCCCGATGTAGCTTCGGCGGGAGCAGCCTCCAGTCTCATCTTTTTGATAACCTTTGCCCTAGCACACGGCATCAGTATTTTAGCTCGCCGTCGCCGGGGTGAGAACCAGCCCGCCTTGCCTTTTCAAGTACCAGCCTTCCCCGCCGTGCCACTCATTGGGGCTGCGGCCTGCATCGGGCTGGCCGTGTTTCAGGGCAGTAGCGTTCCTTCAGCCGGCTTGATTGCCACTATGTGGCTGATAATTGGCACAGTGCTGTACCTCTCGCTTTTTGGCCGGCGGGCCAGAGTGGTAGATGCGGCGGCAGAAGCAATGGACCCGCAATTGATGCAGTTGCGAGGCCGTAGTCCGCTGGTTTTAGTGCCCATTGCCAACCCCGACAATGCTGATGAAATGGTCTACGTAGCCGACTCTCTTAGCCCGCCCAATATTGGCCGGGTGTTGTTGTTAACGGTGGTCACGCCGCCCAGCGAAGATTGGCAGCCCTCGGAAGAGCCGCAACGAATTATTGACGCCCAAGCCATTCTGCGTGGTTCGCTAACAGCTTCGTTTGAGGCCAAATTCAAACCGGAAGCCTTAACGACCATCGCCAACGACCCCTGGCGAGAGATTGCCCGCGTGGCTCAGGTTCACCGCTGTGAAAGTTTGCTTCTGGGGCTGACAAATTTTTCACAGGGGCACACCGGCGACAATCTGGAACGGTTGATGACTCAGGTATCTTGTGATGTGGTGGTTCTGCGGGCCAAAGAAAATTGGCGACCCAAGAACGTCAAACGAATTTTGATTCCAGTTGGTGGCCAGGGCAATCATAGCGCGCTGCGGGCGCGGCTCTTAAGTAACTTCTCTCGCGAGGGCGATGGGGAGCGAGAATTCACCTTTTTGCAAATTATGCCCGCCAACACCCCCGACAAAGAGCGTATCAAGGCCGAGCGACGTCTGCTGACCTTTGCCAAAGACGAAGTACCCAGAGAGCCGCAGGTCAAAGTACTTTGCACAGATGAAGTGCGAGCCAGTATCACACAGGAAGCGGCAGAGGCCGATTTGGTGATTCTGGGTCTGCGTCAAGACCGTCAGCATCGAGGCTTCGGCGACATTACCCTCCACATCGCCAAAAACACCGACACCCCAATTATTATGATCAGCCACCACAATTAGTTACATCTCAGTAAGAAACTTCCTGTGTGATTAAAGCTGTCGATTTTATGAAGCTACGTCTTGATACCATACCATAGTGATTTAAAGCCCATCTCAGCGGCCTAACGCCTGAGTTCAAGCGATTAGGATGGTGAGACTACACTTGCCTGAATGGGTCTTTGCATCAATCGTGGCGGGCTAGCTGTCCGTAATCCCTTGGATGACTAACCATCACCACGCCGAGTATTTCGGCATTTCGAAGATCGCATAGGCGGCGGGGCTGATGATATCGTTGCCAGAGATGGGGGGCCGAAGCATCGAGTAACCGACAGCGGGATGGCAACGATCATAACGGCCAGTGACGGCGAAGTCGAAAACGACGAACATTGGACCCATCCAGGGCCAGTTGTTGTGAGCATACTCAAAGCCATTGACCAAATACTCGGCCTGTTGCGCCTCGCTGACCTGCCAAATGGTGTGCTCACCAAAGTTGCAGCCCTCTAGCCCCGCCAACCAACTAAATTCGGTGGCCCAAATAGGTGTATCAAAGTCACCGTACTTCTCCATAATAGCCCGTTGCGCTTCGGGTTTACGGAAGTAGGGGTAGCCGTTGCCATTTTCATCAATGCCGGTGGGATGGTCGTGCGGCCAGGGACCGCCGTAGGGGTGACTGCCCACGGCATCTACCAACCCTTTAAAGCCATTGGCATACATATCTTCCAAAAATCTCAGGTCATCGTAATCACCGCCAGGGGAGGGTGCGCCACTAACAATAATGGCTTGGGGATCAGCCGCCCGAATGGCGGCAGAGGTGGCGCGGAGGAGATTGACAAATTCGGCAGGGTTGGGGTTATTCTCCCATTCAAAATTGAGATTAGGCTCATTCCAGATTTCATAGGCGATGGTTTGGTAAGAGGCCCCATAGCGACTACGAATATGCGCCGCTGCTTCAGCCGCATTTTCGGCAAAATTTTCGATTTCCTCACCGGAGCGTGGGGCATCGGGCAACCCGCCATCAGTCCAGACAACCAATTTGAGCAAGACATGTTGGGTATCATATTTGAGTAGATCACTCAAAAGATTATCGGCATTGTTGAGAAAATTGGTGTTATTACGCAGATTGAGGTCGTGTTTCGCCCAGGTGAATCCCCCCTGTACTGCAAACGCCATATTTTTTGCCTCAGCCAACTGCACGCCATACCCCAAATGATATTCTGAAACCGCAGCCGCCTCTACCGCTTCCTCCTCAACAGCAGGGCTTTCTTCGGCTGCCGTTTGTACCTCAGCAGCAACTGGTTCTGGGGGCGGTGGGGTGGCCGTGGGAGGAACAGTGGTGGGGGTATCAGGGATGGATGTCGGGGACGGGGTATCTGTTGGAGGCAGGGGTGTTTCTGTCGGTGTGGGCGTACTGGTTGAGGTCTCGGTTGGTAGGGGCGTGGCCGTTGGATCAGGGGTCAAGGTTGGCGTTGAAGTGCGGAAGGCAGCCACTCGAACCCGGGTTGGTCGTTCGGAGCGCGTTTCGGTTTGAGTGAATGGGGTCGCACAAGCCAGATTAATAATTAGGACTGAGAGTAAAATTGAGGTGATATAACGATAAATTTTTTGCATATTTCAAATTGTGTTATTTTGCCTGACTAAATGCTTGCTCAAGAATGGTCACGATTCGCTTTCGTTCGCTGTTGTGCGCGATCCAGAAGGAAACAATGCTCACCAGAAAAGCGATTATGATGAAGACAAAAACGAGGCTTGGACCTGTACTGGTTCTTATGATGAGTATCGGGAAAATGACAATGACGGCCAATAACCATATCACAATCCAAATCGCATCAGAGAGTGGCATTCGCAGTTGGAGTTGTCTGTCGCTGGCTCGTAAATCAACATATCCCACATAGACGAGGCGTCTACGGTTACCAAACAGATTGCCCCAAAATGTCCGAGTTTCATCAACACTAATCAGAATTTCGCGATTCTCTGTTCGAATATAGTCAGCCTCATCACGGATAGTATGAGGTAGGGTGTCCAAAAAATGTAGTATCTCCAAGTCAAGTGGAACCGTCCAAATCCGCACCCCACGCCGCATCGGCCCGTCAAAATTACGGAAGCGATGGCGTTCATACACACTCCATAACCGTAACCCGATAACAATCACTAAAAAAAGGACAACTGGAAAACTCACTGACTTTTGCCTGACAACGTAAACTGAATAATTTCGGGAAGGCACAATAAGCGCATCCGGGGGGCACTCATTCCTTCCAAACCGACACCACGACTGATGTACATCAGCGTATCCTGCTCAAGATATGGACCCATTTCATACTGTTTGCCCAGCACACTACTCGTGAGCAAGGCCCCGTAGAGCGGCATTCGAATTTGACCACCGTGGGTGTGACCACATAAATAAAGGTCAATGGGCAACGTTTGAGCCTGTGGCATCAATTCCGGGGAATGATAGAGCAAAATACGGGGAACGTCAATTGGGGTGAGGTCGACTAAACTGCGAAGGGCTGACTCATCGGAGGGTAGGTCGTGCTCACAATCAAGGCCGATCAAAGAAAGCTGGCGGCCATCCGAAAATGTCAGGACAGCCGCTTCATCACGAAGCAATCGAATATCTGTGTCGTCAAACAATGACGGGGTTGTCGTGCGCAAATCAACAGGCGGGCTACCAAGTGTCGCATACACCCCATACGGTGCCGAAAGTTGAGTCAAAATCTTCCGCACTTCGGCCCGAGCGGTCGGATCATCCACATAGGACAGATTTAGAAAATCACCTGTGATGACAATCAAGTCGGGATTGATTTGGGCAATATGATCCAACAAATCACGTTCACGTTGCGTCAAGCGCTCAACGTGTAGATCACTCAAATGTAATAATCGCAAAGGTGGGACATTCTCAGGCCATTGAGGAAAGTCGAGGGGACGATTTGTTAATCCTAATGCAAATGGTTCATAGAACAAACCCCAAGCATAGACAACTAAGCCAAATAACTGTAGCACCAGGGTCAACGTAAGGCCCACAGCCCCGCCCAAGAGCCAAGCGACAAGCCAGCCAACACCTGCCGCGCCAAGCCGGGGCACCGTCATCACAAACAGTTGGGGTCCGATTGGACCAAAGGAGCGGCCCGATTTTGGCAACCATTCCAACATCACCCAATCAAACAACGTAAAGAGTAAATATAGTCCTGCTGCGATATACGTCATCATTCCAAATGGGAGCCAAAGCAGTTGGACAAAGAACGTAAAAATCAAAACAGCAACGGCAATTTGCCATCGTTGCCACCGAGCTGGAATGTGGGTAAACAGGAATACCTTATGAAGAAGTCGGTCTTCCAGCACATTCTCGGCTGGTGAATGGCGTGGTGGGTCAGCGGCCAATATTGAGACAGAATGAGATGGTTGTTGGGTCATGTGATAGACTAATCGGTCAAGGTGATGATACGATCTAATTTATCTTTGCCACGAATCGCGATCAACTCTTTTCCTTTTTGGGTTCGCCCAACCTCATAAACTGATTTCCCATAAACGGTCTTGTTGTTACGCTTCTTTGACAGGAACATCACTCGGTCGTTGTTATTAATCACAATCGCTGCGGCCGCAGGACCAGTTTCCGTGCTGAGTGACAAGCCCTTCACGCCTTGACCATACCGACCTTGTGTGGGGTATTCATCCAGATTGGTTGATTTCCCGTGACCAAGTTCGGTCATGATTAGCAATCTGCCCTTCGGTTTGACCAAATCAGCCCCAACTAAAGCATCTTTCGCTTTGAGTTTTATGCCAAAAACACCCGCTGCAGATAGACCCATCGGACGTACTTCAATCTCAGCAAAGCGGATCGCTTGCCCGGCCTGACTAACCAAAACAACGTCATCCTCTCCAGGTGTTAGGAACGCTGATAACAAGGCATCATTCTTCTCAATGCCAATCACAGTTGAACTGTTCCCACGAATTCCAGTTAAATCTGCCAAGGTAATCCGTTTCACGCGCCCCGCTCGAGTGGCGAGGAACAGGTAGCCCTCGATATCATCACCACCAGGCAAAGCAAAGCCGGAAACAACCGCCGCATCTCCAGAGCTAAATTCGCTGAGCGGTAGACCTTCCCCAGGTCCTTCACCCTCAGGCACTTGGTGCATTGGAATAATGACGGCTTGCCCATCCGCCCGGAACAGGTAGAGAGTATCACGGGTGCTGGCAGAAACGGACAGAATAAGCGGGTCTTTTTGACGACCACGAGCCGGTTCAAGAGCAGCCTCGGCAGACCAGCGACAAATCCGCCCCGTTTGACTGACGCAAACGACCACTTTCTCTTCCGGCACTAAATCTCCAGCCGTGATCAACGCCCCTTCCTGCAACACCTCATCAAATATCACTGTCCGACGCGGGGTATCATACTCTTCGCGCAGTTCAATCAAATCTTCTTTAATGACTTGTAACACTTTTTTGGGTGATTGGAGTAAGGCTTCCAAATATTTGATATCTTTGAGTAGCTCTTTGTATTCGGTATCAATTTTTTTCCGCTCAAGCGCCACCAGTCGCCGGAGGGGCATATCTAAAATGGCTTTGGCTTGTTCTTCACTCAACTTGAGTTTTTGGCGCAAGTTTTTGCGGGCAGTTTCGGTGGTTCGGGAACTACGGATCACTTGAATTACGGTATCAAGTTTATCTAAGGCGATACGCAGACCCTCAAGAATATGAGCGCGTTTCTTCGCTTGTGCCAATTCGTATTCACTGCGACGAACAATGACATCTTGACGATGCTCGATAAATAACTGTAAGGCCCGTTTGAGCGGTAGCAAGCGGGGTTCACCTTCGACCAAGGCCAACATATTGATGCTAAATGTACTTTGCAAGGCCGTCATCTTAAATAGTTGCTTGAGTACATCATCAGGCTCAACCGTACGCGTCAGCTCAATCACCAAACGCATTCCCTGGCGATCCGACTCGTCTCGCAAATCGGTAATTCCCTCAATCTTGCCATCTCGGGCCAAGTCAGCGATCTTTTCCGTTAAATTCGCTTTGTTGGTTTGGTAGGGTAACTCAGTGATAACCAGACGATTACGATTTCGGCTCATCTCCTCAACGTGCACCTTGGCTTGAACCTTAACCCGGCCCCGCCCGACAGCATAGGCACTACCAATTAAATCGTTCGCATCCTCAGACTTGCCTTTGCTACGCGCATAACGGTAAATAATACCCCCTGTGGGAAAGTCTGGCCCTTTGATAAACTCAAGAAGCTGGTCAATAGAAACCTCTTTGTCCTTAACCATTTTGTCAAGCATAAAAATTAGGGCGTTACAAACTTCTCCCAAGTTATGGGGCGGCACACTCGTGGCCATCCCGACCGCAATCCCAGCAGCCCCGTTAACCAAGAAGTTAGGCAACCGTGTGGGTAAGACCTTAGGTTCAGTCAGGCTTCCATCAAAGTTATCAGAAAAATCGACCGTATTCCGATCAATATCAGCCAGCATCTCATCAGCTAAATTGGCCATCCGAGCTTCAGTGTAACGCATCGCCGCCGGTGGGTCACCATCGATCGAACCAAAGTTTCCCTGTCCATCGACAAGCGGGGCTCGCATCGAAAAATCCTGGGCCATCCGAGCCATTGCTTCATATACGGCCACATCACCGTGCGGATGATATTTCCCCAAAACCTCACCCACAATTCTTGCACTTTTCTTGTAGGCCTGGCCTGACCGTAACCCCATATCATGCATTGCATACAAAATACGACGATGGACCGGTTTTAAACCATCTCGCACATCCGGCAAAGCTCGTGACACAATGACACTCATCGCATAATCAAGATAGGCTTCCCGCATCTCTTTTTCAATATCAACTGCGCGTACAACACCGATTTCCATGACAACCTCCGCTGTTTTAGCTGTAAGCATCTGCCATTTTGAACGTTGGACAATGAATTGCCAATAAATTTACAAGAAAATGCTTACTACAATTTTATATGACCATATCTTGCACAGAACATAATTTCTACACAAGATGTATGACCATTATAGCCATTTTTATATGATTCCCAAAACTTAACGTACAAAGTCGTGAGAAAAATTAATCTCAATCATTCTGTCTACACCTTAGTCTGAAACAAAAAAAGAGAGCGAATTTTTAGATTCGTTCTCTTTTGAAGACAAAATTTAGCAGACAATCTTAGAAGTTGTTTGTCTGCCGACGTAACATTTTACGTCGTGCTTTACGAATGGCACGCTGCTTAGCTAGGCGACGTTGCTCGCTTTTTGAAACAAACCATCGCTTTTTACGGTAGGTACTTAAAACCCGCGCCTTAACAATTTCCTTGCGAAATCGCTTCAACAGCGAGTCTTGGCTTTCACCTGATCTTAATTCAACACTCATCTACTTCACCCCCTTTCCCAGTTAAAATTATAGAGGTATGAAGGGTAAAATAGAATTCATCCTACCTCACCCTTCATTATAAGGAATTATCAAAATCTATTCATAGTTTAATGGTGCTTCACTGGCCCCATTCGTATCAGCGCCAGCTAATGAGTCGAGATTAATGTCATTTTTCAGAAGGTCAAGCACTTCAGCATCAAAATCATCATCAACTAACATACCATCTTCACCCTCGACATGACCATTGGTTTCTTCACCTTCACGCGTGTGATAGTGGAAGTAACCTGTCCCCGCCGGGATGAGCTTGCCGAGTATAACATTTTCTTTCAATCCGAACAACTCATCACGTTTACCTTCAATGGCGGCTTGGGCCAGAACGCTGATGGTGTGTTGGAAAGAAGATGCTGACAAGAAGCTCTCAGTATTGAGAGCTGCTTTGGTGATCCCGAGCAAGATAGGTCGACCTGATGCTGGTTTCTTACCTTCTTCAATCAGCTTTTGGTTCATTTGCTGGAACTTCTGGAAGTCAAGCAACTCACCCGGCAAGAAATCGCTACCACCGCTAGTGACCAAGCGAACTTTGTTGGTCATTTGGCGAATGATGATTTCGATGTGCTTATCGTTAATCGGCACACCCTGTGAGCGGTATACGCGCTGAACCTCTTGCATCAAGTAAATCTGAGCGGCTTCCCGACCTAGAACCTGAAGAATTCGGCTTGGGTTGAGTGGTCCTTCAGTCACTTGCTGCCCCACGGCAACCATATCATTATCTTGGACAAGCAAGCGAGCGGCTGATTCTATTTCGTATTCTTCCTCGTCAACCGACTCCCAACGAATAATGACCTTGCTACCTTCTCGGAAGGCTTTTCCGCCGTGTTCAGCAATGATTTCTTGATCACCACGCTTGGCCAACTTGGCTTTTGCTGCTACCTCATCACCATCTTCGATCATGATGGCCCAGTTACCTGGGATTTCATACTCATCTTGGCGCATTTCAGAGGCGACAACCTTGAGGACCCGACTACCATCATCATTATTGATCAGTTGCGCCCGCCCAGCGATGTCTGACAAGATCGCTTCCCCTTTGGGAACACGAGCTTCAAACAATTCCTGAACCCGTGGCAAACCGTGCGTGATATCCTTGGCCCCAGCCACACCACCTGTGTGGAAGGTTCGCAGGGTCAATTGTGTACCAGGCTCACCGATGGATTGGGCGGCCATAATTCCGGCAGCGGCCCCAATCTCAACCACAGATCCTGTTGCCAAGTTGATGCCGTAACATTTCGCGCAGATTCCTTGCTCCAGTTCACAGTGGAGCGCGGAGCGAATAACCAAGTCATCTCGATTCTGTTTCTCAAGGATTTGGTACTCTTTCTCACCAATCAGAGACGCCCCTTCAATTAAAACCTCACCAGTATCTGGGTCAGTAATGGTATTCACCAAGAAGCGACCAACTAGGCGTTCAAACATCTTCTCGCCCATCTGTTTACTGGTTGTTTCGTTGATGAGCATCCCATTTTTGGTGCCACAATCTTCAACATTGATGATGACATCTTGTGAAACATCAACCAAACGACGAGTCAGATATCCAGCATCCGCAGTACGGAGCGCCGTATCTGCCAGACCTTTCCGTGCCCCGTGGGTAGAGATGAAGTACTCCAGAGCAGTCAAACCTTCACGGAAGTTAGAGCGAATAGGCAGTGGAATAATACGACCGCTGGGATCCGCCATCAGTCCCCGCATCCCAGCCAACTGACGAATAGGCTGGAAGCCGTTTTTGGTTGCCCCAGAGTCGGCCATAATTTTGATTGGGCTTTCAACATCAATCGCGTCCCGTACGGCCTCAGTGACCTCGTCTGTTGCCTCAGTCCAAAGCTCAACGGTTTTGATATACTTTTCATCTTCGGTAATCAGGCCACGACGGAATTGCTGCTCTGCTTTCGATACCTGATTCGTTACGCGCTCCAAAATGTCTTTCTTCTTTTCAGGCACGGTGATGTCAGAAATTGAAATTGTGGTTCCAGAACGCGTGGCATACTTAAAGCCAATCTTTTTGATTTCGTTTACGAAGTCAGCTGTGGCTTGCATTCCTAATACTTCGTAACTGCGGCCTACCAAGCGCTTCAAGCCACCTTTTTCCAAAATCTCGTTAACAAAGCGGAGTGGCTCTGGGATCGCTTGATTGAAGAGTACCCGACCAACCGTGGTATCAATTGGCTCAGCATTCATTGCATCAGCGGTGTAGTGCATCAGCTTAATCTTGGCGTGAATATCAACCTTGCCGAGATTGTAAGCCAATTCGACCTCTTCCATATTGGAGAATACTTTGCCCTCACCCAACTGACCATCTCGTTCCATCGTCAGGTAGTATACCCCCAAAACCATATCTTTGTTCGGGGATACAACAGGCTCACCATTTGATGGAAGCAGCAAGTTTTTGTTAGCCAACATTAATTCACGAGCCTCTTGAACTGCTTTCTGCGAAAGAGGAACATGAACGGCCATTTGGTCACCGTCAAAGTCAGCGTTAAAGGCTGAACAGACGAGTGGGTGAATTTGAATAGCGTTCCCCTCAACCAAACTTGGTTCAAACGCTTGAATCCCGAGGCGGTGCAACGTGGGAGCACGGTTGAGCAAGATTGGTCGGGTTTGGATTACTTCTTCCAACACCTCCCAAACTTCAGGGCGATGTTGTTCAACAATACGCTTGGCCCCTTTAACATTGTTGGCGTAGTTATATTCAACCAATTTTTGAATAACAAAGGGTCGGAACAGCTCCAAGGCCATCTTCTTGGGCAAACCACACTGATGCAATTCCAAGTCTGGGCCAATTACAATGACCGAACGGCCAGAGTAGTCAACCCGCTTCCCAAGCAAGTTTCGGCGGAAGCGACCTTGTTTCCCCTTCAGCATGTCACTCAAACTCTTGAGCTGGCGTCGACCACGAGATGATACGGCTTTACCCCGGCGACTATTATCAATCAACGAGTCAACCGCTTCCTGAAGCATCCGCTTTTCATTTCGCACAATAACATCAGGTGCCCCTAAGTCCAGCAAACGCTTGAGGCGGTTGTTTCGGTTGATCACACGGCGATAGAGGTCGTTCAAGTCGGAGGTAGCAAAACGGCCTCCGTCCAACTGAACCATTGGGCGTAAGTCTGGCGGGATAACTGGCAACACCGTCAAAATCATCCATTCGGGGCGGTTGTTACTCTTGCGTAAACTTTCTACAACACGCAATCGCTTAATGGCTTTTTTCTTGAGTTGCTTGGAGCGCGTGCCTCGAATTTGCGTACGCAGATCAGAGGCCATTTTATCCATATCCAAATCTTTACAGATTTCGTAGAGTGCCTCGGCCCCCATACTCGCTTCAAAAACGTTGCCCCAATTTTCATCCAACTCACGGAATTGTGCTTCGTTCAAGAATTGCAACGGCTCGATGGCCAACAACTCTTGACGTTGCTGCTGTAGTTTAGCATCCAACTCGCCTAAATCTTTAGAGCTATCATCGCCCATGGCTTCGATTTCTTGATCGGATTTGTGGCGAATGCGCTCAATCTCAGCATTGAGCAACCCTTGCTCTCGGCGTAGCTCCTCATCCGTTTGGCGCTTAATTTCATTCAAGCGGCCTTCAACTGTGGTGTTAAGCAATTCCAAGTGAGTGTTTTCTAATATCTCACCTTTTTCAGCAATCACATCACCACTGGAGACAAAAAGAACTTCCTCTTTAAGCGCAGAGCCAATCTGATCAGACAGGCGTTGCTGCATATTTTGAGCTTCCCGCATCACCTCTTCAATCATTTTGTTTTGCTGATCGGTCATGCGCTCGATGAGTGCTTCTTCCTGTTCTCGCAAAATAGTGATCGCATCATCGGCCTGTCCACGAATGGCATCAACCCGGCCTTGGCGGGATTCTTCCATTTTCTTTTCTTCGCGGACCAATTCATCATCCAGTCGCTTCAAAGCTCGAGCTCGGGCTTGCTCATCCACGCGAACGATAACATAGTGGGCAAAGTACAACACACGGTCAAGATTACGGCGAGAAATGTCCAACAGTAATCCTAAATAAGATGGCACCCGTCGTGTATACCAAATATGAGCCACAGGTGCAGCTAACTCAATATGTCCCATTCGCTCTCGCCGAACTGAGGAACGGGTGACTAACACCCCACACTTCTCACAAACGATACCCTTGTACCGAACCTGCTTATACTTCCCGCAGTAACACTGCCAGTCTTTCGTCGGACCAAAGATTGCTTCACAGAACAGGCCATCCTTCTCAGGGCGTAGCCGTCGATAGTTGATCGTTTCTGGCTTAGTCACTTCGCCATACGACCAACCTCGAATTTCATCGGGTGAAGCCAAACTGATCCGTAACGCGCGGAAATCTTTAACTTCCAAGGGAAACCTCCTGATATATTAATGAGATAAATTAAGACAAATTTTCTAAATTCACGAGTTCATGGGTCATCAGATATTGAGCCGTAATGGCTGTAGTCTGATGCCCCAATCGTTCGGAAACTAATGCCAAATCGTGTGTCTCAGCAAAGAGATGATCGGCGAAGGTACGACGGAGGGCTTGCGCTGAGACATTATCCAAGCCCGCCACTTTTGCGCAATCGCTGATAATTCGTTGGATCGTTCGATCCGAAATTGATTGCCCCTTTTGATTAAGAAACAAATGATCAATATCTGACACTTTTGGTCGAACCATCAGGTAATCACTCAACACTTGATAAATTGATTGATTGAGAGGCAGATATCGTTCCTTTGCTTTGTCTTGCCTATGCCCGACCCGTAAACGTACCCCAGGGTTATCAAAAATCAAATCATCCATTCGTAAATTGACAATTTCACTCACCCGCAGACCGGTATGTAACAATAGTTGTAAAATAGCCACATCTCGCCGGACAAGACTGGCCCGCCGACCAGATTGAGCTGCCGCCATAAGTTTGTTCACGGCCTCGGTTGACAAGGGTTGCGAAACAACCTTTTGCTCTCCCTGCACTAAAGCGACACCAGCCATTGGGTCAAGTGACATCAAATCCCGCTCAAGAGCAAAGGCAAAAAACTTTCGTAAGGCCATCAGATGCCGGTTCACTGTTGATGTCGCTCGGCCTAGTTCTTGAGCCAAATAGTGTCGATAGGCCCGAATATGCTCCTGATTGACCGCCAACAACGAAAATTCCGTATCAATCTCACACTGCCCCCAGCGTAAGAAGGTTCGTAAATCGGCTAAATAATTTACGATGGTTGAGGGAGACAACGCGACCTGCGTTAATGTCTCTTCAAACATCACTAATACAACATCATCCTGTTTCTGATACATACTCACACTGTATGATTGGGTAGAGATAAGGGCGAATGAGTCATTCGCTGAATGGTGAAAATCCATTCATCAAGAGGGGCAATTTATAGACAACAAAATTGCGCCCCATAAATAATGGGCGCAACTTATTTTATTTTTGAGTATCTTATCTCGTGTTTTAGTTTATACGCAATAATTATAATTTAGCCTAGAGAATATGTCAAGGTATTACCAATATTTTAGGATAAAGATCCTACTTGACAAACAAAAACCTTAATATTTAGGTATTTTCACCAATTGTATGCCGCAAATAGGCTTGGATTAAATCATCCAAATCACCATCTAACACACCTTCGGCATTACCAATCTCGTGGTTGGTACGGTGATCCTTGACCATTTTGTAAGGATGCAACACGTAGGACCGAATTTGATTTCCCCAACCAGCCTCAACGTGTTGTCCTTTTAACCGAGCTTGCTCTTCCTCTTGTTTCTTGAGCTCCATATCATACAACCGACCCCGCAAAATACGCAAAGCCGTCTCACGATTTTGGAGCTGGCTCCGCTCATTTTGACAAGTTACCACGATTCCTGTCGGAATATGACGCATGCGAATGGCAGTTGAGTTCTTTTGAACGTGCTGGCCACCCGCCCCACCAGATTTATAGACATCTACCTCAAGATCATCAGGACTAATTTGAATATCAATATCGGTTGACAAATCGGGCACAGCTTCAACGAGGGCAAAAGAGGTGTGACGTCGATTAGACGAATCAAAGGGCGAAATTCTTACTAACCGATGGACCCCTCGTTCAGCCTTCAGATAACCATAAGCATAATCGCCTGTAACAGACAATGTTACACTTTTTAAGCCCGCCTCTTCACCATCGGTCTTGTCCACCAATTCAATTTTATAGCGATTGGACTCAGCCCAGCGAGAGTACATCCGCAACAACATCTCCGCCCAATCTTGGCTTTCGGTCCCACCTGCTCCAGCGTGGATGGAAAGAAGGGTTCCTTCTTTATCGTGGGCACCAGATAAGACAAGCTGAAACTCCAATTTATCAAAGAGGGTACGAATATCATCAACATCAATACGAAGCTCTTCAACCATTGAGGCATCTTCTTCAGCCTCAATCATCTCAGCCAGTTCCAAGGCATCTTTTACACGCTGGGAAATTCCTTGCCAAGTTTCAACTTCATTTCGTAATTCTGACAACTGCTGCATTTTAGCCTGAGCTTTACGTTGGTCATTCCAAAAATCACTTTGACCTGACTCAGCCTCTAGGCCTTGAATCTGTTTTTCTTTTCCAGCAATGTCAAAGACGCACCAAGTTTATACCGATACGCTCATCAAGATCGGTAAGTTGGGCAATTAAATCATCCATAAATATCCTCGTTTTATGATAAACTTAAGAGATTAATCCAAACGGGAAGTATACCACAAGCTGATCCAAGAAGCCAAGCAATCGTTTTATAAATTCCAAGTTCATCATTACGTCCATAATGGCTATAGACTTTCCAGTCCTGATCTGATATGTTACAATGTATTCAGGTAATTCCCCAACATTACCTCTCGTGTTGCTTGAATAATCAATCATAATCAAGGAAACTATGACCGGATCTAGGCCAAATTCACGTGATACAATACTTCAAATTATCCAATCCGCCCGCAATCAGGGCCAACCTGCCGATTTGCGGCGAACGAGTCTCACCCATATTGATTTAAGTCGAGCCAACCTTAAAGGTGTCAATTTAGGTGAGGCTGACCTCCATCAAGCCGATTTACATGAAGCCAACTTACGAGATACCAATCTAATTTTCGCAAAATTGATGCAGGCCAATTTAATTGGAGCGACGCTTCGTGGGGCAAATTTGGTTTTTGCCAATTTACGTCTGGCAAATCTTAGCAGGGCTGACCTTAATGGGACAAACTTAAGTGCAAGCGATTTAGCTGGGGCTAGCTTCAAGGAGGCCGACCTGACAAACGCTAATTTAAGCGAGGCCAACTTGGATGAAGCGGAATTACAGGGGGCTAATCTTTTTGGAGCCAACCTTCACGACGCCAACCTCAATGAGGCCGATTTATCCAATACCGATTTACGAGAGGCAAATTTAGAATTTGCTAATCTAACTGACACAAAATTGCAAGGGGCTTTGTACGACAAAAAGACCAAATGGGATGCTGATTTTAACCCCAAAAAAGCTGGCGCAAAGCGTGAGAAACGATGGGTTTTCTTTTAAGCCTAGCCTCACCAACCCCGCCATCCCGTTAAGGCAAGTCCAAAAAAAACCACAATCATCGCCCCAATCATAATCACCTGACCCAGTTGCACCGACTGCGGCTCATAGCTAAATACCACCTGATGTTCCCCCGCCGGAAGCTGAATGGCTCGAAAATTCAAATTTGCCTTAAAAATTTGGGTAGGTTGACCATCAACTGTCGCGATCCAGCCAGGATAGTAGGTATCGGTCAAGATCAACCACCCCTGTTCCTCCAGACTAACTGACAACTCCACTCGTTCCGGCTGATAGGAGGTAATACTTACCTGATCCGACGGTGATTCCGCCGCTTCATTGTCGAAGATTGATTGTATCCCACCCTCTTTGATCAACACGAGTTGATTATCAATCTGAAAGCCTTCGTCCCGCATAATTTCCACAGCTTGTTTCTCATCGTCAACCAATATTGCTTGATGTGCCAGATAAGCACGAGGCAAGGTGGCCACATTCTCATAAATTTTAACGTCCCCGGAATGGACCTGTTGATAATCCCCTAACGTTGAAATAAGCACCGACTGGCTGGTCGTCGTTGGCTGGTGAATGAGGCTAATCCCACGTAGAACAAAAACGCCCTCATCTAAAAGGGACTCCACTGAAATTTCAATGACTTGCTCTTTTTGTGATAGCGGATGAATCGAAACATAGTCGACACCTTCTGTGCCGTATGGCCAAGGAACCCCAATCGTTGCTTGGGGGTGGGATATATCCGCAGTGTAGGCCCCTTCCGCGGTATCCTGTCCAGCCAGTAAGGTGATGGTTTGTACCTTACCGCTTTCATAGACAAGAGTGATCAAGGCCACTGGATGATTCTCGGGCAATGTGTGACCGTTTTCAATGTGGGAAACAAAACCTGCTGCGGTTGCTGAAAATTCAGGGATAGTTTGGGCGATAACCTTTTGTTTTGGGTTGAGATTAGCAGGAAATTGTAGATCGTAGAAAATTCCGTCAATCCAAGCATCAAAAACTTTATCGGTTATGATCCAACGGGTATTTAACAATGAGAGCAATCTTCCAGGGGGGACAAATTGCAGCTTCTCACGCAATCGGCCATCCATAGAAAGGTCATCTTCTGAAGGAAGTAACAATTTCTGTAGCGTCAAAAATTGATTAAGTGGAAGAATGCCCCCATCATACCCATCAACACTGTGTAAGCCGTAGACCAAGGGCAAATTAAAGAAGAGAACTTCTTTTTGCTTTGTGGCTACGGTCAGATCATACACAGCCTCGGGATCAAGCTGATCGCCAAATATACGCTCAAGATCACCGGCATCACCGGGATCGTAGGCAATGCCAGACAAACTTAAGAATCGATCAGGGGGTTGCCCCATATCAGAATGTGGCGGATCAGCCGCCAACAAAAACGCCGTGGCGTTACGCATCGAGTGATAGGCCTGAGGCGCGGTAGGGTGATTGTAATTGAGTGTTTGCGCAGCAAAAAACAATTCCATCAAAAGCAATAATACGAACAATAGGGGAATGGCCTTGCTTCTAAGTGAAGATCTAAAGTGAAAGCTGAGCAGAGCAATGGCTACAAGAAATAATCCGGCCCACAATAACATCGTTGAGAGCGGTGGGGTATGCCAAGCTAGTAATAGGACAAAAGCGAGTAAAGGGGCACCGATAAAGAGAAAAGACCGACTCCAGCGCTCTCTAAGCCACTGCCAAATTCCCCCCAACTTTTTAGCAAATTCCGTCTGAAATAAGACATCAAAACCGAAACCACCTAGAGCAGCTGCCCCAAACGCATATAACAGCAGCCAACGGGCTGGTACACGAAATAAATCAAAGCCTGGAGCGAATTTATATAGAATGAGGTAGAGTGGTCCCGTGTACAGCCCAAAGCTCAGGATCAAACCACACCCTGCAATAAACACAAATCGACGAGCTGTCGGCTGCCCAATCGAGCTTAGTCCTCCCAAAATTACTAGCAATCCACCGCTAATGCCAAGATAGGCCACCCATTCACTAAAAGCTTCACTCCAAACGGTCGTTAGATCAACGTTGTAGGGCGGAAGAAGGGTATAGTGGAGGGTTGTGGGTGGCAAACTAAATGAAACAACCTCTTGAAACGTTAAACCGCCACTTCGAATGGACCGTTCGGATAACTCAGCCGTTGGCAAGATTTGCATCGCAGCCAAGGCAATGGCCAAACCAGAAATCACAACTAGTGGACCAAGGTGTTGTAGAAAAAATCGAAAAAACTTTAGGGAAATATAGAATTTTAGCAGGTCTAGACTCTGTCGAAAATTCTGAAGTAAGTTACTACTAAACTCCCAGTTAAACTGCTGTTTGTAAAACCACTCACTTACCACAAACCAGAGCGCATAAAGCCCCAAGCCAAACAAAGAGATAAAGGTCGTTTGGGCATGACCAGCGAGCAGACTCAAAGCTACGATCACCGCCAGCCATAGAAACCAGAACCAACGTCGTTGATAGCGTCGCTGTACCCCGAAATCATATAACATTACCAACAACGGCAGCCACGCTGCTGCATTCAATTGGTTGACGTGCTCAACCTGCGCCCCCAAATAACCGCCCATTGCAAAGAGAATCGCTGCAATCATTGACCCGCCCCATTTGAGCTTCAGGGTGTTTTGGGCCAAAAGAAACATCAAAAATCCAGCCAAGGCAATATGCAGTCCGATTGACCAAGCCACCTGCTTCGGCGCACTCAGCCAAATCAAAGGCCAATTTAGAGGATAAAGGACGCCGACTTGGCTATTGGCGAGAAGAGGGGCGCCCATAAACAAATGGGGATTCCATAAGGGGAGCCGCCCCTGACGCAAGGCCTCAGCCGCATAGGCTTTGTAAGGATAAAAATATAAAAACGTATCGACCCCAACTAGAATTAGGTTAGTCAGCAGGATTTTCCAAAAGAACAGCAGGGTTAGAAAGACGAGGGTAATAAGGGCCAGTAGGTGTAATTGAAGTCGTGACATAATTAGGGTTTGTCCTCCCCTTCAATTCGGTACAAGGTAATCGTTGGCTGCCCAGTTGGATGGTAGGCCCGATTAACAGGGACCAAATGCAGTCCTACCTCAGCCAACGCCAGCCGAGCTTCTGTTTCCGAGCGCCACGCAGGAAAGGCAATAAAGTGACCTGATTGCGCTTTGTTCGCCAGCATTTGGGCGGATGTCCAATGCTGTAAATCATAGGGATAGTCGGCCAAATAAAAACGCCAATGGGTGCCTAGCCATCGATGATAGAGTGTGTTATTCGCCCCAGCCTGCCCTTGCAAATACGCGACCGTTTGATCGAGGCCATTGAGGGCTGCACTATTACTCCCCAGCGGATAGCGACCATTGACTGTGTCTTGAATTGAATTTGGCAGGGTGAACAGTAACAAAATGGCGATTGACAGGGAGGCCACAGTGAGCACAACTTTGTTAGACCACAAACGCTGCAATCGCGCCCAAGGCAACCATAGAATTCTGGCGAAAAGCAAGGCAATCAGCGGAATCAAGCCTAATAAGTAGCGGTCCCATACTTGAAATGAAAAAATTATATGTCCTCCGACAAACAGAATGATGAACAATGTCAAAATCCAATCAAATCGTAAATGGTGCCAGCGAAAGACTTCATTCGGTCTAACCCACCTTTGAAAAAATAGTAAGAGTGGGATTCCGACTAAAAAAATCCAGTTTAAGACTGAGGATGCTAAGCCATACTTCAACAGTTCAATGAATTCTGTTCCTCGTACAAACAAATCACCTTGAGCGGCTGAAAGTCCACCATAATTAACCAGACTCATTTGCCAATACCCCGGTGATTGTTGTCGCGCCCCATCCCAGGCAAATGTAAGGGCAACCACCAGACCAGCCATCAAACCCAAATAAACCGTAGGGGTTAGACGATCTGATACCGATCTGGCCTCAAACTTTGGACTAAATTGAAGCAGAGCAAACAAAAGCGGGGCGAAAAATACCCCTTGTTGCTTGGTAGCAATCGCAAGTCCCAGAGCCAAACCCGTCAACATTGGCCGTCCACCAATCGCCGCCACACAACCAGCCAAAATGAATGCAACCAACAAGGGATCGGTCAGGGCTGTGGGGGCAAAAAGGATGGTAAAGGGTGACAAAGCGATTAAACAGGCTGCGGTTAGCCCCACAACCATCCCATACATTTTTTTGCCCAGATTATAGGTCAAAATCACAATTAACACCGAGGCCAGCAATGAGGGAACCCGAGCCGCACTTTCAGTGACCCCCAGCAAAATCATTGAGCCAGCCACCACGTAGAGAAACAGAGGTGGCTTATCAATCGGCACTTCTGTCAACCAAACATTCTCACCCGTCGCAATAAAGCGTGCCCACGTTGCATACAGCGCCTCGTCATGATGAAATCGCTGGACCACCAACGCATTTAGTGACAAAATCAACATGAATACAATCGCTGCCCCTACTGTGATATTAACCCAAAACGATTGATTTTGACCGTTCAGCTTGTTTCTTACGCTCTGATGTGCCTCTATCACCTGACCTGTCTCCCAACAAAACCGGGCTATTCTACCACTAACTTTGCCATTCGTCATTTGTCATGGCCTCACCTTTATCGCTGTTCTTAACCCACCCAACTATTTCTATCTACCCCCCACGGCCTTGTCCGCATTGACAAGTCAATTGATTTTTCTATACTTTTATGTGACATAAGACAACAACAGAGGGAATTGATGACCTACGAAGTTGAAATTAAAGCGCGTGTTCGCGATCCTAATCATCTTGAAGCGCGTGCGGCCAAATTAGGAATCTATTTAAAGGAAAGTATAAAAGAAGATATTTACTTTCGGCCTGTTGGTGAAACCAATCCAGCGCCTGATACACGCTACCGACTACGTCGAGAGAATGAAACGGCAATCGTAACCTTTAAGCAAAAACAGGTTGTTGATGGCTTTATCGTTAGTGATGAGGTGGAGTTCTCAGTTGATGATCTCAGAGCTTTTTTTCGGTTTACTCATTTTATCGGATTTGAGCCATTTGTCGTCAAACACAAACAATCGCGAGTCTATCAAGTCGGTCGGACCCATATCGAGCTGAACAACGTCAAACATTTGGGCTATTTCACAGAAATTGAAATCTTATGTGAGCAAGAGGAGGACATACCAGCCGCCAGAGATGAAATTATGGCGCTGCTACCTGAACTAACTTTGACGGAGGCTGATTTAGTTGAAGAGAGTTACATTGTCATGATACAGCAAGCCTATCCAGTTCAATATCGCTACGTAGCAAACGAAAATTCGGACTGGCCATTCGAAGAGGTTGGGTGAAGGAGTCGAAATTAGCCGGCATCCAAGATACGATGAGCTTAAAAAATGTAGGTTCGACAAGTCTACTAAGGTCAAATTAACTTAATCGTTACACAATACATTTTGCCAGATAAAATTTAGTCGACTTGAAATAATAGCCCAACAGATAAACCGAGATACCAGAGGTGACTATGAGTGAAGTAACTACAATTACAGGACGAGATTTACTAGAAATTGGTTGGCAACCTGGTCCACCAATGATGTTAGCCCTTGAGGCCGCTGAAGCATTATTGAGAGATAATCACCCTCGTGATGAGGTCCTAACCTCGCTGGAAAACACCTTAAAGGCACCCACTAATTTTCAAAATGATCCCATTTTGGGAGCTGTTGCTGGATATCTCATACGTTCGGAAGCACCAACCGACAAAATGCCGCCCATTCGGGCTGAGGCCGTTCCCTATAAAATTTGGGGGGAAGGCTTTGAACAAGGGACATTGAACCAGCTCAACAACGCGGTTCATCTACCCATTGCCGAAGCTGCAGCATTGATGCCCGATGGTCACCCCGGTTATGGCTTACCGATTGGGGGTGTATTAGCGACAAAAAATAGTGTGATCCCATATGGCGTAGGCATGGATATTGCCTGTCGCTTACGATTGAGCATTTTCAATGAGTCTCCGGATTTGCTTAACGCACAACGAGATCGATTTCGTAAAGCCCTGACTTTCAACACCCGATTTGGGATTGGTCGAGCAGGCGAGTGGCAACAATATGATCAACGATATCACCCACTGCTCGATGACCCGCGTTGGCATGAAACACCTTTATTACGCAAGCTACACGCCAAAGCAGTGGCTCAACTGGGCACCTCGGGCACCTCAAATCACTTTGCGGAGTGGGCTAGTCTAACCGTCACCGAAGATATGCCCGAACTCGACATCAAAGCGGGTGACATTCGTTTGTGTTTTATCACACACTCCGGCTCGCGGGGTATCGGGGCCAACATTGCTCAAAGTTATACTCGCATTGCGAAAGATCAACGGGCACATCTCCCGAAAAAATATCAGGAGCTGGCTTGGCTTGATTTAGATAGCGAGGCCGGGCAAGAGTATTGGTTGTCGATGCAGGTTGCTGGCGATTTTGCCTCGGCTTGTCACGAAACCATTCACGAGACGGTCCTGGATGCAGCAGGCCTGGAAGCTGTCAGCTACGTAGAAAATCATCACAACTTTGCTTGGGAAGAAGAGCACAACGGGCAAAAGCTGGTTGTACACCGCAAGGGGGCTACCCCGGCTGGGAAAGATGTTTTGGGCGTCATCCCAGGCACGATGGCAGACAAAGGGTATATTGTGATTGGTTTAGGGAATGAACAGTCGCTCAATTCCTCCAGCCACGGGGCTGGCCGACCGCGCTCACGAACCGCTAGTAAACAGATGATTACACGCCATCAACGGGATGCATACTTAAACGAACGGGGGGTTGAGTTGCTTAATCCCGATGCGGGGGTGGATGAAGCCCCACAAGCCTACAAAGATCCAGCCGAGGTAATGGCCGCCCAAACTGATCTGGTTCGTCCGATTGCCACGTTTATGCCGATGATGGTGATGATGGCCAGTGATGACAAGTTTGGGAAGAAAAAACGGCGTAAAAAACAGAAGAAACGACGATAACGTCAAAAGTCCGGCTCAAAATGAGCCGGACTTTTTTATTTAGGCCATTCCTCGCCCCAAATTTTTTTACGAAGCCAGCGTACAATCCACCACGGCGAAAATCGCCCAATATAAGCAACTGTCCGCCCATTTGATTGAATGTAAATTGGCTTCTTTTTGAGCTGGCTATCCACAAGCACATCCTTCAACCGAACATTTGTTTGGGTGTTTATTGACATTATACCTCAACTTTTAAGTTTTAGTAACTGGCAAGTTACAATATTATTCATACCGTCTAAGACACATAAGACTTACGCAGAATGTGTAAAAATGTTGGTTGAGCTTGTCGAAACCAGATACTTTACCCCACAAACATTGATGTCGACAGGCTCAATCAACGCTTTGCCTAAGTCCTGATACAGTATCTTCCAAGATTGATCCTTTTTGACAGAACATTAACTTCCCTCTAAAGTGGCTCGGTTGGATTCATAGAACTCATAGGGTTACTAACTCTAAAACTCTATAGCCTCAGAGGAGATAGCTATCACAACAGAAGTACAATATACTGTTCGCTGGCAACAAAGAGCAGGCATTTGGATTGGCATTGGCCTCAACCCAGCCAGTATTACTCTGGGCGGCGGATTAGCCGCTCGTTTACCGCTGCAATACTTATTATGGCTGATGCCCTTAGGGGCTTTGGTCTTAACTATCCTGGTCATAACTGTAGCCACCATTGGTCGTAGACAACGCCAGCCCTTGGCCCAACTGTCTGGGACAACCTTTGGCTTAGGCTTGGGGGCCTTACTCATCAATTTAATCATGGGCGTCGGAATGATGGGTTGGGGTGGTTTTCAGTTTGGCTTAACTGGAGTCAGTCTCGCTAATTTGTTAAATTGGTATCTATGGGTTGGGGTCTTAATTATGGGGCTGACAGTGCTGGGGTTGAGCCAACTCCACATCAATCGTTGGAACGCAATGATATGGATTACAACTACTTCGTCGCTCGCTTTGGCTGTTGTGGCCTTAATTGTAGTGACCCGTTGGGAGACCGAAATCACGCCGACCACTGCCCCATTCAGTTTGAGTGCAGCCTTTTGGGTGATTGGTAGCGTGGTGGCCTATGGAGGATTGTTCAATTTACGGGTACCCGACTTTGCCTGGGACGTCCAAAGTAATCGGGATATCCTCATTGATGGTTTTCTTCTCTTTATCACTCTGATTGTATCGCTTTTCATTGGCATGTTGCTTTTCCGAACCACGGGTGATTGGAATTTAGCGGAAATTTTTGCAGACACCTCACTCGCTTGGCTTGGGCATCTTTTTCTCATCCTTTCGCTCATCTCACCCACCTTAGGGTCAATGTACTCTGGGGGGTTGGCTTGGAAACAAGTTCTTCGTATCTCCCATCAACAAGGGACAGCCCTTTGTATCAGTGTCGGTGTTCTCTTAGGGGTTACCCGTTTTGATCGGCAGCTTTTGCCGTTTTTAGACTGGATTGGGGCGGTCGCCCCACCTGCCAGTGCCATTATCATTGCTGTTGCACTTATAAAACGAGTGGTTCCAACCCGTTTCGCCCTCATCGCTTGGGGTGTTGGCTCCATTGTGGGGCTATTTTTCAAGATAAATGGTGAAATCATCTATTTACTCATTGGTGCCGGAACGAGTTTGGTCATTCTGGGTATTCAATTGATCATATCCAAAGATACCCCGTCTAAATAGGCTTGTAGTTTTTGCGGCAATCAGGCACAATCATAAATACAAAATTCTTTTAGATACCCCAAAGGTTTGGCAAGGATGCCCGACAACATAGATCAACTCGAAAACGATTTAATCGTCACAACTAACCCAAAAGAACGAATTGAACTCCTTAATCAATTAGCCGAAAGATTACGTACCAGCGATATTCAACGTGGCATCAATCTCGCCAAAGAGGCTTATCAGTTATCCAAAAGCGATCAATTCGAACCATCCCCCTATCAAAAGGGGTTAGCGGATAGTCAGGTTAATCTCGGTCGCCTTTATCACGAACTAGCCGACTATAACACCGCTTTAGACCACACCGTTGAAGCCCTCAACCTCTATCAACAACTCAATGATAACCAAGGTCAATGCAAGGCTTATAATATTTTTGGCCTGATTAATTTGAGGCTCGGGGATTACTCCGAAGCACTTCACAATCATCTTGAGGGATTAAAACTTGCTGAGATGGCTGATGACACATCCTTAAAGGCTAAACAGTTATTGTGTTTAGGATTAGTCTATTGGTATTCGGGCAGTTATCAGCAGGCCTTGGCCCATTATGAAAAAAGCCTCCCCCTTTATCAAGATATTAGCGATTTAACAGGTGAAGCCGCAATCTTAAATAATTGCTGTGGCGTGCATTGCCAATTAGGGAATTATGATCTTGCCATCAGTTATGGGATGCAGGGAGTCACCCTCTGTAGACAGATTGAAGATGAATATCACGAGGCCTTAACTCAGGATAGTTTAGGCGAGACCTATTTAGTCTGGGGGAAGTATGAACAAGCGATCGAACATTTTTATATTGGTTTAGACATTGCCCGAAAAATGGGGCTTCCATTTACAGAAATGATAATCAGCCGCAATTTAGGCAAGACGTATTTCCATCAAGCCAACTATGATCTGGCCCTCAACTATCTGAATCAAGCCGTTAATTTGGCTGAAGCCTTCAACACCAAACAAGAGTTGTTTCAGTGCTATCAGACTCTTGCTAGTCTATATGAAGCTAAAGGTCAGTTTGAGCAGGCGTTAATCTTTCACAAGAAATTCCACGATACAAAAGAGCAAGTCTTTAACGAAAATGCAGATCTGCGTCTCAAAAACCTGGAAGTACGATATCGTACCGAAGCAAAGGCCCAGGAAGTTGAAATCGAAAGATTAAAGACAGCCACCCTGGAACAGGAACTTGAGGAGCGTAAACGGGCTGAATTATTATTACAACAAATGCAAGAAGAACTCGAGAAACAGGTCCAGCATCGTACAACAAAATTATCTGAGACAAATTCCTTACTTGAAACGCATATTGCCGAACGTAAGCGCATTGAAATGGCATTACGTGAAAGCGAAATGCGTTATCGATTGATTTTCGAGCAAGGCCCCCTGGCAGTTACATTAATCGACCTTGATCTAAAATATATCAAAGTCAATCAAAGAATGTGTGATATCATTGGATATGAAAAGGCAGAACTTTATCAATTAACTTTTACCAGTATTACCCATCCAGAGGATCGCGATCTTGATTTTGGATTGGCCCAACAACTCATTGAGAATAAAATTTCCCATTATCAAATTGAAAAACGATTTATCCATAAAAGTGGTCGCTGTATTTGGGGACGATTGACAGCAACGTTTATTCGTGACCACGAAAAAAATCCATTGTATGGGCTAGGGCTTATTGAAGACATTACGGAACAAAAACAAGCTGAGGGTGTGTTACGACAATACTCTGAGCGTTTGGAGATTTTACGTGACATTGATAATGCTATTCTGACAGCACAATCTCCCAAGGAAATCGCGCAGGCTGTGGTTCAACATATTTGCAAATTGATGCCTTGTGATCGGGTAAGCGTTGTAATTTTTAATGATGACACCCAAGAGGGTGAGGTGTTGGCAGTTCATGAGAAAATCCAAACCAATTTGGGGGTCGGTCAACACATCCCCATTGACCGATTTGGTATTACTAATACTTTAAAGATGGGTCAGTCTCATGTCGTCAATGATTTCACATCGTTATCGCAACCATCTCCAATAATCCAGACTCTACAAAAAGTCGGCCTTCTCGCTTATATCAGTACGCCACTTATGGTTCAAGACCAATTAATTGGTATGATCAGTGTAGGGTCCACCCAGCCGAATGTCTTTACCTCTGATCATATTGAAAGCACCTGTCTTGTTGCGGCTCCTTTAGCCATCGCCATGCAACAGGCAAGATTATATGAGCAAGTACAAACCCAAGCTCAAGAATTAGAAAGGCGAGTGGCGGAACGAACCGCCCAGCTTGAAGCCGCCCAGCAAGAGCTTATCCAGCAAGAGCGTTTAGCCACGCTAGGTCAGTTAACCGCGACAGTCAGCCACGAGTTGCGAAATCCGCTGGCCACACTACGAACCTCACTCTATTCGATTGACTCGAAGGTACGTGACAAAGGGCTAGGTGTTGAACGGGCTTTGGATCGCCTCGATCGTAACATCACCCGCTGTGACAACATTATTGGTGAGTTACTGGATTACACTCGAATGCCACGCATCAAGTTAGCCTATACTGATCTTGACGCCTGGCTTATTGACCTTAGCCAGAATCATCCAATTCCCCCCGAAATCAGCCTTAATCTTGATTTACAATCTCAGGCAAAGGTTGCCTTGGACCCAGATCGATTTCAACGGGTTATGATCAATTTGATGGACAATGCCATTCAGGCGATGTTATCGTTGAATGAAAACATCAGGCAGCTGACCCTGACCATCCAATCAACTATTGAGCAGGGGCAAGCAAAAATTCGAGTTATCGATACGGGGAGTGGTATCCCTACCGAAGTATTGCCACAAATTTTCGAACCCCTTTTTAGCACAAAAGGGTTTGGGGTTGGGTTAGGTCTGACAGTGGTCAAAGAAATTGTTGAGCAGCATCAGGGCGACATTAAAATCACCAGTGAGCCAGGCCAAGGTACAGAAGTCACGCTATGGCTAACGTTAGCGAATGAGGAATAGTATGGCACCATTGAATATCTTCATTGTAGATGATAATCAGGATTTGGCAGAAAGTTTGGCCGATATTTTGGAGGCAAAAGGGCATTCGGTGGATATTGCTTTTGACGGAGAAAGCGCAGTCAAAAAATTTCAGGAGAAATTTTTTGATCTCACCTTTATGGATGTTAGGCTGCCGGGGATGAACGGGGTAGAAAGTTTTCTCGAAATCCGTAAGCTCCATCCTCAGGCCAATGTCGTTATGATGACTGGTTACAGTGTCGAACAATTACTTGACCAAGCAATGAATAACGGCGCACTCGCCATTCTGCACAAACCCATTGACATTCCTTATATCCTTTCGCTTTTAGAAGAAATTCCATCTGAGGGAATTATTGTTGTGGCTGATGATGATCCTGAATTTGCCAGCCTGCTACGAGAGTTGTTATCGAATGAAGGATACGCGGTTCTTTTGGCACACAATGGACCAGACGTTGTCAATCAAGTCCTTGCGAACAAAGTAAATGTGCTAATTCTTGATTTACGATTACCCATTTTAAGTGGTCTGGAAGTCTATCTGGATTTAAAGGCTCGGGATAAAATTGTACCAACCATCATTGTCACTGGATACGCCATCGAAGAGGCAAACAGTATTGAACAGCTCAATTCCTTATCTGTCGCGGGCTGTTTAATCAAACCTTTTGATCTAGCAGAGTTACTCCAAGCCATAAAACAGCTCACCCCACCGACAAATTAGTAGCTTACCTCAATCTGTCAAAAGGAGTTTCTGCCAATGTCACCAAATTGGCGAATTTTAATTGTAGATGATGATGTTGACTTCTGTGCCTCGCTTCAAGACATCCTAGAGTCAGCTTGCTATCAAATCGGCGTTGCACATACCATCCAACAAGCCACTCAAATTACCCTTGAGTTTGAGCCACATGTCATTCTGATTGACATAAAGCTTGGGCAAGAAAATGGTCTTGATTTATTAACCAAACTCCCCAGTAATCAATCAGTCCTCTATGTCATTATGACCGCATATGCTGATCTTGATCTAACGATTCAGGCGCTAAAGATGGGGGTGTATGATTTCTTAAGCAAACCATTGTACCCTCAAGAGCTACTGGCAACCTTGGATCGTTGTTTTGAAAAAATCCGCTTGGTTCAAGAGAATGAACGAGCCTTAGCCGCATTGAAAGAAAATGAGGCACAACTGCGGCAGGCCCAAAAGATGGAGGCGGTCGGCCGTCTAGCTGGGGGAGTCGCCCACGATTTCAACAACATTTTAACGGTCATTCTAGGCAATTGTCACCTGATGTTAAATGAGATTGGCGATACCCATCCGCTTCGTGATGATTTAGAACAAATTCTAAAGTCAGTCAATCGCGGCTCTTCTCTGATTCGGCAACTTTTGGCTTTCAGTCGTCAACAAGTGCTTCAAGCCCACGTCCTCAACCTCAATGAGATTATTGAGAATTCTGAGAAATTACTACGGCGTCTCATTGGGGAAAACATCCAATTCACCGTTGATCTTGATGATAATCTGTCTTGGGTCAAAGTTGATCCGGGTCAAGTTGAGCAGGTCATCATGAATCTTGTCATTAACGCTCGGGATGCAATGCCAAAAGGGGGTTCGCTAACCATTGAAACCCAAAATGTTTATTTCAAAGAAGCTTTAGATAATCAAAAGGCTGGGATCTACGCCTCAATGGTTGTACGAGATAATGGTAGTGGGATGGATGAAAAAACGCAGTCGCGAATTTTTGATCCATTCTTCACAACCAAAGAAACAGGCGAAGGAACCGGTCTAGGCTTAGCAACCGTCCACGGCATCGTCACCCAAAGCAGTGGGCACATTGAGGTTGAAAGTGAACCAGGGCAGGGATCTTGCTTCAAAATATACTTCCCGGCCGTAGCCGAGAAAAGCCCAGCCGTCATTATGAAAAATGAGAATGTCGCCTATCAAACAGGGTCGGGCACAGTCCTACTTGTAGAAGATGATGATGCCTTAAGGCGGCTAGTTGATCGCGTGTTAACCAAGAATGGATATCATATACTGAGTACCCCTGATCCGAATGAAGCGCTACACCTCTCACATAATCACCACAGTCCAATCGACTTGCTGCTTACGGATGTGGTGATGCCTACAATGAGTGGCCGGGAGTTAGCTGAGCACCTTCTGCCCATTTTCCCCCAACTCAAAGTCATTTACATGTCGGGTCACACCCGCGATCAACTTGATGTTAGTGAGCTTGAAGAAGCAGATGCCCCCTTCCTCCGCAAACCATTCGCTCCTGAGGTATTAATCCGAAAGATTCACGAAACCTTAGACAAATAGAAAAGCGTTAAGCGCAACTATCGCAACGGTCAATGCCCCAGTCAAATCCCACAGATATAATTTCAAAAATATGTTACCTTTAAATCAAAGATATACAAGAGGTTTCTAATGACTATTCCCACATACAACGGAGATGTTCCCTATCTCACGACAGATCAAATGATTGAGGTGGATCGGGCGATGATTGAGGATTACAAAATCGAACTGATGCAAATGATGGAAAACGCAGGCCGAAACTTGGCCCACTTAGCACGAGACCGATTTTTTGAGGGCAATCCTTCTGGGAAAAATGTGGTTGTCCTTGCTGGTACAGGGGGTAATGGCGGGGGAGCCTTGGTTTGCGCCCGTCGACTCCACAATTACGGCGCAAACGTCCAGGTGTTCATCACCAAGCCCGATGAAGCATTCACGGCCATTCCAGCCCATCAGCTCGATATTCTGCGGCGGATGAAAGTTTCTGTCGCTGACATTGGCACCTTGCCTCAATCAAAGCCCGATCTGATTATCGATGGCCTCATCGGCTACAGTCTCAAGGGCACACCACGTGGCACAGCCCGCACCCTTATTCAGTGGGCTAACAATCAAACGGCACCAATCCTGGCCCTAGATGCCCCCTCTGGCATTGATACGACCAGCGGCACCGTATTTGAACCCGCCATCAAAGCCACGGCGACAATGACCCTCGCCCTCCCTAAAGCTGGTCTACGAGCACCCGGTGTTGAGGCCCACGTCGGCGAACTGTATCTTGCCGACATCAGTGTTCCACCAGAGCTGTATGCAGAACCAGCCTTAAACTTGCAAGTCGATCCTGTATTTGCAGAGAATGATATAATTCGTTTAGTCTAGTTGCATATTCACGATACAATTGCCCAAAAAATCAACCTCATTTTGTATCTTCCCCCAACTTGATTATTATCCCTCTCGTGTTGAATTTTCAACCGCGCAAAATCCACATTGGACGTACAATCCGAGATGACTTTTACACTTCTACAAGTGGCATTCATCCTGCTCTGGCCCTTAGTGGCACTGGAGTTAGCGAGACGAAATCGAATTTTGGGGCTAATTAGCCCCGTTTTTTTGGCCTACATCGGTGGCATGATTGTCGCCCATCAACCCTTTCTCTCCGTCAATCAAGATGTATCCACCCAAATTGCTCAGGCAACGATTCCCTTGGCCATCCCACTCCTCCTATTTGCCACCAACTTCTCCAGTTGGCTGACCCACGCTCGCCCGGCGGCCCTCTCCTTTGGCCTCGCTATCGTCAGCATCATGACCATCACCATAGCCACGGCCCCTTTCTTTGCTGATCAAATCGAGGAATCGTGGAAGATTGCGGGGATGCTTGTTGGCATTTACACCGGTGGCACCCCAAATATGGCCAGTATCGGGGCGGCTTTGCAAGTCAATAATGAGACCTATCTTCTTGTCCAAGCGGCCCAGATTCTAGCCGTTGGTGTCTACATGATCTTTATGATCAGCGGAGCCGCCCAACATCTCCTCCTCCTCTTTCTGCCAGCCTTCAAAGCCAGCGATAATGATTTGGCCTTAGGTGAACCAAATTTAGAGTTAAACATTTCTGCCCTCCCGTTTCGAGATATGGGGCTTGGCTTCGTTGCCAGTATCATCATCGTCGCGATCAGTCTGGGCATTTCCCTCTTATTCACTGGGGGAATGAACGTCATTATCATTCTACTTTCGGTCACCTCTTTGGGCATTGGTGGCTCCTTCATCCCTGCCATTCGCGGCCTACAAGGCAGTTACGCGCTCGGCGACTACTTCATTTTGATGTTCTGTGTCTCCATCGGCACCCTAATCCGCATCGATGCCTTTCTTGGAGCCGACTTAACACTGCTTTACTACTGCCTCATTGTGCAAACCGGAGCAATTGTGTTGCATTACATTCTGGCCTACTTTTTCAAAATCGATACCGACACTGTCATCATCACCTCTGCGGCTGGGGTCTTCGGTCCCGCCTTCATTGGAATGGTAGCCAATGCCTTGAACAATCGCCGCGTGATTCTTTCCGGCCTCACCACCGGCCTTGTTGGCTTTGCCGTCGGCAACTATTTGGGCTTGGTTGTCGCCTACTTACTCCAACCGTAATTGGTCTGGGTCATCATACAAAAATGGCTCTTGTTTCAAGTTAGATATTGGTTTAGGCTATCCTCAGAAGATAAAAAGATAAAACACAGAGGGCATAAAGTCAGCTCAAAGTTCTCCAAACTTTCTCTGTGATCCTTGTGAATCCTTTGAGTTCTTTGTGTTAAATCTTTACAGCCACGTTACAAAAGGAGTTGTCTATGAACAAGTCAGCCCAAATTCAAAAAGCAGAGCGGTTTCTAGCCTTACATCACGAGCCAAAATTGTTGGTTTTGCCCAATGTGTGGGATGCAGCAGGGGCACGACTCCTTGAGTCGCTTGGCTACCCTGCCGTCGCCACCGCCAGTGCCTCCGTCGCCTACTCACTAGGTTACGATGATGGACAGCAAATCACCTTTGCGGCAATGGTTGAGGCTATTCGACGTGTGGCTTCAATGGTGGATGTGCCCGTCACGGCTGATATTGAGAGTGGGTTTGCAGAGAGTCCAGAAGATGTGGCCAAAAATATGCGCGAGGTGCTGAAAGCCGGAGCCGTCGGCATCAATCTTGAAGACAGCAATATAGCAGCGAAGGAATTATATTCGACCGACTTTCAGTGTGAACGGATCAAAGCAGTCCGGGCAATGGCCGACGAGGAGGGTATTCCATTGGTCATTAATGCTCGGACTGACGTTTTTATCCGCAATTCAGGCGGCTCACCGGAAGCCAATCTAGCCGAGGCCATCGATCGCCTCAACGCCTACTTGGCCGCTGGGGCCAACTGCCTTTACCCCATCGTTTTAGGTGACCTAGATGCGCTCAAAGAGATCTATTCCGCCACCCAAGCCCCAATCAACGTTTACGCCGGACGAACCAATGCCACGATGCACGAACTCGAAGCGGCTGGCATGAGTCGCGTCAGTTTAGGACCAGGGATGATGCAAGCTACCCTCGCTACGATGAAACAAATCGCTCAAGCCCTGCAAAACTACGAATCCTTCGACGTTTTCACCTCACAGGCAATGTCCTCTAGTGAGATTAAGGATTTTGTCTCAAATGAGAAGATGGTCTGAGAAATAAATTAGGCCCCTTCGCATTTTCGTAGAATGTGTAAGGTAGAGATATTTCGTTAAATCTTGACTTTTATGTAGTTCTAATAAACACACCCACTCAAATATTATGAGCGGGTGTGAAATATTAGGATAAATCTATAGGACAATTTTTGCTTAATCCGGGGCAATAATTGGGGCTGCTTCCAGCGTGGTGGGGAGCGGCTCTACCTTTTCAAAAGGTGCCCCGTGCTCAAACCAGCTACGTGGCGCTGGATGCCCCCACAAGGTTTGACGTTTGGGGTCTTTCAAATCCCAAATACGAGCGGGGTGGTCCGGATCAACTGTCATATAGTCGCTGGAGAACAACTCAACACGATGTCCATCACGATCCAAAATGTACAAGAAAAAGGCGTTAGAGATACCGTGGCGACCAGGCCCTCGCTCAAAGGCTTCAATATAGTCTGAACTGGCCAGTCTATCACAGAAGTCGATGATTTCAGTTGAGGTTGAGATATACACCCCAAGATGATGCAGGCGAGGGCCAGTGCCGTTGGTAAAGGCGATGTCGTGTACCCCACCTCGGCGATGCATCCACGCCGCCCACATATTTGAATTTTCATCAGTAATGTCAGCGACAGTAATTTCGGTTAGACGAAAGCCCAACTCGCTCACATAAAAGCTACTGTATTCATCTACATCGCGAGCAAAGAGATTGACGTGATCGATGCGCTGAATACGGGCACCGCTGTAGCGATGGTATTGCTGCAACAAATCTTCAACGTGGTCCATCTTATGATACAGTTCAAGTGGCACGCCAAACGGATCGGTTACGTGCAACGTACGCCCTTGGGCGTGTTTCTCCACCCAAGCTGTGGGCAAGCCTTTGCCCGAAAAATAGGCTTCAGCTTTGTCCAAATCCTCTTCACTAGCAACTTTGAAACCGATTCGTCGCACTGATGGATCATCAGACTTGACCAGCACCAATGAATGATGGTTGAACTCCTCCATCCCACGCAGATATAATGTATCGCCGAGATCCTCCTCACAATGGTAGCCCAACATATTCATATAGAAATCGCGAGCATATCCCATATCGGTCATCCCCCACTCCACGTGGCTCACCCGCACGATATTAAATGGGGGGGTAAAGGTTGGTTTTGGAATTGGCATAAATGTCTCCTTTCAGTCGACAGTGATTAGTGTTTAGTGGTTGGTGATTAGTCGGTTATCTAATCACTCATCACTACCCACTAACCACTATGATTTTCCTAATTTCATAATCGGGTGATCGCCAAGGGCAATCGCAATATTTTTGGTTTCCATATAAAAATCAAAGCTGTAATCGCCACCATCACGGCCAATGCCACTGCTCTTCATGCCGCCAAATGGCGTGGGCAGGTGACGGACATTTTGGGAGTTGACCCAGATCATACCAGCCTCAAGACCGTGAGCGAAGCGATGGGCGCGAGTGACATCTTTGGTCCAAATATAGCCAGTTAGGCCGTATTGCACATCATTGGCCACGGACAACGCTTCCTCTTCAGTATCAAAGGGGATGGCCGTCAGGAAGGGGCCAAAGACCTCTTCTTGGGCGATACGCATATCGGTGGTAGCGTCGGTGAAGAGCGTGGCTGAGACAAAATTACCGTTGCTCAGGCCATTCTCGGTTAGACGGTCGCCACCCGCCGCCAGAGTTGCACCATCGGCTTTACCTGTTTCCACATAGCTCATCACCTTTTCCAAGTGACCGGTGTGGATTAATGGGCCGATTTCAGTAGCGGGATCAAAGGGATCACCCACCTTCACATTCTTGGCCCGCTCAGCCAGCTTGGCCACAAACTCATCATAAATCGGACGCTCAACCAACACCCGACTGCTTGAAGTACAACGCTCCCCATTCAGGCTGTAAATCATAAAGACCACGGCATCTAAAGCACGATCTAAATCCGCATCGGCAAACACAACGACGGGATTTTTTCCACCCAGTTCAAAGTGCACTCGCTTGAGGGTATTCGCACCCTGTCGCATAATATGACTGCCCGTAATCGATTCGCCGACAAAGGCAATCGCTTTAATATAAGGATGCTCAGTCAGGGCTTTACCCGCCGACTCTCCAAAGCCATTCACTGTGTTCAAAACTCCGGGGGGCACCCCAGCCTCGTGGATGATTTCGGCCAAGCGCATGGCAGTCACTGGACTCAATTCGGCGGGTTTATGCACCACTGTGCATCCCGCTGCCAACGCAGGCGCGATTTTCCAGGTACTGAGCATAAACGGCGTATTCCAGGGGGTGATGACCCCAACGGGACCAATCGGCTGGCGAAGGGTGTAGTTGAGGTGTTGCTCAGTAGGTAGCGACAAACCATCTCTGGCCCCTTCGACTCGATCGGCAAAGAAACGGAAGTTGGCCGCACCACGGACCGCTGCTTTGGCCATAAAGCGAATAGTCTGCCCGGTGTCAAGCACCTCAAGCAACGACAACTCCTCAGCATGTTCTTCGATAAGATCAGCCACATTGTGCAGCACTTTGGCTCGCTGTTTGGCTGGCATATCACGCCACGCCGGAAAGGCATCCATCGCCGCCTCCGAAGCACGGGCCACATCGGCTTCACCCCCCTTCGCCACCTGGCAAATCGATGAATTATCAATCGGGGTAGTATTCTCAAAAGTCTCACCAGAGAGCGAATCCATGAGTTCCCCGTTGATCAGATGTTTCACCCCACGTTCGGCAATCGCAGCCCGCAAATTTTCGGCTTTGGCTCGGTTTGCCTCAGCTTTTGCCATTTCTGTCACTGACATCAATACCTCCTTAAGTAGAGTTTGTTGTGTTTATAGAGTTCTTAAGGGTTTGTAGAGTGGGCTAGTTTCTGGATCACAAATTTTTTACTAATCACTAGACACTACTCACTAATCACTATCTACACCACATACCACCGAGCAATTTCCTCATCGAGCACAGTCGGGTCAGGATATTGCTGCTCCACGGTGGTAAGGTGGGTTTTTACATGAGCGGGGGTTGGAATCAACTCGCCCTGATGCACGTTTAAATCATACGCAGATAAATTTTTGGTATCCAACATCATATCCAAATGCAGTGTTTGATGCTGCCGATGCTTGAGTAAGGCTTCATAAACACCTTGATAAATCGCAGGGTCATAGGTCAATTGCTCAGGATTTGGCACGGCATCTGCCAGCCCGAAAGCCACAGCCACACGATACACCTCTAGCCAAAGCCCTCGCAAGACCTCTGGAATAGCATCGGCCTTTTCTCGCTCATGCTGCGGATTTGCACTGCTGGCCTCACGTCGTCCTTCAATCATCCGCCGGATTTTACGAGAAGGCACCGGGATCAGAACCTCCGTGGCCTCTGAGCTGAGTAGTGGCTCCAATGAGTCACTGTTTGTCTGGGCCAATTCCATCCAACGGTTCCCAATCAGCGGCACCTCACCAACAAGCAAGCAATTAGGATGAGGGTGCGTCATATGCCACTGCGCGACCGCCTCACGGCCCCACAAACCGACCGCTTTACGCACTACACCTGAGGTCACCCCATCGATTTCGGGGTAATGTTGAAGCACGTGAGCATCAGTCTCGAAGGGCTGTCGAGCTACGTCCCACTGCAACAGATAGACCTCACGCCCAACATCTACAGCCATCATCGTCAGTTGTTGTAGCAACAGGCTCTTCCCTACGCCAGGTAATCCGGCAAAAAAGATAGCCCTTTTGTTAGTAGTAACACCCTGAAACGTTGAGTAAAGTGTAGAGTCGGTTGGTATAATGATATTATCTTTTAGTTTTGAAATTGATTTTTTACGCAATTCCCTCTCCTATACAATGCTAGGATGGCTTTAAAATCGAGGGGAGATAGGTAATGCTAACTTTGCACTCACACGCACCAATATCACAAACAGCGATAGTATCATCATTCCCATCCTGAGGACGACTCTCGCCACGTTGATCGATTACCTCACAAGCATGACTGCCACTACCAGGGGTAAGAGGGCTTCCGCTATCTAACGCAGGACTCCCAATCAATAATCCATGTGTTGGGATAGATATTAGACCTTGGTTTACACGTAGTTCGGACAATAAGGGGTTTTGATTGGTAATCGTATTTGTAATGGTCCCTAGAAGGGTACAATCCGTATCATCACCAATCAAATTGTAGTCTTCTGAAGTTAGCTCACCAAGACAATCAGGTCCTACTGGGGCAGTATTTTGAGCAACAATCGTATTTTTAAAGAGAAGTATTGCAGATCCGACAAATATTCCACCAGCTTCTGTTAAGGCTTCGTTATAAGCAATTGTCATATTATTAAGAGCAATCGTTCCATTTCGTTGATATATCCCAGCACCATTTTCTGCAACATTGCCGCTTACGGTTGAGTTACTGAATGTAATCTGGCTACGAGCCGTAATATAAGCCCCTCCCCCCCAAACCGACTTATTACCACTTATCAGACTATTTTTCGCCTCAAAAACAGGTTCCAGCCCACCGACAACAAGTCCACCACCAAGTTCAGTAGCAACATTGCCACGAATGATTGTTTGATCGAGCATAACCCTCCCACCATCACTAGACAAGCCACCAGCCGTTCTAGTAGCGATGTTATTCTCAATCAAAGTATCATGTATCTGCACGTTACTTGGGTGAGCGAATGACGAAATCTTTTCAAATACGCCACCACCATCAAGCGCAGTGTTATTCGTGATACTGCTACTCGTAATAATTAATGTTGGGTTACCACTATTGTATACGCCACCCCCAAACGTTGAGGCAACATTGGAATAAACATGTGAGTGAGTCATCGTTAGAATGGTCGGGACAGTAACAAGCGAACTTTGATTTCTGATACCCCCCCCAAAGCTACCAGTATTGCTGTATATACTGCTATTAATGATTGTCATTAGACCAAAGTTAGTAACATTACCTTGGTTTTTTCGAATAATAGATTTGGTGATTACAGCTCGATACTGCCATTCATTCTCGATTGAAACGCCATCATTCTTTTCAATAAGACTATTTTCAATATACAAATAGTTATTATTGGTAATGATATCATCACCAATATTTTCAGTGATGATACTATTTGTCACAGTTAAGACACCATTATTGAGTAACGCTGCTCCAGATGGGGCTGTATTACTTATCATGATGGTATTACTCAAAATTAGGGTACCATCATTAATAATTCCCCCGCCGATGGTTGAGCCGTTGTCAGCATTTGTAATTTTTATGTTCAAAAACGTAATTTTATTAGCAATATCTGCACTATTTCTTACAATCGGTCCAGATCCCCCCCCATCAATAACAGTATTTTCTGGGTCATCTCCCTGAAGCACAAAGTTGCGATCAATATTTATGGTAAACTTCTCAAAATATGTTCCGTTAGGCAATAAAATCAAGTCGCAAGACACATCATTAACAGCATCTTGAATTGTTCCATGAGACATACCAACAGTACACGTGCTCGCCGAGGCAGGTAGCACAAGCCACAATACTAGCGCATTGAATATAAATGGTAAAATAATTTTCAGTTTGCTTTGAGTAGAGAACTTAACAGACTTCCTACCGTACAAGTAGCAATTCTTCATCATTTAATCTCCTCAAATAGTACAGATTACGATAACTTGGAATTACGCTTCCCCTTTAATCATCAACCGTAACGACACCAGCAAGCCTCGCGCCATACTTGCGCCCGCTGTCGTGTAAAATCGAGTGTCTTGCCAGCGGGTCAGCATCTCCAAATACTCTGCCGTCGAATAATCAAACCAAACACTCACGGTATCCATTCCAAATGGCGTGAAGGCCCACATTTTGTCAGCGTCTCGAAACACGCGATCATTGAGCGAATGGGCCTCCTTACGCGTATCGTGCCCATCAATGATGTCGGTCACCTGCTCAATCAAACCGACTTCATACCCACAATCACCCAAAATTTCACGGGCAATGCGTACACCCTCAACCTCGTGCTGCCGTCGTAGCTCTGGGTAGCGCATATGTGGCCCAAACGCATAAAGCACTTTGTCATCCGGCACCGTACTCCAGCCTGTATCGTGCAGCAAAATTGCGGGTAAGACCACCTTGGCCGCTGCCTCTGGCTCCAAATGAAGCAACTGTTGAGCAAATTTGTAGCAGTAGAAAGTGTGAACATCGTTGCTGCGTGTTTGGAGAAAGGCTTGGGCTTGTGACCAAATGGGTTGGTGTTCAGGGTTGACAATCATCAAATTTTTTCCGCTCGTGACAATGCGCTGCGTTGTCACACATCCGTAGGGACGTGGCTCCAACGCAGCGTATTGGAGCCAGGAATCGAGATTGGAAATCTCGACTACAAGAACTAAAACCTATCGCACCTTAGGTAGTTTACGATACTTATCCACACTCGGCATATCGCCAACAGGCACCTCAACAATCGTCGGCACATCGGTAGCAAAGCCACGCTGGATGGCAGAGCGTAATTCGGCCTCATTTGTAGCCCGAAGACCTTGGGCCCCAAATGCCTCAGCCATTTTTACAAAGTCAGGGTTGTGTAAATCTGAGGCAATGACGCGGTTATCATATAAGCTCTTTTGCATCTGTTGAACGTTGCCATACTGGTTGTTGTTGAAAATTAGGGTCACCAAGCCAATTTTGTGCTGCACGGCGGTCGCCAAATCATTGACACCAAACATAAAGCCACCATCCCCAGCCACAGCCAGGACGGGTTTGTCGGGCTGAGCGACTTTGACACCAAGAGCAGTAGGGAAACCGTAACCGAGTGTGCCTTGATAGCCAGTGGAGATAAATGTGTGCGGCTTGTAAACGGGCATTATCACCCGGCTGGCAAAGCCCACTTGGGTTAGCTCATCGACAAAAATGCCATCCTCGCCCAACTCTTCCCGAATGATCTTGAGATAAGTCAATTGCGGCTCCAAATAGGCCCACTTTTCGGCCCAAATCCCCTTAATCTCTTCCATTTCACCGTCGCGAGACTCACGGACCGAGTTGTACTGCCCGACTCGTTCTAGCAAGTATGGCACTGCCTCTTCCGCCCGGGCAGTAATCGCCAAATCAGGCTTGCGAATGATAGCGTGGGAGGTCGGGTCAACATCAATGCGGATGATCTTCATATCCTTATCAACACCCCACCCCTGCAACGGCACTCGCATATAGCTGCCAATCGCCAAGACCGCATCGGCCTTTTTCCAATATTCGTGGGAAGGTTGCAAATGCAGGCTGAGCGGATGACGACCATCCAAGATACCTTGCCCGGTGCGATAGCCGACCACAGGCGCTTGCAGAGCTTCGGCTAACTGGGTCACAGCCTCACTCACTCCCTGCGCCCCGCCCCCGACATAAATCATCGGGTTTTTAGCCTCACCGAGCACTTTGGCCGCTTGCTCGACCAAATCGGCATCCATTGGCGGATTGTAGGTCGGCAAGGTCACCAGCTGGTCATCAACCTCAGCAGTTTGTGACAGTACATCCATTGGCACTTCCAGTCCGACAGGACGTGGACGGCCTGAGCCAAGCTGACGAAAGGCTTCGGCCACTTTTGTGGGGGCCTCGGCTGGGCTAATAACCCGATCCGCCCATTTTGTCAGGGAGCGCATTACGCCCAACTGATCGGGAATTTCGTGGAGAACACCCCGCTCTTTGCCGATGTGAGGTGTGGGGATTTGGCCCGTCAGGCAGAATACCTGCGCGTTAAGGCCGTAGGCTGTGGCTAAAGAAGCGGACGCATTAAGAAAACCAGGGCCGGGAACGACGCTGTACACGGCAATGCCCCCCCGTGCCATCGCATATCCCAAGGCCATGTAGCCTGCCCCTTGTTCATGGCGGGTGTGGATGACCCGAATTTTGTCTTGCTGATCGTACAAGGCGTTATACAAAAAATCATTTTGTACCCCAGGCAGACCAAAAACGGTGTCCACCCCATGATTCATCAAGGCACTGACGACGGCTTCGCCGCCCGTCATTTTAGCCATGATATTCCTCCAATATTTCACCTAAAGCGGTAACAAAAGCCTGATTCGCTTCGGGGATGCCGACTGACACCCGCAAGCAGTCGGGCAGGCCAAAGGCAGGTCGCACGATGACACCGCGTTCGATGAGTTTGTCTGCGACCTCTTTCGGCGGTTGCCCCACGGCAAACAGAATGAAGTTGCCCTGACTAGGCCACACTTGAACGCCTAGCTCTTGCAATTGACCATAAAGCCAAGCTCGGCCAGTCAAGGTCAATTCGACGGTTTTATGGATGTGATCCTGATCCTCAATAGCGGCGATCCCAGCCTCAAAAGCAAAACGATTGAGATGATAGGGCCGACGTAGACCAGATAGCTTTGCCGCAATTTCTGTCTTAGCAATACCATACCCCAGCCGCAAACCAGCCAGCCCATAAGCTTTTGAGAAGCTATGCAAAATGATAAAGTTTTTCTCATCAAGCACATAGCTAATCGCATCAGGACGATTTTCTTCATTGACAAAGTGATAGTATACCTCATCAAAGACGATGAGAGCTGTATCAGGAATTTTATCAACGAGATAGGCCACTTCGTCAGCGTTCAGGGTTGAGCCAGTCGGGTTATTGGGGCTGGTTAGATAAACGACGCGGGTTTTATCCGTGACTGCCGAGACAATGCCTTCCAAATCGAAGGTGAAATCCGGTCGCTTCAGAGGGATGTTGACGAGGGTGGCCTCTTGGGCCTCCGCAGTGAGTTTATAGACCGGGAAGGCAGGTGGACAGATAATGGCCTCGCTATCGGCATCCAGATAACCTCGGGCAATTAGCTCCAAAACCTCACAGCCACTGTTACCGGTGACGATATGCTCCGGCGTCAAACCACGCCCGTGTAAAGCGGTCAGGGATTCACGTAATTTGTCATCGCGTTGGGGCGGGTATTGGCCGAGGGAGGCGGCCACCCGTTGAATTGCGTCTATCGCGGCTGGAGAGGGACCCAGCGGACCTTCATTTGAACCCAATTTGTAGATCGTGTCAACCTTCACACGATCTTTAACATCGTCGGCAGACAAACCACCACGGTAAGCTGGCTTTGCCGCCGTTGGCTGATTTTCGCTCATAATTTTTTGCTCCTTAGCCTTAATTTTGAGTATAGAATAGTTGGATTTGATCGTAAAGGGAGAAAATCGCAAATTTCAGGTAATTTTATACAAGATTAGAGTTAGAGACTACAAATAGCTTTTTAGATTAATCGCCAATCCCTAATAATCCATCTCCTTACCGATACGCCTGCGGTGATATTCCTGTCAGCCGCTTAAACACCTTGCTAAAGTAGGAGGGGTCCTTAAACCCCAAAGCATAGGTGACCTCCTTGACCGAATAGTTGGAATAGCGTAGGTACCGCTTGGCTTCGAGAACCACTCTTTCCTCGATAACTTGCTTGGTTGTTTTCCCCAGAATACGTTTGATAATATCGGATAGCTGACGTGGGGCTAGATTGAGATGGTCGGCATAATGTTGGACAGAGTGGTGGGTTTGATAGTGACGTTCGAGGAGATCAATAAATTCCTGGAAAATTATCTCCTGACCCGACTGATTTTCAGCCTGCTGATTTTGTGACTGTTGCTGCCGCGTTTGCTCCAATTTTATCAAAAGCACGTGCAACAGGTGGCGCACAATATCCATCGAGCCAAAGGCTGCCTGTTGCCAATAGGCATCAGCGAGTGCCTGAATAATGTGATCAAAGGCAGCCACCGCCTCATGCTCAACTGGCAGGGTGTGATTGATTGCGACATTGTTAAAAAGGGTGACTCGATAGTTCCAGCCCTGATCCACCGGAGAATTGCGCAAAAAATCGTCGGTGAAGCGAATCAAGTAGCCATCTAAATTCAACCCCGCACCAAAAAAGTGTACCTGACCCTGCGCAATCAAATAAAAGGTGTGCGGTTTGATTTCCAACTCTTGCTGATCGATCAAATGACGACCCTGTCCTGATTTTACCCACATTAACTCTTGAAATTCGTGCCGATGGGGGCCTTCGCCGAGTTCAATTGGGTCAACCTTTAAGCGCAATGGCCGAATATGAAAAGAGGTTTGTTCTTGGGCTTTGAGTTGAATGTAGGGAATCTCGCTCATCGTGAGAGGCATTTTACCATCGCTCTACGCGCTTCACCAAAAGGGGATTTTCTTGCCAAAATCCCTGCAACCGAGTATTCTTGCTGGTCGAACGTTACATGAATGCGCTACTACGGTCCACTAATAACTTACAGGTGTGGAACAGCAAGTTCAAGTAGATTGAGATCTACTACGAAATGGTCGAACAGGCTTGAAGCCTGTTTCTGGTACTAGCAACAGAATTCATTCTGTCTACAACCTTAGTACTAGCCCCTATCCAAAAGGAGATTTTGTCGTGAGTGACCAGACCTTATATAAAGAGTGCCCACGTTGCATTGAGGGTACTGTAACTTTAAACAACACAAACTATACCTGCTCAAATTGCGGCTTGGTTATAAAAGATAAATCTCGATTTGGTTTGTTTAACAAAGGGAAGTTTGCTGTCGAACGCCTTGGTGAGGCGGGCGAATTCAGCTTGGCCGAACAGTCGCTCAAAGATGTTCCACTGACACCTGACCCGCTAAAAATCACGATTGGCAATGTTTATACGGACGAACAATTAGCCACCTTGGCTGGGGGTGATATGAGCGTCATTCGGCCCGTACGAACGATCTTAGCCCAAATCATTCTTGAACAGCTACGCGAAGAGTGTTTTGTACAAGTCGTAGGGTTACGACGCGCCCACGGCCCTGTCCTACCTGAGCAGGCCAATTATCATCCTAGCAATGAGGCACCACGTCAAGGGATGAACTGGCAGGATGAAGGCAACTTGTTCTGCACCACCAATCGCTTAGTACTCCCCAGCAACACCTTCACCTTTATTCGGATGGATCGTAAAATCGTAGGGGTTCAAGCCTTCAATGATGGTGTTGCTGTGCAGCGAAAGGGTGAGGAGTTTGCCACCTACTTCGTTGGCTGTCACCCACACGAGGCGGCTCTGGTCGCTGCCTATGTTCTCGCCAAAATTCCGTTACTGCGGGATAAAATGGCGGCTGCCGCTTAATCGAATTAAGTTTAGCCAAGCACCAAAGGAATAACCCACGCCCACAAGCGGGGACCAAGGATTAACACCCCCACAATAACCGCAGTAATCGCAGCGGTAAGAACCACCCCTGCGGCGACATCCTTGACAATTTTGATTTGGGGATGAAACTCGGTCGAGAGGTAATCCATCGCGGCCTCAGCTACGGTATTCGCCATTTCGGCGGCCAAGACAAAGCCCATCGTCAACACAATGATTGCCCATTCGATGAGGGTGATCTGCAAAAAGAGGCTTAACAAACAGATCACAAAGCCAATGGCTAAATGAATTTGGGCATTGCGTTGGGTGGTGATGGTGTACCATATACCAGCAAACGCATATCGAAAACTTTGAATCCGATTGATTTTTTGCAAGGTCTTGCCTCAAGGCGTTAGGTTTCGGTGGGTTGGATGTGACCCAGCCCCATTGCATCCATAATCTGTTGTTGCTTAGCCCACATCTCCGCTTTCTGCTCTGGTGTATCGTGATCAAACCCCAACAAATGTAGCATTCCATGGACGGTCAATAGCATAATTTCCTGTGCAGGCGCGTGTCCAGCCGCAAGGGCCTGTGCCTCGGCAATGGGATAGGCTATGACGATATCCCCGAGGTGTGCGTCCATTTCTGGAAAATCAGGATCAGCTTCATCCATGAATGACAGCACATCCGTGGGCTTATCAATCCCCCGGAATTGTTGGTTGAGGGCTTGGCTTGTCTCGTTATTAGTAATAACAATGGAGACGGTCTCAGACCCTAAATCAGACACCTGCTCCAGGGTAAGTATAACCGCATGAATAATACGGTCAGTTTCAATTTCCTGGGAAAAGGCGTCATCAATTTGAAATGTAATATCCACTTGATTACTCACGGCGAATCAATGGGGTAGGTTGAGCCGACGATTTAGACGAAACCGCCTGTAATTGAGGAGCAGGCTCTGACTCGGATGGTAATTGAGGTGCATCATCTGTTTCAGACGTGGTATCCATAGCTTCAGCTTTCGACTCACCCTCATCATCATCGTCACCATCTTCTTCATTCATCGGCTTTGTATCCGGTGCCTTGGCTTGATCTGGATATTTGATGCGGGGGTGATGGACACCCTGCAAAATATCCACAAACGCTTGCCGAATATGATGCAAGTCCGCGATAGTTAAATCACACTCATCAAGCTGCCCGCTACTAACTTTGTCAGCAATCATTTTCTGAACAATCTCATCGATTTCGTCAGCGGACGTAGGCTTGATTGCACGCACGGTGGCTTCACAGACATCAGCCAACATCAATATCCCTGTTTCTTTTGTCTGTGGTTTGGGGCCAGGGTAGCGGAAATGATTTTCATCAACCTGAGCGTGATTATCTTCCGCCGCCTTAAGTGCCTGATAATAAAAGTACTTGACGATATCAGTCCCCTGATGTTGGGCAATTCCTTCGCGAAGGGCCCGAGGCAACCGATGCTTTTTGGCTAACTCAAGTCCATCAGGCACATGACTGATGATGATTTGGGCGCTGATTTGGGGATCAAGTTGCTCATGCACGTTGACCCCACCTGGTTGATTTTCAGCAAAGAAATAGGGACGTTGCATTTTTCCTATATCGTGGTAGTAAGCCATCACACGCACCAATAGAGCGTCAGCTCCGATGCGCTCTGCCGCCTGCTCGCCTAAATTTCCAACCATCAAACTATGATGATAGGTACCTGGGGCATCTAACAACAATTGCCGCAATAGAGGGCGGGTAGGATGGGTTAATTCTGACAATTGAATCGCCGTGGTAAATCCGGTAAAGCTGCCAATAATCAACAAACTAACCAGGGCCAGACCAATGGAAAGAATGGTATTGATGACCCCACCATATAAAAATAGCAAACCGACCTCACGAGTGGGTGAGATGAGTTGCGGCAAATTAAACATTGCAATCACCCCAATATTTGCCAAACCAACATAAACCCCAGCCCAAAGCAAATTCGGCATTCGCTGGGCTCGACCAACAGCCAAGGCACCAATCCAACCGCTCGCAATAAAATATATAACAACTTCGCGTATATTTTCGGTTGCGATGAATCCAGACAATAACGCCAAAATAACCGTCAAAACAAAGGCCAATTGTGCTTCAATCAATGTAACAACAATGATTGTCAGCGCTGCTATCGGATACATATAAAAGAGGAGTTCAAGCGGGATGACAAAACGGGCAAGCGCAATGAATACAAGTAGCAAAATGGTCAGCAAAACCAATCGCTTATTGTCAACAACAACAAATTGAGCATAACGGGTGATATAGGCGCCCAGAAAAAGCGTGATCAAAACCATTAGGACAATAGGTGCAATAAAATCCTCAGATTGATTGATTTCAGCTTCTTGGAGAGGAACCAGTGCCTCAAGTGCTTCAGCGTCACGTGGAGAGACAATTCTTCCTGCCGGAATAATAAGCTCATTTTTTTCAACAGTTATTTCAACATCAGGTACAGCGTCAGCTTTGGCCTGCTTTTCGGCTTCTGTTTTAGCTTCATCAGGAAACGTATTCGCAGCAATCATATCTTCCGTAATTGACACGATAACATCAGCCTGATCTTCAGGTGTGTCAAGCGCCACAAAGGTGGGAAGTTGACGGCGGATAGACCCCACCTCCGCTTCACGAATTTCCGACCGCATTGCCTGATTTAGAATAGAGCGAGCCTCAGCCCGGGTCTCTGGCCAAGCGTCATCATTTAAAATCAAGATTTGATCAATGGCTGTTTCGCTTAAGCTAAGACTATCAATAGCCGTAATCCACTCTGCTTTTTCTGGACGAGAACCATAAGGGTCAGCTCGAACCGTCTCTAAGTAATCAAAAACAGCGCCCAATGTTTCAACTTGTTGGCGGGCTACAGCAGGATTTGGAGGGGTATAGATCGTATCTACTGAACGTCTTTCTTCATCCCTTGCTCGCTCGGTAGCAATCTCACTAACATAAGTGAATTGTTGGGGGGCTAATACATCTTCAGAGGCTACATCACCTAACTCTAAGTCAACAACGGTTACTGTTGATGTTTGGTAGGTTAAAATGAGAACACTAATAACGATGAAACCCAAAGCTAACACTAGGGCTTGTATCACTTTTCCTCTGGGAATCGTTTTTCGATGTGGGATGGATGGTGTGTGGTCTTGGCTCATACTACGATTGCTCCCTTTAAGTTGAAATTGAGATGTGGAGGGTTGTTGGGAGTTATGGTCATCAATTCGCTAATTACGAATTGCTCAACAATTTTCGAACGGTCTGATTCACGACTTTACCATCAGCCTGTCCTTTAAGTTCGGCCATTGCTTTGCCCATCACCTGCCCCATCGCCTTCATTTCAGTCACACCAAGTTCATCAATGATTGTTTTAACCTTGGCCTCCACCTCTTCCGGCGATAGTTGGGCAGGGAGATATCGTTCAAGCACGGCCAGCTCTGCAGCTTCAGACTCGACTAAATCTTCACGACCACCTTTACTGAATTCGGTGATAGCATCACGGCGCTGTTTCGCTTGCTTACTGATGACAGCCAATACCCCTTCATCATCTAGTTCGCCATCAGCTTCGATTTCAGCATATTTTAGCGCCGACTTCAAGCCACGAATGGTCTGTGTTTCTGTTTTGTTTCCACCTTTAAGCGCATCTTTTAGGTCGCTATTAATTTGGTCAAGTAGTCCCATGTTTATTTTCCTCAATGTATTGCGAAAATATTGTTATAGAAAGTTATTACAATTATAAGTTGAAGTAAGTGTGTGTCAAACAGTCTTAGCCTCATATTTTGAGGGATTTTAAGATTTACCACGCAAAATCATTTGCGATCACACTATAAATTACTATAATTTGATAGACTTATTGTTATGACCACTTGAATTATTCCAGCGCAATTCACATAAAATTTGTCTCACAAGGTTGTGAACAATGAATGGACATCTGTACTTATTTGGAAACCTCAAACTACAAGCAGGGGGTGATCTCCCACCAAACGCAACGATATCATCTTCTCAACCCAGACTGTTTGACACAGGCTCTCCAAAAACTCAGTCACTACTCGCGTATTTTGCGCTCCATACTCATCAACCGTTAGAGCGTCGCCGCCTAGCTTTTTTGTTATGGCCCCGAACCACAGAACGAGCTGCCCGTCGTAATCTGCGGCAATATCTCCATCGCCTTCGACAAGTTCTGGAACCATTATCACTCAATGAATGTTTACAAGATATTGATGGGGGACGCATCCTATTTGATCCAAGTGATAGACTATGGATTGATGTCTTAGCCTTTGAAAACGCAATTTCAACCCTAACCTCAACATTATCAACTCAAAAATCAATACCTCCTTTAGCTTGGGATACCCTTGAGTTATACCAAGGAGAGCTACTGCCGGACATTTATGATGATTGGATCACACCTATCCGCACGCACTGGCAGCAACAATACATCGATTTTCTAGAAACCCTCCTGCAACATATGAACAAAACGCAACAAGAAATCGCTCAGTCCGTCTTATTAGCTGAGCGATTAGTTCAAGCTGACCCTTTTCGTGAGCGATCACATCGCTTGTTGATGGAAAATTATTATTTAAATGGGGATCGAGCCAAAGCAATCCAACAATTTGAACAGTGTGAGCAATTATTGGATGAGGCCTTAGGGGCCACGCCAATGCCCAGCACCTTAATGATGTACCAGCAAATTCGTGAGGGAATTTATCCTACAGCCCCCACATCAGATCAACCCGATGGATTACAGATTGTTGAAAATACACCACCAAAAACACCATCCCTGACAACTATCCTACCAAGCAATGTCGAACCCAATGCGCCAGCTTTCATTGCTCGGGCAAACGAAATCACTCAATTAGATCAGTTACTCGGGCAGGTCCAGCATGGCCGAGGCCAATTAGTCGTTATTCAGGGCGAAAGTGGCATTGGCAAGACGCGACTGGTCCAAGAATGGCTTTATACCAATGCAGATCAACTAACCCTATTCACAGGCCACTGCCGTGAATTTGAGATGATGATGCCCTATCATTCGATCGCTGAAGCCGTTCACGCCCAAAGAAATATTATTGATTGGGGTTGGTTTGATCCACCACCACCTTGGTTGAGTAGCGTAACCCATATTTTACCCGAACTATCCAGTCACTTTTCCAGCTTGCCCCCAGCCTCTGGGGCGGATGGTGCGACCGACCGTCACTATCTATCGGAAGGCATTGGGCGTTTTCTTCTAACCCTAGCCGAACATACGCCTCAGCCACTAACCTTATTTCTGGATGATGTTCATTGGGCTGACGCAGCCACTTGGCAATTATTGTCATATTTGGGTTGGCGCTGTGCCGAATTACCCATGCTCATTATTGCAACTTGTCAAAGTGAGCTATTACCCTCAGAGGCCCAACGTATTTTACGAGGCCTTCGTCGCTATCCACAACACATTACATCCCTGGAGTTGCTACGATTATCCCCTACAGAGACACAACAGCTAGCCGGTTTTTTACTTGATGACCCAACCCCTAATCGCACGTTGTTGAGTCACCTTTATCGAGAAACCGAAGGGAACCCGCTATTTATCATCGAAATGGTGAAAGCGTGGTTGGCTGATGATGGGCGACAACGGCGTCAATTTCAACAGATTTTTCAGGAGCCATCTGAATTACCCGCCACCGTTCAATCAAGTATTGAAACACGCCTTGATTTATTGGACGAAACAAGCCGTCTCTTGTTATCAACGGCTGCGGCCATTGGTCGCACCTTTAACTTTCGAGTTCTGGCTACAGTTAATGACTTAGCTGAAAATGATATCATCAACGCCTTGGAGAGTTGGTTACATCGTGGTTTAGTGGTTGAAACGACGGATGGTTATGATTTCAGTCATGACAAAATCCGGGCGGTTGCCTATGGTGAAATGAGTCGGGCTCGCCGTCAAATTATTCATCGTCGCATTGCCCAGGGTTTGGAGGGTCAAACAACTGATGAGGATTTACGACATCCAGCCCGCCTCTCACATCATTACTTAGCCTCAGATGAACCTCATCTGGCCCTCCCCCACCTTTTGAAGGCAGGAGAACTTTCGCTAACCGTACGCTCTTATCAGGAGGCTCGCGAATTTGGGATGCAGGCCATGCGATTGTTGCGCCAACAGCCACAGCAATCCCAACATCAATCCGAACGACTGGACCTCAATTTGCAGTTAGCCACGGCATACGCTTTTACGGGAGAAATCGATCGAGCTTTACCCATTTTGCAAGAGTCAGAGCGATTAGCCCGCACTCAAGCAGATGAGACACGGTTAGCTCGCATTTTTCATCGGTCTGCCCAAATTTTGTGGCTTCGGGGTGAGTGCCGCTTGGCTGATGAGTATGCCCGGCGGTTGCTACGTAGTGCAGAGGAGTTGAATGACTCGACCCTGCTACACGCTTCGCTTCGGATGTTGGGCCGAGCGAATATCACGTTGAGCGCGTTCGATGATGCGATTGCCTACTTACTACGCTACACAAAACTAGATGACACCCTGCATCCCCCTGCTGATTTGCCTGTTATCTATGGATACTTGGCTGTGGCCTATGCACGCGTGGGGTCTTGGGATCGAGCCTTTGAAGCTGGACAACGAGGTGTGGAGCTTGCTGAAGCCTCAAACAGTAGCTCAACGCTAACCGTGGCTTATATGAACCTAGCATTTATCTATGCGGAAAGACAGCATTGGAGTGAATGTTTAGAGATTGCACAACGAGTAACACCCTTTTGTGATGAGGTTGGTCTGTCCCCTTACTGTTTTGTTGCCAAAGGTTTAGCCGGGCGAGCTTTGGTGAATTTAGGAGAGGTATCAACAGGATTGCAAGTATTGAAAGAGGCGTTAGCTTGGGCTAATGAGGTTGGCCATAAAGTTTTCACGTATGCCATTCATTTATTTTTCGCCGATGCCCTTATTCAGGATGGCAAGCCAGTCCAAGCCCTCACTTACTTGGCCGAGCACAATAAGCTGGTGGATATCGCCAATGATCGTTGGGCAAAAGCCTTACAGCTACGTCTACGCGCCGAAGCATCGAGTGCGTTGGCAAACCCAAACTGGTTAGCCATCGAACAAGACTTAATTCAGGCCGCACATTTGCTACGAACGACTCGGGCTCGCCCTGACTTGGCGCGAACCTACCTGACCTTGCGCCGTCTTTATGATCGAGCCGGAGAGTTGTCCTGGGCCGTTGATTGCCACTTCCGGGCTATCTCTGTTTTTGATGAACTCAAAATGATAGACGAACTCCGTGAGGCCCAAGGCTACGCGTCTGCTGGGCGTCGGGAGTCGGTCGTTTTGCCTAATCTTCCGTTACGGGGTCCGAATCAAGCGGTGTAGAGTTTATAGAGTTCGTAGAGTTTGTTGGGTTAATAGAGTTTGACGAAGACAAATGGCAAGCGGAAGCACTACATTAAGCCGTAATAAATAAAGCTGATGGTAAAATTGGCAACGAATTGATCGAATTGACTTGAAAAAATAAAAATTTATGAAAATTCGTGTAATTCGTTGCGAGAAATAATCCTCCCGATTTAATACAGCTGTGCCTGGCAGGTGAGTTGTGAACGAAAAACCCACAATTCACCTGCCATATCTTTTAATCATTTTGTGGCTTCAGACTCAACCCAATGTCCAATTAAGCCTCTAAAATGCGCGATGTAATGCTCATGTTCATGCGCTGGGAAGAAGGTTTGTATCGTTTGGACCAGAATCTGATCCAGTTCAGCGGATTGCATCATATTCCAAGTCACTTCATCCAGGTCAACTAGTTGCTTTGCGCAAAATTCCTCAAATTTTTCGGTTTCAAAATGCTTATCAGCCAAAGCTTCGTAAGCTGACAATTTTTCCTCATAAGATCGATCTGAGTCTGCGATTTTGAAGTATTTCTCAATATCCATCGTAATCCGCATGGATCGCTCTGTCACCAAGCTAAATATGCTCCAGGCGAAAAGCGACTTAATCGCCCAGGGAAAATAATAATGCAGGCTGGTGATCGCGATATCAGGGCAGGCGTTGGCAAAGTCGATGGGCCACAACGTCCCATCTTTCAGAATAGCTTCACAGGAGTTGAAATCCCAGCGGAAGAAGGCGTTAATAATTTTTGTAATAACGCGTGCTTCCTGCCCCTTGTCGGCATCTAAAAAGTTATGATCAATAACATACCGACCATGCATGGGTCGGCTGGGGTCATATTTGAGACTAATGATTTGTGGGCCTATCCCCAAAGAACGAACAAAGACATCGTAATTATCTAGTCCTGCCTGCAGATGCATTAACATTTGCTCTGAGCTATCATAGGCTTCAATTAAAGACGCCTCATCATCAACCCGACTCACGCCCCGCCACCCCCCGCCATCAAAGGGTTTCATGTACATTGGGTAACCAATTTGACTGGCGATATCCGACAAATCAAACAGATCATGATATTTGGCTGCAGTGATACGATATTTCTCTGTATCTGGCCCTTTTTTGGGCGGAATAAGCCAAGTCTCTGGAATATTCAGGCCTAAGCGCACCATCGCACAGTAGGCTGTGTGCTTTTCCATACTTTGGAATGTAAAAGGATTATTCAGCAGATAAACCCCATTCATCAGAGCAGACTTTTTGAGCCATTCACGCGGATTGAAATGCCAGTAGGCAAGCCGATCAACCACAAGATCGTACGTGGTTGGGTCTGTCAAACGAAATGGGTGAATACGAATGCGTTCAACATCAATTTGATAGGATTTTCGTCTATATTTAAAGGTTTTGGCGTAGGTCTTGGCTAAAAGCTCAAATGTGGATGGCCAATCCTCTTCATCACCTAACAGTAATCCAATTTTTTTTGTAATCATAGCCCTCTCCCAAGGAAATTATTTTGTTTTAACTATTACACTGAGCTAGCCAGCAAATGTTTTGCCAATATGATGCAAGCTTTGTTTGCGCCACCAGTGCCAATGATGCTCAACGTCGTGCCCCCAAATATCACGCTCATGACTAATTCCTTTTTCAACAAATAAGTCCGCCAGGCGATGGGTATCACGCAAACATTTTTCCTCCCAGGCCCCCTGTCCACAGACTAAAGCAATATGGCAATTGCCACGCACATGGTCCAAATTATCACCGTGCAGATTATAGAGGTAAGCGAGTGGGTTATTAAAGTAAACTTCCGGCGAGTTACTTTGTTGTCCACAAATATCTTCGATATCGTAACGACCACTCATACAGAGGGCATAATGAAAGACATGAGGAAATTTAAGTGTAAAATTAGCAGCGTGGTAAGCCCCTAAACTACACCCCATCGTAGCAATTCGAATATCGGATGAATGGCAATCAAATCGAATGGTGGGAACAAGATCATTAAGCACAAAATCTTGATATGCATTATGTCGTACCGCCCGCCAATGCGGATCAGCCCCTTGATTTAACCACGACTCATTATCCACCCCTTCGGGGCAATAAACCTTGATTTTGCCTTGATCTATTAATGGGGCCAAGGTTGCAATCATATCATTATTTTCAAAGTCATAAAATTGTCCCCCACCGGAGGGAAAAGCAATGATTGGGGCACCGTAATGACCAAAGGCAAGCACGTGCATCTCACGACCAGTGGCGAGACTATTAATTTTTTCATAGCGTCTAAGCATGTTCGATAAAGTTGGAGTTAATGTTTAACCCCAGCCTAATCCTCCTGTTCAATTGGCATTAAAAATTTAAAGACTAAGGGTAGCCGTGCAGCCCAAGCACCTTCACTGTGGGTGGCTCCTTCAGCCAAATAGTATTGAAAGTCTGGACCGATTTGGTAGCCATTGGCCAAAAGTGCATCACGAGCAGCAAGGGTGTCTAGTTTACCATCATCCCCCTTATCAGGGGAGTCAAGGGTCCCACTATCCAACCACAATCGAATATCTTTGGGTTCGTCTGTTTTCAGGCGCTCGATGGTCTCTAATATTCCATCAGAATTTCTTGTAACCCAGAATGATGAAGACAAAGCTGCGTGATGTTGAGCGAACTCCGTATGTTCCCAGGCAATGTAGGTCGTAAATAGGCCACCCATTGAAGAACCACAAGTGGCAGTATGCTCGCGTTCTGACAAGATACGGTAATGTTGTTTCAGATAATGTGCCACTTCATAACGATAATAAGCTACCGTTTCATTGGCTCGACCCGTAATCGGTATTGAAGCAGGCGGCTCTTTCCCGTGTGATTTAGATCGTTTTACACGGCTAGGTGCGGGAGGTTTACAAGTAACATATGGTGGAAGATATTCCTCTAATCGTCGAGCTTGACCATTACTCACCCCAACAATCAAGCACTCCTTCATCTGACCTTGAGCAATCAGGGCATCTGCTACTTTATCCGCCCGCCAGGAACCAGCAAAACTATCACTAGCAAAAGCTTCAAAGCAATTCTGCCCATCATGCAAATAAATCACTGGATAAAATCGATCTATCTGTTCCACATACCCTCTAGGTAGATAAATATAGAGGTCACGTGTTGGTAAACTGCCAGTAAAATTAAAAACTTTGATCACTTGTGACGGTGAAATCGTTGGGTGTGGGCGATAATTAAAAATCTGCCCATCTTGTACCCAAAGTGTATCCAGATGTGTGGTAATAAAGTCACGAAATGGTTTTAAGGCGTAGCTGCCACTGTATAGCCTAATTCTAAATTGCCAAATTGCTCTACTCGTATAGGAAAATTCAGCTCGCCACAGCACCTCACCCGGTTGTCGCCCAGCACCAATCTGAAAGAATTGTACAGTTTGAGCGACATCATTTTCTTTGCGAATCTCTAACGTTGGTTGTTTTGTTTTACTAAAAAAGTAAACCTGATGTGTTTTTGACATAAGATCTCGTGAAGTCGGAATGTTTTATGTAGCGTAAAGTATCATTGCCAATTTTGATTGTCAAATATTAACCGTATCCTATAGATAGTTCCCTAATAATATTTGGAATCGACCACAAATTTTGATACTAATGCAATCAAATGGCTTGTTTAATCGTTTATTTAAACGGAAGATAGGTAAGCAAACATACGGAAGATTTTCTAACTTTCCCGTATCTTTCTGGCACAAAAACAGACTCTCTATCGAGAAATTGTACAAATTTTGTAAGACATTGAACACCTTAGGAATAAAGTACCAAGCATTTTTTATGATTTAACCAAGTTATCAAACCAATTTCAAACCAATTTCAAACCCAATTCTGATATAATCAAACTGATACGATTACGTCACCAACATGAGAAGAGAGCGTCGAAGGAGTTGTCAATGCGTGTAATAGGTCTAAAGAAATTTATACATTATTTAATACTATCCTCTTGGTTAACCTCACTTGTCGTTAGTTCAACAGTCCCAGCATTTGCCCATACAATTCAAAATCATCAATCTCAATCATACACTAGTCACACTCGCCCTCTCGCAACTGGAAATTCTATAGACCCTGATTTTGATGGATTACCCACCTCCGTGGAAGAAGCTGGTTGGTACGGTGATGGCGGGTTAACCCCTTATGTCACCGACCCCAATGATCCAGACTCGGACGATGATGGATTGACAGATGGAGAAGAGCAACTATATGGGACCAACCCCAATGATCCAAAGGACCCTGGTCTATATGTTGTCTATCAGAATGAATTTCAAACTAAAAAATTCTACCCTTGGCAACAAGATGGTGCTGTTCACGCTAATCGATATATCGTTCACAGTTCCCTCCCCAATAATATAGGCAGTTACGTTACAGGTAATAACAACCAACACGATGTCATCGTCCGTCGGGGGAATTTACTTCATGTGGGAACTCCACCGGGTGCCACACTGACGGTAGAGCCAAACAGCCCTAATCCTGATCATGATATTTTTGACAAGGACATCAATTTAACCCCTCTCGCTCCTATCAGCAATGTGTGTGGGGGTGGCTGGGCTATTCCCATTCCCGCGGATGCCACAGCTGGGTCGTACACGATAACGGCCTCTGATGGGGCAGGTTGGGAAGAAGAGTTGTCACTGTATGTTATCTTTGAATTAGATACCCCATACGATGCGGCTGATGATCTCAATGATTTGACCCAAGATCATATTGATGTTTTAGGCTATGATGATGATCTCAATGAAACACGAGATGAAGTCACCATTTACTGGGATACATCTTATGAATACCAACCCTTTCTTGGTATGAATCCTAACCCTTATCGTAATAACCACCCAGTATATGGTTGGGGCATTGGCTGGGACACTGATTTTACAGAACAATATGTTTTTGAAGAGCACGTTATGACTGCTATTCAAAATCAAAGTGATCGAGATGTGGCCGCTTGGGCTGTCATCAGCTATACAGACTCTATCTTAGATTTTGATGCACTTTCCTTTCCCAACTCAACCAAAAAATCTCTCGTTTACAGTTCAAACTTTGATTTACACCCAGAGTGGGATACACCAGAGTATCTCGAGCAGCAAGGTGTTATTACAGATCCGAATGACGATGCCTTTGAACCAAATGGCATCATTGATGCCGACTGTAATGGTAATGCCAGTTTGGCCGCAACCTTTCTCAAAGCCGCTGGATTTACGGCTCGCCCTATTGCCGTTGATTGGCGAACAACTCATTATGATACCGCCACTGAGGTATGGCTAGACGGTGAGTGGATGGTTCAACGAGCATACAAACCACAGGGAAGTTCTGGTGACTTGAGAACCCGTGAGCAATTTGGCAGTAAATACTCAAGTAACAATGATTTGTTATTAGTTTCCGGGCCAAACTGGACCTTTGATCAAATCAACATCAATTATGATGACAGTACCCATGAAGTTGAAGAGGATTATCGAACAGACCGGGTTCATGACGCCAATTTATACCCAGTCAAGCCGCCTTCAATGACAGTGACGAGTATCATTAGCCGTTGGGATTGGGTAGAGACACCAATTCGGGCATATTGGCCCGGCTATGAGGAACCAGATACGATTGCTAACTGTAGTGGCGATATTTGCGAGTCTGGCGGAATTGGTTCATTTGAGGTTAACAGTACGTCAATCATTGCCTCGACCGAAGCGCCTGAACCAACGACAGCTCAGTTCAAAGAAGCTCTAGCTGATTATGGAATTGACCTAGATGGAGATGGTCGTTTTGACCAATTTGCCATTGAGATTGAAGTTGAAGTCCTTGAAGCGGGTCAATATTATATTGAGGGTCGTATCAATGATCTTGATCCAGAAACTCGACTGGGAGCACAAATCGACGCGATTGATCAGGCTCTAGAAATCGTCGCTCTTGAGCCGGGTCTCCACACTATTCCGCTCACCTTTGATGGTCGAACCATTGGAAATAAAGAGGCTGATGGACCTTATATTCTAGAATGGGTCCGCATTGCGACAGAGGCAAATCCAGAGCCGCATATGTCCAATGGTGTCGTTGATGAACAATGGATTGATTATATCACTGCCAATTATGATGACCGAGATTTTGAAGGACCGAATGCTAGTTTAAGTGGTGTTTATAGCCACGATGCTCAAGATACCAATGGTGATGGGTATATTGATCGTATCGTATTCAATGCCAATTTAGACATCATTCAAGCGGGTGATTTTACGCTGGAAGCCTCCTTAGTGGATGCTACTGGAAAGCTTATTGAAAGAAACTTCTGGACTGGCTCAGGTTCACAAGCTTCAATCACCTTTGACCATCTCTTAGGTCGAACCGACTCCTACTTCATCCGAGATGTGACCTTGTATGGTGGAAATGGCGAGGCAATTGCTTTTGCTGATGAAGCCTATAATGCCAATGCAGGCGGATATGTTTATGAGATAGGTTCGCTGTATAGCTCAGGTATTCAAACGCAAAGTGGTGAGACGCTTTCTGTAACTGGCTCTATTCCGGTAGATAATGATAGTGATGGTGATTACGACCAATTGAATTTCCCAGTTAAGGTTAACATCTCTGCTGGCGGTCAGTACAAAGTTGAAGGCTGGTTAGAAAGTTCAACTGGCGCGCTCATTGCGTTACGCGACCAAGAAGAAAACTGGAGTTCAGCAGGTAACAAGAATACAACCCTCTCCTTTGATGGTGGCACAATCAATGACTTTGCAGCCAACGGACCATACAAACTGATTGGTCTTAAATTATTTCTTTGGAATGGGGCGACAAACAGATATGACGTCTTACTGGAAGATGGTGAACCCGCCAATGGAACCACCTCTGCCTATAGTTTTAGTGAATTTGATGGCGGCACAAGTGTTGCCATGTTTGACGGGGTTGAAGGGGATACCAGCTATTGGAATTTGAGCGACACAGATTGGTCTGTCACAAATGAGGCGTCTCGTACACCGTCTCAATCCTGGACTGATAGTCCTGGTTCAAATTACAGTTCCGGTGATTTCGACTTAACAGCAAACTCTATCGCCCTAACAAATGATGCTATTCCAACCGTTTCTTTCTATAGCTGTCATGCCATAGATAGCGGCGATACAGGATTGTTACAAATAAAAACGGACAATACGAGTTGGGCCACGATTGCCACGTACAACGGCACGCAGGATTGGCAATATAAGCAAGTCAATGTAACCGAGGTCGTCGGAGTTGACAGCTTTGAGTTCCGCTTCCGATTGTCCACGAATGGTACCACTGAGAATGGCTGGTACGTCGATGATGTGATGGTTACCTTAGATGAGGATGCGGATGACGACGGTTTATCCAATATGCTTGAAGGGGCCGCCAGTGAGACGGATACGGATGGTGACGATATTCCCGACTATCTAGACCCAGACTCGGACAATGATGGTATTTCGGATGAAGATGAAGGCAGCGGTAATTTGGATGGTGACCAGTTTCTTAACTTCCGTGATACTGACTCTGACAATGACGGCATTTTAGATGCAGATGAAGGTTCGGGCGACATAGACGGCGACGGCTTCAAAAACTTCGAAGATACTGATGCAGATGGGGATGACATTCCAGATCAGGATGAAGGTTCGGGTGACACAGATGATGACGGCATTCCGGATTTCCTTGATACTGATGCCGATGGAGATAATATTCCGGATAAGATTGAAGGGACTGAAAATCCGGATGGTGATGAACTTCCAAACTATCTTGACCCTGACTCTGATGGCGATGGATTTGGAGACGGTGTCGAGGGTTCTGGTGATGCTGATGCTGATGGGTTGAAAAACTTTGAAGACACCGACTCCGATGGTGATGGTATTTTGGATGAAGTCGAAGGTAACGGGGATATGGATGGCGACGGTAAACCAAACTATCAAGATACTGACTCTGATGGGGATGGTAAGCCTGATATTATTGAAGGTACTGGCGACGCCAATGGTAATGGTATTCCAGATTATTTAGACCGTGGTGAGCTGCAAATTTTCTTACCCCTACTTATGAACTAAGATAAGGCCAACTCAGGCAAAAAGGGGCGGTCTGTTTGACCGTCCCTTTTTAATTCAAGTTTCATACTTTTTTATGACTATAGTACTATAACAATAAGTTGTATTGTGCTCTTAAACTGTATCTGACTGATGGTAAGAGTAGAATTTTCTTAATCTATTTCAATCAATAGACTATCAATTCATATAAACCCTACATTAAATCAAAATAGTAACTATTCAAACATATTTTTATTTTAGAATTCAATATTATTGTCCTTAACACTGTAACAAATTGGTACAAAAGGAAAGCAAACCATGTTTGGAAATCATCGAAAACTCTTCCATATAGTGATCCTATTCCTTTGGGTCGCATCTCTCTTGATCACCCCCATAAGCGCCTTTGCTTATGATGGGCAGCCCACTTATCTACACCAACACCAAAGCCTAAGTCGGGCCGCAGTCCAATCACAAACACTGCCTGACCCAGACTTTGACGGTCTATCAACAACTGTTGAGGAAGCCGGTTGGTATAATAGTGAAGGTGAGGGCCCTTACACCACCGACCCAAATGATCCAGACTCAGATGATGATGGGTTATCTGATGGGGAAGAACAGTTGTATGGCACAGATCCAAATGATGATAAAAGTCCAGGGTTGTATGTTGTCTATCGCGATGAGTATCAAACCCGTAAATTTTACCCCTGGAACCAAGAGGGGGCCGTCCATGCTAATCGTTCTATTGTTCATAGCTCATTACCAAACACAAAAGGCTTCTCCGTCCAAGGGAACAATTACCAACACGATATTGTCGTTCGACGAGGCCAAACTTTGTACATCGGTGGTCCCCCAGGAGCGACCTTAGAGATTAATGAGTTAGATGACTATTCAGTATTTGGGTATAAACCAAACGGGGACGATCCAAATATCGATTTGACTGATTTAGCCCCAATTAATCATGTTTGTGGTAATGGTTGGACAGTCCAAATCCCAGCCGATGCAACGACAGGGACCTACCAATTGGTCGCCTCAGATGGGGCTGGCTGGGTAGAAATATTAACCTTATATGTTCTGTTTGAATTGGAAACCCCATTTGACGACCCCAGCCCAGATAGTTTGCACGACCTAACCCAACAGCACATCGATATTTTAGGTTACAATGACGATCTCAATGAAGATCGTGACATACATACCGTTTACTGGGACACATCCTATGATTACATTGACGATCCTGACTTTGAGGATGACGATCACCCAGTATATGGCTGGGGAATTGGGTGGGACACAGACTATAATGAGCAGTATTTTGTTGAAAATTACTTTATGCGTGGTATGCAGGGCCATACAGATCGGGAAGAAGCGATCCTCAGCCTCTTCGATTATACAGACTCGATATTAGACTTCAATGCGTTATCATTTCCCAATTCCTCACGCGCATCCTTGACCAACGAAGACTATGACGTAATTAGTACAGAAGGAAATCATCTCTCACCAGATCACAGTAATATTGAAAATCTCAAAAACCCTAATGGCATCATCGATGCAGATTGTAATGGTAATGCCAGTTTAGCCACGAGTTTCTTAAAAGCCGCTGGGTTTGTGGCCCGCCCCATTGCCGTAGATTGGAAATCAAGACACTATGATACGGCCACCGAAGTTTGGGTCGACGGCGAATGGATGGTACAGCGGGCGTATTTTCCAACACATAGTGATCATCGGCTTCGCACCCGAGCTCAATATGGCAATGCAGTATATAAAGATACAAACGATTTAATTCTGGTTGTTGGCCCAGACTTCCAAATGGATCAAATCAATGTTAAGTATGCGGGACTTGAGGTTGAAGATTATCGAACAGATCGTATTGAAAGTTCAAATATATATCCACATTTTCCGGCTGGTCAAGTTGGTGTAACTAGTGTCATCAGCCGCTGGAATTGGGTTGAAACACCAATTAAGGATTATTGGCCTGGTGCAGAAGAGCCCACCACGATTTCTGATTGTAGCAACGATGTTTGTGAAGGGGGAAGTATTGGTACGTTAGGAAATCTCAGCTTAGATGAAGAAAATGTACAAACCAATACCCCGTCTGGCCCAGCCTATCTCAATCAAATCACAACTGACTATGTTCTCGATTTGGATAGCGATGGTCAATATGACCAATTATACATCGAAGCCGAAATTCAGGTTGAAGTCGCCGATGAGTATTACATTGAGGCTCGCCTCAACGATTTGGATGAAACCACACGAATGGGGGGACAAGTTAACGCCATTGATCAGGCCACAAAAATCCTCTACCTAGAACCAGGCACGCATACGATATCACTCCCCTTTAGCGGCAAAATGGTCGGTCTAAAAGAAGCAATAGGACCCTATGTCGTCGATTGGTTCCGTATTACAACCGAAGCCAACCCCCTACCTCATACAGACAATGGATTGGTTAGCCAAGAAGTTCCTAACTACGTTACTAGTGCTTATCACTTTAGCGAATTTACTGGGGCAACTGCGGGTTTGAGTGGTCAGTATCAACACCAGGCTCAGGACACAAATAACGATGGGTATATTGATCAATTAACGATTAATACCAACCTCGACATCTACAAAAATGGAACCTATCAAGTTGATGCCATTCTAAGTACTGTCACAGGTGAAAAAGTAGCCACAGCTCAATGGAGCGGTAACAATGGTCAAGTCACGTTGCAGTTCGATGCAATTTTGGCTCGCACGGATAGCTACTACTTACAAGAAATCATTCTTCATGACGAAAATGGGGGTGTAATTGAGCACATTGAGCCTGTTCACCGTCGTGATTTAAGTAGTTATCCATATGAAGTTGGAGTACTTTATGGCTCACAATTACAAACATTGTCAAACAACAACATCATATCTGTAAACAGTATTGCCACGACCGACAGTGACACAGATAGTCGTTTTGACACGCTAAACTATGAGATCGGCGCAACAGTCGTTAGTGATGGGCAATACAAAGTCGAAGCCTGGCTCGAAAGTGGGAATGGGACCCTATTAGCATACGAAGAAATCGTAGCCAATTGGACTGCGGGTAATAATACTGCCACGTTAGAGTTTGATGGCATAACCCTTAACGCCTTTGGGGCAAATGGCCCTTACAAACTCATTGGTCTCAAATTACTGAAATGGAATGGCAGTAGCTATGACGAGCTTCTGTCCGAGGGTGAACCAGCAAACGGCACCAGTTCAGCCTTTACCTATGACCAATTTGATGGTGACACCTACGCCATTTTGGATAACATTGAAGGTGATACCACCATCAATTGGACAACAGGGTCAACGGAATGGACTGTAACAACCGAAGCGGCACATACCCCGTCTCGTTCTTGGACAGATAGCCCTAGCTCAGACTACAGCGCAAATTCATCAAACCGATTGACCGCGAAAGCAATTGACTTGACGGGTATGCCTGTCCCTGAAATCTCGTTCTGGAGCTGCCACGATATTGATACTGGACCCGGTGACATTGGTCAATTCCAAATCCGCCCAGTTGGAGGGGGTTGGGCTACCATTGCCTCATTTGATGGGGCCAGTGATGATTGGAGCCTAAACCAATATAGTTTAGACCAAACATTAGGGGATGCTAACTTCCAGTTCCGCTTCCAACTAATAAGTGATAATGACGGTAACCAAAAAGATGGCTGGTACATTGACGATGTCGCTCTCCTGCTCAATTATGATGTTGATAATGATGGCCTAACCAACGAAGAGGAGGGGGCTGATAAAGGTACCAACTCAGATAATGACAGCACCCCCGATTACCAAGATGATGACTCCGATAACGATGGGTTACTTGATGCAGATGAAGGGAATAACGATCCAGACAATGATGATCTGCCAAGTTATATCGACCCCGACTCTGATAATGATGGTATTCCTGATGGAGATGAAGGCACAGAAGATATCGATGGTGATGGGATAGGTAACTTTGAGGACACCGACTCCGATGGAGATAACATCGATGACGCTACAGAAGGTACGGAGGATACCGACGGGGATGGGACACCAAATAGCCGTGATACAGACTCAGATGGTGATGGTACACCAGATAGTGAGGAAGGAGTCGGCGACTCAGATGGTGATAGTGTACCTGACTATCTTGATTTTGATGGCGGGATATTCTTACCCTTGATTATCAAGTAAGCATCTCAAAAACGTAAGCTCAGCAAAAAGAGACCAATTTGTAATTCAAATTGGTCTCTTTTAATTTTTAAGGACTTAAAATCCTTAAAATCCCACGTCTTTACAAAAAAGTAGGACTAATTGGCTGGTCAGAATCTGTAGATTCAAACCAAATTCAAACGAATTATCCGTTATACTGGTTGCAACTGAAATTTTAGTGCAGAAAATTGTGTCATTTAGACACATCATCTAATTTTTTGCAGATTAACAACCAACATAAAGGTATTTTTATGAAAAAGGGTCGTTTGAACACAATCATCAATTTAACAATTCTGACAAGTCTCGTAGCATCATCACTACTCACACCACTTTCAGCCTCCGCCAGCCACATTATTCCTACTTCAGGAGCTCACGTGCGGACCGAGTCACATGCACCGATGTTGCAAAGTAGCAATCTGCTTGATCCTGACTTTGATGGTATTCCAACCAGTCTGGAGGAAGCAGGTTGGTCACACGAAGGGGGCGGTCCTTATGTTACCAATCCCAACAATCCTGACACAGATGGTGATGGTCTGTCGGATGGGACAGAGCATCTTTATCAAACAAACCCAAATGACGATAAAAGCCCCGGCCTCTACGTTGAATATCGTTCTGAATACCAAACCAAAAAATATTATCCTTGGCAACAGGCAGGGGCGCTCCAAGCAGATCGCTTTATTGTTCACACCGAGCTTGCCGATGAAACAAAACACGACATCATAGTCCGACGGGGCACAACCCTGCAACTTGGAGGTCCGATTGGTGCTACGCTAGAAATCATCAAAGCTGACTCCGGCTTAACAGATCTCCAACCCCTCTCCCACATCTGTAGTGGCGGTGGCTGGGCTATCCCTATTCCTGAAGATGCCAAAACAGGCACCTACACCTTGCGAGCGACTGATGGTGGCTGGCAAGAAGAATTAACCCTCTACGTCATTTTTGAACTAGATCAACCCGATGGGGGTGAATTAACACAAACCCACGTGGATAGCTTTAGTTACAATGATGATCTCGATAATCACCGTGACTCAATTGCTATTTATTGGGACACTTCATATGACACCAACTCAACCACATATTGGGATCACGATGTATATGGTTGGGGAATCGGTTGGGAAACTGATTTTACCGAACAGTATGTCTTTGAAGATCGAGTAATGACCGCATTACAAGGCTTTGATGACAAACGAGCCGCTGCGAATGCTCTCCGAAACTACACCGACACAATTGTCGATTTTAATGCCTATGCGTTCCCAAACTCAAGCCAAGACGCCTTGTTAAACAGTTATTACGATTATAACAGCCGTGATGGCGAGTATATTCACGAAAATGACACACACACACCCAACGGGACAATTGATGCCGATTGTAATGGTAACGCCAGTGTATATACAACATTCTTACGATCAGCCGGATTAACAGCCCGACCGATGGCCGTTGATTGGGGCTGGGCCCATTACGACACCGCAACCGAAGTATGGGTTGATGGTCAATGGTTGGTACAACGGGCTTACTACCCTTGGGGCAATGATCTTCACACCCGACAACAATGGGGTCAATCCAAATACTGGAACCAGCACGACTTAATTTTGGTGGCTGGACCCGAGTGGCAATTTGATCAAATAAATATTGATTATCAAGGGGCTGAAGTAGAGGATTATTTCACTCGTCGCAAGTATGAAAATGGCAGTTGGGTTGAATATCCTCACCAATATGGAACAGCAGTTAGCGAGATCAAACGTTGGGATTGGGTTGAAACACCAACGCTGGCTTACTGGGGACGCCAGCCTGCTACACTAATCGGTGATTGTCGCGATAATGGCTGTGAGGGAGGGTCTATTGGGGTTCTCAGTAGTGAGCCACCTGTTGGGCCTGAAACACATCCTGAAATTGCCCGTCTTACCCAAATTTTATCAGACTACGGCGTAGACCAAGATAACGATGGTCGTTATGACCAATTGGTTGTTGAAGCTGAGATTGAAGTGAGTCAAGTTGATGAATATTACATCGATGCCCGTCTCAACGACCTTGATCCTGAAACTCGATTGGGCGGACAGATCGACTCAATCGCCGGCGCCGGTCTACAACAAACGCTAGAGCCAGGGCTGAATGTGGTTTCATTGGTCTTTGATGGTCGAATGATTGGACAGAAAAATGCAAGTGGCCCGTATGTTATTGATTGGCTACGAATTACAAATGAGCCAAATATCGAGCCTCATCTATCTGAAGGCCTGATTGATGAACAGCAGCCCAATTACATTACTGCAAACTACGACGCACAAGAGTTTGAAGGTCAAGATGCAGCATTTACCGAGAGCTACAACCATAACGCGCAAGATACAAATGGTGACGGCTTCATCGATCAAGTGGTCGTCAATACAGGCATCACAATAAATGAGGCTGGTTCATATCGCGTTGAAGGTAATTTGACGACTGTCGCTGGTGAAGTTGTAGCGGAAACCAGTTGGCAGGGGTCAGATGGCCAAGTAAGCCTTGTATTCGATGCCCTACTCGCTCGCCCCGACTCTTACTATTTACGTGATTTAACATTGTACGGCCCCAGTGGTTTAATCGAAACAATTGGACGCACCCGCGCTTATGATTTGAGTAACTATGCTTATGATCTGGGTTCCTTCTACAGTTCAGGCATTCAAACTCAATCTAGCGGGGCCTTGTCGATCAGTGGGATTACCACCACCGATACCGATAATGACTCAGACTTTGATAGCCTTGATGTTTCAATTAGCACTTTTGTGGCAGTAGCTGGCCAATACAAAATTGAAGCGTGGTTAGAAAGTGCAAATGGCGCACTCATCGCGCTACGAAGTCAGGAAGAAGCCTGGTCAGCAGGCATCCATAACGCCACCCTCTCCTTCGATGGAGCTTCAATCAATGCTTTTGGTGCAAATGGACCATACAAAGTCATCGATCTCAAGCTTCTTGGTTGGAATGGTTTCTTCTACACAACGTTATTATCGGAAGGTGAGCCTGACAATGGCACAACAAATGCCTATACCTTTGATCAATTTGATGGTAGTAGCCATCTGGTTATGGCCGATGGTATTGAAGGTGACGCGGCAACTTACTGGAATTTAACAGAGACAAGTTGGTCTGTGACAGATGAAGCAGCCCACACACCAGCCCAAGCTTGGACAGACAGTCCAAACGCCAACTACAGTGCCGGTGAAACAAAGCTTACCGCAAACAAGATTGATGTTAGTAACGTTGCCATTCCAACAGTGTCATTCTGGACGTGTTATGCAATTGACGATGGTCAAAGCGACGTTGGTGAATTCCAAGTACGGGGCGATGATGGTAATTGGATCACGTTGGACAGCTACACCGGAGCAAACAACAATTGGCAACAAAAACAATTCTTTGTATCAGAAATCGCAGGCGCTGAGGACTTTGATTTCCGTTTCCTTCTAGATACAAATGGGGCCAACGATAATGGCTGGTTTGTTGATGATGTTACAGTCAGCCTAGATTATGATGTTGATGATGATGGCCTCAGCAATGTTGTTGAGAATGCCGAACAGGGGACAGACACAGATGATGATGACATCCCAGATTATCTTGATGCCGACTCAGATAATGACACCATTCCCGATAGTGTTGAGGGCAGCATCGATACTGATGAGGATGACATTCCGAATTATCGTGACACGGACTCTGATAATGACACCATTCCAGATCAGATCGAAGGAACGGGAGATATCGATGGTGATGGCATTCCAAATTATCTAGATCCCGACTCTGATAATGACAACATTTCTGATGAAGTCGAGGGGACTGTTGATACAGATGAGGATGGTAAGCCCAATTATCTTGACGAAGACTCTGATGGGGACCAAATTCCTGATAGTGTTGAAGGCAACGAGGATGGGATTGATGGCGATGGCATTCCAAATTATCTGGATGAAGACTCTGATGGTGATGGTATTTTAGATGAGGAAGAAACAGCCGGTGATGCTGATGCTGACGGTATGAAGAACTTCGAGGATATTGACTCAGACGGTGATGGAATATCTGACACTGCTGAAGGTACAGAGGACACTGATAATGATGGTCGTGCTAACTATCTAGACATCGACTCAGATAACGACGGCATTCCAGATGCAGTTGAAGGTACGAATGACGAAGATGACAATGGGGTAGCCGATTATCTCGAACGTAATGGCGTACAAATATTCTTACCTATCCTTATCAAATAGTAACTCTGTTTCAATATAAGAAAGAGCGGTCCGGAGACCGCTCTTTTTGATTCCAAAAAATTTGACTCATCATTCTCCATAAATCAAAATAGCCTTCATTAATCATCACATATAATTTGTTTGGAGGATATTATGAATATCGTCAAGCCTGAAGAGGTTGGTTTATCAACAGAGCGCCTCATACACCTCACCAACAAAATGCAGTACTTCATTGATGCCAGAGAGATCGCGGGCACAGTGAGCTTGATTGCCCGCCGAGGCCAGGTCGCTCATTTCCAAGCTCAAGGGCTGCAAGATGCAGAAGCCAATATCCCCATGCAGTTGGATACTTTGTTCCGGATTTACTCAATGACCAAACCTATCACCAGCTTGGCGGTGATGATGCTTTATGAAGTGGGTCATTTCCAACTCAATGAACCGATCAAAAAATACATTCCGGTATTGGACGATCTCAAGGTATTTGTCAAACAAGGTTTCACTGGCTTTGAGCTTGCTGAACTAGAACGGGACATCACTATTCACGATTTACTCATCCACACAGCCGGTTTTAGTTACGGCTTTTTTGCAGACTCTCCCATCGAGGCGATGTATCGCGAGCCGAACATCCTTAGACCAGAAAACAGTTTAGCTGAGATGATGGCCGAATTAGCAGAGAAGCCGCTGTATTATCAGCCTGGCACAAATTGGCGTTATAGTGTCGCAACAGACATTCTTGGCCATTTGGTTGAGGTTGTTTCAGGTCAACCATTCGACACATTCCTCCAAGAACGTATTCTCAACCCACTCGGTATGCAAGATACCAGCTTTGTTGTGTCTGAGGAAAAAATGCATCGTTTGGCCGCTTATTATGAGCCAGATGAAACAGGTTGCATCAGGTTGCGTCCGCCTGAAGTTTCACGGAATTATGTACAATCGTTGCCAAACAAATCAGGTGGAGGTGGGCTTGTCTCAACCGCCGCTGATTATCTTCGCTTTACCCAAATGATGCTCAACGGTGGTCAGTTGGACGGTTTGCGACTTGTCAGCCGAAAAACGATTGAATTGATGACGTCCAACCATATTAAACCTGAATTGATGCCTTTATCAATTGGGGGCAATGAGCTAGGTGGTTATGGCTTTGGGCTAGGGGTTCGCGTCATGCTTGACCCAGCCCAAGCAGAAACGCTCGGCTCGATTGGTGAGTATGGCTGGGCTGGCATCGCCACAACCTACTTTTTCATCGACCCTCAGGAGGAGATGATTGGGATCAGTATGGCCCAATTATTGCCCCCTGAAACCCATCCAATTCGTTACTTTTTCCATCAGCTAGCCTATCAGGCAATTATTGATTGAATATCTCACGTGGGGGGCACTCAGCCCCCTACAATGCTTCATATTTCTAGTGCACTTCTCGAAAAATTAAGATTTTCTAAACAATTTCTAAACATCTTTCTGTTAGGATATTGACTGTCCATAGCGTTTGTGGGGTTTGTCACAGGTATCATCCCTACGACTAATTGCAACACCCTGACCATCAATCACTAACCACCCTTTTTACAGGAGAAGCTCATGAAATACACAAACGTTTTACTGATCATTGTCGTTTTAACTCTCTGGCTCGCAGGCTGCGGCGGGGAGCCCCCACGCAGAGAGGCCCCTCCCGAGGCGCAACAACCGCAGCAGCCCACGGTCACCCCCGTATTTACCCCACCCCCGCCGCCTGCTACACCCACTGAGGTCGCTCAAGTGGAGACAGAGAGCGAAATAGAAGAAGTTGTTGAGGAAGATACAGAAACTGAAGCTGTAGAATTACAGGCAGCAGCAAGTACCGAGACCGCTGAAAATGTGACGCAAGATACCACCACGAGTGAACAGTCTGCCGAAACAGAAGAAAATGTGGAAACTGAAGCGGTCATCGAGGCTGAGATAGCTGAAGAAAATGTGACAACATCAGCAACAGCCCCTCAACCATCAGTCTTAACAGATTGGCTCATCAACACCACTGATGAAAGAAGCGTAAACTTTAGCGCTTCAGTCAATGTCCAATCGGTGGAGCAGGTAGATATTAATGGCACACCTTTTGCCCTAATTCGCTCAACCGGCATCCCCAACTATACCACCGAAATTTCACAAGAACTGCTTAATAGCTTGAACAGTCGTCCTAAAGCTACAAGCGATTTTACCAATGGACAACCCAGCATCCAAGCAGGACAAGTTATAAATTTCGGCGATGACATTGGTTATTCCGCCCCTCGAGGATGTGCTGCACCAGCTGAGGGCTTTGGCTACTGGCCACCAGGGCCAGCCTGCCCAACTGCCCAGAACAACCAGCTTTACATCCCCCTCAACCCCGAACCTGCTACAGATGAGGTTTGTGAAACACAACTCGACATAATTGGCCTATGGGTCAATGGGGTGTTGGTCTTCAATTGGGGTGACGGACAATCCTACAACAATGAACGCGTATGGCAAAACACAGCATTCGACTTTGAAGCCTATGATCTTGATATCTGCCCCGGTCACAGTGCAGATGGTAAATATCATCACCACTCCTACCCAACCTGTTTAGGTGAACAGCTCGGTGATGATGGCTCAGGACCATCACCAATCATTGGCTATGCTGCTGATGGTTACCCAATTTATGGACCGTGGCACGACACAGGTGTTCTTGTCGAAAGCTGTTGGAAGGTGCGAAACTATGATGATCCAAACTCGCCAACAGGCTGTGGGGTTGCTGGAGAGCGGTCATGTCAATTTATAGATCAATATGACATTAGCAAAGGCACAACACCTGTGTCAATTGGTCCCCGAACCGATGCTGTGGTTGAGTCACAATCTCGCAATTTAATTCCAGCCGTCGCAGGCACTTATTTTGAAGATTACCACTATGATGCAGCCTGTACCGCCCAAGGCGAGCAATACTTAGACGAGCATAACGGTCACAACCACGACGGTCTCGGCTACCACTACCACGCTACTCGCAAACAAAACGCTGATGGCACCTTTATCGATACCTTCCCCTACTACATCGGCCCCGAATTCTATGGCAAAGTACATGACATCACCCAACAGAATGGTGTACGATGTACGGCTGGCAGGCCCGGCGGTGGTGGACAACCATCAGGTAATCAACAACAGGGCCAACCGCAAAGCGACCAACCACAGGGGCAAAACCAGCAAGAGGGCGGACAACCACAAGGCGGTGGCGGCCAACCTGATTTTGCGGCAGCCGCTCAAATCTTGGGGATTACTGAGCAGCAACTGATGGAGGCGCTAGGTCCACCCCCACCTGACTTTACTGCCGCTGCCGAGAAGCTTGGCATCACTGAGCAGGCTTTGACCGAAGCAATTCAGCAGTCAGCGCAGTAGTGGTTATAGAGTTTGTAGGATTTGTAGAGTTCGAGGGTTAAAGATTGAATAGCAAAGGGTGGGAAGACTACGGATAGAGCCCCCACCCTTTTTCAGTCTGATTTCAGTGATACTAATCATCAATTGTCAATCTTTCTACCCAGCCTCCGGCGGATACTTCTTGGCCAGTCGTCGGATCGTATTCACATTTCGCAAGGTAGCTGGGGCACCGATAACCTTCTCCAGCACACCGCCAGAAAACTTGGAGTCACCCAGTTGCTTCTGATGAAGCCAGTAGGCTTCGCTCCCTTTAACCTGAAAATCATCAACCGCTGTTTTTTGGGCAAAAAGCTTGATTTTGGCTTCGTCATCCAATGGTTTAGCTAGGAATGCCACATACAACGTGTTCCCCCCTTTCACCAGTTCAATCGGCCCAAACGGTTCATGAGCTACAATCTCGGCTAACTGGGCAGGGGTTCTGATGAACGTGTCGACGGTATAGCCTAAACGCTCCGCAAGATGCGCTTCGATTTGTTGTTCAAGTTCGGGAACTAATTGTGAGGGGGTATCAAAAATCACGTTGCCACTGGCGATAAATGTCTCAACGTTGGCAAAACCCATCTCCTCAAACAACATCCGTAGGTCTGCCATTTTGATATTCCGATTACCAACATTAATCGCCCGCAAAAAGGCAATATACTTGGATGCAGCCATCGCAATTATCCTCTCAATTTGGTCATCATCCGGTCAAGGGTACAATCGAATTTATGAAGAAAGATAAACGTCACACCCCTGCTTGGTATCACGACTTCAAGCTTCTGAGTAGAGAGCTGCGACAAATGAATGCTGGTCGAATTTGGGAGGGTGCTTTAACTGGGATCAGGGCTTTGTACATGGGTGTGCCAAATGCTCAAAGAACCATCAATCAAGCTGTACTTAGCTGGGAAGGCACGACCAAACATCGCCATCGATACGGTGGCACCGAGTGGCGGCTGGGTCGGCGCGAGTTGGGACACATTCATGGCAACTGGCTCGTTGATATTCCATTTCCAAAAAAGGTTCGGAATGAGGTTGTTGCTGCGGGAGAGGCCCAAGCCCATCACATTTTACCAGAGAGTGGGTGGATCAGCTATTATCTGAATGACAGGGAAGATATTGACCACGCCATCAGTCTCTTGCGTCGGTCCTTTGAATTAGCCGTGGCCCAACAAGCCCGACGCCAGAAAAAGGGTTGAAAGCTCTATCAGGCCCAATTTTCCAACATCTCTTTCACACTGGCAACAAAATGATCGGCGGTGGCCCCATCTAGAATTCGATGATCGAAAGTGAAGCTGAGATAAGCCATCGGACGAATGGCAATGAGATCATTCGCCTTATCTTCAATAACCACCACACGCTTCTCAATTTTACCCACCCCGAGGATGCCACATTGGGGCTGATTGATGATAGGCGTAGCAAAGAGGCTCCCTGATACACCGTGGTTTGTTATTGTAAACGTACCACCATTAACCTCATCTGGCTGGAGTTGATTAGTCCGGGCTCGTTCGGCCAAATCGTTCACCTGTCGGGCCAATCCGGTCAGATTGAGCTCATCAGCCTGCTTCAAAACAGGCACAATCAAACCATCGGGAATAGCCACAGCCAAACCAATATTGATTTGTTGTTTCAAAATCAAGCCTTGGTCACGCCAACTACTGTTGACGTTGGGATACTCGCGGAGGGCTTGGGCAACGGCTTGTACAATATACGGCGTCAGGGTCAAGTGGATGCCCTTTTGGGCAAATTCGGGCTTATGTGCCCGTCGGTGCGCCATTACTGTCGAAAAATCGGCCTCAAAAATCGTGGTAACGTGAGGGCTCGTTTGTTTGCTGTGAACCATATGCGCCGCAATCGCCTGACGCATTCGGCTTAGTGGGGCTAAGGTTTCAGTCTGAGACAAGTCAAGGCTGGGTTTGGGTTGTGCATTGATCTGATTTGGAACAACTTCGGTTGGGGTGGAGGGGGCAGGAGTAATCTCTGATTCTACTTTGACCTCTTGAGCCAAATAACGTTCAACATCTTTCTTTGTAACCCGACCATTGCGCCCCGTTCCTGAAATTTGGGAAACATCCACGTCATGTAATTTCACCATTTGAGCCACGACTGGACTGAGACGCGGGGGCTTCTCAACCTCGGTCTGAGTAGCCGAAGCAGTCACAGCGACAAGAGGTGTGGGCAAGGCGATAGCAGGTTCGGGCATATGACCGTTGCCATTCTGATGAACAATTTCGCCAGCCTGCCCAATGATTGCAATCGGATGACCAACCTCCACAGCCGTGCCAACAGCGACTAACAATTTGAGAACAGTGCCACTCGTTTCGGCCACAATTTCGGTGGTGACTTTATCGGTCTCAAGTTCAGCTAACGGCTCATCCTGATTAATCAAGTCCCCTTCCTGTTTGAGCCAGTTGACTACCGTGGCTTCAATAATGCCCTCTCCCATTTCCGGCATCTTAACTTCAAACGACATTAAAAACTCCTAAATTCTGTGGTTAGTGGGTAGTGATTAGTAAAACATTGGGTAGTTGGTTGGATCAGCTTCGTTCATCAACTCGTAGACTGCTTCGAACACGTTATCTGAGGTGGGTTTGGAGAAAAAGCCGCCGTCTGAGCCGTAAGCGGGACGATGGGCTTGAGCGGTCACAGTAGCTGGGGCCGAGTCGAGCCAATTATAGCCACCTTGTGCTTCCAATACTTGTTGCATCATAAAAGCCGTGGCCCCACCCGGCACATCTTCATCAAGGAAAAGAATGCGATTGGTCTTCTTCAATGACTCCACAATCGTGTGATTGATGTCAAACGGCAGTAAGGATTGCACATCGATTACTTCCGCCTCAATGTTGGTTTTGGCTAATAGATCAGCGGCTTGGAGGGCGATCTGACAACAAGCCCCGTAAGTCACAATTGTCACATCATGGCCGTGCCGTAGAGTTTCGGGAACGCCAATAGGCGTCGTCATCTCGGCCAAATTTTCGGGCAGGCGTTCTTTCTGGCGATAACCACTCAATACTTCCACAATTAGCCCTGGCTCATCGCTTTGCAGTAAGGTATTATAAAATCCGGCAGCCCGGACCATATCACGTGGTACCAGAATGTTCACGCCCCGCATCAAGTTGAGGATGCCCGCCATCGGCGAGCCAGAGTGCCATACGCCTTCCAGGCGATGCCCTCGGGTGCGGATGATGACCGGGGCGGCTTGCCCCCCAGCCGTCCGCCAGCGGAGGGTTGCTAAATCGTCTGAAAGGGTAGACATCGCATACAGGATGTAATCCAGATACTGAATTTCAGCGATGGGCCGTAAGCCACGTAAAGCCAGCCCCAAGGCCTGACCAATGATTGTCGTCTCTCGAATGCCTGTGTCGCTGACTCGTAGCGGTCCATACTTCTGTTGCAAGCCAGCCCAAGCTTGGTTAACGCCCCCCAGATAGCCCACATCCTCACCAAAGGCGACCACACGAGGATCACGGGCTAAAATTGTATCAAAGGTATGGTTAAGGATTTCAAAGCCCCGGATAGCAGGAGCATCATCAGCATACCTCGGCGTGATCGCAGAAATCTTCCAAGCAGCGTTGTCTGTCTCACTGTACAAATGGTCACTATAGAGGGCTTGATAGCTTGCTTGTTTCTCATCCTGCCAAGTCATCAAATTTTGCTTGGCGGGAAGCTGTTCATCCCGAATGGTAAACAATGTCTGCCACACAGCGGAGATCGTTTCCAACTGAGCGGGACGTTTATTTTTAACCAAGCTTTCTCGAATATCACGCACAGCCTGGCCGTGAGCCGACTCAGCCTCGATTTGCTCCAGAATTTTGATAATCTCAGCTTGGTCGAGCTTAAAACTTGTTTGCATTGTGGTCAAAGCCGCATCACGTTCGGCGCTGACAGTTGCCTTGGTGTGCGCCTCAATCTTGATTAATTCAGCCTCAGAAGCAATCCCTTCAGCCAGCAACCAATCACGCATTTGCGTCAAACAATCATATTCAGCCTCCCAGTTCAGTCGTTCTTCAGATTTGTATCGCTCATGACTACCCGACGTTGAATGCCCCTGTGGTTGGGTCAATTCGGTGACGTGGATAATGGCAGGCCGATGATCTTGTCGAGCTTGAGTGGCAGCCATTTGATAGGTCTGCACCAGTTGAGCATAATCCCAGCCAGGCACGGTGTACAATGCAAACCCAGCTTCATCTGCGCCCTCACGCTGAAAGCCTTTTAGGACCTTGGAGAGATTGCCGGTCATAATCTGATGATGGCTGGGCACAGAAATGCCGTAACCATCATCCCAAATCGAAAGCACCACCGGAGCACCTAGCACCCCAATGGCATTTACACTTTCCCAGAACATCCCCTCCGCACAGCTAGCATCCCCAATTGTGCCAAAGGCGACCTCGTTGCCATTGTTTGAAAATTGGGTCAAGTTTGCTAACTCATCCAACTCACGATACAACCGTGAGGCGTGCCCCAGACCAACCAAGCGGGGCATCTGTGACCCCGTGGGCGAGGCATCTGCCGCCGAGTTGACCATCTCAGTTTGATTTTTCCAGCTTCCGTCGGGATTAAGTAAGCGAGTGGCGAAGTGGGCATTCATCTGTCGTCCGCCCGACATCGGCTCAGCATTGACATCGGCGTGGGCATAGAGCTGAGCAAAAAGTTGCTGTACCGTGACTTCACCAACAGCCAACATAAACGTTTGGTCACGGTAGTAACCAGAACGGAAATCACCCTGTTGAAAAGCTCGGGCCATCGCGAGTTGGGGCACTTCTTTGCCCCCCCCAAAAATGCCAAACTTGGCTCGCCCATTCAACACCTCCCGTCGGCCAATCAAACTGACCTGTCGACTGAGATAGGCAATTCGATAATCCTCAAGGATTTGGGCATTGGTCAAGCCCAAGTCAGGAAAAGATTCTTCTTCGGGCTGTACGAAAAATGTTAGATGGGATTTGAGCATTGCAAGCCTCCAAGTTTCATTAACGTCTATAATAAGTTTAAAGACGTTGTGATGAAATTTCTTGGAGGAAATTGACTCTATGGGCGATGGGTTGTGCATTAGCTATTAACCTGAGTGCGATTTAAGAATTGGCGTTTATATACAACCTTCAATCCTGTCATTTCGACGACGGAGGAGGAGAAATCTTGGTGTTCGGGGCTTGAATTGCTGGCAAAT
>JANQQF010000113.1 GCA_028285035.1 Phycisphaerae bacterium
ACTTGAGCATCATCTATATGTTCAAAGATAGTTATCTTATGCGTAATAATACTTTGTGTACCAAATTTATCCTCTAGAGACTTAACATAAGCAGTTGCAGCATAATCACCTTGATCAAAAGGTTCGTGTGAAAAATAATTTAATTTCCATCCTAGAGGTATTTCTGAGTCCTCTAATAGTAAATCCGGAGTATCGCCGGTAAACTTCCAATCCTCAGTGAGACTAGAGATACAGCTACTAACTAATAGTACAAACATTATAATTTGTATAAAATGCTTTTCCCATTTAATCGGCATAAAAATCTGAACCCCTTATAATTGTTTATTTGACTCATACCATAACCGAATTTCGGCACGAGATAATCCGATCAAATCACACAACACACCCCTCCAAAATCGGTTTCATCCGCTTGATCCCCGTAATCATATCATCGATGGGCATGGCCCCATAGCCGATGACAAGGCCGCTGCGGGAGGCGGGGGTCATTTTGTAGAGCGAATAGGGGGGCACGTCGAAGCCGTGCTCATGTAGCTTTTGGGAAACCTGCCGATCATCAACACCCTCGGGCAGCCAGCCAACCAGATGCAAGCCTGTATCATTCTGCTGCACCTCGATCAAACCAGTTAAATATTTTTCTGCCATTTCGATAAACACCTTTTGCCGTTCGGAATAAAGCTTCCGCATCCGGCGAATATGGCGAGCAAGATGGCCTTCGTTGATGAATTGGGTCAAAACGACCTGTTCAAGGAGGGTGGCGCCCCGATCGGCGTGGGCGCGAGCGGCGTGAACGGGTTCGATCAAGTCAGGAGGCACGATCATATAGCCGATGCGTAGGGCCGGGAACAGCACTTTACTAAAGGTGCCGACATAGATGACCCGACCGCCACGATCCAGGCCCTGCAAGGCTTCCAGGGGGTCACCCGCATAACGATATTCACTGTCGTAATCATCCTCAATAATCCAGGCTTTCTCATTATTCGCCCACTCCAACAATTTGAGCCGACGGGTTAAACTCATCGTCACCCCCAGAGGATATTGGTGGGAGGGGGAGATAAAGACCAAACGGGCGTGGGGAGCCTTAGTTAAACCCTCTTCCACGACCAAGCCTTGGTCATCCACCGAAATCGGAATAATATCAGCCAAGGCCCCGCGTAAAGCCGCCTTGATGCCCGCATAGCTCGGATTTTCCAACCAAACCGCTTCACCCGGATTAAGCAGCAGGTTGGCTGCAGTACTGTGGGCCTGCTGTGCCCCGTTGGTGATGATCACCTGCTCCGGCTCGCAGTGAACACCGCGGGCGATATGTAGATAGTTGGCGATGGCTTCGCGCAGGGGCCGATAGCCGAGTGAAGAGGGATAGACCAGTTGATGTCCATCCAACTGCCGCCAACTGGAGACTAAAAGCCGCTCCCACAATTTGAACGGGAATTCATCAATGGCCGGAATGACTGGGCTAAACGTGTAAAGCTGTGTCTTTTCCCACGGATAAGGAATCTGGCAAGTGGCTAAGCCACGCTCGGAAAGATGAAGCGGCTCATTTCCTATGTTTGTGTTCGCGTCGGGTTTCGGGGAGGGAATGTTCTCGATGCGGACATTTAGAATGTCCTCTGGCAAAGTACTGGTCACTCGAGTGCCTGAACCCGTTTTACTTTCCAGATACCCCTCGGCCAATAGTTGTTCATAGGCGTTGCTCACCGTATTGCGGGCAATATCCAGCTCCTGGGCCAAGGCGCGGGTTGAGGGGAGACGCGTGCCAGGCTTTAGACGTCCGGACAGGATACTCTCACGCAACGTTTCATAAATTTGCCGTCGTAAGGAAAGTGGACCCTCGCGGTCTAAACGAATAATTCCCAGACTAATAAAAGATGCAATTTTTGGCACGAAAAGTGGCTCCCTGAAATTACCTCAAAATGGCTCTTGTTCTGAAGCCATTTGAATCATATAATATCCTTTGGCGATGATATATCAAAATCATATTAGACCGATTTCATATCAAGACCTCCCCTTTCATTTTATATAAAAATTGCCTAAATCTAGTATTTCGAGTTTAATCTTTACACTTTGTAAAAGATTCGATTTCGATTATTTTAACTTACTTTCAAAATCAGTGATGATTTTGATCGGCAGTGTTTGCCATGAATGTATTAGAAACAACTGACGTAATTGTTATCTAACTTAATCTTGAGCCTGGACGCTCTGCAAAGACCAACCCTTAGCGGTTGGTCTTTGCAGAGCGTTTTTATTATCCAGCCGATGCTGATGAAAGGAGTATGCCACCCAATAAACTTTAGTTGGACAAGCCCTGTAAATTATTAAAAATTAGGAGGAAAGAATCTGTGAGTAATTTAAAGCGTATTTTTGTCATTTTGATGTTAATGCTCTTTGCATTTGCCATTGCCGCCTGTGGTTCAACAGCGGAGCCAGAAGTAGCTGAAGAGCCTGAAGTTGAAGAAGTAGCTGAGGAACCGGCCGAAGATACGGCTGAAGAAGAAGCGACGATGGCTGAGGAAGAAGCGATGGCTGAAGAAGAAGGGGCCATGGCTGAAGGACTAGAAGAATTAAATGTCGCTTACTTCTTAGAGTGGCCAACTGCTAATCAAGTGGCTCAGGTCGAAAAAACCTATGACGAGGTCTTGGGTATTCCTGTCAACTGGATTCCCTTCCCCTCAGGCAATGATATGGCACTGGCCATGGAAGCTGGCGATATTGACATCTCCTATTCACAAGGTCTAACGCCATTTGCTAACTTTGTCACCAATGGTGCTGAGCACCTGATCGTAGGCGTTGCTGTATCTTACGCTGACGCGGACAACTGTGTGGCTCACCCTGACTACAATGTAACTGCTGATAATGCGGCTGAGGCCTTAGCGGGTCAGAGTATCTACACCCCGATTGGTAACGTTACCCACTTCAAACTCTTGAAGATGCTCCAGCACTTAGGCGTTGATTTAGACAGCGTGACCTTGATCCCCTCTGAGGGTGGCCCTGCTGCGGTTGCCGCCTTTGAAAACGGCGATGTGGCCATGGCTTGTGCCTTTGGCGGTGCGGTCAACAATATGATCGCGGCGGGTGGTAATCTGGTCATGACGGGATCTGAGCAAGAAGCCATCGGCATTCGTGTCTTTGACATCATCTCTGCCCCAAAATCATTTGCTGAAAGTCACCCTGAGGTTGTTACAGCTTTCTTGCAAGTTACTGAAGATGCCAACGCAGCTTATGCCACAGACCGTGCCTCACAAGAAGCCACCATTGCTGAAGCCGCCGGGATGGAACTGGATGGCTCAAATGCCTTGCTAGATGCCTTCAGCTTCTTGGACAAAGATACTCAGCTCTCTGATGCCTGGTTGGGCGGTACCGTTCAAGCGGCGATGAAAGAGCAGATGGATTTCTTTGTTGAGCAAGGTGAAATTCCTGAAGCACTTGACAGTTATGATGCGGTTGTTGACACGTCCTTCCTTGAAGCCGTTACAGGTGGTGGCTTCGGCACCGCGAGCCATATGGCGGCGATGGATGGGGAAATGATGGAAGAGGAAGCTATGGGGCCAATGGAAACGCCCGATGAGTTAAATGTTGCCTACTTTCTTGAATGGCCAACCGCCAACCAAGTGGCTCAGCTCGAAAAAACATATGATGAGGTTTTGGGTATTCCCGTCAACTGGATTCCTTTCCCCTCAGGCAATGATATGGCCTTGGCCATGGAAGCAGGAGACATCGACATCTCCTACTCCCAAGGTCTGACCCCGTTTGCTAACTTCGTCACCGCTGGGGCCGATCACTTGATTGTAGGAGTGGCGGTATCTTACGCTGATGCTGACAATTGTGTGGCTCACCCTGACTTTGGTGTCACGGCTGATAATGCGGCAGAAGCTTTGGCTGGGCAGCTCATCTACACCCCAATTGGCAATGTCACCCACTTCAAACTCTTGAAGATGCTCCAA
>JANQQF010000117.1 GCA_028285035.1 Phycisphaerae bacterium
TATTTGATTTTCGTGCGACAATATCCTTCTCCTGTTTGGTTTTTTAGAGGCTTTTCCTACCCTCTATTTTACCAGACAGGATTTTCGTATACGTTCTTAGAGATACTAACAAAGTTGCATCTTCTGTGGAGGTGACATATGAATTTACTTATAAACTTTCTGTTTGGTTTTGTTGCTTTTTACATCATTGTTTTTGTCGCCTATTTTCTTGCGACTCACGTGGTTAGGCATCGCTGGCCTTTGTGGTGGAAGCAGCACGTGGCAGCAACATATCCAGACAAATTGAGACGTAAGATTTAACACATTATCTATTAACAGGTTATGAACACAAAGCACTAGCTTGATAGGCGAGTGCTTTGTGTTTTCTGACAAATTAGGTCTGACAAGATACCTATTTATCAATGCCTGTCTTAAAATAACCTCCCCCACTCACACTCCCTTAAACTTTTTAATCTAATATACCTCTATTCATATTTTGGAACATGAAAGGATTTATGTTTTGATGAAGAGAGTGTCACTTATCCCATTTCTTTTGGCTCTGATGAGTCTGACCTTAACCAGTTCGGCCTTCGCTCAAGAGCCGGATGCCCTAAAATTTGAGGATTATGCCCTTGATCTGGTGGATTACACCCTGGAAAACGGGTTACGGGTTGTTTTAGCTGAGGATAAATCAGCCCCGGTGGTGGCCGTTGACATTTGGTATCACGTTGGTGGGGCCAATGACCCTGATGGTCGTTCCGGGTTTGCCCATATGTTTGAGCATATGATGTTTGAAGGCTCAGATAATGTCGAAGATGGGGCCTATGATTTTTATCTTGAGGCTGTGGGCGCGGTTAACAACGCCTACACGTCGAGCGACCATACCGCCTACTGGGTCATTTCACCCGCTAACGAATTGCCTCGAGTGTTATGGCTGGAAAGTGATCGAATGGCTTCTCTACAGGTGGAGCAGGAGCCGTTTGAAGCGCAGCGGAGCGTGGTCATAGAAGAGTTCAATCAGCGCGTGTCCAACGCCGCCTTCGGCCCCTCAAATCGGCGACTTTTCACCCTACCAATGCAGGGCTATTTGCCCTATGAACGCTCTGTGATTGGTAGCCCTGAAGAACTGACTGAAGCGACGTTGGATGAGTTGCAGGACTTCCATGACCTGTACTACAAACCCAACAATGCCACGCTCGTCATCGTTGGCGATATTGATATTGAGCAGACCCAGATTTTGGTTGAGGCCTATTTTGGCGATATTCCGGCGGGCGAACCACTCGTTCCGATTACTGAACAGTATCCTATCCCGGAGGAATTTCCCGTGTTGCGGACCGATGAAGTGACGGGCTGTAACATTGGTTGGGAAGAGATCCTGATCGATGAGCGGACTCGGTTACCTCGCTACACCACCTCGATTGCTGGACCAAAACGAGGTACTGACGATTTTTATGCCCTGTCTTTGCTGATTAACATTTTGAGCAGCGGTGATAGTAGTCGATTTGAGCAAAACATTATTCGTCAGGGGCAAGCTGCTGCGGCTTTTGCCGGGATGGCTGATTACTTTGGGGCTAGCATTGTCTATCTCGTTGGTTTCCCAAATGGCGGCGATGAGTTGTCCACGGTGGAGGCGCTGTTGCGGACTGAAATTGACAGCGTGATTGCCGATGGGGTGACTGAGGCAGAGTTGGAGCGGGTCAAACAACAAGTTTTGTTCAACACGATCTCCTCCTTCCGTGGCTCTGCCTTTGACTCTGCGGAGTGGCTACAGGATGCGATTCTTTACTTTGATGATCCCAACGCCATCGCCACTGAATTGGAGATGTATCAAGCTGTGGCTGCTGAAGATATTCAGCAAGTGGCTCAAACCTATCTATGTGAGCAACCGGCTAACATTTTGATTACCTTGCCTGAAGGCGATGAGGTGCTGGCAGATTACCTCGGTGCTTTGGTCGACCCACTGGAGCTTGAAGGCGATGACACGCCGAGTTCAGAAATCTTTACCATTGAGATCACAGATGAGGTCTTGGCCCAATTACCTGAAGGTGTTGTCAATCGTACCGATGTTCCTGCCGCGTTGCCAGTCTCCGAAAGCCCCTTCCCGCCCTTTGAAACCTTCACTTTGGAGAATGGCTTAGAGGTTATTTTTGTGGAGCAAAATGAGGTGCCGCAGGTCAACCTTGAACTGTTTGTTGGCGGCTCAAATGCGGCAGCCCCGGCTGATAAGCAAGATGTAGCCGATTATATGGCCGAGTTACTAACGAAGGGGACCCGCGTTCGTACTTCAGCCCAAATCGCCCAGCGAATTGAGTCAGTGGGTGGGGCGGTTGGTTCAGGAGCCTCCTTAGAATGGACGTCGCTGGGAATTTCTGCCCCAAGTAGTGAGGCCCGATTGGCCTTCAATATGTTGGAAGATATGGCGCGTCGGCCAACATTCCCCCAGGAAGAGTTTGATGTGATCAAAGAGCAGGCCTTGACCTTCATCGAGCAGTCTGAAGCCAATCCTGACACCTTGGCTAATCGTCAATTTGGTCGTTTGGCCTATGGTGGACACCCCTATGGCTTCTACAGTACGCGAGAAACAATCGAGGATTTGACCCGTGATGATGTGGTTGAGTTCTATGACACCTACTGGAAGCCAAACAACGCTTTGCTGGTGATTGTGGGTGATATGACGGTTGATGAGGCCAAAACCCAGACCGAACGCGCCTTTGCCGGTTGGGCAGCGGGTGAGGTGCCAGATTTCCTGGATTACCCCGAGGCTGAGCTAGGTGATACCTCAGTCATCTATCTGGTGGATCGTCCTGAGTCTGAGCAAGCCAGCATTCAAATTGGGAATCGCGGGATTGATGCGCGTAACCCAGATCGATATGCCTTGGCGGTGGTCAATACAACATTGGGCCGTGGTTCAACCTCGCGCCTCTATCAAAATCTGCGGGAGGATAAAGGCTACACCTATGGCGTATCCAGCCGTTTTGGCCAACCGAACGACACCAGCACCTTCCGCGTTATCACTGACGTTGACCAGGATCACGCTGGTGATGCTATCAATGAGGTGTTAAGCGAATTGGAACGCATTAGCACCGAACCAATTCCCGCACAAGAGTTAACGGATGCCAAGGGCTTGATTATCGGTAGCTTTGCGATTTCTATCGAAGAGCCGGATGATTTTGCCAATCGGCTGGCCTTCCGAAAATTAACCAACACGCCGCTTGATGAACTGAGCAGCTATTTGCAAATTGTTGAGCAAGTATCCGCTGAGGAAGCGCTTGAGGCTGCGTCCACTTACATCGATACTGAACAGCCCATTATCGTTGTCGTTGGTAATGCCGAGGTGGTCAAACCACAGCTTGATGAATTAGGCGAGGTGGTTGTGGTTGATAAAGATGGGAATGTGATTGAGGAGTAGGTTTCACAGGCTGGAAGGTTGATGCTTTGAATCTTCCAGCCTTCCAATCTTGACAGGTGCCCAAACTCAAGCTTGGGCACCCTATTGCCATACCAACGCTGTGAGTCCAACCCGAAACATAGCTTCTAACATACTTCTGCTCCCAAACAGCGTTCGGGAGCGATTTTTAATATAATCTTCGGAGTTATTTAATGAGCACGACAGGAAATCGTCCTGTTATTATCTATATTTCAGCCGCCTCAGATTTGATGGCGGAGCGCGAAACTCTGGCCCGGATGATTGCACAATTGCCGGTAACCCTCGCGTGGCGTGTATTACAAACGCCGATCAGTGAGGCCGATCAATTTGAGCCACTATTGTTGGCTGAGGCTGATTTGCATCTTTTGATTTTAGGCGGAGATATTCGAGCACCGGTTGGCTTGGAACTGATGACGGCCCGCCAAACGCGTCGCCAAACCATCGCCTTCAAAAAACGGGGTGTGGCCCAAACGACAGCGGCCAATGTGTTTGTCGGCCAAAGCCAAATCAACTGGCGGCCCTTTAGCAATGCCTCTGACCTTAGCCAAGGCGTGAGGTTGATCCTGGCCGACTTCTTGATTGAACATGCGCTTCGATTTGCCCTCAGTCCGGTCGAAGTAGAGCAACTGGCCGCTTTGAAGGATGCTGTCGCTTTGAATAAAGCGAAGGTGGAAAACGAAAGCCAGCCTCAAAGCACAAATAGTGAGGCTGGCCGAAGTGCCGTTATTTTCTCCCCAGAGCGGTTTACGCCCAGCGATGGCATTTTAGTTGATGACAAAAGCTGATGAGCGAACAGCTATCTGATACCCAGCGAGCTTGGCTTTACTTCAAGCGCAGTCTGCGACTGCGTTGTCCCGTCTGTGGTATCTCACCCATTTTTATGGCCACCCGTCGCACGGAAGGCGTGGTTGATTGGTTTACCCATTTACCCGGCTGTCCGCGTTGTGGTTTTGCCTATGATCGGGAGCCAGGTTACTTTCTCTTTGCTCTAATGATGGTCACGTTTGTCATTGCCGCATTTGGCGGCTTTGTGGTCGTCATCCTATTGGGCCGTTATGATGTGTCAACGCCAGTTTTGCTGGCCTGTACCCTTATTCCTTTGATCGTGGTGAATGTTGTGCTTGTGCGCCATATTAAAGCCTTCTATTTAGCCATTGACCATTTTGTTCACCCCTTTCATGAGAATGACCCTGATGAAGTTCAGGGAGGCTGGGGTGAGTTTCGCTAGTTGATCATCGTGCCAAAGGGAACCATTTGCCCTTTGAGCACCGCTTCAAGATTGCCAGGCTCTTCACCTGAGAAGATCATCGCCTGCATTGGGGGCATGGCAATGGTCAGGCGATACATATCTCGCACTTTAGTAAACATTCCGCCGGTCACATCAACACCGTGGGACCCACCCAGCATCTCCTCAACCTCTTCCCAATTATCCCGATCAACACTGTCAATCATCTCTGCATCAGGGTTTTTAAGCGGGTCTTTATCATAAACACCATCAACGTGCCCACAGAATAAGATACGACCTGGGGATAACTCACGAGCCAAATTATCAAACAGCTTTTCTGTTGAAACAATGCTCATCCCTTGATTAGCGTCGACACTAACATCGCCATAAACAACAGGGACAACACTATGTTGTAAGGCCTCTTTGAGGGGGAATGTTTCAAAATACATCAATTGCTCACCCCTAGTGCGGGTGCTGGCAGACGGTTGGAAGCGCATGGCAGGGATACCCGCGTCTCGCAATGCTTTGAGGATAATGTTATTCAAGTCACTGGCAGCGGCAGCTACCTCAGCAAACCCAAGCCAGCTATCAGCATTAATGGCCCCTTTGTGGGTTTGGTATTTGGCTGCGGCTTCGTGCCCAAATGAGCCAGCCCCGTGGCCGATAACGAGGCGCAAATCATCGCCACGCTCATCCATCGCCGTTTTGATTTCAGCAGCCAGTCGCTCAATTACATCGAGCCGCGCTGTATAAGGTTGTGTTTTATCGGTAATGATTGAACCACCGAGTTTTAGTAAAACGAGTTCAGACAAAGGTCACTCCTTGAGTTGGTAATTAGTATTTGGTAATTGGTAATTGATGAGATTGGAGCTTGAAAAATTAAAGCTTGTATCAACACAATCTGTAATCCTATGTACGTATCATTTACTATTTACTAATAACCAATTACCAATACATCGGCGGATTGTACCTCAATCAAAGGGATTTTGGGAATCGAGACTTAGCTTCATTTTGACACGTTTCTTTACCTTTTGTTATAATTCCGCATACACTTTTTAGGACCTGCCCAATCGCTTGTTTGTACAATTAGTAATAAGAAGTTGCAGAGATAGTGCATCACGGTTTGGTTTGGCTCCTCTAGGTTAGGAAATCATGTCATTAACCCATTTTGATGAACACGGTCGAGCCCATATGGTTGATGTTGGGCATAAAGATGTCACGCAGCGGGAAGCGATTGCCCGAGGGCGTATTTTGATGCAACCTGAAACTTTAGCGCTTATTCAGGAGGGAGGCATCAAAAAGGGGGATGTCTTGGGGGTGGCCCAAGTCGCTGGAATTATGGCGGCGAAGCGAACCCATGAACTGGTCCCAATGTGTCATCCCTTAATGTTGACCCACGTTAGTTTGGTCCTTGACCCTCACTCCCCTGAAACTCTAGATGAGTTAGCTCGGGTCGATATAACAGCAACAGTGAGGACAACTGGAAAAACGGGTGTTGAAATGGAAGCCCTGACGGCGGTTAGTGTGGCGGGCTTAACGATTTATGATATGTGCAAGGCGGTGGATCGGGGGATGCAAATCGATGCGGTACGTCTTGCGGAAAAGCGTGGTGGTAAAAGTGGGGAAATCATTCTGGAGTAGATTATGAAAATTTCGGTAAAACTTTTTGCTCGGCTCAAAGAGCTGGCTGGAACGAATGTAATTGAATGTGAAGTGGCAGAGAATGCGACGGTGGCTGATGTGATTGCCGTGTTAGGCGAAATGAATCCAAAATTAGGTGAAGCGGCAGCCGATACGATCCCCTCCGTTAATCGTGATTTTGCTGATGAGGATATGATTTTGAAACCCGGTGATGAGGTCGCTTTATTCCCACCTGTGAGCGGTGGCTCTGGTGCCGAGGATGATAAATTTGCCATTACCTTTGATCCCATCAGCCTAGAGGAAATGCAGGCTAAGGTACTCACGCCTGGGACGGGGGCAGTTGCCGTTTTCAGTGGCGTGGTCCGCAATGTATCCTCTGGCAAAGATGTGAATTATTTGGAATATGAAGCTTATGAGGAAATGGCGGTAGCCAAGCTCCGACAGGTGGCGGATGAAGCCCGGGCGCAATGGCCCAAAATTGTCGATATTGCCATTGTCCAACGAATTGGTAAACTTGATGTGGGGGATAATGCGGTGATTGTGGCAGTCTCAAGCCCCCATCGGGGTGATGGTTGCTTTGAAGCCTGCGCTTATGCCATTAATCGGCTGAAAGAAATTGTCCCTATTTGGAAAAAAGAGTTTAGCCCAGACGGTAGTGAGTGGATTGAAGGAGACTATCTGCCCACGCCTGCCGACGCCCAGTAAGAATCCAAATTGATCGCCGATGATGGCGTAAATGAGTCAGTGTTATGAATGTGATTGATGTTGAAAATGCCCTTAACTTGAGCTTTGCCGATAAAACGTTGCTACAACGTGCCCTGACCCATCGTTCTTATCTGAATGAAAATCCAGACCATCCGTTAGAAGATAATGAGCGGTTGGAGTTTTTAGGTGATGCTATTTTGGATTTTATTACCGGTGAATATTTATATCATCACTTTCCGGAAATGGCCGAAGGGCAACTGACCAATTTGCGATCGGCTTTGGTGCGAACCGAAAAATTAGCCCAGTTTGCCATCGAGTTAAATTTGGGCAATTATCTTTTTTTAGGGCGGGGTGAGGAGGACAATGGTGGGCGTGAACGGATAGCTATTTTGTGCGATGCCTTTGAAGCCTTGATTGGGGCCTTGTATCTTGATCAAGGGATTGAAGCAACGCGTCAGTTTGTTCACAAGATTATTGATCCAGCCTTAGACAGCACTTTAGCGGCAGCTACGGAAAAAGACGCTAAAAGTCGCTTGCAAGAGGTCGCCCAAAGTTTTTATCAGGTGACTCCAACCTACCGTACGGTACAGGAGCAAGGGCCAGACCACGCGAAGGAATTCACAGTTGAAGCAGTGATTAATGATAAGCCATATGGGAGAGGGACGGGCTTTAGTAAGCAGACTGCTGCTCAGGCCGCAGCACAGCAGGCCCTTGATGTGCTTGAACAAGAAATGGTTGAGCAGGAGATGGCTGAGGCGAGTGAAGAAGCGAGTGCGTCATAGGATGCCATAGGTTGAAATCTACGGCTGAAATAAAAAAGTCTGTTGAATACAGACTCGAAAATACAAAAAATCAAGATTTTGTTAAAAAGCGGAAGAAGGTTTCTGTCGTTTTTTGATTTACCAAACGCGGCAGACACACCCCTTTAAATATTCCGACTCTGGATGCGTTAGTGAGACAGGATGGTCTGAGCCTTGAGTGAGACGTTCGATAATTTGAACCGTTCGATGAGAGTCTACTGTTGCACCAAATAGGATTTTTTGGAATAAGTCTGCGTTAATTGCGGCGGAACAAGAGAAGGTCATCAAGATGCCACCTGGTTTGACCAATTTCATCGCCAACAGATTAATGTCCTTGTATCCTCGCGTGGCCTTTTGCACGTGCCGTTTACTTTTTGCAAATTTAGGTGGATCAAGAATCACAACATCAAATCGCCATTTGTTTTCAGTATAGCTACGCAAAATATCAAAGACGTCTGCGGCGGCATAAGCATCTTCACGCTCTTCCCCAAATCCATTGCGAAACATATTCCGTTCGGCTAATTGCAGGACCCGTTCGGAGGTATCAACATTCATCACCCGCTTGGCCCCAGCCGCCGCAGCATACACCGAGAAGCCACCGGTATACGAAAATGTGTTTAACACCTCTTTATTTTGGCAATACTTTGTGAGGATTTGACGATTTTCTCGCTGATCTAAATAAAAGCCTGTCTTATGACCAAGCTTGATATCGACATTGAAGGTATGTCCATTTTCGAGGATTTCGATGAAGTCTGGGGGATTTTCGCCCCAGACAGGCCCAGTTAGAGGGGGCAGGCCCTCTTTTTCTCGACTTTCGACATCACTTCGCTCATAAATACCCTGTGGCCCAATAAGGTCAACCAGAATATCTATAATGGTTTTTCGATATCGCTCAACCGTGAGCGAGAGGAACTGAACAACTAACCACGGGCCGTATTGATCGACAATGAGGCCTGGCACACCATCTGCTTCCGAATGAACCAGCCGAAAGGCGTTGGTATCTTGGGAAACAATTAATGCTTGTCGCCCAGCAATGGCTCGGCGCAAGCGGCGTCGCCAAAAACTCTCATCAATTTTGTCATTGGGATTCCAGCTTAGGAGACGGACCTGAATTTGGGATTTTTGATTGTAGATTCCTCTGGCCAAAAATTTGGCTTTGTTATCCCAAACATCAACAACATCACCGTTTGAAGGATTTCCTTCAACGCGATTGATCGCACCAGAAAAAATCCACGGGTGTCGATTTTTAACAGATTTTTCCCGTCCTGGTTTCAGCATCACTTGAGATGTAATCATACAAGCCTCTTGTGTGGGTGGCGAGTGAGGTTAAGGTTTACAAATTTGGACAACTTAATTGCTGTTATAACTTAATTGTTGTCATAATGGTGCATCGGGAAACTTAAGGTGATACCTTAACTCTGAAATTCTACCTCATTGTACAAGAGACCACAAATGGATGGCGGTAACAGGCATTTTACTTTTTACCAATTGATTGGAGTAAATCCATGTTGCTCTAGATAAGCATTTGTTTGTGAAAAGTGTCGACATCCAAAAAAGCCACGTTTTGCCGACAATGGTGAGGGATGAACCGACTCTAGAACTAAATGTTTGTCGGCGTCAATCAGCGAACGCTTAGATTGCGCGTGTGCTCCCCATAATATGAATACGAGATGTTCACGTTGCTTGCTCAACTCTTCAACAATTTGATCAGTTAGTTTATGCCAGCCTAATTTTTTGTGCGAGCCAGCCTTTTTTGCTTCGACGGTTAGGGCGGCATTTAGAAGTAAAATGCCTTGCTCCGCCCAGCGGGTTAAGTCCGTGGAGGAGGTTTGAGGGACACCTTCGTAGATATCAGTTGTAATCTCTTTGAAAATGTTTCGTAAGGAGGGGGGTGTTCTGGTCCCATCAGGAACAGAAAATGAAAGACCATGAGCTTGGCCCTCTCCGTGATAGGGGTCTTGCCCAAGAAGGATAACCTTGACTTTGTCAAAAGGCGTTAATTCTAAGGCATAGAATATCTTGTTTGAAGTTGGATAAATCGTGTGGTTTTCGCGTAGTTCCGAGACTTTATTGAGTAGCTCTTGATGATAACCAGACTGCATTAATGGGATATGATTAAGCCAACTATTCATTGAATATGCTCCTTTTTTCTGGTCAAATAGAACAAAAGTTCTTTTTGCTATTTTATATTATTCGAAGTCATTTGACAAATCAATCTCTTTTAATTATATTGGATCGCCAATAAATAAAAAGCTCTTATCCAGAGAGGTGGAGGGACCGGCCCGACGAAACCTCGGCAACCCGGCTATTGTTTTGACCTTACGTGTCAGGGTGCCAACTCCGGCAGAACTATTCTGGAAGATGAGAGGATGTCATGGATGGCCTTACGCACCCCTCTCACTCTCTGAGCGGGGTTTTTTGTTTTAATCAAATTATTCATAGGAGAACCATTCATGAGTGATAACGGACGTCAGTACGGGTTTGCCACTCGGCAACTCCACGCAGGTCAACAGCCGGATCCAACGACCGGTAGTCGCGCAGTGCCCATTTATCATACAACTAGTTTCCAATTTAATGATACAGAGCATGCGGCCAATCTGTTTGCCCTGAAAGAATTTGGAAACATCTATACCCGCATTATGAATCCTACAACAGATGTGTTGGAGCAACGTCTGGCGGATTTAGAAGGTGGGGTTGGTGCGCTGGGGGCCAGCAGTGGGCATGGTGCTCAAACAATGGCCATTTTGACCCTTTGTAATTCTGGCGATCATATTGTGACAAGTAGCCGTTTGTATGGGGGAACATACAATCAGTTTAACTACACCTTCCCCCGCCTGGGAATTACCGTAACATATGTTGACCCGAATGACCCTGATGCTTTCGAAAAGGCAATTCAGCCAAACACAAAGATCATTTATGGTGAAACATTAGGTAACCCTGATATTGCAGTTTTCCCATTTGAGGAAGTCTCAGCCATTGCCCAAGCCCATAATATTCCGATCATGATTGATAATACGTTTGCGACGCCATATCTATGTCGCCCGTTTGAGTTGGGGGCTAACATCGTTACCCATAGTACAACCAAATTTATTGGCGGGCACGGAACCACTATTGGCGGAGTCATTGTCGATGGTGGTAATTTTGATTGGGAAAGTGGTCGGTTTGATAACTTTACCGAGCCAGATCCATCTTATAATGGTCTTGTTTACGCTGATCTTGGTCCGCCTGCGTTTATTCTAAAAGCCCGTGTCCAAATTTTGCGGGATATTGGCGCGTGTCAAGCCCCATTCAATAGCTGGTCTACCTTACAAGGGATTGAGACGTTGAGTTTACGCATGGAGCGACACGTAAGTAATGCTGAGCGAGTGTCTCAATTCCTGGCTGACCATGGTCAAGTTGATTGGGTTTCTCACCCATCTCTTCCCAGCCATCCACATCATGATCGAGCTAAAAAATACTTGCCCAAGGGGGCTGGTGCTATTCTTGGCTTTGGCATTAAAGGTGGGCGTGCTGCTGGTGAGTCATTCATCAACAACTTGAAGATATTTAGCCATCTTGCTAATGTTGGTGATGCTAAGAGTCTGGCTATCCACCCAGCCAGTACAACACACAGCCAGCTTTCCGAGGAAGAATTGGCAAGTGCAGGGGTTACTGCTGATTTTGTTCGTTTAAGTGTAGGTATCGAAGATATCGATGATATCTTGTGGGATTTGGATCAAGCCTTAGCTGCTGCCTCAGCGTAATCACACTAATTTAATTCATAATAGTAGAGGGCAAACTTAGCGATTTGCCCTCTAAGTTTATCTCGACATCCTGGATATAATTTCTATGAACTCCGAAAATTCAGTTGGTATTGTTGAAGCACAAAGTTTTACCTTTGCTGAAGATGAACCGTTTCAGCTTGAGAGTGGCGCTACCCTTAGCCCTGTAACCATAGCCTATGAAACATATGGTCGTCTCAATGCAGACAAGTCAAATGCGATTTTGATCGTCCACGCCCTGAGCGGTAGCGGCCATGCAGCGGGGTATCATTCGGAAGATGATCCTAAACCTGGTTGGTGGGACGATTGTATTGGGCCAGGAAAAGCATTTGATACCGATCGTTTCTTTGTCATTTGTAGTAACGTTTTGGGGAGTTGTTATGGTTCCAGTAGTCCAGCCAGCATTAACCCGGAAACAGGCAAAGCGTATGGTTTGAGTTTTCCAGTCGTTACAGTTGGCGATATGGTTCGGGCGCAGATCAAATTGGTTAACCATTTGGGCATTGAAAAGTTGCTTTGTGTGGCTGGTGGGTCGATGGGGGGAATGCAAGTTTTGGAGTGGGCCGCCCATCATCCTGAGCGTACCTGCGCTGTCATTCCAATTGCTACCACAGCTAAACATAGCCCAATGCTGATTGCTCTGAGTGAGGTGGGCCGCCAAGCCATTTATGCTGATGTTGCCTGGAATCAAGGGGATTACTATGAGGCTGAGCAAAAGCCTGATGCGGGTCTAGCAGTGGCGCGAATGGTGGGGCATATCACGTATTTAAGTGATGAGTCGATGCAGCATAAATTTGGGCGACGTTTACAGGGTCGTGAAAAGTTTGGGTATGAATTTCAGACGGAGTTTGAGGTTGAAAGTTATCTAAAATACAATGGGCATAACTTTACCCGTCGCTTTGACGCCAATAGCTATCTGTACGTGACTAAAGCGATGGATTACTTCGATCTTTCGGCTCAAACAGGTTCGTTAGCAGCGGCATTTATCAATTCAGCCCACTTGAAATATCTAGTTATTAGCTTTACGAGCGATTGGCTGTATCCTAGCTATCACAGTAAAGATCTCGTTCGAGCGTTGCACGCCGTTGGGGCTGATGTGACCTACCTCGACATTGAAAGCACGTGGGGGCATGACGCATTTTTGCTTGAAGTGGACACCATGACTAAACTACTGGGCAGTTTTTTGGATCGGTTGGTGCATGAAGAAGAAATCACTTTGCCTGAACCAAATTCAATGCTTACCTCCGCCCCAAAAATGGTTGAACCTGTATGATTGCTACCCATCAAAACGGGGTAATCCATCAACAGGATTGCCCAAATTTCATCTTCTCTTTGGATGCACCCCAAATGACCCTACGTTCTGATCTGCGTCTGATCGCTGAGCTTATACCACCGCAAGCTAAAGTTTTAGATTTAGGATGTGCTGATGGTGAGTTGTTGGAATATTTGGCTTATCATAAACAGGTTAAAGGACGTGGTATTGAATTGAGTGAGGCTGGTGTTTTGGCTTGTGTTCGACGTGGTTTGAGTGTGCGTCAGGGTGACTTAGAGGAGGGATTGGCTGATTACCCCGATAAGAGCATCGAGTATGTTATTTTGAGTCAAACCCTACCTTTTGTAGATAATCCCAAGGTCATTTTACAAGAGATGTTGCGGGTTGGGCGCTATGCCATTGTCAGTTTTCCAAATTGGGGCTATTGGCGCTCTCGTTTTCATCTCTTGCTGTCTGGAAAAATTCCCCAAGCTCCAGAAATTCCTCAAATGTGGTATGATACCCCACGTTGGCAAGCCCTGACTATTACCGATTTTGCCAGATTTTGTGAACATATTGATATTCACATTCGTCAACAGTTATACTTGGCTGGTGATCGCCAAATATTCACGCGAACCTTTAAAAATCTCCTGGCAACAACAGCTATTTACACGCTGGAAAACGGCTCTAATGATTAAACCTATGTTCTTCTGGCTTTTAGAGAAATAGATCAGATTTGGCCGACTTTGTGAGTAACCAATGGAATGTTGATCCCCTGTTTGGCCGCAATTGTTTCCTCATACAAATTATAGATTTGATCGATAATATTATCCCAACAATAGTAAGCTGCTTTTCGTTGCCCTTGTTGTCCCATCAAGGTGCGTTTGCCTGGATCCTCAAGTAAATTTCTTAAAGCCTGAGCTAAAGCTTCAGGATGACTGGGGGGAACAAGATACCCTTCCTCGTTGTGCGTTACAATGGCCCGATAGCCAGTGATGTTTGATGCTACAATAGGCAATCCAGCGGCCATTGCTTCCAATAGTACAATACCAAAGCTCTCAAACCCTTGTGAAGGCGCACAAAATATATCTGCACTGTGATAAACAGGAGGTAATTCCTTTGGCGAGACATACCCTACAAAATCAACTACATCTCTCGAAAAGCCTCGATTTTGAATGAGCGTTTCGTACGCCTGGCAAGCGTTTGCCTCAAAGGGGCCAACAACCTTTAATCGAAGATGGGGGTACGCCGATTTTATTTGTAAAAATGCCTCTAGTAAGGTTGAAAACCCTTTTCTTTCATCTAACCGGCCCACAAATAGTATAGTAATATCTTTCTTGTTTGGATGTTGTTTAATTGGGAGTGATCGGCCAAAGCGGGCTAAATCAATACCATTTGGAATAATATGATAGGTGCCCGGAAATGATTTTATTGAAAATTGTCGTGCAGCTTCGGAAACGGCTATCAATGCATCAAGCTTGGAAAATAGGTGTTTGAGAAGTGGCCGACCTTGTCGGTATAACCATCCCTGCTGGTCGTGATAAGCGTGAAAGGTGCCAACTAGAACTGTGTTATCTAACATTGCTTGTTGCATCAAGACCCACCAACCAATGCCGGGGGTCAGTGGCTCCTGTAAGTGAATAACATCAAAATTTTCTTTGTGAAGCAGACGCTTAATTTTGAAATAGATTAGAGGCGAGAGGCTAATTCGTGCGATGGTTCCGCCAATGGGTATAGGGATGACGTTACGATCAATGATATGGAGATTGGGGAAATCACTTTTTTTATAGCCAGAACAGGCCGCCAAAATATGGATATCATGGCCTCTTTGTTGTAAAGCATGCGCTAGGGCAGTGGTATGTTCAGTGACACCACCTGGATAAGGGAAATCATAGGGTGTTACGAGGGCTATTTTCATGTATTTTGATCTGAGTTGGTAAGGATCTTGATTTGAGTCTACCGTATCGTCCTGTAAATGTCCAAAATTATAAACTGACCTGTATCTATTTTTGTTGCAACGGACTTCATTTGTGGTATACTTGACTTAATATTATCAATCGTGAAGGATTAACTATTTTTATGCAGCACTTTCTTTCTATTGCCGATTTTTCTGCAGATGAACTTTGGCAATTTCTCCAAAAGGCACAATCATTAAAAGATGAATTAAAATCTGAGGGACGAAATGAACCGATTTTGAAGGACAAAATTCTAGGATTGTTGTTCCAGAAGCCTTCATTGCGGACCAGGGTGTCTTTTGAAGTAGGAATGTTGCAGTTAGGTGGCGAAGCGTTGTACCTTTCGCCGAATGAAATTCGTCTTGGCGAGCGTGAGTCTGTGCCAGATGTAGCTCGTGTTTTGTCAGGATATGTAAGTGGTATTATGGCTCGTGTATTTTCACACGACCATATTCTGCAACTCGCAGAGTATAGTCGTGTCCCTGTCATTAATGGGTTAAGTGATTACAATCATCCTTGTCAAGCCTTGACGGATGTCTTTACAATGTGGGAACATTTTGGTGAAATTAAAGGCCGCAGAATGGCCTATGTTGGTGACGGCAATAATATGGCCACTTCTTTGGTTACAATTGTGGCGAAGTTCGGTGGGCATTTTACAATTGCCACTCCAAAAGGTTACGAGTTACCTCCTCATATTTTGGGAGAAGCTCAAGATTTGGCAGAGGAAACTGGGGCAGAAATTAGAGTGACAGCCGATCCCATTGAAGCGGTAAAGGATGCGGATGTAATTTATACAGATGTATGGACGAGTATGGGGCAAGAGGCTGAAACCAAGAAAAGACTTGAAGTGTTTCCGCCGTATCAAGTTAATAGCAAATTGCTGTCGGAAGCTGGCCCTGATACAGTTGTTCTGCATTGTCTGCCAGCCCATCGGGGTGAAGAAATTACTGACGATGTGGCTGATGGAACACAATCCTTGCTATTCCCGCAGGCGGAGAACAGATTGCATGCTCAAAAGGGTGTTCTAGCGCTACTTTTGGGTAGAGATAATTAGTATCTCGTTAATTTTTGTTTAGCATGTTTTTGTTGAAAATGTATTTTGATAGGCATTAAACACGGGTGAGGTATTATCGTGGCAGGTGATCAGAAAAAATTTCAGGTTGCAATGGCACACGCCAATAAGTTTGTTCAGCAGGCTAACTGGACTGAGGCCAGTCGTGCGTTTCGATTTGCGTTAGCTGAATTTCCGAACAGCGAGGCGGCTATCCTTGGCTTTGGTAAAGCCTCATTACGTTTAGGACAGCCCGATTTTGCTCAGCGTGCCTTCCAGCAGGTGCTCAAGGTAAACTCAACCAACCAGGAAGCAATGTCCTTAATTGGTGAGTTGCATGAACAAGCTGGTGAAGTTGATGCAGCCGCTGAAATGTATCTTCGTTTAGGAAATATGAATGCCTCACAACTGGACCTTCCCTCCGCGATTCATTTTTGGCGAAAAGCAATTTCTTTAGTCCCAAATCACTTGGAAGCGCATCGTCGTTTAGCAGACGGGTTAGCCCAACACGGAGATACTCGGCCTGCTGCACGTCAATTGCTGACGCTGGCAGCTATTTTTCAACAACAAGGTAGTCAGGATCAGGCTCAAGAACAAATCCAAGCCGCAGAGCAACTGGTTGCTATCGATGATCCTGCCATTGCCGAAGCTTATCAAGCCCTACAAACTGGTACCCCAATCCAGCCAGAACAACTGACCGATACTCCTCCTGATACGCCTGAAGTCGTTGACGATTTCTTTAGTGCTGCCCTCGTTGAAGATACTATAAGAGATGGTGGGCCTACGATTGAAGATGATCCTTTTGCCATTTCATTTGAGGATGATGTCCCTAAGAAAGGGCTGGTTAGTGCCGCTCAGGAGAATGCAATTGCCGAGCTAGCTGACTCTGTGTTTGAAGGCAATACTGATCCGATGCAAATGATGATGATTGTTCAGGCAATTGATTTGCAAGGCAGTGGAAACTTACGGGAGGCAGCCAAGAATTATCATCAAGTTATTCAAGGTGGCGCAAAGGATCCTGCTTTATATTTTAACCTTGGGATGTTGCTCAAAGAATTGGGACAACTTGACCAAGCGGTTGAGCTGTTAAAATTTACAACTCAACAAACGAGCGAGTATCAGCTTGGTGCACAATTTGCGCTGGGTGAGACATATTTGGCTGCAAACCAACAGAATTATGCGGTACGGTGTTTCTTTGAAGGCGTTAAATTAGTTGATACGCAGTTGATTCCAACGCATCGGGCTGAAACGTTAACGCAACAATATAGCAACTTCCAAACGAGCTTCTTTGGGGGAAGTGACCCACAAAAGCTGACCTTGTTTATTGAAGCAGTACAAAGCTTTTTTGCTCACCCTGCTTGGGAAAAGAAAGCCTTTGAAGCCCGTCAATTGATGGATGGCGTTAATGAAAATGGCAGTATTATGAGTTTGGCGGAGTTTTTAGAGACGCCGCAAACTGAGGTCGTGATCACTGCTATGGCCCTGACGAGCCAATATCTTAATCGTAAGATGTTACGAACTGCCTCAGAGGAATGTTTACGGGCCATTCAAAGAGCCCCTCAATATCTTCCTTTGCACGTTAGGCTAGCCGATATTCTTTTACAACAAGAACGGACTGACGAAGCTGTATCAAAGTACCTCTGCATTGCCAGAGTGTTTGAAATGCGTGGAACTCCAGGTGAGGCAATCGATGTGTTCCAAAAAGTGTTGCGAACAGCGCCAATGGATGTAAAAGTTCGGTCTGAATTGATTGGCCTCTATCAAGGGCGAGGCGATACTGAACAGGCTTTGGAGCATTTGTTGATCCTGGCTGATTCTTTTTATCAACTGGCTCAGGTAGATCGGGCTTTGCAAAAATATAATGAAGCTTCACAACTTGCAACCAGTTCAAGTGACCCGAACCAGTGGAAGGCAAAGATTCTGGGGCGTGTTGGAGATATTTATACCCAGCGATTTGATTGGGCTGGTGCGACAAAAGCCTATGAGGAATTGGTACGCATTAAACCCAATGATGATGCAGTCCAACGTAAACTTATCGATTTTTATTTCAAACAAAATAAAGTGTCTCAGGCTAGTGAAATTTTAAATACAGTTTTGACTCAATATCAACGCCAGGACCCAGCAAAAGCAGTTGAGTTGCTTAAGGATCTGAGAGATAGTCGTCCAGATGATATGAACCTACGCCAACGATTAGCGCAAGCTTATGTCCAGAATGGAATGACTCGCGAAGCTATTGCCGAATATGATGCCTTGGGTGAAATGCAGCTGGAGCAAGGGTTACGTGATAAGGCAATTCAGACCATTCAAGCGATTATTCAACTCGGTCCTGAAGACTCAGAGGGCTATCGCAGACTCCTTAGTCAAATTAGTGGCGGAGCACTCTAGATGATTTTGTTAGTTTATCTGTGAACACAGAATTTATTCCTCACGATTTTTATCGCCTCATTTTTTATTCATCAAAGTTAGGTAATTGTTGTGGCAAAATATAAACCAGTTGTTGCCCTCGTTGGTCGTCCCAATGTAGGAAAATCGACCTTGTTTAACCGTTTAATTGGCCAAAGAAAGGCCATTGTAGAAGATCTGGCCGGGACTACACGGGATCGATTGTACGGTGAGACGGATTGGGGTGGTCGAAACTTTATTTTAATTGATACAGGTGGAATAGAACCTGGCCCTATTGAACCTGCTGAACGGGGTGTTGGATTTCAGGCTGGCGTATCAAGCCGCCTCTTTCTTGAAGAAATTCGTGATCAAGCGGAAATTGCAATGGCGGAAGCGGAAGTCATCGTGTTCGTTGTGGATAGTGAAACCGGGGTGACAAGTTCTGATGAAGAAATTGCCGAGATGTTACGACGTACTGAGAAACCGGTTTTGCTTGCTGTCAATAAAGCTGATAATCGGAAGCGGCGAGAGGATGTATTTGAATTTTTTGCATTAGGGATAGGTGATCCGATTCCAATTTCAGCTATGCATGGGACAGGCACTGGAGATTTACTTGATGCGATTATCGAGTCATTTCCTATTGATGAAGACGATGAAGAAGAGGAGGATGACACAATCAAAATCGCTATTGTGGGCCGTCCCAATGCGGGTAAGTCGTCTTTATTGAATAAAATATTAGGAGAAGATCGGGTGATTGTTTCCGATGTACCCGGTACAACTCGGGACGCTATTGATACAGCTATCAAATTTGAGGGTCTAGATTTAATTCTGATTGACACAGCAGGTATTCGACGGCGTGGAAAAATTAAACCAGGTGTTGAAAAGCACAGTTTTTTGAGGGCAATTAAAGCGATTAATCGAGCTGACGTCTGCCTCTTGATGCTTGATGCAAATGAACTCGTCACTGCTCAAGATGCCCACATTGCTAGCTATATTATTGATGAAGCCAAAAGTGTGGCTGTGTTAATAAATAAGTGGGATACAATTGAGAAGGATACAGAAACGATTAATGAGTTTACTGACAAAATTCGAGCAGAGCTCAAATTTTTGAACTTTGTTCCTTTGCTTTTTATTTCGGCTAAAACAGGTCAGCGTGTCCAAAAGACCTTATCATTAGCCCTTCAGGTGCAAGAGGAGCGATTGAGACGTATTCCAACAGGTGAATTGAACCGTCTCTTGCGTGAAGCTGTTGCCAAACATCCCCCAAAAGGGGGACATCGTCATCGTTTAAAGTTTTTCTACGTTACTCAGGTATCAGTTGCCCCCCCCACTTTTGTCTTTTTTGTAAATGATCGCTCATTGGTGCATTTTACCTATGAGCGATATTTAGAAAATCAGCTAAGAGAGCAATATAATTTTGTGGGAAGCCCAGTCAGATTCATCTTTAAGAATAGAAAAGATAATTGAGGTCTTCTCTTCTACTGGAATTCTTCTAGCATTTCGCTATCAAGCCAACTGTCGGAACTAGGCATTTGGGGTTGATTTGCTTGTGATAAGTCAACAATTGGCTCGTAAACCTCGATAGCATCAATTTGGGGGTCGATAACGATTGGATCTAAAGTTTCAAAAGTAATTTCAGCTTGACTAGCCTCATAGGTTGTATGGTCACATCGAATAACGACTTTGTGGTCAGTTTGGCTCTCGGTTATTAATACCTCACGAGCTGATTGCATCAGTTTTTCGGCGAGATCGACGGAATTACCAATAATTGTGTACTCGTGTCGAATATCATTTCCAATCAGGCCACAAAATGCCCAGCCAGTAGCAATACCAATGACACCGCGTATCTCTAATTCTTCCAGTTCTGTTTGCATTGCCAACGCAGCTTGAACACCAAGAATAGCATCGTTGTCGTGGGCTACAGGAGGTAATCCTAAGGCAGCGACGAGTGAAGTTCCCGTGTTGTCCATCCGAATTTTGTCGACACTACCTTCATAATCATACAAAATCGTTTGTAGGGCCCGCATAACAGTTTGAGTTTGATCAATTGATGCTGTATATGTGAGATCAGGTAAGTTGATGAACAAAACCGTCAGCGGTAATAATTCAGCAGACATACTCGTTTGGATGGCTCCTAATCGCGCAAGGAATGCTCCTGGAATATAACCACGTAATGCAGCCTCGGCTTGGGAGGTAAGTGATGGTAATTGAAGCGGAGCTGGCTCTGAGGCAGAGGTAATCGAAGCTAACTGGATAAAATCATTTTCTACAGGTTGTCCAGTACATTGACTTTCTATACGAGTCCAAGCATTTGAGGAGATAAGAATTTCGCCATCATTTGCTTGAGTTAGACCTGTTTGTACTTGAATCACTGGTGATCCTGTTGCTAGAAATTCCCATCGACCGTACACACCCCCTAAGTCAGTGGTTAGTACATCTCCTTCATCGATCGACATTTTTAAGCTCAAGGTTAAATCATCAACGATGGATCGATTGTGGATAGTGCTGTTTAAAACGAAAGCGCATTGAGCCGCTCGTAATGTTGCTGCATCCATAGATTCATTACTTGTCTGAGTGGCCCATAAGACAAACATCCGATCACTCGTGAATTTAACAACATCCCCGCCGTGATCTGTTAAGATATTGGTCAGTTCTTTGAAGTGAGTTTTAAGAAGCTCGGTTAGCTCATCAGATCCAGCTGGTCCTTTTTCGACAATTCGGTTAGCTAAGTTCGCTAAACTTGATACGTCGATAGCTAGAATAGCGGCGGGACAGGCTTGAATAACAGGCTCTATAAAGAGAGAGGGATTCTCGGCAAACCTTTGAGCGATTAGGGCGGGTATGTGACCCATTAATGTTGTAATTGGTGTTGGCATGGTCTTAAACCTCAAAACAAGTGGTGCATTTTCTTTGACAATGAGTCTTCATTGACACAATACTAAATGTAGATGTAGTTGGAAAATGAATTATTTATAATGATGGTGGTAACATTATATGGTGCTTATTTAACGCGTGTCAATAAGGCGTAGGTCATGCTTCGCATATTAGAAACAATAACACTATATCATAGGAACATTTGAATTCGGTTTGAAGATAAAAACTTTAACATCGTTAAAATTAAAAAGCCCTCTATCTATTGAGATAGGGGGCTTCTGCTATATAACTAGCGCTCTTCTATGGGAACATAATCGCGCCGTTCTGGTCCTAAGTAAACTTGTCTTGGGCGTGCGATACGTTGTTCCCGATCCTCGATCATTTCGACCCATTGGGCTAACCAACCAGAGGCTCTGGGAATGGCAAAAAGAACAGGGAACATATCCACTGGGAAACCCATAGCTTGGTAAATAATGCCACTGTAGAAGTCAACATTGGGATAGAGACGGCGTGACACAAAATAGTCATCCTCCAACGCAATTCTCTCCAACTCAACAGCCATATCAATTAATGGATTTGAACCAGTTACTTCAAACACATCATAAGCAACTTTTTTGATGATTTTGGCTCGAGGGTCATAATTTTTGTACACTCGATGGCCGAAGCCCATCAAGCGAACTTCCCCTTTTTTGACTTTTTCAATGTAGCCGGGGATGTTGTCTACGGAACCAATTTCATTTAGCATTCTTAAGACAGCCTCATTCGCTCCGCCATGTAGGGGACCATAAAGTGCCGCTGCTGCTGCTGCCATCGCGCTAAAAGGATCGACTCGACTGGAACCTACTGACCGCATCGTAGATGTTGAACAGTTCTGCTCATGATCTATGTGTAAGATGAATAAAATTGATAGAGCTCGAGATAGAATCGAATTAACCTCGTAATCAGTCTCATTCATATGATCAAGCATATATAGAAAGTTGGTGGTATATCCTAATGTAGCATCAGGATAGTTAAATGGCCGGCCGATCCGAACTCGGTAGGCAAAGGCGGCTACTGTTGGAAGCTTACCCAAAATCCGATAAATTTGTTTTTGACGAACCTCAGGATCATCTACTTGCTTTGCTTCTGGGTGAAAGGTAGACATTGCTGCTAATGCACTAACAAGTGTCCCCATTGGATGTGCATCATATCGAAAAACTTTCATCATCTCAGAAAGATTTTCATGAATATAGGTGTGCCGCATAATACGATTATGCCAGTGAGCTAATTGATCTTTATTGGGGAGCTCTCCGTGAATGATTAGGTAGGCGACCTCTAAATAGGAAGTACTTTCAGCGAGTTGCTCAATTGGATAACCTCTGTAGCGTAAAATCCCCTTTTCCCCGTCAATATAGGTGATATCGCTTTTACATGCCGCTGTATTTAAGTAAGCCGGGTCATATGTCATCATACCAAAATCATCATCATTGACTTTTATTTGGCGTAAATCTATGGCACGAATGGTATCATTTTCAATGGGAATTTCATAAGTTCTGCCAGTACGATTGTCTGTAATCGTAAGTGTATCCTTACTCATATTAACTCCTTGTTGTATGTAGTTAAGCCTTTGATGTCAAGGCTTTTTTGGACATAGTGAAGCCTTGCCTGTCTATAGGATGGGAAATCTCAGATACATCTAATAATAAAATGTCAACTTCAAATCAGGGGTTATGATTGAAGGTGGAAGACCCATAATTTATCATTAGGGTTTTGGGTAGGGTCAAGATATTTTATCATAATTTGAAACAACCCCCAAATGGTTAAATTAGACAACAAACAAAAAAAGAGCGGATTATCCGCTCTTTTTTTGGTATCATAAATTGGCTGTATTGATGTTAATTTTTTAACAGCGGCAAGAAGGAGATATAACCAACAGGGTGATCGCTGAATAGATCATTTTCAGAGTCATACACGTTAGGGATACCATCTCCGTCACTGTCAGTTGGGCCATCTAATGGTCCAACTTCATCAGCATCATCCATACCATCCCCATCACTATCAGGATCAAGGAAATTGGGAATGCCATCGCCATCAATATCATTATCCCGACAGTTTGGAATGGCATCCGTATCTGTGTCAAGCCCCCCATCGTTTGTACAGTATTCGTGGTTGCCAGACTCGGTCCATTCGTGCTCATCTATAATGTTATCATCGTCCGAGTCGTTGTCTCCTGTATTTGGAATGCCATCACCATCCCCTGGAGGATGATTATTCTCTATGTTATCTGGAATGGTATCATTGTCACTATCATTATCTAGATAGTCTAGAATGCCATCGCCATCAATGTCCCCTGTTCCTTCCTCTTTATCCCCAATGCCATCATTATCGGCATCAGTGTCTTTGAAGTCAGGCGTGCCATCCCCGTCGGTGTCATTATTGCCCTCGTCGGTGTCGTCAATGCCATCGTTATCCGAGTCGGTATCTTTGAAATCGGGGATGCCGTCATCGTCAGTGTCACTATTCCCCTCATCACTATCCCCGATGCCATCATTGTCAGCATCCTCATCCCGGAAGTCAGGGATGCCATCTTCATCAGTGTCTACATTCCCCTCATCACTGTCCCCGATGCCATCATTATCTGAGTCGTCATCCAGATAGTCAGGCAATTCGTCATCATCACTATTTTGATTTGTGCCTGCTCCTTCATCCTCATTGGATATGCCATCGTTGTCTGGGTCTGTATTTAATCCAACTGTGACATCATCGATAAACCAACCATTATCTTGGTTGCTAGCATTTGTGCTTAATTCAAATCGGAACTCTATAGATGTGGCATTAAGGGCGTCTGTAAAGAAGACCTCTTCAAAATTCCAGCCATCACTTGCCCCGGTGTAGTCTGTCACATCAGTCCAAGCGTTGGTCCCATTTGTGCGCACTTGTACTTTTCCAAAATCATCAGCAATGGCCTGGCAGCTTTGGAAAGACAGGACAGGTAATGCTTGTTCACCATTTGCCACGTTAATGGGGTTACTGGTAAGCCAAGTGGTTGTATTAGCTTGATATTTACTTTCCGGACTATCAGTCCAAGATCGAGATGGTGTGTAGAATGCTTCTTGGGTTACATTCCACTGTGTTTCTGCTAAGTTCCAATACTGACTTTGATCTGCCCCTTCCATACCATCATACATTAGGGCATCGCTGTTGACGCCATCAAATTGGTCAAAGGTATATGCATCCGTCTCAAAAGCAATGTCTTGCTCTACCAAAACCTGACCACTGAGATTTTTGAGTTTTAATGCGACGAGTTTATATGGCCCATTTGCCCGGAATGAGTTGATCGATTGCCCGTCAAATGAAAGAGGAACTTGTTGCGATCCGGCTGTTAAGGTTGTTTCATTATTGCGAAGTGCGATAAGTGCTCCTGTACTGCTTTCCAGCCAGCCTTCAAGGCTATATGCTCCATCACTAACAATCGTGGCATTTACCAAGAAATCTAGGCGATCGTAATCGCCATCATTGTCACTATCTACAGGGCTGACGCTGGCGACGCTAAAATCATTAGATAATGATTGAATACCCGTTACATATAGAGACCCTGTAGTGTACGCATAGTGATCGAATTGAAACTGTGCTGATCCTTCACCTTGCGAGTCAATGAGTTGACCTTTACTGTTATATAATTCAACGTTACGTAAATAGTATGGCTTGACACTACCTAAAGTAGCATCAAACTGTAGACTAACTTGGCCACTATCCCCACTCCAGGTTGCAGTGCTGACCACCTCACCATTATAGTTGGTGAGATCCGCTTGCACGCTGTAAACATCAACGTCAGCCATATCGATCGTTGTCTCAATCACGAGTCCATCAAAGTATCCGTCACCATTAGCGTCTGCAATTTGGTGCGTGTACTCACCTGATAGGTCAGCCCCTTGGTCATCAAAATCTTCAAGATCATAAGCTGACAAAACGTATTGGGGTAATTGTAAATCTATTAAGTGCTCGTCATCAATAGATCCAGGTACTGGTCGTTCTAGATCAGTTAAGATGAGTTCAGCTAAGATATATGGGCCGGGGGCACCTTTTTCGCGAATAGTATAACCATTAAAGTTTAATGGAATAACATGGGTGCCTGCCTCAAAATACTGGTACTCCTGTAGCCAATCAACACCATCTACCTGATAGCCCAAACGAGTTTCAGGGTCTAGATCATCTAGTAAGGCTTCGACAGTGTAATAGCCGGCTTCGTTGACCGTAATTTCAACCTCGACAACAAGAATTTCGTAATCCCCATCCTCATCACGGTCAACACCATAATCTGATACAACTTGACCAAAATGAGCTTTTTCAGAATGAGTAACAAAGGGAGTTCCCTCGGTGGGTGCACTGTAAGGAAGCCCAATTCGTCCTGATTCACAACCCTTGTTGTTTCCACTTCCACTACAATCACCAATTACAGTGGCAGGTTGAGTGCCTGGCCAATATTCATCAACAGGCATTTGAACCCAATCCCACTTTAAAACTTCACTAGTAACTGAAGAGGGCGAGGTATTTTTCGGATAGTGTGGATAAATGTTGTTGGAATTATCGCGGGCTGTTTTGTAATCTTCCTCCTCTGTACCACGATACTTCACATTGATGAGATCCCATTCCCAATCTGAACCTGATACCAAGATTAAATCATTGACGGATTTGTATCGCCTTGATCCCCACCATTGTCTGGTAGTAATGCCATCTTCAGTGCTGTATCCACGGGCAACTTTCCATTCGCCATTCAGCCAGATTTCAGTTGCTGTATCATAATGTCTTTCTTTCCAGTCAACGGCGACTGGTCGAGAAGTTAGCCCTGCCCCTTTTAGAAAGCTGGTAAATACACCAGCGTGGGTATTACAATCTGCGTCAATAAACCCGTCATAGATGACTTCTGTAATGGTGTTACTAAATTCATCGGTGTAGCTAATAACAACTGGTACATCGAATCTCGAATTGGTTAGAGCATTTTTGGTTGAATTAGGAAAAGAATTTGGATTAAATTCCATACCTGAGTCTTTATGTGTAAGACGTAAAATCTTGCTGGTTGCTGAGTATTTGTCATCGATTCCTTGGATGCTGGGCATCATGTAATCTTCAAAGACATATTGCTGATTATAATCCGTTTCAAAGCCAATACCCCAACCATACACATTATGTTTGTTTAGTTGCCAACCTGTGTCATCTTTGTAGTTGTAGTCGTATGATGTGTCCCAATAGATGGTTAGTAAATCTTTTTCGTTGTTGAGATCATCGTTGTAAGCGAAGACATCAATATCTTGTTGTGTCAATTCACCTTCAGGGGCATCTAACTCAAACACAACATGTAAAGTCAATTCTCTGTCCCAAGACCCTTCAGAGAGCTCCAAGGTGTAAGTTCCTACGGTGCTATCAGCTGGGATAGGAATAGCCCAGCCCCCACCACAACTATTTTTGATTGGTGTTAAATCGGTGAGTGAACCTTGTGACTCGTCAATATCGAGAGTAGCTCCTGAAGGACCTCCAATGTAAACGGTTGTTCCTCGGCGAGCGATAATATCTCGTTCTTTACCTGGGGAAATATTGCTATGAACAATAAACTTGTTCCCGTATTGACGCCAAGGATAGAATTTCTTGGTTTGATATTCATCACGGTAAAGCGCGTAAATGCCTGGGCTTTTATCATCAAGAGGATCGGTTTCGAAAAGATGCTCTTCCCCATCAGTTAAACCATCTAAATCGCTATCAGCAAGATTAGGGTCGGTGAAGTATGGCCCTCCCGATTGGTTTGACCAACCAGCAGTCTCTACATCATCGGATAAGCCATCAAAGTCAAAGTCGACAGAGGCTGATTGTTGATTGGGGCGAGCTGTAACTGATGCGGGATATTGCTCTGTATCAGTGGTGTGGGCTAAAGCTCCCAAAGGAGAGATAATAATTGATGCTACCCAACTTATTAAGACAGTAAGATGGAGAAATTTTTTTCTATATTTGAAGGTCATCTCAAACTCCTATTTCCTCAAACTAAATTCTGGTAAATTTCAGCATTTAAGAAATATGAAATATCCAACAACTATTCCTTTAAATGAGTCAGTTGTTATACGCGTTTAGTTAAATTAAGCTTTGTGAAAAAAATATTTTATTGAAACTTCTCATAATGGGCATTTGGAAGACGACCATTGTTTTTGAAAAGTTCCATAAAGATTTCACTTTTTACTTTTACTATAATATGAATTTCTGTGTACTTAACACCTGACGATTTATATGATAATGTGAAGCCTGGATATTCTCAGTTTATCTTAAATGGATTGATAATATCTGACTTCGCGCTGAGTTTTGTTTGAGATTCTTTGGTACCCAAGATGTAGTAATATTTACAGGTGTTAATTGTTTAGGTATATTTGGTTATATGTGATTTAAAGTGCCCAAAATGAAAGGATGTTGGTTTGGTTAAAGTGGACTAATAAAGTAGTACTATTTAACCAATACAAACCCACCTTATTCTATCATTGAAAGGTTTGAATCCGGTTTGAGTCACATACCAAATATTTAAAGATTTTAAGAAATAACCTTAAAATCTTAACCTTTGTAAGCCTATTTTTAGAAAATGGGTAATTAATGTTGGTTGAACTTCGTTATGTAGTAGTCAGTTTCAATAAAAAAGCGTGGTGCAGATCACACCACGCTTTTTAGATAGTGAGAGAGAGGATTATTTTTTGATGAGGGGTAAAAACAATGGCCTTACGATTGGACCCTCATTAATGGTTTTGTCTTCTGAGTCTAGATGATCCGGAATTCCATCCCCATCCGAGTCTATTGGGTCTGAAACATCATCTCCAATTTCTTCATTATCGGCAGTTCCATCGTTATCAGAGTCGGTATCTTCAGCGTTAGGAGTGCCATCTCCATCAATATCATTGTCCTGACAGTTTGGAATACCATCTAAATCTGTATCTAATCCTTCATCATTGGTACAGTTATTTATATTTTCCTCATCAGTCCACTCATCTTCATCAGGAATTGTGTCATTATCGGAGTCTGAGTCTTGAAAATTGGGTATGTTATCGTTATCGGTATCTTTGGTTCCTTCAATGCTGTCAGCGATACCATCATCATCGGAGTCAGTTTCCTGGAAGTCAGGTATCCCATCCTCATCAGTATCTGTTGGGGAATCAAGGTCAGCGCCTTCATCCAAGTTTGAAATTCCATCCCCATCAACGTCTTCGTTCAGGGTGACAATCAAATCATCGATATACCAACCATCCCGTTGCCCCCCTTCCTCAGACGAAAGATTAAAGCGGAATTCAATACTTTCACTCCCTGTGGCTGGAGCTAGGCCAACTTCCTTGACATTCCAGGTTTCAGAGAAGCCTGTGAATGATGTGATCTCTATCCAATCGCTGTCACCATTGGTCCGCACTTCGATGATACCTTGATCCCCATCATCTAGAATGTCATAACACGTGTGGAATGAAATGGTAGCCATTGCCCCATTTGGGGTAGAGATTGGATTACTGGTTAGATAAGATGTACTGTCAGAGCTATATTTACCTTTAACACTGTCTGTCCAGGATTGAGATGGTGTGTGGAAAGCTTGTGTTGTAATATCCCAGTCTGTCTCTTCGAGATTCCATAATGTACTTTGACTCTCGTTTTCAAAGCCATCAATAATGACCGCGTTTGCCTCAGTTTCTGATCCATTAAAATCATTAAATGAGTAATCTTGGGTTTCATGTGCTATGTGAATTTCTTCTAGCACTCCTGCTAAATTGGAAAACTTTAACGCAATTAATTTAAATGGACCATTCGCCCTAAAATCATTGATTGATGCCCCATTAAAGCTTAGGGCGAGAGATTGTGAGCCAGCCTCTAAGCTATATTCTTCACTTTTCCAAGCAATCAAAGCCCCTGTACTGCTTTCTAGCCAACCTTCGAGAGTATATTGACCGCTGGCCAATGTTGAGACATTAACATTGAAATCAAGTCGATCATATTTCCCATCCCCATCTTCGTCTATTGCATTTTCTGCTGTAACAGCTAGCTCGCTAGATTGAGGTGTTATTCCAACGTTGTATAATGAGCCAGTACTGTAAGCGAAATCATCAAACTCGTAACTGTTTGTCCCACCACCGTGGGTATCTATTAAATTATCGTTAGCATCCAGCAGTTCTAAATTGCGCAAATAATATGGGGTTAAACTAGCTAATACGCCCTCAAACTTGAGTGAAACCTCAGAGCCATTTCCTGTCCATTCCGCTGTAGCAACAATGTTTCCTTGTGTGTCTACTAAATCCGCTCTAACTGTATGATCATTAGACGAGGTCATTGATAATTGTGTACTGATGGTCAGTTGGTCGAGATACCCATCATTGTTGGTGTCAATCGCCGAGTGTGAATAATTTTCGGATAGAGTTGCACCTCGATCATCAAATTCAGCAAAACTGTAATTGACAATATAGTTTGGATGCTGGCGATCAATTTGATGAGCTTCATCTACAGTTCCGGGCAACGGGTTTTCTAGATCGGTCAAGAATAATTCTTCAAGAACAAATGGCCCAACAGCCTCTTTTGATCTAATGACATTGCCGCTAAATGAAAGAGGCACGATTGTTTCACCCGATTCAAGATAGACATAATGTTGAAGCCAATCGACAGCATCAATTTGTCCACCCATTCGAGACTCGGGATCAAGGTCATTGAGGGTGGCTTCAATCGTATAATAGCCCGGTTGATTAACCTCAATCGCAACTTCTACAACGAGCTCATTAAAGCTACCATCATTATCTGTATCAAGGCCATAATCACCGATTACGTCCTTAAAGTAGGCAATTTCCGGGAAGGAGATTGGTTCGATGACTGACGAAGGAGTTTCGCTAAAAGGTAAGGTTATTCTGCCTCCCTCACACCCTTTATCATTGTTGTGTTTTCCACTGCAATCATCAACCCAAGTGGCGGGTCTATATCCCCAATACTCTCTGACAGGGGTGCTAATCCAGTCCCAACGTTTGATTTCACTTTTTATGCTGGAACTACTATTTGGATAATATGGATATTCTGCAGGAGAGTTTGAGAGATAACGTGTGGTAAAGTAATCTTCTTGGTCCGCTCCCAAATAGTTGACGTTGATTCGATCCCATTCCCAATGGGGTTCAGCCACAAGAATTAAGTCATTTGATTTGCCATAGACGTTATTCCCCCACCAGGATCGACTCTTTAAGTTATCATCGTGATCATAACCTCTTGTAACCAACCAAGTCCCATTAATCCAGAGTTCGGTTGAGGTGTCATAATGTTTATGTTTCCAGTCTACAGCCATTGGACGAGCAGTTAAGCCAACCGCTTTGTAGAATGTAGCTAATACGGCGGCGTGTCCATTACAGTCAGCTTCAATTAATCCATCTCCATCGGTGTCAAAGCTATAATTGGTTAAAGCATTTTTTGTTTTGTTAGGAAAGATACTTGCATCATATTCCATCCCTACCCCAAAATTAGTATGATCGCGTAGTTTGTTTCCAACACTCTTGCGATTGTTAAAGTTTTGTACAGCAGGCATAACAAAATCTTCAAAGACATAGCGTTTTGTAAACTGTGTGTCCCAGCCAATAGCCCAGCCATATACATTATGATTGTTGACATCGAAATCAGGATCATCAATGTATTCGTAGGAAGTATCAAAATACATCGTGATATTATCCTTCTCGTTGGAAAGATCATCATTATATCCGAACACATCGATATGCTCTTGGGTCAGTTCACCTTGAGGTGTATCTAGTTCAAATATAACGTGTAAGGTGAGGTCTTTCTGCCAAGAACCATCCGTAGCCCGAATCGTATAGGTGCCAAGATCACTATTTTTCGGGATAGTGATGGACCATCCGCCACCACAACTATGCCGAACTGCGGATAGTGTGGTCAAATTAGATTGGCTCTTTATAACTTCAACGGTTGCATTAGGTGGTGCTCCAATGTAGAGGGTTGTGCCACGACGAGTAATAACGTCCCGTTCGTTTCTTGGTGAAATTGAGGAATGGGTAATAAATTTATCCCCGAATTGTCGCCAAGGATAATACTTTTTTGTTTGATACTCAGGACGATACTCGACATAAAGCCCTGGACTCTGTGCGTTTAATGGATCGGTTCCATAAAGATGCTCCTCACCATCGTTCAAGCCATCTCCATCGCTATCAGCCAATTGGGGATCTGTGTGAAATGGCCCCCCTGCCTCGTTAAACCAACCTGCTTGTTCAATTGCTGTAGACAGGCCATCAAAATCAGCATCTAATGTAGTTGACAGTGAGCGACTTGGTTGCTGGGAAAGGCTTGGGAGAGGTTGTGTTTGATGTGCTAAAGCCTGAACCGGAGGCAAAATTGGTCCAATAATCCAACTAACTAATAAAATTAATCGTAGAAATTTGTACATTTTGTTCCTTCTTTCTTCCCCACTACTTACTAACCTGGACATAGAAAACTAAAGAAATGTCTTGCCCATGAACCATCTTGAAAGGTTTGTAATGTTATGTCTGGGGCAGTATATATCTGGCGTGGTCTTGGTTATCAGTCAGAAAAATAAGGTAGTGTTTCTAATTGGGTCAATAAGTAAAACGCTACCTTATGGTCTTAACAATGTAGTTTTTAGGACGATATAATTTAATATTTTGTTCCTGAGCTTGAATATTTTATCATAATTTTTTAGAAGTAATATTTCAAAATTAATTTCAGAAATAATTCATTTTGAATTTATTAAAATTTTTAACTTTTGCAATTTGCAACTAATTTAGAATCAAGTCTATAACTAACTGACTTATGAATGCCTCACCAAAATCCGCTCAATATTCTGTCTCATTGGCCTAAAACAATGATATAAATCTTAGGCGCTCTAAGTTTATCTCAAAAAGAATGATTCTTTCTGTCCTCGCGCTGAATTTTGGCTGAGATTTTTTAAGGAATGGATATTTTTCTGGTTTGTGAGCTATTCTTGATAAGATGATTTTTTTGAGTAGGGATTATTGAAAAGTGACAATTGGATTTGAGGTAAGAAATGTGAGGTGTTGATTATTTCGTGGAAATTGTGATCGTAAAGTTGCAAGGTCAATAGATATATTATCGAGCCCATAACAATATTCTATATGAATACCTACAAAATAAAAAACTTTCAGAAGATGACCTGACCATCAAACTGAAAGTTTTTTGCTTTAAGGCTTAGTATTTAGATTTACAAAACGGGTTCAGATGAGGTGATTGGGGACTCTACAAACAAATGATACCACATCTGCATCGCTAGCACTCCCATCAGCAATGTAGATCGGTCAGGTACTCCCGTTTGATGATCCTTTCGCACTTGCTGAACGATTTTTGGGTCAAAGAGACCAAATTTCTTGAGTTCTGACTCAGAAAGCGCATTTTCAGCCCAATCTGGTAACGTTGATTTTGCTAACCAAGCACCATACGGGGCAGATAACCCCTTCTTTTTACGGGTGCGGGTGTCCTCAGGAATTAATCCTTTTCCAGCCTCCCGTAAGATGTATTTTTCGATGGGTTTCATATAAGAGCCATGAATTTTTAGCTTGGTGGGCATCTTTGCGCAGAATTCCCATAATTTATGGTCTAAAAAGGGAACTCGCGCTTCAACCGAGTGGGCCATACTCATTCGGTCTACCATATGATTGCTACGGTCAATCAGGCGAGTTCGGGATTGAATCCAAAGCATTTTATTCATGTCAGACCGCCCCGTCGCCGGAGAAATGTAATCAGCCCAAGAGTCAAGGATACTACGCTGTCCATTGCTATTTAGCGTAGATTTTACATCTTGTGATAGAAGCTGTTGTCCCAATTGGGGGACACCCATTCTAAGCCAAGTCTGATATCGGACGTGTACATGGCGAGGGGCGTTTCGCAAAATATCACCTATACGACGTCCAGCTTCACCTCGCGATTTAACAATCGGGCTTTGGGCTACCAGAGAGCGAACTGGCGACGGAAATCTTAAAAACGGTTGTGACCAGGCTTCCCCACGGTGCCAAAAATAGCCAGCTAACATTTCATCAGCCCCCTCACCGTTGAGTACGACTGTGAGGTTTTCATTGCGGCAAACTCGATACAAATTATAGAAAGTTGTAAAGACTGCATCGGCTAGGGGTTCTTCAAGATGGAACAGTGCTTTTGGATATTCATCCAGAGTGTGCCCCGTAAAAGTTGTGTGGTGGTGATCAGTTTGTAGAGCTTTGGCATTTGCCTCGATCAGTTTGGTTTCATCATCTGTGCCAATATCAAAGCCAATCGAGACAGTTTTAACGGATTGTTCCGTTTCGCGCTGCATAATTGCTGCAAGTGTCGTGGAGTCAATGCCACCAGAGAGTAGGGCCCCTAATGGGACCTCACTCATCAGTCGCATCATAACAGACTCTCGAAGCAATTCATAAAATTCTTCGATCCATTCTTTTTCAGAGCGTATGGGGGGATCATCATAGGTGAGTTCCCAATATTGCCGAACATCAATGGTTCCGTTCTGTGCTACGATATAGTGTGCGGGTGGCAGTTTGTGTACATCTTGGAAGATGGTGTGGGGACTCGTAACGAAACCTATTTCCATAAAGGCTTCCAAGGCTTCTATATTGACAGAGCGTGGTCGATTGGAGTGAAGTAATAAGCCCCGTACTTCTGAGGCAAAATATAACCGACCTTCGTGTTGTGTAAAATACAAGGGTTTGATCCCCATTCGATCCCGCGCCAAAAATAAGGCTTGTTTATTGCTATCCCAAATGGCAAAAGCGTACATACCACGTAAACGGCTTAGACAGCCTTCAATGCCCCACTCTTCGTAGGCATGAAGAACGACCTCAGTGTCAACTCGTGTCCGAAATTGATGCCCCAGTGACTCCAACTCTTTTCGCAGATCATCATGGATGTACATCTCCCCATTGTAAACAATATGAATTGTATTGTCTTCATTGGCGATGGGTTGTTTTCCCCCAGCAAGATCAATAATACTGAGGCGGCGCATTGCTAACCCAACATTGGGTTCAACGTAAATTCCTTCTTCATCCGGTCCACGATGAAAAATGGTTTGATTGGCTTCATAGAGCTTTTCTTGATTAATTGGCTCTTGATTTGTTAGGTTAAAAATACCGGTTATCCCACACACGTTGAAAACTCTCCTATGGTTGTTGTAGTGATTTCAAGACCCGTTTTTTGAAGATATCGTAGGTCAGCAGATTCCAAAGAAAGTGGTCAGGTTTTTTACGTAAAGCATCGAGGTCTGTCTGACTTAAAAATCCGGGCCGCTCAATATCATCCACAGCATCCTTTAATGCCCCTTTTTTCATCATATGGAACAAATCTTTATCAAACGCTGATGCCCCTTTTTTCTTTAAGGCAATGTCACCATATGATTTTTTGACCAAGGCATTTTTTAACAAATATTTTGTATTATTTTGATCCATAAACCCAAAGCCTGGTTTAAGATAACGTACTCTTGGGCTAAAAGAATATGCATTGCGAATAACATCTTCATCTAGGTAAGGATAAATTTGCTCTTTCTTTTTAGTAAGAAACATTTGAGTGCCAAACATAGCTGGTTCATAACCCTCAGTTAACATATCGATTGTGTGTAACTGTTCGGCTAAATCCTTACTCCCTAAATATTGTTTCTCCAATGATACGCGATACGCTAATGCTTTTTGCAAGGCTTCATCGCCAAAGGAACGTTGGGCTATTGGCAAGTTGACATATGTACAAATTGAATTTGGCCAATACTGATACGATTTTGGATCTTTCATCGCCGAAATCGTTGTCGCCACTTGACTCAATCCATCGGCCAAGCGAGCTGATCCCATTTTCATTATAGATGCCGTGGATTTTAAGCTAAATTCGGCTGCTGGTATCTTTTGAAATAGGTTAAAAACGGCAACCTTGCGAGCTAAACCCATTCCATACAGTGCATCGGCAACCTGCCCAGAAAAGAAGTAACGAGGTGTATCTTGTTGAGCCAAAAATTCAGCGATCATAATTTTACAGGCATCTGCTTCGCCAGGAATGGGTTGAGCCACCGCCTCTATAGCGCGTCCAATCATATCCGGAAAATCTTCTGGATAGATATCGGCGATTGTGTGATCTGTGCCGAGTAAATTGCTTGCCTCGCGGGCGTATTCGGCTTCAAAACCGAAGCCTGGAACATGCACTTGATAGCTAAATGAAACAGGTTTTGTAGTAGATGCCTTTTCATTGATGGCTACTTGTAGGATACCCGAGTCTACACCACCTGATAACAAGTTATTTAACTGGTGACCAGCCTTCTCTAAATCATCTAAATAAAAATGAACAACAGATTTAATTGTTTCATAGGCCAAGTCGGGATTCTGATCTCGAACTTGATCAATCTGACCGTTTTCATTAAGTCGGAGAGATTTAACCTGTTTAATATCAAGATTGTCATTCTTCCAATGCAATCGTTCTCCCGGAAAAAGGCGATGTACGTCTCTATAATATGTTAATGGTCCTGGCAAAAGCTGGAATAAAAAGTGATAGGGGAGAATGTCATCATTAAACTCTACACTATCAAGGGCATAAATGAGACATCTTTGGTTTGTAGAGCAGAGAAGACCTTCACTCATCTTAATATAATAAAGTTGTTGAGGGGTAAATATTGTCTGATAAACGAGAAGCTCAGGATCCGTTTTACTCAGACAGGTTAGGAGGGCGTTACCGCGGATATTATCTGAATGAACTTGAGATGAAGAGAGGAGTTTTTGATCGATTAAGTCTTTTGCAGAAAGTGAAGAGATGCCTGGGGTTCGTGTAAAACCGAGCTTCAGGCAAAGTAATTCCTCAGTTTCTTCAATGTCGCCATAAGTTGTATGAAAATAGAATTGGCCTGTCTGCCCAAAATCGACAGTCTTTAGAGGTATACCCCAATCTCGCAATTTTTGTGGGATAGAGCTGCTGGGGTTTTGGGTAAAACCAAACACTGCAAAATCACCGAGTTCATTAACAAAATTTGAAGTCATAACCCACTCTTCTATGTCGGAATTTCACAAATTTGATAGCGAAATTTCCCCGATTTATCAACAGGTATTTCATTAGGAAACTCAAACTTGACCTCAACGTCCGTACCTAAAGCTGTGTGAATGGCTTTTTCAACGTTATTCTGGTGCTCAATGGCGAGGCCGTTCTCAGTGACAACTTTGACGATGACAAGATCATATGATTTTTGAATAAATTGGAATTGTTTGACGCCATCTACATTCCAAAGCGCATTATTAACCCCACCCCAGACAATACTACCATCGCGAGCGCGGAACATATCATTTTCTCGCCCTTCAATAATTGAAAGCATTGGATGAGCACGCTGGCCAGAAACAGCAGGTTTTCCAGTGTCAGGATGCCAAGCTGCCATATCTGACAAATAATATCGGATAAATGGCATACCATAATTCGTCAATTGTGTAACGATAACATTTCCCGCCTCACCAGGAGGTGTTGGCTGCCCCTCTTCATCCACAATTTCAATAAAAACGTTTTCAACACTGACTCTTAACCCAGTTTGTGTTTCATCTTGAGAACCGAGTTCGCCGAGTTCACGCGTTGCATATCGATCATACACTTGAGTATCAAAGGTTTCTTCTATAAATTGGCGTTGGTCAGGATACATTACTTCGGCTGAAGAGAAAACCGATTTGAACTTTATATCGTTATAATTATTCTCTTTTGCAAACTTGGCAAAATGATAAATACTAGAGGCATAACCATACAGTAACATTGGCCGCTTTGCTCGAATTTTATCGACAAATTCTGTCATTGAGTCGGTATTTAACGCATAAGCATTGGTCGCAAAACGATTAAACGTCCAATCCATTAGGAAATCGCGGAGCGAAAATTTCTTGGCCGACTCAAAACTGGCCCCACCGATATATGCATGAGGCCGCCCAGGTTTCCATCCCCCCCAGCCCAAATGATGATGCACATATGCCGTGAAATAATCACGAGAGTTTGAGTCTTGCATAAATTTTAGGGGCTGCCCAGTTGACCCACTTGTACCAAGCTCTCGTAACGTTTCGCGGGTAGCCTCATCTGTTGTGAGCAGGTCATCAAAATTTTTGCGGATAATATCTTTTGTTAAAACAGGGAGTTTTCGGATAGCATTTGTGTCTTCCAGGATTTCATCAGGATGAAATTCATGGGTTTTGAACAATTGCTGGTAATAAGGAACTGTTTTATAAGCATGACTAAGAATGTTGTGCAATTTTTTGCGTTGTAAATTGAGCAACTCTTCTTTAGATAACCATTGATTACGATCCAGTTCGTTCATAATGCTCAAAACACGTCGCTTTGTGGCGACTTCGTATACACGCATTATTTGACGACTGACCAGTTCTCTTATCATTTTGTCTCCAAATTACATTCCAGCTGGCTGATCATCAGTCTTTAGAGTCAATCTATCGGTCAGTTGCGCCAATTTATCCAAGGAGCCGAGACGATATACGGCAGTATTCATCAGCCAATTGAGGGGTTTAGAGTAGACATAATCAAAGGTACCAATATAATAAATCAAATCACCACCAAAACCACGTTTAAATTGATAGACGCCCCACAATCCCCCTTCTTGTTCTTCAGGAAGGGGTTTCCCCTTATATTTTTCTTCGCCTATCTCATTGGGAATGCCCCATACATCATACAATTTACAACCTCTGGCTTTGGCCCATTGGATACAATGCCACATTAACAATTCGTTGGGTTTTAGCTTCTTATGTTTATTGTAGGATGAACCGCTGTGTAACGTGGCTGCTTTATCTCCAAACACAGCAGGCATACGTACCGCAAGAACTTCATCTTCGTATGTGGCTAAAAAAAGCTGGATATAATCATTTTTGATAAATGTATTCCACTCTTCTTGATAATAGTCTTTAGCGCGGGCCGGAAATCCGGATCGTTCCGCTGTAAAAGTGAGCAGATTATAGAAATGTTCGAAGTCACCTTCTCCAGCCTCACGAACTTCGACTCCATTTCGAGCACTGTATCGAATGTTATATCGGGTAGTTTTGCTCATTTTTGCCATAAGCTGCTCTTCATCAAGTGTGAGATCGATGAGCATACTACATTGCGGCTGGTTATTAAATTCACACTCTTCAAAGCCAATGGTTTGTAATTGTCGGTCTAGCTCAGCCGTATAGGGTATAGCGGGTTCAATTTTGATCGAGATACAACGGTGCTTTTTTGTGGCCTTATTTATGGCAGACAAAAGTTTTTTTGTTACAGCTTCGTTCTGCCAATCAACAATAGGACCTCGTGGGATATAGGCTGCGCCTGCTAATCCTAACGGAGCTGATTTGATCAAAATTTGTGCGCCTGCGATAATTTTATTATTTTCTTCAATGGCTAAGCGAATTGCTTTCCAGCCTGTATTTTCTTTGAATTCACCCCATTCCCAAGATTGCATTAGCATAAAGTAGGGTTGTTGGGCAATAAAGTCATTCCATTCATCACGACGTTGCGATGTTATTTCTGTAACATTCATGGTTCCTTGCCTGACTTTTGGGTCCATAGTGTCAATTGGTAATCTAAACAAACAATCAATTTTATCCTTCAAGAAGTATAATTGTATGAATAAATTAAAAGATTATAAATTTAGTAAAGAAAGGTTGCTTACCAAAGACGCTAATTTGGCTTAAAAGTTCCCGTTGTGGGGGCAGCAATATTTATCGGCTCACCCAAAATATTGCAAAGAGAATAAATCTTTTAGAAAACGAAAGTTTACCTAATATACAACTTTTTGGAGAGCAGAGAGAGTTAACTCTTACAAATTAAGAAGGATATGATTGCAAGTAAAAGTGTGCTTAGGTATGAGCTAAAGTTTTGCGAATTTGGCTTGGCTCAATCTGTTAACGTGTTAAATAAATGTAGGGTGTGAGTCTATCTTAAATGTATTGCTTTTACCTGTCTGCGCGCTGAGTTCTGGCTGAGATTTTTTATCGCCAGTACTAAGATGATATTTATTTTATGATAATTTGTGAATAATTTGTAAGGTGAATTCATTGACTGACTGTAATCAAAGGTGCTTTATATTCGGCAAATTTGCTTATAAAAATCTTTGATAAATTTCATAGCCTAATTTGCTAACTTTCAGCAGATTAGGTTGATGTATATAGGTATTACGTCCGTAATTAACTAAATCCCCACCAAATTTAGCTTTGAAATCTCGAACGCCATACTCTTCGTCAGGTTTTCCAGCTCCACCAAAGTCATAAACTCGATACTCTTTTTGATTGGCCCCCCATTCAAGTAAGTTCCACATGAGTAATTCATTTGGAATATATGATGAATATTCTCGGTCAACTCCGCTGTACCAGCCATAAATAATATGTTTGAACAATAATTCTGCGGAACAAGAGACCATCTTATCTTCAACGGAGGCAGTTAAAAATTTTATCATGCCTTTAGGATATAATACATCAAAGGCGGACTCGAATAATGTGATGTCACCTAAATGGACCTGTGCAGCCGAATACGTACGTTGTAGTAAGGCGTACCATTCTTGTAATTGTGATTTCTCTTTGACCTCGTCAACTATTACCTGCCCTTGCCGTAAACCTCTCCGAATTTGTTTGCGAGTTCGTTTTCCGATGCTTTGCATCACTTCTTCTGCAGGTCGGTCAATATCAATCAGATAATTCAAATGACCTTCAAACGTGAACCCGTTCTTTTCAAATGTTGATTGTATGTCTGTGAGATCAACAAGATTGCGTAATTCTGTAAAAAGTATACCTTGTTTCTTTGTTTCGGAGTTATATGTTTGCAAGAGTTGTTCAAGAGCAGCCTGTCCTTCAGAGGTGCGGTTGTATAACACACTCCCATAAACAACCGCTCTAGTTGTTAACTTGGAGAGAACGCCGTCCATTAGCGTAACATTGACTGGTGTCAATAAGGCTTGGACTTGGTCATTCACATCTACAGCTGCCCATAATGTTGGTTTGTGTCCCTTTACAGAGCTAAAAACCTCTTGAATCTCAGGGGTATGAAAGATATTAGCATCAGGGTTATCCGCAAGAAACTGCTGCCATACTTGTTCATCTAATTCTGTAACAATATTAAACTTCATTGCTGAAGTTATCTCCCTATAAATTATTGGGTCCAAATTGCAGTACAAATTTTATGGAGTGTAGCTTATGCGTTTTCAAATACCTTGCAAATGCTGCACTCCATAATAGAGTTAATAAAACTATAAGTCTGAAATATTTTTGATTAATGGAATAGAGTTTACCAACAAATACCCTGGTAGTTAGAGTCGAGATGTTCAATTTCAGCTGTAATGCGAACGAGATCAATGAGAGTGTGATGGTCTTCTATTTTGTCAATAACCGCCTTGAATTCTTTTGCTCCATTCCCAATAACAATCACTTCACTTTTGTCTACGACGTCATCAATAGAGTCAGCCATCAAAGTTGCGATGTGAGGGATTTCTTGTTCAATATAAGCCCGGTTTGCACCTTGCAAATTGGCGAGAGAAACATTTTTGTCGTAAACCGTAACGTCATAACCCTTACCAATTAAGTATTCAATAAGATCTACCATTGGGCTTTCGCGTAGATCATCAGTGCCCGCCTTAAAACTGAAGCCTAGCACCCCAATTTTACGGCTTTTGGTTTTCTTGATCATTTGAATAGCAACATCGATTTGTTTGCGATTGCTGGGAAGAATAGACTCCATTACCGGTAGCTGCACATCAAAGTGTCGGCAATGGTACAAGATGGCTCGCAAATCTTTGGGGAGACACGAGCCTCCAAAAGCAAAACCCGGTTTTAAGTAGTACGGGGACAGGTTTAGTTTCTTATCTTGGACAAAGATATTCATCACTTTGTGACTATCAATGTCTTGTTGCTTGCAGATATTGCCGACCTCATTAGCAAAGGCAACTTTCAAGGCGTGGAAAGCATTGTTTGCATATTTTACCATTTCGGCCTCTTTAATAGGAACGACCATCAATGGGGCATCTAACATTGAGTAAAGTTCAGCGATAGCATTGCCAGCTTTTTCATCTGCTGTGCCAATAACGGTAAAGGGTGGATCATAGAAATCCTTGATAGAGCTACCTTCACGGAGAAACTCTGGATTAAAACAAACACCGAAATCAACGCCTGCTTTTTTGCCAGAGGACTCTTCCAAAGCTGGAATTACAACCTCTTCAGTACTACCGGGTAACATAGTGCTGCGCGCAACAACAACATGATAGCCGTCTTTTGATGCTATAGCCTGACCAATCGCCTCACTTACTTTTCGGACATAAGTTAAGTTTAGACTGCCATTTGGGTTGCTTGGTGTCCCTACACAGATGAATGAAATATCGCTGTCATGAACCGCCTGCACTTGATCAGATGTGGCTCGAATGCGGCCAGCATCTACCCCCTTCTTGAGGAGTTCACCTAAGCCTTCTTCAATAATAGGGCTATGACCTTTATCAATCATTTCAATTTTTGTTGGATTAACATCTACACCAATAATGTTATGCCCATTATCGGCTAAACAGGCGACTGAAACAGCCCCAACATATCCCAGGCCAAAAATGCTAATTGTTGCCATTTGTGAAAATTCCTTTTTGATAATTTGTATTGTGTTTCATTGTGGTGACAGAAAGTGTATCTTGTCCCAGCAGAAAAATAGAGTTAAACTTTCTAGTGTTTAGTGCCCAACAAATCGAAGCCCATAATCCCAAACAGTCAGGGCATCAATATCCCCAGTCACACAGAATGCACTGCGTGTACCATTAGGCCACCGCCCTAATCGAGCTAATGGAAATTGTTCTTGCTCAATTTTTTGAATTAATGGCTTTTCATCAGAGGCCGTGAAAGTTTTTTGATCTAGGTAGTAAGTATAGTTTTCTGGTTCAGAGGTAACCTCAACGATATACCCTTGTTGTCGTAAGAAATCACTTAACGTAGAGTCACTGTTTTCTGAGATACCAATAAATGGTCGGCGATGGCTGGTAATAACACAGGGAGTCTCGATAGCACGTTGATACCCATCAAACCAAGGTTCAGCTTTTGTTTTACTTTCAAGAGATCGTAGTAAAAGGGTTGTACCTTCTGGACCATCAATGTTAATTTGTAAGTCATTTTCTTGAACGACGGTAGCATCAACTTTCGTTTCAAGTCGAGACTTCCACCAAGCTGAAATTTCGCTCAAGCGAGCTCGCCAAACTTCTGACGAAATATGACTGATTTCTTGCATTGTTGCACGTAATCCCCCAGCACAATCAGCCGTTCGTTCCGGATGTAAACCAAGGTTGAATAGCTCACCATCTTGATGAATTTGGTGAAACATTTCCGGCCACATTGCATCCATTTGTTGGGGCGAGTCCCATTCTAAACGCTCAATTAGAGACTCATCATCTGGCAGACAGTAGGGAATACGAACTAGATTTTTTTCCGCATCAAAGCTGGGCACAGCGGGATAATCTTTTGCCGGTTTTGCCCCATAAAATTCCAAGGCACGATAATATGGATCAGTTCCGTGTTTAGAGTCGACTTCCCAAACCAAGCTATTACTGCTGTCATAAGTGAAATCAATTTCACTTAAAGCGGATAATGTCCCTTCATTCCATCTTAAGTAAGGACAACGAAATCCTTCACAATGGATATCGTGATCTTGAAAAATTTGATAGGCTTTACGGAAATGTTCTACTTGTTCATCGTGGGTTAGTTGTGAATGATCGATATGGCGATACCCATGAATAGCAAACTCGATTCCTTGCGCTTGATACTTTTGAATAACCTTACTATTTCGAGCAAGAGCAACCGTCGTAATGGGTAAGCTAGCTCGACAATCAAACTCCTGTAACATTTGTGACAATTGGTTCAGGGCTTGATCCATTTTACCTGTATTAACTCCATACCGTTTGCTGATGGTACCCACTCGCTTCATCAATGCAGCGGGTCCCTTTCCTTTTAACGCAACGGCAATTGGCTTAACTAAATGTGTCATGTAGACCTCGATTTGATGTAATTGTTAAGGTAGTAATTTGGGTAAATAAGCCATAAGAAATGTTATGATTTATCTTAAACATCGTTAAGAGTTCAGTATACATTATGAACGAAGACGATAATATAATCAAGCTCAACTTAAAAAATCATAGTTTTAGGCCTGTATCAATGAGACTAATGTACCTATTTTTTCTTGCCATTCCTTTTGCTGGTCAACCTGTAAATCGATGATCGTTTTCTCATATTTCTCAATATCTGTTTTCATCAATTCAACCCCCTGCTTAATTTGATCGACCTCACTTCCAACGTGTATGGTTCCTTTGTTAAAGTAGTTTCGAAGTAGGGGCCAATCTGAAGTGATAATAGGCTTCCCTAGGGACAATGCTTCACAAGCCCCTCTCTGCATTGTGTGATCCCGAGTTGTTAAACACATGACCGCCTGCACTGTATTTAGCAAATTATAGAAATCCTCGTTGGGTAGAAAATCTGTAAAATGAACATTTGATGGCGCTTGAGCAACGAAGTGTTCATTTGACTGCTTTAATTTTCCTGAGATGTAATAGTGAACGCCAGGTGTATCTTTAGCCGCTTGTAAAATTTCGTCTAGTGGTTCATCAATAGAGAATGTATTGACCACCGCCACATTAAAGTCTCCTTCGACTGGATACTTCCCTGATATGTCAAATGTGGTTGGGACATCACGAAGGATAAGTGAGTGTCCTCCAATATTCTGAATTTGCTCTTGCATATGTTCATTTGTCACAATTGTTGTAATCGCTTTGCTGGCAACCAGTCGATTGAGGGCAGGCATCTTATCCCACCAAATCTCAGAAAAAGCAGCGCTATGAGCATCAACGATGTATTTACCGCCGGTTAAAGTGCAGTAAATATAGACAAAAAATATGGCAAACAATGGAGGACTCTGAACGAATACAACGTCAGGGCGTTTGCGGAAAAGATATGATAACGTTTTGATTGCAGAAAGCGGGTATTTTAGGTAGGCATATCCCTTACCTCGGGGTAGGGATGTTTCGACAAAATGAGCCTCAATGTTGAGCTTCTTGGACATTACTTGGCTACGTGGGCCTTGGTCTGGTGTGCCCCAAACGAGAAACAGGATTTTCAATTGTAATTCAGACAGCGGATTTTCATTATCCATGTAGACCTCAGGGTGATTTGATTTTATGGACTAAGCTGGCGAGCTTATTTAGTGTTTGGCGGTTTAGTTCGCTAAACCTTGAAGCGTCACAGTTTCGTTCCTCTAACTTTCATTTGTGACACACTTAAGCAGATGTAATCATTTTTTGAAATAATTCAGCTAATTCTGTTGTATCTTTAACTAGATTAAACTCTCGTTCAACAACTTTACGTCCCTGTTTTCCTAAATTAATCCGGTTTTCCTGGGACTCGGCATTAATTGTTTTCAACGCATCTGCTACGGCGGATGAGTCGTGAGGTGGCGTTAATATACCCGTTCCAGGTTGCACTAACTCACCAACACCAACAATATCTGTTGAAATAATAGGGAGTCCCATTGCCATGGCTTCTGCTATAGACACCGGAATACCATCTCGGTCACCATCTTTAGCTATAACACAGGGTAGGACAAACACATCGGCCCAAGACTCTAAATGTTTGATAACCTCACTTTGGGGTTGAGCACCAAGCAATTTGACTTTATCTTCTAACTTATGACGCGTGATAATGTCAGTCAACTCTTGCCGTAGCGGACCGTCACCCGCCACGCGACACTCAAAGTCTATACCCGCCTCTTGTAGAAAGTGACACGCCTCAATGAGATATTTATGCCCCTTTTTCTCGACCAAACGCCCTACTGAAAAAATTTGCAGTTTTTCATTGATGGGACGCGACTCAGGTGGTACGAAGCGAGAAACATCAACCCAGGGGTGAAAGATATGAATTTTTTCGCCTTTTATTCTCGGGTAATTTTCTACTAAATGAGCCTTGTTATGTTTTGACACAGTTACCATAAACTTGGCATTTTCGATTTTTTCACTGATTAACACTTTTTTTACAAAGATGCTATTTGCATGGGCAGTTAAGCTGTAAGATTTACTCAATAAACGCCCCATAACCAGCGCTACTGTGACAGATCGATCAATAAAATGAACATGGATATGATCGAAATCTCGTTGGCGAACTTGGAATGCAGCATAAACGCCAATGTAAAAGTGAATCAGGGTCATAAATCTTAATTTTAAGGAGTCATGAGGCCGGGTAAATAAATAGAGTTTGGTGCTAATGTAGGGGATAGGGCGACTAAATATGAAAAATAAGTTGGCGAATATCATCGTTAGCCAATTAAGAGGTGTAAGATACAATGTACTGTCACGTGCCTCTTTATATTCGGGCATCGTCGCTGCGATTGTCACTGGATGCCTAATTGAAATAGTGTCTAATTTTATGTTTGGCTGTTGCCGAAGAATTGAAATTTCTCGGTCAATAAATGTGGTACTAATTTCAGGATAAGTACCGATGATATAGAGAAGCTTTATTTGTTTTTCTGTGGCATTTTGCGGCATGTTTACAATCCGTTTGTATCGATTTTGGCTAACTCATTAAGGATTTCATCGCTGAGACTATCCAAGTCAAAAATGACATATCCTGGTGAATTATTGTCAAGGGCAGTTTGGATTTCAATGAGCATCTGTTCTGGCGATTTTTGCAAAACTGGCTTACTTCTACCTTTGTAGTCAATCAATCCTAAAACAATTCGGTCTGAATTGTCATTCAGATTAGGTTCCCAAGGTGATATGGTTGAAGGTAACTGTTCCCCCTCATCAACATACGCTCTTGGAATAATTATATCAATGTACTCTTCTTCTAACCAGTCTTGCCAATCTAAAAAATGACCAGTTTGTAATTTTTCGTGACTGGCATTGACTGTGATTGAAATGGTTACATCAGGATCAGCTACTTTTGCTTTCTGATATACATCTTGGAGTAAGGCGTTGATGTTTTCACTACGATAAATACGCCACTTTTCCTCAAGTTCTTGATAATCTAATTTGTCGAACTGGAGATCACTGATTGGGAGAATAGGGTGTTTGGCAATTGGTACCAAAAAGCCTACCTCTTGGAAGTGTCCTTCAATGGTTCGCATCCCTGTGATTGCTTGAATATCTTTATTTCCAATCGACAAAGTTGGCCCATCAATGAAAATAACCTTGCCCCCAGCTTGGACAAATTTGGATAAATTTGCTGCAACATCAGAAGATATAGTGTATATATTGGGCATCACCAAGATGCTGTTTGACGGTATATCAGGAATTGTATTTTCCGCAATGACTAAGGGAGCATACCCGAGATCATCAAACCAATCTTGGGTTTTTTCTAGACCCATTGACCCATTTGTTTCGGACTTTAGTAACAGAAGCCTTGTCTCAGCGTCAGAGAAATGATCGATACTCCGCTTTATAATATTACTGGCAGCAGCAATTTGGCGTTTTGTTGCATCCCAGTTGAACGTAATAACCGTTCCCTCGCCATGTTGATTTATCAATAGGGCGGGCGTGCCATTATCAAACATCGCCAAAGTTTGGGCTGTGACAACCCCACCTAAAGCATTCCCCTTAAATTCTCCATAGGCTGGGAGGTCAGGGTAACGTAAAATATCTAGGTCGATATTATTTTTATTTGTAAATGATTGACTTGTATGGGGGTCAAACGTCCAATCAGCGTCAGGATAACGTAAATAATCAAAATGAACCCCATCTACATCATAATTGTTAATAATGTCCAAGACCATATTGCCAATAAAGTCTCGAACGTCTTCACGATTGTAATTTAGCCAAGTACTTGTTTGTCCATCGGGGCCAATCATTGTCCAATCAGGATTTTCACCAAGGACAGGGCTATACTTTCCCTTACCTGCGCCAAAACCACCGGTGACGACCCAAGCATGAACAGCAATGTTACGCTTGTGGGCCTGGTCTATGAAATAGGCGAGAGGGTTGTAATCTTCAGTGACTTTGGGCGCCTTTGTAAGTAAATCGCTGTCATAATATGAATGACCATAAGCCACGACATTAATGAAGACAGTATTGAAATTACCTTTTTCTACCCGAGCCAACATAGCATCTGTTTCTGTTTGAGTGCGTAATGATTTTGCCTGCACCCAAACCCCCCGCAGGGTAGCGTTTGATGTATTAACTGTTTGTACGTTCTGTGCAGAATTCGTACACCCAGTCAAAAGTATGAAAATTGATAAAAAAAGTAGTGTGAAATTAGTGCGTTTTCTGTTCATGATGAAAATGTAATTTATGGATGATTACTAGTTTGAGGGACATTAGATGTAATTGATTGTTTTTGTAAAGTGCTATGATAAAGAGTAATAAATCTTTCGGTAATGCTGTCGATTGAATATTCTTCAAGAATAAGTTTACGAGCGGCTCTACCTAATTTTTCTCTTAAATCATTATCAGTCGCCAGTAAAATGATAGCTTCAGATAAGCTCTGAGGGTCATCAACTTCAGCTAATAAACCATTTTTTTTGTTTTCAATCAGGGCTTTGTTGGCGGGAATATTAGAAACGATAGACGGTAACCCACAAGCCATACCTTCCAAAAGAGCGTTTGACATACCCTCAGCTCTAGATGGTAGGACAAAAATATCGCTTTCGTGAAGAATGGGATATACATTATCAACCTGTCCGAAAAATGTTACTTTATCTGCAATGCCTAAAGTTTTGGCTTTGTTTTCAAGCGTATCTTTGATAGGTCCGGTGCCAACTAACTGAAGCTGAAGATTGACTGAGAGATTTTGTTCAAGGGCCTGATGAAACGCATCAAGTAAGGTTTCGACACCCTTTTGTGGATGTAAGCGTCCTACGAATGTAATCTTTACTTCATCAGAGGTAGAATAGTCTGATTTAAAGGGGATATCATCGGTCTCAACACCATTAGGCATACGAAAAATTCTATCAGGCTCAATATCAATATTTTTTAATTCCGTCACAACATCTTCATTTAATGCAATATACACATCAATATCTTTGAATTTGTTTAGCATCAACTGGCTACCCATGACGCTTTGTTGGGCTTGCATTCGAGCGATATCACCCCACGTTGGTCCACTCGCCATTGGCCGGGCTAATGTTTTTTTATTGAGGAATTTTCCAGCAATTGAGGTAATAAAGGCGCTTTGCATTGCTGAATGACAATGGATGAAGTTGTATTTGTTACGATGACGCCACAAATAAACGAGCAACATCGCCAGATAGCTATAGTGACCAAATTTCCGGACACCTCGGATATTGAACATCCCCCAACAAGTAAAAACACGGTAGACAGGAATTCCGTTGACAATTTCGTGAGATGGTTCTCCCCATTTCCATTGCCCAGTCACTAACCTAACATCAAGACCAGAGCCAATAAGCTTTTGTGCTAATTTATTGATTTGTCGCTCTGCCCCGCCAATAGGCCGATCTTTGTTATAAAAATATTCAAGGACAATGACTAATTGGATATCCTGTTTCATAGCGTAGCGTACCTGATTTGCTTATGTTTATATAAATCAAGAGATAAAAATCTATTTAGGTATTAATGGATTGAGCTAAAACAGGCTGACTAGTTTGTATTTTCAGCCAGTAAAGGATTACCAGAAGCTAATTGGCTCTTACTTCTATACATCCAGGCAGGTAAACCTGTATCTGATGGTTCTAAGTATTCCTCGGTGATATTGGCAATGAAAGCCTGACTCATCCACCAGACCGTGAAGATAAAGTTGTCACTGTCCGTGTCTGAAAAACTCCCAGAGACGACACGGAATATAAGATTAAACCAAAATATCGCTAGGAGGTTTCTTCCCATAAATTCGTCTGCAGGAATTCTATTCCAGACTTTAATAGTGAGATAAAGAAGCCAAAAGAACGGGAAAAAGTGAAATCCAAACCCCACTATACCTCGTTCAGCCAGGACGGTGAACCAGGTATTGTGTGAGGTGAAATCTTTATTTCCAAGAGAGAAGTTTGCTACTCGTCTGTAAAATTGTCGATCATGTTCGTCATATTGCCCGTATCCCCAACCAAATAGAGGGCGGGCTTTTATCATTTCGTACGACGCCGCATAAATAACATATCGGGTATTTACGTTCTCGTCATCATTTAAACGCTCATCAGCGAATTCAAATTGCGCGGCCAAGACAGTTACAGCCAAAACAGACATAAGGCCCATCATTATAATAGTAAGACGAGCCATTATTTTTGGATATAGGAAAAATAATCCCATAACAACAATGAGGGCAGATAACCAACTACCACGGCTAAAGGATAAAAAGATATCAAGCTGACTTAAGCCAAAGAATATGAAATAAGTAAATTGCGAGAATTTAGTCTGAGCTCTAACCCCTGCGTAAAAGGCAAACAGCCCGTACCACATCATACCAATTGTAAAACCGCCGTAGGTGAAAAATGTCCCTTGAGCTCGAAACCCTGTTAGTCTGTTGACGTACATGTCGGGGAGAAATTGAGGCGCAAGCCAAGATAATAGGGCGATGACTGTATTAAACCCAATGATAGCACAAGCGATTGGCGCAAAGATTTTTAATTGCTCTTCTTTTGGAGATAGAAAACGAATAATCCAGAAAGCACAAAATGGCACAAAAAATCGGTCATACGCAAAATAAATCTGTGGTAAAGGATTGTTGGGAAAAAAGTAGAAAATATGGATGAATATAATGGCTAAAGAACCTACCATTGCAAAGTCAAGCCGACTAAGTTTAATGGTAGCTTCTTTTTTGATCCTCAATTGGTTGGCCATTAGAACAATCATTAGGGCTGCTGGAAACATGGCCCGATGAACTGCCCAAAAAACAGCTCTAAAAGCGGCGTCGGGGGTAACTTGAATGAATGGGGCAAGCGCAAACCAAATAATAAGCGAGCTAATTGGGTATTGTAAGAAAAGAATTGTGACCGGAATTGCCGCGATAATCCCTAGCGATAGGTGCCAATCGCCTGTGACGATGGTTTGGGCTAATGAAAAGGACATCACAATACCAAGTACAAGTGGAAACCAATACACCGTATATCTTAATTGCCAGAAGTATATCCACTCTTTACGACGTATCGCTCGTAACATCTCACTAAAATTGAGGGTACCTGAGTCTCGTAATTGGTTTAATTGTTCTGTCAGCATAGCATCAACCCAACTTATTTTCGTTTCAACTTAAATCGTACGAGCATTTTATCGAGAATTAATTGGTCTTCGTCCGAGAGTTTCAATGCCCAGATCATACCAATATAGATGATTGCCATAGTTGGGGCTAAAATAAGAAATTGCCAAAATGGAAAATCTATCAAGACATTTAAGGTCAAAAGATAAGTAAATCCTACAGCAACAAGCCCAGCAAATAATGGTTTTATGAGTGACTTATTAAAAGGTAGTAAGCCAGGAATAATAAAATATACTTGAATGAGGCGAAGAATGTTATTAAGAATAACTGTTAAAGCGCCTGCCCACGCAGCGCCTAGAAGTTGGTACTGGGGAATAAGAAGCAAGTCTAATATAATCGTTGAAATTAAGTAGATTATCGAGTTTACCAAACTGAGCTTTGAATAGCCGCTCATGTTAATGACAACCCCACAGACACCGGTTGCAGCATGGAATAAATTGCCACTGGCCAAGATGATGAGGCCAAACTCCCCTACTGTAAAATCGCTCCCAAAAATACTAAGTAAAGGTCTGCCGAATAAAACGATTGTTAGAAAAATGGGAAGGTTAAACGTGATTGACCATTTTGTAATTGTTTGATAATAGGTCTTTAATTCGTCATATTTACCTTGGCTATATAGCTCTGAAATGACAGGAACGGAAATCCGACGTAAGGATGCAAAAAATAGGTTTCCTACTTCACTTACTCGTAATATGGCGGTATAGACACCAACGTCAGCAACTACCCCGAAAATACCCAAAGCTAATGTCTCTAAACGACCACCAAAGCTGCCAATTAGCTTTGATAAGTAAAGAGGCAAAGCAAAGCCATATAACTCCTGTATATTTCGATCAGCACTGTTAACGGGACGGTTGAGTGGAAATAAACGATGAACAAAATACAAAAACATGAAAAAGGCAATCACCCAGCCAACTAAGTAGCTAGCTGCAACACCCGTTACCCCAAATCCAACAATGAGGAGCAAAACTGTTAACACTAATTTAATTACATTAAAAGAGACATCTAGAGTGTAGACCTCATACTGTAATTGTTTGAAGCCTTGGGCGACAACGGCTAACAGTCGAGTAAATGCCATGAAAGGAATTGAAAGTGTAACAATTTGGAGAACAGGCAACAGAGCTGGTTCCTCAAAAATTGTATTTGAAACATAGTCACCAGCTATGAATAAAACAATGGTCATTAAGATGCTGAGAAGAATGGGAATCCCAATACCAAGTTGAATCGTGCCCCATATCTTTGCATCATCTTTTTCAGCATAGGCAATTGAAACGTAGCGAGCAATCCCGCTGGTCATACCCAAATAACTGAAAATTGCTAAAAACCCAGTCACACTCAAGGCAAGACTATAAAGGCCAAATTGCTCTGCACCCAGTAAACGCCCAATAATAATGCTAAAGATAAGGCTACTGCCATAATTAAACAGCTTGCCTATAAAAGCAATACCACCACCTTTGGCAGCGGTGATGATATTTTGATTAGATGAAGAAGAATGCGAAGAGTCGACCTCCGGGGTGGGAGGTGATGACGTCGTTTGGCTCATCGAGTTATGAATTCCTGGTTCGTTATTTTTTCCGACGGCGTGACTGCCAAATAGCAACCGCGAAAATAGCTGTGACAGCGACTAAATTTCCAATTATCATTGGGATAAGCCAAAAAGGTTGAGCCGATGAGGTCGAAGAGGATGTTTCAGTTTGTTCAGATGATGAAGGATCAGCTGATGAGGAAACAGTTGTTGGTTGTGTCGACGCAATTGAAGTGGTCGGCGTAGTGCTTAGAGTGACTGAAGTTTCATTCGTTTGTGTAATGACAGCTTCAGGAATTGTTTCTACGATTGCTTGACTGACCCCTCTACTCAGTAAGCCAACAGTGTTAACAGATTGGATGCGCTCATTTTGTACAAAGACTAATTGATCTCTGAATTCTCTAGGCCTTGCAATGGTTGTTTCCACAGCCAAAAGTACACCATCATCCGTTGTTCCTGTTGTTGCTAAAAAGGCTAGATTTTCATTCCATAACGAAGGAACCAATTCTATTAATCCGAGAGCTACATCAGGATTGCTTCGAAAAACAACATCTCCGATTTTGTGTTGAATTTCATCAGAGCTTGGGATGAATGGCTGAGGAAGCTCATTATTCATCTGTTGGATAAATGTATTGCTAGTTGGGCGACCAATAGCAATGATATGATAATCTTCAAGCGATTTTTCTTCATTGGACAATTGGTCATTAAATGTTGCTGTTAACAACATCAAGTCCCCATCAACAGAGGCTCCGAGAATAGAAGCTAAGCCAATTGCTTTTTCCCATTGTGCCTTCGTCGAGGGTGAGGGAAGGGCAAAAAGTACATTGTCTAATGAATTTTGCTCATTGAATGGGTACGGAAAATTTGCTAAATCGAGTGGAACGTCTCTAGGGGTAGTATTGTTTAGAGCAATATTTGAGTCGGACTGAATAGTCAACCAAGCATTAGTGATTTGTGAACTTTCACAATCTTCACTCAGTGGTTCAAGATTTGCGATGACACTAATTCTATTGGATCGACCAGGGTTGAAGGGGGCATTAGATAAATCTACTTCAAATTCCCCATCAATAGCTGTCTCTTCTGTTAATGGAAAAGAGGCAATAGGACTCCGATTAATTTCTACAGATAAACTTGAACTGGCTAAGTCGATAACTTGTGAATGATAGAAGAATAAATCGAGTTTATCATCTCTGTTTGGTTGCCATCCGTAGGGTAGTGTAATTAGGTAATTTTGAACTTGTCCTAAAACACCTTCAAGCGTTCTATCATTGTAGCCTAAATCCTCAAATGTACGATTTGTTGGGAGTAAGGCTATATCTTGTACTTCATCTGGAAAATTAATGTTTTGAACAAATGCAACTGGCCCACTAACATTAGGGAGTTGAGTCTCTGTGCCTAGAGCCAGACTAGCTTTCTCAACAGCCTTCTCGCTTAAACCCGTAAAAATTAGCACAGCTCGATCATCATTCCAAGGAGAAATAATCTCTTGAATGATCCCATCTTCCTCGGCAACAGCTTCTCCGTTGTAAGTAAAGAAATAATTACTTAAGTCTCCATTATTGACGATTACTTCCTCATCAGGTGATGCTATGTCGCTTAAAGTTGTATACAACGTATTGACATTTACAGGACCTGTGTCTTCTTGAATTAATGTGACTGTATTGTCAAGTTGAAGATCTTCTTCTACTAATAAACCTGGTGTGGTAGTTAGATCCAAAGTAAATGTTGCAGTTTCATCTTGTTCTAACGAAACATCCCAGGAAACCAGTCCATCAGGCGTTGCCTGGCAAGATGGATCACAATCTGCGATTTGTGTAAATTTTGGGATTCGATCTAGGACTGTAAATGATGCTTCATCATCTGTTGTATTTGTAACAGTTATAATGTAGCTAAATATTTGATCAAGCGAAATATTGGCAGGGCCTTGACTGATTAATGTAAATTGGCGCTCAACAAAAGGAACGGGAAGTTCAATTGTTTCATTGAGTAAAGAGAATACTTGATAGTCATCGGGCTGACCAATAAGAACTAGGTGTTCGTCAAATACTGCACGGGGATCAGATAAAGTATCTGTTAACTCTACATCGGTAGTTGTGCTGATGGGTAATTGATTATTGGTTAACTGCCCTAATTTTGCTCCGGCACGAATGACATTAGTTGCTCCGACATCCGTTAGAGTGTCTGGAAGAACAAAAAATGTATTATCAGAGGCAAAGTTCGATTGCTGGAACAAAGGTGCTGGATAATCGGCTAAATCTGGAATGAGTTCTTTGCGATCATAATTTAGTTGTACTCTAGATGTTGAAGCGTGAACTACAACTTCAGCTTCATGGGGGATTTGACAGACAAAGTTAGCACTAAAAATAAGATCTATTTCCTGGAGAGTTTGTTCTGGATTTTGAAATGCTGAAGCAGGTAACGAAATTTCAAATAATCTATTCTCAAACTCTTCTTCAATAGAAATCGTTCTGATAAGCTGTTTATTTACAAATATTGCGAGATCCCCAAATGCACCGGGCGTCTCCAAAGTTGCATCAAGTGGTCGAAATTGATAGCTTAAATCAAGAAGTAAAATATTTTCCTCTCCCACAATTTCCCAATTTTGAGGTACTCGAAATTCGTAAGTAACTGCACCCACAGGACTAGCCAATACAGTATCGCTGTAATCAATAGCCTCAAGTGAGAAATTTAGGGTTGAGCCATTATTTTGTAAAGGAGGAATAAAATCTGCTGGGGTAACAGTAGGTGTAATTTCTTCTGTTACCTGAGATGAGCTTTCTAATGTGGCTGTAGTTGTAGGTGTCACCTGAATGGCAGGTACAATTTCATTTCTATCTAATTCAGGCCGAAATTCTTTGGAAAAGGCTGGACTAGCACTCATCCAAAAAAGTAGTGTACTTGAAATTACCAACAGTGGAACAAAAATTGCTCCCAAAGAACGCAATAGAGGCTTAAGATGTAATGAGTTATTCATTAGTTTCCAAGTCGAATTCGGGATTTTCCATAGTAGATGATGCTAAATGAGCACGCCCTTGCTCACTAACTGCGGCTAGACGTAAGGCCCGCTCAGCTTGCGATAAAAATTCATCTTGAGCAATACCATTGTGATTGTATGAAACCACACCAGCTGTACTAGATAGGCTTAGCTTTATATCTGACATTTCTGAATTAAAATCGGTCCAAGCAATACGGGTTTGGAAATATTCCACAATGCTTTTTGCGTTTTCTCCAGAGGTGTCAAGTAATAGAATGGCAAACACATTTTCTTGCAGATATGCCAGTAAATCTTCTTCTCGCAAATATTGGCCTAATCTTGCTACAATTTGCCTCAAAAATTCTGTGCGAACAATAGAATTGTTTGGACCCTCTAACATATCGAGATGTTCTATTTTTAAGAGGGCTAAAGATAAAGGATACTGATTACGTTTTGCCCGTATCATTTCTTGATTTAGACGTTGCATGAAATAGCGCTTATTCATTGCACTTGTTTCCACATCCATAATATTCATGGCGATGACGTCTTTGAGGCGATTAGCCGTAAGATATTCTGCTAGAAAGGCTAGACCTGCTCCTAAAACAAGTCCAAATACTGCACCTAAGGCTAAATTACGGCTAACCACAGGAGATATAGGGTTTCCTCGAAGAGGTGCTTCATCTAAAATTGATAGATTGAAGAGTTCGCCTTTTTCAGAAATCTTTTGAATGGTGATAAGACCAACAGTGTTTGCGGTGTCACGTGCTATTACAGCATCTGGTCCCGAGACTGTAATTTGCATAACTGTTGATCCTGCTAACACATTGGCACTAATCTTGTAACCAGCTAATGAGTCCAATCCCTGAGCATCACGAGCTTCATTTCTAACGGTACGGCTACTCGCAATTTCAACAAATGTTCCACCAATCGCTTCTTCACGACTAACCAAGCTAAGAATATTAATGGTATTTCTAATGTCAGTAATAACTTCTGGATTTAGGTCAATTGTGTAGGTAGCTGAGGTTTCGTAAATGGGTGTTTCAGTATAAGTTTGGTAGAGGGTGGCTGTGAAGGTGATTAGGAAGACAGGGACCAAAACCCACCATTTGTTAAGTAAGATTTGTAGGTAAGCTTTTAGTTCCATAATTTACTTTGTCAATGTTAACCCTTTCACTTACACGTATTCTGTAAAATATATTTATAAATTAGGGGATTTTTGTAACTTATTATCAAAAATCTCAGTGTACTTATTGGAATTTCAATTTAGTCTTTCCAAACAATTGTAGCACTTTGGAGATTAAAGCTCAATTAAACGAATAAAAAATTAGGTCGTCTGAATTTAAACATCGAAAAAATTATAACATTAAAAATTTTACAATGCAATGGATCAAAAATACTGTTTTATTTTTAACAAAAGGTATCTTTTATAATAGCATAAAAAAATTTGAATCTGGTTTGATTGTATCTGAAACCGAAATTCTTTGCTGTTGTATTTAAAGTATGCTACAATGCCGGTCGTATCGAAAATTTATTGGTGTTCCCCAAATGTAGGATGTACCTCTTAATTATGGACGAAGCATATTCTTCCGCTCAAGAACAAGATGGTAAAAGTAGTTTTGAGCAATACTCCCAGCTTGAACAACAACTTACTTCACAAAGCTACACAATTCAAGAGCAAAACAGAAAAATCGAAGCTTTGGAGGAGCAGTTAGCTGAGGCAAACCTTCTTCTAACTCAACTTCCGCAGATAAATGAGAAATTTTCTAATTTCAAAGATGAAATACGCCAAATCGTTGAGCAGCAATCTAATGGTTCTTCCTCTAATAATAGAACAACACCCGAAAGCATGCTTAATACACAATTCAATAATTATACAAAGGCACTAAATGATCTTCGTCGTGACATTGATCGTATTCAACGACAGGATGATCAAATTTTGTTAGCGCGTTCAGATAATGAACGCCTGAATAAAATGCTAACAGTGTTGGAAAGTCGTCTGGATACACTCTCTAACACATTTTCGGAAAAGCAGCGGTTTGCTGAGTATGTTGAGGAGCAACGGCAGAACGAAACTCAACGATTCATTGAGATACAGCAGGAAGTACCGAAAATTCGGCAAAGTGTTGAGGAAAGTTTTGATAAAGTCAAAAAAATAGAGCAACAGCTTCCTCAATTTAGCAAATATGATGTCGCATTAGAGAATATTCGGCAGGAAATGCGTCATCATCGAGAGCATATGGACTTTCAAATGGCACAACGTGAACGGCTGTTAAAAAGCTGGACCGAGCTTGCTGAAGAACAAGAACGTCGCTTTAAGAGCCATGCTGATTTGATGGACAAATATGCTGAAAATTATCAACAGAGCAAACGTGCGTTGGCAACGCTGCAAGAAGTACAGGAAAGATTTCAACGGGAACAGCATCAAGCTGAAGAGCTTCAACGGCTCACAGAAAATCGACAACGCACTGCTTTGGAGAAGTTGCAATTGGATTATGAACAGCAGTGGCAGAAGCGTATGTTAGAGTTACAGCCCCGACTTGATGTGCTTGAAAATGAAAATGCATCCTTAAAGGATGACATTGCCTCGCTACAGAAGAGCAATAAAGTTATTGAACATCAGATTAATTTGATTTTACAAATTATAGAGGAAGATATTCAAGCGCGTGCCTCTTCTACTCAAGATTGGCTTAATCGATTTGAACAAATTGCGAGCGAGCAATCCTAATAAATGCGTGTTATTGGAACTGCTGGTCATGTTGATCATGGCAAATCAACGTTAGTCAAAGCTCTCACCGGCATTGAACCTGATCGTCTAAAAGAAGAACAGCAACGAGCGATGACAATTGATTTGGGATTTGCTTGGCTGAAATTGGCATCGGGTGAAGATGTTGGCATCGTTGATGTCCCTGGGCATCAAGATTTTATAAAGAATATGTTAGCAGGGGTAGGAGGCATTGATGCAGCGCTTTTTGTAATCGCTGCTGATGAGGGAGTTATGCCTCAAACACGCGAACATTTGGCGATACTTGATCTCCTTGAAATACCTCGTGGTATCATTGTCATTACCAAAAGCGATACAATCGAAGATGAAGATTGGTTAGAACTTGTTCAAGCGGATGTTTCAGAGACTGTGGCTGGAACTGTTTTAGCCGATGCCCCAATGATTCCTGTTTCTGCTTTGAGCGGACAAGGATTGGATGAGTTGCGCCGAACGCTCGATTCAGTGTTGAGTGAGGCCCCGCCACGCACCAATCGTGGGCGTCCTCGACTACCAGTTGATCGAGTTTTTTCTATCAGTGGTTTTGGCACCGTGGTTACAGGCACGCTGTTGGATGGACAGTTAGAAGCTGGACAGGATGTAGAAATTCTACCAAAAAGTATCGTTAGTCGTATTCGAGGATTACAATTCCATAAAAAAAGTGTCGATATTGCTCAGCCTGGGGCGCGGACTGCAGTTAATCTCACCGGGGTAAATGCTAATGATGTATCTCGAGGAGATGTTCTAACGACCCCTGGCTGGTTAGAACCTTCACAATTAATTGATGTACACCTAAAACTGTTGTCAGATGCTCCAAAAGAATTACGTCATAATCAACAAGTTGAAATCTTTACTGGTTCCACTGAAGTGTCTGGTTTTACTCGTCTATTGGGGGCACGTCAAATTGAACCAGGGCAAACAGGATGGGTACAACTTCGTCTACAACATCGAATTCCTGTCATCAAAGGAGACCACTTTATTATTCGCCAACCATCTCCATCGATAACAATAGGTGGTGGTGTTGTTGTCGACCCCTTACCAAGAAGGCGGCATAAACGCTTCCGAACGGAGTTAATTGATCGGCTTGAAACTCTGTTAGCTGGAACCCCTGAAGATATTCTTTTGGCAGAATTGGACCAAAAAGGCCCTTTAATGACACGAGCCATTATTGGTGAGAGTAGCCTACCGACAGATATTGCGACTAGTGCTTTATCAAATTTGATTGAACAAAATGATGTCTTTTCTCTGCTAGAAGTAAGCTTGCCAGACAATTTAGCCCAATCAAAGGTGTTGATGATATCACAAGTTGGTTGGGCGACCTTGATTGGACAAATTAAAATGGCTTTAGGGGACTATCATTCCAGATTTCCCCTTAGACTTGGAATGCCCAGAAGTGAGCTGAAAAGTCAGCTTAAACTTGAAACACGTGTATTTAATGAGACAGTTCAACGTGCTCAATTAGACGAAGCTTTAGATGCAACAGAAACATCAGTCCGTCTAATTAGCCATCAAGTTGAATTCTCGGTAGAGCAACAGAAAGCTATTTTCAATGTGTTAACCAGGTTTGAGAAAAACCCCTACAGTACGCCATCTCCTAAGGAATTAATTGATACTTTAGGGGATGATGTCTTTTTGGCTCTCCTTGAAAGTAAACAAATCATTCGATTATCTAAAGATGTACTTTTGTTGAGTAATACGTATAATGAATTTGTGGCTTGGTTAAAAGAATACTTACGTGAACAGTCAACCATTAATGTGGCGCAAGTGCGTGATGTTTTTAAGACCAGTCGCAAATATGCACTAGCTTTATTGGAATATACAGACGAACAACGTATTACAAAGCGAGTTGGAGATAATCGGGTTTTGAGATAAGGGTTATCTCATATTAACTCAATGGATTATAGACTCATCAAGACTGATTGTTAGTCTAATTAACAATCTATTACTATTCCACCAACCTACAACAGAAAGTAAAAGGAGATCATAATGGAAAGTATTCGCGTTGGTGTAATTGGAGTAGGCTCAATGGGCGAGCGCCACTGTCGAGTTTATTCTACAATGCGTAATGTTGAACTAGTTGGGATATCAGACCTGAATGCTGAACGAGGAAATGCTGTTGCCGCAACCTACTCAACCGAATATTTCTCGGATTATAAGAAACTTATAGCTGAGGTTGATGCAGTCAATATTGTCACCATAACCCCTGCCCATTTTGATATTGCAATGGAGGCAATTTCAAATGATGTTCATGTTTTGGTAGAGAAACCGATTACCGAGACAGTTGAACAAGGAAAAGAGCTCGTTGCCGAAGCAGAAAAACGAAAAAGAGTGTTGCAAGTTGGCCATATAGAACGATTTAATCCGGCATATATGGCTCTGAAAACCGTGGTTGAAGGACGTCGTTTAGCTGCAGTGAATATGCGCCGGTTAAGCCCGTTTGATACAAGTAATACAGATGTAGATGTTATTCGAGACTTGATGATTCACGATCTTGATTTAGTTGTCAATTTAGTTGGCAGTAGTCTTGAAGGGTTTAGTGCTTGGGGACGCTCATTTTCCACAGAGGCAATTGACCATGCCGTTGCTAATTTATCTTTCCGTAATGGACCAGTGGCTACATTGTCTGCTTCACGGGTCACCGAACAAAAAATTCGAATGATTGATATTACAGCAGAAGGGGCCTATATTGAGGCGGATTTGTTAGGAAAGAGCATAAAAATTCATCGGCGTGCTCGACCCGAGTTTTTTGAAGCACAATATCGGCAGGAAAGTATTATAGAAACAATACAAGTCCCAATGGTTGAGCCGCTATTGTTAGAACTCCAGCATTTTGTGAAATGTATTCAGGAGAATTTGCCAAGTGATGTTTCAGGCAAAGATGGTCTTTATGCGTTACAACTAGCTAAAGCCATGGCAGATCAGATTAGTAACTTTATGATTATTGCAGAGCCGGCAATATAAACTAATTTATTATCAATAAAAAAGGGACGATGTTGTTGTCGTCCCTTTTTTATTTGCTGTTTAATTTACTGTGCTGAATTGAATACTTCTATGGGGATCTCGAAGACTTCGTTTGGATAATCTGGATCAATCATATTTACATGGGTGTTTAATTTATCTTGAACAATCATTCGTTTGCCTCGGGCTGAAACAAAACCGGTCAATCTCGCTGGATTACCATATGTTAGCCCAAAATCAGGAATATCCTTTGTTACAACTGACCCAGATCCGACAATTGCCCACTTCCCAATCTTTACGCCTGGAAGAATAATAGCCCCACCTCCAATACCAGCCCCCTCACCAATATGTGTGGGGCTAACCTCCCAATCAGCATCGGTTTTTAGTGTACCATCAGGGTTGATTGCTCTAGGATTTTTATCATTTAAGAGCATTGCGCCTGGCCCCAAAAAGACGCCATTTTCCAGCGTTGCCCCGTGATATACAAAGACACCATTTTGGAGTTTACATCGATCTCCTATAACAACATCAAAATCGACGTAAGAACCCTTGCCAATGATGCATTCTTTACCAATACTGACTCGTTCACGGATTTGTGCTTGATGCCAAATGCGGGTGTTATCACCAATTGTGGCCTGATCGGATACTTCGGCTGTTGGATGAACGTGAAAATTCATTGATTTACCTCGTTTGTAGGAGTGAAAAGAAAAACGATCCGTTTACAAAAATTGTAAATCGAATCGTAGTAATTGTACAATTATTTAAGGGGATGTTTACTTGAGAAACGTTTGGTAAATTATTCTGCCCCAGAGCTAAATAATACTGAAGAGACAGTCCACCATAAAATTAGGAAATCCAACCTTAAACTTTGATTTTCAATATATTCTATATCATGCTGAACAATTTCATCAAATGTAATCTGGCTTCGACCACGCACTTGGGCTAATCCAGTAATACCGGGAAGCACCCTAAGGCGTTCGGCATGCCATTCGCTATACGCTTCAACTTCCCATAATACATTAGGTCGAGGCCCCACAAAGCTCATCTCATTGCGGAGGACATTAATTAGCTGTGGTAATTCATCCAAGCTAGTTTTGCGTAAAATTCGGCCTATACGAGTAACTTGGCTTGCTTTGAATGGTTTAAATGTTTTGTTTTCACTTGCTTCACCCTCCATCTGTCCACTAACATATTTTTTCATGAACTCACGATGGGAGCTATCATCAATATTATGATGCATGGTACGGAACTTGATGATTTTGAAGATTTTCCCGTCTTTTCCTACGCGATCTTGGATAAAAAGAACAGGCCCAGAAGAGTCAAGCTTAATAGCAATTGCTATTAAGACTGCTAATGGTACGACGAAGGGAATTGAGAAAAGACAAATAAGAACTTCAAGAATTCGTTTAGTAATATTATATATCCACTTTGATTGTGTCATAGTGCGAGATGTACCGACGACCCTCCAGCTCATTGTCAAGGTTTCTTTCTTTTCCAATTCGGTGCCTCCTGATACTCTAACTACTTCAATATAGAGTAAATGAACTTAACTATTAGGACTGTAGGTTGGCCTGATATGCCCAGAGGGAGGGAAACTCTGAAAAATATGCATATCAATTTCTAAGTTACGATTCTGTATTAATAAGGATATGCTAAATTTTTTGGTCGTCTAACCTGGTCAACAAAACTAAATATCAAATTATTTAAGATGTTTACCATAAAAAAATAATAGACAAAAAGTTTTGGGGTGATACGGTAGGGATAGTTATATGACGACTAGATTATAACATGATTAAGTTTGAATTTGGTTTGAATCTGCTTAAATTAAACTTAAATTTGGCTGACTTTAATCTGAAATAACTTATCCCTACATCATTATAACCTACCCGTCTTGCGGTGACAACCCCTGGATGTTAGATTCTGAATTTCCACTAGAAATCATGACGTTTTTGAACTTTAAAAGGTTCTGGCTATGTTAATGAAGGATTGATGGACAAATTTTGATTGGATACTCACCAATATATTGCCATATTTGAATGAAAAATTACAATAGGGTAAAAGTCATTCACAGATTTTTATATCATTTTGTGAATATTTATGGTAAATACACTTTATCCTGATGCCCCTCGTATTGCTGTAGGGGCAATTGTAATTCATGAGAATAAAGCCTTGCTCGTTCTAAGAGGTAAACCACCAGCTCAAGGTGTTTGGGCTATTCCAGGTGGTAGTGTTACTCTAGGGGAGAGCCTTCAAGCGGCAGCAGAGAGAGAAATTTTTGAAGAAACAGGGCTACGAATAAAAGCAGGAGAGGTTGTCTATAGTTTTGATGTAATTGAACGTGATGAAAATGATAAGGTAAAATACCATTATGTAATTCTGGATTTGAAAGCAGAGCTAATTGATCCAAACCAAACTAGGGTGACAGCTGCAGATGATGCTTCTGATGCAAACTGGTTTACCTGGGCCGAAATCGATGCCCCTAAATTTCCTGTTTCCACCCTTACTCGAAATCTGTTACAGAAATTGATGATTTAAATATGACTGATCCTAATCAAACGAAAAAATATAGATTGCGGTTACTTTTTGCCAAGAAAGACCAAATAAAATATATCTCTCATTTAGATTTATTATTAGCCTGGGAACGAGCCTTGCGTCGTGCCCAGATTCCACTCGCTTACTCTCAGGGATTTAATCCGCGGCCAAAAATTCAAATTGCCTCAGGGTTGCCACTAGGGACAACAGGCAGTTCTGAAATTTTAGATATCATCATTACAGGCTATGTTGAACCTGATGATGCATTAAGTCAAATTAGAAGGGCTCTCCCTGTGGGTATTGCCCTTCATTCTGTTACAGAGGTTCCGTTAAAATCGCCAACCTTGCAGCAGCTTCTACGTGAGGCAGAGTATAAAGTGCTTGTAGAGACAGATGTCTCTGATGAGAAATTACGATTACGTATTCAATCATTACTCGACGCGGATGAAATTATTCAAACGCGGCAACGTAAGCAGAAGACTGAAAAGTTTGATTTAAGACCCTGGTTACATGAATTGGAACTTGTTTCAGCCACTGATCAGGAGACTTGCTTACATCTGCGGGTGACGGCAGGTCAGCACGGAAACCTCAGACCAGAGGCTGTACTGAAGGCGTTGGATTTAGAGCAAAATTGGGCTTCGATTGAACGTGTGAAATTAATCTTTGATACTCCCCCAGCAGAGACGCTTGATCCAACTGATTAATCCCTACTTCTCAGAATTTCTTTCCTGTGTTATAATCTTATGTGAAATGCTTATGTAATCCTAAATGAATTAGGATTCTATGACACAGGAAGGAAAAAGATGATGCAGTATAAATTGGTTTTGCGTCACCTGGTAGTAATGATCCTCGCTTTAGGTGTATTTGTTAGTGTATTTAATGACAATACACCAGCCCTAGCTCAAGAAGATGCGAATATTGCAATTACCTCTCCATCTGCTGATGCTACTTTATCCGGGGTAGTAACCGTTACAGGGACAGTTAACTTTACAGATTTTATTAAATTTGAAATTTTGTTGAAAAGTGGCGACAATTTATCTTGGGTAGCTACAATTTATGCCCCTGTTTTTGAAGGCAATCTGGCCCGGATGGATACGCGACTTTTCCTGGATGGGCCTTATCAACTTGTTGTGCGTCAAGTTAACAGTGACAGCAATTACACAGACTTTTTTGGACCAACGATTACTATTGCTAATGGTACTGGAAGTACATTACCTTATCCTGAGCTTGACTCAAATTTCCTATATGCACCACCTGAGCATGCATTAGCCAGGGTGCGAAATTGCGGCTTACGCAATATGGAGTTTGACTACAATGCCCCAACAGGCTTCTGTAGTGCTGGTGACCTATGGATCCCACCTCGTCAAGCGGACAGTTCCTATTGCCCTTCTGTTGACATCCTCTTAATCGCTTGTGAATATCGAGGAACAATTATTGGAGAAGGTGATCCTCCTGGTGTAACTTATTTGTTTGAGGCCGAAAAAGGTAAAATCTATCAATTCGATTATCCTGGTGGGGATCAGGTTTATATCGGTGAAATTCCTGCTGATGAAATGACAGCAGTCGTTGCAGACCAGCCCTCAACGACAACTACCAATGATGCGGCAGCTTCATCTACGTCCGAAGACAGCAGTCAACCTGAAGTGTTACCAGTATCAGGTCAAGGAGAAACGGCCAACTGGACATTCTTAGCCGGGGCTATCGTTCTTATCATATTGTTGATTATTGGTGGAATTTTGGCTGTGCGTAAGCAGAGGTCTGCTGTTTAATTTAGAAATAACGTAAACTTTGATGAGATAGGGTATATCAGATATACCCTATTTTTGCTTTAAATACTTATAAAGTATCAGAAAATAATATACCGCCAAGTCCGATAATTACACCTAGATGTAACAGCCATTGCCCGGCCGTTAAAAATGCAAGAAATGGGACAAACTGGGCGATAAAACTGATGATAACCAAAATAAGCCCCAATATAACTGGCAGCCCTTTGATTAAGGCCATTTTATCTAACATGATCGTTTCTCTTTTCGCAGCGATAAACTACTGAACAACTTTTGTGTTCAACTGATATGGTGTTAATAGGTGAACTAAATGTTGCGGAACATACACATCTAAAAAAACTCCCTCAGCCTGATGATTTTCTTCATTGACAATGGCCTGCTCATACAACAAAGATGTTAAATCACCCCGTTTGTAAGGAATAAGAAGTTTCATATGTTCCCGGTGATCCTGAAAAATCTGCTCTATTGTGCCAAGTAAATGAGTGATACCCTGACCCGTTGCTGCACTCACCGCAATGTTATTGGGCGATTGTGCTAATTGCTCAATTGCTTGATCTGGATCTTCTAAAAGATCAATCTTATTGAGGGCAATCAGTAATGGAGCGTTCGTCGCTTGCAGGTCTTCTAATGTTTCTGCGACGACTGCGGCTTGCTCTGTTGCATTAGGATGAGTCACATCAACAACATGTAAAATTAAATCAGCTTCGGTGATACCTTCCAATGTTGCTCGAAACGCAGCTACCAAAGTCGTCGGTAATTTTTGGATAAAACCAACGGTATCGCTAAGCAGAATATCGCTGCCTCCTGGCAATTTGACGCGTCGCGTTGTTGGATCTAGCGTTGCAAAAAGTTGGTCAGCTGCTAAAACATTGGCGTCTGTAATTTTGTTCAGTAATGTACTTTTTCCCGCATTTGTGTATCCAACCATCGCCACCAATGGTATTCCCGATTGTTGTCGTCGTTTTCGATGACGCGCCCGGTGGCTTCGAACCTGTTCCAATTCTCGTCTCAAATGGGCAATCCGATGATTAATTTCTCGACGGTCGACCTCAAGCTGGGTTTCCCCAGGCCCCCTCACCCCAACACCACCACTGGCTCCACCTACGCGACCACCAGCCTGTCGTGCTAAGTGGGTCCACATTCGTGTTAAACGCGGTAAACGATACTCATATTGGGCTAGCTCAACTTGTAGCTGCCCTTCACGAGTGCTGGCGTGACGCGCAAAGATGTCCAGAATAAGCGCTGTTCGGTCAATAACCTTAATATTTAATCGCTTTTCTAGCTCCCGTTGTTGTCGCGGATTGAGCTCATCATCAAATAAAAATGCATCAATTGATAATTCATCACGAAAGTTTTGTAATTCTTCTATTTTTCCGCTGCCCAACAGAGTGTTTGGATTAATTGCATCCAGTCGCTGATACGTAGCGCCTTCAACCTGTAACCCGGCTGTATCGGCTAAAGCGGCTAGTTCATTTAATGAGTCTTCAATATCAAATGAAGTACTGCCATCTTTTTTTCGTTTTAGCTCTGCGCCAACTAAAAAGGCACGCTCCGTTGGTCTTTTAGTGGAAATAAGTTTTTTATTTTTTTTAGTGGTAATAAAATACTCCTTAAGACTGTAATAAGACGATGTTGTATAATTAACCAGGCTTTATTGCTGTAATGATACATCACCCGCAAATATTTTTTTCATTGGTTCATCATCTGAGGCCAACAATAGCGCCCCATTTTCATCGACGCCAGCCATGATCCCTCGTTGTTTATTGCCGTTTACGCCGATTACAGTTATCAGCTCACCGATACCAACCAGCCGCCGTTCCCATTCAGAGTGAATATTTTTTCCTTCTCTAAGGCGATTGTATCCTTGCTCAATATTGAACAAGAGCCGTTGTATAATGGGGATGCGGAGTGTATCCGTATCTTTTTGTAAGATCATGGATAAACTTGTGGCTGTTTGGGACAACGGGGGAACACCATTACCGCGCTGATACGCTTCATTTTTATTGAAATCCAGATTGACATTAAGCCCAATGCCCACTACAGCCCATTCAAGCTGACCTGTGTCATTGATCTCTATTTCAGTTAAGATACCCGCTAATTTTTTTCTATCCTTCCAGATAACATCATTTGGCCATTTTAGATCAGGGGTAATGCCAGCCTTATTTTCAATGGCTTCGGCGAGGGCGACAGCACAGAGCATGGTTAGCCGTTGTCCTTGATCTGGCTGGAGAATGTTAGTGGGCCGAAATAATATCGACATTAATATACTTGACTCTGCTGGAGCCTGCCATTTTTTTTCATTACGCCCGCGCCCTACTAACTGTTCATCAGTGATGTACAATAATCCTTCGGGGGCACCTTTTCTTGCTAATTGCTTTAATTCTGTATTTGTTGAGCCAATTTTTTCAGTATAAATCACATTCTGCCCAAAGGTATGAGTGGGCAATTTATGTCGAATCATATCCCCTGAAAGTTTGGACATTTTATATGTTAGCTCCACCTAAAATTATATGTAAGTAAAGCGGTTTGTGGACTTGTTTAGACATGATTTTTATCCCTTCAAATTTTCGTTTTCCCTAGAACTTACCCCAGCTTACTTAAGTATTTGGCAAAAGTTTAGGAGATAAAGGCTTACTCAAAAACCGAAAATAGCCTCGAATATGGTCAATTTCGCGCCATAATCTATGGTAAATTTCATTTACCCATAAACAGGCCAAATTGGCCTCATTTTGGGCAAAAATCACTAATCAATATTCATCAGTTTTTCTGAAACTTCTTGCCGTTTACTTAAAAAATCTTCCATATTATAACATCAATAAAAAATTATACAATACATATGCCAATCTGGATCCATCCTGAACGGACGGAACTAAATGGATGATCATCAGGATACTCTTTCTACTAAAAACAAGGGTTTGGTCTATTTGAACCTAATTCTATTTAATTTTTTGTGTTAATTTGCCTATCTTTGGTAAAATAAAATGTTGTATGTAGGAACTTATTTTTTAGGATAAGCCTGAGTAAAAATAACGGTTTTATCATAGTGTTTGGAGAAGTAACATTTATGGAGAGGTTATATACACCTTGGCGTATGAAATATGTGACATCAACTCAAAAGAAAATTGACGGTTGTGTGTTTTGTGCAAAATTAGAAGATGACGAGTCTGATCGTGAGAATTTAATTTTATTTCGTGGCACAACCACGTTTACAGTTATGAATTTGTACCCCTATAACACAGGCCATCTTATGATCTTGCCTTACAATCACGTGGCTAATCTCTCCGACGTTTCACCTGAGGCACGTCTGGAAATGATGAACAATACAGCCTATTTTGTTGAGCTATTGACTAAGATGATGCGCCCTGATGGTTTTAATATTGGCATTAATTTAGGGCGGGTGGCTGGCGCAGGGATTGCTGCGCACTTACATCAACATATAGTCCCTCGTTGGGGGGGAGATAGCAATTTTATGGCAGTTGTTGGTGAGACTAGAATTCTTCCAGAAGAGTTATGGGATACATATGATCGGATTATTGAGCAAGTACAACAAAGTCCACCAAATTTTGCGTGATCGCTTTGAACCACAAAGAGCGGCTACTTTATGTGGTAGAGACAGATTATATTAGCTCCTTTATCCTACATACCAATGCACAAAATTAACTTACTATTCCTACATGAGCAAATGGTCATTTTGCCATAAGTGCTCATGTTGAGTATAAGTAAATTCACCCAACAAATTCTTGATGAATATCATATTATCTTCCTTGAAATATATTCTTTCTTTATCTTGTAACCATTTTACGGAGAACCAAGTATGGCAGCCGCTACATCAGATGTGAATGATAAGGCCTTTGCACTTGACTGGTTTGTATCGCATCTACGTTGGGGGTGGTTATTGCTTATGGCCATTTTTATTGTGGCTGAGAGCTTATTGAGCGTAACACCTTCAACTAACTTTATTCCTTTGGTCCTATTAGTGGGCGGTGCCTTGGTTGTCAATGGAATTTATGTCGGCTTATTATGGGCTAGATATTTTCCTAATTGGCTGTCTGTTATTGCAACCATACTCGATGTTGTTGTTGCTGTAGTATTACTCCTGATGATGAGCCGACATGCTCAATTATTACTTCCTCTTATGCTATTCCCTGTGATTATGGCGGGTGTTCGTTGGAATACTGAGGCAGGAGTAATTTCTGCCTTGCCTGTCGTGCTAAGCTATGCCACGCCAATAATTCCTATCCTTACAGCCAATACGATTGCTCGTGGCAGGCTGATTGACGCTCTGTTATTACTTGGCGTGGCAGCGTTGATCCTGTTCATAGGTGGCGGGCTACCCGGTGCATTTATCCAACAACGATTAAAGTTTGAAAAAGAGACAACTGTAGATGAAATAAATCGGCTCCGTTTGGAAAATGATCGAGGTAAGCTAGTTACTGAAATGGCCTTAAATATGAGTTCCACCCTGAACTATCGTAAAGTATTGGATACGATGATGGATCTCGCCTTTTCTGCATTGGTTGAAGAAGAAATTGAAGATGAAACAACAGTTGGTGTCGTCTTGTTATTTGAAGGTGGAGGGTATGATGATGCTAATAAACTCACCGTTGTTGCTGGCCGTAACATTCCCCGACAAGATGAAGGCCGCAAGATGAGCAGTGATACAGGTATCATTGGTCGAACGATCAATACTGCTGAAGCTGCAATTACACATAATGTGCAAAGAGATAAGGCCTTAGATGCTCTGAACGCTACACGTCGTTGTAAATCCGCCATCTGTGCCCCGTTACGGGCAGGCTATAACACCTATGGGGTTGTTTTGTTTTGCACCACTGAACCCAATTTTTACAATGAGGATCACAAAGCGCTTCTAACTACCTTTTCCAGTCAGGCCATTATTGCCTTACAAAATGCTCAACTTTTCGAGGATTTACGCCGGGAGCAGCAGCGAATTTTAGAAAAGGATGCAGAAGCCCGTCGTAAGTTGGCTCGTGATTTACACGACGGTCCCACGCAATCAATCGCTGCGATGGCGATGCGCCTTAACTTTATCAAAATGGTCATTAAAAATAATGATCTCAACAAGGCCTATGATGAGATTGTGAAAGTTGAGGAGATTGCTCAACGTACGACCCAAGAGATTCGAACAATGCTTTTTGCCATGCGTCCTGTTATTTTAGAAACACAGGGGCTTGTTGCTGCCTTAAACCAATTCGCAGAAAAATTGAATGCTACAGAGAGTTTTGATGTAATCGTTCGTAACAAAGATTATGAAGGTGGGTTAAATGCTGAAGCAGAAGGCGTTGTCTTTGCCATTGTTGAGGAAGCAATCGGTAATGCCAAGAAGCACGCTCAAGCGACCCAAATCAATGTGAATCTTCTCTCTCAGAATGACAATCTGTATGTCGAAGTTAAGGATAATGGAGTTGGCTTTGACGTTGATGCGACAAAAGCTAGTTACGATCAGCGAACGAGTTTAGGGCTATTAAATATGGATGAACGTGCTCGTGAAATTGGTGGGCGTTCAGTTCTGGAATCAGAACCAGGCAAAGGTACCCGCCTTCGTTTACAAATTCCTTTCCAACGCCAAGAGGAAGTCTATTAATTATTGGCTAACCGACTGATTGTTGACGAGCTTTTCAAGCCACATTAGCCATTTCTCCGCATCTTTCTCCGCAAAATTGATTAATTGACGAAATTTAGCCTCAAGTTCAGCATATGATAAGGCGTTTTCAGGATCCCCTTTTGGATTATTGATTGTCGCCTTTAACACTTCTCCATCATCTAATGTAATCTGTACTCGGGCTGGCCATTCAATTGGGTATTTTTTTTCAAACTCTGGAGAAAGCTCAACAGTCGTCTTTGCCAATAAATCTCGAATGTTTGGCTCAGCAATGATCTCTGGTAGAAAATCAGATAAACCCGCATTCCCACGCTGTAGTGCCGACGCAACACAATAGTGCAGACTAAATTTAGCTGCATACGATGTGTTTGGATTTGGATTATCGCATAAATCGAGTGCAGCTTGATAGGCCTCAATCTGGATATGTTCGATGGTGCGACTTGCAATTGATGGGCGTAACGCCAAGGCTGCATCAATTGCAGGATGCGTGTGGCGACAAGAGGCGTGAGGTTTGATAGATACGCCACAAATTTTGAGCGGCGTCTTTTTATCGCCAAGCCCCTCATAAACCCGCTCGGGTTGAGCATCAGGTGCTGTTGCCGCAAAAAAACCGCGCTCGCCTTCTAACATAGTGCGTGCCCCGGTAAAGCCCTGAGCCGCGAGGTCAGCCGCTAGCACCCCAGAAGCTGCAGCTCGGCCTGCATGTAAATGCTTACTCATTGCGCCTTCTTTATTAAACTCCCATAATCCTGCGGATTGAGTTCCAGCATTGCCTAATGCCCATACTAATTGTTCAGCCGATAAGCCCAGTAGATGACCTGCGGCAGCGGCAGCCCCAAAGACACCGCAGGTTGATGTATTGTGGAAATAAAAATAATGCTGTTTGCCCACTGCCTCACCGATACGAATAGCCACCTCGTAGCCCGCCACGACCGCTGCTAGGAAATCATGCCCCTTAGCTCTAATGCGTTCTGCAACGGCTAACGCCGCAGGAATGACCACTGTAGCTGGATGAAGGACTGAGCCACGATCCAGATCATCCATTTCAACAATGTGTGATAATCCGCCATTAATCAGTGCAGCTACCTCGACTGATCTCATTAAGTCCGTACCGATGACTCGGCAAGGCCCATCTGGCTGGGCTACTGCATACTGTAGCAACATTTTGCCCGGTGAACTATTTTGTCCAGCCAGAGCCGATCCTAACCAATCTAATATGTATCCGTTGGTGACATTGATTAGTTGAGGCGAGATCGGCTCCGACCGCCATTGTACTAGCCAGTCGGCTAATTGCTCAGTCAGTGAGGGCATACTCATAAGGTTTCTCCGTTGAATATCCGCATAAATAAAATGTCTGTCAATCGTTTTGATAAATGTATCACCAAATCATCGATAAAGACAATCATTTAGTCTGAATTACCTTGCATCCACTTACATCAGAGAGAATGACTGTCAAGTATTAAATTAGTTCATCTGGATCCAATGGTGCGCCAAGCGTAAAAATCAAGCCTGTAACACCTTCTGCAACTGTCGAGTTAACTTAAAAGGGTTAATTACACCAGGATTGACAAATCGTACCTGCCCCTGTTGATCAATTAAAATGGTCGTGGGTAAGGTCATCACTTTGAACTGTTGGGCCAAGATTGGTTTGTGTTCGATGTCGACGGGTTCGATGAGGGTGCGATATTCATCATCTAGTACAGCCAGATAATGGGCTTGGCTTCGACAGGCCCCGCATCGTTCACTATGAAAGTAGAGCAATCGGGCTGAGGTTGGCCCATCTGCTTGTGGGATGGCTGCAGTTTTGGTGGCTTGAATAGCCTGCCAGCGTTGATACCACAGGAATAAGTAGTAATCTGCAATGACGACACCAATAATAACAATGATGAGAAGTAATTTTTCGATCATGAGTTGTCCTCTCTAGAGAACGGCTGAGGCTGGCTTCTGGATTTGCCTCAGCCGTTAAGTAAATCTCAGCCTCTTTAAATTTGTTTGGGATTGTGCTTAAATCCAGGCAACTTTAATCGACTCAATTGAAAATAGGTAAAACATCCAGCACAAAAACCAGCGAACACATTCAAGTTCGCTAACATAATCACCAGCCAACTAAAGCTCCAGCCGATCAAGCCAAACCCGGCCCAAATCAGCAGGGCCGATACGGCTGTTACGATTCCGCTAAAGCCTTGAGCAAACCGGTGGGGCGTGATTTGGTCAGGAATAAGATCAGATTTAACTAGCCCACTGGGTTTGAGTAAGGTTTGATAAATCAGCCCAAAGAGTGAAAGCCTGGGAAATATGGCTCCCAAAATATTTACCACAGCGACAAAGACCGTGATCTCCCAGCGATCCAGCAGAAACGCTAGTAATAGCAGAAACATTGTCATCACTTGTCCACTTTTGATTGCTGCGTGATCGACTTGCGTTAAAATTTGTTGTTTCATTTTCATTGCTATTCTTTCTAATACTTTATTTGACAATTAGAGGGAAATAGATTGTAAAATCCCCGCTGGGATTTGGATTAGGTGTCGACGTTGGATTGGGAGTTGGTGACGGTTCGGGCGTAGATGTGGGCTCGAAGGTGGGTGTAGGTTCGGTAGTAGGTGTAGGTGGTGGGGACGCGGGTGGTAAGTTCATTTTAATTCGGGTCAAGGCAAACTGTTGACGCCCTTCGACATTGGTTGTATAGCCAGCCAAGACAAATTCGCCGGTATCCTCATCACGGGCAATAGCGTGAGCGCAAGCTCCGCCCATAGTAGGTGTCTCATCTAAGATCAAGACGCCGTCGTCATCAAAATCAAACTCAATCGAACCATTTGGCTCTAGACGCACGACTACAAAATGGCCAACGATATCTCGCACACAGCCCGCCATCATGATTGAGCCATCTTCATCGAGTGTAACGGCATGTAAGGCAGCGTTACCACTTAAACCAATTTCCAAGCGGGCATTATCAAAGAATGTTGTATCCAGCGAGCCATCACTATTGAAACGCATCGCCAATAATTCAGTGTGATCACCCCTGGACACCGATCCAACTGCGATGATTTGACCGTTAGGTAAAACAGCCACATCGTTGAAGCTCTCATGCGCCGAGTTGGGGATGTCGAGTACAACAAGGCCATTCCCATTAAAGGTTGAGTCATACCCGCCATCGGTATTAAGCCGCATGATAAACAGTTTTTTAGCAACCGTACCCGTGATGATGAGTTTGCCATCATTTTGCAGCGCTGAGCCACTGGCAAAGGCGAAACCAGCGGCAATATGAGCTTTTGAGGTGCCAGTGCCACCGCCGCCATAGCTCAGGTCGAGCGATCCGCGATTGGTGTAGCGGGTTGCAGCAATAACACCATCACTTGAACCGATCACGATAAAGCTCTCATCTGGAAATAACTCAATTTCGGTTGCGAAGTCAGTAACGCCACCCCAGTTACCGATCATGCCATTAATGGGGCGTCCGCTCGGCCACAGCGCTAATAATCCATTGGGGGCGTAGCGTGGAACCTTGAAGTTAATGCCATTATCAAGATCAACAATACCCTGCACCGCAATGATTCGTTCAGCCGAATCAACCGCTGCTGCTAGACCATAGTTACGAGGGGTTCCATTTGTAAGATAACCACGACCAAAGCCAAAGCTAGGGTCAAATGATCCATCGGGGTTATAGCGAGCCAGCCCTGTGCCTGAGTCCAGAATATTGCCAATGGCTACAATTTTTCCGTTGGGCTGAATGACCATATCGGTGATGCTATCATCAAACGACGTAATATTATTAATGACCCAACCCCCAGTATCGAGCTGTCCATTGGGTAAGATACGAAATAGCATCTTATTCAGATGAGTATTTCCAGTCCCCACGGTCATGAAGAGCCGTCCGTCTTGGGCAAAGGTTAAATGACGTACAAAATTACTTGCCTCATTCGCTGGAAACTGGCTGACTCCATTTTCGCCAAAGCTGAGATCAAGCCTGCCTGTGGCTGAGTACTTTGCCATACGTGTGTGGTTTTCACCGCCCCTGTTGCTAAAACCAGCTATGAAAAAGCTCTTGTCAGGATTGGCTAGAATGGTGTGAACTTGGGATATCCCTGTGGCAGACACATCAAGCAACCCAGCTGTACCAAATGACTGATCGAGTAAGCCGTCTGCCTTGAGCTTCGCCACCCCCTGTGAAAAACTCGCAACAGCCATAGTGTCATCATCAAACACAACCCCATTGCCATCAAAGCGAAAGTCAATATCGTGTCCAATAAATCCATTTTGACCAAAGGTATTATCACGTGATCCATCAGGCATCAAACGCCCCGCGATAAAAATACTATCTGAGGAGTTTTTTATTTGTTTGCCGAAAATGGCGATTCGACCATCATTAGTCAATTGAATATCGCTTACAATCTCATCCTGACCTCCTAAGTCCAGGCGTGTAAAGCCGCCACGCCCAAACGATGGATCAAATGTGCCATCTGAGTTGTAACGAACTGCCCCAATGTCACTGTCACAAAGGATGATGCCACAATCTGGGACGGAGCCAACAAGAACAATTTTGCCATCTTCTTGTATCGCCATATCGCCAAGACCCTGACGGTCAACATCATCACTGAAGGTCTTTGGCAAGATATTGAAGGTTTGATCAAGGTTGCCATCAGCAGTGAGCCGGACAACCACGAAGTCATAACTGCCGTTGTCACCGATGTCTTGTGAGATGGCGATAAGAATTTTGCCAGTGCCATCACGCTGAAAGTCGATTGCTTCGACGAACAACTTGAAATTGAGATTGGGGATTGAAATGTCGGCTCGGCCGTTGTTGCCAAACGACAGGTCAAGGTCGCCGTTGCTAAGATGGCGATGAACACGAATTAAGTGATTGTTGCCCTGTTTAGTCTCATGAGCCGTTACCAGTCTGCCGAATTGATCGGTTTCCACGATGCGGACAGCCAAGCCTGACATATAACCATCCGTTGAGAAAGCGTTAAAGCCCGTGACAAGGTGCCCATCCTCATCTGCAGCCACGGACTGAGTTAGACTCAGTCCTATCGTAACAACAATGAAGAATAAAAAGAACAATATTAATTTTTGTTTAATCATAGTTTTTTACTCCGGTAAATTTTGTTAATGTCTTAAAGTTTTCGCTCTATCTCATTCAAAGGCTTTGCCTTGGAACTACCCGCTGGTGACAAGGCTCTGCGTTGTTACCAGCGCTAGGCTGCCTACAACAATGACCTTGTCGTCATTTTGAACGACGAGTTTGCGGGGGAAAACATCGTTACGGAGGGTGATTGACCCGTTGCCCTGCGGGCCAAACCCGATGCCAAAGCCCGATGTAAGTAGGTCATCGTCGCCACCACTGGCGTATGAAGCCACAGCTTGGCCTGTCAAAAGTAGAATTAATACCAAGATGATCGCTTAGATCGCTGAATTATCATTCCACTTCGCCTGTGTGGGATCGAGCCGAAATCGGCGAGCAGATGGCTTAGCCTCTGGGTTCTCAAGGGTCAAAATGCCAGCTACTGCCTGGGCCTCGAGCCACTCCTGAACAAAACCTTCATCGGTATCGGTCCAGATAGCGATTTCAAAGGCGGTTAAGGGGCAACCATTGCTCAACGCTTGATAGAAGCCCAGATGATAACCAAGATAGGTTTGTGATATGTCCAAGACGGTCAGCGTGGGTTTGTCCTGTTGGACGGAACTATCTAATGTAAATTGAGCTTTTGCTGAAGTTGAAATCATTTTCATATATCATGCACCTCATTTTTAGGGGAGTACTTCAATTTTGATAACCTAGACTTAGATGCTACTTCTCTCGCCACACAGCGCTTTGCTTAATCTTCTTCTAGGGCCAAACGTCGCTCGGTGATAAGGTCACTAGGCGGGCTTGGTTTAGTAATCAGCCTGTTTATAAAAGTTATATGCTAGAGTGCTTCCTGAGCTTGATGCTCAATCAGTTCATCCTGTAAGGCGATCACCAGCTCGGTCAGGTTGGCAAAACCACGCCGCTGACCACTGTCCAAATCTTGCCAGCTAAACCGCCAGAGGATGACGTCTCCGCTGGCATCGGTTTCAGCCCAACAGCGAAAGAGATAAGAACGGTAACGTCGTTGTTTTGGGTGGCTCATTGTTCTTCCTTTGCTTATTTTCGTCGCCAGCGAGCTCGCAAACCACGGCCATTCAACCCATTCGCATTTTTTGAGTTTAGCAAGTGAGACCATTTCAAAACTAACATTTTGGATGTTTCTTGCTGTTTTTCAGTAGTAGGCTCGTCGATTTCAAATGTATCCTTGCAGACCTGCATTTGGGGAAGTCTATGGATTGGATCGATTATCACGTGGGTTTGATTGATAAAACGCATAAGAATGTCCTTTCTTTAATAAACATTTCAAAGAATGAAGGTTTGTTTGTGTTATCTTCATCCGTAAAGTTGTGTTATACTGCCATCCTATCAAAGGACTGCGAGGAAAGTGCGAGGAAAGTGCGTTCTATTGATAAAATTTGTTTGTCATATAGTTCGAGCAATGGAAATTTCTAAGCGATGCTGCAACTTAGCCTGTTTGGGAAACCACAAATTCTCTTAAATGATGTTCAGGTTACTGATTTTGAGAGTACAAAAGTGCAGGCTTTGTTGTATTATCTGGCTGTCACAGCTCAACCACATAGTCGAGAGAAATTGGCTACATTGCTGTGGGGCGATTTGCCGGAAACTACAGCCAAACGCAACCTGACCAAGGCACTTACGAACCTCCGTCGCTTGCTCACCCCTTATATTCTGATCGAACGTCATAGCGTGGCGTTAGATCAGACATTACCCAGCGTGGTTGATGTCACCCAATTTCACGTATCGCTGAATAGCGAACTCAACCCATCCCCCAAAGACTCGACCCAAAATTTGACCCTGCTTCAGCAAGCTACTGATCTTTATCAAGGAGATTTTCTGGAAGGGTTTCATGTCAAGAAGGCGCTTGAATTTGAAGATTGGATGCTAACTCAACGGGAACGGTTGCGGGAGATGATGTTAGACACCCTGCAACGCTTGACTGAGCACCATGCCCAAGCCAAAACTGAGCTGCAAACGGCCCTGGATTATGCCCACCGTCTGCTGTCTATTGAACCTTGGCACGAGACCACCCATCGCCAATTGATGCTATTACTGGCTCGCAGCGGTCGGCGTGAGGCGGCCTTGACCCAATATGAAACCTGTTGCCAAATTTTGGCGGAGGAATTGGGCGTGGAGCCGATGGCTGAGACCATTGCCTTGTATGAGCGGCTCAAGGCTGCTAATCAGGCCCCAGTATACAATCTTCCCACCCCGCCCAATGCGTTTGTTGGGCGTGAAATTGAGCTTCAACAGATTGAGCGTTATCTAGCCGACCCTGCGTGTCGCCTGGTAACCATTACGGGTCTGGGCGGGATGGGCAAAACTCGCCTAGCTCTAGCGACAGCTCATCAAATCAATCAGTCTGCAACTCAGTTTTTTCTTAACGGGGTGGCCTTTATATCGCTGTCTGGGGTACTGGAGGAAGAGGCTGTTCCCTTAGCTATAGCTACTGCGCTAGATGTGCCACTTTCTCGGGCAACCTCACCCCGTCAAGTACTCCTTAATTTTTTAAGTAATCAAGAATTTTTACTAGTGCTTGACAATTTCGAGCAGGTGACACAGGCTGTCGAGTTTCTGCTGGAGCTTTTGCAGCAGTGTCCCCTTGTTAAATTGCTTGTCACTAGCCGCGAGCCACTTAATGTGACGACTGAATGGCGGGTTGATTTAGAGGGGTTACCGATTCCGCCAGACGAAGTTAATGAGGTGGAAGCCTTGCAGAACTACGCCTCCGTGGCCTTTTTTGTTCGATCCGCATCTCAAGTGAATAGCCAATTTAGCTTATCAGAAGAGAATATGGTTGCGGTAGGGCATTTGTGTCGGCTTGTGGCTGGGATGCCCTTGGCCTTGCAATTGGCAGCCACTTGGCTAAGGATGATGTCGGTCAACGCCATTTTGACCGCCCTTGAGCGTGATTTGGATATTCTAGCTACGGAGATGCATGACCTACCCCCTCGTCAGCGTAGCATGCGGGCCGTCTTTGAGAGTACCTGGCAACTTCTTGAATCAGATGAACAGCGGGTGGTAGAAACGCTGTCTATATGTCGGGGTGGTTTTACCTACGAGGCAGCAGCAGAGATTGCTCAAGCCACCCCTTTTCTGCTACGGCGCATCATCGACCGAGCTTTCATTTACCAGCAGGAGGAATTGCGATACACCATACATCCCCTGACCCAGCAGTTTGCCCAAGAACAACTCAACAAGGTAGATCATGAGGTGACTGCTACCACGGCACACGGCCAGTACTATCTTTCTTGGTTGACCAGTTTGGAACCGGCTTTATATAGCCTGACCCCTCAGGCTGCCATCAAGGCTATTAAACAGGAGCTAGATAACTTGCAACAGGCTTGGACCTGGGCTATCCACACGAAACAAACCGAAAAATTGCTGCATAGTTTACCTGGCCTCAAAGCATTTTATGACTCGGTAGGATTGCTTCAGGCAGGAGAAGTTCTGATTGAAAACACGCTGGCCCAACAATGGGAGACTAGTGATCAAGCGGAAGCCCTGCTCTTGTGCCAACTGTTGCTGGCGAAAGCTCAATTTATCATTGATCAGGGGCGATATGAATCTGGAGCAGAAGCAGTGGTCCAGGCCCTGGAATTGGCTCAGGTGTTGCAGGACGAAGAGACAATAGCTGACGCCCATGACTTACGAGCCCGAATTTTGAATGATACCGGAGTCTATGATGAGGCTAAACAACAGTACGAGCACGCCTTAACTACCTATCGCCGGCTGGCCATTGATCGCAAAACAGCCAAAATGTTGACCGATCTGGGGTGGACACACATCATGGATGATGAGGTGGACCAAGCTGTCCCGATTCTGGAAGAAGCCTTGGCTCTGGAGCGCAAGGGTGAGCACAAACGGGGGATAGCCTTTGCGTTGGGTAATCTGGGGGTAGCCTATGCTATTAAAGGAGATCTCCAGCACGCAATGGTCAATCAGCAAGAAGCGTTGACTGCTTATGAGGAATTGGGCGATGTGCTTAATGTGGAACGGTGTGAGAATAATCTCGGCATGAGCTTGTTGGGCATCGGTCGTTATGAGGCCGCCCTGCCGCACATGCAGCGGGCTGTCGAACTGGCCCGACAGTTAGGGGTGTTACCGGGTTTGACCAATGCATTAGATAGTTTGGGGACCGCCTATCTGGCTTGTGGACGTTATTCACAGGCCAAAGTGTGTTTGGAGGAAGCGCTCGATCTTGCCTTGGATATCGGTTATATGTATATGAACTATTCGGTTCGTGCTATCTTGGTTCGTCTGTTTAACCGCGTCGGCGATTTAACGCAGGCTCAGCAACAGCTCCAGGAACTACGTTTCCTGGCAGAGGCTGTGGAAAACCGAGTTTATATCGCTCGAGCCTTGGCTGAGGAAGCCCAATTGATCTATTTGCAAAATGATTTGCCACGGGCTACAGAAGTGGCAGGCCAGGCCCTTTCTGTTTTACGTGAAACCCCCGCGCCCTTAGATCTGCCTTTTTTTCTGCTACAATATGCCGCTTTCTTACGTGATCAGGATCCCGCTGAATCCCTCACCCTAACTCAGGAGGCGTTAGCCGTAGCGCAGAATCTGCAACATAAGCCGCTGCAAATGCACAGCAATGCATTAGTCGCCGATTTATCATTGCAACTGACTGATGCTCCCACAGCACATATTTATGCTGAAACTGCTCACCAACTTTTGTCGCAATTGGAGTCCTACCCCGATATCTTGGCAGGAATGTTACATCTCAGTCGGTATCACTTAGCTCTAGATGATCGTGAGGAGGCTGCCAGATTGGTTACCTTGGTAGCCGATCATCCAGCCAGCCCCTCTGCTGTGCGTCGCCAAGCAAAAACACTTCTGAAAGAAATTACGGGATCTTCAGATACAATTCCAAATGATTGATGTTCCCTCTAATCCTCCACCGCACCCAACGCTTTGAGTGCTGACCGCTGCGCTTCGGTGATACCAGTGACCCCACTGATGTTCATCCCTTCATAGGGGCCAGGCATTGCCCAAGTATCGAGACATTCCGCTGCTTGTACATCCCACACCTTAATAGTTTCATCGGCACTGGCGCTTGCTAACGTCTGTCCATCTAGGCTGAAGGCGAGGTCATAAATCCAATTTGTGTGGCCTAACAGGGTGTGACGGGATTCACTGTTTTGCGAAGACTCGGGATCGGCAATATCCCACAAACGAACCGAGTTATCATTACTACAGCTAACCAGCGTTCTTCCATCGGGACTGAATGCAACCGTTCGTACCCAACTCGTATGTCCTTCAAGGATACAGTAGCTTTCCTTATCGGGTACTTCGGCATCGCCCGTTCCTCTGATAGTGGCTACATCCCATAAACGTATGGTTCGGTCCCAGCTACCACTGGCTAGCGTTTTCCCATCGGGGCTGAAAGCGACGGTCTCGACTCCATCCTGATGTCCTTGTAGGGTATGAAGCAGTTGCCCGCTCGTTACATCCCACAAACGGATGGTGAAATCAGCACTGGCACTGGCCAGTATTTGCCCATTCGGACTGAAGACGACACAAAGCACCCAATTGCTATGGCCCTGCAGGGTATGGTTGGTTTGTCCAGTCGTTGGGTTCCATAAACGAATTGTGCCATCAAGGCTACCGCTGGCCAGAGTTTCGTCATCCGGGTTAAAATCAAGCGTTTTTACTTGATCCTGATGCCCCTCCAAGATACGTCGAGTTTGTCCTGTATCAATATCCCACAAGCGGATGGTTTGGTCAGAACTGGCACTGGCTAGCGTTTTCCTATCTGGGCTAAAAATAACAGACCAGACCCAATTCGTATGTCCGGAGAGGGTACGATAGACTTTCCCACGTTTTCGGTCCCACAAACGGACCTTGTTATCACCACTACCTGTGGCCAAAAGGGTGTTATCAGGATTATAGGCAATACAGTAAATCCAATTGGTATACCCCTGTAAGGTGTAGGTAGCTTGTCTTGAGTAAATGTCCCACAACCGCACTGTCTGGTCCCAACTGCCACTGGCTAACGTCTGCCCATCCGGGCTAAAGACAGCAAATCGAACCACGTCGGTATGTCCTCGGAAGATGTGGAGAAGTTGCCCACTGGGTACGTCCCATAAGCGTACTGTGTGATCAGCGCTCGTACTGGCTAGCGTCTGCCCATCCGGGCTAAAGACAGCCGCTGTAATATAATTGGTGTGCCCTTGTAAAATATGACGAACTGGACCGTCGGTATCAACTCCATTCGTCTGAAGTACAGCGGAAATATCCCACAACCGAATAGTCTGGTCGCGACCGCCACTGGCTAAAAGGCCGCCATCTGGGCTAAAAGCTATTTTAGTGATTGCACCCTCATGCCCTTGAAGTATATGAAGAAGTTGTCCCGTCTTCATATCCCATAATCGAACCGTCTCATCTCGACTACCACTGGCGAGCAGGGCCCCGTCTGGGCTACAAGCCAAGCCCTGGATCCAGTTAGTATGCCCCTGCAAGGTTTGGATGAGCGCTCCGCTGTTGGTGTCCCATAAGCGTATCATCGTATCCGCACTAGAACTGGCTAGCGTCTGCCCATCGGGACTAAAGGCAAAGGCGGTGACCGCCTCCCGAAATCCTTGTAATATATAACGAATGTGCCCACTCTCGACATCCCATATCTTGGCAGTTTGATCAAGACTGCCACTGACCAGAGTCTGTCCATCTGGGCTAAAAGCGATGGGCCAGATGGCGGCGATGTGCCCCCTCAAGATCTTGACTGGCTGACCATCATTGGCCTGCCAAAGTCGAACCGTTCCATCAATCGTGCCTGCTGCTAACACTTTCCCATCCGGACTAAAGGCAACGGAATAGACAGCCCCAAAGGTGTCAGTAAAGACTGTGCCAGCCAAATCGACTCTGGCAAAGTTGACCCCACTTAACGCTGCATCTTGCAGATAAGCTTGCCACACGCTTAGACCAGAGAAATCATAGCCGGTCACATCAATCTCCAGATGGAGCAGTAGATTGAGAATATTGCCGGCAGCATAACTAGGGGGCAATGATGATTGGCGCAATTGGTCAAGGTGATCGCGGCAGAATTGATCTACTTTGGCTAAACCTAGCTTAGTTTTAAGCTGGTTTGCAATAGGTTTGAGGATGAGACGGCGTTGGCTCTGGCGAACATATTCTTTAGTTTGGGCTAAAAGTAGCGTGTGACTGTGTAGTAGGTTCAACTGGCTCTGCTCAATTTCCTGGCTGACCTGGACGACTAAGTAATCGGTCAGATACTCGGTAATGACATTTTGTAGCCTAAAACCGGTTTGATCCCGTTCCAGCAGTGAGCGTTGTTGTAAGGACCGTAGCGTTTCAAGCAATTCTCGTTGCCGGACGAAGCGGGCAAGGCGGGCCGTTAAATCAAGCGGGAATAGCGGCTCCCGGCTGATGGCCAGCCACAACAAAATATCTTGCTCCAACGAGGATAGCCGATTGAACTGTTTGTCCAGCACGCCCCGAACATCATCAAAAATGGGTGTTTCTTCACCAAGAAACGCCTCTACATTACCAAAGTAAAACTCTTGAATAGCTTGTCCCACCAGATTCAGGGCCAGAGGGTTACCCGAGTAGCGATGGGCTAACTTGCTGGCCTCACTTTGACTGATGGTTAGGTTATGGACTTGTAGTATTTGATGCACTGCCTCTAAATCCAGTCCATTGAGAGGCAGAGTTTGGACCCCCGGTAGGTTGGCCTGACTGAGCCAACGGCTTTGTGGTCGCTCCCGGCTGGTCAACAACAAGCAGCTTTGGTGTTCGTGTTGGGCTAGGGTCTCGATCAGCCGCCCATATTCCTCATAGCCGGGACGATATTGCCCAGTCAGGCCGCTTTGCAAAAGGGTTTCTAGATTGTCCAGCACTAGCAGACACCGTTTTTGGCGTAGATGCGTGAGAAGCAAGGCGAGTTTTTCAGCCAGACTATCTGGATAGTCAAGGACAGGGTTCCCAGCCAAAGTTTGTAAAATGTCAGGCAAGATTTCATCTAATTTAGGCGCATTGAGTAACGAGTGCCAAGTGGTCACTTCAAACTCATTATTCACAGCGCGGGCCATCTGTGCGGTTAGACTGGTTTTGCCCTGCCCACCCATACCCAAAATGGTCACCATCCGACAGCGCTCTTCAACCAGCCACTGTCGTAATTGGCCTAATTCAGTGGTCCGGCCAAAAAAGGTTCCGGTCAATGGCACCTCTACCCAACCGAGCTGAGCAGTGCTCTGTGTTTCCATCGGTTGGTCCAACTCGCCCTGTCTGATTTGTTCGGCTAACGTCTGTATCTGTGGCGACGGCTCTACGCCTAACTCCTCAGCCAGCAGTTGCCGGCATAAGTTAAATTGGGCCAGTGCTGCCATTTGGTGGCCGGTTCTAGCCAAAATTTCCATCAATTGACCGTGGCCCATTTCAGACCAAGGCTCCAATTGTAATTGCTGTCGGGCATACTGTTCGGCCAATTGATAATCAAGTTGGTGATATGTGTTCGACAGATGATAACCAGCCAGGCAATGGAGCAGGCTTAACATCTGTATATGATATTTTTCTTGCTGTTCCAGTCGCCACGTTTCAAACTCCTCGGCATTTTCAACACATAAATCACTCAAAAATTCACCTTTATATAAAGGAACAGCTTGAGACAAGGCCTTTGCACACCCAGGAATGTTAACCTCGCCATCGGCTGATTTTTCTTCACAAATTGTCAGTAGGTTATTAAATGTGACCACATCGATCCAGTGATGAGCTGGATTGAAGTTGAATTGAATGGTTTGCCGGGTAGTGGTAAACAGCGGGGTCTCGACCTCAAGCGGGGCCAATAGCTGACGCAATTTGGCAAATGTGGTGCGTAGATTGGTTCTGGCTTTTTGGCTCGGTTGGTTTCCCCACAGGAGCGTGGCTAGCGCATCACGAGAGTGAGGCCGGTTGGCTTCTATCAGCAGATAGGCCAGCAACGCCCGGGCCTTGCTTGAATAAAAGGTGGGTAAGGGGTCGCCATTGAGGGAAACTTGAAATGGACCAAACAAACAAACGTTCAAACTTTGAGCGTTCTTCATTAGGCTTATCGTCTCGCTATGATGATTACAATCTTTGTCTTTATTGGTGTGTAGTCAAAATCTGGTAGACCTTCCCGCTTACAAAACTGGGTCTGGAAAGTTGTTTGGGGGAAGGATACATAGTTCCTCGCCGAAATTGTAATGCACTCAAAATCATTTGTCCATCGTAAATTTGGGTGATATTTCTTACTACGTTTTCGCTACGGTCACCTGATATGATCCGTGACAAATTTGCTTTAAGCTGTAAAGGAACGGGATATAGATGCAAAATCAGCCAAATTTACTCAAACCCCAAGCTAGTTCTTATCGATTTTTCGTCCTTCGTGTGTGGCGCGATACCCCGAATGGTCAACAACAGTATATGCTCAAAGCCGCCGATAATCGGCAGCAGCATATCTTTGCTGATAGCCAAAGTTTAGTCGAATTCTTGAATCAAACAACCTACCAAGTAGACGAAACTCGCTAGTTAAAGATTAATGATATTTTCTACGATTGCTCCGATTTTCCGACAAAGATGCTCAAATTTCATGACAGACTCATGGTAAATGTTGCAACAAACTAATTACATAGTGAAATATAAGCATAGTGATTGTCGACCATTCCAACAATAAAAAATTAATAACAGCAACAAAAATGAAGTTTAACCCAATTTCATGACAAAACGTTTGTATAACCTCTGATTTACAACTGGTTCCTTTGTACGTCGTAGTGAGGAGAATTCGAGATGAAAGCAATGAAACGTAATTCGGTAAAGATTTATGTGGCCCTAGCGATTGCCGGGCTGGTTATTCTCAATCTGTGGCCCACCTTAGTCGCAGCCATGCCGCTGACCGCCCGTCATAATTTGGAGCGGGCCTGGCGGCTGACGGCTGATGTGGGCCAATACAGCTATCAATCCACGGTCGTGCAGACCGACCACCCCACCCTGACCTTGGGTAATGTCGGTCGCACCGCTCGTAGCGAACAGTTCACCATTGAGGGCCAGTTAGACCGTCCGGCCGATCTGATGACGATGAACATTGGTGCCGCCAACCAGACCCCGCTGGAAGTGAAGGTGGAGCAAGGTCAGTCCTATGGCCGCATGCGTGGTGTAGAGGGGATGGATGAGTGGACTGAAGTTGAGACTGGCTCGGATCTGTTTGCCCCTGGTGGTGACCCACTGGGCTTTTTGAACGTGGTGGAAAATGTGCAACAGGTTGGGCACAATACTAGCTCCATCAACACCGAGAGCGAATTTTTTCCGGCAGAGATGCTGCCGGTGACATTGACCGACTCGATGACTCGCTACCAATTTGATGTCAGCGGTCCAAAATATGCTCAACATATGCGGGCTAGCCTGGAAGAGATGCTGCGGGAGCGGGGCGAACTACCAGCTAGGATGAGCCTGCAAACGCCACAGCAATATCTCGATTTGACCGGTCAAGGTGAAATCTGGATTAGTGACAATGGCTTGCCCTTGCGTCAGATAATTCGCCTAGAATTTCCACCCGAACCGGGAGCCGATGTCTGGATTGAAGCCGAGATCATCACCAACTTTAGCAATTGGGAGGAGCCTGGCCTCACCTATGCCTTCCTCCAAGCCATCCCTCGCCTGATCGACGATCCGTCGCTCCTAACCAACGATCCCCTTTCGTTAGTCCCCACCCTCCATTCTCCGTTGGCCCGGCTTCAGCCCGATGACCTACAGGCTTTTGGCGTGCTGCTTGGTTTGGGCCTGCTCCTGATTGCCTTGGGCGTGATGGCGGTCACCCACCGCCGCTCGCCCAAATTTTATGCCGGTCTCTCGATTTCAATGATTATCATGATGCTGGTCACACCCTTGTTGCAATCCCACCAGACCCACGCCGCTGCCACCCGTTTTTACGCCCGCCAAGCTGAGGCTGAACAACAGCACGCGGAAACCACTGCCCAAACTGAGGCGGCGGCCCCGACATTCAACCCCAACCAGAATCCGTTGGCGAAGGATAGCCCTCCCGCTAACCCCCTCCCAGAGGGAGAGGGAATCACTGCTTCCCCCCCAAAGGGGGGGATTGAGGGGGGGCTAATTCCCGCCCATATCCCCCTACTCCAAGGCTCTCCTTGTACCATCACCGCCACCAGCGACTGTGACGGCGACGGTCTGACCGACAATGTCGAAATCTACGAGCTAGGCACCCGCATCGACCTGATTGACAGTGACAGCGATGGTATTAGCGACAAGACCGAGGTGGCTCCTTTTAGGGTCAATGGACAGACTTGGTATTTGGACCCTCTGAATGCTGACAGCAATGGTGACGGCCTGACCGATGGGGCCGAATGTTTGGGTCGTACCGACGTGGTCACGACCACCTTACTTACCCCTTTGGAAGCTACCTGTACCGACACAGATACTGACGGTATTCCTGACGTTCACGATTTTGACGATGATGGTGATGGGGTGCCCGATAGTTCAGATACAGCTCACCTTGACTCGCAAACTGTGCTTAGTCAAACCTTCAATCTGAATATCAGCGGGGCCACAGCCAATAAAAATCTATTTGTTGATTTTCAGATTCGACCGACTGATGAGCGACATCTGTGGTGGACCAACAGCGCCCTCAATTGGCCCGATAGAGACACCAGTGGTCAAATTATGCGCAATACTCCTGATACTCTAGCACCTGATGGCGATATGATTATGATGCCGATGTTGGAAATCGTCATCCCCTACTCAGCGGCCAACCCAGCGGGTGGGTTGCCGATCAGTGGTACAACCACGATCACTGCGACTACCCCCATTTCCACTTGGATCGACACGGATGTTGTGAGCAAATACAACATGACTGTTATGGGTGGGGCCAATGGTGAACGGGTGGCCTATCTGCCCCTGAACGTCGTCACCGACTCCAACGGCGGGATGCCGATTGCTTGGCAGGCTCGCATGCCTTACAAGCTGGCCTCTGGGGTCAGCAATTGGGGAGCGGCCCACCAAGTTAAAATGATTTGGTTGATCAGTGGTCAGACCGACCGCTGTGATACTGGCTGTAGCGACCCGACCAACTGGACCAGTCAATCGACGGTATTGCAAACTTACTACGACGACTTTGTGGTAACTGGCATCCAAGTGCAGGAGCATCACGGGGCCGAGGCCTTGATGGTACGGCAAGACAATCGAACCGGTCACTACGAGCCGGAGTTATGGCATCTGGCGGATACCATGCAGTATACCTATCTTGATGCTCAGACGGTTAGCGGTAACCGCCTCCGGCTCAATGATATTTCCTCGACCTACGGCAGTTGGGGGCTGAGTGGCCTGAGCTTCAATTACATTGGTGGGCTGACTGACGACGCAGCCTTGTTAGAAGCGACCACGGGCGATGCGGTGCCGGCCTTTTTACGCAGTGGTGGTAATCCGGCGGATGGTACAGTGGCCAGCGTGCTGCTCCTTGGCGAAGAAACGCGCCGCACTCGTACAATGGGTGATGTTGATTTGTCAATCAATAATAGTAATATAATTGACCGCTTCTCATTTGCCAACAACACCTTCACCGTCGATTTGGGGTCGGCTTCGCTGCAAACTGACGCGGCGATGCGTATCCAGCCCTACAAATTTAGCACGGGAACAGGGTGGGCCACTGAGAGTATTGAAACGTTCTTACCTGCTCTGAAGACCCGGCTGGAAACTGTCTTTACACCTATTGTGATGACCAATTTGCTAGCGGGTGACACTGTCACAGATCCTGCCCGTGCCAAAGATGGGGCTATCCTGTTGGCAATCAACACCTACTTTGGCCTTTCTATTCCGACCGTCTCAGTTCTAGTAAATGATGGTACCCTCATCAGTGGACAACCGTTGGTCAACAATAATCATCAACGCCCGTCTGAACCTGTTGCTGCCACTGTCCAGCGACTGGTCACTAATTTGAAAACGTTCTTTGGCATACGCAATCTCAATGACCTGAACATTCCCACGGTTGATAGCAGTAAATCGGCGGGCGTGGCTCCATCTTGGAGCGCATTGGCGGCCTCGCGGGGAGCCATCCTGGAAAGTTTTGGCGATGTTTTGCAAGGGAATGCAATTTCATCGGAAGCTCTAGCCCTGTTGGAAATTGCCAACTATCCGAACACGATTGATACTACTAACCTGGTTGATAGCAGCATCTATGCCATTATGGATTATGTCATGCGCGATTTCGTCTCTGGAACAGTAGTGCCATTCCTGTCCGGCCAACTCCCCCCGGAGAGTACTGGTCAAAGATGTTCAAGTATCACCTGTATTGGGTCTGTATCTGTAGTGTCAGGCTATTATGTTGTCAATACCCTCCGAGTTAACTTTAGGGCCAATTACAAGAGGATGGAGGCATTTAAACCCGCATTGCAAGGTATTAAGGCGTCTCGCGAGAATATAGCTTTTTACTCGAAAAGCAATCCCCTATATTTGAATCAAGCCAGAGAGAACCTTGTCAGAAACCAGGCAATCTTGAAAAAGGCAGTAACAACACAAATGAAAATATTTGCCTGGTCTGGGGTCGCCATACAATTGGTTACCTCAGGGGCGACGATTGCTATCGTTTTGGCAACCGGGCAGATCGACACCGATGCACCGGCTTTTAGCAGGTTGGTGGCCGAGCAAATTTCTGCCGTGCTTACAGAAGTGCTTTTGGCCGTGTTATACCTTTATGCATTAAGTACGGGTAACTTTATCCTTCTCACGGTCTTGGCTATTATAGCAGTTATTGATACCATCATTGCGGTGGTGTGTGAATTTACCGGGGCTAATCGCAACGAAACGGTAGCCCGATGGATTTGCGGGGGGATCACTGGGGCGATAACGCAGGGGTTGGCCTATGTCATCAATGATACCACGCCGTTGGTCGATTTGACCCGCGATGACCGGCTCCAGATGGTGATAAATACCCCGGTCATTGGCAATGAATCGGGTCTCGATGGAGTGATTGTGGGCAACAGCGTGACCTTTAGTGGTGATATAACTAATACGCTCTACATGGATGACCCCAACTGGATAGGCTATAGCTATGGCTGGCAGTGGAGTGACAATAACCTGGATGATGCGACTTTCGCCTACAAATTCCAACCCAGCCAGCAAAACATTCCGCTGGAGCTAAGACAGGTCAATTGGGATTCGGTGCCGGGTAAGAGACCGTATTCTATTAGCGCAAATGATGCCCGTTTCCGCAAGCAATTTACCATTCAACCGCTCACCTACAACCTGACCACGCCGGGTATCAACCAAGGGGCGGATTTCCAATTCTCAGAAGGCTTTGCTGTACGGCAACAGAACTGTTGGTTGATACCCGTTCCTCTTCCCCCCTTCGCTGTTCCGACCTGCTGGCTCTCTAAGTTTGATAGCACCTCTCACAACTCTATGAATAATCAGTTCATTTTTGATGTGCTGCCAGGCACTGTTGATGAGTTCCGCACCGTGGTATCAGTGGACCGAGATGGCTATCGGCTGGCCTGGGACAACCAGTTCCCGGTTTTGGCCGATGCGGATGGCGATGGGTTGCGCAGTCAGGCTCGGGGCGGGGTGGATCCGGACGACAGCAACCCCGATACGGACGCGGATGGCTTGAGCGACTATTTTGAGATGAGTGTCGCAGGCTATGACCCCTTGCAGGCCGACACCGATTGTGATGGGCTCACCGACTATTGGGAGGCATTCTACCGAACTAATCCGGCTCTGGCCGATAGTGATGGCGACGGTCTAGGTGATAGCGACGAGTTCCTCCATCCCAATCGGCTCCATCCCTATGAAAATGGACAGTTGGCCAATCTGAATGCACCTCCCTGCGCTAGCAACGGCGCGGCCTACACGGGTGGGTGGGAAATTGTCTACGATTTTGATCATAACGGCAACCCGCTGAGTACCTGGGTCAACGCCAACCCGCTCGATCCTGACAGCGATGACGACTCTTTGTCAGATGCCCAAGAGCGCATTTATGCTTACAACCCCAACGTGGCCTCAAGCCTAAACGTACTGCGGCTCGACTCGCAAATTCAAACTGACAGTGGGGTGATGCCTTTTGTCTCGCCGGGTGGGACCATTAGTTATACCGCAAAGATTACGAACGAACTCCGGATTCCCTATGCTCGCGGGGTGCTAGAAGCCGAACTGCCGCTTGATAATCGGCTACGCTTCCAACCCACTGGAGTCATCGCGCCTGGAGCCTCGGTGACGGTGAATGGCAACCTAGGTGTATCGGAGGCGAGACTGACTCGTAGCGGGGCAGTGGATATGGGGCTCCGGGCTGGGGCCATCATCGATGATCCCACGGGGCGGGTGCTTTGGTTGCATTTGAACGAGGCCGCAGGTAGCACCACCTTTATCGATGACTCGTTCTTAGATAACAACGCCACCTGTACTGGCAATAGTTGTCCTACCGCCAACGGCACGTCATTGACCTTTGACGGCAATGACTCGCTGGTCGTATCCGATAGCGATGACCTGGATCTGTCGCAGTATACGATTGCGCTAGCGGTCAATCCGCCGGTCGTATCATCAAGTTCGCAAATGCTGCTTGCTAAGACCTCCATCAACGGACAACAGCAAAATTACAATCTGGCCCTGACAAATGGGAAGGTTCAGTTTAGCACTTTCAATGGCTGTACGACAAACGGCCTCAACATCCTTGAAACACCTGTACTGCCGGTCAACGCGTGGAGCCACATCACCGCCACTTACGACGGCAGTATGAAACGGCTCTACGTGGACGGTGTGCAGGTTGCCTCCATCGCGTACAGCGGTACTCCCTGCCAGAACAACCACCCGGTCTCTATCGGTGCGGTTAACGGCGGATCCCTCCCGTTCACAGGAAAGCTTGACGAAATTGAAATCTTCCCCATCGCATTGACACAAGGCACCATTTTGAGCCGATATGCCGCGCCATCTGTTCGGATTGACATGCGTAATGGCATCACTTGGGGCAGCAACGCTGTGTCTTGTACTGGGGCGAGTTGCCCAACAGCAGGCGGCAATGGCGCGACCTTCGACCAGTCCGATTATTTGAGCGTGACCGCGCCGAATTTAGCCAGCAATCAATTCTCTTTTGCTACTTGGATTAAGCCGCAGGATCGCACCACCCCAATGACTAATGAGGTTGGTACACAGTATGGGTATCAGCAAATCCACCGTGATTGGCAAGGGGTGTTTGGAAGTACGGTCTATGATAATACGGAGACAAATTGGCCCTTCTCTAAAACCATCTACCCATCGTTGTTTGTCAGCAACGATGGGGCCCTCCGTATGATGATGGCGAATAATTCGGCAACGTGTCAGGTAACAACGCGCGATATCAATGTGGTGCAAAAAGATACTTGGCAACATGTGGCCGTTATCTACAACGGGTCTACCTTTACCTTCTACATCAACGGCGAACCCACCGCAAGTGCCCTAGACGTTTCAAATTGTTTAGGTGTGACCCCGCCAAATGTAGCTACGATGTATGTCGGTCGCCCAAACAACTACGGCTACGCTTGGCTTGATCGTATTTATATGAGTAGCGTGACCGAGTCGGGTGGGTTTGGTAACACTGATGGCGTGATAGGCATCAACCGCAATACTGATGATAGTAGCGGCTACATCTGGGCGCTCGCAATGCTCCTTCCAGAAACACGAGACATCAAACAAACTTTCCTAGTGAGAGATACACCTGAGTGGTTGCGGGTTTATGAAGATGATGTGATCTCGAGATTCGACTGGCGGAGTTCCTATGACGCGAGTGAGGATGATAATCTTCTCCATCTAACCAACCTCAAAAGCAGCAGCTATGTAGGGCTTAAACCCTATGAAATTGATTATAGGGTTCAGGATCCATTCGGCGAAGAAAGTGCCTATGGCACCTTCTACTTTGGGGTATATAATGACTACTTCGATGGTGAACTGGATGACTTCCGGGCTTACAACTACGCCCTCAGCTCAGATACCATTAGCGATATCTTCAATGACAGCTCGGTGGCTTTAGATGTGCCCTTTGACGAAGCCCCCGGTCTGACCGTCTTTGCCGACGACTCGGGTCGCTTTACCAGCGTCTCTTGTAGCGGCAACACTTGCCCGACTAGCGGCATTCCAGGGCGGCTCAATCAGGCTATCGAATTTGACGGGGTGAATGATTATCTAACCATTGGCTCGACGGCCTCGGAGGTTGGCTTTACCCAGGGCAGTTTCAGCGCCATGATGTGGATCAATCCCCACTCATTCCGGGGAACCTTCAACAATGGGCAAGTGCCGCTGATTACGGTTGGCAACAACTATCGATTGTGGTTAGGCCGTCCGGGCCGGATGCAAGTGTGGCGTGACTCCAACGCTATTACCGTACCCGAAGCGAGGTCGCTCTTTGACGACACCAATCGCTGGTATCACTTGGCCTATACCTTCGAGCGCACCTCCGCCGATTACGGGATTTACCGTTTCTACGTCAATGGCGCCCTCGTCCATGAACAGGGCTACCTCGCACCTATCGATGGGGCTATCCAAATCGGACGAGGTAGCGGAACATACTATGATGGATTGATGGATGATCTGACCATCGTCCGGCGCACGCTCAGCCAGGAGGAGGTCGAGGCACACATGACTCGATCCCCCGCCGTCAACCTCCACTTGGATGAAGACCTGAGTCTGACCAGCTTCACCGACGACTCCCAAAATCGTTACACGGCCACCTGTACAAACTGTCCCCAGGCAGGCGACAAGGGTCAAATTCGTGAGGCCGTCACCTTCGACGGCAGCGACCTGCTGACTCTGGCAGGTACCGCCAACATCATTGAGTTGACCGATTTCAGTTTAGGATTGTGGGTCAAGCCGACCAAAACCTTGAGCGCGACCCAGTGGTTGATGCTCCGCAGCGACAACAACCAGCGCAATGCCAATTTCCGGCTCTCGCTGCCAAATAACTCACTGAACGTCCGATTTGACCGCCAGAGTTTCTGCTCGGACAACGACACTAATTGGCACACGGTGGACGCCACCAATCCGCTGCTCGAAGACCAATGGAACCACGTGGTTGCAACCCACGATTCGGTCAAGGGCGAGATGAGAATCTACATCAACGGTTCGCCCGCCGGAACAACCTCGAGCATTGGAAGCAATGTTTGTACACAACCGCGTTACCCGATCAAGCTAGGGCAGGGCTTCTACGGCGGCATGGATGAGGTCAGTATCACCGAGGCCGTCCTGAGTGGGGGTGCGGTTCGAGACACATACAACTATCAAGCCTCGTGGTTTGATGTTATCAATTCCCACACGATTTTTGTGGATGCAGAGCCGCCGACTGTCGATCTGACCTTGACTCCATCCCACCTGAGCACAGCGCAAACGGTTCTCTACATTGGGGCCCAGGATGCCTCCAGCCCGATTACCAAGGTGGAGTATCGTATCAATAACGGCGCGTGGCAAGACGCCTCGCCCAGCATCCCTGACGGTAGCAACAGTCAAGGGTGGTTGTTCTCCTTCCAACAAGCGGCTGGCTCGCACACCATCGAAGCTAGGGCCACTGACACGGTCGGTAACGTCTCGAATATCGCCTCCGCGGTGGTGCAGGTAGATGGTCAAGGCCCAACCCTGACCCTGAATACCACGAACAACCCGGTGCGGGGGCTGACGAGCCAGCCCTTTAATGGCACCGTCAGCGATAGTGGGAGCGGGGTGGATGATAATAACATTACCCTGACGACAGTGGACCACACTGGGGCCAATGTTAGCGGTAATCAGCCTGCGACGGTGAATGGTAATACGTGGCAAGCCACGCAACCCTTCCTGACCAGCCCCTATGGCCTGTACACGACGACCGTCCGTGCGGCCGATCGGGTGGGCAATACCAGCACGGCTAGCGGTGTGATCAAGCTGGATGGTCTGCCGCCCTACGCTGATGTGACCGAGGCGGCAAACTATCTTGCTAACGCCTCGGGTAAAACGATTACTGGGGTGGCCAGCGATGTGCCTTATCCGAGCAGCGGCCGTACGCTCCACCTGCACTTTGAAAGTGGCAGTGGCCTGTGGGTCGATGGTTCGGATACGGGCTTTGTGATGCAATGTAGTAGCCCGAATTGTCCCACCACCGGGGTTACGGGCAAGCGGGGCAACGCCATTACCTTTGATGGGGTCAATGATCAACTCGCCTTTACCACGGTCGCACCGGTGACGACGACCACGACGGCTGAACAGCTGGGCCTGAGTGGCGGTAGCTTCACCGCGATGAGTTGGGTCAAGGCCGATAGTTGGAGTGGTGACCAGGCGATTTTGGGCAGCGGCCCCAACTCGGCCAGCGATGATTTCTACTTGGGCTTGCGAAATGGTCAGCCCCTTCTCAGTCACGACAGCGATACGACGGTTATGAGCGGCGCGATCCCCACCAGTGAGTGGGTCCACGTGGCGTGGCGCTTTGATGCGGCTAGTGGTGAGCGGGCCTTCTTTGTCAACGGTACGTTAGGCTTCACTTCCACTGGGCACAGCGTCTTTAGCGCTACCAACACCATTCAGGTGGGCCAAATGAAGGGGAGCAATGCTTTTGCTGGCTCACTGGATGAATTGGTGATCTATGCTCAACCACTGACAGATGAAACAATTTACGACATTGCTAATCCACTGGATGTAGGGATTAGTAGCGTAGAACTGCGTATCCGATCTTACGCTAATCGTGATATCGGGCAGTTTGAGGGCAATTGGAATAGCGTCGCTTTGAACAGTAACAATGCCCTGTACACTACCTGGGATTATACCTTACCGAATTTGGCGAAAGGTACCTACAAGATTGATCTGCGAGTAACTGATGGCGTGGGTAATAGCAACTTCGTCGATGGGGCCTGGGATATGGCTGTGGTCAGCCCGGATGTTGTGGTCAGTAAGCAAAGTGATGTGACCCTGGCTCAGACAAGTGCTACCATCAGCTACACCATCAGTTACACCAATGCCAGTCTGGCCCCGGCTACTGGCGTGATCATCAACGAGGTTGTCCCGGTAGATACAACCTTTGACCCCACCTTGAGCCATCCAAACTGGAGCTGTTTGCCAGATGCTTCGGCGGGGAGCACCTGTACCTTTGCCGTGGGCAATATGGCAGCCGGTGCGAGCGATGTTCTCAGTTTCACCGTGACGGTGACTGACAGTTGGTCTGCTGGAACGGCCAGTATTGCCAACACGGTGACGATTGCCACGGATGGTGTTGATGGGACGCCCACGAACAATACGTACAATCACCAGATTCCGATTGATGGTGGGGTTGATCTGATTGTCTCGATCGTTGATGATGGGACCGCCTTCCAATATGATCCCTCAGGCAATGCGCCCCCGATGATCTACACCATCAGCTACACCAACAGCGGTACTCAACCCGCCCAGCCGGGGCTGAGGATCGAATGGAGTGCGGGCGGTACTGTGGGGCCAGCTGGCGTGTCGGGCTGGAGCTGTAATAAGGAGCGCAATAGTTATGGGAGATTGGATCTTTGTACCAGACCCCTTAATACGCTGGACATTGGCCAAAGTGGTGTGGTCACCTTCCCGCTAAAGACCAGCTTCTTCATTCGCAGTGACCAGTTGGTGACGACGACGGTGGCGATTGAGGACCTAGCTGGGGCAACCGAGGTCATCACGGCTAACAACCGCGCCACTGAAGTGACGCCCATTGACATCCAGTATGCCTTGTTAGCCGATCAAACCAATCTGATCGTGCAGGAAGGACAAACGATTACCAATGGGGCTCAACTCCTAAACCCGACAGGGCAGCCTGAAGAATTTGCTGCTTGGCCAAGCACGGGTGAGTTTGTCCGCCGTACCTTCACGGAGCTGACCTGGCAATGGGTCTACACCACCACGGATGGGCCAGACGAGACCCAGCCCGTGACTTGGAATGTTTTTGTCGGCGATGGCGGTGCATTTCTGAATACGGTCATTTCGATGACGGTACAGAATGTGGCTCCGACGGTGGCGATTACAGGTAACGATACGGTCGCTAGTGGCACGCCGTACAACCTCAGCTTGGGGTCGGTAGTTGACCCTGGTAACGATACAGTGACGGCCTGTAGCCTCGATTGGGGCGATAGTAGTCCCAACGTGGACTGCTTGAGCAGTCTGGGCGGCGGCTCGTTGTCACATACTTATGGCTCAAGCTTTGGCCAGCCTACGATTACGGTCAATCTGACTGATGAGGATGGGACCCACGTGGCGGCCTCCAAAACGATCACGATTACCGGGCTGAATGTCAACCTAACTGTTAATCAGCCGAGCGTGACCGTCTATGAGAGTCAGACGGCGACAAATAGCGGGACCTACAGTCCGGCTGATGCGAGCCTAGCTTGGCTGGCGTCGGAAGGCACGATATCGAACACCAATGGCATCTGGACCTGGAGCCTACCCCCGGGCAGCGCTGAAGGGACACGACCCGTTACCATCACCGCAGGCAGTCAGACTGTCAACTTCAACGTAACGGTCAACGGTGACGGCGTCGCTAGCAACATCGAAGTCGGCGCGCCCAACAGCGGCGACGGCAACAACGATGGCATGCTGGATCAAGCCCAGATGAATGTGGCTTCGCTGCCCAGCCCGTTGACAAATGCGTATGTCACGCTGGTGGCCAGTCCGGGGATGACGTTAACAAATGTCAGTCTGACGGCAACGCCGTCGGCTGGAAACGGCAGCCAGCCAGCCGGGATGCAGTTCCCGTTAGGCTATCTGGACTTTGACCTGACCGGAATGGGGACCGGTGGCAACGCCAATGTCACCCTGCTGATCAGTGGTACCACCAATATCAATAGTTATGCTCAGTACGATGCCACCAATGGCTGGACCACCTTCCTGTATGACAACCCAACCCAGACTGGGGCTGAGATCGTCTCGAACCAGCGGGTTATCCTCTACTTCCTGGATGGTAGTCGAGGGGATGGTGACGGAAGTGCTAACGGCACGGTCGCTAATCTGGGTGGCCCGGTCAGCCAGCAGCAGCCAAAAACCCTGACGATCAATGTCTCCGGCAGTGGCTCGGTTTCACCAGCGGCGGGTGATTATACTCAGGACAGCGTGCTAACGATGCAGGCCACAGCTGATCCCGGCTGGCGGTTTGATAGCTGGAGTGGGGCACTCAGTGGTAGTACGATCAGCCAAAGCCTAACGATGAACCAGGACAAGAGCGTCACCGCCATCTTCATTCAGGAAAATTACACCCTGGTTGATCAAGTGGTGGGTCAGGGCAGTATCAGTATTAGCCCGGATCAGAATAGTTATGTCTATGGTGACGTCGTCACCGTGACCGCCACAGCCAATCTGGGTTGGCGTTTTAGCGGCTGGAGCGGTGATCTGAGTGGTAGCACAGCTAACCGAATGTTGACCATCGATGGCAACAAATCCATTACGGCCACCTTCACCAAAGAGACGTATACGGTCAGTACGAATGTAAATGGTAACGGTCGTATCGCCGTGACCCCAGATCAGAATAACTACGACTACAACCAGCCAATCACGGTGCAGGCGTTGCCTGAGCCCGGCTACACCTTCCAAGGCTGGAGCGGTGATCTGAGCGGCAATGCGTCGTTTGAAAATCTAAAAATCGATGGCAATAAATCGATCACGGCCCTGTTCGCCACCGCCGCCTACAGTGTGGAGACCTCAGCGCTGGGGAGTGGCAACATTGCTTTGACCCCAGCAAAAAGTAGCTACAGCTATGGGGAGGTCGTCACCGCCACGGCAACCGCAGATCCTGGCTGGTCGTTCAATCAGTGGGTGGTGGGCTTGAGCGGAATGACCGCCACCCAGAGCTTCACTGTCACGGGTGATACCACCCTGTTGGGGCAGTTCACGGCCAATGAATATACGTTGATTGCGGGTTGGAGCGGTAATGGCGGGGTCAGTGTGAATCCTAATCAGGGTACGTTTGGCTATGGGCAGGTAGCTACGGTTACGGCTCAAGCCGATCCCAATTGGATATTCAATGGCTGGAGTGGAGACATCAGTAGTAATCAGCTGTCAACCCCAGTGACGATCACGGGCAATACCAACGTTACAGCCAATTTTATCCCAGTAACCTATACCCTGACTGTGGCAAAAGATGGAACGGGTCAAGGGAAGGTGACAACGGTTGGGGCTGTGATTGATTGTGGCAGCGACTGTAGTGAGAGCCTCGATTATGGCACAGTCATCAGCCTGACCGCTGTACCGGAACCGGGCAACACCTTTATCGGTTGGCGTGGTGAGGCGGGTCAGAGCAGTGACAATCCATTCACCGTGACAGTGACGAGTGATACCGTGGTGACGGCCACCTTCAGAGGGGCACCGGTCAATGATAAGCCGGACTTGGCGACGATTAGCGACCAAACGGTGGATGAAGGGCAATTGGTGACCTTCACCGCCACGGCCACCGATACCGACGTGCCGACGCAGACGCTCACTTACAGCCTGAGCAACGGACCAAGTGGGGCGGTCATCGGCAACAACAGTGGCCTCTTCAGTTGGCTTACCGATGAAACAGATGGTCCAGGGAGCTACACCACAACGGTCGTGGTCTCTGACGGCGTGATCTCGGACAGTCAGGTGGTTAGCCTCACGGTCAATGAAGTCAACCAAGCGCCGGTCTTGACGGCGATCAGTAATCAATCAACGGTTGAAGGAAATACAATCAGCTTCACGGCAGTGGCAACCGATACGGATGTGCCGACGCAAACGCTTACCTACAGCTTGAGTGGCGAACCGGCTGGAGCGACGATCAACAGCAACAGTGGGGCCTTCAACTGGGTGACGAACAACGTTGGGGTGTTTACGCCGAATATCCAAGTCTCGGACGGGGTGATCACCACCAGCCAAACCGTGACCTTGACGGTGACAGCAAGTAATGTTGCGCCTGTGCTTGGGGCAATTGGCAATCAAACGGTGGATGAGGGAGCCACAATCAGCTTCACGGCAGTGGCGACCGACACGGATATGCCGACCCAGATGCTGACCTACAGTCTCAGCGACGAACCAAGTGGAGCCACGATCAACAGCAGTAGTGGGGCCTTCAGTTGGAGTACGACCGAAGCAGATGGCCCAAGCGTGTACACGCCAACAATCATTGTGTCGGATGGGGTGATCAGCGACAGTGAAACGATCAACATCACGGTCAATGAAGTCAATGTGGCTCCCGTGTTGGCGGCTATCGGTGATCAAACAGTTACAGAAGGGAATACAGTCAGTTTCACAGCTGTGGCGACAGATACGGACATACCGAGCCAGACGCTGAGCTACAGTCTGAGTGGCGAACCGGCTGGAGCGATGATCGATAGTTACAGTGGTGTCTTCAGTTGGCTCACTGATGAGAATGACGGCCCAGGTGTGTACAGTGCCACGATCATCGTGTCGGATGATGTATTGACGGATAGTCAAACGATCCAGATTACGGTGAATGAAGAAACCACGGCGCCTGTGCTTGATCCGATTGGGCCGCAAACGATCACTGAAACGCAGGCCCTAACGTTCACCGCGAACGCAGTTGATCCAGACAATGATGCCCTGACCTATGGCCTGTACAACGCTTCGAGTGGAATGAGGATTGACAGCAGTACCGGCGAATTCAGTTGGACCCCGACAGAAGCCCAAGGACCCGCGGCCTACTTCTTCAGCGTGATGGTGACCGACACCACAGGCTTGACAGATACAACCGTGGCAATGGTCAACGTGACAGAATTGAACCAAGCCCCTGTACTGGATGCAATTGCGGCGCAAACGCTGCCAAAAACACAACCGTTCAGTCTAACGGTCGTGGCGACGGATGCTGATTATCCAGCCAATGGCTTGAGCTACACGATGCTCAATGCTCCGACGGGTGCAACACTCGATGAAACCAGCGGGCTGTTTAGCTGGACCCCGGACGATACGCAAGGGCCAGCCGTGTACACGATTACGTTTGTCGTCACGGATGATGGGACGCCCGTGCTGAGCGATACCCAGGATGTGATCTTCACAGTGACAAACAACCCAGGGGTCTTGATCACTGAAAGTGATGGCTCAACCGATGTGGCCTTTGGTGGGTACGACACCTATGAGATGGTGTTGATCACCCAACCGACGGATACGGTGACGGTAACAATGAGTACCGACGGTCAGGTTGAAACGATCCCGACCCGTCTAATCTTCACCCCAGATAATTGGGATGAACCGCAGATGGTGACGACCAATGCAATGGATGACATCATCTACGAAGGACCACACACCGGCCTCATCAGCCACAATGTGAGCAGTGCAGACTTAGGCTATGACGGTATTGGCATTGCCAGTGTAACTGTCAACATTGCCGACGATACCGAAGATTTACCGGTGATTAGCATTGGGGATGTGATGGTTGATGAAAATGTGGGAACGGCGACCGTGCCCGTGACTCTGACCGGTGAGAGTGTCTTCGCCACCGAGGTCAGCTTCACGGTGAGTGATGGCACCGCCTTGGGCAGTGGGGTGGATTATGATGCGACCAATGGCACCCTGACTTGGGCAGCCAATACCTCGGGCACCCAAACCATCAGTCTCACGATCGTGGATGACTCGCTTGAAGAGCCAGCAGAAACGATCAATGTTGCCCTGACGAATGTGGTGAGTGGGACAATTGGCGATGGTAATGGCGTGGTCACGATCAAGGCCAATGATGAGCTTGTGCCAGAACCGCTGTTGTCGATTACCAAAGATGTGATAACTGAGAACGATCCAGTGAAACCAGGTGATATGATTACCTACACGATCGTGGTCCTCAATAGCGGTCAGGGTGTGGCCGAGGATGTGACCGTGCAAGACACCTTGCCGGCCTATCTCAGTGGGGCGGATCTGGACCAAACTGTGACGGTTTCAGCCAATGAAGAAATCGCCTTTACAGTCGTTGGAACCGTCGACAGTAACATACCGGTGGGTCTGACCACGATCACCAACACAGCCAGCTTCAGCCACAGCCTCAGCGATGGCCAAGCGACGGCCACCATCGTGGTCAGCAAGACCGTCGAGCCAGAGCCGAGTAATCTGCTCTATCTGAGTGCCCGCCGCAATGGTTCGGTTGATGGCCTGAGCTATGCCGATGAGGACATTCTGGTCTACGATCCGGATGCCGATACCTGGGCCAAGTTGTTTGATGGCTCCGATGTGGGCTATCGTGGCGCTGACATTGATGCCTTTACCATCCTTGAGGATGGCAGCCTCTTGCTCAGTGCAGATCGCAACCGCAATCTACCGGATGTGGGTCGGGTCGATGACTCAGACATCGTCCGCTTCATTCCAACCTCACTGGGTGAGAATACGGTCGGTACGTTCGAGTGGTACTTTGATGCCTCAGATGTACGCCTGACCCGAGGGGGTGAGGATGTGGACGCAATCTCGGTCACCAGCGAGGGTAAGCTATTGATCAGTACCATTGGTAGCTTCAGAGTAGCGGGCATTGGG
>JANQQF010000126.1 GCA_028285035.1 Phycisphaerae bacterium
GATCTATTGATGCTTTATTTGTTAAGGTTCAACACAATCTATTGATGCTTTTGTTACTAACTCGCACACGTTCTATTGACGTGTGACAACTAACCACTATTATTGGAGGTGTATTATGGATTTAATGACGTTGAATATGAATACAAATATTTACATTCAAAGTGAGGCTGCTTTTAATCGGGCCAAGTCCAATGGGGCTTGGGAGCGTTTTTTCAGTCGGATCACTGGTCGCACGCCAAACCTCCATAGTTTTGATGAGGTTGTTGCGCAATATGATCTGGGCCATTCTCATTATGAGGGGTTGCAAGATATCCCATTAAGTGCGATCACGGGAACGCTTGATCGGTCCAAGGGATTTACACGTTCTTTCGCGCCGAAACAAAATGATGCTCAAACCAAGGAGCGGTGGCGAAACATTTATACCTTGGCCGTAACGGGAAAAGGCTTCCCACCAATTGAGGTGTTAAAAGTGGGTAATGAATACTTTGTTGAGGATGGGCACCATCGGGTTTCTGTGGTGAAGTATCTGGGCTGGGGCACCATCCAGGCCCAAGTCACTACACTTGAAAAAAGTCCAGCTTCAGGCACAGTTTGGTGTCAGTCAGGGTGTTTATGTCCACAGGTTTAATGTGGAAAATGGGATCATTTTCCCTTGATTATTGAAGAAAGAGGAGCCAATTATGCTCACATCAGAAGAACGTCAGATTATGATTGACCAAATTCGTACCTTGCCTTCAACATTAGAAGAGTTGACTACCGCATTAGATTCTGACCAACTCCAGACACCCTGTGGTGAAGGGGAATGGAGTATCCAGCAGATCGTGCATCATATGGCCGAATGTCATATGAATGATTTTGTCCGCCTCAAGTCAATCCTGACCCAAGACACCCCAACGCTTCAGCCCTTTGATCCTGAAGCCTGGGGCAAGTTGCCTGATGCTGAAACCTTGTCCATCGACAGTTCAATGGTTATTTTGATGGGATTGCATCTTCGCTGGGCCACATTGTTGGATAGCTTGAGTGAGAGTGATTGGGGGCGAACCGCCCTTCATCCCAATATGGGGCAGGTAACAATTGATGACCTGTTGAAAACCTACGCAGGTCATGGCGTCGAACACATCGCCCAAATTTCTAAATTCATTCAAACCCTGGAGCCTACAGCATGAAACCTATTACTTGGACAAAAGAGCAGTATCAACTGAGCACAGATCGGGCCAAATTAGATGTAACGATGATTCATAGATACCTCTCTGAAGATTCGTACTGGGCACCAAATATTCCACGAGACATCGTTGAGCTATCCATCGAGCATTCCCTCTGTTTTGGCCTGTATCATCAAAATGAGCAGGTCGGCTTTGCTCGCATGATTACGGATTATGCGACCTTTGGCTATCTGGCTGATGTCTTTATTCTGCCTAGCCATCAAGGACAAGGCTTGGGTAAGTGGATGATGTGGTGCATCAAAGCACATCCTGAATTGCAACGACTGCGTTGGATGATGTTAGCCACGGCTGACGCCCACGGGTTATATCAGCAGTATGGCTTTCAAGGTATCGCCCGACCCGATCGTTTGATGGAAGCTCGCAACTTCACAAATTATACTGAAGTCCTGGCCGATCGGCCCCAAGCAAGGATTAACTAATGCGTTATCAATTTTATACTGCTGATGTCTTTACTGATCACATTTTCGGGGGCAATCCGTTGGCTGTTTTTCCCAAGGCCTCAGGATTGAGTACTGAGCAAATGCAACGGGTCGCCCAAGAGTTAAATTTATCAGAAACCGTCTTTGTGACTGAAGCTAATCCTGAGACAAACACCTACACCTTACGGATTTTTACACCAGCAGCAGAAGTTCCCTTTGCTGGCCACCCGACGGTCGGGACTGCCTATATTTTGGCCGCGCTCAACATTATTGGGGCGAGCGAAGGGAAAACCAATGTGGTCTTCCAAGAGGGGGTCGGTCCAATTCCGGTGTCCATCGATGTGGTTGATGGTCAGCCGGTTTCAGCCCAGCTCTCGGCAGCGGTGATGCCCGAATTTGGGCCAGAGCCACCATCGATCAATGATCTGGCGGCGATGATATCGCTCCAGCCGGAGGACATACTCACAGGTAAATTTAGTCCGCAAGCCGTGTCGTGTGGGGTACCATTCCTATTCATCCCAGTAAAAAATCGTGATGCCCTTAAGCGTGCCCAGCTCAATACAGAGTTGTGGCAAAAGCATCTCGAGAATTATTGGTCACCCCACCCTTATACGTTTACCTTTGAGCACGAGTTGGAAGGCTCAAGTTTGCGAGCCAGAATGTTCGCGCCAGCCTTCGGCATTCCAGAGGACCCAGCCACCGGAGCTGCCGCCACCGCCCTCGCTGGGTATTTGGGGGTGCGTGACGCTCAAACTGAGGGCACCCTGCGTTGGGTTGTGGAGCAAGGCTTTGAAATGGGCCGTCCTAGCCTACTTGAAGTTGAAGCCGACAAATCAGGTGGCGAGATTGTCGCCATTCGAGTGGGCGGCTCAAGCGTACTGGTCAGTGAAGGAACGATGGAAATTCCAGATTAAGAGGGATATCTGAGATTAGAGACTAGAGATTTTGTAATTTTTAGGTTAGATGGCGAGTATAACAAATCAGGTGTGAAGACATAAGAAAAGCAAAATATCCCGTATCCTATCCCAATATCTGTTTAAGGTCGTGGATAGTTAGCTATTTTGAATGAGTGTATTTTTCTTTGAAAGGAGCACTATTATGGAACGCGTTATTGCAAATGTATCAAGTTACAGTTTAGGTTGGATCTTAAAGCAGGAGACAAAAATCCATCAGTGGCTGGAGCGATTAACTCTACAAACAGCCATCGCCCACGCCTATAAGCCATTCTCCGAGCAACACCCACGCTGGGCAGCCTCGCTCTTTGACGAATACTTTTTGAATGGAAGTGCGGCCCCGCTCCTACGACGTTACCTCCATTCTACAGAGCCACTGGCCCCCAGTGAATTAGCCAACGCCTGGTTCAATCAGCTAGGCCCAATGTGCTCTTCGATTTTCAAGCGGGGTACTGCCGAGGCGAACCAAATCGCTGCTGATTTCTTGAGCCGATTTGAGGCTGAGTTAAAGAAGATTCGAGCGTAGGCTTATTTTCACAAACATAAATTTGTAGCCGAAATTTCTAACCTGCGAAATGCCTAGTGAGATTGGAAATTTCGGCTACGGCCAACCCCTAACATTATCACGGAGGATTTTAATGAGCAGCAAACAATATTTCGATGATGTCGCCACCCAATGGGATACAATGCGCGAGGCATTTTTCCCTGAAACAGTCCGAGAGACCGCGCTACGGGTAGCTGGTGTACAGCCGGGGCAACGTGCCACCGATCTTGGGGCCGGGACAGGTTTCATTACCGAGGCCCTATTAGAACAGAATTTGGACGTTATCGCTGTCGATCAATCGGCTGAGATGTTGGAGCTTATGAAAACAAAATTTGCCGAGCAAGCCACACATCTCGATGTTCGACAGGGTGATGCAGAGGCGGTGCCGCTTGGTGATGAGGCAACCGACTATGTTTTTGCCAATATGTACTTGCATCACGTCGAGTCACCAGCCAACGCCATCAAAGAGATGGCCCGTATCCTCAAGCCAGGGGGCAAAGTGGTCATCACCGACTTGGACGAACACGACTTCACCTTCCTGCGGGAGGAGCATCACGATCGCTGGCTAGGCTTTAAGCGTGAAGATGTTGAACAGTGGTTTACCGAAGCAGGGCTAAAGAATGTGGGCACCGATTGTGTCAGTGCTGATTGCTGTGATACCTCAGCGAATGGCGAAAATCAGGCCGAGATCAGTATTTTCGTGGCTTTTGGGGAGAAGTAAATACATATCAAGGGAATACTCAAGGGTGAAAACAAAACGTATTCGTGGAATTAATCTTATCTACAAAGATGAAGGCAGCGGTCATCCCTTAGTATTTGTTCATGGTCACCCCTTTAATCACTCAATGTGGGATAACCAAATTGAGCAGTTTAGTTCAACGTATCGTACGATTGCCCCAGATCTGCGAGGATACGGTCAAAGCGGAATTAAGCCCGGTGTGGTGCTACTTGATGAACTAGCTCTCGACATTTTGGTTTTGCTTGATGAATTGAACATTGAAAAGGCCATATTCTGTGGGCTATCGATGGGAGGACAAATCGTTTTAGATTTCTATCGCCTCTTCCCACAGAGAGTCTCAGCACTTATCCTGTGTGACACATCTGCTACGGCTGAAACAATCGATGGTTATCGTAATCGACTGGCCACATCAGAACGTTTCGAACAGCTGGGGATGAAAACCTTCTGTGACACACAGCTGCATCACTTTTTTTCAGCAAAAACACTTGATGAAAAGCCCGATGTCGTGGAAACAGTCAAGGAGATGATTCTGACAACGCCTGTCGCTGGGGCAGCTGCGACCAACCGTGGTCGGGCAGAGCGACGTGATCACACCCCCATTTTAGGCAAGATTGTGGTGCCCACGCTAATCGTTGTGGGTGGTCAAGATTTTTTCACGCCAGTTAGTGATGCCAGGTATATGGCTGACCGAATATCAAATTCAGAAATGGTAGTCATTCAAGAGGCTGGACATATTCCAAACTTAGAGTGTCCGGATGAATTCAATAAAGATCTTTCTAAATTTCTGGATTCAGGAAAGATAGTCAAGGGATGAATATGAATTTAGCGGCAAAAAAAGAGCTTATTCAAAAATATATAGAAGCCTACAATCAATTTGATATTGAAGGGATGCTTACCATTCTATCAGATGATATCAAATTTGAGAATGTCCAAAATAATGAAGTGAATGTGTCGACGAATGGAAAGATTGAATTCAAGGAATTAGCTGAGCAAGCCAAAACTATATTCACGGAACGAAGACAAACCATAGAAAATATAGAAGATGGCTCTGCACTAACATCAGTAAAAATATCTTATTACGGAAAACTTGCTTCCGATTTACCTAATGGGATGAAAGCTGGTGATGAGCTAAATCTAAATGGCGTTTCTGAGTTTATTTTTTCGAATAATAAAATTTGTTCAATCCGTGATGTTAGCTGAATCCCCCAAAGCCAAGCTAAGACACATTGCTTAACTTGGTGCTAGGAATATATATGTCACTAACCACAAAATTGGCCATTGGCACGACTGTCATTTTATGGGCATCAGCTTTCGCTGGGATTCGGGCGGGCTTGCACGATTACTCGCCCGAGCATCTGGCTGCCTTCCGCTTCCTAATTGCCTCGGCTGTCTTGGCCCTTGCGGCGCTGTTCCAGCCGATGCGTCGTCCCGATTGGGCAGACCTACCCCGCTTTTTTGCAGTTGGGTTTATGGGGATTCCGGCTTACAATATCGCCCTCAATATGGGAGAGGTTACGGTTTCGGCGGGAGCAGCCAGCTTCATTATCAATACCGCTCCCATTTTTACCGCGCTCTTTGCCATGCGATTTCTCAACGAACGAATTTATCTGATGGGCTGGGTCGGTATGCTGCTCAGTTTTATCGGTGTGGGCTTAATTGCATTTGGCGGGGAGTTGGGTTTAGAGTTCACGCCGGGAGCCTTGCTCATCCTGCTTGCTGCGCTTTGTCAAAGCCTTTACTTTGTCTTGCAGAAGCCACTCCTCAAAAAATATACCAGCTTTCAGGTCGTAAGCATTGCGATGTGGCTAGGGACCGCTTGTCTGCTCATTTTCCTTCCCGGCCTTTCCACAACAATCCAACAGGCCGACTCTGCGGCAACACTCGCCGTGATTTATCTTGGGATTTTTCCGGCGGCCTTGGCCTTTTTCACGTGGTCCTATGCCCTATCAAGTATCACCGCCTCCGGAGCAACGACCTTTCTTTATTTGGTGCCCGTCGTTTCTATCATCATCGCTTATATCTGGCTGGGCGAGGTGCTCAATTGGCTTACCCTCATTGGCGGTGGCTTTGCGTTAATTGGTGTGATTTTGGTAAATACCTTGGGCCGACGGCAGTTGCAATTGCGTCGGTCTGCCCAGAGTGACGCGGCGGTGTAATTACCACTATCTGTACTTTTGGTTCGTCAGGCCCGTGTGCTTTTAGCGGGAATCGATTATAGGCTTACCCTCGAGCAGTGGATGCCCGACAAAACCATTCGGGCATGACATAACCTAACTAGCTCAATCATTAGCCTAATTTTACGGTCAGGTTAATTTGTTAATCCCTAATTACCTGTCCAACTTAATATAAAAAAGGAAAATAAGATGGAATTTATCAATTCAGAAGCAGCCCCAAAGGCCATTGGCCCCTACTCTCAAGCCATTTCATTAGGCGATTTTATCTTTTGTTCAGGCCAAACCCCGCTTGACCCAGCGACAATGGAACTCGTAGGGGATGACATCGCCACGCAAACCCGACAAGCCCTCAAAAATTTGGAACTTGTTTTGCAGGCAACGGGCCTAAGCCTTAACCACGTGGTGAAAACCACCGTGTTTCTCAAACGGATGACCGATTTTGCCGAGATGAACGCGGTATATGCCGAAACTTTTGGTGATCATCGCCCCGCCCGCTCAACGATTGAGGTCTCACAAAATCCGCTGGATGCTTTGGTTGAGATTGAGTGTATTGCGGCGAAGAAAATATAGGTTTGTTGGACGACTTGCTGTTTCGATAGCCGTTACAGAGGTTGATATGAGGACGAAAATTTGATAGAAGTCACTTGGGCTATATTAATTGAAAAACGGAATTACCTTTGTGATAAAAAAATAATCATCAGGACTGACACAAAACGTCAATTTCGACAGGCTCAACCGGCATTTTTCACGGCTTCTACGTAAGTCCTAATCATAAACGGAGGCATATCTTATGACACAAGCAAGTGGGGCATCAGTGATGGAGTTACGCGTTGCCCTTACCACAAATGACTATGAATGCCTTGTGTAGTTTTACTGTGATGGTCTTGGGCTTGAGCCAGTGCAGTTATGGACAAACGATAATGACCGAGCTCTCATTCTTGAAATGGGGCAGGCGACGCTTGAAATTTTTGATGAAGATCACGCCCGAATTATTGATGAAATTGAGGTTGGTGAGCGGGTAAGTGGACAAATCCGATTTGCTTTGCAGGTGCCTGACCTTGAGGCTGCAATGAATAGATTACTTGAGAAAGGGGCTACGCTGGTTCATCCCCCGATTGTGACACCCTGGAAACACCATAATGTTCGTCTACAATATCCCGATGGAATGCAAATCACGTTATTCCAAGTTTTAGAATAATAACATTGATAATAGGAGGCGCTTATGCCTACGTACCCATTTATGCAAGTCGATGCCTTTACCACCCAGCCCTTAGGGGGTAATCCTTGTGCAATTTTATTTGAGACCGATGATCTTGATGATCAAACGATGCTAGCCATTGCTAAGGAGATGAATCTCTCGGAGACATCCTTTGTTCGCACCTCGGAGGTGGCAGATTTTGGAGCACGATACTTTACCCCAGCTGTAGAAATCCCACTGGCTGGGCACCCCACCATTGCCACCATTTATGCCCTTGTCGACTCAGGGCGATTAACTTTAACGGGTGAGGTCACGACCATCACCCTGGAATTAACGGCTGGGGTAATCCCTATCGAAATTTATGCGAAAGATGATCAGGTTCAACGAGTGGTGATGTCTCAAATCAAGCCGCAATTTTTGGCCACGTATGAGCCGGCTGAGGTTCTTCCTATTTTTCATTTGACCGAGGCCGATATTTTACCTGATCTTCCCATTCAAACGGTGAGTACCGGAACGCGTCAGTTGATGATCCCACTAAACAGCCTTGACGCCGTCCGAAAGGTACATCTTGATATTCCACGTTTTATCGAATTTAGAAACAAAAGTGACTTTTTTGGCGGCCCTCATCTCTTTTATGTGGGGGGGCTTACTGAAGTGGGCGACACCTTTGCCCGTCATCTCGATGCCCCACCGGATCTATTGGAAGACCCCTTCACGGGATCAGCCACAGGGGGAATGGCGTCTTATCTTTGGCGTTACGGTCTGATTGAGCAGCCGACGTTTATTGCGGAGCAGGGTCACTGGATGGATCGGCCAGGGCAAGCCTATGTTGAGGTAGTTGGTCCCCGAGACGACATTGAAACCGTGAAGGTCGGTGGTCCGGCTGTGACTGTCTTGCGTGGGGAAATGATCTTGTAGATTTTTCAGGTGAGTGTAAAATTTCCCCGGAGCTACTGTGAGATGCATGAGGGGAAAGGATATTCACCATGGAAGATCTAACAGGTAAGCAGCTTGGTCCATATCAGGTATTAGCTCCCCTGGGCGAGGGGGGAATGGCGGCGGTCTATAGGGCCTATCAATCCAATATGGAGCGTGAAGTCGCTCTCAAAATTCTACCACGCCATTTTGCCGACAAGCCACAATTTATCAAACGATTTCAACAGGAAGCCCGCGTCGTTGCCAATTTAGGGCATACGCATATCCTGCCGGTCCACGATTTTGGTGAGGCGGATGGCTATACCTATCTAGTGATGCGGCTTATTGATGGGGGAACGCTCGGCGATCGGCTAAAAACGGGTGAACCGCTCTCTTTAGCAGAAATCCACCGGATTATCAGCCAGATCGGTGATGCACTCGATTATGCTCACTCACAAGGGGTGATTCATCGCGATGTCAAGCCAAACAACATCCTGATTGATGTTCACGATAACTACTTGCTGACCGATTTTGGCATTGCAAAAATTGTTGAGGGGACAGCCGATCTAACCTCTACCGGTGGGATAACCGGAACACCGATCTATATGTCTCCCGAGCAAATCTTAGGGGAAACGCTAGATGGCCGGAGCGATCTTTATGCCTTGGGCATTATGCTCTACGAGATGGTTACCGGACGCCCCCCTTATCTGGCTGAAACGCCGTCTGCCCTTTTTATAAAACATATACACGATCCCCTACCCCTGCCAAGCAAACTTAAACCTGACATCCCTACCGCCCTTGAAAACGTAATCTTGAAATCAGTGGCTAAAGAGCGTGACAATCGCTACAGCAGCGGGCAAGAAATGGCCCAGAGCTTACAAACCATCATTGATGATATGACCTTGCCCGATACGGCTCAAGATGAAAAGACGGTCAATGCCACGCAGGATGAGATTGAGGACGAGCAAACACAAGCTGATGAAAAGTCATCCAGCGACCGAACAACCACTCGTCCCATTCTCCTGGCTGGGGCTGGCATTGTCGGCATAGCCTTGATTTGTGGATTACTTATCCTGGCTGGGACGGCCTTTGTTTGGCGAGAGCCTCTAATCGCTCTGGTTAGTGATCCCACTGCCACAAACATGCCACCTCCGACATCTTCACCCTCCGCGACCGTCATATCTACTCCGACTGAAACACCCGCACCTGAGCCAACACCGACCGAGCCCTTGCCCACAGACACACCAACCTTAACCCCAACGCCACTAACCGCTAAATCAGCCGGACCACCAAGCTGGTCAGCCAGTAATCCCGATTTCATCGAATTTTTTGAGGATGAAGCTGAATTACGCGACGATATTTGGGTTATCGGTGAGGATGGTAGTTGGTTTGGGGCGGCAGACACAGGCGTTTATCAATTGACCAATAGTGATGACCCCGGCGCGATCAAATATATGCACGTTGGCATCGCGGAACGAAATATGGCGGAAGCGGCTGTATCGCTTGATGTAAAAGGGGCTTTTACCGATGACAGTACCCAGTTTTCTCGATTAGGGCTGCTTTACCGTTTTGATACCGAAACCAGCTACTACTATTCATTCACATTATCCCGCGAAGATGAATATGTCTTTGCCAAACGTAATAAGGATGGTCATGAAAATCTTGTCGTCGGTCGCTCTGGCTTAATTCGCCCAGATGAGTTTAATACGCTGGGTATCCTCAGCGAGGGTGACACCTTTGAACTCTACATCAATGGCCTGCTCGTAGATACGGTTCAGGATGATGAGTTAACGGATGGTAGAACTGGAATCATTGCCTTTAGTACAGGTGATTACACCTTCGACAATTTTACAATTTATAAAGAGTAGGATTTAAGGAAAATCAATGGACCATCATTTAAAGAACGACCTAACAAATATTGATGACATCCTGGCTCAAACAGTCAAAGAAGCCAGCGAATTTTTAACCAGCATCCCTGAACGGGCAGCGGGAGCTTATCCGGATATTCCAGCGGATGCGTTGGCATTGGCTGATGATGGAGTGGGTGCGAAGGAAGCCCTAGCTCTGTTTAAGGCCCGACACGGGGCTGGTCTTTCAGGTAGTACTGGACCACGTTATTTTGGGTTTGTCACGGGCGGTTCCACCCCAGCCGCCTTAATGGGCGATTGGTTGACCTCTACTTTTGATCAAAATTCTATCGAGTCGGATATTGCTGCCGCTCAAATTGAGCGAGAGGCAATTCAGTTTTTGGTTCAACTGTTTGGGCTGCCAGAGACATTCACGGGGGTGTTCGTGACCGGGGCCACGATGTCTAACTTTGTCGGACTGGCCCAAGGCCGACAGTGGGTGGCCCGACAACTCGGTATCGATGTCGGCAGTGATGGGTTGTATGGCTTACTCCCGATCAAAATTTTGAGCGGCTCGCCTCATTCTACGATACTCAAAGCCTTGGCGATGCTGGGGATGGGGCGCAACAGCGTGCAAAAGGTCGATATCTTACCAGAGCGCGAGGCCGTTGACATTAAGGCGTTGCGGCGTAGCTTAGATGCGCTCGATGGACAGCCATGTATTGTCGTGGGGAATGCAGGGACGGTTAACACTGTCGATTTTGATGACCTGCCCGCAATTGCGGCCTTGAAGGATGAATACAAATTTTGGCTACACGTAGATGGGGCCTTTGGCGGTTTTGCAGCGGCTACGCCAACGCATCGCCATCTGATCACAGGGCTTGAGCACGCCGACTCCTTCACCGTTGACGCTCACAAATGGCTCAACGTGCCCTACGATGCCGCGATGATCTTCACCCGTCATCAAGATGTACAAATTGAGGTGTTCAAAATGAATGCGGCTTATCTCGGCGAGAGCGGTCAATACCCTGACCTCTTTCATCTAACCCCCGAAAGCTCACGCCGCCTGCGTGCCCTGCCCGCCTGGTTTTCTTTGATGGCTTATGGCCGCAATGGACACACGGAAATCGTTGAGCGTAACTCAGCTATGGCCAAATTGCTGGGTGAAAAAATTGAGGACTCCCTGGCATTTAGACTACTGGCCCCCGTGCGAATGAATGTCGTTTGCTTCACCCTCAATCGGGATGATCTTTCGGCTGAATTGGTCGATCAATTCGCCGATGGTCTAACTACTGATGGTCGGACATTTATGACCCCGACGATCTACAAAGGCACTCCTGGTATCCGTGCTGCCATCTCCAATTGGCGCACAGAGGCAAATGATATTGACATCACTTGGCAAGCGATGATGAATGTTGTTGAGCAGTTGTAGTTATCAAACATGAGGATCGGCGGGATTTCAGAGGCACTCGTGATGCGTGATGTGTGAATTTACGTTTTACGCATCACGCATCACGAGTTTGACCTTTCCGTTGGTATCCTAAAGAACATAAGATGAAAAAACGAGTTTACATCGTCTACACCGGTGGTACCATCGGAATGCATCCCACAGCGGCGGGCTACGCCCCAGCTCCAGGGTTTCTAGCGGAACAAATGGCGGCAATGCCTGAGCTGCAAAGCCCAGAGATACCAGAATACACCATCAATGCCTACGATCCGTTGCTCGATTCGGCCAACATGAATCCTGACCATTGGCTCAAGATCGCCCAGGATATCGCCGTGCAGCACGATACTTATGACGGCTTTATCGTGCTACACGGCACCGATACGATGGCCTATACCGCCTCAGCCTTGCCCTTTATGCTGTCAGGCTTACGCAAGCCCGTCATCATCACTGGCTCACAGATTCCGCTCTGTGAGATTCGAAATGATGCCCGGGCCAATCTTATTACGGCGATGATGATTGCGGCTCAACATACAATTCCAGAAGTTTGTTTATTATTTGGTGAGAAACTTTTACGTGGCTGTCGATCAGTGAAAGTTAGTGCCGATGATTTTAACGCCTTTGCCTCACCCAATTATCCTCCTTTAGGAAACATCGGGATCGAGATTGAGATCAATTGGTCCCTGATTCGTCCCCCACAAGAGCCAGCCATCCCCCTCAAGGTGACCGCCTGGGGGCAACCCATTGTCGGGGCCTTGCGCCTATTCCCCGGTATCTCAGCCGAGGTGGTCCGAAATATTCTCCAGCCACCGCTTAAAGGACTGGTGCTTGAAGCCTTTGGCGTCGGCAATGGCCCCGATCAGAATCAAGCCTTTCTCCAAGCGTTACAGGAGGCAACCGACCGAGGCGTGGTGATCGTCGATTGCACCCAATGTTTAGCTGGCTCGGTTAATCTTGGGGGCTATGCCGCTGGTTCGGCCTTAGCCGACGTTGATGTCATCAGCGGCTTCGACATGACCGCCGAAGCCGCCTTAGCCAAAATGTTTTATTTGTTCAATCAGGATTTAGCAGTAGACGAGGTTAAACGGTTGATGCAGGAGAATTTACGGGGCGAGTTGACGAGATAGGTTTATTAAACCCAGCTAGTGTTTTGTTAAGAAGAGTTCTGACATTTGAATATTTCAGAGTAGAACACTTAAGCAGTGTAAAATCAAAGTATGGCTTAGGACCCTGACTTTCTTGAAAGGGCAGGCCTCATTAGAAAAGGAAAAATTCTATTTTACACTGCACTAGCTCCTCTTTTTCGAATAGGAGATGTGGCTTGGTGAAGACAGGTTGACGAGGGGGAAGGTGGTGTCTCATATTTGTTGTTCTTGAAGTGGTTCAAGTCGTTTTTTTGTGGTTTGTTTCAGCGAATGGACTCTTTTCTTATTGGTCCCCGGTCGGTTTAGTTAGAATAGAAGTTATCGAAACCATACAGATAATCTGCTTTATCATCAATATTCAAATAGGATTATAGCGCTATCGGGTCTTTAGTGTCAGACGTAGATACCATCGATGGCTTTGGCTCTTTAGTCTGTCTCAGGGCGATATCGCGTCGATATTTTCTTATGGCCAGCCAATCAAGGAGTTGATCGACCAGGAGTAAGCGAGCAATCACGATCACCAAAATATCAATGACGGGTACGATCATACTCTTGACGCGATGGCGGCGTAGCGTCCGAAGATTCTGCTCATCCTTGGTTGGATCATTAAGTAACAAATGGCAGGCATTGAAGGGTGACGTTATCGCCCAAAACCATTTGATCGGATTGCGTCGCAAAAGACCCCAATAATTTGGTTTGGAATCACTCAACACTGCGATTTCATCTATGTATTTGAAAGCCTCAACAAGGCCCCGAATCCGTTGGGTGGTGTCTTTAAAGTAATCACCCCACCAAGCTCGATCATCCGCGGTCATCTTGGCTCGCTGCGTGGCGGAGGCCAATTTCACCCGACCACTAAATACGCGGGCCACCCATCGAGCCTGGGCCTCGGCTAAGACCGGAATGCTGCCAATGATAGGACGGGCAAAGCCAACAAATGCAATCGTTGCGTTCTGCACATCCCAGACAAATTTATAGCGTGTATCCGACGCTGGCTGACGCAGGTGTGGCGGCAGAAATGGGAATTCGGCCTGATACCCGGTACACAGGATCACGGCATCAATCTCCGCAGATGTACCGTCAGCGAAGAAGGCAGTCTGCGCGGAACAGTGTGTAATTCCAGGCTTGGGGACGACTCGATCATAATCAACATAATCCAAAATCTCTGCACTTTTGTTGATAACCCGATGAAAGAAGGGTGTATTTGTTTTCCATTCGGGTATACTGTGTCCGTCGTAGGACACTAAGGAATAGTTGGTCGTCATTTTGCAAGCCCACCGCATGCCAGGCTTCGATTTGTGATAGTCCGTTACTAAGCGAACACCTCTGGCCGAAGGAGCACTATCCCAGGCCTTTACCGAGAGACGCTGGTATAAATTGGGAAAACGTAGATGGAAATTGCCCTGGTTACGAAACCATTTGCCTTGTTTACGAAAGAAATGCTGTCCACCGGCGATGCTCCAATAGATACGCTGAGCATAGCCATCTTTTATCAACTCCAGGGCTATATCACTAGCGGTTTCACCACCGCCAACAATGAGGATCGTTTTATCTTTGTGTTCTGGAAGCCGACTTTTGATCTCCCCACTGTGATGTAGCAGTGGAAACGTGGCAAATGTTGTCTTTCGTAATCCATCATTCGGTTTTTGGTTAAGGCCGGAGCAAACAATTAGATATTTGGCTGCATAACTCGCGCCCGCCTCGGTTGAAATGATCCAACCTGTTTCTCCTGTATTTTCATCTTTTGTTTGAAGGGCCTGTGAAACTGCAGCATTAAAGGTGACATGTGGGGCCAGCTCGAAATGTTGAACGTAAGATCGTAAATAAGCCAAAATATCTGTGTGATATGGAAACTCGCCGATTGCTTCAGGCATCGGAAAATCGGACATCTCAGTCCAGGTACTCGAGGATGTGGTGCAGGTTGTTGTCATTACGGTGGAAATATCCGAATCAGGTGTATAATTCCAGACGCCACCAAAGCAGTCTCGCTTCTCTAACACCCGCACAGTCAGATTTTCTTCTAGACAAAATTTGCATGCCAAGAGACCAGACCAGCCAGCTCCAATAACAATAACGTCTGTTTGTTCCATACTTGCCCCCTTCTAAAGTTGGTAAAATTGAGGCAACTATTCAGAATGGGCCTGCCGTGTAGATCGAATTCTATGATTTTAGGCAAGGTACCGAACAGTTAAAAAAGGATAACAAATTTCTTGGGACTTGTCTGTCATGAAATTTGAGCATTTTTGTCACAGAATTAGGGCAGTTTGGTTGGAGACAAAGGAGGGGCCAGACAACAAAGAATATCCGTGTTTTCTTTGTTGAAGAAGTGATGGTCTATATCATGGACTACTGAATACGAAGTTTTTATAAAAAGACACTAGGCTTTGATGTAAAGTGGCAAAACCATCAAATCAAAGAAAGGTGTCCAAAATGGCTATAGACGACCTGTTCTATGATGTCGATGATTGTAAGCCGGTCCAGCAACGGACTAAATCTTCAGGGGTAAACTCTTTGCTGATGGGGGCTATCTGTCTCAACCCTTGTTCAAACACCCATCTGGAATATGCCCAATCAGCTGATGTCGTTATTTAATAGGGTTATTATTTATCCATACGCCAAGCTCTCTCGCACACTGATCTTTGTCGCACTCCGGGCAGGCAGAACTGACGCTCCAATAGAGATAACTAATACAATAACAAGCCAGATAACCACCCCCATTAAGCTATACTCAAAATCAAGGGTGACATCCAGCATCGTTTCACCCAAGCGCTCTGCAACAGGCTTAGTGAGTAAAAATGAAATTGGCACAGCGATTGCCCAGCTAAGTAACCCTTGCATGACCCCCTCCATAATAAACATGCCCAGAATGGTGCGAGATTTTGCGCCGACGGCTCGCATCACCCCGATCTCACGGGTCCGCTCGACCACGCTAATTGAAAGTGACCCCATCAAACCAATGCCGCCTACCAAGGCCACAATAATGGCTAAGCCGGACATCATCGTCGTGACAATACCAAATTGATTGAGGGCATCAACGCGATCTTGTGGGGTGGTGCCACTGACAAAAATGTCGATCTCCATATCGCGATCTTCATAAGTCGTGCGGAGTTGGGTATCCAGACTGGCAATCTCTTCAAGATCGGTGACCGAGGTCCGAATTTGTAAGCGTGTTCCTTTATTATGCTTTTTGGTTACATCATACACGGCGTTTAATGGCGCATAAATCGGATCGGTGGCAAACCCATCACTGATGATGATCGGCGTAATCCCAATAACTTGCCACTCGGCATCACCCATCTCAGCTAAATCCAGGGTGATCACATCCCCGACGTTGATGTCGTGATCAATCGATAAATCTTGACTCACCACCACAACCCGATCATCGCCCGGTTGCAGCCATCGCCCGTGCGAAATAAGTGGGGTATACATATCACTACCAGGCGGTAAGCCATATAATTCCGCCCCTACCCCGCTCTCACGCATCCGTTGTCCCTCTTTCAAAATCGAAGCGGCCTGCGAAAACCACATTTCGGTCGCAATTACGCCATTCATGGCCTCAGCAATTTTTGTGGCCCGATCCACCCGCTGGCTATCACTAAATGTGATGTGAATATCATAGCCCCGCCGAGCGATATCATTGTCTAGTGTAAAAACAAGAGACGCAGACAGGCTCATCACCAACAAAAACATGGCCCCAGCACTAATTAAAACAAGTTGGGTTAGGCTGAGGCGTCCTTTCCGCCGAAACATATTCCCCAGGGCCATCGCATATGGCCCAGAGAACACTTTAGCCCCGACCCACTCGACCCATCGATCAAGTCGAGAGCCGCCAAAATTCCCCCGACCCAAACCATAGCTAGCAATGGCCTCTCGCACCGTGATGGCTGCGCCGCTTAATATGGGCCATAAGCCAGCCAGGATCGGCACACCAATGGCCGCGATTACCTGTAGGGTAATGGCTCGTTGAGATATCTCGAACACTTCGTGATCGATGTTAAAAATGTTTAGGAACCACTGACTCATCCCAAAAGCAACAATGGCTCCAAGCGGTAGAGCAATTAAAAGAGAGACAGCTCCGTAAATTAAAACACCTGTCAAGTATGTTTTGATAATGACGCTGCGGGTTCCCCCAATGGCTTTGATCACGCCAATTTGATCTGTTTGCTGTGTAATCAACGCCGTCAAGGTGTTGGTCACCAAAACCACGCTCATAAACAAAGAGACAATCGCCAAAATTTGTAGAACAAGGTTAAATCCTTCGATAAACAGGCGCCCCCAATGTTCGGTGGGGTCTTGGAAAAAGGTAATGGCGACCGCAATATCCTCTTTGGCCAAGCGGGTTTTTATTTCAGAAGCAACATCTTTGGCAAAGTCAGCACTATAGGGTTCAACACTTATCCGTAAATTACCAAATTGACCGTCAGGTACATCAAAACGCTCCATTCCCCGACCATCCAGAATAAAGACAGCATCCCCACCAAATTGAGGCGGTTCTACAAAGGGGTGGCGTACTTTTCCACTGACCTCCCAAACTCGATCAGTCCCCTCCATATCAAAAATGACGGTATCCCCAACCTCAATACCAAAATGCTCACTAGATAGCCGCTCGATGCTGATTTTATTGTCTTCTGGCCAGACCCCTTCTTTTAAGGTAAAAACATCATATATTTGTTCATCATAGTCTTGCCGCATCGCAAACGCAGCCGGTCGCCAATCATCATCGGGATGCACTTTAAATTGAACTGACATTGAATTTTGCAGTTCAATCTCAACCACACCGTCGATGTTCTCAAGTCGATCTGCGATCTCTTCATCGATATATCTCTCCAAGAACATATTGATATGAGAGGGTGACGAATCTTGGTGGGCTTGATCCATCGTAGAAATCAATTGGTCTACCATGCCAAAGATCGCCCCAACCGCAAAGACCCCGACAGCAATACTCAAGATCGCTAGTCCAGTTCGCACTTTGTTGTGCCACAAATCAGACCAAACCTTAAACCAAATCACACTCATTTTATTTATCCACAATAACCATTCAGATAATTATCATATATCGTTTGTATCAAAATGTTTCAAGAATATGAAATAGACTATCAGGTAATTAGTAGTTTATGCATAGGTCATTCTGAGTAATGACTAATCACCTGATTGAGGGTGACTATGAGCGTCCGTAGACAACGATTTGCCAAAAAAACGTTCTTTGATAAAAAAGCCGGGTTAAGCCTTCTTTTTGAATCGTGTCATCTACTGCGTGGCTGGGGTGAATAAAAAATCGATAGGGATTCCGTTGGAGAAAGAAGAAGGTATTGAGTACACTGGCCCCGATTTTCATCAGCCACGTATCCCGAGGATAGACAAGCCCATAGAGGCGCTCGGCTTTCTGAGCTGACAAGCCAACCAGCGCAGGCATATCGGGATAACAGCAGACAGAACGATCAAGGGTAACGACGTCAGCTGAGGGAAGATCAGAAGCGAGTTCGACAAAATCCCCGTGATACCCGTCTACCTGCTCGGCGTGACCTTGTTGAGCCGCTTCGGTTTGAGCCACATTGAGATAAGCGGCTGAGGCATCGACACCTGTGGCCTGACTGGCCCCCGCTTTAAGCAATTCATGTTGAACCGCCCCGACCCCACCTCCAATATCTAAAAGCGTCGCCCCAGTTATATCATAGCCTTTCAAGGTATCAATAAGGAGCCGGGTTGTTTTACCCGGCCCCTTTTCTCGATACTCTTTCAAGTCTTGCTTTGCTGTTTTGTGATCAAACAGGCTTTCCAGCCCTTGACATTGTCGGCAGCTCATAGGCAATTTTTAATGTACTGCTGCGGCAACCAATTCGTCTCGGGTAATTTTACCATCCATAATTTCCACCCGACGTGGCACCCGCTTGGCTAACTCTTTATCGTGGGTGACCATTAGCATCGTCTTGCCCTGCTCGACAAGCTGGGTAAATAGATCAAACACGTCCCCGGCTGTTCGTTGATCGAGGTTTCCTGTTGGCTCATCACCGACCAGCAATGGAGGATCATTGGCCAACGCCCGAGCAATCGCCGCACGCTGTTGCTGCCCCCCAGAGACCATACTCGGTAACTTTTCCGCTTGATCAGCCAAGCCCACGATTTCTAACAGATGCATCGCCCGCTCACGGCGCTCTTTCGGTGTATATTTTCGGGCAAAGTCCATTGGCAGAATGATATTTTGCAGCAAACTCAAGGCCGGGAGCATCTGGAAGAACTGAAAGATGATGCCCACATTTTCACCCCGCCAAGCGGCCAACTTATTTTCGCTCATTGTGTGAACTTCTTTGCCGGTGACAATCACCTCACCCGCAGATGGCCGGTCAATGCCCGTAATCATATTCAGTAAGGTCGATTTACCATTCCCAGACGGCCCGACAATTGAAACGAACTCACCATTCTTTACATCAAAAGAGATGCCCTTAAGAATTGTGACCTCACTATCACCCACCGGAAAGCTTTTGACCACATCTTTAACTTGGACAATGGTTTTTGTACCATTTTTTCCATTTGTGCTCATTGTGCTCACTCCTGACTGCATATCTATCACTACTATTAGACAAAGGTAAAATCCAAATCAAAGTAGAAATTGACAATTATTATGAGGGTAAATAGTAATTAGTAAGTGGTAATTCAGTAGACGTCAGCGAAAATTACTATTTACTAATTACCTCTAAGTCAATTCCGTTTTCACACCAATGTCACTATATCGACTAATCTCTTACAACAATCGCTACATTATTACCGCCAAGACAACATTCGTTCATCAACACTATTGTAAGTGAATTCAATGTCATCTACAGCACCATTGGGGAACATTGGGCGTTGTTTAGAGCCATCGGCATTCATAATCCAGATGTTCCACTCACCAGATCGATCGCTCATAAAGGCGATTTGGCTACCATCAGGTGACCAAACCGGGGCAGCGTTGTTCCACCACGGATTCTCCTTGGGAACCAATCGGATCGCTCCATCGACCTCTTTTTCCTCAACCCCGCCTCGCTCAACAATCACATACAAGGGGGTTGTGGTTAAACGTTGTCGATTTGTTCCATCGATATTCATGGTATGAATTTCCCAATGACCGTTCTGCCAATAGGTAACGGCAACTTTTGTACCATCAGGCGAGATAATCGGTGTGCGATCATTCGGATCCGTTGATACACCTTGATCCAAATTTGTGGTCGCATTGTTGATAGCGATACCAGCAATCCCTTTGTAGGCTACTAAATCAGATTGAACCGGATGGGCTGTTGGAGCGTAGCTATGTCGTTCAGTAATCAAATCTTGTAATTCACCAGTACTTAAATCGATTCGCTTTAGGAACCAGAAGGCATCCGGCGGAATAACATATTCCAAAATACCATTCTCAACCTCAATGGCACGGGCATTGCTGGGGATATCAATCCCATCCTCGTTAAGTGCAGCTTTGAGTAGGTTAATCCTTCGTTCCTCGGTATCAAGCCGCCCTCCATCTTGATAGCTAAAGGTAATGGCGCTACCATCCGCTGACCAAGTTGGGGATTTCATTTGTCGGAAATTGCTCACCCAGGCTTGTTCACCGGTGCCATCAACGTTAATCGTGAATAGTTCATACTTCGGTGCCCAGCGAGTAAAGGCAATCTTAGTGCCATCAGGTGAAAGCTGAGGATCAATCCCTTGGCTCACATATTGCAAGTTTGTGCCGTCGGCGTTGATAGTGTAGAAATCACCACCACTTTGGTTTTGAATAATCAACAGCCCACTGCCATTACCCTCTACCGGGACAAGACCTGACGGGGTGGTATCTGTAGCTATAGCAGCACCTGTGCCAACTGCGGCGGCTAACTCTAGCCTCTCAACTCGCCATCGCCCATTGTATTTTCCGGTGAAGATTACAACTTCACGATTGCTAGGCTGTACAGTTGCGGTGATTTGATAGCTATCATCATCCGCCCAATCGGCTGTGGTAATTTGATAAGAGTTCACCGTTCCCAACTCATTGACAATACCATCTGCATTCACGCTGTCGAGCAAATAGAAATCACGGGTGAAGCTTAGTTCTGGCCGAACCAAGCTAATCAAAAAGCCTTTACCCGCAGACTCAGCCAGCGTCGCTTCCAAACTTTGTTCTTGAGCTTGGACCGATCCTGTGCTAAAACTTCCGATCATCAAGGTCAGGACCAAGGCCAAGTAAATTATCACTTTTCGTTTCATCACATTATCCTTCGTTGTCTAGTTTCCTAGCCTGTTAGTTAGTTAGTTTGCGAGTTTGTTACTGTCTAGTTGCTAATTCTTTAACTGCTCACTAACCATTACTCACTTAACCTACAGATCAGGATTAGCATCAATATCGACGAACGTGGTCATGCCCCACTTTAATTTTTCAACTGGACCTTCTGTGATATCAATCAGAACAGTGTAGGTGACATCACCCGCTTTTGTTTCAGATTTAGGCTTGATGCGAACAACTTCACCGGTAAATTCATCATTGGGTAAAGCGTCGACACTAATTTGAACCGAGCGACCAACTTTAACTCGAACCACATCAATTTCTGTCAAGTCATCTGTTTCAATTTGCCAAGTGCTGGTATCACCGATAGAAATTGAAGGGTTGCCTGTTTGAGCAATTTCACCCTCTTCGATATCAAGACTACCAATGACCCCATCAAAGGGTGCTTTCAATTCTGTTTTCCCGAGTTGGATCATTGTCGACTCACGACTACTTTCAACTTCTGAAACAGCTGCTTGAGCTGAAGTCACATTGGCATTGGCTGAGTCGACTCCTGTTGCCGCCGAGGCAACTGAGGCTTCGCTAATGGCAATATCCTCAGCGGTTGCACCAGCCACCAATTCGGCCAAAGCCGCTTCACTACGTTGCACATCCGCTTCGGCTTGTGCGATCTGCTCAGCAGTAGCGCCGGCAACCAAATCGGCGAGTGCGGCTTCGCTGCGTTGAACATCGGCTTGGGCCTGAGCAATTTGCTCAGCGGTGGCCCCGGCTCTGGTTTTGGCAAGCGCAGCTTCTGCTTCGTTTACTTGAGCCCGAGAAATCGCAACCTCTTCTTCAGTCGCCCCATTCACAAGTTTGTTATACTCTGCTTCCGCAGCATCAAACTCAAGGGTAGCTTGCTGAAGCGCGACACCAAATGGCTCGGCTACTTCTGGATCACCATAAACAAACTTATCATAGTCAGCCTGAGCCAGACGAACATTGGCCTCGGCTTGAAGCAAACGGGCTGAAGCCGCCTGCAAATCTTCATCACGAGCATCCGCCAAGACTTGAGCTAAACTGGCACGGGCGGTGGCCACTGCCGCTTCTGCTTGGGCAATATCTTCATCCGTCGGGCCAGCTAAAACTTCGGCCAACGTGGCCTGGGCACGGGCTAAATCTGCTTCGCTTTGAGCGATCTGCTCGTCTGTGGCCCCAGCGACAACTTCAGCCAAAGCGGCTTTGGATCGAGCTAAATCTGCCTCAGCCTGCGCAATCTGCTCGTCTGTGGCCCCTGCTTTGGTTTTTGCCAAACTTGCTTCGGCTTCCGCCAGACGTGACTCTGCTTCGGCCACACCCACTTCAGCAATCGTGACCCCAGTTTGGGCTTGGGCTAAACTGGCCTCAACCTGGGCCAAGCTGGCCTGTAATTCTGCGTCATCAACCTTAGCCAAGACTGTACCCGCAGTAACGGCTTGATCTTCTTCTACTTCAACACTGACAATCCGTCCCCCTACCTCAAAGGCGAGGTCAGCTTCACGAACCGGTACAACAAATGCTTCCGCTGAAACTGTATTGGGTTGCTGAATCGCCGCAGCTACCACAGGCGTAGGCTCCTCTTGCGGTTCTTCAGATGAACAAGCGATCAATACCCCCGCCACCAAAACCATAATTACCATCGAAATGATAGATTTGGATTTCATATCTTGTGTTCTCCTTAGTGCAGAACTAATTTTTGTTCTGTTTGATTACGTTATACGACAGGCTTCAAAAAAAGTTGCGCCTTTGGTTTGATGGCAATCAGATTGATCACTATCAAATGATCAAAAAACAAAAAATTTCCCAACTTACTTCAAATGATAGGGTCATTATAACAATCAACCCAAGCCCAGTCATCCATCGAAAGTTGTATTCAAAGTTGTACTGGGTAATAAACCGTGTATATCAAGAATTGAGTAGGCTAGGCAGATTGAGGAATTGGAATTATCGTGGTTGGCTGGGCGTAGTACGTATTGTATAAGTAGAATGAATTTGTCTTATAATGTACGGGTTAAGCATTAAACTTACATTTAATTATTAGATTCAACGACCACTCCCTTTAAAAAAAGGGAGACAATTTCTTCTATCATTTCTGATGGCGACACTTCCGCATAGCGTGGATCAAGTTGCGTCACTTTGAGTATGGTATTAATGGTAACTGCCCCGACCAACGAGCGAGCAACAATCATTGGGTTAACAGGACGAAAGGCACCCACATCAACTTGCCGCTGTAGATACTGTTCTAAAAAATTGATCGTGGGGCTAATTACCTTTTGATAAACGGCCTCACGTAACGCCTCATCTGCAAAAACCTCGGCAAAGATAGGGGCCATAAATCGACCGTGATTGCTTAACAGCTCAAATCGATCCATCAGTAACGCCGTAATCAGTGTCTTCGGATTATCTTCCGCTTGCGTCTGAATCACCTCTCGAACTGATTGAGCAGCCATCACCTCGATCATTCCTAACAATAGATCTCGCTTATTTTCAAAATAGTTGTAAATTGTACCTTCCGAGATTCCTGCGGCTTTGGCGATTTGGCGCGTGGTGGCTTTGTGATACCCTTTTTCACTAAAAATTTGGGCCGCTCCCATAATAATCTGCCGCCGACGGGCCTCGGTCATTTGGGTCTTGAAATCTTTTTCCATATTAAGCATAGGCTAAACTCTCCCGAACGCTCGTTTGGGCCGCTTTCTGAGCCGGGAACCAACTCGCGAGGACAGCTAAAATTGTAACAATGATCAACCAAACAATAACCCCCGTTTCAGAAAATTCATAAACTACTCTAATGTTCATCAAATTTGATAAAAGGTCGACCACCAGTAGGCCGACTGGAATGCTAGCCGGAATAGCCAATAACCAACTTAGCCAGCCTAAAATTAAGCCCTCACCGACAAATTGACCGGCGATAACCGAGCTGGAGGCACCAATGGCCCGCATCACACCAATTTCGCGGGTTCGTTCCAACACATTGATGGATAAGGTCCCACTCAGAGCAATGGCCCCGACCACCGCAATCATCACTGCCATCCCCCCCAAAAGAGAGATCAAGATCGACATCTGTTGTGTCCGTTGATCAATCATCCGGTGGGCGGTATCATTGTTGCTGGCCAACACCTCATAGCCTCGCGCCTCATACCACGCCCGTAAGTCTCTGACCGTAGCCGCTTCAACATCGGCCTCGTTATGTTCCAACTGCACTCGAATTGTTTTACTCTGCCCGACCTGCCGAATTTCATTCATCAAGGTCTCACGCGGCACCACCGCGCTATCTTGATCGATGGGTTCAAACAATAGCCCCACCACCTCCCACTCCGACTCCCGTTTGGTTGGAATATCGATTGTGATATGATCGCCTATACCAACCCCAATTTCCTCAGCCAGCTCCTGGTTTAACAAGATAGTATATTGGTCTTGTGGCGTGAGCCAGCGACCTGCTTGCACTTTAGGGCGATATGTAACCGACGGCACAGGAACCCCCCGCAATTTAATAATGTCATCGTCATTGGCTTCCGGTTGCCCGCTCGGGCGGGCTTTGCCAGAGGTGGTACTCCATAATTCAACCGCTTTAACCTCTGGATGAGCCAGCGTCAATGCTTCGATGGTTTCGATACGCTCTTCCGTTTGTAAGTCTAACATCACGTTAGAGTCGAAAATTGAAAAGAGTACGTCGCCAAAGGTGTGCAACAAAGAGGCGCGGGTACTCATCACCATCATAAATATCACCCCAGCTCCGATCAAGGTCAGTTCGGTTAGAGCGACCCGCCGCACATTCCGAAAGGTATTACTCAACGTAAGGGAAACCATCCGTGGGATTTGTTTTAGCCGATTTAACAAGCGATCTAATATCCCATTGGCACTAGACAAGCCGTATGTACTTACTGCCTCTCGGACCGTGATTCTTGCCCCAGAAAAGATAGGAGCAATAGCAATGATCAGGGGTGATAGAATGGCGATTGCGGCCTGGATTGTCATTGCCATCGTTGATATTTCAAATGGGCCGGGGATCATTTTGATCCGACTAATTAAGGCAAATCTTACCCCATACGCCCCCAAAGCTCCTAGTGGTATCGCCACAACCAAGGCCAATAGACCATACACAAACACTATTGCAAAATATATCAACAAAATATGACGTAGCTGGGCCCCAATCGCTTTCATAATCCCGATTTGGTCCACTTGTTGCAAGATGATGGCATTGATGGTGTTGTAAACAAGCAACAAGCCCAGTAACAAGGTCGATACCGCCATAATAGCCAGCATCAAAAAGACTCCATCAAGCGCATCCTGAACAATAAAGCGTTCAGGATGATTGGTTCGGGTGAAAAAGCCACCAGGTGCAGGTACAGCTGGGTCAACCTCACGATCCTGTTTTTCCAATTCATGTTGAACCAAATCAGCCGCAGTGACGATTCGTTCGTTGCTGTAGTTGGGAATGGTAGCCAAAACAAGGCTGGAGCGAGACTCACCAGTGAGTTCGGCAAAACGTTGCTGCGTAGTATAGAACATTGGCTCTGGGAAGACAAGGGGGGGAGGGTGGGCTGGATTGTACAGTATCCCATTAAGTTGAACGGGATGGATCTTGTCATTGATGTCTAATTCAATCTGATCACCAATCTCAAGGTTACGACCCCGTTGCACACCCATTAAACGTCGTTCTGGCCATTGCCCCTCATCTAATTTGATTTTGCGAATCAGCTGTTCATCATAGTCATCAATCGCCACCAAAATGGCGGCTTGCCAAGGAGCATCAGGGTGAGGTCGCCATTGAATCCGTTTTTGATGCCAGCCCACCGCAATATCAATTTCAGGTAAATTTGCCAGCGAGTCGATGATGGTTTCATCGACAGGCGGTTTTACCTCTAAGCCAATCGTTGCTGGTTGAGATACCTGCCAGGTCCGAGCCACATCTTTCAAAATAAATTCGCGGGCGCCCAATACAACCCCAACGGCAAAGGCGCCAACCGCAATAATGGCAACGACCCGCATTGTTCGCCCTTTGTTTGCCCATAAATCGTATAAAATTTTATGTCGAATAACGCCCCACAACATGATTAATCTCCTGTTGTTTGAGTGATTATTTTTTTAATTGAGTGCTCACTCATTATAACAAAGAAAAATATTTTGTCAATGGCTAATGTTAACGTATTTAGATGAAAGATATATATCTGTGGTAAAAATAGTGGTCGAAGTGGTTCACGCGAGCTAAACCTGTTATTGCGTATTACGTATTTCGTATTCAAGACATAAAATCCCACACACTTTGCAATACGTAGCCGCAAATCTGAATAAGTGTAGCTTCAAGAGTCATTTGGCTATAAAAACTAATTCTTGAAAAAAATCATCGATTCTTTTAGTTCCTTGGTCCTAATTGGGCCTTGGTATGATTTGTTGTATCAGTTCTGTATGGGTTTTAGCCATTTGTGGTATGGGCGGGGGCTTTAATCGGTCGAGCAAAGCTGATATGATGCTGACATCTGACACAGAGATTTACGCAAGACAAACTGAGGGTCAGACGCCAACAAAAAATCATAAAAATATCAATGATAAATATAGGAGACAATTATGAATAACCCACTAAGTGATTTGCAATTTGGTCAAATGCGTCATCAAGAAATGGAAGCAGAAGTGAGCTATCGCTGGGGTCGTAGTACAGATGCCTGGGGAAACCCTCGGGTCAAGAAAACCACGCTAATGGCAATGTCTCTCTTTGGTAGCGCCATTGTCATCGCCCTGACTATGATGGTTTTGTAAGGTAAAAAAACCTGGATCATTCACAGTCTAAAGCGCTGAAACATAATAAAAAACAATTAACTACAAATAAATTGGGAGTTATAAAAATGAGTCCTTTATCAGATTACAACTTTGGAAAAATACGTCATCAAGAATTTGAAGCAGAAGTGAGCCGATATGCTCATCGTGAAGCGTCTTTAGGGCAGGCGAACCTACAATTGGCCACATCCACAAAAGTAGTGGCTGTGTTGAGTGTCTTTGCCGCATTCATCGTCGGTGCTCAATTATTTATCGGTTAAACGATATACTATTTATTTGAAAATATCATATCTTATACAAAAAACTGGCGCCTAATTCTATGAAGGATTAAGCGCCAGTTTTGTTATTCAAGTGATCCATACAGCATTGAAGATCGGTTCATTTTCCTAAAGGTTTTTGGTATGCTATAAAACCCTAAATCGATCCACATTTATTATGACAGTAGACTCTTTACAGGAGATCGCCATGAACTTTGAACCCTCTGAGCAACAGCGTGTATTGGTAGCCAAGGCCAGAGAATTTGCTCTAAAGGAAGTTGCTCCCTATGCTGCCAAATGGGATCAGGATGAGCATATCCCTCGAGAGCAAATCCAAAAATATGCCGATGCGGGGTATTTTGGGATGACCATTCCCACTGAATGTGGGGGGCAAGGGCTGTCTACCTTGGATGCGATTCTGGTTATCGAGGAGATTGCCCGTCATTGTGGCATTAGCGGTCGCCTAATTGTGGACCATAACTTTGGCGCGGTCATTACCATTCTCAACTTTGGCACAGAGGAACAACGTCAGCGCGTTTTGCCTACCGTCTGTCGTGGTGAAACCCTGATGAGCATTGGGATGACAGAGCCGGAGGCTGGCTCGGCCCTAACCGATCTAACGACCATAGCCACCGAAGATGGCGAGGACTACATTCTCAATGGCACCAAACATTGGATCACCGGCGCGGGGGAGCGTGAGTACACGTTGGTCTATGCCCGCTTCAACGATGTTCCTGGGCCAAAAGGCGTGGGCGCAATCCTGGTAAGAATGGATACGCCAGGGTTTAACTATGCCGGACGTATCCCTTCACTTGGTGTCCGGGGGGTCCAAGAGGGCATTCTTGAGTTTAAGGATATGCGGGTGCCCAAGGAAAATTTGGTGGTGCCACCTGGCTCGGCCTTTGGCAATCTAATGTCAGCCTACAATGGGCAACGGGTGGGAGCCTCGGCCGTAGCTCTGGGGATTGCCCAGGGAGCGTTTGATTATGCCAAAGATTATGCGGACAAACGTGAGCAGTTTGGCAAACGAATCACTGATTTCCAGGCGATGCAATTCAAGCTGGCGGATATGGCCATTGAACTTGAGGCGGCTCGCTACCTAATTTACCGAGCCGCCAACAATGCAAAATCCGCGATCACCGATCGCTATCAATCGAGCGTGGCCAAAGTCTTTGTCTCCGAGATGGCCGTTCGGGTGACCAGCGAGGCTATTCAACTGTGTGGAGCGCAGGGCTACAGTCGCAATCTGCCGGTCGAGCGGATGTTTCGAGATGTCCGTTGTTTCACTCTGGCTGGTGGTTCAGCCGAAATACAACGGATTGGTATCGCCACTAGCATTTTGGGGCGATCGATCCCGCAACATAGGTAAAATACAAATATCATCCTGAGCCGAAGGCGAAGAATCTTACAACGAATGTTTGTTGGAGATCCTTCGTTTCACTCAGGATGATATAAACGATCATTATTCTCAAAGGAGCGTACAATGACCGACTATTATGATCTTGGGACCTATTCACGGCCGGTGACCACCCAATCACCAGAGGCCCAACTTTGGTTTGATCGAGGATTGATGTGGACCTATGGCTATAATTTTGAAGAGGCGGTGCGCTGCTTTCAAAAGGCGGTGGAGATTGACCCGAGTTGTGTAATGGCCTATTGGGGCATCGCTTATGGGGTGGGCTGCAATTACAACAAGGAATGGAAAATCTTCTCACCAAAGATGGTGAGCCGATCGATGAAGCAGGCCCGAGTGGCCATCCAAAATGCCTCTGAGCATCTTGATGCTGTCACGCCAGTCGAGGCCGCTTTGCTTCAAGCCTTGGAGAAACGATTTCAAGCCGAGGGGACGCATGAGGAAGAGGTTCTTAAAGGATGGAATGATGAATACGCCGATGCAATGCGCGAAGTTTATCAGCAGTATCGTGATGATTGGGATGTAGCCACACTCTTTGCCGAAGCCCTGATCAATCGAACGCCGTGGCAGCTATGGGATTTAAAGACTGGTCAGCCATCCGAGGGAGCTGATACCGAAGAAGCCATCACTGTGCTGGAACGTGGTCTGGCTCAAGTTGAAGCGGCTGGTGCAGATCCCCATCCCGGCCTGCTTCACATCTACATTCACGTAATGGAGATGTCGCCATACCCTGAAAAGGCCCTGCGAGTGTCCGATGTTCTACGCGAATTGATCCCAGACTCAGGCCATCTCAAACATATGCCTTCTCACATCGACATTCTATGCGGTCATTACTACGATGCGGTCATTGCCAATAATAAAGCCATCGAGGCAAACCAAAAATTTTTGGATCGTGAGGGTGACCTGAACGAATACACCCTCTATCGTGCCCACGACATTCATTTCAAAATTTATGCGGCAATGCTGCTCGGTCAATACAAGACCGCTATGGAAGCGGCCAATGAAATGCGGGCCTTGACCTACGATGATTTGCTGCGGCTTGAGCGCCCACCAATGGCCTACTCGTTAGAGGGCGCGGTCTCGATGAACCTTCACGTTTTGATTCGTTTTGGCAAATGGGAAGAAATTCTGGCCGAGCCGTTCCCCGAAGACAAAGAACTTTACTGCAATACCACCGCAATGTTGCACTATGCTAAAGGCATTGCCCACGCCACGCTTGGCAATTTTGAGGCAGCCGATGTTGAGCGCGAAGCCTTTAAGGTGGCCCAAGGTAATCTACACAAACATCGTTACATCTTTAACAACACCTGCGCTGATATTTTGATGGTAGCCGAGGCGATGCTCAATGGTGAAGTTGAGTATCATAAAGGAAACTACGAAGTAGCGTTTCAGTACCTACGGCAGGCGGTTGATTATGATGACAACTTGCTTTATGCCGAGCCGTGGGGCTGGATGATGCCCACTCGTCACGCGTTGGGCGCGTTGCTTCTCGAACAGGGACACGTCGAAGAGGCAGCGGCCATCTATCGCGCTGACTTGGGACTGGACAACGTGCTATCCCGTCCGCTTCAACATCCCGACAATGTGTGGAGCTTACAGGGATATGTAAATTGTCTAGAACAGTTGGGGAAGGATGAAGAGGCAATGGCTCTACGGCCTCGTTTGAATTTGGCCCTAGCTCGGGCCGATGTTGAGATTACCGCCTCTTGCTTTTGTGCAACAGGGAAAGCGTGCTGTGATTAGGGTCAATCACTTCCCAACCTCTCGGCGCAAAATATTCAAGATTTCAGAGGTAAATGGATTCTCCCCCCGTTCAAGCGCATCAATCCAGGCTTCACGTCGATCGAGATCACGTTTTCGATCCTGCGTCTCAGGGGTGGCTTTTAGCCAAGCGGCGTAGGCTTCAAAGTTATCAATGGCTGCATCATAATCGCCTTGCAAAGCAAGGGCGAGACCGTAGCTATCCTGAAAGAGAGGCTCATTCGGCTGCAACTTGAGGGCTTGTTCACAGTGGGACAGGGCTGATTTGGGCCGATTTTCCAAGCCATAACCCCAACATAAAAAGCTGAAGGCGTAGCCGTAGTCGGGTCGTAACTTAAAGGCCTGTTTTACATCCTCCCTCACATCTTCAATCGTCCAGCCTTGGGCAAAATGGACGTAAGCGCGATTGAGATAGGCCTCGGGTAAATCGGGATTTAAGACTAGGGCCTGTTCCAAATCGGCTAAAGCCAATGTTAAATTTCTCTCGCCACCCGTTGTCAGGAGAATCGAAGCTCGATTGTTGTAGGCGGCGGCCCAGTTGGGATGGGTGTCAAGCACGGCTTCCGCATCGGCCAAAGCCAGGGCCAAATCCCCCGCTTGATTCCGAGCGGTGTAGGCCGCGCTTCGATTCAGCCGTGAGGATACCATCTCCGGCCACAATTTAATCGCGTCATCGTAGGCAGCAATGGCCTGATTCAAGGCGGGGGGAGTCGCGCTTTGATGAGCGATTCCCAAATGAAATTGATTGAGGGCGTGTGATTTATTATTCAAGGTCAGGTCATCCATTATACTGTCATTAACCTCGTTGAATAACGAAATTGCCTGATCTGGCTGCTTCTGATGCAAAAGCCGTTGTCCCAAGCCAATCAAACTTAAGGCACTCAATTGCGCCACAAATTGTTCATCATCCACGGTGACTCCCTGAGCCTGAACGATATGTTGGCGGAGTGTTGGATTAGCAAAAGTTTCAGGGGCTGCTGGCTGGGCAAATTCAATGACAATTTGTCCGGTATCATCCTGGGCACCGTACATCACCAACGTTGCGCCTCGGCTTTGGCCGAGCTGCAAGGCATCCTCCTGAAGACCAATCGGCTCAGCCCAGGTATCAATCTCCGCATCCAGCCATTCAAATTCGGCCAATTCACTCTGCAACTGTTCGGCCACTTGCTCATTGAGGGTATCATCAATTGGATTTTCGGCAGAGCTAACAAAACGAGGGATCAAGATCACTTCACGCTGGGTGGGGATAGGGGTAGGTGGAGGGGGATTATCCGTCCATAGGCCGCCAAATATAACAGTTGCAAGAATAACAACCCCGATAAGACCGCCAACCACAAGGGGCTGATTGATGACACGTCTTATTTCTTTGGGCTGTGATTGGATAATCGGCTCAGGCTCAGCGTGTTGTGTCGCCGGGACAGGCGTCGAGAGCGTCGGGGCTTCTACCTCAACCGTTGCCACGCCAGCCTCAGGCTCATCAGATCTATCAATATCTGCTGATTCGGGGGGAGCAGCATCGCCTTCATCTGAGGATTGGGGCAAAAGATCTTCAACTGCCTCGGGCCGAAATCCAGCGGTCAACAAAAGTTTATCGCGCTCTTCAGGAGTCAAGCGTAGCTTCTTTGCGATGACCAGCACATCGTCTCGATGACGGGGCCGACTGGTCAGTCCTTCCCGCCAGCGAAAGATCGTCTGTCGACTGACTCCAATCGTACGAGCCAATTCACTATCGCTAATGCCCGCCCGTTGGATGTATTCATTTAGGAGTTGGTTGAAGTTTTCCATACGTTAGTAATTGGTAAATAGTAAATAGCAATTTATGGCTCAAGTTGAATTACCAATTACTATTTACCATTCACTGTTATTTCAGTCGGATATACTGTGCTCTAAGTCTTCTCCGTCCAGCCATGCTCACCTATCAGTGGGACGAAGGCCACGCCCATAAGGTTTCGCCTGACAAATTTGTTAGACTGGTGACATACCTCTATCAAGGTTTGTCGATCTCTGGGACCAACCGGGGCAATTAGTCTGGCCCCTTCCTTTAATTGAGACAACAACGGCCTAGGAATATCTGGGGCTGCTGCTGTGGTTAAGATGCCGTCATAGGGCGCATGGTCTGCCCAGCCATATCCCCCATCACTCACCTTAATTTGAATGTTATTAATTCCCAATAAATCAAAAATTTTGCGGGCTCGATCGGCTAGAGGAGGAATTCGTTCAACGGTATAGACAGTTTGAACCAGCTGACTCAAGATCGCGGCTTGATAACCAGAGCCGGTACCAATTTCCAAAACATTGCATTGTCCATCAGCCGGAAGCATCAAGGCTTGGGTCATATAGGCCACAATGTAGGGCTGTGAAATGGTTTGTCGATAGCCGATGGGCAAGGCACCATCATGATAAGCAGCATCTTTTGAATGCTGATCCACAAACAGATGACGGGGCACGCGCCGCATCACCTCCAGCACACGTGGATCTTTTATTTTACGGGCAATCAGCTGCTCTTGGACCATTTTGGTCCGGGCTTCGATCAGTGCCCCATCCTCAGGGAACATATGACTCTCTCCACCTTCTATTAAATCATATTCTGAAGGCTGAGGCAATATGGGTTTTGGTGAAGGTAAATTTTAGATATGAATAGTATTTAGCAGTGTGGAAAGAATGAAAACTTGGCAGAATGGGTAAATATGCTCAATCTCTCATTTGTTTCTTTCCGTATCCTTTGCTTTGATTTGGTGTTTATATTTTTTTATCATGACATTTTTTCTGAATTTGTTCACCGTGTTATACTTTTCGCTCACATTCTGCTTTTCCAACTTTATATATAAGGAAAAGACGACCCCCCAGTCGGGAATGTGGGCACGTTGGGGCAACCGCGTGTCAGGCCAAAGAATCAAATGGGCCTCAGTATATCCAGCTTGCATAAAGCAATGCCGCACAGATGCGGACGCAAGGCAACCTTGGAGATACTGAGATTTTTTTTGTAAGGGGGCTAAAACATTGTCCACGCTCACACTTGTTTATACGGTAACATCGTTACTTTTATCAATCTACGCATTTAACGCGTTAGTTATGACCGTTTTGTTTTTGCGTCATCGACCAAAGTCATTGCAACATCAAACCTTAACCGCAAATGACATCGAAAAAAATGAAGATAACTTACCAACTGTCACCATCCAACTGCCGATATTTAATGAGGCGCTGGTGGTAGAACGGCTGATTGAAGCCACCATTCAGGTCAAATACCCCAAACATCTACTACAAATTCAAGTGTTGGATGACTCAACCGACGAAACCACAGAGTTGGCCCAAGCCTGTGTGGATCACTATCATCAGGCTGGTATCAATATCGAGTTGATCCATCGTCAGGTACGGCCAGGATTCAAGGCAGGCGCGTTACGTGAGGCAACCCCCCAGGCCACCGGCGAACTTATTGCCATTTTTGATGCCGATTTCTTACCAACGCCCGACTTTCTCTATCACACCATTCCTCACTTCGCTACAAACCCCAAACTGGGTTTTGTCCAAGCCCGCTGGGGACATCTGAATCGAGATTACTCATTGCTAACCGCCGCCCAGGCTTTGGCACTAGATGGTCATTTTGTCATTGAGCAGACCGCCCGAAACCGCAGTGGGTTGATGATGAACTTCAATGGCACGGCGGGCGTTTGGCGACGAGCTTGTATTGAGAGTGCGGGGGGGTGGCAAGATGACACAATTTCGGAGGATTTTGATCTGAGCTATCGGGCGCAGTTGGTCGGCTGGCAGCATCTTTACCTGCCCGATGTGGTTGCCCCGGCGGAAATTCCTCCCCAGTTGGCCGCCTACAAACGTCAGCAGTTTCGCTGGGCCAAAGGCTCGATTCAATGTCTGAAGAAGTTGGGCTGGCGAGTCCTTCACTCCGATTTTGGGCCGTGGGTCAAAGTGCAAGCCTTAATCCACTTGAGCAGCTATACTCTACACCCCCTAATGACCATTCTTGCTCTGATCATCCCCTACTTGATGATCACTGGTGGGCTAAATGAGGCCAGTTATCCGCTAGTCTATCTCAGTTTGCTTAGCTTTGGTCCCCCGATTCTGTTTGCCGTAGCCCAACTTTCACTGTCCCGAAAAGGCTGGCTGCATCGCTATCGCGCAATGCCAATGCTCATTTTGCTGGGTAGCGGCATTGCCTTAAGCAACACCAAAGCCTTTGTCGAAGCCATCCTGGGCAAAGAGAACGTGTTCCGCCGCACCCCAAAATTCAACATCATCACGGCTAAAGATCATTGGCAACAAAGCGCTTATAAACTGCCGCTCGATTGGTTAGTGATTGGAGAATTGGCCTTGAGCCTCTACTCGCTCATCGGGGCTGGCTTTGCCATGACCAATGGCAACCAATTCGCCGTCCCCTTCATTCTCATGTACGCCTTCGCCTTTGGCTATGTGGGGTTACAGGGCTTGTGGGATGCCCGCTATCAATGGCGCGGCTGGGCCAGAAGTCAGTTTAGGCCAACACCTTCGACAAAGAAGACGGCCAAGGCAGGGCGGAGGAAGCCGCTGGGAGTTGAGCGGTAGAGAGTATGACAAACAAGTAACAATCATTTTATAGATAAATTTATCAGTCAGCCTGATTTAACACAAAGTCTAAATACAGTTCATTCTGTAGATACTTTCCTGTAGCCCGAGCTATATTATCAAATTTATCTATCAATTGATTTTCCACTTCATCAATTAAGGGTGTCGCTAAATTTTTCACATTGATTAGGACTTCATCAGTTCTCTCAAATCCTACAAAACCATTAAAGCGTAACTCTAAGATTATACAGATATATGAATTCAGTTCACTAGAAAAAAGTCTCATATCTGTATAAAAGGGCAAGCCTTGTTCATTAGTAATATTTTGAATAAGGCTTTTTATGTCATATTCTAATGTTTCAATCTGATTTTCATTTGAGGCTTTTGTATTGTCCAATGGTTCTAAAAACCAACAGATCATTATTTCAATCACCCTTTTTCTAGGATCTACAGGTGATGGAATATCCTGGTATCCTGTTGTGAAAAAATAGGATACTGGATATTCAATATCCTCAAAAATCGGAAAAGGATCCTCATCCATCACCGCAACCATGTGTCTAGCCTTTTCTGGAGTCACCTTAGAGCCACCAATATCTGTAATTGTCTTTTCAATATCTTTGAAGAGGCTCTTCACGCTTTCTGGTTCTTCATCGGTGAAAAAAAGCAAATCATTTTCATCACTATCTGGATATTCATCCATCAGTATGTTGGGTGTTAGCATAGGTGACATATATTTAGGATGGATCCATAAACAGAAATATTGGTCGCTATTCCAATCAAACAGGTAATTAGGATGATGAAGATTCATTGCATCCCAAGGCAAATCATTAATTTCAAAGAGGGAACCTTGTAGTATTTTAGGAACTAACAGAAAAAGAGAACGTGTCCACCATCGCATTTTATAGTCATATAGCTCTTTTAACATCCATCGTTGTGATTGATCTGGGGCTCCGATTATTGTGAACTTTATGGCACTATTTTGTATAGGATCATAAAAACATAGATCATTTCCTTGTGAACCTCTAATAGTGTTCGGTACTATTAATCCGGAATTTTGACTTGGCAATAACCAATCCCATTCAAATGCAATGTCATCGCCATGTAATACCAGTGTAAACGGAGGATAATCCAAATCAATCCGTTCATTTCTACTTTGACCACCTAATGGCTTTAGGTAAGTATTTCCGATGCGAATAGCAACATGTTGTTTTCTTTCTCCATACAACCTTTGGATGCGATCAATAATTTGTTTTCCAACTTGAAGAACAACATCGGATAAATTTTTCAGAAGATTAGTCCCAGTCAAAGTTACTTCAACATGAAAACCGTAATATATTTGCTGATCACTCGAAGTTCGGACCTTTGGTAGACTATATGGTTCAAAAACTGTTGTATAAAGTAACTTACGCTGAAAATATGTACGAACATGGGTATCATTGATATCTATATCTTCTCCTTCAAAGGCATTTTCACTTTGCGACTCAAAGATGTGTATCAATTTATCAATGACTAAATCACGAACTAAAAGTGGGACAATTACCTCATAGGAAATTTGATCGATAGAGTCCCCATCATACCAAATGGCCTTCAAGATTAGGCTCTCAAAAACCTTCTTTACAATTTCACGCCCGTCAAGATAGTCAATTGAATAGCCTGGATAGTCATTAAGACATTCTCGTTTTGCCTGAGGTGATATTTTAGCATTTGTAACAAAACACCCCCGTTTATATCCATGTTTAACCATTCCCAAAACGACTTCTCCTAATTCTTTGGAAGAGACTGTTTGAGAGATATTTGCGTGAAACTTTGATTGTGTTAAATATCCATTTCCAAGGGGATCTTCAGAATAAATATCCCGTTGACCATCCCCAGGGCCATCCGTAATTCTTATATTATTATGCCCTAGAGTCACTAATATATCAGAACATAGATCAACAAGCTTCCTTTGATCTAAATTTTGCAAGAATTTTTTTAGCTGAACAGAATCACCTAATATATTCATAACCCTCCCATAACAAAGTTATTTTCTTATAATCACTAATCCCAATAATTCTATACAAATAAAAGTAAGTTAGGTTCACTAGTAAACTACTATCTGAAGCTCATACAAACTCTGTTACATCTAACAAAAAATAAAAACACTTATAATGGGCAATTAAAAGAAGTTGTCCTCACCCAATCCGCCGGACAAAATTCGCCATTCGATCTAAGGCCTGCTCAATTTTGTCATAGGCGGTGGCGTAGGAGCAGCGGACATAGCCAGCGCCGCCGATGCCGAAGGCGCGACCGGGGATGACGGCGACACGCTCTTCGTCGAGCAACCGCTCGGCGAACTCGGCGTCGTCCATGCCAGAGCCTCGGACGGAGGGGAAGGCGTAGAAAGCCCCTTTGGGTTCAAAGCATTTCAAGCCCATCGCATTAAAGCCATCCACAATCAAGCGGCGACGACGATCATACTTTTGCCGCATATATTCTACGGCCTCTTCACCCGTTTCTAAGGCCACCATCGCTGCATCTTGAGCAGTGGTCGGGGCAGACATGACGGTGTATTGATGAATCTTTTTCATCGCGCCCAAAATTTCGGTGGGGGCGGCGGCGTAGCCCAAACGCCAGCCGGTCATGGCATAAGCTTTGGAGAAACCGCCGAGTAAAATAGTCCGCTCCCACATCCCCGGCAATGAAGCCACGCAAACATGCTCGGTATCGTAAATCAAGCGATCATAAATCTCATCTGAGATGACCAAGATATCGTGCTTTTTCACCACCTTGGCGATTGCTTCGAGCGTTTCGCGCTCCAGTACAGCGCCAGTAGGATTGCTGGGGTAGCCGATCAGGAGGGCTTTGGTGTTACGGGTGATCGCGTTCTCAATCTCTTCGGCGGTCACCTGAAAGTTGTTTTCGACCCGCGTAGCAATCGGCACGGGGGTGCCCCCGGCCAGACTAACCTCTGCCGCATAGGAGACAAAGCAGGGTTGGGGCACGATGACCTCATCACCCGGATTGATGATTGCGGTCAGGGCCAGATATTGTGCTTCCGAGACTCCGACGGTGACCAAGATCTCCAAACCGGGATCGTACTCCACCTCATAAAGTTTATTCAGATGCTTGGCGATCGCACTCCGTAGCTCGATGGTGCCGTTGTTGGAGGTGTATTTGGTATTGCCCGCCCGTAGTGAAGACACGCCGGCCTCCAGAATTGCCTCTGGCGTGACAAAATCAGGCTCGCCGATGCCCAAAGAAATGACATCATCCATCGTGGCGGCGATGTCGAAAAAGCGGCGGATGCCGGAGGGGGGGATTTGTTGAACTCGATTTGAAATAAAAGAACGCATTGTTGTTCATCTCCTAACAAAAAGTCTTTATGACTAGCTAAGAATTTCATTCAAAGTTGTTGAACCAACAGTAATTAGTAATTAGTAAATCGTAATTATTGGATACGTAATATGTGATGCGTAAATCATTTTTTAGACACGTATCAATTTAAATACATTTTGTAATGAATTCCAAATTACACACACGAGCTAATTACCAATTACTATTTACCATTTACTCGCCCTAAACATACCGAATCCGCGGATTGAGATACACATAAAGCAGATCGGCCACAAATTGACTCAAGCTGGCAATAATCACGAGTACCAGGGCAATCGCCTCCATCGCAAACACATCGTTGGAGATGGTCGATTCCAGCATATAACGGCCCACCCCCGGAAAGCCGAAAATCATTTCGATGATGACAACATTGCCGATGAAGGTGGTGATGTGCAGGGTCATTACTGTAATCGGCGCGAATAAGGCATTTTTTAGGGCGTGCTTGAACAAGATGCGGGCTGGGGATACCCCCTTCAAAATGGCTGTGCGAATGTAGTTTTCCTGCAAGACATCAATCAAGCTGGCTCGGGTGATCCGCAAAAGATAGCCTAACTGAACAAACATTAAAGTCAAGATCGGCAGGACCAGTTGTTCTGGTTTGGTAAAAAGGGAGGCATCGTCGCGCAAGACGACCGCCCCTGGCAACCAGCCAAGCCAAACTGAAAAAATCATACCCAGAAAAATACCGCTCACAAATTCCGGAGTAGAGGCTGCAATTAAGCTGGTGACGCTAAGAAACCGGTCAAGGCGGGAGGATTGATAGAGCCCGGCGATCAAGCCGAGACTGAGGGCCACCGGCATAATCAGACCAAAGGACAATAGCGCCAACCATAAGGAGTTACGCAAACGCCGCTGGAGAACCACACCAATCGAGACAGAGTTTTTGAAGGAGTTGCCGGGATCGCCGCGCCAGATACCATATTTGAGTGGAATAAAGGCTTGGGGTGCCCCCGCTACAGCCGCCCAGCCGACCTCCGTGCGGAGCAATTTTTCCGACGCATCACCCTGCACCCACATCGCCGCCCGATTATCTCGATCAATCCCCCAATAAATCGAGCGGCCTCGGTCATCTAGCTGCCACACATCCGCTGCGGCAGACACCTCTACCAAAGTACCATCGGCTTGCCGCTCCAGCCGAATCATCGTTTCGCCATCGTAGTTCACATTTTGAAACAGGGTGCCATCCTCATCTACAATCCACCAGCGGTAGCGACGGGTGTTTGTTTCAAAAGTACGGGTGATCGGTTGGCCGATTAAGGCTTCAGCTTCACGATGACTTCCCCTCAGCCAACGTAGATAACGAGTCAGAACGGGTTGGTCCAGACCGTATTGGGCATTAAAGGCAGCGATTTGCTCATTGGTGACGTTGTCGCCCAAAACGTTGGTCGCAACATTAACCGGAGAGGCTTCGGACACCAGAAAAATTATGACAGATAGGAGAAAGAGGGATAGGAGGGTAAAGAAAAGCCGACGAATAATAAACCGAATCATGTTTGTCTATCGATGACAAGGTCGTAAAGTAACAGGGTCGCAAGGTAACAAAAATTTCTCCCTGCTACCTTGCGACTTGCGACCTTGTTACTCGATAACAACCTCATCTTCAATAACTCGTTGCTCGGAATTTTCATTCGTCAGTGTCACAGCCCCTTTGCAAATCACGTTATGGCCAAACTTCACATCTCCTTTGACCTGTAAGGATTGACAATCCAAAAGTGAAGGGGCACCAGCAGGAAAGCGAGCATTCAGATCACTGACCAGCTTGAAGTAGTCTGGGTCCAAATCGACCAAAGGTAACTCACCCGTCCGGGCCGGGTTGCGGATGATACCCTGGCTGGGGTCATTCAACAGATAAACATCGGATCGTAAAACAAGGAGGTCGTTTGTTTTCTTGACGGGCACGAATCGGGTGCGGGGAACACGAATGGCCTGAGAGCCAGGGAACACGGCAATGGCAGAACCCATGGCAGTTTCGAGTTGATAAACTGGGGTGGAGTCTTTATCACGTGGATCAATTGCTTTAGCGTTGCGGATCATCGGCAAACGCATGACATTGTCATTTTCCACCAACACCTGTTTCAAGGTGGGCAGATTAAGCCACAAGTTGTTGGTATTAAAATATTTGTGCCGCGAAATGTTCTGGAATTGGGGTAAGTCATCTTCGGGGCATTGGGCTACCTCTCGCAGAATCAACTGCCCATCCAGTCGTTGGGCCAGATGTCCCCCTTTTGAGTCGGCCTTGGTTCGGTCAGCCACTTCCATCATAAAGGGAATGTTATTTTCAGCGAAGTAACCCAAAATCGTGGGGTTAATGATTGCACCCAGATTGTCGGCGTTCGAGACAAAGGCATACTCATAGCCAGCGGCGAGTAGAGTGTCGAGCATCCCACTGGTGACCAAGGCCGTGTAAATATCGCCGTGCCCCGGTGGGCACCATTCTAAATCAGGATTCTGAGACCAGGTGGCTGGGCTTAGATCACTTTGTTTGATTTTTGGGACTTTGTGCTGAACAAAGTCTAGAGGGATATCCCCCCACAAATCAGGATAACTTTTTAAGGCAGCCAAGGAATCGTCACGGGTGACAAAGCTATTCATTAGAAGTAGGCGTACCTTGGCGGCTTGGGCGTGCTGGGCAATGATATCTAAAAAGGAGAGGCCATCTTTTACAGGCAGCAAAGACTTTGCTTTGTCGAGGCCCATACTGGTGCCCAAGCCACCATTCAGTTTGAGAAACACGGTTTTTGTGAGCACAGCTTGTCCCACCTTGGTCAGATGGGAGGGCAACGTTTCCGCATCAGGTAGGCTAACAACGGGGTTAATCTCTGCTTCAGGGATAAAGCCTGTGTGCCCTTCAGCCAATTGGTTGTAATAGTGTTCAAATGTTTTAATCGCTACAGCGGGTAACTCTTCTGCTTGCATTCGATCAACAAAGGGGGCAAAGTTTGATGATGTCATAATCTTATCCTTTCTCGTTGAACGGGTAATGGGTAATCTATATCAAGTCTAACAATAGGGTTGGGACAGTTATGTTAACACCGTAAAGCGGATTGACAATTTCAGCAATTTTTTGAAGTGCTTCAAGGAGTCCAATCCGAGTCACTCGAAAATCAGCGTGAAGACCAGAATTTACATTGGCTTCGGTCCCCAGTTCAGCAGCAGTCTTTCTCGCAGCTGAATATCTTGCTAAATTCAATTCAAGAAGTTTTAGCTCATGGTCAAAGGGCTGTTCGCGTCTTCGCAACCGATCATCAAATTCTAAAACAATCTCACTTGCCGCATCTGTAGCAACCATTTGGTTATTGGCCTGCCCTGTTTGGATGGTTGAGGGAAGTGCGTGGCTCACGGGGTGGCTTTGTTCAGCAATTGTAGTCCAAAGCGCCACTTTCGTTTGCTGTTCCACCCGCTTGATTTGTTCCCGGACATAATCACCCACAGCTCTTCGCTGATCACGGCTCGGATTTGATCCCAAATACGCCCGTCTCAACTCAGCTTTCTGGTCTTTTATCCATTGGGCTGTAATATTTTTAGCAACCTGTTGCTGATAGTCTAAAAAGAGTTCACGGAAATTTTCCGTAGCATAGCCCAACCAAAGCAATTCTTCCCTGACCTGATTTTCCGAGGCCTGATCTAATTGAAAATCAGGCAACAATGTAGCAATCAAATAACTAAAAAAGGCGACGGGGTTTGACGAAGCGGATTGGCTTGAGTTCATCACAAATTTATCAAGGATTTATGCATCCAACATATCAGCCAGTTGCTGTGGGGTTGTTACTAAAATGCCGTAAGCTTCATTAATTGTAGCAGCCATTCCCTGAATGGGTTCAATAATCTTCACCCGGGATTGCTCAATTTTGTATTGTAATCCGGTCTCTGTCTTCGCTGCCGCCCCGAGATCAGATGCATGCTTTTGCCACAGTTCAAGATTATTCAGATGAATATTCATAACGCGTAATTGGCTTTTCAATGCCCTTTGCCACTCATTCTGCACATATTTGAGTAGAGAGTCGTATGACTTCAATTCAATATGCTCGATACTACTCAACAAATAATTTCGCTCATCATCAGGCGCGGTCACTTCAGCATCAGGCGGGACAGGCACTGGTATAGGCTGGCTTCGATCAATAGTGTTCTCTGCCAAAGATTTTTTATAAATTTCCAATAAGTTGTCAGCCGCACTAAATAACCAATTTAGCTCCTCATTGATCCAATCCTGGCTATCTTGGTCTAAATCAAATGTGGGGACGACCTGAGACTGAACCAAACCACCAACAGCAATCGGCGATGTCTCAAGTGTCCGATCTTCCAAATGGGCAACTAATTGATCTGGGGCTGTAATCAAAACCCCATAAACATCATTCAGGCTCTGAGCCAGTTCGTCCAATTTTTTAGAAATATCAATCCGTTCATCTTTAAGCTCATTTTGCAATACTTGATCAGCTGCGGCTTCATCTCCGAAGGAAGCGGCTCGGGCCAATAGTCGTCCCAAGTTCTTCAAATGAGTCCTCTCAATAATCCGTAGCGTTGATTTTAGACTACCGCTCAACTCATACTGAACATACTCTTCCATCGTATCCACAAATTTATCTGATAATCGAGAAATGTCGGTCAAAATTTGATTGTTTGCTTGGGAAACAGTTTGTTGGGCGTGAGATGGAATGGGCACATCAACAGTATTTTCCATTGAGGCGAAGGTAGCCCCTTGTTTAATTTGCTCTGCAGCTTCAAGAACATGATTGGCCGCGTGTAGAAGCCAGCTTAATTCTTCTTTGATTTGATCTTCATCAGATTGAGCTAATTCAAGTGGGGTGACAATCGCCCCGATGAGCGGAATGAGCAAGGCAACAGGGCCACTTTTCTTTTTTTCGGATCCACCCGATCCTCGAGATAGCGTTCGCTTGGCCATAATCTACCGCTCCTGCTCTAAAAAGTCTTTCAGATCATCTGGGGCAGTTAAGCGCACACCATAGGCTAACTCCATTCCGCCTGCGATGTGACGCATCCGATCAACGATGGAAATTCGGCTGCTTCGTATTTTATATTGAAGGGCAGTGTCTGTCTTTGCCCCACCTAGATTTGCGGCTTCAGTGACAAGTGGGCTTAAAACCCGAAGATCACGTTCAATTAAGTCAAGATATTCACGGATTGTTCTGCTCTGCCCAATCGCATGATTAATATTGGTTAATCGACCATTATTGTAAGCAGACAGTTTCTCAGCAGATTCTGGTATCTCACCCGGAACTGGCATATCCTCACTCGTTTGGCCATCATTAATCTTTAAGGTGTGGTCTGACGCCTCAAACAACCACTTTAACTGACCATTAACCCAAAGTTTATCCTCGCGGTCTAAGTCGAAGGTCGTAACCACACTTGAGATGACTTCTCCGCCCAAAGCAATGGGATTGGCGTTCTTGCTCTTTCTGCTCTTTAGGCCGCCGGAGCGACGCAAGCCCCCGCTACGTCCTGAGGTTGGTTCGGGCTCAGCCTCAATAGCCGGGACAATTGCTTCCTGCACCGTGGCTTTATCCTGGAGAATATCATCAAGATTTTCATTCGCCACTAAACCAATCAAAATACTGTTCAAATCCGAATAGCTTTGAGTACTGGCATTCTTTTCAAAATCAATATGCTTTCGGCCAGCCAAAGCCAACTCCATGGCAATTGGTATTTCAGCCGTTTGCCACAAAACGGGTAAAATTTGTTTTTCATAACGACGGGCTAAATCAGTTTCATCGGTTACTTTGTCAGAACTATCCATCCCAGGTGAGAGGACAGGTACAAAAACCTTACAATCTCTAATGCCCTCCGCAATCGCCTGTAACTGACGTTCTCCGCCAGAAAGTTGTTTTTTATCCAGCCAAGCATTGAGACCACTGCCCTCAATATTTTGATATAACTCATCAACAAAGGCATTGGCATCTTGGGCATAGCTGATGAACACATCTTTACTCCCCCCAGACGAATTTGCGACAGAGGCAGATGATGTAGTTGCCCCAGCCCGCGCTTTGACTGACTCACTATCCGAATTACTCGTCGTATTAGGTGGGGAGTCAGGCAGGTCACTGAGATCCATTGTAATGCCGAGAGACGAACTTGAACTATCTGGCTTTTGGGCCTTGGTTGTTGGGGCAGTATCACTTTCTGTGGGTGTAGGTGGGGGGAACGCAGAAAATCGATCGGGGTAATCTTGTTCAAGTAGTGAGATCAGTTGATCAAAAGCGTTATTTGTCTCGCAATACTTTGTAATCAGATGAGCTTTCTTTTTTGTATCCGTATCATCTGTAAATTGCGCATACACGTCTGGAAAATTATCATCTGCAAAGTAGCCCAGATCATCTTCATCTTCAAAAAAATCTGTTAGCCAATTGCGCATGTGGGCTCTATTATAGGTTGCCACGCTGCCCTCCTCTATTACTCTTAGAATAGAACTGTTTCAATTCTATTTTAGCATAAGTTAAGGTATTTCCGATAATCAAATTGAAGAACAATAAAGTTTCCGTAAGATTTAAGATCGAAACATAATTAATACTCACAATAATGATTGCAAGTTAGTGGTTTTGCTGTCTTAAACGGACAGTGTTATAATGTCCGATGTTGTCAAAAAATAGCAGGTTTTATTTAGATTTATTAGGGGCTTGAACCTGACTGACATCGGTTCATTGCCCGACACATTTAGGAGTTATTGATGTCACTTTCACTAGAAGAAAAACAGAAAATTATAGAAGAGTATCGTATCAACGAAAATGATACGGGGTCGTCGGATGTCCAAATTGCAATTTTAACTGCACGCATCAATCAGTTACAAGATCATTTGAAGCAGCATAAACAGGATAACAGCTCTCGTCGAGGTCTGTTGAAATTGGTGGGGCAACGTCGTCATCATCAAGAGTATCTTAGAAATCGGCATCCAGAGCGATATCAAGAATTAATTAAACGGCTTGGCTTGCGTAAATAGATTGGTTTGGTTGGATGCTTACGCATACTCTACAATTTGTAAAAACCGTCAACCGTAAAATTCAAAACTAATTATAGGTAGTAAAGACGAGTAGGGGGTAAACTTCTACTCGTTTATTTTTATTAAACCTAACTCATTACATCCTAAATTTTTAGGTGCTAATTTAGTTAGGACTGAACGAGACAAAGTTCATAAAAAACTAAGATACCCTCGCTAGGAGCGCAGGTATTGGCGAAAGCGACTGAGTTAAAGCATTTGTCTCTGTCCTTTTCTCCAGTTCCTGGTCTCCATGAGGGTCCAACATCCTTAAGGAGCATTTTTATTATGTCGAAACCAGAAGTACGTCGTTTTACGGCCCAATTAGGCGGGCAAGAGGTTGTGTTTGAAACTAACCTACTTGCAGGCCAAGCAGGTGGCGCGGTTGTCACAAAATCGGGTGAATGTGTGTTACTCACCACAGCCACTGCCTCAAAGTCAGTCCGAGAAGGGCTAGACTTTTTTCCATTAAGTGTTGAATTTGAAGAAAAGTTGTATGCTGCAGGGCGTATTCCCGGGAGTTTCTTTCGGCGCGAAGGCCGCCCTGGTGAAGATGCCATTTTAATGGCACGGTTAACAGATCGTCCCCTACGCCCGCTTTTTGACAAGAATTCTCGTAATGAAGTCCAAGTTATTATCACCACCCTTTCTTCCGATGGAGAAACTTATCTGGACATCATGGGGATCAACAGCGCCAGTGCAGCCTTGACCATTTCAGATATTCCTTGGGCTGGTCCAGTGGGTGCAGTACGCATTGGCTTGAAGGATGGAGAGTTCCTGGTTAATCCTTCAACGGAAGAAATGCCTGATAGTGAATTAGATTTACGGATTGCGGGCACCGAGGATGCCATTCTGATGGTTGAAGCTGGGGCAGATGAAGTTCCAGAAGATCAAATGTTAGCGGCTCTCAAACTAGCACACGAATCAATTCAGGATATTATTCGAGCTCAGAAAGAGATGCGAGAGCAGGTTGGGAAACCCAAACGGGAACTTGTCGTTGATCTACCCGATGAAGAGACGGTTGGGAAAGTAAACGAGTGGCTTGGAGATAAAGTTGCGGTAGCCTTAGCCCACGAAGGCACGAAACAGGAACGGGATGATGCCCTCAATGCAGTACGCGATGAGGTGAAGGCACATTTTGCAGAAGATGAAACTGTTGAAATAGGGGATGTAGACACTACCTTTAATGCAGCCGTAAAAAAGGCAATGCGGGATAGAATTCTCAATGAGAATATTCGCACGGATGGTCGTGATACAAAAACGGTGCGCGATATTTGGGGTGACACCGGTCTTTTACCCCGCACCCACGGCTCTGGCCTCTTCACCCGTGGTGAAACTCAGGTGTTAACGATTACGACCTTGGGTACACCGCGTGATGAACAGCGCTTGGATACCCTTGGCCCACGAGAAATCAAGCGTTACATTCACCATTACAACTTCCCCCCATTTTCTGTAGGTGAAACTGGCCGCGTTGGTTCACCAGGCCGACGGGCCATTGGTCACGGGGCCTTGGCCGAGCGCGCGCTCGTCCCTGTTCTTCCCGAGTTTGACGATTTCCCATACACCCTTCGTCTGGTTTCTGAGGTTCTCAGCTCCAACGGCTCTACCTCGATGGCGAGTGTCTGCGGCAGTAGCCTAAGTTTGATGGATGCCGGTGTGCCAATTAAAGCCCCAGTTGCTGGGGTAGCCATGGGATTGATCCAACAAGGCGATCAATTTGCGGTTCTTACCGACATTTTGGGCATTGAGGATGCTTTGGGCGATATGGACTTCAAAGTGGCAGGAACCTCCGAAGGTATTACGGCGCTACAAATGGATATAAAAATCAGCGGTCTCAACTGGGATGTCATGGAACAGGCTTTGGCTCAAGCGAAAGATGGTCGAATGCATATCCTGGGCAAGATGGATGAAATTCTGCCTGAAACCCGAGAAGGCTACTCACAATACGCCCCAGCGATTCGTACCATCCAGATTGATCCTGACAAAATCGGAAAAATTATCGGACCAGGCGGAAAAACTATTCGGGCTATTCAAGATGAAACCGGGGCAAAAATTGACATTGATGATGATGGGACAGTCTACATTGCCGCAGCTGATCAAGTTTCTGGCGATGCGGCCTTTGCTCATGTCGAAGCCCTGACCGAAGAAGCCCAAATGGGACGAATTTATACAGGTAAGGTTGTTCGGATTGCAGATTTTGGTGCTTTCGTAGAAATTCTGCCCAATGTAGATGGACTTGTTCCCATCTCACAACTAGCCGACTATCGTGTACCTTCCGTAGAAGATGTGGTACAATTGGGTGACGAAATCATGGTTATGGTGACCAACATCGATAACGATGGCAAAATTCGTCTTTCCCGCCAAGCCGTTTTAGAGGGCTGGACGTTGGAAGAAGCTCGTGAGCGTGATCGCAAGCCAAGCGGTGGCGGTCGTCGAGGGGGCGGTGGTGGTCGCCGAGGGGGAAATGATCGTCGAGGCGGCGGAAATGATCGCCGTGGTGGCAATGACCGCCGTGGTGGTGGCAATCGAGATCGACGATAAAAAACGCTGTAAGTGATGAGGGTTTGATGTATCCAGGGCAATATCAACCTGAAGATTACTACTATTGGGAGCCAGAGCCTCCTCCAAAACGATCTTTATGGAAGCAAGTGCTCCATTTAACACGAGAACTGCTGGAAACAATTGTTCCAGCAGTTCTAATTGCCCTACTCATCAATCTATTCTTGGCTCAAGCAACCCGTGTTTATGGTCAAAGTATGGAGCCAAATCTACATACAGATCAACGGCTAATCGTTGAGAAGCTATCCTATAACCCCCTCTTTCGACAATATCTAGGCTTTGATGGACCCGCACAGAGTGATGTTGTTGTTATTCGCTTACAAACACAAAGCAATGAATTGCTCATAAAACGAGTCATTGGCTTACCTGGTGATGAAGTGATTATTCAAAATGGGCAAGTTTTTGTTAATGGACAGCCTATCGCCGAACCTTACCTATCCCACGCAACAACAGGGTCATTCGGCCCCACTACTGTTCCCCCTCTCCATATTTTTGTCTTAGGCGATAATCGTGATTTTTCAAATGACTCACGAACCTTTGGAACCGTCCCACTCAAAGATGTTGTTGGACGAGCGTGGTTTTCATATTGGCCCCCTGATGAAGTGAGATTTATCAAATAAGCCTTGACGTTTGACGCGGGTTCTGTAAAACTTATAATATTGCTGAAAACATTTAGAGATACTAGCAATGGTATCTCTTTATTTATGGGAGATTTTCTTGACAGTTAATCAATCTTTTCCGCCAAAGTGGACTCCGGCCACAAAATGGGTGGTATTTATAATTTGTCTTATTGGTCTGGGGTTGGCAATTTGGCGATTTAGCATTGTTCTCGCTCCGCTTGTCGTTGCTGTTATTTTTGCCTATCTACTTAATCCCGTGGTCAATATTGTAACCGACCGTACCCCACTAAAGCGTGGTATGGCTGCAGCGATTGTGTACATTTCATTTCTGATAATACTGGCCTTGATTCCTACCTTGCTCACACCAATTTTGGTCAACCAGATTACTCTCCTTGATGTGGATGTTGAACAAATTGTCCGTCAATTAAATGAGGCAAGAGATTCCCAAATTAATCTTGGTCAAACCACATTTAATTTGAGCACGTTTATTACTCCACTTACAGGTGGCCTAGAGGCAGCTGTATCACCGCTCGCTACGATTGCAGCTGGCGTAGCGGTAGGGATTGCTGGCGGCTTTATCTGGGCTATCATTATTTTTGTGGTAGGGTTCTACTTGCTACTTGATGCCAATCGTTTTACAGATTGGATCGATAGTTGGTTTCCTCCCGAATATGTTGAAGAAATGCAAGCCTTGCGCTATGAACTTGATAAAGTTTGGAAAGCATACTTTGTTGGTCAGCTTACCTTAGCTTTGATTGTTGCAGTGATCATCGGTTGTGCTACGGCCCTTTTGGGAATTCGTAGTGCCTTATTGTTGGGGATTCTTGCGGGTCTGCTTGAGCTTATTCCCAATTGGGGCTACAGTTTATCTGGGGCCATTGGTATTGCCTTTGCTTACTTACAAGGGTCAACTTACATCCCCTTACCTAACTGGGCCTTTGCTTTAGTTGTGGCTGGGTTTTACTTCTTTATGTGGCAAGTTGATACAAACTATCTTGTCCCGCGAATTATTGGCTACCGCCTACGCTTATCGCCAGCGATTATTATTGTTGGAATTGTAGCGGGGGCTAGTGTGGGAGGGGCCTTGGGGCTACTTCTTGCTGCCCCAACGATTGCCTCCGTCCGTGTGTTGGGTAGCTACATTTATCGACGGTTACTTGATCTCGAACCCTACATTGCAACAAACCAAAAAGCCCCAAATATTATGACTGAGTCCTCAACTAAAGATCGATCAAAAAATGCATCTGAGTCAGATAAACAAACCTCTCTGGATCACCTAGAAAAAATTCAACGTTAATGATTTATGACAGTGGGCCATAAAGGAGGTGATTGATTTATGAGTGGTGACACGCTTGAAGGTCATGGGGCATTGCTACAACATGGCCGATTAATTGCCGAGGTTGATTATCACATTACCCTCCCCACCGATCTTTACTTTTTGATGAATCCCACCGGGCGCTTACGGTCAAACCAAGATGAGCATTTGGCAGGCTTTATTTTGATTTCCCCTGAAGATGAAGATAAAATTGACCTGGCCGAATATACACTTGAACTAGTCAACAAACATCGCAAAAATATTCGTATTCAGCGACGTTACAAGCGTATCAAACACAAAGGGATAGCCCGTATCTCTTATTGGGTGCAAATCGCCCCTAATTAACAAGGAGAATCATGGAACTCTACATTATTCGTCACGCGCAATCTACAAACAATGCCTTGAGTGATATGCGCCATCGAGTACAGGACCCTCTTTTGACTGAAATTGCTCATGAGCAAGCTAAGCTTGTTGCAGATTATGTTGCCAATGGTTCATCGGAAGGTGGGGCAACCACGCATTCGAATGAAGGCACGAATAGTGAGGTGCGGCGAGGGTTTGGTATTACCAAGCTATATTGTAGCGCAATGTGGCGGGCAATGCAGACTGCCAGACCAATCAGTGAGGCAATCGGGCTTGCTCCAGAGGTTTGGGTTGATATTCATGAGCAGGGCGGGATTTTTCTTGATCACCACGATGGACAGGGGCCAGTTGGCTACTCAGGCAAGACTCGTTCAGAAATTTTAGCCGAATTCCCTGATTATATTTTGCCAGAGGAAGTCACCGAAGAAGGCTGGTGGAATAAAGGGTATGAAAAGTGGCCAGGCTGTCACGCTCGGGCAATGAAGGTAGCTCGAAAACTAATTAGTTGGTCTCATAGCGACGACTGGGCCAATGAGCGAATTGCTATGGTGTCACACGGCGGATTTATCGACTCACTGCTAAAAGCCCTAATCCTAGGGCTGCCCGAAGAGTCACGCTTTTTCTATCATCACAACAATACGGCTGTCACTCGTCTCGATTTTCATTCCAGTGGTCGTTTAGGGATACGTTACATCAACCGACTCGATCACCTTACTGATAACTTAGTCACCTAAATTTGACTGTAGGGGACGTAAGAAGGCCAAAGTTATTGAATACACCTCCGGCCTTCTTATTTTAGTTGTGTTGGTTTAGGAACGAATAAAATGTAGCTCCCGAAACTTGTTCCGAAACTCCCTAACCTCACTGACCACACCTTCGGTGGTATTCCATTTCAACACCCTTGCAATCAAATCCGCTAAACGTGGCATATCATCTGCGGTCATCCCCCAACGGACAATCTCAGGTGTCCCCAAACGTAAACCGTTAAGATCACCTTCAACAGGTGGGAGCGGTAACCCAATGCCACACGCTAAAATGTTAGCTTGGCGTAATAACTTAGAAGCCGTTTGACCACCACCAAAAGACGTTGCTTCTATAGCAAATTGATGGGAGGTGGTGAATCCTTTTTGTGCGGCAAAGATCGGAATATCCTGTTCAGCCAAAGCTGTAGCCAAGGCCTTAGCTGTTTCAGCCATGACTTGGGCATAGGCGCGGCCATACTCTCGCCAATCAAGCATGGTAATGGCTAATGAGGCTGATTTGGCTGCATCAAAATTAGCCGTCAATCCTGGAAACGCAATGGCATCCAATCGTTCAGCCAGAGCTGCTTCATTGGTTACAATTAGCCCCGAAGGTGGACCGCCTAAGCTCTTGTAGGTACTCATAGTCATTAAGTGAGTCCCTTCTTGTAGCGGTTGTTGCCAAGCCTTACCTGCAATCATCCCACTCATATGAGCAGCATCAAATAAAACATAAGCGCCTACCTCATCTGCAATTTCTCGGATAGCAGATATGGGATGAGGGAACAAGTTTAAACTAGCCCCAACGGTAATCAACTTTGGCTTAAGCTCTCTCGCCTGCTGACGAAGCTGATCAACATCAATTGTATAATTATCAGCGTCAATTGGAGCTGCATGAATGCTCAGCCCATATAGTCCAGCCGCACCTGCCTCCTGATGGGTAACGTGCCCCCCGATACTGGCCGGGGATACTATAATCGTATCTCCGGGTTGGCAGGTTGCCATAAATGCATATAGATTCGCCATCGCCCCTGAAGCTACCCGTATTTCCGCATATTTCGCCTCAAAGATTTCACAGACTAATTCAGCAGCTAATACCTCGATTTGTTCAATGGCCTCTAGACCCATCTCATATTTATCACCGGGATATCCCAATGAGGGGCGTGAACCCAATCCTTGAGCAAGTACCGCCTCGGCTTTTGGATTCATAACATTGGTGGCTGGATTGAGATTAAAGCAATCCTGTTCATGAATAGCTCGATTCTCTAAAATCAATCGGCTAATTTCTTGGTCCAGGGTATCAGCATCTGACGCTGCATACTTTTGCGCCAGGGTTTGCACATAATTTTCTGAGTCGGCTGGAACCCAATTGCGTTGTGCTAAATGGTGCATATTTACATCCTTCAAAATATAAAATTTTGATGATCGTAATCGTAAAATGACTTATCCACAAAAAATAATCAAAATAATCTGTACTAACGTCGAAACAAAACCATTGGGCTGGTCTGCCCAGAACCGCTAAACGCCTGAAACAATGTTTGGGTATTAAATGATTTATCGAGGGCTTGCATTAAATCAGCCAATAGGTCATCAGCAGACTCAATACCCACAGCCAACCGCACTAAGCTATCACTGATACCCAAAGCCGCTCGTTCTTCACTCGAAAGCTCGTAGTAACTCGTCAACGCAATCTGCCCAATCAAACTCTCTACCCCACCTAAACTTGGTCCAATGTACGGGATTTGGACCTGATCGATAAAGCGGCCAGTACCCTCCAAATTGGTATTGAGTTCAAAACTAACGACACCCCCAAAGCCGCGCATCTGGGCCGTCGCAGTCGCGTGATCTGGATGGCTGGGTAAACTGGGGTAATAAACCCGTCGAATGGCTGGATGTTCAGCCAAAAAATGAGCAATCTTATGGGCTGTTTCATTTTGCCGTTGTACCCGTAATTCCAACGTCTTCAGCCCCCGAAGTAATAGGTAAGCTACGTTTGGATCACTCACATCCCCCAATAAAACCTGTGTCCCTTTGATTGTACCAATATCGTAATTCGACCCGATAACAACACCGGCCAACAAATCATTATGCCCGGCTAAATACTTTGTTGCTGAATGGATAACAAAATCAACACCAAATTCCAACGGGCGCTGGTTGATAGGGGTGGCAAAGGTGCTGTCTATCACAGTTTTGAGATTGTGCTTCTTGGCAATCGCCACCAATCGTTCCATATCAAGGACACGCAAGTAAGGATTGGTCGGTGATTCGGATAAAATCAATTTTGTATTGGGTTGGATTGCTGCTTCGAGGACGTCGTAATCCCCCATAGGAACTTGGGTGCATTCAATGCCGTAACGCTCCAAAAAATTGACGACGAATTCTCGTGTATGGCGATAACAATCGTCAGTCAAAATCAGGTGACTGCCTTGAGAAAGTAAGGTGAGCAAGGTTGTTGTCACTGCTGCCATCCCACTGGCAAAGAGACATGCAGCCTCACCACCATCTAACTCAGCCAACTTGGCCTCTGCAGCGGCAATGGTAGGATTTCCGAATCGCCCATACTCTGTCCGCCCTGCGGCCCCACCCCATATTTTTTCATCCATATAGTCAATCAAATCTTGGGTATTCTCAAACGTAAATGTACTAGATTGAACAATAGGGGTCGTTATGGCCTGATAGGGGTTACGTCGTACCTCACCGGCATGAACCGCTTGGGTACTCACTTGTTGGGCACCTCTTTTTGAATTTGTCATTTTTTATCCTCCTCACTTCCAAATTTATGTAACAAAAAAGACCACTCATTACGAAAATGAGTGGTCCTATTAATCAAAAAATCCTTCGCTTAGGAAGGATCGGGTGTTTCCACATAAGAATAGGTCACACTCATCTCCCAGAAAACGTATTTCTGTCGGAATTGGCACCGAAAATTGGTTTGTCATTAAACCAATCAGGTTGCCGGGGTTTCATAAGGCCGATCCCTCCACCCCTCTGGATGAGAACATCACGAGTTGTTTTTGTTTGTAAAATTACAGACTTGTTTCAAACGCGATCATACCATAATCATTGTTTAGCTGTCAAATGAAGATTTTGACATTTTGACACATGATCACACCCTCTTTTACAATGAAAGAGGAAAGGACAAACATGGCTGCCTTGCATCTTAATCACCAAACAATAACTGTTCGCCCGTTGGTTGCCCAAGACGTTAAATCTGTATGGCGATTGATGGAAGATTCCTGGCGCGTTCATATTCGAATGGCTTGGAGCAGTTTGCGATCTCGGTTAAATATCCTACCAGGTCTGGTTGTCGAAGATCAGGTTGGAATCAAGGGCTTTATGGTCATCGAACCTCACTCCCCAAAAACTGGCGTTATTGTCGCTGCGGGGCTACGTGATACCTGGAGTGTTAATCCCTTCCTCAATCTATTACTTCCCGAGTTAGAAATTGTCGCTCAAGATAATGGGTTATCGGCCCTGACCTGTGTTGGGTATGAAACTTGGCTCACAGAAGCATTGCCCAATTATGGTTTCTCCCCTGAAGATTGGATTATCGTTTATGAGCGCTTTGGTGATGGATTACCGCCTGATGTTACAGAAGAAGCGAGCCTACGCACAGCTCATAAACAGGACTTAGCTGAAATCCGGGCGCTGGATGCTTTAGCCTTTGATCACTTGTGGCGTAAACCCACATTTTATTTCAACGAAGCCTTAGCCCTCGCCGGTTCGTTTGTTGTTGCAGAAATATCGGGGGAAATCATCGGGTATGAATGGTGTGAAATGTATGAGAAGCGCGGACATCTTACCCGACTGGCCACCCATCCCAATTATCAAGGCCGGGGAATTGGGGCACAATTATTACGCCGCGCCATTCTTGATGCGTTGGCCAAAGGGGTAAATTTAATTACCCTTAATACCCAAGAAACAAACACGCGATCCCAAGAATTGTACACCCGCTTTGGGTTTGTTTCCACTCGTCAGCGACTTCCCGTCCTCTGGAAGAGTCTACCTGAATAATCCATAAATTACTCAATCACAATTGAAGACAGCTGTACTCGCCCTACCTCGGCGGCATTGTTAGCTGGATCATACCAAATGATAAGCGGGGTATAAGTTCCCTCTGCTGTATCTGTTGGTAAGTTTAAGGTGTATACATCAGACACGATTTCACCTGATCGCCACGCTCTGGTGGGATAAGCAAAATGAACGGGTGTTACATCCGTTACGGCTGTAGGCTCACCAGTTGAATCAAGCAGCCGAGTAGATATCTTTAAATCCATTGCCATCGGGGCTATTACTTCCCAAAAGACGGTTAAACGAACCGGGGCAAAGCCATCACCAGTATGTGATGGGCGATCAACCGTGTAGGCGCGAATCGCAATCTCTGGTGCGACATTTTGTTGAAGGGCAATCGCCGCCTCAGGAATAGCGGCAACTGGGATTGAGTGAACCTGAATCAGTGGCCCTACGGCATTTAATGACCAGCGTTCAGCGGCACCAGGCAGTTCACGGGTGAGATAGACAGCCCCCCCTTCGGCCAAAGCAGTTTCAATTGCAGCAAATCGATCCCCTTCTAAATCAGCCGCAATCGTTTTTACATCCACCCTCATATTCTCAGTTTGCTGAAAATATCTTAGCAGCGTCATTTCTCCAACCAACCCAATAATGGTGCTATTCTCCGGAAGAGGCTGCTGCAAGATATCAAGCCCATAGTCGTGCACCTGCCAACTGTAGGGTTCCGTGATCAGTTTCCAGGTCGAGCGTAACTGCTGCCCAAAGCCCAATCCAAGCCATATCACAAAAATTCCAATGACCAGTGGGATTTGGTTAGGCTTTACCCCCTGCAATATGATTTGGTGCAACACCATCGTAATCCCAATGCCACCCCACATAGACCAAAGTAAAAACGAAGGGATGAAGAATACTTCAATATCTGTGACTTGGTAGGAGATATTGAAAAGTAAATAGGTAACAAAGGCGGTCACGGTCAAAACAAAGACAGGTCTAGGGCCTCGCCATGCTAAATAGATTAGTCCAATAATGCCCGGCATTACTGAAAAAAATTGGCTGGTGAAAAGCTGCCTATAAAATGTGGTATCTCGTTCGTGACCAAATGGATTATCCAACAAAAATGTTGTACCGTAGCCACCACCGCTAATGTGTCGCCAGAATCCAGCCCAGTCATTTTGATAGGTACCATCCAAGGAGCCGATGTGCCCTCTCAATGGAAGGTAGAAGTAAAGCAGGAGTGGCAACAGCCCAAACAAAATTGCTCGACCCAGGGTTGATGGCTTTAGAATCGAACGGCCATATTGCATCCAAAGAAACAAAACCAAGGCCGGGAATAAAAGCACCATCGTGCGATGATGCGTCAAGGATAGACCAGCGATGAGGGCTACCCAACTGATATGATGGGTTGGGTTGGAAAATGGGGTAATGACCAAGACCAAGAGGGCAATGACAAAGACCGCATTAAGCGTATACACCTCGGCAATGGTTGCCTGTTGCCAAAAAATGGGCGTAAGTGCAAGAAAAATTGCGCCACTCATTGCTCCGACATGCCGAAATAAATTATCAGGCGGTTCAGCGGTCTTATTGAATTGCCCAGTTACTTGCCAAATCAAAAGATAGATCAAGCCAACACTCGTGGCACCAAAGACAGCACTCATCCAATTCACACGATAAGCAATATTTCCGATGGGTAGAAATGTGAATACTTTGCCTAGTAGTGTAAATAAAGGATAGCCTGTGGGGTGCGCGATCCCTAGCTGATAGGTCACCAGTTGAAATTCGAGACTATCGTCAAATAGTCGAACAACCGAGGGAGCTAGGGTTAAGGTGTATAAGACGAGACTAAGTCCTCCCAGAGTCAGAGCAATCCAGTAATGTAGATGAGCAATTGGTTGTTTTTTGTTTTGCTCTGACGTTTTGGTTGAGGGAGACGACTTTGAATTTTGTTTACTCACTTATGGCTTCCGGTTCTATGGAAATTTCAATCCGTCCCGTCATCCCTGGTCGAGTGACAAAATCAGCACTATTAAAGTCAAAGTAGATGGTAAACAGGGCCGTATCACCATCCTTGGCAGTTGACTCAAGCTCAATACGTTGGACGACAGCAGGGAAAGGGATACCAGGGTATGTTTTGAGAAAAAGTGTCGCTTTATCACCAATTTTAATGTCGCCCAAGTTTCGTTCACTAAAGTTACTGGTGGCAAAACGTAATGGCTCAGTTTGAGCGATAGTCACCGAAGCATTGCCCGATGAAACGCCTGAGGCAGCATTTACTGCCGTGATTTCCCCATCCCACGGCGCCACCAAAAATGCTTTAGCCAAGTTAGCTTTGGCTTCAGCAATTTGAAGCTCCAATTCTTGAATTCGGGCGGCATTAAAGGCCTCTGTTTCAGACCGAGGACCAGCTTGTAGTTGATCAAGACGATTCTGGGCTTGGATCACGCTCAGCTCGGCAGCAGCAATTTGGGCAACAGTGGCGGGTTTGCTGGATTCATCAAAAGCAGCTTGGGCACGCTCATAATTGATGGTTGCTTGTTCTAGCTCTGCGGCTTGGGGGCTTAAGCCAATCCCTTGAGCAAAAGCGACAGCATCATAGGCTTCTTGAGCACGACGTAATTCGATTTCACGTAACCTCAAATCAGCCGCAGCCTGAGTGATTGCCTCCTCGGAGGGTAAACTTTCCAGGTTCTCTAGTTCAAGTTGTCTCACCCGCAGGGTTGCCTCTGCATCAACAATGTCCCCAGCCAGAGGCGGAGCCGTTTCATTAGCAATTTGAGCTTGAAGAGAGATCAAGCTTGCTTCGGTTCGAGCTAGGGTATTGCGTAAATCTGTGTCATCAATTCTGGCAATAGGATCCCCTGCTTTAACAGCCTGACCAGGTATTACATAAACTTCTTCGACTGTTCCACTAAAGCCCGCTGCTTGCAAACTAAAGACTTGGGGCGTAAGAGGCAAAACGACTTGTCCATCCGCCGTAATTGTTGTTTGAAATACCCGAATCGGGGTAGGAAGCGGAGTTGGCGAAGCCGCAGGGGTAGGTATTTCTTGCTCCCCAATTTCGTCAAACTCCGGTGTACAAGCTGTTATAAATATGGGCAGAGCAAGTGTGAAGCCAAATATTACCCGCCACAATCCTTGTTTTTTCATTTACAAACCAACCTACTCTTCCTCTAGTTCCTCAGGAAACCATAAGTGACTCATCCCGGAAATAATATCGGTTAGCCGTTTTATTAACCAGGCAAAGATACCGGAGATGATAACGAACATTCCAATATTTACAATTAGAGGAAAACCACTCTGCTGAACGCTCCGAGTAAAAAGGTAAACCAAAACCATAAATAATGTGACTAAGATAAAAACAAGAAGGATGATCAGCAAAATCATTTGCCACAGCGGAAGAGGTGGTTTTGAGGAGATATTACCATCATTTTCATTCATATGCGTATCCCATATATCAATTTACGCACGAAATCATAATAAACTGTCGTGGGAATAGCAAATGGAAAATATTATCATTCTGCAATTATCTATCATAAATTTAACAAAACAGGTGTTGACAAACAGGAAGTTTCATTGTATATTACTTACGAATTACACGTAATTATTTATCAAGTAATGAAAATGGAGATAACAAATGTCTAAAAATGGTAACGAAAACGTTGAAAATGTTGTAGAGGGTGAAGCCACAGAGGTTCCGGTTGAAGAGACAAAAGGTAAAACTGATAAAATTAGTGAAGCGGCAAATAAAACGCTTAATGAAGCAAGTAAAGCGGTAAATGATGCCTTTAAGCAAGTAGAAAGTATCGGAAAGGCATTAGGGAGTGCGTTGCAAGATCGCGCCAATGTCGTTATGGTTCGAGTGAATGATGACAGCCTGCGCTATCTCGATATGTTGGTTGAGGCTGATATGACAAAAAGCCGATCAGAGAGTGCGGCCTTTTTAATCAATGAGGGAATCCGTGCTAATGAAGAATTGTTCAACAAAATTCGCAATATCACCGATCAAATTGCTGATTTGAAGACACAATTGCGTGATGTTGTTAATCTAGATGAAGAATAAAATTATTCCTGTTTGAAAGATAGAGGTGGTCGATTGATCACCTCTATTTTTTTTCATTGGGAAACGTCAAAGTTTCAAGATGTGTTTGCCCAATAGACTCAAGGGTGATAGGTTGGTCTTCTGTTGGCTTCCAAAAAAATCGGGCACTCTGAAAATCTTGAGCCAGTTGCCCTTCCAGAATAAACGGCTCGCTAATTGGTAGACCAAATCGAACACTGCCCCCATTTGTCTCAAAATAATTCAGAAAGTCGCCACTCAAAGTATGTCCTGTCTTTGAAAAATATATGATATCTGAAACATCAGTTCTAGGGATTGCAATCGCAGGAATGGGCGGTTGGCGACGATGGAGCAATTCGCCTAACCAACCGACGGTTACACGATAAGCCGGTGTATTTTCGGGATGATACTCTAGGCGACCTTTTTCAAAATATTGGACTCGCCAGCCATCAACGATAATTTCTTCTGTCAAAGGATGACCTAAACTGTCAACACCTCCATACTGCTCAAAAAAATATAAGAATTCTCCCGAAATCTGAACAGGTGATTCGTTAAAATATTGATTTTCCTCAGAAACTATGGGTGGAACATCTGTGGATTGATTAGTTTGACAGGCAAACAAGCTTAAGATGTTAATAAGCAACAACACAGAAGGCAAAAGGTATTTAATATTCATGTGACAGGCTTTTTAGATAGTGCTATAATCTCGGTAATTATCGGGTCTAGATTTAAACGAGCAAATCAACCAATTTATGGCAGCCGCAGTTATTCCCTCAAAAAAATACTTTGGTGTTCGACCAATGGATCCACTGAAAGATCTTCGTGGTGTTGCTGATTTGATTGAGGAGGCCTTTTCTGGTGAATTAGATAACTCGGGCCGAAATGCCTTAAGGGAATTACGTTGGCTTAGCCGTTTGCGTCCCCTGCTTTGGTGGATGACATATACAGATATTGACCACACGAGTTTTTTGTCTGGCTTTGTTTGGGAAGAAAATGGTAAGATTGTGGGAAATGTGACCATAAATCGCACCTCACCTTCATCTCGACGCTGGCTAATCACAAATGTAGCTGTGGCCGAGCCGTATCAAGGGCAGGGCATTGCCCGTAATTTGATGGATGCTGCATTAGAATTGGTAAAAGAGTATAATGGCGCCTCAATTTCTCTACAAGTGCGAGAGAATAATGCACCAGCTCGTCATTTATATCAAACGATGCAGTTTAATGAAATTTCAGGCACAACATATTTACATCTAAAAGCCATCCCTGATTTGAACACCATTCAAAATATGCCGAAGCTACCGACAGGTGTTATGCTTCGTCAACGAAATTTTAGCTCTCGTGACGCTCGTAAGGCATATGATCTAGCAAGTGCCTCAATGCCGCTTGCCACTCAACGCCTATGGCCACTTCACCAAAATAATTTTCAGCTTGGTTCTCAAGCCTATATCAGCAACTTTTTTCGACGCTTAGTTGGCAGTACGCCACCAGCCTACTGGATTATGGAAGATGGGCAACGTTTTGTGAGCTTAATAGACATTCAGCCCGGTTTACTTGGTCAGCCTCATAAAATTTACTTGATCGTTCATCCCGATTGGCGAGGCATTCTAGAACGACCGCTTATCAGTCGGGCTTTGGTCTACTTAAGGCCTTGGCCAAATAACGGGATCAGCATTCGACACCCATTTGACCATAAGGAGGCAATTGAGGCTTATCAAGATTTTGGGTTTACGATAAAACAAACCTTACTTTGGATGAAGTTAGATTTGTAACTAATTTGCTTAAAATAAGATATTTTGTGATTGGATTGCTTATGTTATACTTACCAACCACATCACATACCAAAGACTGAGATATGGACTCGGTCTTTTTTAATACAACCTATGTTAGATTTATCAATTATTATTGTAAATTATAATACCTGTGATTTACTAAGAGATTGTCTAAACTCTATTTATAAATCCGAAGGTGATTTTCAGTTTGAAGTCATAGTCGTAGATAATGCATCGCCAGATGATAGTGTTCAGATGGTATCTAAGGAGTTTCCTCAAGCTAAATTAATTGCTAATCAAGAAAATGGTGGTTTTGCTTACGCAAATAATTTAGGCCTTCGCTGGGCTGGCTTTGCAGCAGTCGATGAGGCAAAGACTAAATCACGTTACGGTTTATTACTTAATCCTGATACAGTTCTTCCGCCGAGAGGTTTAGCTGACATGATAAACTTCATGGACCATCATCCAGACATTGGAGCAGCTGGGCCAAAACTGGTTCGACTAGATGGTTCCCTAGATTTGGCCTGTCGAAGATCTTTCCCATCGCCGGAGATCAGTTTCTATCGTATGGTTGGTCTCTCTAAATTTTTCCCAAAAAGTCCTCGTTTTGGTCGTTACAATATGACATTTGTTGATCCAGATGAACGACTGGAAGTGGATGCTGTTGTTGGGGCATTTATGATGGTTAGAAAGGAAGCAATCGCAGAAGCCGGGTTATTGGATGAAACATACTTTATGTATGGGGAAGATCTGGATTGGGCTTATCAAATCAAAAAGAATGGCTGGAAAATTTTTTATAATCCAGATGTTGTTGTTACACATATCAAGCGTGCAGCCAGTAAACATAGCCCTAAGGCAAAAATGGAATTTTATCGTGCAATGGATATTTTCTATCGAAAATTTTACGCGAGGCAAACTTCATTTTGGATGCACGCATTAATTATTACCGGGATTAATTTACCTTGGCGCTTATATCAATTGCGCTTTTATCTATCATCAAATGGACGAAGCTCAGTATAGGGTATAGTCAATACTATCCTTTTTTTGGACAAAGTTATGATTTCAATTGGCCTTTTAAATATCAATTCGTTCAGATGAGGAGGTAAAATGAAACAACGAGCCACAGTTTTATTTGTAGCCTCATTAGTTATAACAGATATGATTGCTGCTGGTATGGCTTTTTTTGTAGGCTATCAACTACGAATTCGTTCCGAATATGAAAACATTCCTCCTTTTTCATCATTCTGGGGACTTGCTCTACTTCATATCATCATCATCATAATCGTTTTCTTTTTCTACCATCTTTATCATCGGCAACGATCTCTATCCTATCTTGATCAGTTTTACGCCATGTTCGGTGCCGCGTCTGTAGGAACAATTATAGCCATCGCATTCACGATCCTCTTGTTCAAAAATACTGTCGATTATCCGCGATTGATGATGATTTACACCTGGATACTCACCATTTTATTTACCTCAATCGGTCGTTTTATCCAGTCACGTATACAGCTTTTTCTCCAAACACGCGGCTGGGGCGAGGAACGTATCCTCATTGTTGGTACAGGTGAAATCGGGCGGATGGTGCTACAAAAGATTCGGCGAACCCCAGGGCTAGGTTATCGCGTGGTTGGGTTTGTATCAGATGATACAACAGCAAAGGCCGTACAAAGTTGTCCAGTTTTAGGTATGACTGATGATATACCTAGCTTGGTCGAAACGGAGCAGATCAATGAGGTTATCATAGCGATGCCCGAGGCAACCCACCATGAAATTCTAAAGATTGTGGGTAAGTGTGATCACGGACGAGTATCAGTAAAAGTATTTCCTGATGTATTTCAAATAATGGCAAGTGAGGTGTCAATTGGTGATCTTGCTGGCTTACCTTTATTAACAGTAGGGAATAGGGCTTTACGAGGTTGGCGCTTAACCGTCAAACGTCTAATGGATGTTGTACTCAGCGCAATTGCTTTGGTCTTAATATCTCCATTTATGATGCTTATTGCTTTTTTGATAAAGCTTGATTCTGCAGGTCCAGTCTTTTTTGCTCAAGAGCGAATGGGGTTAGATGGTAAACGTTTCATGATGTTAAAATTCAGATCAATGCGGGTTGATGCAGAGAAGGAAACCGGGCCTGTATGGACAACTGCGGATGACAATCGTCGAACTCGATTGGGTACATTTATACGTCGCTTTTCAATTGATGAATTACCACAACTCATCAATGTTATCCTTGGTGACATGAGTCTCGTTGGGCCAAGACCAGAACGTCCCGTTTTTGTAGAGCAGTTTGAAAAAACGATTCCGCGTTATATGCACCGTCATCGAGAAAAAGCTGGTATCACTGGCTGGGCTCAGATTAATGGATTACGAGGTGACACATCAATCATTGAGCGGACCAAATATGATCTGTGGTATATTGAAAATTGGTCAGTCAAGCTCGACATTAGTATCTTAATTAGGACAGTTGTCAATATATTTTCAGACAGTCAAGCCTATTGAGATTATTGATTAGAGTCTCCTCATTAGAAAAACAGTTGATATTATTGTTTCACGTGAAACAATTGGTAAAAATCAATTCGTAGCATCACCGCTTGATGCCTGAAAGGAAAAACGTTGCCACAAATCTGTGACTACGAGGGTAGTAAATATCGCACCGAATTTTGGGAAGGTCAAAATCGAGAATACGAGGACCGTGTTGAGCGAGTGGCCATGAAAAACATGCTGCCATCAACTGGTAAACACATTATCGAAATTGGGGCCGGCTTCGGTCGGTTAGCTGACTTATATAAAGGCTACGAACAAATCATTTTGGTTGACTATGCACGAACTCAACTAGAAGAAGCGCAAGATTATCTAAAGCAGGATAACAGATTCATTTTCGTGGTTGCTGATATTTATGATTTGCCATTTGTAAATCACCTTTTTGATACGCTTACAATGGTAAGAGTAATGCATCACTTAACAAACGTTCCCGATGCTTTGCAGGAACTCCATCGAATTATTATGCCAAACGGCACTGCAGTCATTGAGCACGCCAGCAAATTTCATTTAAAGTCAATTGCCCGCTGGCTATTGGGTCGTCAAGATTGGAATCCATTCGACCGTGATCCTGTTGAATTTGTGGAACTCAATTTTGATTTTCATCCAGCCTGGATGAGAGAACAATTTAAACTGGCTGGTTTTGATCTTCAAAATATCAGAACTTTATCACACTATCGTGTTGATATTTTGAAACGATTAGTCCCGACCAATATCCTTGTTCAACTTGATGGTCTGGCTCAACCAACAGGTCAGTGGTGGCAACTCACGCCAAGTATATTTCTCCAAGCCCACGCACAAAAAAATTCATCACTGAAGCCTTCTGGCTTTTTTCAGTGCCCTCGCTGTAAAGCGCCACTACCTGAAATTCTGTTGTCAAACTCAAATAGCTCTGAACAGGTTTTCAATTGTAATAATTGTCAGGCTGGTTGGCTATTTAAGGATGGGATTTATGACTTCAAGAATCCAATCTGATAAAAATCACCGCTCTCAAAATTTGCCTTACCATATTTAGTAATCTCAAAACTACTGCCTTCAGCCTTATCTCCTAATACTTATCTATATTGTGAATCTTATGTTGTTGTGTTATCATAGAATGACATAATATCGTTAAGTAATTACCCCTATGCAAATATAAAGGGAGTCCAACAATGAAATCACTCAAAAAACTTTTGGCATTTGTTGCAATGTTATCAATTCTAATATTGCTCACCCTCTCAATGACAGGTTTTCGATGGGAAGATGATTTAAATACATACAATGATTTTAATCGGGGAGGCGGTGGTGGTGAGGTTGATGTTGAGCCAACCGATGTTATAAAAAATGGTGGATTTGAGCTTCGTGATCCTGATGTTGAAAAAGGCATTGCCCAGTACTGGGGACGTTACAGTAATGGACGAGCTCATTTTGGTTGGTATGATGACACCTGGAATGAGGTGGTTTATGAGGGCGAGCATGCCCAGCTCATGGAAATCAAAGAGATTTATGCTAATGACTTTGACCGGATTATCGCAATATATCAGACCATAGAAAATTTGGTTCCAAACGCTACCTATGATCTAACACTCTATGCAATGATGCGAAGTGATGCGCGTATTGAATTTCGAAACAACAATGATTATGAAATGAGTTGGGGTATTGACCAACTTGGGCAAGAAAGCATCTCTAGCATTGACACCTGGCATGTTATGCCCCTAACAGAGCAATCTCATCTTGGTTCAGCCAATCCCAATGAAGATGATGATGAGCCTCTTTTCTATGAAATGATCACTGGTACAATTATTACCACAGACACAGACACAGTGACCCTCTACATTCGAGGCGTAAAAAGATACCCATTTGAAACTGAAATTCTTTTTGATGTTGATAATGTGAGCCTCGTTGGGCCTCGCCCTTCGGCCAGTACAGCATCTACTACCGAAACCACCGAAACTGTCGAGGCTAATTTACCAGACTCAGGCGCAACGCTACCACGACAAATAACACCAGGTTCTGTAATTTTAGGAGGAATAGTCCTAGTTCTTCTAGGAGCCAGCGCAGCTGTTAGTGTTTTATTCAGGAAACGCTAATCATACGTAGATACGATTGTTAAAAATTTGTTAAATAGGAAGGATAACTTTAGGAGTTATCAACAGGTTATACCCAAAAGTCTAGATATTGTATCTAGGCTTTTTGTTTTACTTATATCATAAGCTTTCCTATTACAGATCAAATGTTCTAGAATTATATATCTCAGCAACTTCCCTCTTGTCCTCTTCCACAAAATATAGTATACTGTTCGTTACTTACCACTAGGGGTGGGTTTTAGTCTAATAAATCCGTGCTAGCTAATTTGCTAACCAAGGGGGTTGGTTGTGAAGATTTCATGCTTACAAGAAAATTTGGCAAAAGGCTTAAGTACTGTTGGACGCGCTGTGGCCAGTCGAAGTACTTTGCCAGTATTGTCGAATGTTATGCTGACAACTGATAATGGACACCTCAAATTATCCGCAACAAATTTGGAAATCGGTGTTAATTGCTGGATCGGGGCAAAAATCGAAGAAGAAGGGGCTATTACAGTCCCAGCTCGGTTGCTCAGTGAATTTGTCAACTCGCTTCCAGCGGAACGAATTGATATGGTATTAGAGGAAGAGTCCCAAACGCTTAACCTAAGATGTGCTCGCTTCGAATCAAATATAAAAGGCATTGATGCTCAGGAATTCCCCCTTATTCCTACAGCAGATGATGCATCAGATGAAGAGATCATCCGTTTAGACCCAGTCTCACTTCGAACAATGATTGATCAAGTTGTGTTTGCCGCAGCCACAGATGAAAGTCGCCCTATATTAACCGGTGTGTTACTACGAATCGAGAATGGCAATTTGATCTTGGCAGCAGCGGATGGATTCCGCCTGTCCGTAAAGTCAACCGAGATTAGTTCAAACGGAATGGATGTTGTAGAAGTAATTATTCCCGGTCGGGCCCTGACTGAGTTATCTCGAATTATTGGTGATCAGGAAGAGCCTGTCAGCGTCATCATTGTTCCGGATCGAAAACAAATTCTGTTCCACCTAGAAGGTGTTGATCTCGTATCCCAGATGATTGAAGGTAAATTCCCAGATTACAATCAAATCATCCCAGGTGCCTTTACCACCCGAAGTGTCCTTAATACAGCCAACTTCTTAAAAGCTGCCCGTGTCTCACACCTATTTGCCCGCGATTCAGCCCACATCGTCAAACTGGAAATTACGCCTAGCGGGGATGAGTTACTCAATGGCCGAATTACCCTGATGGCTACCAGTGCTGAACTCGGAGATAACGTGGCTGATGTTGATGCGACAATTGAAGGGAATCCGCTAGAAGTTGCATTTAATGCAAAATTCCTCATTGACGTACTATCTGTGATTGATAGCCCGCAAGTGGCCCTCGAAACAACCGAGTCCTCAAATCCCGGCGTTTTACGTCCAATAGGTGATGAGAATTTCACACATGTTATTATGCCGATGCATATTTCAAAAAGTTAAAGTTAGTAGAGAACTAAAAAAGGCGATGGGATTTTTACCCATCGCCTTTTTTATTACTAGGACTTACGCAGAATAGTGATAAACTGTCGGTTGAGCTTGTCGAAACCAAACATTTTGGTCCACAAAATGTTATTTTCGACAGGCTCAATCAACGTTTTGCATAAGCCCTAACTACGCAACAGTAATCCTTACCTTGCCACAAACAATATCCCATACGCAAAAATAAAGGCAATAAGCGCACCAACAAAGCAACCGTAGATGACTTGTAAGGGCGTATGACGATTGAGGCGAATTCGTGACCAGCCAACGATAGGTACCATTAGTAAAACAGGCAAAGCATACGTAATTCCGCTAACCAGAAGGGTTGCTGTACCTGCAGCTGTAATTGTTGCTGCATGAAAACTTATTTTCCAGAATAGGGTAACGATCGTCAACACAATAACCAAGGTTGTTATTGATAAAAGTAAAATATCCACAATGGGTGGGGCATTCAAATAGCGGGTCAATACAATACAGATAAACAGCCAAACGATGAGGACAGCCAAGGGACGTAGCCGGGTTTCACGATCAGGCATGTAAATATCTTTGATAAAGCCTTTGCGAGACAACCAGACCACATAAAAAAATGGAGGAATAAAAATAAAGGGAATCAGCCAGGATGTCCATCGTAAGGTTTCCATTGGATCCCGGCCATAATTGACCGCAAGGAGAAAAAAGAAGATTATACCCACAATATGAGGACTAATAATGTGAGATACCAACCTCGCGATCGCTTCATCGTGATCTTTGATGAATTGCCAACTGGCTCTAATGGGAAAAAGAATTGGACGGACCATCTGCTCCCCCTATTAATTGGTTGATTTTTTGTAACCGATAAATATAAGCTGGTGAATATTAAAATGTGCATTTTTTGGGAGAAAATTACAATACTCCCCTTAGTTTGACCAACTCAATTGTAGGTGACTCGATCTTCCCCGTCAAGCTGAGGATAGTCCTACAAAACAGAATCGAGTCACAACAAATAAAAAAGGGGTAGAATTTAATCTACCCCTAAATTATCACTCTATCTGAATTACCAACCTCGTTCAGCCAGTAGCTCGCCTTGGGGTAAGCTACTTACATTAATCCCAACCATTGGCTCCCCTAGGTTTTTACTCACATCAGCCAAGATTTCAGGGTTATTGTAGTGAGTCACAGCCTCTACAATTGCTTTGGCACGTTTTGCTGGATTACCACTCTTAAAGATACCACTACCAACAAAAACACCATCAACGCCGAGTTGCATCATCAAAGCAGCATCTGCAGGTGTTGCTACCCCACCAGCAGCGAAGTTTACAACAGGCATTCGACCTAATTCTTTGGTTTCTTTGACCAAATCATAAGGTGCACCAATCTCTTTGGCATATGTCATCAGTTCTTCATCAGGCATATTTTGCAGCCGACGAATATCACCCAAAACCGTACGCGCGTGACGGACAGCCTCGACGACGTCACCCGTACCAGCCTCACCTTTTGTCCGGATCATTGCCGCCCCTTCACCAATCCGGCGTAAGGCTTCACCTAAGTTACGACAGCCACAAACAAATGGAATTTTAAAGGGATGTTTATTGATGTGATAGGTTTCATCGGCAGGGGTTAATACTTCACTCTCATCGACATAATCTACCCCAATGGCTTCCAGAACTTGGGCTTCAACAAAATGTCCGATCCGAGCTTTAGCCATAACCGGAATTGACACGGCCTCAATGATGCCCTGAATCATCTCAGGATCACTCATTCGCGCAACCCCACCATCTTTACGAATGTCAGCGGGAACACGCTCCAAAGCCATAACAGCACAAGCTCCAGCCTCTTCTGCAATTTTGGCCTGCTCTGGGGTCACCACATCCATAATTACCCCGCCCTTAAGCATTTGGGCTAAGCCAACCTTTACCCGCCACGTGCCCTTTTCGGTGCCGTTTGTACTTACACTACCATTTTGAGTTGTCATTTTCATTACTCCTAAAATTATAATTTAGATCATTCCTGGACTTTATCTTTAGCCAGAGGGTGATCTTTATGTACCTCTAAAACTTTTTTATAGATATCCAAGGCTTTTTCATTTTCACCTTGTTGTTCTAGCTTTGCCGCAAACACACATGCGTCATCTGGCTTCATCCCTTCAGGGGTCATCTTACCGCCGAGCATGTAGCAAAACGCCTTGTAGCCCACTTTGGGGCCATCCTTGGCAACTAACTTACGAATTTGGTCAATTGTGTCGGCCTGATTCATCTCGGTTTCGACACGTTTGAGATCATCGTAGGATGCTACGGGTGAATACGCTTTTTTCGCCATACTTTCTCCCTCTCAATTGCTTAAACCTTAATCATTTAGAAAATCTTCACGAGGTGGGCTAAACACCTCAACCATAACTGAGTCTTCAATCATCGTTACAGAATGAGGCAAGTGTCCAGGAATGTAGACCAACTCACCCGGCCCCATCTGACGTTTGGTTCCATCAATGTCAAATTCTACCTTGCCTGAAACCACGTGGCTGATTTGCTCATGATGGTGTTGGTGCATCGGGACAACCACACCTTTATCCATTGACAACTGGACCGACATCACATTTTCACCAGTCACCAATCGCCGTCGAATACCCGGTCCAGGCTCTACTACGGGCATATCATCCCATTTTTGAAAATTTGCTTCTGCCATAATACCTTCTCCCTTGAAATATAAAATTCACAATCAGGACGGCTCCCCGTAAGCTTCGCGGAACAATTCCTGACCTGTTTCAAAATTTACCAAGTAGCGATACCCTGCTTTGCTGGCAAACGAAAGTGTATCATCCGTAAGCAAGCCAATCTCATACACCATCCCCTCGGCAGGAAAGCACCATTTTTGCTGACCATCGGAGGCAAATATGGCGCATAGACTTTGATCACCTGATCGCCAAAAAAGGAGATGATTATTCAAAATTGTCAGATTAGCTGCTTCATTAATCCTATAAATACTGGCGTAGCTCCATTGCACTTCTCCGGTATCACCATTGAGGGCAGTTAGTTGCCTACTTTGATGCCAGAAATAAATCGTATCATCATTCAAAATCATAGAATCCATCAACACACCATCAGCTTGATAGTGCCAGTGATTTCGTCCCATCAAATCATCGCCAAAGATGAAGGGGGTATCAGAGTCGGACCAAGTTCTGGCACTATCTTCAGGATAAGTACAAATTTGGATTCCCGTTGAGGTTATATTTTCTTTAACACACGCACTATCATTATAACGGTCAGGCGTGTTCAATATATCCCAATGTGTAAAGGGAGTAATCTCATCATAGACAAGCATCTGTGATACAAGAGGTTGACCCTGAAATATTTCTACTGCCGCTACATTGCCAATTACCTTTGAAATATCAAAAACAACAGTAGGCGGTGGGCTAGTTCTCGGCCAATTACGAATACCAACCATCTCTGAAGTAATTTTTGTTCCCGTTGAGATGGGCTGAAGGGCTACAATTAGATCCTCCAGCTGAAGTGGCTCATCATACACAAGCATATCTGACACAATTGGTTGCCCTTGAAATATCTGTACAGTTGTGAAGTTACCAACAGCTATTGAAATATCTGCAATAGCCTTGGGAGGAGAATGATAAAACTGACGCGTTCCAACCATCTCTGAAGTAATTCTTGTACCACGAGAGAGAGGCTGAAGTGCAACAACAACTTCAGTGAAAGCGGGAATTGGGAGCATATCCTGGCTCTTAACTGAGGTATTCGATAGTCGTTCGAGTGATCCCTCAAAAAAAATCACACTTCCAATAATCCCGATTAACCCAATGAGTACTAAAATCGATAAGGAAATTAATAGTTGTCGTCGTCGCATCTTTCAATCCTTTACAACGCTACCTCACCAGTCCTGTCCCACTCACTCCCTAATGCCCGATTGAGTTTATCTTCAACAAACTCCGGCTCAAACCCCACAATTTCTGTCCAGACGGAAAATGTTTGCTGTCGAGCGGTGGCAATCATTGCCTCGTTCGTCGCCGAATGCGTATTCCATTGAATCTGCCAAGTGCCATTGCCCTGATCAATCATCCTTAAAGTACGATAAGCACAAGGATACAAGCCAACAGCAGGGCATGCTAGATGTAGGCGACCATTCATTTGATCGGCCTTCGTCAAATGATGATGTCCCGTCAACACAAGCTTCACCTGTGGATGTCGATTCAACACAGCCAGTACTTCAGCCCCATTATCACAAACAAAATTACTCCAACGAGGAATATCATCAATTGGGGATAGTTTGTGGAGGGGGTGGTGGACGGTCAAAATAACGCACTTATCAGTATGATGGTCAAGCTCAACATCCAACCAACTCAACTGTGACTCATCAATCACGCCATTCCAATCTTCATCGACAACTGAAGATAAGCCAATCAATTGTACATTATCAGTCGCAGGAAGAGACCAATAGGCCGCTTGCTGATTTGAGGCTTGAGGTCGGTTTAAATATTGGGGATTGAAGTGACGAGCAAAATCATGGCGCGTCCAGCCTTCAGTCTGATCAGCAAGACGACGATCATGATTACCGGGAATGCAATAATATGGCTTATCCAGAGTTTGAATAATCTCACGAAACTCATCAAACTCAACTTGGGTGGCATTATCAACTAAATCACCGCTAATCAAAACAAAATCAAGCGTTTCCATCTGGTTAATTTGACCAACAATTCGTTGCAGAAATCCGGCTGCGTGCTCACCCATCACATCATAATGATTACCTTCAGCTGAGATATGAATGTCGCTAATTTGAGCAAAATGCACCATTGCCATTTTTTCCTTTACCTGTTTTATAGGATATGTACGGCTGGTCGATGTGAGATCTGGCTCGGTTGTTCCTGCTGTCTTTTGAGTAGGGCCTGCCAAGCTTGGCCCAAACGACGCATACCCTCAGTGATGGTTTCTGGGGTATGACAAGCAAAGTTCAGGCGCATTGCCTGAGAACAGCTATTATTGGCGGAGAAGACTGAGCCAATCGCAAAGGCTACACCTTGATTCACCGCACTAAGATATAAATCAGTGGCAGTTGCCAAACCAGCCGGCATTTTCATCCACAGATAAATTCCCCCATCTGGGCAATCCCAGGTCGCCTCGGCAGGAAGATATTTCTTTGCCGCCTCAATCATAGTATCTCGCCGAGTTTGATAGGCAGCGCGAACTTTCTGAAGATGTTGCAGAAATTGTCCACTTTTGAGGTAGGTGTAAAGTGCTCGCTGATTGAGAGGAGCGGTTAAAATATCCGCAGTTTGTTTAGTAGCAACCATCTGCTCAGACAAGATCGTAGGCACAACAAGATAGCCGATACGAATTCCTGGTGCCAAAGTTTTGCTATAACCACTTGTATGAAAGACAAGATCACTCTTATCCAAGCTCTTCAATGTTGGTAGTGGGGAGTCATTGTAGTATAGCTCCTCATAACTAACATCTTCCAAGATTGGTACACCGTAACGGGTGGCAATATCTAACAAAGCTTGTCGCCGTTCCAGCGACATCGTACAACCGGTTGGGTTGTGAAAACTAGGTGTTACAAAAATCAAGCGGGGACGATGTCGTAAAATGAGTTGTTCAAGTTGATCTACTTGTAACCCTTGCTCATCGACGGGTATCCCGATTGGAGTAATACGACGTGCGGCAAGTTGATCAAGCAGTCCTAAATAACAGGGATCTTCAACAATAATTGTATTATCTTCACCCTGGGCTAGTACACGTAAGACAATGTCAACTGCTTGCTGACAGCCTGCCGTAATTAAGATATTGTTAGCATTAGCTTGAATGTTACGGGTTTGCAGTTGATCAGCAATATAGGCGCGTAAGGGAAAATAGCCAGCCGCCTCCTCATACTGTAGCGCCTCTGCCCCATCATGTCGAAGAACATCATTCAAAGCACGCCGAAAATCATTTACAGGTAAGTATTCATTAGCTGGTGTACCACTGGCAAAGGATATAACTCCCGGCTGTCTCGCCAGCCGCATCATTTCTGACACCATTTGATTGGCGCTTTGAGGTCCACGCTGGGTTAAACTGTTCTCCCACATTGGCGGGTGATAGGGATCATCAGGGAATGGATCCACTGGATCGGTCTCAATTGTGGAGACAAACGTGCCGCTGCCTTTGCGACTGAAAACAAATCCCTCGGCCTCAAGTTCGGCATAGGCATTGATAATCGTAATTCGATTCACGCCTAACTGCTTTGCCAAGACACGGCTGGCAGGCAGACGCGTCTGCGGAGTCAACTCCCCCTGCTCGATTTTGGCTCGCAACTGGTCGGCCACTTGAAGATATAACGCTTGTTTCGTGTGACGAGTAAGATTTATAACCATTAGAAAAATGTAAGTACAACCAATTTTAGAATTGGCGTGATTATAGCATACCAATTGCTACTTGAGTAGAGCCAATTTTAAGGATTAGAGGAGTCCAATTTGATTTATTTGTTCCAAATTGTGAGACAGATTATAATGAGGACAGTATGTCAAACGTTCAAGCAGTTGAACGGGCTTTTGCTATCTTGCAGACCATAGCCACCCACCCCGAAGGAGTCGGTGTTACAGCCATTGCCAAACAGGTGGGTCTCCCCAAAAGCACCGTATTTCGTATTTTAGCCACATTAGAAACCCTAAAAGCTGTGGAGCGGGTTTCAGAATCAAACCAAGAAGGGTATCGAGTTGGTCCTAAGTTAATCGACTTAGTCTCGCAAACACCGTATGCCCAACATTTGGGAACAATTGCCCGACCGTATCTCTTGGAATTAGCTGAGACTGCAGGTGAGGCTGTAGGTTTGGCCATCCCTGATGGTGATCAGGTCTACTTCGTAGATCAAGTGCCCAGCCAGCACTATGTCCAAATTCGAGATTGGACAGATTCCCGGGTACCGCTTCACACCTCGGCCTCTGGTAAAGTTTTTCTGGCCTATTGGTCAGACGAGGCCCTTGGCCGTTATTTAATGCGTCCCCTCCCAAAGTTTACCCAACACACAATAACCGACCCGCAGGAATTACGTCAGGAACTCACTCAAATCAATGAACAAGGCTACGCCTGGTCCCGCGATGAATTTGAAGAAGGATTAGTGGCCTTTGCTGTGCCGATTGAAGGAACCAATGAACAAGTGATCGGTGCGGTTGGAATATATGGACCTAGCTTCCGCTTTCCGGTTGAGGGTCAAGAACATCATCTTATCGAGTTAGCCCAACACACCAGCCAAAAGATCTCTTCTCACCTGGATGGCGCCTTATTTGAGTAATTACCTAAGAACTAAAACGCCACCTGATTTACATCATCTTTTTGATTGCCTCACCAAGCCGCTGCATCCCTTGTTCGATTTGGCTCGCATCTGCATTTGAGTAATTAAGCCGTAAGGTATTTTTTCCACCACCATCAACATAGAAAGGCCCACCTGGCACAAAAGCTACTTTGAGTTGGATCGCTTGGTCAAACAGATCAAAGGCAGACACCTGTTCTGGCAGGGTTAACCAAAGAAACATTCCCCCTTCAGGACAAACATATTCTATTTCAGGCGGAAATAGTTCATCAATCATTTCAACCATTAAATCACATTGTTGTTTGTAGGCAGTCTTAATGCGTTCAATATGGACATCCAGATCATTATCTTGCAAAAATTGATAGATTACGCGTTGAGCAAAGTAGTTTGAGTGCAAATCAGAGGCTTGTTTAGCAATAATTAACTTTTTCATCCATTCTGATTTGGCGCAGATCCAGCCCATTCTCAAACCTGGGGCAACGATTTTTGAAAATGATCCCAACATCAACGTCTGCTCCTCTGCATAAGGCCAAATTGGACCCACATCTTCACCTGAGAATCGCAGCTCCCCATAAGGATTATCTTCGATAAAGAGAACATTATGTGATTGCAAGAGATGCCCTACAGCGCGTCTTTTTTCTGCGCTATAAGAAAGCCCAGAGGGATTTTGAAAACTGGGAACGGCGTAAAAAAGCTTAGGTTCATATTTCTTGAAGGTCAACTCAAGGGCAGCAACATCAATTCCATCAGCTAACAAGGGGACACTATGCAGGATTGGTTCATAAATGGATAAGGCCTGAATTGCGCCAAGATACCCTGGCCGTTCTATTACAACTGCGTCATCCTTATCCAAAAAAAGTTTACCAATCAAATCTAATCCCTGTTGAGAACCATTAATAATCAATATCTCTGAGGCATCAATATTTAGCCCATATTTGTCTGAATAACGCCGGGCGATAAATTCACGTAAAGGTGGGTAGCCTTCAGTAGTGCTATATTGCAACACATTGGCCCCATCCATCGATAAAACTTTCTGAGAGGCTGCGGAAATCGCCTCAACCGGAAAAAATTCAGGATTAGGTAGGCCGCCAGCAAAGGAGATGACATCGGGGTCATCTCCAGCCTTCAAAATTTCACGGATGAATGAAGGTTTAATTCGTTGCATTCGGGGGGCAAGATGGGCATTCATAAATATTTTCCTCACATAATTTTGAACTAGATAATTCTAACTGAAAAAGGCATTACGTGGTAGGGTCAATCGAACTGCGTCTCGTAGGACAAATTACCAGTTTGACTATTGCACAACTAGAAAAGTTAACAACTTGTGCTACAAACACCCTAACACCTATAGGAAATGAAGAAAATATTCTCGCACACAAAGCGAAAAAACACCAAAACATCTAAAAAATTCTCATCACAGTGATAACTTTATGTTTAGTACCCCTAAACTTGTACATCCACGCGTTTTGGTTTATAGTAGAATATAGACATAAAAATGTCTCATAATATCCTAGTATCGTCAAAGGAGATAAACAATGAATAAAGGCGAATTAATTGATAAAATTGCTGGTGATGCTGATATGTCAAAAGCAGCAGCAGGCAAAGCTCTTGATGCAGCGCTCGATGCTATTAAAGGTGCGTTAGAATCAGGTGACTCTGTAACGCTGATTGGTTTTGGTACATTTAGCATTGGGGAGCGTTCAGCTCGTACTGGACGTAATCCTCAAACTGGGGCTGAAATTCAAATTCCAGCTTCAAAATCAGTAAAATTCAAAGCAGGTAAGGCACTTAAAGACGCTGTTAACTAACCCCCTGCACTTAGGATAGAAAAATGGCTACTCTTATTGAGTAGCCATTTTTTATTTACCATATTGACACTTCTAGTAGTATTTATGAGTTTGCAGTTTGCAGGGCCGAAATTGATATGTCGGAAGTGCTATTTGCAACGTTGCTCGTATCCGAATATGTAAGAACATCTGGCAGTTCATCCTCAACCAATCGTAAACGAGGATGAAGGTATCCGAGAATGATTAGGAGTACCGACACACCTCCCATTATCAAAAATAACAACGCTATACCTCGGCCTGGACCTACACCAATCAATTGTCCGACAGAACCAGCCAAAGATCCATTTACAGCTAACATTGGCTCAAATACATAATCAGCCAAGGGGCCTGCGACTAGATAAGCTAATGGCATAGCGGAGGTGGCAATTGTCTCTTTTAAGGCTAGGGTGCGGCCCTGAACATCCGGGGCAACTTTACTTTGCAACAAGGTTTGAGTCAAGCCTTGATAAATCGGGATGGCTACAAAAGCAAGAAAAACACCGACAGCTAGAAACGCAAGATGTGGATACAGTCCCGCAAAAATGATAGCGAGGGCAAGCAACAGGCTAAAGCCAAAAACGCCATTGATCCGTCGTTTTGGACCACCCCAGGTACTCAAAGCGACACTACCTACGAGCATCCCAACGCCTCCAGTAGAAAGGAGAAGCCCTAACATTTGGGTAGACCCCATACTTAAGACAAGCGGTGTAAATAAAACCTCTACAATACCCACAAAAAAGTTATTGATTGCGAAAAAGAGTAACAACCCTAAAAGCCCTGGCCGAGCAACTAAATAACGCCAGCCATATACCAGATCGCCAAATAGAGATTTTGTCTTGTCTTCTGTAGTAATTGTTTGTATTGGCTTAGGAAAGCGAACGAATAATAAGGTAGTTAGGGCAAAGCTGAAGCTAGCAACGTCAATTAAAATCACCCCTTCAATCCCTATCACAGCAATCAAAAACCCCGCCATCACTGGCGCAACTAACATGCCACCGGCCATCGCCATTTGAACCAACCCATTGGCTCGGGCTAGTTGATCCTTCGGAACAAGTAAAGGGGTCGAAGCTGCGTAGGCTGGAGCCTGAAAGGCGTTAAACATTGAGTTCAACCCAGCTGCTACATAAATATGCCACACCTCTAATTGCCCAGTAAACAGTAAAGAGGCTAGAGTCAGTGTACTCAAGCCAGCCCCACTGTCACTCAGAATCATTGTCCACCGTCGGTCCCAGCGATCCACTAAAGCTCCAGCAATCGGAGAAACTAAAACATAAGGCAATACAGTGGCGACAGAAATTAGAGCAAATTGAGTCGCTGAACCAGTTTCCATATACACCCAAACGCCCAGGGCAAACCCTGTCAGTTGTGATCCTGTTAGGGAAACGAGTTGCCCAAGCCACACAATTAGGAAAACTCGCATATTTTGAATCATATCACGTACCATCATACTATTCCTTCCACCGCAACTATAAACTATGCTATAAGTATACGATTAAACTAGCCTAGTAGTCATTGAACAAAAGTTTATTCCTAAAGATGCAATGGGTTTATTTTTGAGCACAATAAGCTTACCATCCAATATTAAGGAATATGCTATAATTGACCGAAGGCCTTAGATTGCACAAGGGGGGGATCGACTCATGACCCAAGCAACACTTGAAGAGCTACAAGCGCAAGTTATTCTACAGCAACGTAAGCTGGAGCTAATCGATGCCATTGATCATATTCGGGATACCGTATCAGATCCAACAGCAATGCTATCAAATATCGTCAATATTTTGGCGGATCGATTATATGTTGATTACTGTATGTTATCATTGCTGGATCGTGAGACGGGGGAGCCAGAAATGAAAACGATCAATGATCGAACCCACCGTCTGGAGGGATTGAGCCGGGCTATTACCCCTGACGTAGTACAACGTGCCGTCAAATTAAATGAGCTTGAGGTTTGGGATGGTAACGAAGTCTTGCCGACTCTACGATTAAATCAACCGGTTAATCGAGTGCAATTAGCTGCTGTCCCGATCATTATGGGAGAGACGGACCGACTAGGCGCGCTCATCTTGGCCAAGACCCTGACTAGCTTTAGTGCTGACGATCTGGAATTATTACGAACAGCTGAAAACCAAATCGATTCGGCCGTCATTCAAGGTTATACCCATAATGAGCTTCAGCAGCATCTCAAGGAACTCAAGACCATCTATAAAATTGATCAAATTCGAGATCAAAGCCCCTCCTTGGATGAAATGCTTAATGCCGTTTTGCAGGAAGTATGTACAGTTATACAAGCCGAGATGGGTTTCATCATGCTTTATGATCAAGGAGGGCAACGCTTAGAATTACGCGCAGCAACCAGCCATGACCTCTTCCAAGTTACCCCCCATTATCAAGCGATGTCCGATTTAGCCAAACAATCTTTGGAACAGGAGACTCTCATCTGTCGTAACGATTTAGATAATGGGCTACGTTCAATGGTTTGTATCCCGCTGATTTTACGAAACCAAACCATCGGCGTTTTAGGTGTCATCAATCGATATGGGCCTCGTGGGTTTACCAGCGATGATCGTCGCCTGCTTCAAGCCATCGGTAGTCAAATGGATACGGCCATTTTTGAGGATATGGAAAAGCGTCATTTACGTAAGGTTTTGGGGCGCGCAGTTGATCCTCGAATTATGGCTCGACTACTTGATGACCCGTATGCCCCCTTCTTGAAAGGGGAGCGGGCCATCATCACGGTGCTGTATGCCGATTTACGTGGCTCCACCCAATTTGCCGAACGTACTGAGGCAGAAACATTGGTCGGTTTTATCAACCATTATTTGGGCCAAATGACCGATATTCTTTTAGCACATGAGGGAACATTGGATAAATTTGTGGGAGATGAGGTTATGGCCTTATTCGGCGCACCATTTCCTCAGCCCGATCATGCGTTACGTGCCGTTCGGGTTGGCTTGGATATGCAGCTTGCTCATCAAACTTTGATCGAAATGTGGCAGGATCGTGGAGTTGATGCGCCGCCTGTTGGCGTTGGTATTGCCACAGGAGAGCTAATTGTCGGCGAGATGGGGTGTCCTCAGCGGGCTGATTACACCGTCATTGGGCGAGCGGCGAATCTGGGAGCACGAATTTGTAGTGTGGCTCAAGCCGGTGAGGTTTTGGTTAGTCAAGAGACTTATGACTTAATAAAAGATCGCGTTAAAGCCACCCCTCGTCCTGGTATGCAGTTCAAAGGGGTGGAACGCGATCTTACAATTTACCACATTACGGAAGTTTTAGAATAAAAATTGCCAACGACGTCTTGTTAGGACAATTCCCAAAAGAATCAGAGGTAAAGCCCCCCCAATACTACAGGAAAAGCCACCTGGGGTATTGCTGGTTTGTGGTTCAGCAACTTCCGCTTCAGCAGATTCTGATGCCGACGAATCAACTTCGATGACAGCCACCTCTTCTTCATCAGCAGCCGGGGCAGCTGTAGGTTCAGCTTCGACACTCTCCATACTTTCTTCGACCTCGGCTTCGGCTTCAGCCGATTCTTCTTCGATGACAACGGCCTCTTCCTCGGCTGTTTCAGTCCCAGGTAACGGAGGAAGGCCGATACTAGCCCGAAAATCATTATCTAAACGATCGGTATCTACGCCCAATACCTGTTCAAGCGCTTCATCATATAACGCTCCTTCAGCAAAAACCGCTAATAACTCAGCCATTGCATCCGAGCCGTAGGTATCGATAATATAACGAACGACTTCGCCACTATGTCCATAGGCTAAATTCGCTTGAAGTGGGTCTGCTGGAAAAGGGCTAGACAGGGTGCGAAGGGTCATTAGCTCATCATTACGCACGGCTCGATCAAAAATTGGACCAAAATCCTGATCCAATTCATCTCTATCCTCATTATAGACAGCGATGCCTTCATCCAACCAACGGGGCAAATCGCCGAATGGATTATCTGTGGCCTGATGGATAACAAGATGGGTCATCTCGTGGGTCATGGCATTGAGGCCCCAGTCAAGCTGCTGAGGCGTGATACCAAGGACAACCACGCCAAACTCCGTGAAGGCTACTCCACCGGTCCACTCTTGGGCGCTGGTTCGTAAGGCACCTAATAAATCATCATGATTTCCATAAATAAAAATTTTAATTGGATTTTCAATCAAAGCACCGACATCTGACTCCAATGTATCGAGGGCCGTATTGGCTCGATCAAAAAGATCCTGACCAAATTGATCACTACCATTATACCAATAAAGCGTTACTCGATCATTTTGCAATGTTCGCCAGTCATAACGATTATCCAAATACAATAGCGTTTGTTTTTCTGTCTTCAGTTCATTCCCATCAGCATCAACTAACTTCCACCAGTAAATCATCTCGGTGCCTGGTGGGGAATAATTTGATGGGTCGGTTTGATCGATCACAAATTCGGCATTAATTGCCGTTCCCGGTGTAAATTCAGTCTCATTACGAGAAGTAGCAATTTGCCCCGAGATTTGATAAAAAAGATCAGCTTCTACAATTTCTGATGAGCTCTCTGCTTCTAATCTAAATGTTAAGTGATCCCTAAACTCAGCCTCCCACGCATCAGACGTAACAGTGATATCGCCTTGGGCAAATATATTTGAAGGGAGTAACATCACAGCCATTAAGATTACAAAAATAAACCAAATCGTATAACGCATCCTATTCATTATCAACCTCTTATCCTCAAAATATCTACTCAACCAATGCCCCAGGCTCAGGCAAATCAGCAACCGACGTTTTGATCCATTTATCACCTTCATTGACTAACATCACAGGGATATCCTCTTTGATCGGGTATTTACGGCCGCAATCATATTCCTGGCACACCAGCCATTGTCCTTCATGAACCAATTCCAAACGTCCTGGATCATCACCTGATTTACGTGTTTCGCCACTGACACAATAGGGACATCGCAAAATTTTCAACAAATCTGTACGAACCGCCATGTCTCACCTCCTCAATATTATATCAATCTAAAAATAGTATAGCTCCAATCGAATGAGAAACAAAAAAGCCAGACGTGGGGTCACGTCTGGCTTTACAAGGAAAATAGTTTTCAATTTGAACTAGAAGGTTCGTTCAAAGATGACTTCAAACGAAATATGGAAAAGGGAGTTGGCTGTGGCATCCTCTCCACAAGATTCATTAACCCCATAGTCAGGCGTAATTCCCGTCGCAACTTGGCTAGAGCCGCCTTGAACTTCAACTTGGTATGTTCCTTTGAACATAGCAAAGTCAAATCGGCCTGGATCGAGCGCACCTTTCAAGTCCGTTTTAGTTTCCGTGTTAATAATCGCAAAACCATCTGCGGTTGGTGCCCATTGCACTTTCACAGGAATGTTGTTAATCCCTTGTCCAGTAGAGTCCTGTACCTTCACAAAAATATGGTGTTTCCCACGATTTTCACACGGTGTCAGCTGACGCACACTCACCAATCGGAAATCGACATCTGGGGTTGGTGTTGGTGCAGGCGTTGGCGTTTCTGTCGGTGCCCGCGTTGCTCGGGGAGTTGCTGTAAAAGCTGGGGTCGGGGTATCTGTAGGCGTTGGTGTAAAAATAGGTGTCGGCGTTTCTGTCGGTAACGGCGTATTTGTCGGCGTATGGGTTAAGGTTGGAATCGGTGTTTCTGTCGGGGTAGCCGAAGCCGTTGGCGTTTGACTTGGCGTTGGGGTATTGGTTGGTGTTGGTGTTGCTGTCTCAACAAAGGGCAACATAGCCATCGCACCAACAGCGCCATCTTCACGAACCTGATTCGCGATACTTCGCTTATCTCCAGGCAAAGCACCATCATCCTCAAACGTGGCCGCCAAAGAATTGATAATGAACGATGGCGCCATAATTCCACATAGCCAAATAATAATCAAAACAACGGCCAAAAGCCGTAATTTTGCCCCCAAACTACGTTTGGCGAACCATACAGAAAAGCTGCTGTTATGGCGTTGCAGGCGGCGATTAGAAACAACTCGAGGTTGTAAGGCTACAGCACTATCTGATTTGCTTCGATCTCGGCGTCGTTTCTGAGGGCGTTGAGGCCCACTTTTGGCCGCATTACCTTTAGGAGGTTGTTGATTAGGTCGAGCATCTTTTGGTGGCGGAACATTGACGGAAGGAGCTTCGCCAGATTTGGCAGCAACGACGGGTGTAGGTCGTGATTGATTTCCAGGCTTTTTGCCCTTACGATTCTTTGGTGATTTTTTATTGGTTGCATCAGGCGATTGTGGAGCCTGAGCTGCCATAGGTGCTGCATCTTTAACCCGTTTCCGAGGTCGACTATCTTGTTTGCGTTTAGGCTTAGGCGTCGCATTAGGCTTAGATGCATTAGGCCGTACAGGCTGTGTATGTTGTGCGTGTACGCCAGGAGGACCAGACTGAGGGCGCGAACCTACTGGGGGCATGCCTATTGTCGGCTGAGAAGGTGCTGGAGGTTGTTGTTGATGGCCAAATGTCCGCGGTGGAATAGCTGCAACCGGTTGGGCACCAGATATACTGCCTACACGACGTACCCGAACGGGTGGCATCGGAGAAGAGGCAGGGGCAAATGGCCTTGACGGTTGATGCGGCGCTGGTGGATGCGGTTGCTGAACGTGAGGTGGTGAATAAGGATAACGCGGTGGATTGGCAACAGGTCCCGTCGCTGCTGGCAAAGCCCGTTGAGGACCGCCGCCCCGTAACCGCATCATCAAGTTGTTTAATTGTTCAGTGAAGACCCCAGTAAAAGCATTCCCCAAATGCGGGTATCGGCGGACAAAATCATCAAAGTTAGCTTGAGTCAAAACCCAAACCTCTGTATTTGTTAAAACATGCGCCGTTGTAGGGTGTTGGTGGCCGTGAGAGAGTAAGGCTACCTCTCCACAAAAATCTCCTGGACCTAAGGTATCAAGAAGGATTGGTCCTTGCATTGTGGTGGCCCACAGTTCAATTTGACCACGCTCGACGAAATAAAGCTCTTGACCAAATTGTCCCTCACGATAAAGAGCACTACCCGCTTGATAATGACGAGGCTGTAGACGCTCATCTAAAGTACTGGCCTCCATACGAGAAAGACCTACTTGTTGAGCAATCTTGCTCAGGCGAGGTTCACTAGCAGAGCTTCGTGATACACTTAATCGATCTCGAACAGCTTTCCCAAGCGCTGCACTAAGCTGTGGGTATTTTAGAAGCAAATTATCAAAATCGGTTCGATATATGCCCCACAGATTTGATGGTGTGGCAGCAAATGCGGTGTAAGAGCGGGTCTTGCCAGTTAACAAGGCAATTTCGCCAAAATAATCACCGTCGGAGAAACGACCAATGAGTTCGCTCGGTTTTCCAGGTGAGTCAGCCACTGCTTCAATGCTCCCAGAGTCAACGATATACATCGCATCACCTGCATCACCTTGATTGAAAACCAACTCACCCGCTGGGATATGGCGTAGTAAAATTAATCGCGCAATATCATCTAAGGCACTTTGTGGCAATTCTTCAAAAAGCGGTATCTGTTTTAATACTGTTACCGCATAGGTCTGGTCAGCCAGACTTAAGCTTGCCCGCAGGCTACGACTTAAGTTCGTCTTGATAGATGGATAATTTTCAGTCAGTTGTAGGAAGTCGGTTGGGCTAAGTTGCCAGACGACAACCGAGTTAGCGGCTTGTGCGGTTTTGGAATGAGGCTTGCTGGAAATAACTGACATCTCACCGAAGACTTCACCATCAGTAACTTCGGCGTAATCCTCATCCGTGTCTCCCATCAACCTAATCAGGCCCTGCTCGATAAAGTAAAGACCAGTAGGCATATCACCACTACGATAAATTGCTTCATTTGCAGAAAATCGTTGGGGGGACAATCGTTGGATAATTAAAGCTTGTTCTCGGGTTGATAGATCTTTGAGAAGAGGAGAGACAGATAACTGTTTAATCAGAATATCTTGGTATTGAGCAATACCGATGCCTAAAGCTAAGCCAAGTTTGAGACCAACTTCAGGACGATCCTCTATGATTTTAGAAAAATCATCATTGGAGAGGGACCAAACAGTTAAAACTCCAGAGGCCAAAGCCGTTGTTGAATGCGGTTGCCCCAGAAAGAAGTCAGTTTCACCAACCACACTTCCTGGGCCAAGATTTGCAACAGAGGGACCAGAGTCATCAGCGGTGATTTTTACCCATCCCTCTTTGATGAGGTAAATTGCATCACTTTCCCCACCTCTGACAAAGAGCGATTCATTTGGTTTATAATTTTCTAGGCGCATCCGTTTACCAAACGACCGTTGCTCTTCCTCGGTCAGTTCAGTGAAAAGAGGCGCATTCTTTATGAAGTTTTCTTTCAACGCAAAACCTTCTTCTTTCAAACAAATTGATTTTAGACACCCTAGCTTAAAAGCCAGACCGTTCCCATTCTAAAATCAATTTACCCCTTGTTCAAACTCTATTTGCCAAGAAGGGGCTATTGTATCTGGCAAATCAGAACATAATTGACGATCACTAATGCTAATATCATCCGATGCAGACTCAAAAGTATCTACATTTACCAACGCTACCTGATAGGTTTCATCGATATCCATTTGATAATCTGCGTAACCCGGATCAATATCCGGTTTAAAACCAGTGAACAGAGTATCACTGCCGCCTGGCCAACTAATTAAAATTTTGACGCCAGGAACTCCTGAACCTAGTCTATCACGAATGTAAATCTTAAGCAATCCACCATTGGCACTATCGCAAACTACTGCCGACATAGCGACACCATAGGGTGAGTCTGGTCCAAGCGTAGGTGTTCTGGTAGGAAATGGTGTACTGGTTGGGGTTGAAGTTGAAGAAGGTGTAGGCGTAATTGTCGGTGTACGACTTAGAGTTGCGGTTGGTGATTTTGTTGCCGTATCAACGGGAGCAAGTGAAGGCACGTTTGCCTCTAAGGTTATGGGTCTCGTTGATGTGATTACAGGAATTGGTCCAAGCGTCGGGGTATTTGATGGCGAATTTGTGGGTATCGAAGTGAATGGTTCAGCCGTTACAGTATTTGTGGGTGTGGGTTGAGTAGTAGGTGTTGTTGTCGGGGCCAAAAACACAACCATTTCTCCTGATATCGGGCCAAGCGCATCAGCTAAGGTAACCAAAGCCCGAATATCACGTATATCTCGTCCATCTTGAATGTACTGCTCAGCCAGCATCACTAGTCTCACCTGAAAACTTGTTATCTCTAGTTTTGAGATACGATCTCTAGCTCTAGTTTCATCTTCATCATGAAAGTAAGCCAAGGCAACTAATCGAATGTAAGTTTCCTGAGCATGCGAAGCGAGTTGGGCAGGTCCCACAGGCAAAGGTCTTGGGTCAAGCACCCATCCATAAAAAAGTGACATTATCAAACCGATAATAAATCCACTTACAAATCCACCGATCCACCAGCCTCGATAACTCTTCCGTCTTATAGGGCGTCCCTGCCGATTTGAAGGGTTGACAGGTACGCCTTTGGCCGATTGTCTAGCCGGCCTTGTAGACCGTGGTACAGCCTGTTGAGGATCGCTCTGCTTTTGTGTTTTTAAAGGTACATTTGTTTGCCTACGAGATGATCTCCCCCGCGAGGCAAGTCGATTAAGCCAGGGACGAGCCAATTCCTTAGTTGATCTCTTTTTTCGATCACCACTACGATTAGATTTATTATCAGGACTCATCCATCGGGCCTAGCCTATTTTGTTCTTTTAGCTTATCAAAATAATCTTAGATCACTATTAGCACTTTAGTATGTTCTTTGAAACGTTACATTGTATGAATAGTGACCCCGACATAACTGATTATTGCTTTTACGAATGGCACAATCAGATAAGTCAGCACAATAATTTGCTTCAACCAACCATTGATCTGGGATATCTTCATCCCAAGAACTCAACTTAGGTGTCAACTCACTGGTTGCTGGAGAACCATCCGGATTTCCTGTTACTTCAATAGAAAATCCATTGTTCCATAAATCATATTCCAGCTTTCCAGGTCCTTTTTCACCACTCTTCTTAGGAGGTACCGCCCGGAAAGAGTCCTCTACAGTTACCCCATCTAAGGGATTACCTGAGACATCCAAAACAGTAACAAAAATTTGGTGTGACCCTGGACAAGAATTATAAGTTGGATTTGGAATGAGATAGGCTTCATTTAATACATAGTCAACAGCAGGTTTTTCTGGTTCAGGCGTTGCGGTTGGTTCAGCCGGTGGTTCCGGCGTAGCAGTCGCAGGGGCCTCGGGAGCAGAAGCGATCAGAACTTCATCTGTGTTGCCAGACACCTCAACCAAATTAGCAAAAATCCAGCCCAACTCACCACTACCAGGCGGAAACTCGACTTGAAGCCAGGAACTATCTTCGTTACGTCCAATCACTGTAGAAGACGCACCTGATGGCCCAGAACCAACAACCGGATAGTCTGTCCCAGGGCCGCCGCGTACATTTATATTTTGTAGAAGTGTAGCTACAACTGTCCCATCGTCCTCTTCAACAGCCTCAGCAACAACTTCGGCCGATTCATCTGTATCAGAAACTTCTTCGGTCACCTCATCAGTGGTTTCTTCTGTAGTTTCCGTTACTTCTTCAGTCTCTTCCGTGGTATTATCAACTTCTTTCTCTTCCACAACTACGGGTGTTTCAGTAGGAGGAACTGGCGTGTTGGTTGGGGGTGGGGCAGTGGGAGGAAGTGTAGGTGTTGGTATAGTCGTAGCTGTGGCCAAAGCAGCAATCATTGAAGGAGTTGATGAGCCGAGTGCATCAGCTAGTCGAAATAAGTTTAGGGTATCAACATCATCAGAACCACGATTTTCCTGAATATACCGATCAACAAGAAAAGAGACGTACTGCTCTGGATTGGGTATCCCAAGAGAAACCAGATCACTTCGGGCCAAATCTATATCACCTGAGGTAGCATAGTTAGTGGCAATAGCAAGCACATTCGCTTCAATGGCTTCCTGATCAACAGTCGTTCCGGCTAACTCACCTTCTTGGGAAGCAGACCAAAGATATCCAGCACCGATAATACCAGTTAAAGCCAAAGCCACACATAAAAGTGGCAAAATAATTATTGTCAAAAATAGAACCGGATTATTAACCTTGCTCATAAACTCACGCCTTAAATTTATAAATTTCTAGTCCAATATTACTTACCAAGTCCGTTGAAAGGTAACATCCCAAGAGTAATGCCCCCAACATAAAGAGTTATTACCCACTCCAAAAACGCCACTATTCCATAAAACATTACAAGTAGCTTCATCGGGACAATATCCTGCCTCAATTAAACGTGGAATACCAATTTTCCAATCATCAGAGCTTAATAATTCTGTCATTTCACTTGTTACCGATCGACCAGCGGTGGGGTCATGCTTAACAAAAACCTTGAATCCGCCATCCTTGTATAAATCGTAAACGGCATGTCCTGGGAAATCGATACCTTTGTGCCCTGTAACTGGTCCAGGATTTCCCCATTCATCACCAAGTTCGACTCCATCAATGGGATTCCCCGCCGCATCAATTACATCAATAAAGATATTATGATTCCCCGCACACCCACCATTTTCTTCCTTGCTTAGCAATCTTTGTTCGGTAATAATAAAATCAACATCAGGTACGGGAGTCGCTGTTGGTTCTGGGGTGTCTGTTGGGGCAGCCACTGTTGGTGTTGGAGGCGGGGCGGCCGCTTGGGCAATGGCAACTACTTCTGGGTTTCCTGAAACATCAACAAGTGAGGAAAACAACCAGCCATATTGACCACTGTCAGGGGGAAATTCAACCTGTAGCCAGCTTTGATCATCATTACGCCCAACTACATCAACAGTTGTTCCAGCGTCTCCTGAAGCAACTACTGGATAATCCGTTCCTGGCCCACCACGCACATTCATATTTTGGCGCAATGTCACCTGAACAGAACCATCATCACTATTACCTTCCTCAGATACCTCTTCAGTGGCTGCTTCCTCGGATGTGTCAGATGGAATAGGGGTATTTGTTACGACAACGACAGGAGAGGGAGTAAAGGTTGGCAAAAATGTAGGCGTGGGCGATTGAACTGGTGTATTTGTTGGTAGCGGTGTAGGGGTTGAGACATATCTAACCATCGACACTGTACTAACATTTAAAGCCTCAGCTAGCCGAACAACATTTTCAATTTCTGGATCGATAGGGCCACGGTTTGTGCGAATGAGTCGCTCAGCGACAAGGGCGACATATTGGGCAGGATTTGGCACATCAAGCTCAGCCAAAATAGCTCTTGATCGGTCCAAATCCTGAAACTCAGCATAATCTGCTGCTGCCATGATTACAATTTCTTCCGCAGCATCATCGGACAGATCAGAAATTTCTGCATTCGTATATTCGGTGGGGAATAAAAACCAAGTGATGCCTACACCAATAAGTAAGGCCAATAAACAGCCGACCGGCATAATGGAGAAAAGAATAAGTAATCGTCTGTCTATACCGCGTTTTCTACGTTTTCTTCTTTTTGGTACCGTTTCCATAACTGACATTCACCCAAAATTAAAGGCCGCCCCCTTACTATAATTTAATCAGAAGGAAGTGGCCTCACCGCTACAAAATGAACGGTCCTCTAAACTCGTCCTAGTAAATGTCCTTAAAAAATGTTATAATATTTCCGTTTGTACTATGATGCACAATAAATATTAACATTTCAAAGATTAGGGTGAAACAATACTGTTTCACCCTAAAAGTGCCGGAGGTGGGAATCGAACCCACATGAGCTAAGCTCACACGAGTTTGAGTCGTGCGCGTCTGCCAGTTCCGCCACTCCGGCGAATGATTTTGATAGACCGATTTTTCAGTTCCATCTGCTTATCTTGACCAGATAAGCGAACATTAGTATAAACAAAATATATTTATACGTCAAATTGCCTAAGCCGAGTGTATCACTTATCACAAAATAGATTCCTAACTTTTACATGATCATCAATAAGAACAAGTTCCTTAATTTCCTGTACAAGAAAGGAATCCGTTAGGCCACAATTATGGATGAAGCCCAAATTATAAAAGAAGCTCAACAAGGAAGTCTAGCTGCATTTAACAAGCTTGTCTTAAATTATCAAGGGATGGCTTATAATGTGGCTTATCGCGTTATTGGTAATCCCGATGCTGCCGCAGATGCTTGTCAGGAGGCTTTTATTAAAGCTTACAAAGCCATCAACCAACATAAAGGTGGCTCCTTTAAAAGTTGGTTAATGAGAATTGTTACCAATGTTTGTTATGATCAAATTCGATATAAAAGTCGACGCCCATCAACTTCATTGGAAGATATGATTGAAGAATCTGAGGAGCACAACGCCAAATTAATTAGTGAGGCGGAGCGCCCAGAAGAATTCGCTATGCGTGGTGAGTTGGGGGATGTTATTCAGCAAGGGATCAGCCGATTGCCCGAAGACCAACGAATTGTTCTAGTATTAAATGATGTACAAGGTTTTTCTTATCAAGAAATAGCCGACATTATTGGTCAACCACTAGGAACGGTTAAGTCAAGATTGAGTCGAGCAAGACGACGTTTACGTGAATATTTATTAAAACAGGAACTGTTACCCAATCAATATCGTCTAAACCACTGAGGCGAGTAAGGTATACAACTCGCAAACAGTCTACAAATTAAAGATAGAAGGTTTATCTACTTACAAATATCTGATTAACTAGTAATTGTTTTCGGATTAGAACGCCACAAACCATAAGGATTAAATTCGAAATATCCATAAAGGCATTTATTTGATCTTATGTTTTGGCATTGAAGTTTAGTTGAGATTATATTATGACCCATAATACAAATAATTCCATGAATCCGGATCTGATCCAGGATTTACTATCAGCCTACATAGATGATGAGGTTTCACGCGAAGAAAAAGTAAGAGTAGAGCAAGCATTGGCCAGTTCACTCGAACTTCGGCAGGAGTTTGAAGGATTACAGCAAACAGTCCATCAAGTAAAATCATTGCCTTATGTACCTGCACCACGCCCATTCACTTTGTCAGAGGCTGATGTTCACCCAGTAAAAACAAAACCATTTAACCTATTTACGCTACCTTTGTGGTTAGGAAGTTTAGCTAGTGTAGCAACCCTTTTAGTTATAGTGTTATTTATTGGCTGGGCCATCGTTGGCCAACAAGTCGTAAAGCAAAGCACTGCGAGTAGTATAACAACAAAAATTGATGCGGAGATTCTCAAGGCATCGCCGTCAAAAGAAGCTGTAAAAGATAGTAGTAATAGCGACCAAGATGGCCCAATAATCAGCAGTACGGCAGTAATTGCTTCGAGAAATGCTACAGTAGAGGCGGCACAATCTCAACCAAATCAGGATCAAATTACTGGTGGGGTCACTCTACCTCGGCTATCATTATGGATAACCCTCCTAACTATATCTACCGTTGGTGTGGCCATCTTTGTTGGATTAGTAGGCTGGTCTATATTAAGGTATAGGCAAACTTTGTAACATCTCTCTAATCATCGAATATTTGAGGCCTAATTGTTTGTAACAATTGGGCCTTTTTGCTTGTTGAATTCAAGATCAATTTTTGGCACGTTGACTTTTACTCCTAACAGCCTTAAAATTATTTTGTCTCAGGATAACACCTGCAGATCAAATAGGTATAAAATTCTCAGTTAGGTCTTTGTGGGGCATTTATGACAACTCCCAATATATTAGTTGTTGATAGCGATGAAGGCTTCGGCAACATGCTCAAAGGTGGGCTGAATAGTAGTGGTTATTATCAAGCAGAATGTGTTCACAGTGGGCGTGCTGCTGTAATGTTCTTAAAAGCAACGCCCTGTGATTTGGTCATTATAGATATGGCTCTGGATGATGTATCGCCAATAAAACTAGTTCGGGCAATTCGCAAGGCAAAGCCTAAATTACGAGTTATGTTGATTCCGCTAATGGGACAAACTCTGCCTGAGAAAGTAACAACAGCACTAGAGATTAATGGCATATTGACAAAGCCCTTCTTTGTCGGTGATTTACCTGATGTGGTCAATAAAGCATTGGGCATTGAAGCAAGTCAATTAACATCAGTCCCAGTGAAACCAGCCTCGCAAGCACCCACCTCAACAGAGACAAAAAATGAACAGACATCAGATACACCGTCGACATCTGCATCTGAATCTTCAGAGCCACAACCAGATGTGCCTCCTCAAGTTGCACTACCTTCAATTCCTCAAGAAACTGTTAGCTTTTTAAGAGCAAATGAGTCAGAAATATTAAGACTATTAGGAGATTTAAATAGAGAGGTGCGGGCCGAGGCAATTATGCTAGTGGCCGGGCAAGAGTTGATTGCAAATGCTGGATTATTAAGCCGAGAAAAGTGCCGTGAATTAACGTTGTTAATTGCCCAAAGTTCACAGGCTGCGGCCCAAGCGGCCCAATATTTGGGTGAAACGGCAGGCCGATTTACCCAAAGTCTCCACGAAGGCAAAGATTATCGCGTGTTTACACTTACGTTGAGAGAAGGTGTACTTCTATCATTAGCTTTAAGTTCAAATGTCCCCTTAGGCATGATCCGCCATCAAGCGCGTCTTATCGCTCAACAAATCGAAGGGTACATGTAAATTCCTATTTATTTTTAGCGTCCACGTAGTCTCTGGCGGATCTGAGCACAATGAGCGCAGGTCTCTCCCTGGTAATCACGACCACATCTCTGACAAGTTCGGGTAATGTTTGACTGTACTCCCGATTGATCAACTGAAGCGGCCACAAGAATAACCTCCCCTTCAGTTCGATTGGCTAACCAATCAAGTAAATCAGTCCCATCAATCGTAGCCCCATTTAGCCCAATTTTTAATTCCCCACGTAAAACACTTGCACTCATTTCCGCAGCTTGTCGAGCCAGTCGTCGTGCTTCATTTTTTGAAATTGTCATTCTCTTTCACCTTTTGAGCTAATTCATACACCAGTTTTTTGGACCACCCACTTTGCAACGCTACAGCTTGGGCAGCTTTCTTTGCCCCGCTCCCAGAGGCCAGCAATTGGGCTACAGCCTGTTCAACTTGATCTTCGTCCCAGATGATCTCTTCAGTTATGGATTCCTGAACAACGAGGGTAAATTCACCGCGAGGCTCCCTTTCCTGCCAAATCACCACAGCATCAGCCAGCGTCCCACGCCAAATCTCTTCGTGTAACTTTGTCATCTCTCGGCAAATAGCAATCTGTCGAGTTTCACCAAAACTATCTTTCATAATTACTAAAGTGGCCTTAAGTCGGTGGGGAGACTCAAAAAATATTAGGGTTGTTGGCCAGGAAGAAAGCTCACTCAATAGCTGGTTTCGGGCTGCCTCTTTTCGAGGTAAAAATCCAAAGAAAGTAAACTGATCTGGGGGAAGTCCGCTGGTAGCAAGAGCAGTCGTTATCGCGTTTGCCCCTGGCAAAGCAACAACGTCGATGTTTTGCTCAATCGCAGCATGAACAAGTCGATAGCCTGGATCAGATAAAAGCGGTGTTCCAGCCTCTGAGACCAGGGCCACATCTTCGGATACCAAGCGGTCAATAATCTGCTCTAACTTTTCTTCACGTGTATGATCATGATAACTTATCATAGGGTTACTGATCTCAAGATGTTTGAGCAGTTTTCCAGTTGTTCGTGTATCTTCCGTGGCAATGACATCAACTTCACGTAAAATGCGAATCGCTCTTAATGTAATATCTTCTAGATTACCGAGCGGGGTAGGAACAATGTATAGGGTCACGATTGTTCCTTTAAAGGTTCAAAATCGGAGAAGGTCTTACTTAAGATAGGAAGCATAATTTTATCTTGTTCGGGTAAAATTGTACGCGGATCAAATAGCAATCGACCATCCTCAATACGCCCAATGATAGGGGGTGTTGTTTGTCGTAATTGGGCCGCTAATCGATCAACGGAAGCAACTTTTAGAGCCAGAGCCTTTGAGGGTATCGTTTGTCCAGGGAGACTTCCTCCACCCACAGTTGATTGTGTATTGACCACTGTCAGGTCAAACGCAGACAAAGCCTCATTCTCCAACAAAATCCTACGCCATCGTTCTGCTCGACGTGCTAGGTTATTGATATCGGCTGATATCATGCGCCACACAGGTATCTCATCAACCGCAGTATTTTCTAAATAGGCTAGAAGTGTGGCCTGTAACGCTGCCAACGTCATTTTATCGACTCGAAAAGCTCGAATAAGCGGATGTTTTTTTATCCGATCAATCAAATCAGTACGCCCAAAAATTAACCCAGCTTGAGGCCCGCCTAACAGCTTATCTCCACTGGCTGTCACAATATCAATACCTGCAGCAATGCTCTCTTGAATCGTTGGCTCATGAGTTAACCCATATGGGGCGGTATCTAATAGTGTTCCAGAACCCAGATCTTCCATCACAGGAATCTCATATTTTTGGCCCAACTGAGCTAATTCAGCCAAGGTGGGTTGGGCAGTGAAACCAATGACCTGATAATTACTAGAGTGCACAGTCAGGAACATTCCAGTTCGTTCTGGATTGATTGCTGCTTCAAAATCGCGGATATAGGTTCGATTCGTAGTACCTACCTCAACCAGTTTTGCCCCAGATTGAGTCATAATATCTGGCACACGAAATCCACCACCAATTTCAACAAGTTGACTTCGGCTTAAAATCACCTCGGTATTCTGAGCCAAGGCCGTTAAGGCCAGAATAACAGCCCCAGCATTGTTATTAACAACCACAGCTGCCTCAGCCCCACTTAAACGGCATAACAAATCAGCAGTATGAACATATCGAGACCCCCGTGCCCCAGCTTCTAAGCTATATTCCAAATTAGAATATCCGGAAGAAACTTGCAGCATAGCATCTCTCGCTCGATGACTTAAAATAGCTCGGCCTAGATTTGTATGGACAATTACCCCTGTAGCATTAATCACCCCCTCAAGAGAAGGGCGAACGGTCACATTTAACTGCTGAATAATTGATTGTACTAAATCCTGTGTAGAAGGAGCAGACTCCCCAGCCAAGATATGCACACGAACACGACTAGTTTCCGATCGAATCGCATCTACAACGAGTTCCCGACCGTGTGCATCAACTAATGTTGTGATTTCAGCCATTTGAAGCAATTTATCAACACTAGGTAGTTTACGAAATTCATTTGGCATAAAGTTACTCACGCGTTAAAAAAAATATTTCAATTAAAATAAAAACGCCAGCTAAAACCGCCGCAACGGTAATGGTCAGTGTTTTAGTCAGTTGTAGATAGGCAATGACGACAAAAAATCCCCCTGACCAAGCACCTTGACGAAGTAAACGCATTCGATCACGTTGAAGCCAATTGGGTTTAGCAAAGCGTTGGTTAAAAAAGGTTGTAAGTGGAATAGTGGTCGCACCAACACCGAAAAACATAAAGGCAAATAAGAGTAGTTGTGGAGGGGCTAATGCAGCGGCAGGCTCAGGCCACAGATTAGTAAGAACGAAGTATAGCCCGCCAAAACTTAGTATTGCAACAAATGTAGCCCCAATGACCCATAGATTTTTATTCATATAACTTTCTAAATCAATAGACTTCAAAGAGATAATTATCTTTAAAGGAATAGATTAACATTATACCTCAAATAAAAGTAAACGTCATAAGATATCAAAAAGTTATATTTATAATAATCCACATATTTTCTTTTTATCTATATTTAAATTAATAGTATATAGTAGAGTCTGTGGATATGTGGATAACCAGAAATTGGCACTAAATTTTGATATATTTAGGGGGAGGTGTATAAAAAAGGGGATATATAGTGGTTCTATAATTATCCCTATTGATAATTACCTGTGGATAGTGCGTAGTACAAGTATGGTAAACTTTTAGAAAGACTTTCAAAATTTTGTCAAATGCCATATTTTCTATATCTTGGTCGGACAAATGTTCTGGCGCAACATATTGTATTTATAAAAAAAGACACAACGAATTTTTATCAAATTCGTTAATTTAATTTGTGAAGTTATCCCCAATTGACCCTATTTATCCACAGTTATTGTCTAGTTATCCACAAAATTGGAGTGAAATGGATAAAAAGTAGCTAGATGAGCCAACGATCTCTCAAACTGTTAAATAAATTTAACCAAAAAAGTTTCCACAGGAATTCAGAGTTATTCTGGATTATCCACAATTTAAATGGGATAAATTTGACAAAGTTATCCACATTTATCCACAGTTATCTACTAGTTATCCACAAATTTCTGGGATAACTTAACCCTATATTAAAATATTTGTAAAAAATGATCGAATATAGTGAATACAACTTCACCAAGATTAATTAAAAAAGCCAGCTCAATCGTCTTGAACTGGCTTTTTTGTCAGTTGAGTAAGAGTTACGATACTTTTTGATATAAAATTTCTCGAATGGCAAGCATTTCTCGGCGAAGCTTATTGTCTTGCTCGATTCTCGAGGCGATCTTTTCCCAACCGTGCATAACGGTTGTATGGTCTCGACCGCCTAATACCTCACCTATATGAGGAAGTGAGGCCCCTGTCTCTTCTCTAGACAGATACATTGCCATTTGTCGGGCCGCAGAAACATCTTTACTTCGACCACGGCCAATTAAAATCTCTTTATCAAGCCGATAAAACTCAGCAACTTGTTCAATGATATGATCTACTGTCAACTCAGCCTGACGAGATACAATATCTTGTAATGCTTTGTTGGCTAATTCCAGATTTAACTCTTGGCGAGTCATTGAGGCGTGAGCGACAACTTTATTCAATGCCCCTTCTAACTCACGAATATTGTTCTGGGCACGGCGAGCGACAAACTCTACAACATCATCCGGAACAGTCGCTCCCAACACTTCAGCCTTAAAACGAAGAATAGCTATACGAGTTTCCAAATCAGGGGGTTGTAAATCGGCCTGTAATCCCCACTCGAAGCGAGAACGCAATCGATCCTCAAGGGTGGTTATTGCTTTTGGGGGGCGATCACTGGATAAGACGATTTGACTACCAGAAGAGTGTAGCGCATTAAAGGTGTGGAAAAATTCTTCTTGAGTACTTTCTTTTCCGGCGATAAATTGAATGTCATCAATCAGGAGATAATCAGTATTGCGATACTTTTCACGAAATTCGTCAGTGGATTGATTTCGAATGGCATTGATTAAATCATTTGTAAATGTTTCAGATGTGGTGTAGGTGATATTTCGATCATTTAATACCGCAAAATGAGCAATCGCCTGTAATAGGTGCGTTTTGCCTAGACCAACACCCCCATATAGAAATAGGGGATTATATGCTTCAGCAGGCATTTCGGCGACAGCCAAGGATGCGGCATGTGCCAATCGATTTGATGCTCCGACGATAAATTGTTCAAAGGTATACTTATGATTTAGCATTAAACGCTCTTTAGTATGGCCATTTCTATAATGCCCATTACTGGTCCCATTTCTACTGCCATTCCCATTTTCTTGCTTTGGTAACGAAGGCTTACTACTTTTTATTTCTGGACTCTGGGGCTGTAGTAAATCCGGTGATGATAACGCTTCAGCTTGATTTTGCTGACTTACGACAAAATCAAAATCAATAGTACGCCCAACGATATCTGAAACGGTTCTACTTATTGTACCTACTAAACGGTTTTCCAGCCAATCTTTTGCATAAGCGCTTTTAACACCTATGACCCAAGTATTGTTCTCTTCTGAGACTATGTATGTATCCTTTACCCAGGTATCATACGTTGCTCGGGTCATTTGCAATTGAAGTTGGTCAAGGGCAACCTGCCACACCTGACTCGCTGTCATTGCTTATTCTCCCATAAAATTTATCTTAAACGGTTTATAGACCGTCAATTTTTGAGGTAAAAAATTCCATTTGAGCAAGTCGATTTGCTCAATCTATTTTCTAAACCTACATTCAATCGTTAACGGATGACTATAAGAGCGATACAGACTTGTGGAGATAAATAACTTGTAAGCTTTTTGTCAAGCTTACAAGTTAAATCCAGATACCCTCTCTTGTGTCCCTGTGGATAAAGGGGGACAAAGTGTTTCAAACTTCGATGTTACGTATAACCCTCGCTCACAGTCGGACTGCATTGTACCAAACCTGTTTTCGCCTTGCAATACCCAAAACTTAAAAACAGGGACCAATTTTTGATATTTTAAGAATCCTTATGACAACTAAAATATTTTTGTGGATAAGGTGTTGATAACACTTTTATAACCTGCGTATAACTTTGGGGATAAGTTGGGGATAAAAAAGAATATAGTTATGTAAAATAAAAATGGCCTCCCGTTTAAGTGAGGCCATTTTTGTAAATTTTAAACGCTATACAGACTAATTCAAGGTAACTTCTCTTGTAGGTGGAGCTTCAACCGCCTCCCCGAAGGCATCACCAAAAGGGGTCTCAGAACTCAAGGCGTGCTCTAATACTTCATCTAAGGTTTCCACAATATGGAAGGTCATTTCGTTTCGGATATCTTCAGGGACGTCATCTAAATCAGGCTCATTTCGTTTCGGGAAAATCACCGTTGTTAGATCTGCTCGTCGAGCGGCTAATATCTTTTGCTTTAAGCCACCAATTGGCAGTACCTGACCTTGTAAACTGATTTCACCTGTCATCCCAACATCGGACCGAACAGGTCGACCGGTTAGCAAAGAAACGAGAGCTGTTACCATTGTAATCCCCGCCGAAGGGCCATCTTTGGGCACTGCCCCAGCTGGAACATGTAGGTGAATATCGACATCATTGAATTTTTCAGGAGCGATACCTAGCTCATCAGCCTGAGCTCGAATGTAGCTCAAAGCTATTTGGGCACTTTCCTTCATTACGTCGCCCAATTGACCTGTTAGTGTCAGACGGTCTTTCCCTGGCATATCAGCCGCCTCGATAAAGAGGACATCACCACCAACAGCTGTCACGGCCAACCCTGTAGCCACCCCAGGTCGTTCGGTTCGCACTGCAGCCTCAAAGTGGAACTTGGGTTTACCTAAATATTCACGAACCTCATCTGGCCCGATGGCTGTATTGTCTTTCGTTGCATCTCCACTAGCAATCAACGTAGCGACTTTTCGTGCGACTCGACCGATTTCACGCTCCAGATTACGTACCCCAGATTCGCGGGTGTAGTCTCGAATGATCTGGCGTAGGCCCTCTTCCTCATAGCTAATTTCATCCTCATTTAGGCCATTCGCTTTGATCTGCCGCGGCACGAGATAACTTTTTGCGATTTCAATTTTCTCATATTCGGTGTATCCATCGATCTGGATGATCTCCATTCGGTCCCGTAGCGGGGCAGGAATGGTGTCTAGTGTATTGGCCGTGGCAATGAACATGACTTGGCTTAAATCAAAGTCGATATCCAGATAGTGATCGCGGAAGGCATAATTTTGTTGCGGATCAAGTACTTCTAACAAAGCACTGCTGGGATCACCTCGCCAATCGGAGCCGATTTTGTCCACCTCATCCAGCATAAAGACTGGATTACGGCTTCCGGCCCGTTTCAAGGCTTGAATGATTCGACCTGGCATTGCCCCGATGTAAGTGCGGCGATGACCTCGAATCTCCGCCTCATCGCGAACCCCACCTAAACTCATTCGGGTGAATTCTCGGCCCAAAGCCCGGGCAATGCTGCGGCCTAAGCTGGTTTTCCCAACCCCAGGCGGTCCGACAAAGAGGAGAATAGAACCCCCTGCTCGATCTTGTTCCCGACCATCTTCTGCTTCAATTTCATCCACTTTTCGTTCTAATCGTAATTTGCGGACAGCTAAGTACTCTAAAATACGATCCTTGACATCCGTCATATCGTAATGATCAGTATTGAGTACCTCACGAGCGTTAGCAATGTCTAGGTTGTCATCAGAAAGTTCATTCCATGGTAAATCCACCATCCAATCGAGATAGGTTTGAATGACCCCATACTCAGCAGATTGTGGCTGCAGCTTCTCCATCCGCTTTAACTCACGAAGGGCCTCTTTTTGAGCTTCTTCTGGCATTCCATTGTTCTCAATTTTTTCACGATACTCGGCAATGATGTCTTCTTCACTATCTTCACCAAGCTCTTTTTGGATGGCCCGGAGCTGTTGTCGCAAGTAGAATTCACGCTGGGTTTTGTCCATCTCTTCCTGTGTATCATTTCGGATCTGCTGGGTGATCTCAAGAACCTCTAATTCACGGGTCATTAATTGCACGAGATGACTAAACTTTTCGCGTAAGTTATCCTCTAACAGGATATCCAGCCGATCCCCAAACTCCATACGCATATTTGAGGCAATGGTGTACACAACGGTTCGAGGCTCACTAATTTTATCCAACACCTTGGTGGCCTCATTTGGCACTTGTGGAAGATACTCAACGATTGACTTGGATAACTCCAAGGCTCGACGACGCAAGGCCTCTAACTCAGCTTCACTATCTTCATCAACGATGTCCGGGGCAACCGAAATTTTTGCCCGTAGGTATGGATCGGTCTCCGTCCATTCATCAACCTTGAAACGCTCCAGCCCCTGAACAATGACTTGTAAAGAGCCTTTTTCACCCCGAATAACACGATGGATACGAGCGATAACGCCTGTCTGGTAAAGTTGATCTGGTCCTGGTTCATCAATTTCAGGGTTCTTTGAAACAACCAAGCCGACAAGATTGTCTTCCTTGACTGCTGCCTTAATCAATTTAACTGAGCGGCTAACGCCAATGTTTAAGGGCATTACAATAAATGGAAATGCAATTGTGCCGCGTAATGGGAGAATGGGTAAATCTTCCGGAACTGTATTCAGTGTTGCTTCCTGTGGTGTCATATCTTCAAACATAAATCCTCTCCTTAGCCTAATTATAAAACTGATGTGTCGTGAATAACCTGATCTTAGATAGTTTGACGCAGTTGAGTTTTGTACTTCTTACTACGAATGAATGTCACAAATTGTTTCACATCAATTTTATGTCGCGTATGACCGTCTAAGATAAATTCCAAATAGTTCTAAATTTCAAGATGGAAATAGATTGTGAGGTAGTATACAACCCATCTGTTAGATTCCTGTTAGAATGTTTATATGAATTTTTAGAAATAAAAAAGACCCCAGAACACTGTGTTCTAGAGCCTTTTTGAGTAGTAGTCTAAATAATTAGGAGTTACGCATAAACGGTAAAAAAATGTAAAATGAGCGAATGAAAAAAGAAAAAGTGAATGAGTACGATTACATCCAGTTTCTAATCGGAACGCAGAAAGTGTACAGCTGCACAGAAGCAGAACGAGTGCAACCCGATGAAGAAAATGGGCCATCGCACGATACGATCACGCGATTGCTGCATCGATTGCCCAATGATCCAGAGCGATTATGGACCGAAGCAAAAGAGCAAGTTGATTTGAATAAGGGCGTACTCATCATCGATGATAGCCCGTTGGATAAGTGGTATAGCCGCAAGATCGAGTTGGTGACGCGCCACTGGTCAGGCAAGCACAAACGGGTGGTGTCAGGGATCAATCTGATTACCTTGTTGTGGACCGATGGGGAAAGATACATCCCGGTTGACTATCGGGTCTACAACAAAAAGGAAGATGGCTTGACCAAGAACGATCACTTTCGCCAGATGCTTGAGGTGGCCTACGAGCGGAAGTTTCGACCGGAGTGTGTCTGTTTTGATAGTTGGTATGCTAGTTTGAAAAACTTGAAACTGGTCCGTGAGCTATTTGGTCGATTTTTGACCCGCTTGGAAGCGGATCGCCTGGTCAATCCTGGCAATAGTCATAATCAGCCTTTAGCCTCCATTGAGGTGGCGGCAACTGGCACTAGAGTTCATCTTAAAGCCTTTGGCTACATCAAGGTATTCAAGTTGGTGGTTACAGAAAACCGCATTGAATACTGGGCCACCAATGATGAACAGATGTCCGATCTGACCCGCCTCAAGTTTGCTCAACTCAGCTGGATGATTGAGACTTTCCATCGGGGTATCAAACAATTCTGTGGCATTGAACGCTGCCAAGCTCGTTCTGAAACCGCTCAACGTAATCATATTGAACTGGCTTTACGCGCTTTTCTTCGTCTCGAATTTCATTCTTTTGTTAAGGGCATTAGTTGGTTTGAAGCTAAAACCTCCATCATTCGTGACGCTGTTCGCTCTTATTTAGCCAACCCTGCCTATGTTTTCTAATCTTTTATGCGTAACTCCTAATAATTTTAGAGTCTACACATTAAAGCGAACCACAATAATATCACCACTTTGTACAATATACTCTTTCCCTTCCAACCGAACCTTACCTGCTGAACGAGCCTCGGCATTGGAGCCAGCCGCCATCAAATCATCGTAGCTAACCACCTCCGCTCGAATAAAGCCACGCGCTAAATCGGTGTGGATGGCACCCGCACACTCCACCGCAGTTGCATCTCGGTTGACCTCCCAGGCCCGAACCTCGTCCTCACCCACCGTGAAGAAGTTCATGCGGCCAAGCAGCTCATAACTTTGGCGAATAATTCGCTCGCTGCTCAACTCTGTTAGTGAATATTCCTCCATAAACATGGCCCGATCATCCTCATCTTCAAGTTGAGCGATATCCATTTCGAGCTTGCCCTTAATGGCCGTTGTATCACTTCTTTTGTGCTCATAAGAAATTTGAGGAATGTCTCCTTCATCACCCACATTAAGCACAATCAGAACTGGCTTGATGCTAAGAAATTGAAAGCCCCGTAATCGTTTGATCTCATCTTCGGTTAGGTCAATGTCACGAATCGGGTTTCCTTCTTCTACATGAGGTTGAAGTCGCATTAAGATTTCCTGCTCCTTCTTATCATCCTCAAACGTCGGAATCGCTTTTCCTTTTTTCAGGCTCACTTCTAGTCTTTCTAACCGATTTTCAATCTTGCTTAAATCGGACAAGGTGAGCTCGGTATCCAAGCTGGCGATATCTCGCAGTGGATCAACTGTTTCTAACGGATGAGGCACGGTGTCATCCTCAAAGGCTCGGACAACATGCAACAACGCATCGTTGTTGGAGATCGCATTAATTAACTCGCCGCCTAGACTGACCCCTCGTTTATCATCCCCATCCTCTGCCCCACTCAAACCCGCAATATCGGCATACTCCATTCGAGCGTGGGTGGTCTTTTTGGGATTGTACATCTCGGTTAAATTATCGACGCGATCATCAGGCACATTAACCACAGCGGTGTTAACCTGGAATGTTCCCCCGGCGTAGGCAGCGGTCGGGGCACTACCCCCTGTCAATACATTAAAAATTGTGGTTTTTCCACTATTTGGTAAACCTATAATTCCAATTCTCATCGGATAAACCTCTATACGGCATTTATTGGCAAAAAAATGCCCACCGAATTTCCGGTGGGCTAATTTGTTGGATCATATTCTATGTGATGCCCTTGATTTGGGCAATCTGTGGAAAAGATGTTGATAGGTACTAATTTATCAGCCTTTCAACTCTGTTAATAAGTCAGATATTTGAGTTTGATAAGCATTCGCATCTTCCCAATTCTCAAAAAATCTTACTTGTCGCTCTCGAATTTTCCCTGCCCAAGCCGCTTCATTCGTGAGAACAGCATCATCTAGCCGAATTGGAACGAGTACCGACTCACCGCGTTCTTGCTCAAGATGTAGTGCGTGTTCAACCTCGTGTTGAATCCACGGGGTGCGGACTGAATTTTCAGACAAAATCAAGAGCAGCTTATCCTGTCGCCGAATCGTTTCATCTAGACGAGGCTGCATATCATCACCAATTTTCATCATATCAGACGAGGTCCAACAGCGAATCCCGTTTTCTTGCAACATATTATAAAGTTGCTGAGCAAAGGCTTCATCTGCCATTGAGTAGCTAATAAAGCACGCGTGAGCTGGCGTCTTATCTTGCAGAGCCTCGATATGTTCAAATAAAACATTGGCCACACCAATGCCACGTAGGAATGCCGGAGGAATTTTCCCACTTGATCGATAAATGGTTTCAACATCGATTGAAGATGGCCCCTGATGATTGATTGTATCTAGGCCTTGGGCTTGGCTGAGGTCAATGTTATTGAAGGTTGTATTCCATAGAGTAGCGTAACTCAAATCTGTCCCCCGTAGTTGGCCACCACTCAAATTAGTGCGGATCAAGTTCGCTCCCGATAAATTGGCATTGCTCAAATCAGCCGCCAATAATGTCCCACCCGTTAAATATGCCTCACTTAAGTCAGCCTCTTTCAAGCTAGCTCGAACCATAATTGTTGCAACAAGCGTAGCGTATGTTAAGTCTGCTTGATTCATATTCGCTCGTGTAAGATCGGCCCCACCCAAGTGTGCCCCACTAAGATTTGCTCCACGGAGGTTTGCTCGCTCTAGATCAGCCCGTTCTAGATCAGCACCTTCTAAGTTTGCTTCCTCTAAATTAGCCCCACTCAAATCAGCCTCATTTAGATCAGCCCCGCTTAGATCAGCCCCACTCAAATTGGCTCCACCTAAATTAGCCATAAAAAGATCAGTACCGCTGAGATTGGTGCCGCTCAAATCGGGATTTTCCCCGTTCCGACGGGCGGTCTTGACAATATTCTTGATTTCATTTTGAGAAAGTTTCGGTCTCATAATTTACCTCTTTTTGTAGTAATGGTCGATTATTCACGCTGGTTTTCAGACCGGATTGTGAACAGGGAGTTTGATAAGCATGTTTGAGTCAGTATACCATATTTATGTCATTTGCCTAGTGAGATTTTTTAACTATCTCAATTGTGCTACAATACAATCTAATACGATTCTTGCTGCTAAAATTGCCGTGGTTCGAGCTGGACTATCGTAATTTGGATTTAATTCTGCCACATCAATGGCTGTCACGTTAGGAGCGACAATGTTAACAAAGTCGAGAAGCTGTTGAGCCGTTAATCCCCCAGGTTCAGGCCAGCCGGTACCTGGTGCTTCACCTGGATTGACCACATCAAGATCAACGGTCATATAAATAGCCTCGGTTCCCTGGCTGGCCCACGCGAGAGCTTGTTCTGCAACTGCCTTGGCTCCCTTTTGATTAAATTGATTCGTTGTAATGGCTTGTACACCTAGCGCTTCGGCAACCTCGTACTGCTCTACAGTCGTATAGCCCCGCAAGCCCACTTGGACAAAATTATGGCCAGTTACCTGAGGTAGCTCCAACGCCCGACGCATTCCACTACTGCCAGAGTATCGTCCCTGTCGATCCGAAAAATCCATCAAATCTCGATGGGCATCAAGCTGAATAACACCAATTGGACCAGTGTGAGAATCATGAAAGGCTTTGATACAAGGATATGTGATGCTATGGTCACCACCCGCCATAATTGGAAAATAGTTGGCATCCAACGCTTCTTTTACAACGCGATAAATTTCCTCAACCGTTTTATCTGTGTCGTAATAACTCAATACTACATCGCCCAGATCAGCCACTTCCACACCTGATAAATCAATCAAACCACGATCATTGTGAGCTAGTTTGCTATCTTGCAACCGCCAATCAAATACGCCGCGCAGCGCATCACGTAACGCCTGCGGTCCAAATCGTCCGCCTGGGTTTCCCAAACTTGTAGCCGCATCATGGGGGATGCCGATATAGGCGAAACGATGTTCAACAGGCTTTGTCGCAGAAAGAAGGTAGTTGGTTTGTGCCATTATTATTCTGTCTCTTTTTATGAATGTGATTACTTTAAACCAAAATGGGGTAAGACCTTAGCCTTACCCCATATCATTAAACGCTGATGCCATTAACTACCTTCAACGACAGCTTTCAGATTTGTCAAACTCTTCTCCAGATTGTCGGCATTCATTTTTTCGACAACCAGTTTGTTGGCAATCTGGCCTAGCCCTCCTCCCGGCATTTCATAGGTGAAGGTACAATTTACTTGAACGCCATCTGGAGCGGGTGAATAGACCCAGGCACTGGTTCCGGTAATCATCCCCTCCATCTCCAAGGTGATTTTTTCACCGCGAGCAAACTCTTTGGAGATCATTTTTATATTGAAACTTAGCCCAACAGCCTTGTAGACCGTACTAATAACGCCGCCAACCTCTGGATAGGTCCCATCTGGCTCTGCTTTCTCCAACCCAACATACCATTCTGGCATGCGAGTGGCATCAAGGGCGATTGCATCAACTTTATCTTGGGGGGCATTAATGATAATGGAACGTTCTAGTGTTGTCATGAGTGATCTCCTGTGCTTGTATCAACTAATAAGGGGGGCTGCTTGATATTAATATTCTCAAAGAATTTGATATTCGTCAACCTTTAGGCGTTAATCTGTTTAAAGACCGCTTGGATCACAACTAAACGCCCTTCAGCCAGATTTCGAACGATATTTCTTCCTTTTTCAGCAAAGTTATCTCCAGCAATGAGTTCGATACTAAGCGGAGAGGCAACGTTTGGGCGAGAACTTATCGTTCGTTTAAACCAAGCGAGTGAGTCAGCGGAAACGTCTTGCCAGAGGCTCTCCTGAAAGCTGTGTTCAAGAACTTGTCGTCGGAAGACATCGGGTGGAATGAGAAAGCTGAGTGTTTCATCATTTGCCCACGGCACAGGAAAATGAATGGGGATTATTGCGCCTGCCCCTGCCTCATATAAAATCCATTTTCCACCTGGGCGAACGACTCGCGCAATTTCACTAAATAACCTTGACTTGTCTTCGATATTCATTGAAATATGTTGGGTCCAGACCACATCGAAGGTGTTGGCTTCAAATGGCAGGTCCAAGGCGCTGCCGTGGCGAAATGTGACTTGATCAGCCAATCCAACGCGTTCGGTTAACATTATCGCCGCATCGCAATAGGCTTTGACGATATCTAAACCCGTTACAGTACAGTCAAACTCAGCCGCCAAGGTTCGGGCTGGCCCACCGATTCCACAACCAATATCTAGCACCTTTTTTTGAGCCAAAGGTGACACCAATTGAGCCATCTCTCGGGTCGCCTGTCGTCCCCGGATGTGAAATTCATCAAAGACATACAAATCACCCCGATCCAAGTTATCCACATCTTTTCCCACACGTTCTAGTGCGGCAAGAATCTGATCAGTTAAATTGGCTTGACCGTAATGCTTGTTGATGGCCTCAGTGTAAGGGGTCGACATTGATTACATATCCCAGGAAACATCACCCCGTAAATCGGCGGGATGATCTCGTTTTAGGAAGGCTTCGAAATCGGCCCGCTCATCACCAATGCGAAATGATGGGCCGTGACCTGGATAACATTCAGTTTCGTCAGGCCATTGGAAGACAATATTCTGCAAGGTTTCCAATGTTTTTTGAAAATAATGAGGAGCCCAAGTTCGACCAGGCCCACCCTTAAAAATTGTATCCCCGACGATCGCTCGATTGCCAGGTAACATTAGGGTAACCATTCCATGAGTGTGGCCGGGGGTATGGATGATATTTAAGGTGTGATTACCTAAGATGAAGGTATCTCCATCCGCAAACCATTCGTCAGCCATTACCCCCATATGAGAATCGGCGGGATGAATGTAAACGGGAACATTGAGCCGCTCTTTCATCTTACCTAGTTCATTGATATGGTCATAATGGGCGTGGGTCAGCAAAATTGCAATGGGTGTTGAGTCACCGAGCATTTCCATTAAAGTATCTGGCTCTGCACCTGGATCAATCAAAACACTTTTATTGGTGTCTGGACAAATGAGTACATAGGTGTTCATTGGCCAAGGACCAACCGCTTTTGTTTTGAGGATTAGAGGATTAGACATTGGATTTCTCCTTGAGGCTTGTGAAGGTATTTAAAAGAAAGACCACCCTCAATTGAAGGTGGTCGGTGTGGCGGGGAGAGTGGGATTCGAACCCACGGTCGAGTTGCCCCGACAACCACTTAGCAGGCGGCCCCAATCGTCCACTCTGGCATCTCCCCTGAAATGGGTATTTATGGTGTTGTAAAAACTGATAATACAACTGAGCGGGGGGAGAGGGATTCGAACCCCCGGAGGCTCTCACCTCAATGGTTTTCAAGACCACCGCAATCGTCCACTCTGCCATCCCCCCTGGACGAAGGGCTATTTTAGCAGAGGAATATTTGAAAGTCAATTGAGTAATGTCGAAGTATGCAACAACCTGCTTTCTATAGCCGACGTGACATACAGCCATTTTTTACCTTCTTTCCAAGTTCAAGCTGACGCTGTATATCTAAGGCCTCTAATATCTCTCTTTGCTCCTCAACATCCTTTGAAGAAAAGAGTCCAAATCCTCCCACTTAGCTCAATTTTACCCAACTATGCCTCATTATCAGTACCAACCTTTAGAAGTGCTTTTCTTACCGCATCGAGGGAATAAGATGTCTTCACCAGCTCAAAAGCATTCTCAGTTAACTGATCGTGTAATTCCTCTTCTTGTATTAGGCGAACACATTGTTGGGCAAACACCTCTGTGGTATCGGCAATAAGTAAATGTTCTTCATGGCGAATTTCAATGCCTTCTGCCCCTATCGATGTTGCGACGACGGGCCTTTTATATGAAAAGGCTTCAAGAATCTTAATCCGAGTACCCCCACCGGCTCTAAGCGGCACAATTATCGCATTTGCCATATTGTAGTAAGGGGCTATATCTGGAACATATCCAACAAAATCTACCTCTGGTATATGCGCCAGTTTTTCAGGCAGGTCCTTCGCGTGACCCGCGCCAACAATTTTAACCCTAAAGGTCTGCTCTGTTTGGGAGCGTATCATCGGTAATATCTTCTCACAAAAATACTTAATAGCATCTCTGTTTGTGTACATTGTCAAAGTTCCAACAAATAGAAAAGTGAACGGCTCACCCGCTGCTTTATCGGGAACCAATTCAGGAATTTTAACCACATTAGGAATAACATCTATCGAATTGCAATCATATGTTTGGGAGATTTTCCGTTTATCAAGTTCCGAACAAACAAAGAGTCGCTGAAATCGGGGCAACATCTCCTTTTCTACAGCCTCGTACATTTTTGCGTCTTGGGCTACAGTTTGTGCCATTTTAATGTTACCATTCAGACGATTAAGCTCACTAATACGATGCTTGGTGAGCGATTCAAAATCATCAATATCTAGCTGACAGACCCCAGAAAAATTACCCGTTAAAAAGGGTACGGCAAACGGAAGCAAAAAAAGTCGACATATATGAATTACATCAAATGTCGTGTTGGAAAAGTGTTTGAAGACACGATTTACTTGGCGCTCTGTAACATAACGCCATTCTGATGGAATCGGAAAAAACTTATAAAATAATGCTGGAGAAATTTTATATGTAAAGCGTTGTATCAAGAGTTGGGGGTCATTTTTAATTGGAATATAGTCTGCGCTGTGGCACAACTCCAAACTATAGCTGTCAACCTGTTGATCCTTAAATGTATAATTATGGATCAATAAATGTACATTATACTTTTGGACTAAAACTTCTAAGAAATTATTAACCCGCCGGGGAAGACCGCTTCCCAAGGGATCAGGAGGGTCTGGCGTAATAAACAAAAGATTGGGTTTGGTTGTCATAAGCGTTATCTCCTCAAATATCAAGTTTCAAAGTGGTCAAAATAGCAAGCATTATCCTATCTGTTAGATTATAGTCGCTCAATTCTTACTGATAAATCAGAATTTTGTCCTATCTATCCCTCTTAAACTACTTTAATCCTAGCATATACCCTGTAATCAGGTCCCTGTACTATTCTGAAACCATGTGGTAGAATTGAATGACAAATTGATCTGTTGTTTAGATAGTATTCACAGGATAACTTCAGATGCCAAACACATCTACGACACCTAAAAATTCACTGGCTTTACAACCTCCATCGCCTGATATTGAGCATCCCCTAGAAGTGCACCATCTTTCTCATGACCTACGAGGCCCCCTCAATTCAATCTTAGGGTTTTCTGAATTAATGCTGGAAGGAATAGAAGGCCCGCTCAATGAGATGCAGATTGAGGATTTGAAGGCAATTTATGAGAGTGCTCAAAATTTGCTACTGCTCATTAACAATGTTGTTGACATTAGCAAACTCCAAGCCCAAAAAATGGGGATCGATTTTGGCCCAGTTGACCTAGCTAATGTCTTTGAAAATGTTTCTCTGACTAATTTTGGGAAACAAAAGCCAGAGGCACTGAGTATTCAAATTAATTCAACAGATAAACTACCTTTAGTGCAAGGGGACTCGGCCCGAATTGAGCAATTGACTTTAAACCTTATTCGCTATGCCTTTAAATTGAAGCGATCGGGCGAGATTTTTGTCGTAGGACACGCTAAAAACGCAACAGTGTGGATTGAGATTCGAATACCTGATGTGCAAATACCTGAAACACAAATTAAACAACTCTTTCAGTTAGAAGTTGAGATTGATACGGCTGGAAGAAGCGATTTAGGACCAGGTGGGCTTGAATTACCCTTGGCTCGATTGTTAGCAGAATTGCAGAACGGACGAACTTGGGTTGAAAGCCTAGATGGGCAAGGTACCTCAATTTACGCTGAACTACCCATTCATTAGTAATGAACCAGCACTCTATTTATGCGGAAAAGTAAGTACACACCTTTACAGGAATATCTTAAGAAACAGTCTGACACAGGGTTGATCGAGTTAAGCTTCGAGGAAATCGAAACGATTCTACAGACAACTTTACCGAGTACGGCCAAGAAAACCCGGGCGTGGTGGGCCAATAGCCAAACCCCTCAAGGGAAAATTTGGCAGGAGGCTGGTTGGCTTGTTGATGATGTTGATTTTGCCGCAAAGTATGTAGCCTTTCGGCCAACCCGCATCACTTATCGTATGTCACCCATTCGAAAATCGCAGGGGTGGAGTGCTGACGAAATTAAGAATTTACGCCAATATGTTGGTTGGTCTCAACAAGAACTGGCCGATGAATTAGGGGTACGCCAACAAACAGTAAGCGATTGGGAGTTAGGCATCCACACTTCCCGCCGTTCAATGGGCAAGCTACTGCAAATGGTAGCGGAACGGGTGGGCTATCCGTATCAGGTTGATAAAAAGGCAGATGAAAATAACCCTTGACATTCACACGATTTGGTGTTATTATTTTGGTGTTGCAACAATCTTCACTCTATGTGACTAAGCGAGATAACTCTCGCTTTTAATTTTCTTTAAAATACACGTATTAGTGTTATAATAACCTGAATAGGAGTTATGATTATGAGTAAAAACAAATATAATCTCGATGAATTGCTTAAGCGTTGGGAGAGAGAAGAGCTAACCCTTGAACAAGCGATTGGTCAACTGTTTTTGTGGGTAAGCGATTTGGCCGAGCGGGTTCAACAGCTTGAACGTCCCCCAAAGCCTGAAAATCAGGCGAAAGCGAGTGGATGATGGACGAGGTACTGCATCCCAGTGAATTGGTTAACCAGTGGAAACAAGAGTCATTGACGATTGAAGCAGCAGTCGGGCAGATTCTACAAAACTTGGCCAAAATTCAGATTGCCTTTGACGCTGGCAGTATCTCCCGCTACCAATTGCGGGCTGATGTGGATGATTTAAGAAATCAAATTAATTTGTTATGGGAGGGGATTGGCTCTGATTGAGTGTTAAGTGTGTTCGTAACACCAAGAGCGTTACGAACACACTACATCTCTGAAGTCTCATACCATCGTTGTACGATACCGACTGTTAAAAAGAAAGCAAAGGCTAGATCAACCAAAAAGTAGGAATTATCGACCAAGCCGTGGCTCAGGAAAATGAGCATACTGCCCATCAGACCGAGTAGCAGGGGATTAAATTGGGTATGATACACTTGCCAAGCATTACGCCAAAAGGCAATTTGGAGCCACAGCAAAATTCCAATCCCGCCTAAGCCAAGTCGAGTGCCAAAATCGAGGAAAAGATTGTGTGGATGATTGAGGTTAGGTTCTTGCCAGGCCTCAGGCAGGATATAGCGGGTTCGATACTCATAGAGAAAGTTATCTAGCCCAACCCCAAGTAATGGATTTTCTTTCAACATCGACCAGCTAGATTGCCACAATTTGAGCCGAAAAAAGCTGGTGCTTCCATCATCAAAATTGAAGGTGGCCCGAAATCTCTGGGTCTGACTAAAGGGAATGAGGATCAAACCCAATAGAGTCAATCCACCGCCTAGATATGCGACTAATCTTCCCCAGTTTTGGCGATAAAAATGCCAACCAAAAAGTAAGATCATGCCAATCAAGCCCGCCGGTAATCCGAGTAATAACGCGCCTTTCGAAAAGGTTAGGTAGAGTACAAAGGTGACCAACCCCAAGCCAATTCCATAAATCCAACGCCGAATTTGATTCTGCCCGAATAAAGCAATCGCCAACAAAATGGGCCAAGCTCGATCTAAGATTAGGGCCAAGTTATTCGGTGAGCCACCAACGAGGCCCAAGGCCCGACGAACCCCTTCGGCATTGATTGTTTGATCGGTGAAAAAGTAGAGATAGAGCGCGAAGATGGCTTGGAGTAATGCTCCTGCAACAAATGTATCAACTAATCGGCAAATCCAACGTTGGGCATCTTTTGGTTGCGGCCCATAATCTACCCCAAGGCGAACCAAACCGTAGAAGATGACCGACTCAAGGATAACAATTCGCCATTCACGTAGACTGACCGCAAACTGATTAGCATTGAATGTAGCCAAGAGGGCTAAAATGACAAGGCTAATTGTAGCTAAATCGGTGGCTTTTACTGATTGAGGTAAAAGTAGCTGTATCCTAATTTTGTCAGATGTGGATAACATGTGGATAACTGACAATAACTTTTGCCATGTAAAACCAATCAGGGTTAAAGCAAGGGCTAACTCAACCGGAGAAAAACTGCCAATGGGTAATCGAATGGGAAGTTCAAAGAGAAAGATGGTAAAGGTGACCAGCATTAAGCCCACGTCAGGCCGAAATAGAATTGCTAGGGCTAAAAATGGCAGTAAAAGTAACGCTCCTATCCCAGGTAAAAAGAAGATGCCCGCTGCCAAACCAAAGGTGCATACAATATGGGCTTTTTCGCCAATAGATGCATATAGATTGCCGACCTGATTGATGATTTGCCATATATAATTAATCAGGGTCCCTATCAAGCTTGAAAATAGCCATAACGTTACCGCCCCACTAAGTACGGTTGCCAGCATAACCACAACCAAAAGCTGTTGGCTAAAAGCAGCGTCTGCTGTATTTGAGACAGTCCAGCCCGTGACAGCCCACTGACCCCAGCCACCATCGGCTTCAATGACGGCGATGTGCTGGCCGGGCGCTAGATTCTGGGCTAGGGTGACTTGATCTACTTCATGGAGCGGATCATAGAGAACGACATAGCTCTGGCCCCGTCCATCTTGAGGAAGTGTATTGGCTGGCTGGTCATCAATGGTCACCCACAAATAGCCCCGGAAGGGGCCGCGCTCAAGGTGGAGATCGAGCCGGGTGCCCTCGAATGGAATAATGAGTTGCCCGGCTTCATCTTGAGGAATATCCGCTCGGTTTTGAGCAAAACGCCAGCCCTCGCTATATTGCCCGCTGGGGTGATTGGCTGGGTATTGGCCGACTGAGGCAACTTTTGTATTAGTTGCTGCCCTCTCAAACACTTCGGCTATTTCAGGCACATCTTGTAAAGCAAAGCCTCGCGCCGGATCATCCCCTGCTAACCCAATAGTATCCCATCGAGCTGAAAACATTGGCCCCAACCAAGGCCAATTCTGACGAGCGTGATTAATAGCCTCTGCTGTGCGTGGAGCTTGCACATCTGATTGATCATAGCTCCAGGGAGAGGGTTGCCCTGCCCAATCTCGGGGCAGGGTAACCCAGCCAAATGCCGTTGCCCAGATTGGTGTATTAAGATCACCGTGATTCTGCATTACCTCTCGAACAAGGCTTGTGCGTCTAAAATTTAAGGTCGCAATATCGGGAGCATCAAGGGGTTTTGTCCACAAGCCATAGGGTTGAGTGGCCACAATATCAAACCATTGCTGGGCTTGGGCTTGATAAAGTTGATCGAGATAACTAACCTCATTGAGGTTGAGTGGCCCATCTTCCAATGTTGCGGCCAGTGCCCCAGTTAAGATGTGGGCTTGTGAGTCAGCCCCCCGAATATTTAGGGCGGCCTCACGTAGCAGGTTGGCATACGCAGTTGGTTCGACAAAGGTGTCACCCCAATTAACACTCAGATTCGGCTCGTGCCAAATTTGATAAAAATCAACTTGATTGCCGTAACGATGGGCAATAGCCTGTGCAAACCGACCAAAATCACTATATTGGGTCGGGGGGGTGGTTCGTGTTGTCTCATCTGGACGGGCCCACTCAGGCGTTGTTTGGAGAACGACAACCAATTTGAGACGGTCAAATTCATTTTCAATGCTTTGATTCGTTGTTGCAACAGCCTCAATAATTCGATCAATCGTCCGCCATTCAAATTGGTTTGCCTCAGGTTCGATATCTGCCCAATTGATTGGCTGACGGAGCCAAATAAGACCAGTGGCCTGAATCTCCTGTAGCGTTGTTTCAAGCTCACTTTCATTATATTGGGTTAGATCAATAGTGACTCCATAGCCTTTGTCTGCGGCGAGTTCACCTGCTACAGGTTGTGTATCTTGACGCTGTAAGGTGAAGGCTAAATAACCAACCGAGACCAAGCCCGCCAGAAAAATGAGCGGGGCAATAAATTTTAGGAGTTGAGTACGTTGAACCATTGTGGATTCCGCAACCATTCAAATTAAAAAATTAAGCCTAAGTTACCTTAGGCTCAAACGCGCTCAGTATAGCGATTGAAATTAGATTGACAAACGGACTGTGTTGGCTGAGGGGGTGTTGATGAATATTGGTGTAGTTTATTTGGGAGGAATTGATAGATGTCAGAATAGCAAGATAGCAGGGTATCATTGTTTTTTGTCACGTTGTTCCCTGCTACCTTGTAAAAATTACATTAAATCTCTAAACATAAGTTATCATAGGCCACGAACACTTCACAGGTCGGGAACTCATCTTGACGGCCAAGAAGATAAGCTTCGGCTTGATCTTTCTGTTGCCAAACCTGATCATCGTTGCTGGTTGGATCATGGTGAAACAACGCTAATCGTTTCACATTCGCCCGATAGGCCAACTCTGCACCCATCATCGCCGTACTGTGTCCCCAATCTGGTTTATCCAGCACCTCACTCAAGCTATATTGGGCATCGAAAATTAGCAAGTCCGCATTTTTGAAAAACTCAACAAAGTGCTTGGTATCTTCAGGCGAAACCCGCTTGTATTCGGAGTCTGTGGCCAGAACCATACAGCTATTGTCAGCCTCGATTCGATACCCATAGGTGACTCCTGGATGAGAGAGTCGCAATGCATAGATACGAAAATTTCCAATTTGATGCCAGGTTTCTTCGGCGATGTGCTTGAACTGAAACTCAGCATTCATATAGCTCATGGGTACAGGAAAGAAGTGGGCATGCTGTTGTCGTATCAGACGCTCTTCCAAATCGATAAATGGACTGTGCATTGTAAAGACATTGCTTGGGATGAAGGCTGGCTGGAAAAAAGGAAATCCTTGAATGTGGTCCCAATGGGTGTGGGTGAAGAGAAAATCAGCCGATTTGTTTCCCTTTACATACCCCTGCTTCATCAATTCGATACCAAGCAGGCGCACCCCTGATCCGGCATCAATAATGAGCCGTTGTTCACCTGAACAAACTTCCAGACAGGTGGTGTTTCCCCCAATTGGTTGTTGTAATGAAATGGGTAATCGATCTAGATACCGCTCAACCTCTGCTGAATTTTTGAGGTCAAGCCCTATGGCTCCCTCTAAAACGGTTCGATATTTATCCCGTAGGTCATATGAATTTTGTGGCGTTGGAATAGACCCGCGCGTTCCCCAAAATTTGATATACATCGCGCACCCCCTGTCTGCTAAGTTCATTTGTTAATGTATCTGACTGACCCGAGCATAGAAAACTAAACTGATTTTTGGCCCAAGGACCAGCGCAAAAAGTTTGAGAAGTTATGATTGGGTCAGTAACTTGCATCCATTATATCAGACAGGGGTTGCAAAAATCTTGCAAAAAGCTTGTACTTTTCTCCTAAATAAGTTTTGGCCCAAGATTTGTTTAGACCCTAACTTTGTTTTGGAAGGCTATGATTTTACCGTTACATATTTCAAAATTTCGACAACCTGTTGCGGGGTTTCGGCCACGGCCATTGCCGAGGCATCCAGTTCTTTTAGGGGGTGGGTTAGGTCAGGGCTATGCAAACTGATAAGGGCCTTCCCCTTGCCGATGGCATAACCTGCTTCAAACGCAGCATTCCACTGTTTGTATTGATCGCCAAATTTGACCACAACGACATCCGATTTCTCTATCGCGGTTTTAATACGAATACTGCTAATCTTAGCCGCTTTGTGATCCTTCCAAAACTTTTTATCTTCCGGCCCCAAGATATCCACCCCAACATTGTCGCTGGCTGGATGGTCTGTTACCGGGGCTAACACTTCAATGGGTAGATCGTTGGCTTGGATACCCGCCGAAATTTCTTCTCGCCAATTTGTATGAATCTCACCAGATAGATAAACAGTTAATTTCATGAGTGTCTTCTCCTTGCTAAGTATTTGGCAGAAAGTGTTAGAAAATAAAGAATTACTCAAAAACCGAAGACCGCCTCGAATATGGTCAATTTCGTGCCATAATCTATGGTAAATTTCATTTACCCGTAACCGGCCAAATTGATCTTATTTTGAGCAAAAATCACTAATTGATATTTATCATTTTTTCTAAAAGTTCTTGCCGGTTACTCAAAAACTAATCAATAACCACTATTATTGATGACAATCTTTGCACCAACCAAAAATAACGAGGTGATTGATATCAGCTACAAAATCATAATTTTCTTCAAGGGCATTTGCAATCGGCTCAAATAAATCAACTGAAAGTTCCGTTGATTTACCACAGACCCGACAAATCGCATGATGATGGTTGGCATGATCCCGTAAGGCATAATGAGCGGTTGAGGTACCCATATTCGCCTCGGTGACCAAGCCTAATTCTTTCAACAGATCGAGAGTACGATACACAGTGGCCAAACTGATGTAAGCATTAACCTGTTGCACATTATCAAAAATTTCTTCGGCAGTGATATGACCTGTCATTCCTTCAATCGCTTCTAAAATAATAGCGCGTTGCGGCGTAACACGTAAGCCACGGGTTTTTAGGTCATCAATTAATCTACTTTGCCCACCCATAAATTTAATCCTTTTTGATATTTATTCGCAACTGTATTACACTTACGATACCATACATCAAGATATTGTCAATGAAATTTACAGTTTGATCAGGATGGCTATGGATAGTACACAAAACACCTCTGGGCTGCAAACTTCGGATGGGCACCATATCGAAGGAATGCCCAAGTTGTCAATTACTAACCTCTCTTTGATTACTTCAAAAGGCTTAAAGTTACTCAACAATATTTCCCTTAATATCCCTGATGGCAAAATTATGAGCTTGATTGGTCCAAGCGGCAGTGGTAAATCTACCTTCCTTCGTTGCCTCAATCGGCTGTGGGAACCAGAGGCAAACACGGTTCTACTAGAGGGGGAAGACATTACCACGCTTGATGTTTTGATGTTACGGCGTCGGGTCGGGATGTTGACGCAAAGTGGGGCGTTGTTTGAAGGAACGGTGGCCGACAATGTGGCTTTTGGGCCACGTTTACGGAAGCAAGAGCTAAGTGCGGTCCGGATTGCTGAGCTTTTGGAGATGGCCAGCGTTGAACCGAGCATCGCCGCTAAATCGACCGATACGCTCTCTGGCGGACAGGCCCAACGAGTGGCTTTAGCCCGGACTTTGGCTAATGAGCCAGATGTGTTGCTTCTCGATGAACCCACCAGCGCACTTGATCCCGCAGCTACTCTGCGGGTGGAAGAAACGATTATGCAGTTGCGAGATGAGTTGGGCTTGACCGTCGTGTGGGTATCTCACTCGCTCCAACAAGTCGAGCGAACGGCAGATTACGTCACGCTGCTTGTTGATGGTGAGGTTGCTGAAACGGGAACACCCTCACACCTGCTTTCCGGTATTCATCATCATTTGACCGAAGATTTTGCCTCAGGCAAACTGGTTTCAGCGCGGGGAGGGAATGATGGCTGATGTATTGAATGATATTTGGGTCAGTTTGAACTGGCTGCCGCAGACGTTGGCCTCACTGTTGCTTGTTGCTTTGGCAATTGGTATCTCCCGCTGGCAACAGGTGGATCTTGAAAAAGATATGATTGTGGCGATTATCCGAGCCTTTGTCCAACTCTTGGCCATTGGTTTTGCCCTTGACTTTATCTTTGCCAGCAATAATTTATTTTGGATTGCGTTGGTTATTGTCATTATGATTACCGTGGCAGGATATACCGCAGGGCAACGCGGTAAAGATATCCCCAATAGTCGCCTGATTGCGACTGGCGCAATTGGCTTGGGGGCAATCCTAACTATTGTGCTTTTACTTGTTTTGCAAGTGTTTCCGTTTGAACCTCGCTTCATCATACCCATTGCTGGGATGATTATTGGCAATGCAATGACGACAACGGGGCTAACGATTGTACGATTGCGGGATGACCTAAAAACATTTCGTTTGCAAATTGAGGCCGCGTTGGCCCTTGGAGCGACCCAACAGCAAGCGGCTCGGCAGCAAATGCGTCGGGCCCTGAGCACAGGAATGGCCCCGATCATCGATAATACCAAAACCGTAGGCCTGATTTCGTTGCCAGGCACGATGACAGGGCTGATTTTAGGGGGGGCTTCACCGTTGGAGGCAGTGCAGGTGCAAACGATTGTGATGTACGTCCTTGTCGGCACTGCTGCCTTTAGTAGCTTGATTGCAACTTTCTTAACCTATCGTCAATTCTTTACCCCAGCCCATCAGTTGATATTCTTGGAGGACTAAATGAGAGTTATCGATCGTTATCTTGATGTTGGCTTAAAGTTACATATTCGAGAATGGTCTGGTAAGGGTGTGCCATTTGTTCTGGTTCACGGGTTAGCGAGTAATGCGCGTACCTGGGATTTAGTTGGGGATCGGCTGGCCAAGGCTGGGCATCACGTCATTGCCTTGGACCAGCGAGGGCACGGTTTGAGTGATAAGCCGGATGAAGGTTATGACTTTGCCACGGTTACGGCGGATTTAGCCCGTGTGATTGATAGGCTACAACTCTCACAGCCTATTTTGGTAGGGCAATCTTGGGGCGGCAATGTGATGCTGGAATTTGGGGCACGATACCCAGATATAGCCAGAGGGTTGGCCTTTATTGATGGCGGTTTTCTTGATCTACAATCGCGGCCTGATGCTACCTGGGAAAAAGTTTCTGTTGATCTTAAGCCGCCACATTTGATTGGCATCCCTCGGGAAAAACTTAAAGAACGTATTCGGGGAATGCATCCAGATTGGACGGAAATTGGTATTGAGAGCGTTCTTCACAATTTTGAAACATTGCCAGATGGTACGATTCAGCCGTGGCTTACGCTCGATCGGCATATGTTGATTTTACGAGCGATGTGGGAGCAATCGCCTCGGTCCTTGTATCCACAAGTGACGACACCTGTCCTCATTTGTGTAGCCGAAAGCAATGGTAATCCCGATTGGGCAGAGATTCGGGCCAAACAAGTCACGGCGGCTGAAGATAACCTGCCAAATGTAAGTGTTCAACGGTTTGAAAATACGGACCACGATATTCACATTCAGCGTCCCGAAACCTTGACAAATCTTTTTCTTGAAACCCTAAATCAAGGGATTTGGTCTAAATAGTTGGACAGAAGTATTGTGTTCGGTGTAAATATAGACAAAATATTGACAGGTGTGATTGTTTAAGGTAAATTTATTGTCGTTTCTCAAATTACTTCTTCATATATCGTGAATTAATTAAAAGGTGAGGATGAAAACTATGGATACAGAACCTGGTCTTATTGTTCTGCTGGGGTCTGGTGAAACTGCGCCTAGCGCTCGCAAGGTTTATCATTGGCTGTTTGAAGAAATGAACGAGCCGATTCGAATGGCTATTCTGGAAACCCCAGCTGGCTTTGAGCCAAACTCGCACCACGTGGCTGAACAAATTGAGAAATTTGTGGCTAAACGACTACAGAATTTTCGCCCCCGGATCGAAATTGCCCCAGCCCGTAAACGAGACACTGATTTTAGCCCCGATGATCCCCACACTGTACAGGCATTACTTGAAGCCAATGTGATTATGATGGGGCCTGGCAGCCCAACCTACGCTGCCCGCCAACTGCTCAATAGCGTGGCTTGGGATACATTGCTCACGCGGCACCGAATGGGAGCCAATTTGATTATATCTAGTGCCAGCACCATTGCCTCGAGTGCCTATGCCCTCCCGGTTTATGAAATCTATAAAGTGGGCGAAGATCTGCATTGGAAGCAAGGGTTAAACTTTTTTAAAGCATTTGGCCTCGATTTAGTGTTCATTCCTCATTGGAATAACAATGATGGTGGTGATGTGCTTGATACAAGCCATTGTTACATGGGCTTGGATCGCTATGACCAACTCATTGAGATGCTCCCGATGGATAACCCTACGATTGTTGGGATTGATGAACAAACGGCCCTAGTTATTAACCCCAAGCAGAAAACTTGCCAAGTTTTGGGATTGGGTGAAGCTCGTATCATTCGAGATGGTCAAGAAACTGTATTTCCCAATGGAAGTACCTTTGCCACGAGTGAGTTTGGCTACTTCACGGTACCACAAGGCAAAGAGGGTTTGCCTGATGAGGTCTGGGCACGAGCCGAGCAGGCTGAAGTAGATCGACTGGCTGCCGAGGCGGCAAAACCCAAACCATCTACCGAGGTCATGGCATTGGTCAAACAACGATTGGAAGCCCGTGACCAAAAAGATTGGGCGGCGGCAGATGCGCTCCGTGATGAAATTGAGGCCCTAGGCTGGCGCGTGCTTGATACAAAAGGCGACCCAATTTTGGAGCCAGTCTAATGCATATTCATCCCACATTTTCAGTCCTCTTTGTCACCTTTGAAGATGGCCCAGAACAACCATTTATTGATTATTTACAAACGCTCCAGCCAATTGACTTAAGCATCCAACCTGTCTTAGCTGACGATCTCAGTCCCTATCAAGTCATTATTACATCCAGGCCCCTTGATGACGCACAACAGATTCGTTTAGAGAGTTACATCGAAGCTGGTGGCTCGTCATTGGCATTGGCTGGTTTACGTACAGAACCCCTGCCTGCTTTTTATGGTGTTCAGCCCGGTGTCGTGGGGCCAACCAATGAATTACGCGTAATTTTCACCGATCCGTGTCATCCAATGGCCACCCGCCTGACCGATGCCTATTACTTTGCCGGCCGATATCATCCTTTGGAAATTAAGAGCGACGCGGTCGAAACCATTTTGTATGCCGATTGGCGCTTCACCCATCAACCTGTCCTGACCCACCGTTTGATCGGGAATGGCCAGGCTGCGGCAACAACCCTCCAAGCCTTTGATGCTCCGACCCTGCAACAAATTCTATATCGATTGCTGCGACAATTGGCGGGGCAATCCAATGTCGGCCAAACGCTTGGGCTTGGTATTTTGGGATATTCGCCAGCCGTTGGACAATTGCATGGTCAGGGCACAGAGATCACAACAGGCCTCGCCTTGAAGGCTGCGTGCGATTTAAGCCCAAAACGATTGGCGGAGGCCCGACAGGCGTTTCCAGAGATCAGTACCTACGATTCACTCAATGCGATGATAAATGATGATGGTATTGATGTCGTCATTATTGCCACCCCTCCCAACTCCCACGCTAAATTGGCCCTGCAATTACTTGAAGCAGGTAAACATGTCATTTGTGAAAAACCCTTAGCCTTTAATCAAGCCGAAACCGCCCAAATGATTGTAACCGCACAAGCCAATCAGCGGCTCATCGCTTGCCACCAGAATCGACGTTGGGATCTTGACTATCTCGCTATCAAACAGGCTGTAACCGAAGGTCTGATTGGAGAGCTGTTCTATATGGAAACATTTGTGGGAAGCTACAATCATCCCTGTGGTTATTGGCATTCTCACGATGCTGTGTCGGGGGGCACAACGTATGATTGGGGCGCTCATTATCTCGATTGGGTACTTAGCCTGATGCCTGATGCGCCAACGCAAGTGATTGGTACCCGTCAGAATCGAGTCTGGCACGATATCACTAACGCCGATCAGGAACGGGTGCAACTACGCTTTGCGGGCGGTCAAGAGGCCGAGTTGATCCATTCGGATATTGCCGCCATTCCCAAGCCAAAATGGTATCTTCTTGGTACGGAAGGTGCGATTGTCGCCCACTGGAATGATGTGGCGGTATACGAACTTGATCCCGTGCTCTACTACCACGAACACCACATTCCCACCACCGAAATGGTCCCCAAACTCACGCTCAGCCGTCGACAGGCCTCAGGAAAGATGGTCGAGCAATCCCTAGCAATTCCAGATCGAATGACCTATCCATTTCACCATAATTTGGCCGACCATCTACTGACGGGCGAGCCGCTGACGGTACCCGTTGAAGAATCTGCGCAAGTGGTGGCCGTGCTGGAAGCTGCCGCAACTTCGGCGGAAAAAGGTGGGACAGTTGAGGTGTTAGATGCCTGAGGTGGTTCGTTGGGGGGTGCTGGGCAATGCCCTCATCGCGCGAGTGTGTGTGGTCCCGGCGATTGTTAAGTCACGCAATGGGGTGCTACACGGGGTGGGCAGCCGCAGCTTGGAGCGAGCCAATGAACTGGCTGAGGCAAATAGTGGGGCTAATATTTACAAAGGCTATGAGGCTCTCTTAGCTGATCCCGACATTGATGCGGTTTACATCCCTTTGCCCAATCATCTACACCTACCCTGGACATTGAAAGCTTTGGCCGCCGGAAAGCACGTTCTTTGCGAGAAGCCTCTGGCGTTGAATGCAGTGGAAGCACAACAGATGGTTGATGCCGCCCAAGCCGCGCACCTTCATCTGATGGAGGCTTTCATGTACCGCTTCCATCCTCGCAGCCAGCGTATTCGTGAGATGGTACAGTCCGGCCAGTTAGGGTCAATCCAGCTTATTCGCTCTGCCTTCACCTTTAACATCGCCGATAAAAACAACATTCGATTTGATCCGGCAATGGGTGGTGGGGCCTTGATGGATGTGGGATGCTACGGGGTCAGTGTTGCACGATGGTTGCTGAATGAAGAGCCAGAGGCGGTGCAGGCCCAAGCCGTTTATTCAGATACTGGCGTGGATATCAATCTAGTTGGCTCTCTTCGATTCTCGAGCGGACCCTTGGCTGTGATTGAGGCAAGCTTCACCTCAGCCCTCCAGCAAACCTTCTCTGTCATTGGTGATCAAGCCGCTATCGATCTTCCGCACGATGCCTTCATTCCTTGGGAAAAGGAGGCCGTTTTTACCCTACGCGGTCCCGAGGATGAGGTCGGTGAACAAATTACCACACCTGGTGCTGATGAGTATCAACTCATGGTTGAACACTTTGCCGATGCCGTCCTTGGCACGTCTCAACTTGGGTTCTTTCCCACAGATAGCATTGCCAATATGCGAGTCTTGGATGCGCTCGCTGAGGCGGCGGAGGGAAGGGAAACAGTTAATATCGTTAGGTGAGTCGGGGAAGTATTGATGATCTGCTAGGATTTTTGCTTAACTATCATAGGTCTCATAGTGATGTGAGACCGGCTCAAATTCCAGAAGGAAATCCTGATCAAAGTCGTAATATTTTGCGATCGAAATATCTTCACCTGCAAAGGCTTTGATGACCCCTTCAGATTCCCAATGAGTGACCATTAAAAAGTGGGCAACCTCACCCTCGAGGCGATGAAGGGCTAAGGCCCCTAGATTGCCGGGAGTGGAGCGATAGTCGGGGATGGCAACAGTTCGCATGAGGTGTAAGTAGTCAGCTGCTTTTGAGGCAGCTGTTTTTCCGTGCCAGATACGTGTGATCATTATTAAGTTCCTATCGTTATCAAATCTCGGATTTGGGTTAATAAATCCTGACGATTGTAAGCCCCTTTGGACAAAATATCAACAACAGAGTTATTGAGGTAATGTCGATCTTCCTGCGTTAAATCTTTTGCGGTCAAAATAATCACAGGAATGTCACTTAGGAATGGATTCTGGCGCAACTCAGCGAGAAATTCAAAGCCATTCATCTCTGGCATCATCAAATCTAGTAGGATGAGTTCGGGTGAAATATGAGCAAGCTGCTTTAGGGCTTGTTTACCGTTTGAAGCTTCGGCCACTTGCCAACCCTCTTTTTCCAAGGTGCGGCTTAGCATATCCCGATTCACTTCATCATCCTCGACAATCAAAACTTGCGCCGAGTCAGAATATAAATATTTGCCTAAAGTTTCAAATAATCGATCCCGTTCAATCGGTTTTGTTAAACATTCAACGGCCCCAAATGAATAGCCCATTTCAGTATCTTGAGTCATTGATAAAACTACAACCGGAATATGGGCTAATTCTGGCTCTGATTTTAGCGTTGTTAAAACGGTCCAACCATCCTCATCAGGCATAAGAACATTGAGGGTAATGATATCAGGTTGGAATAATTGGGCGAGATGGATACCCTCAATTCCCGTCATAGCAGAAACGATTCGAACAGGCTCTTCATTCAAATACTGCTGCAGCAATCCGGGTAAAGTGGGATCATCATCAATGGTCAAAATGACCTTCTCAGATTTTACAGCCGATTTTGAATCATCGACGAAATCATCTGCTGAAGCAACAATCGCTGGCAATAGAATGCTAAAGGTTGAACCTATGCCAAACTCACTCTCTACAGCGATGTCTCCCCCCATCATCTCACAGAAATATTTGGTAATAGCCAGCCCTAGACCTGTGCCCCCAAAGCGGCGCGTTGTTGAAGGATCAGCTTGGGTAAAGGCTTGAAACAGTTTGCCCAACTGATCTGGGGTCATACCGATGCCCGAGTCCTTCACTTCAAAAACGATATGATCCACTTCTTTAAATGTGTCATTCACCTGAAGGGCACTGGTTTCCCGTTTCACTGTGAGAGAAATCTGACCTTTTTCGGTAAACTTGGCGGCATTGCTGAGCAGGTTGAATAAAGATTGTCGAACTTTGGTTAGATCAGCCCGCATAATCCCGACATCGCTATCACATTTTACGACGAGCGTATTATTGTTCTTGGCAATAAGTGGCTGAATTGTGCTGACAACCTCATTGACGATGCCAGAAATACTGAAGAGTTCAAGGTAAAGCTCTGTTTTGCCTGCCTCGATTTTTGATAAATCAAGAATATCATTGATTAAGGCGAGCAAATGTTTTCCTGCGGTGCGAACCTTTTCCAAATCAGCAAAGGTTTCTTCTTGAGCCAATTCCTCTGCCTCTTCCATGAGCATTTCGCTATAGCCAATAATGGCATTTAACGGTGTTCTCAGTTCGTGGCTCATATTTGTTAGGAAAACACTCTTGGATTTATTGGCCTCTTCTGCCGCAGCCCGCGCTTCTTCTGCTGACATAAACAATCGGGCGTTATCGAGGGCAATTGAAGCAAGTTGTCCGAACCGCGTGAGGAACTCGACCTCTTCATCGCCAAAGGTTTTCCCAGAGGCAGCGTCATGGGCCAGCGTTATTGCTCCAATGACAGGCGAGTCGTCTGTACCTTGATCTGTAGTAATTTGGGTTAAGGGGACACCAACCGCAGCACCTATAATTTCATAATTAATTTCAGACAAGTGGTGTTCCCAGGCTGCATAATCTTTGATTAAAAGAGGCTCGCCAGTTTCCCAAACTTTACCAACTAATCCCTGCCCCTCTGTAATCCTATGTCCCATTCTCAGGCCGACGGAGCCAATCATAAGTTCCAGCTTCATCTCCTCAGCCTCAGCCTCACGTAAAAACAACATGGCTTGAGTGGCTCCTAGCAATTGTACGGCTCGCCACACCAAAGTTTTTAAGAGTTCTGAGACATCCAGCCGGGTGATTAGACCAAGCGTAATATCGTGGAGACTGGCCAGGTATTCATTCTGTCGTCGTATTTTTGTTTCTGCTTGATGACGGGCTGTGACATCATGTCCAATGCTCAGAATGCAATAGGGTGAGTCTGTATCATCAACAATGACCTTGTTGGACCAAGAAATCCAGACCAGCTCTCCATTCTTCTTTATATTTTCATTTTCATTTTTAGTATATCGCTCAGGGTGTTTATACATATCGTTAATCATCACACTGAGATCACGCCCTGAACTGTCTGTTTGGGGAACGATTGTGTCTAACATATCGTGGTCAATAAGCTCGGATTCGCTATAGCCAAAAAATTCTAGACCAAATTTGTTTGCAAAAATAATCTTGCCAGTTGGGTCAATTTCCAAAATAATGGCATTGGCCCCTTCAACTAACTGGCGATATTGTTGCTCTTTCGCCTCTAATGCGCGCTGAACTTGAACTCGTTCTTCCTCGTGCCGATGATGATCAATGGCCAGGGCGACCTGCCCACACAAGCCGACCAACAGGAGTTGATCCTCTCGATTCAGACCAGCCACTTGATCACTCTGCACATCAAGCACCCCTAAAACATCACCTTCCAATGTTATCGGAACTGCCAACTCAGATTTTGTTTGAGGAAGTAATGAATTGGGTAGCCAAGCCGCCTCCAACTGCACATCACTGGCCAAGACTGGCTCACCCAATCGGGCAGCTTGAGCAATCAAGCTTCTAGGGGCGATAAGCGGAATGTGATAGTTTTCCGCTTTCATTACTCGGCCTGCTTCACCTGTGGCTTGCTGCAGGACTAACAAGTTCTCAACGACCGTATAGATTTGAACTTGATAATAACCAAAGCGGTCCCGAACCAAATTAACTATCTGCTTAAAGAGATCATCCAAGACCAAACTACTGGCAATTTCTTGGGCAATTTCAGTGCTGGTTTGGACCTGACGGGCTCGACGCTCCAAGGAGAGTTGGAGCTGTTGTTCTGATCGTTTTTGCTGGGTTACATTTCGTAGGACTGAAATGCGAGCTGTTCGGCCTTGGTAAGGAATTTCGTTACTTGATACCTCGGCCCAGAAGGTGTAGTTTTCTTTGTGACAATAGGTGGCTATGTAAGCCTCGCTGCCCTGCGTCTGATTCTGGCGTAGGACTAACTCTTGCGACTCAGGGGCCGCAAAATCCCAAATTTTCCGACCAACGACATCGACCGAGTCATAGCCAAACATCGCTGTAAATTGGGGATTAATTTGAAGAATTTCGCCCTGATCGGTAATGACCACGGCATCAAACATCACTTCGGTTAATGTTTGAAAACGGGTTTCGCTATCAGAGTGGGATACTTTATCTGGGGAGTCGTGTAGCATATCCAATTTTCTCCGAAAAGGACCAAGTGTTATGAAAACGTACCACGTCTTGCCCTAGTTATCAATAGTACCCTTGTTCTTACGGGCACTCGGTCGCAGACGATTGGCCAGGGTTTGTTCTAACCGCCCACGTGAATCAAAGCGATGAATTTGGGTTAAAATCCATTCAACAACGGCCTCTCGAAAACTATCAAATCGGCTCGGTTGCGAAACATCAATGAGGTTTTGTATATCCGGCAATAAATCCTCATACATTACGGGGAAGGTAATTTCATTGAGAATATCAGGGTGGACCGGAATAACCGAAGCATTTGGCAGAACCTCATCAGCATACTTTTGGGTTCGGGCAGCGTGGTATAGATGCGTTAGCAAGAAGACATGCGTTAAATTGTAAGATCGGGCAATTGCTCTAATGGCTCGAACTTCAATAATTGTACAATTTGAATGAAAACGCAGAATCAGATAATCGGCAGGAATATCAAAGCGTTGCAATAGCAGAGAGCGAACCAATTCACCGTCTGGAGTTTTATCTGCCCCGTGAACATCAGCAGCGACAAAGACCATGTACGGTTTGGGGTCAGGTGCACTGTGCCACAAGGCAGCTGCCATTGCGACTCGCCCTTGCAGTTGTTTGTGTTCACCACTCCGCCCCCGCTTGCGCTTGCCCATAATCAAGATCGCCGATGGTGTTGATGGCCACTTTAATTCATCTTCTTCAGATTGAGGAATATCTTGTAAACTCATAGTGGCAGGCATGATACCTGACTCAAACAAAATTGAAAAATATGCTATACTCGTCGCCGCACGATATTTAGTAATTGGCTGCTGGTGACGGAATAATCTAAATAATCATACCCATCGTGAATGCTTTATGACTGATACAAGAAAAATTTTACTCCAAATACCACTGACCACAGACATAATTCAGAGCTTGAAGACGGGAGATCGTGTTTACCTGTCAGGCTCAATTTATACGGCTCGTGATGCCGCGCATAAACGGCTCATTGAAATGTTACAGGCAGGAGATTCAACCCCCTTTTCCTTAGCCGGGCAAGTTATCTATTATGTTGGCCCATCCCCAGCGCGGCCAGGAGAAATTATTGGCTCAGCCGGACCAACCACTGCCAGCCGAGTCGATCCCTATACGCCGCAGTTGTTGGAGCGAGGGCTAAAAGGGATGATTGGGAAAGGTAAAAGAAATCAAGCTGTACGAGATGCAATGCAAATGCATCAAGCTGTCTATTTTGTAACGGTGGGTGGGGCAGCCGCTCTCGTTGCTCAATGTATCAAGCAGGTTGAGATGGTGGCCTATCCTGATCTTGGTACTGAAGCCATTCGAAAACTGGTCGTTGAGAATTTTCCGTTAGTTGTAGCCAATGACGTACATGGGAAGGATTTATTTGAGCAAGGGCGAGTGGCTTATCAGCGATCGTCTCGCTAGTGATGATGTTTCCGATATTGTCCGGGAGTAACACCAACAAATCGTTTGAAGTGCCGGGTAAAATGGCTCTGATCAACAAAACCTGTTTCAACAGCCGCATCTTTGATGGGCACACCTTTGAGCAAAAGTCTTTTTGCTTGGGAAATGCGTAATTGCATTAAGTAACTGTGTGGCGGTAAGCCAATGGTTTTCTGAAAAACGCGGCTCAAATAAAACGGACTAAAGTGAACTAGGTTGGCCAAGGTTTCTAAAGAGATATTTTCGGCAAAATTGGCCTGCATGTAATCTTGGACCATTTTGACGGCGTTATGTTCTCGATGAATTCTGGGGAATTCTGTCTGATAGTTGGCATGTCGTAAAAGTAAACGGGCGAAGGTAGTAAAGAGAACGCTTTCTCTCTCCAGGGCAAGCGATGAATGTTCCAAGGTTAAATGTAGTTGACGCACTGCTTGGGCTAACTCATTATCCCTAACGACTGGTGTTGGAAATACGGGAAATCCTGATTGGCCTAAATCGGCAGCAGCACGCTGTAGTAAATGAATATCAGGATATAATGTGCGATAGCTCCAGCCTGCATCAGACGCCGCCTCGCCTGTGTGAACTTCGCCTGGGTTGATAAAAACGATATTGCCTGCAGACGCAACGTGGATCTCGTTTTGATAATAAAACATCTCTGCCCCGCGCTCAATGATCCCAATCACATACCCTTCATGGGTGTGACGAGGGTAGACATGTGTTAAAAACTTTGCCTTGAGCAACTCCATATCACTAAAATCATTCGCTCTCCAAAATATAGCCTGTTCTGTCATCATTAACCCCAATGTGTCTTCTGAGCACTTGGATACAAAGTCTAATTTTCGAACTTCGATTATATCGTACCTGTGTCAGTTTTTATTGTATATTCTTGCCTTTTCTAACAAAAAAAGCTCACCTACACGGGTAGATGAGCTTTTTGAATGACTTTTTGAGATATTGCTTTAGGATGAGGAGTCCTCTTCTTTATCATCCTTGTTATCAGCGTTATCCTCTTCCGTATCTGCCTTTTCCGTAGGCTCATCTCCCTGCGTTTCTGCTTCCGGGGGGGTAACCTCATCTTTCATTGTCAAATTACCCTTGAAGTATCCTTCTTCATCGAGTAAGAAACTGCCAACATCGACATCACCCCAAACTTTTCCTGTACTTAAAATCTCTAAGCGACCTGTTGCCTTAATCTTGCCAGTCACTGAACCACTGACCGATACATTTTCAGCAATAAGATCAGCCGCAACTTTGGCTTGAGGGCTAACCACGATATTTCCTACTGACTCGATGACCCCTTCCTCGCACACCCCATCAATTCGTACACTTCCGTCACACACTAAATGACCACGAAAATTAGTATTTTCCCCAATGACGGTTTCTATTTTTTCAATAGGAACACGCTTATTTCGTCCAAAAAACACATCTGCCTCCACAGGCGTAAACTCTGGGCTGACTATACTTCATCTAAAAATAATTGTCAACGTACTTAAGGGTACGTCCTTAGTTTATAGATTGGTGGTTACCTAACTGTAATAGCTGCTTAGATAATGTGGATAACTTTGTCTAATTGTGGATAACATGGTGGTTTTTTAGCGGGTTTTCCACAAGTTATCCACAAAATAGGAAAATCTGTGGATAACTTGAAAAAGCTCCCGACAAATTATGAGGGAGCTTTTTCAGATTCATTGATACCTACCGAGGATAAATTTAGTTGATAGGGTTACCGATACCTCGGCCACAAGTTGCGCCTGGCTCTGGTGTAAAGGGGCCACGTTGATAGGCTTGCACAAAATCGGTGATGCGCTCATCCGAAGCATTATCTGTCCGTAATTGTACCCGCCAAGCGGATAAAACGATAGGATCTTCCAACCCTTCGTGGGGTGAAAGCAACACCATTGCCTCACCTCGATTACGTCGGGCCTGTCGAGTTACATCTCGTAACATTTCAACTTGATCTTCGGGCAAATCAGGCTGATATGTAATCCATACCGCGCCGTGCTCCATTGAGTGAATGGCATTTTCGGTGCGAATTGGCTCATCATAAATGCCACAATTTTGCCAAACAGCGTTGTGTGCCCCACCGGGTGGAATATCTATGAAAGCAATAGGGACAATATCCTCATAGTTAAGATCCCCGTCAAAGTGCCCTCGTCCAGGATCCCCGAAAAAGTCCACACCTTGGATATTACGATTGGCGGCCGTGCCACGGGTGCCAAGATAAAACAGACCACCCACCAAAACCACAGCCACGACTGCGCTGATGATGAACCAAGTTTGGGTTGATAAACCTTGTTTTTGAGATGCTCCCGATTTTCGGGTTACACGTGCTTTTGATTTATTTTGCTTTTTTTTCGCCATAATTAAGTGTTACCTAGTTATCCATTATCAAGCTCAGCCAATTGTTCTTCGATAATTTCTTGGAAAACCTCGAATGGCTGTGCCCCAGAGACAAATACACCGTTGATGAGAAAACCGGGTGTACCACGAACACCCATCGATTGGACCGACAATGCTTCTTGTCGAATTTGGGAACTATACCGTCCAGAGGTCACACACTCGGTAAAGTCATCCATATCCAAACCGATATTAGCGGCCTGAGCGACCAAGCTTTGCTCCGATAAATCCGCTTCTCCAGTGGCACGGCCCAAAAAGACTTGGTCATGATAGGCCCAAAATTCGCCTTGTTCTGCCGCACATTCGCTGGCTTCAGCCGCCCGGCTTGAGTCCGGACCTAAAATGGCAAAATGCTTGTAAACAAAACGAGCTTTTCCTGTTTCCACATACTCTGTTCGGATTCGACTCAACGAGTCGAGCGCAAAACGCGCACAGAAGTGTCAGTTGAAGTCGCTAAATTCTATGATCGTAATCGGAGCGATATCATCCCCCTGAATGTGACGAGCATCAGACATAACAAAATCCATAATCGTCGGGGTAGGTGCGCTATTTGCTGCTTGGCCTTCATTGTTATGATCCTCAGCCATAGCTGCTGACCCATTAGTCCCTTCTGACTGGGCTGCCTCAGCCGCAGGAGCTTCCGATGGTTGTGTTGCTGCTGAACTGTCAGCTTGAGCCACAGCCTGATTCTCATTGGGCACAACCGTAACGACGACCTCAATTGGGACATCTTGCAGTACTGCTGGTCGACCAAAAAAGCCAATCCCTAGTCCCAATAGAAATACGACGACAATGGTTAACCCTAATAAAAGAGGATTTGATCCTTTAGAAACAGTCACTGGTTCTTGGGGGGGAACAAAAACGGGTTGTTCAATTGGTGTTTGCTCTTCTTCCGGTGTTGTGTCCAATGGCTCTATGGGCACTGGCGGAACTACTTCTTCTACGTTACTGCTTTTATCTTCATTCATAAAGCATAATCCTTCATAATGATAAATTCCTACATATTGTAAGATTGAAAAAAGTCATTGTCAAATCACTTGCAAAAATTCGGCTGAGCTCAGGTGGATTGGGAGAACACTTCGTAAGCGCTGGTTTTCAAAATTCAAAGCATATTGAGAAGAATTAGAGGGGCTTATCCCCATCTAAATTCATCGAGAGATCAGTATCAATGATGGGGTCAGGCTCTGGCTCCGGTTCAGTGTAGCGAGCCTCAGTGAGCATGAACCAAGCCAAACCAAGCAGGATAAAGCTGTCTGCCACATTGAACGTTGGCCAACGTGAGGCGCCTAGACCAACGTCTAAAAAGTCGGTAACGCGTCCGTCCCCTAAACGATCGGTAAAGTTGCCAATGGCACCACTGAGGAGCAGGCCGATGGGCCAGCCTGCGACCATGGGAAATTGACCCTGTCGTGCCCCATAGAAGAACCAAATAATAAGACCCGTAATGACCACGCCAGTTAATATCAATGGCCAATTACCACTGTTGGTAAATAGGCCAAATGCAACGCCAGTGTTGTAGCCTAGGGTGAAACGAAAAAATTCTCCAATCACCTCAACGGGCTCATATTGGGTTAAATTTTGTTCTGCCCAGGCCTTGCTGCCCCAATCTAAGACGTAACCAATGACAAAAGTAACTAATACTCGATAGAAAAAATTCATTATATTATCGTGTTGCCTCATTTAATGCGGATTGTGCGTCTTTTGCAGCTTGTTGTAGTAAAGCTGTTACATCTGCTTCGGGATCAATAATGACCTCCTCCAAGACGCGTTGTAATGCGGGGTCTCCTGTTTGACCCCAAAATGGAGTATAGGTATATGCTCGATTCTGCAATTGATCAAGTTGGTCTAACCAAACACCTTCGATGGGGTCTTCAGTCAACCCCGCCTCAGTTGCTACTGAAGCTACTGCTGGTAGTGCCCAATCCTTCCAAACTTGAGAGCCTTCTTCCCCAATATAAAATCGAAGGAATAGCCAGGCTGCTTCTGAGTTTTGGCTTCCTTGGGATACACCAAATCCTCCCCAAAATAAAACATTGTTTTGAGCCGTGTGCTGCGGTACACCGACAACGCCCAACTCAACGTTTGGATTCTCTAATAAACCAGCTTGGGGCCAGCGGCCAAAAATACGCATTGCGGCTTGACCATCATCAAACTCTGAGTTTGCCCCACCAAATTTGGTTAAGTCTTTGGGCAAGGGGGCCACTTGATGGGTATTGTAGAGATCGGCATAAAATTGAACAGCTTCCACAACTTCGGGTGAGTCTAAGTATCCCACAAATGATTTTCCATCAGAACTAACCAACTGGCCATTGGCGGCAACCACCCAATACTCAAACCCGCTGGTCCATGTGGCCGGGAGTTGTACGCCCCAGGTATCGATTGAGCCATCACCATTTGTATCAACCGTTAAAGCCTGCGCGATTTCTAAAAATTCAGCCCAAGTCCAGCCATCTTCAGGATAAGCGATACCATGTTCATCGAAAATCTTTTTGTTGTAATAAATTGCGATGGGGGAGTAATCCTTTGGCAATAAATATTGTTGGTCTTGCCATTGCCCTGGGGATAACAATCCTGACAAATAGATACTTAAATCTAGGGGCTGCTCTCCCCCAATAAAATTGTCCAAGGGCTGCAAGGCTCCCTCTTCAACAAATTGTGGTAGCGCATCATCACCGATCTGAATAATATCGGGGGGATTTCCAGCCGCTGCGTATGTCAATAAACGACCGTAATAATCATCCCCTTCAACGGACTCAAGCTCAACCGTGATGTGAGGATAAGTTTCCTCAAATTTAGCAATGATTTCCTCGTGAGGCGTTAGTCCATCACCACTATCTCCAGTGGCCACCCGAAGCACAACAGGTTCATTGGTGGACGCCTTTGTCTCTTGGCTAATTGTTTCTGATGATACCTCTGGCTGGATTATGCCACACCCACCAATAAACAACGTCAAGGTCAGGACAAAAAATAGGTATTTGAGTTTTTGTATCATCCTTCTCTCTCCGCCCTACAATATCAAGTAACTTTCAAAACAATGAGGGTGACATCATCCGCTAACTCTGTGTTTTGGGTAAATGAATTAAGGGCACCTACTAGATAGCTGGTTGCATCTTGAGCGGTTGCAGTTGAGGGGATTTCCTCAATTAACTTCGTTACACGATCAAACCCAAAGAGCTCATTGTTATGGTCTTTTGCTTCAACTAACCCATCACTACTAAAAATGATAAAATCTCCACATTGAAGGTCGACCTGTTGAGCCTCATATGTTATTTCGGGCAGGAGGCCTAGCGGCAACCCCATTGCCTCAATTTCATATACCTGCCCATCACGACGCAAAAATGGAAAGATACAGCCAGCATTTGCTACTGTCAAACAACGCTCATTGACATGATACAAAGCGTAGCAACTGGCAACCGTTAGATGGGTTGAGTCAAATCGAGTACAGATTTCACGATTCAAACTATTGAGTAAGTCTGATGGCTCAGGGCTATGGGGGATATACGCTTCCATTAACCCCATTGTCAGGCTACCTGCCATTGCTGCCGGAGCGCCTTTCCCAACAACGTCACCCAGCATTAAGCCCAATTTATCTTGTGAGGGTTGGTCATAGGTGTAAAAATCCCCGGCCAATTCACGAGCCGGTTGCCAATAGAAGGCTAGGTCAACCCCTGGTATCTGTGGTTTTGTTGCGGGCAAAAAGCTTAATTGCGCTTGACTGGCTGAGATCAATTCTTGCTCAAGTTGATCTTTATGGCTCTGCACAGATTGTCGGGCGGCAAGGAGACGGTTTGTCATCAGATTAATGCTTTCCCCTAAAAAAACGATATCTCTAGGGCCACTAGGATCAACCTGATCTAACATGTATAAATCGACAGATTTTGTTTGTTCAACGAGCTTGGAGATTGGGTATGTGATAGAACGGGTCAAGAAGGCACTGATCAGAATGCCTCCTAACAAAAGTAACACAATAAAGATCGTCACACTCATTACGGCTAAACGCTCGGTTTGTTGCGCTTGTTCTATGATGATATTTGTATTTTCATCCTGAACCTGTCGCCATGTTTCTGTTTGAGAAAATATTGTCTCACGTAAGGTTTCCCCTTCCTCGGCCCATATTTGTTGTGCTTGGGCAACATTCTCTTCATCATACAAGGCAAATGTTTCTTCGACCAAATTATTAAACTCATCCTCAGCATCAAGCACGTTTTGTAAGGCCAGCGCTTCGGTGGGATTACGTAACAATGCGGCTAATTCGGCATAGGTTGAAATATATTCGGATTGTTTGCCCTGATAACTGAGGCGTAATCGAACATCATCCGTTTCTAAAAAACGGCGCATTAAATCTATTCGCTCAAGAGTCAATATCTGCAAATTCAAAGTTAGATTATTAACTTGGCTTCGAAGCTGGATGTTCTCGTTTTGCTGTTTGCTAATAACAAAAGCAACACGCCCCGCTGCCCCGATTAAAAGGGCCAAGAGAAGAACTAAGCCAAAGCTAATGATCACAAATTGGCGAATGGAAAGCTTGTTCGTAAATTTCATCATGAACAGGGTATCTGGAAATTACTTGCATTATACCCCAATTATGTAGATGTTCAATCATACGTTGGACCCAGCCAAATGTTATGACTTTACCAAAATATGTAAGTATTCTTCCGTACGATTGGCCTTATGATGTCGATTACTATCTTTGTCAGCTTTGAAGCGTTGATAATTTTTAGTAACCTTATCATATGTACCATATTTGGACATAATATCTTTGATTTGATCCAATGACATTAGCCCTTCATTATTGTAACTCAGGAAGATATACTTAAATTTGGCATTGGCAATTAAGGCCTCAAAGGCGGGGAGGACTTCATCTTTTCGGCAGTAAGCCGAGGGGACATACTCGCGAAGACCGGTTTTACCACGGGGAGAAAATTCATCATAAAGGGCAATCGTATTTAGCAGATGATAATTTGCCCCATATTGACGATGATTATAAGGCGGATCGAGGTATAATATGTCGCCTTCAATTTCGTGAATTAAAATATTAGCATCTTTTTGATAAACTTGATGTTGATGCGGACTAGCCTCAAACATCGCCGGGGTTAGGATTAAGGGTTTCTGAGCTGTCTTTTTTAGATGTTTCAAGTAAGCGCCATAGACCGAGGCAACATTGGCCACTCGATCCGCACTTTCCAGCAAACTGGCTAACAAAAAATAAAATTGATCCGAGGTGATTGTCTCATCATTCTGCCATTGGACCAGCTTCTGACGAATGGTATCAATTTTCTGTCCATTTTCATCACTAAAATATTGGCGCCCACTGCCACCCCCGAGGCAATAATTTTGATAAATCAGCCCCTCCATGAGCGGCAAACTATTCAATGTATTGATTAGATGATGTTCATCAAATGGGGCATTATTGCCGATGTAATTACGACAGAGGACGTAACTATATGGCTCAAGGTCATTGGTGATAGTTTTTCTGACCCTTGACTTAAAATATTTGGCCACAGCTCCAGTGCCCGCAAACAGTTCTGCCAGGGTCATCTTAGAAACATCCCCAACAATGTTATTGATGGTGTCGCTAATAAACGGCAGCAGGGTATGTTTTGAGCCGATATAGTTTAGGGAGGATTTTCGCTTTTGATATTTGGCCTGGATTTCATTGATTACAATAGCCATTTATGAAAAATTAACCTCGACCGTACCTAATTCACCAAAATCAGCCTTGATAGTATCACCGGCTTGGGCCGGATAAACACGATCAACACAAACGCCGGTGGTTACAACTTGACCAGCTCGTAGCCCTAAATCACGCGCATTTAAATGATTGGCCAGCCAGGTCAAGACCTTGAATGGATGCCCTAGCACCACAGAGCCACGCCCTGTTTGGTCGTGGTTGCCGTTGATCCACAATGTCATTTCGTGGGCAGCTAAATCAAGGTGTTGCCAATTGGTGATGGGTTCACCCAAAATGATGCAATTATGTTCAGCCTGATCCGAGACGAGAGACAGGGCCCCGACTTTTGTCCATTCCTGATAACGGCTCTCCACAATTTCGATGGCCGGATAAATGGCCTCGACTGCGGCGGCGACCTGTTCATAGCTGTATGGCTCACTCCGTGGTGGTAAATTCTGGGCCATTTTTACCGCAAATTCTGGTTCAATGATACGCATCATAAAGTCGCTGGCCGCAAAGCTTTGTGGGGAGGTATATGTTCGTGTCGCAAATAAACGACCAGAAAATGGTTCCTCCACGCCCAAAAACTCTTGCGCCGCGCCATTTGTGCAGCCAATTTTATACCCTGAAATTTCAGAGTCATAATGCTTCTTCAACTGTTCCACGAATGCATCCTGGATGGCATATGCTTCGGTAATGTCTGCCGGGGCATAAACGGATGGGATTTGAGAAATTTGATTTCGACTCGAAACGACCTGCATCAAAATATCTGCAACGATATTACTTTTCTCCATAATTACTTACCCTTCCACACCGGTTGGCGTTTTTCCATAAAGGCGTCAATGCCCTCACCCGCATCATCAGCCATCATATTACAGGCCATCATCTCGCTGGCGTAATGATAGGCTTGCTCCATTCCCAACTCAATTTGTTTGTAGAACATCTCTTTACCAATTGAAACGGCAACCGAGGATTTGGCGATGATGGCATCGGCCAAGGCTTGAACAGCTTCATCAAGCTGTTCAGCAGGCACCACGCGATTGACCATTCCATATTCTTTAGCCGTATGAGCATCAATAAATTCACCTGTTAACAACATCTCTATTGCCTGCTTTCGGGATAAATTGCGGCTGACGGCCACGGCTGGTGTTGAGCAGAACAGGCCCACATTGATCCCTGAGGTGGCAAATGTGGCGGTGTCCGCTGCAACGGCCAAATCACACGCTGCCACGAGCTGGCAACCTGCGGCTGTGGCCAAACCATGCACCCTAGCAATGACAGGTTGTGGCAATTTGTTGATGGTCATCATCATGGCGCTGCACTGATCGAATAGCTGGTTATAGTAATCTTGACTAGGGGTGGCTCGCATCTCTTTCAAGTCGTGCCCAGCACAGAAGGCCTTTCCTTTTGAGGCTAGAACAACCACCCGAATTGAGCTATCCTCTGCGATCTCATCCAATGTTTGTTGCAACGCTCCTAAGACTGCCTCAGACATTGCATTAAATTGTTTAGGGCGATTGAGCGTAATCGTGGCAATGCCATCTTGGTCTTCTCGTAGCACAACGGCTTCTTCGGTGGTGATTTCAGCGACAGCTTCCATAATTTTCTCCTTATTTACTGTAACCAACTTTGTTTTTTAAAAACATTGACTCGCAAGCGACCTTCAAATGCGTAGCCTTGGTCGGTCCTTTGACCGAATTTGTAAAATAGTGCTTCTATCTCCTCACGATGCGCCTCAACTTTAGGTTCTCGGCTGGGATCGACGGTAATCATCGACTGACAGAGGGCCTCAAAATCCTCATAAAAGGAGTCCATAGCGTAAAATTCCTCGGCAAGTTGATTTATTTCGGAGGCGGGCTGTTTTTGAATGATTTGATAGGCAAAGTTGAGGATTTCTGTTTCATCTACTACTGGCCGATAGACATTTGAAGATGAGCCATCTGGTAATGGTTCAATCACGATCAGCTTACCTGTTGCTTTTAGAATCCGTTGCGCGTCTTTTAAGGCAGCAGCAATTTGATCTTTGGGAATGTGATGTAGACTGTAGGAGAAAAAGATAACATCAAAGGTTTCATTCGGAATTGGCAATTGATCGCCTGAGGCTTGTAAAAATCGTTCATTTTTGACAGTCCCCCGGGATCGAGCCTTCTGGATGGTGCTGCCTTCATACTCTAACCCAACAACCTGGGCCCCTTGCTTGGTCAGCCAGCGCACCAAACCACCTGTGCCACATCCAATATCAAAAACCAACAAATCCTGAACATCAACAAAATCTGGAATAACTTCTCGTAATGAGGGCACTTTCTTAAATGTTGACATATTGATCACGCTTTCGAATGGGGTACGTTTTCCTTGGTCATTAACCAATTTTGCAAGGTTTGCTTATAAATTTCGGGGTACTCCATAAATAAAAAGTGCCCGCCCCCTTCAATTACCACCAGTTCCGCCTGAGAGATCTTCTTGGCAATCAAATGGCTTTGCTCAGAGGGAACTGTAGGGTCTTGATCACCTGTCAGAACTAAGGTTGGAACGTTAATCCTAAATAGATCAGACGTAATGTCGATATCGGGCATCACCTTGAAATATTTTAGCATCGCTTCAAGATCGAGTTGTTTGTAATCTGGATAGAATTTGTTAAAAATCGAATCAAGATGAGGGTAGGTCGAGAGGGATTGATGATTTTCCATATGTACTCGCCAGGCCTGCCGAAACGCAAAGCGGCTCCATTTGAGAACTTGATAACTCGATTTGAATAAGGCTGGTCGAATCATATGGCCACGGGCCATCTTTTGATTAAGACCAAAGGCCCCAATCCACTTTCCTTTGGCGAATCCAGAAATGATAATTAATCGCTCAATAATTTCGGGGTGATATATGGCCAGACATAAAGCAGCAAAGCCGCCTGTCGAATGACCGATGACCGTGACCTTTTGCCCCTCACTTAGCTGACAAATGGCTTGGGCGAGCACGTCTGCCATCATTTGTGGGGTAATATTCGACTCCGGAAATTTATCAGGAAACTTGGCTGGATAATGTCCGGGTAAACTTAAGGAATAGGTCGGGCCAAATTGGCTAAAGAGGGCCAATTGATCACTCCCCCAAAAATTTATTGAGGCCGTGATGCCATGTAACAAAATGATGGGAGAGCCGTTGGAGGATGAGGCTGTCGAGTGGGCGACGAGTTTATGTTGATCGATGGTTAAGGTATGATCAGTCATCATTGATCTCTCTAAATCGTAGTGAAACCAAAACTTGTTCCTAAATGGTAACACGTCCTGATTTTTAGACAAATTGATTGGTATATGATTTAGGAAGACTGAGAAGATAATTTTTCCGGGCGAGGTACAAATGGGGCAATGAGACCAATGAGGATGGGCAACACCAGTAGGGCGAGTAGAGCAGGATTGTAGCTGTCCAAATAATCGAAGCTAAGGCCGAGAATGTAGGGGCCAAGGGCCGTACAGCCGATGATGCTAATCATAGCGGCTCCTTTGATCGACCCCAAATGTAATCGACCAAAATATTTGGCCCATATTGTCGAGTCGATGACTCGAAACATACCACTGGTTAGCCCCATTAGCACGCCCAGAAAAAAGGCGTGCATTGGTGAGGTCATAATTTGAATAAGGATGACAACACTGGCTAGCATCGTCAAGGTTGCGGATAATAAATAGCGGGCTGAAAATCGGTCAAGGAGACGCCCCATCAACAAATTACCGACCACGGCAAATAGCGCCATCGCCTGAAACGCCGAAATTGCCATCTCTCGGCTTAGCCCCCTAGCTTCAAAAAGTGATATTTGATGAAAAACAACACCAGCCAGGGTCGCGGTCAGGGTGGATAAGGCTGCCAAAAATAACCAGAATATAGGGGTTTGTCTGGCTTGGGGCAAGGTCCAATTTTCCTCATTGACAAGGCTGGAAGGTAGATTTTCCATGTCGGTTGCCCCATCACCATCAGGTAACAGACCGTATTGTTCTGGCCTATCTTTGATAAAAATTAAAATGAGCGGGATCATAATTAGCCAAATGGTTACACCAAACCAAATCCAGGCCATTCGCCAACCGAATTGGATAATTAACCACTCGGATAGTCGAGGGAAAATGGCTAAACTAATGGGCAAGCTCAGACCGGATAGCCCCATGACAAAGCCCCGTCGGCGGATAAACCATTGAGCAATCACATTGTTGCTGACCAACTGGGTTGAACCAAAGCCAAGAAAGCGAGTCGCGGTCAAGCCCAAAAATATGGTGAGCATCCCTTGCACCAAAGAAAGAGACATGATGGCCAGCCCCAGTGAGGTCATAATAATCAGCATCATTCGGCGCGGACCATATCGGTCTATTAGCTTACCGGTGTAGGGGAGTGAGAAAGAGGCGACGAGCGTAGCCAAGCCATACATCAGCGAGATGTTTGAGCGGGAAATGTCAAGGTCGGTAATAAATTTGTCCAAGAAAATGCTGACGGTAAAGGTTTGGCTGGCTCCCATCATCACAGAACCCATGGTGCCTGCGAACAAGATAACCCAACCGTAGAAGAATGGGGTGGCATTAATGATACGGCTCGATTTTGTTGCGGTATAGAGGGTCATAACAAATCCTTTGCTTTATTTCCTATAGGCTCAAATGAGCTCCAGGTGTAAAATAGAAAGCCTGGAGGCAAAAATGAACGAACAAGCGATAGAAAGATTAGCATTGAAAAATCCAGCCGAAGCGATCATAGAACGGGTGCAGCAGGACTTTAATATGGCCCCGATCATGGCTCGAACCGTGTTTGAGCAGATGCGGAGCTACTTTGAAAGCTACTACCAGTTGAAACAAGATACAGGCCAAATGACATATCTGGCCGTCAGCAGTGACAGCCCAGCCGGTCGGCCGTTAGCACAGTGTCGCCGGATCGCGGTCAAACTTTCATTGTACAGCCCAGAGGACCTGGTGGCCCTCAAAGATGGGGTGGCCGCTTTACGCCAAGGCCGGTTGGTTCGCTTGAGCGAAGAAGCCTACGAACAAGGCGGCCTACTGAGCCACGAAGACTTGGCCTGTTTGTTGAGTAGTAGTCTGGCCACGATCAAACGAGATGTAAGCCAGTTACGTCAGCAAGGGCTCCAGGTGCCAACCCGAGGCCAGATCAAAGACATTGGCAAAGGGGTTAGTCACAAGACTCAAATCGTTCAAGATTATCTGACCGGATATACCTCCTCCGAGATCGAATGGCGCCGCCGACATAGTGTCAGTGCCATCGGCCGGTACTGTCAAGATTTTTTGCGGATCGTTCGGCTCCGACAAAAACAACTCACAGTGGCTGACATTCGACGGATCACCGGCTTATCCGAAAGCTTGATCGGTGACTATTTAGCCCTTTATGATCAAGCCGGTCCTGACAATGATCGCCTCCAATTACTTTTGGCTGAACCTCATCCGGCTACCGACATCCCAGCCGAGATTAAAAGGGGGGACTTGCTCCAGTGAAAGAAAAGACCAGTACTCCTCAAAGTCGTTGGGCGAAACGGTCGCTCAAACAACAACTGCTCTACAAATTCATCAATGACTATGGCTACGAACGGGGTCCCGTCGTTGCCGCCGCCATCGTTGATGATATTCTGGCCCAGATTGATCAACTCTACAGTGACCGCCTGCCACCCCGTCATATCAACTGGCCCGCTGTCCCGGTTCACAATGGCTCAAAAGGTAAATCTCCCGACATCCATCAGTTAGTCAATGTCCAACTCCAAATGGTTACCGATCAGGAGGTTGCCATCCTCAATGACCAGAAACTGTTGGGCCAACAAGCTGCCAAACGGACCTTCAATCAACATCGTTTTGCCCGTTGGTGTCACGATGCTTTTGCTCAAGGGGCTGTCTTGACTTTGTTCGACCTCAGCCTCCTTAGTGGCTTAGGTGAAGGTCAAGTCGGCTATCTCTTACGTCAATATCAGGATCAACACCAGATTACACTCCCACTTCGGGGCACCGTTCACGATATTGGACCCGCTGTCTCTCACAAAGCTGAGGTCGTTCGTCGTTTCTTGCGTGGTCAATCTCCTGCTTCCATTGCTCGTGATCTCAATCATACTCAACGGGCTGTTGACACTTATATCAAAGACTATGAAGTCACTCGTAAATTGGTTCAAAAATTTCCCATCGGCGACATTCCTGCTTTATCTCGTCGTTCCGCTTCTCTTGTCAAACAACACCTCAAACTCATTCGTCAATTTGAACCTGATTTATCTTTTTTCCAACCTGAAGCTCATTAGACCTTATTTAGGAACGTAAATAATTTTTGTGAGTACCTTGAATTTTGACTCACGGATAAAAAAATACGGACAAGAGATTGAAATAAAATCATCCGTCCGCGAGATGGGGTGCTTTTTCGGTTTTAATAACAGTTAGTAGATTAAGACGATGCCCCCTAACGAAACTCCAGCCCCACTGCCTGCGAGCAATAGTTTATCTCCACGCTGTACCCGCTGTTGGGCCACCGCCTCATACAGGGCCAGCGGAATCGAGGCTGCCACACAGTTGCCGATTTTGTCTAGCACAATCATCACCTGCTCATCAGGCCAGCCAAACTGACGCAGCATACGTAGGCCCAATAAACTGGCTTGGTGGGGGATGACCAATTGAATGTCTCCCAAACCAGTGGATAGGCCTGGCTGAAGCTTCTCCAAAAAATCTGACAGATAACGTCGTGTCAATCTGAGCAGGTTGGGGCCATTCATATGAAAGAGGTTATCTGTGAGCTGGGTGGTCGAAGCGTTGGGGGGAAATTGAGATCCGCCACCCCGCACCTCAGCAAACTTGGCCCCTTCCGCGTATGTTTCCAGATGGATCGACTGAATAGCAGATGCCTCTCCTGCTGTAGCCAGTCGCACAATGGCTGCTCCCGCAGCATCGCCCAAAAGCGAGGCACTCTCCGGTTCGGCAAAATTCAGACCCTGCGAGACAATTTCAGCACTAACAATCAAAATGGTTTTATATCGTTGGCTGACTAATAAAGTGGCAGCCAGCTCAAGCGCGACAATAAAGCTCAAACAGGTTGCGTGGACCGAGTAGCACGGTACACCACTCACATCGGGTCCCAAGGCCTGCTGTAGTAGCGGTCCCCCGTCAGGAATTGCCTGGTCCTGAGTGCCAGAGGCGTTGATAATGAGGTCAATGTCGTTAAGCCCCAGCCCAGCCACCGCCAAGGCTTCTTGAGTTGCCTGTGCGGCCATAAATGCTTGGCTCTCATCTTCGACCCAACGACGTTCTTTTACGCCGGTTTTCGCCTCAATCCAGCCGGTGGGTAAGTTGCATAAGCTTTCGACCTCTTGATTGGTAACGATGCGATTTGGTAGATAGCGACCTAAGCCCACAATCTTGACTGGCAGGGGTGTCATAATTGACCCCTTGGGGATAAATTGTGGGTGTGTTGATATCGGGCATACGACTCTTGGCAGTGAGAAAGAATAATTTGTAGATTTGGCTGGTGCTGATGGAGGTGATGCACTTTTCTCAGAGTAGCGCGAAAGGCTTTGGGGTCAGCCAAGATGAGCTTTGTAATCGAATGGGGCCAGCGCAATTCACGGTAAGCGGAGCTGGTCCAACAGACATCAGCCGCGAGAAAAACCAGTTCCTCGACATCAGTCTGGACAAATAAACCCATTTGGCCAATTGCGTGTCCTGGTAGATCAACGGCCCAAACTGTTCTATCATTAAATACATCTATGCCTTGATCAAAGGGCGTAACATCAAATGGAATCGGCTGGTATTGTGTGTCGGAAAGAGGGGTCATTCGATCTTCAAAATCAGCAGGCAACAACCCAGGCAAATATCCAGCCAGTACAGCCTTAAAGCCACGCCGATTCCGAACCGCTTCATACGCTGCTTCCAAAAAAATAAATCGAGCGTTGGGAAAGTCTCGTAGACCTCCGATGTGGTCGGCGTGAAAATGAGAAATGATAATGGTTTGGATATCCTCAGCTACAATACCGAGCGCCTCAAGTTGAGCTTGAGCTGTATCGCGTGCCTCGACAAAAACTGGGGTGATTTTAGCATACAGACTGGCTGGAAATTGGCTTGTTTCGCTATAGAAACGATAACTATAGCCGGTATCAAATAAAATGGGGCCAAGATCGGAATGCTCTAGTAGGGCAAAGCCCGCCGGAAAGGGGACTGATTGACGTTGTCCCCCTTTCATCACCACAAATTCGGGGTGGGTGCAGTAGCCTGCGTTCAATAAGGTCAGCTTAATCATTAATCCGCAGACTGTACAGGCAATCCGGTGGGCAAACCATCGATGCTGACTTGGTTCTTTTCACGCCGATATGCCTCCATTCCACCCTCACCTTTTGTCTCGGCATATTTTCGTAGCGTAGGCCGTTCGCCCTTAAATTCATAGAAGGGGACGGCAAAGCCACATGATGTTTGAACCGACTCGATATCGAGGACGATAATTTGGCGAGTACCGGGGTAAAGTTCAAAATGGCTGGAATACTTTTCCCAATCTGTGGAATTCTTGTGGATAACTCGACCTTTTCCATACAAGCGTAGGATCATTGGCTCAGTTGTATAACTGCAAAACATCATCGTCATTCGCCCGTTTTCGGTCAGATGCGCGGCTGTTTCATTGCCGCTGCCGGTGAGATCGAGATAGGCCACTTGGGTGCTGCTCAAACAGCGAAAGGTGTCCATCCCTTTTGGGGAAAGGTTGACCCGACCCGTCTCAGGGGCGGTGGCGGTAAAATACATCTTTTGTTCCAACATGAATGCTGTTAATCGATCATCCAACTCATTATAAAATTTTGCCATTAGTTACTCCTCATCGTGACTGTGAAAAATTAGTAAATCAACCATTAGATACAATGCCTTGGCGTGACGAACAATCAACAAGGCGAAGATAAATGTTGGTAATAGGACGGCTGCCAATAAAAGTGGCGTTGATAATTGGTAGTTAAAAAAGAAAAATAACAACAATCCAATACCTACGACAGCCGCTGGGCCATAATCAAAAGCCCATAAGGCCAACATATAATATCCCTCTTCCCGATCATACTCATACTTACAATGTGGGCAGCCGGGCAGCGTTTGGAACCAATCGTTCAAACTACGCATCTCTCCGATTGGCTTGAATAGTGGGTGTAGCCCACAAACCGGACAACGCAGTCTCAAGCTACGCAGCAAATATGGAATAAGTTTACCTGATGTCTTTGAGGAACTACTCGTCATTACTTACTCTCAATCACCCTGTCTTATCATTTTCAGTCAAGGTTTTTCTAATCCAAGCCGTTGCTTCATTGATGTCGCTGTATACCAAACTATAAGCTGGAATGCGTTTTACAAAAGATGTTGCGATTTCCTGACCACGGTCAGCAAAAGTAGTAAAGTTTATCACACGAGGTAACAAACGAAAAACCGCTCGCGCTTTGGAAAGTGGCTGTACTTGGAAAGTGGCTCTGGCTTCATAGCGGGGAAAGATCAGTAATCGCGCTGTGGTTGAGGCGATAACTGCGTTTGGGCGAAATGCCTCGGCATCGACCCACATTGCTCCATTGAAGTATTGGATGTTTTTGGTTTGAGCCTCATTTCCCCATCGTTTCCAAACAAATTCTGAGCCTGATTTTAGAACAATTGGGAATGGCAGGCCTTGAATGGTGGTATCGTCCGACCCAATAGCAATCATCTCATCTGTCAAGAAATCAAAGCCTGAGCCGAGAAGCCAAGCGGCTAATGTTGATTTTCCGCTGTCCGACGCGGCACACAGGATTACTCCCCGATCATCAAGGGCCACTCCCGCTGCGTGAAACACCAAGCGTTTGTTACAGGCAACGGTCAACTTGGCCATAATATCGTGAGTGATGTAAATGAATACAAAAAATGTTTCTGGAGCGATATGTACCAACTGATCGTCACACCACACCTCCCATTGATTACTCGGAGCTTGAACTAGCCGATATTGAGCCACAACCGAGACATCGGCCTTGGATTTTGCAAGGCAATGACGGAAATATTGTTCAAGCTGCTGTCGCAGGTTAGCATCATCACACCAAATTTGAACGATATTCTGACAAAAGTGAATTTGGACGGGATTAGTCATTGTAATAAAAGAAAGCCCCCGTCCCTAGCGAATGGCACCAGAAATGGAGGCTTGATAGCAGCTCGATAAGATTATCTGCGCTTTCTCAAATAAGAAGTCTTAACCGAATCCCCATAACAGCCGGGACCAACATAGTAGCCTGGGAAAAGGGAGCCGCCACCTGCAAGCGGAATTGTTGAGGGAAAGGTGGTGGAAATATAAAATGGCCATAATCCTGTGCTGAATAGAGGCAATACAATCTCAATTTTTACCTTATTCTTCTTGATTTTAACTTTGGACACATAGTAAGAGAATGCGCCCAAATCTGCCCCTGATATGACAAAGGCCCAAATATCAGTATCATCTTTTAGCTTCGCACTGCTACCATACCCTGGAAGACTAAAAAATTTATACGTAATCTTGATTTTGATCCCAATAACCCCCCAGGGTGACTTGATAACTTTGTACTTTCGTTTGATCTTCAACCAGGGGCGATCAAAAATCCAGTCATAGCCATAGTCAGTTGTGGAACTGACCGAGGTTCCATTCTCGGCAACAACGATCCACCCATCCTGAATGGCATATTGAATATTGCTCGCATCTGTCCCTTCAATTTCAAACGCTTCGATTTCGTTGGTAAAGGGATATTGAGCGGGTGAAGTTTGAGCAAAGGCAGGCAGGGACCCTACTTCAAGGATCGGTGTTTCCCATTGATCTGGTAGCGTGGCCAAGGTCGTTGCGCCGCCTGTTGCCAAAATAGCTTTTAGAGCATCTCGACGGGAAAATAATTTGTTATCCTGTGGTGAATCCATGATGTCTCCTTTGCATCAAAAAATTAGTTGTTTGGGTTTATGGGGTTGAGTTAAGTGAGGGATGCGTGGCAAAAGTGGCAGAATTTTTTAACAACCCGCTCACGTAGTATAGTGGGGTTTCTTAACAGTGTCAATGCTTTTTGAGAAATCATATGCATCGCATTCCTTATTTACGTTGGAGCTTACTTACGATATGCTTGATCATGCTTTGCTATGGGACAGTCTTGTCACTCCTCCCACAGTCCATTTTTTGGTCCATCGATGAAGGGGCCAAATATGTTCAGATGCATACCCTGCTCAATGAGGGACAAATACCCTACCTTGGGCAACGCCTTGATCCCGACTATCATTTCTACCCCCAAACGCAAGTCTTTCCGCAACCTCAACCCGATAGCTCCCCTGAGTTTCACTGGGCAATCTGGTTTCCCCTTCTTTCCATAGCCCCCTATCAACTGTTTGGTGTGACAGGTATTTATCTCATCCCCTTGCTGAGTGGAATCGGCATTGCAATTATGAGTGGTTGGTTAGTTCATCACTCGATGCCCAAACTGGCCCCAATCACGATATTGATTGTAGCCTTGGCCAGCCCCATCTTTTTTTACAGTGTGCTCTTTTGGGAACATACCTTGGCGGTCTTACTCGGATTGGGTTCCTTAGCTGTTGCCAGCAAACTTCAAAATGTTCAATCAATACCAACCCTTTTAATCAAAATCATAACAATTTGTGGCTTTTTAATCGCAGCCATACTGCTGCGCTTCGAAATGATTATTTTCGCGTTTGCCCTAATCCTGGCGGCAGGCATAGCCGCAGTGTGGCATATTCCGTCTATTTCGAATCGAGTTCGGCAATCGGGATGCAAACTGATAGTTTGTGGGGCTATCATTTTATTCTTATTATTTTTTTGCTTGGTTACCATTCCAACAGATCAATTGGTTGAAACGAATTTGATCAATCCCCGTTATGGTCTGTTGATAGAAACGGGGCAACGATATGCTACTAATCTCGATTTTTGGCGTGCATTGCCCCAACATGTTCAAGCCGTTTGGATTAATGCGCAAGGTAAAATTGGGGCTGATGTTCCGTCTGGTGTAATGTGGCTAGGCTCGTTGAGTTTGCTTATCAGTATCTTTGCGGCTTGGGGTAGCCCATCAAACCGTGGCTGGGCTATCACCCTGAGTGGCCTGCTGATGGGCGCTATCAGTTTCTACACCCTACTGCTTCCTGAGCGTTATGGCACCCTTCACAGTTTTTTTCTCCCCACCCCATACCTGATTTTTGTGCTCTCAATCGTTCCCTATCTTTTTCATACCAAACGGTTCTCAACCACGATGCTTGGCCTGACCACACTTGGTTATTTGATTTTTGGCAGCCTTGGTGTCGCGCTTCGACAAGCGGGTATTCTGGCGAACTTGGAGTGGGGCACGCGCTATTTATTGCTGCTCTATCCGATTGCTACCGTTTGCACCATAATTGGCATCGGTCATCTCTACTACCATTTGACGACTCGTTGGCAAAAGTATGCGATCGGCTTTGTTTGTGGAGGATTATGTTTGTTGGGTGTTGGTTTTGAATTTCGTGGGCTACAGGAGGTGTATCAAACCAAGCTCAACTTCCAGCCTTACGCCCAAGCCTTTGAGGTCGTTGATCAGCCCCTCGTCACCGATCTCGTCTGGTTTCCTGCCCGCCTCGCTACCCACTTTGTCGAGCAGGAGATCTACACCTTGCCCCAGCAACAGGAGTTACATCACTGGCTAAGTCAGGTCGAGGGACAAACCAACGCCTTCGTCTACGCTGGCTTCTTTCATCTCGATCCTAACTTTCTGGCGATCTCGCCTGTGCCAATTGAGGCCAAAGGTAGCGAGCAAGTGTATGGGATTACGTTTACGTTGTATGAGATTGGGGGGGATGGGGAGTAGCTACAAAAAATCGATGTGATTTAAGCGGGGAGCTTGGATGGGATTTTCTTTTTCATTGCTTCGACAAAGGCCTGACTATCTTTGATTGATTGGTCAATTTCTTGCGGATTATCGAAATAGTAAGCCAACGCCGCATAAATTTCTGCTAATGACAAATCATAATCCGTCGCAATCTCGTCCGCACTCAACCCCATCCACTCGTGCCAAATGACAATATTTTGCACGGTAATCCGCCGACCCGCTATGCGCGGCTTTCCGCTAACGACGCCGGGGGTTATTTCGATGTAACGGTCTAATGGTTGAGTGGTCATTTTTTCCAGTCCAATTCTAAAATTTCAGTTTGATCTAGTTTATTATACTCGATTTTTTTGTTTGTCGGAAGAGAGTTTGAATAATAGTGATTTATGAGATAATAATATGGGAGATGCGAGTAGGGGTGTATCACATACAACTAAAACACACACAATAGCTTTAATTCACGGTTTTATCTGTGCTAGGCTTATCGTTAATTGTCTTTGAGAATTATAGGCATCATGTTCTGGTATTATGCAGTATTTTTCGTCTTCCATTTTAATGCTCTCCTTATAATCTTGAATATCTTTAACTAACTCGATAAAGTTATTGTAAGCAGCATCGATAGGCTCCATTGACCAACCTCCATTTCATTTTGTGACTAATTGTAGGTCTTTATGATAGCATATTTTCTGTAAAAAATGGGTAGTAGTTCACTATTGACTCATTTTTGAGTATTAATCAAACTACTACTCGCTTTATTGGCATAGTTTATTTATTTGTCACCAGCAAATTATATCTCTCTCTACTTCTTCCCCCCGTTCTTCACCAAAGCCTTGACCACCTCACGAGAGTATGTCTCATCCAATTCAGCGACGAGGGCCTCGGCGACGGCTTCGGGGTCACCATCCCGCTCTTCCCAATCGGAGCGACGCCACTCCTCTAGATAAGCATCGGTGCCAGTTGCGCCGGATTGCATCGCAGCCTGATCGATGGCCTTCTCGAAGCGCTCGGGCAGGGGCCGAGATACCTTTTTGCGGCCTTGTTTTACCTTCACCTGTGCAGGAATATCCCGCCAGAAAATAATTTGAAATTGTGTTGCCATTTTGTTCTCCAATATTTAGTGTTTAGTGTTAGGTGATGAGTGGATAGGGTTTTGTGAAGAATTCACTATTCACAATTATTTATTGTCCGGGTGCTAGCATCGTCATTATCCGCTCCGCATCAGTCAACGTTTCACACTCCCACAACATTCCGGCCAGGGTAATGGCCCGTGCTTGGGGCAGAGTGGTGCTGGCGAGCATATTGAATTTGTCCCGTAGTTCATCATCCGTCGGTGGGTTGTCTTGATTCCACGGCGAGCGAATGTCGCCAGAATCGAACACATCACCGGATTTAGTTTCGATAACCACCCGTGAAATCCGATCAAGCGGGAAAACCTCGTTGTAGCGTTCCTCTTCAATTAGTTCGATGCGATGGGCCATCGCCAGTACGTCAGGGTTTGATAGGGCTACTCCGGTAATTTCATTGGGGCCGATTTGTTGGTTGACCAACGCGGAGGCCACGGGGAAGGGCAGACTATACTGCGCCTCTTCGGTTGATTGCGGCTCGCGCATTGCCAATCGGGTGGCTTCGTGAAAGGCATAGACTTGCACCTTCTCAATTTGGTCTGCTTTGATATCGTGAGCCTTTTGAATGGTTAACGCCCCTACAATTGCCGGTTGGGCCCAGTAACAGACGGGATAGGGCTTGGTATATTGCTGACAAATTAACCAGGACTCACCCAAATCGGCCCAATATTTTTCCACTGCCTCATCTTCCACCGTCAAAGCGGGCGCACCCGTAAAGCCTAGCCTTGCCATTTGGGCCGCACTAACCCCAGCCATTGCGCCCCAGCCCGAACCATCTTTGACCATCGTGGGATAATCAATACAGCGCATCATTTGGGAGCGAGGGCCGTGATACTCGGCAATGCCGAGGGCGTGACGAGTCTGTTCCTCATTTAGCTTGAGCCGTCGTGCGGTCATTGCGGCACAGCCCAGCGCATTCCAGGCCCCAGAGGTGTGGTAATCACAAACTGTGTTGTGCAGGCTCAAGCCTACGCGCAGGGAAATTTCATAGCCAATCACAAGTGTGGTGAGTAGTTCCTGTCCCGAAACGGTCTCATCACCCAGGCTAAGCGTCGCTAGGGCCGCTGGAATGAGGGCTGCCCCTGCATGCCCTTTTGTCGGCTGATAGCCATCATGCATATCCAAAGAGTCGACCGTCATCCCATTGGCCAGCGCCGCTCCCACTGGCGACAGCTCTCGGCCATCGGCCCACAAGTGTGCTCCCTGTCCTCCGTGGGCCATCTCTGCATAATCAAAGATGATGTGGGATAGCTCCGTTTGGCGGCCTCCCAAACCTACGCCGGTTGTATCGAGTAGATAACGCCGAGCGTGATGAATAACGTCTGGTGATAGATCCTTGTATTTAGTTTTGTGAATAAAGTTTTGCAAGTTCATGTCAGAGCTCCTTTGCTCCATTAGTTCTGGTGGACCATTGTGCCATAACTTGAAATTTACAGCCAAAAATTAAAGAGGCTGCTGAAACAGACTCTTTAGTATCAAAAAGTTAAATTTCTTTTAGGCACTCGGATCAACACAGAGCATTGGTCCGAAAGTCGTGATGCTCTGCATAACACCAGCCATCTGGCAGAGTCACGTAACTCCCATAAATTTGATTTTGTCTGAATTTCCATAAAATAGAGGTGACTAAATCAATAGTTTGTGTGTCTATTGAGTAGTAATTTGCTGTGGTTGATCTCTAATCACTCGAACTACAAAAAAATTAAACTTGTAAGGAGACTCTTCAAAAATGGACATTAGTAGCGCAGATATTAAAAACATGACGAATGCATTGATAAAGGCAGTGGCTGAAAAGGCTGATCTATCTGAGGATCAGTCAAAGAACGCGGTTTTAGCGGCATTTGAATTCCTCAAAGAAAATATTCCGGCGGGGGTAGCGGATGATATTGATACCTTTGTACAAGGTGGAGGAGATGTAGATACAGCTGTTGAGTGGTTTTTAGGTTTAATTGGCCGTAAGTAGTGAACGAAAAATAATATAGTGGTTATTAAAAATGAAGAGGTTTCAGCCTTTGTCGCTGAAACCTCTTCATTTATCTTTCAAACTCTATCTTCAAATTTCGATTTGATGATTAGATAAAATTAATCACCGCCCCCGGAGTCGCCGCCCCCGCCAGAGTCACCACCCCAGCCGCCACTGCTACCCCCGCCGTCGGATGAACCACCGCCAAACCAGCCCCCGCCGCTGTTAGAATCACCCCCAGACCAACCGCCGCTTGTAGATGAATAATCGGTCGAAGAATAATCATCGTGATGTGATGATGATTGTCCGCCTCTGCCACTAAACACCCAGCCAATGATTGCCCCAATAATCGCCCCGACAATAACAGCAAGCAGCGATTGAAAAAAGAGACCAGCGACAATTGCGCCGATAAAGGTCCAAATAATAATGCTAATCAACATTTGATGTGCTCCTTCAGATAGTTACTAAAAATTCATCGACATAGAGAGTATTTGGGAAAATTAATCGCTATCAAAATCTCCCCAATCCCCACTACTTCCATCACCATCTGAGCTGCCACCACCAAACCAACCCTCATCGCTGTCTGAGCTACTTCCGCTACCAAACAGCCCCCCACTGCTGTGACCACTACTGTGGTTGCTGTAGCTATAGTCATAATCATAATCAGATGAGTAATGCTCACTTTTATTATGGTTGCTGTAGCTGTAGCCATAACCATAATCGGATGAATTATGCTCACCTTGGTTGAGGTAACCAATGATCCCACCAAGGATTGCCCCGATAAAAACGGCAAGGACAGTCCCAAAAACTGTACCGCCAACAATCGCACCAAGGATAATTCCCAAACTCACTCTGACAAACATGAGGCCGCTCCTTTGTAAATGGGTTGATAAGATAGGGATGAGTTTGCAGAATGAATGCGATGCTACTAAATACTGCAAACTCACTTAATCTTATAACTGTTGTGAGCGCTATTTCGTTCCATTTTTCCGGCTTGATTTTCGCTTACGCGGCTTGACCTTGAGCGGTAAGGTGTAGCGGCGAATGCTATCAAACTGATACAAGGCATTGGCTACGGCGCCAGCCGTAGGCACGAGGCCGATCTCACCTACCCCTTTTGCCCCGTATGGGCCATAAGGGTCGGGTACTTCAACGCCAATGATCTCCATCTCTGGCATTTCCCATGCTCGCAATATCCCGCAATCGCGCAGTTTGGTGCTCTTGGGGTGACCGTTTTCCATCACCAATTCCTCAGTACAGGCATAGCCCAGCCCCATATGGATCGAGCCTTCAAGCTGACCTTCAAACAAGGTCGGGTTGAAAATTTTACCGGCATCGTGGGCCGCCGTAATCTTTTCGATTTGGCCCTCTTCATCTAGTGTGACCAATTGAGTGGCGTAGCTGTAGGAGTAGTGGGTGTACACTTTCTCAACCATCGCTCCTGGTTTGGTCGTCCAATCAACCACAAACTCGCCTTCATAAACATTGCCTACCAACTCGGCAAGGCTATGGCTCTCCAAATCTGTCTTTAAATTTTTGCAGGCATCAATAATGGCATTGCCAATGAGCGATGTAGCTCGCGAGGCGGTCGTCATTCCGGCTTCTTGGCCTGAGGCAGTATCGACCCGGACCTCAACGATTTTGGGATCGATGCCTGTTTCGTTGCACAACGTCTGCAAGGCCATTGTATGCACGCCCTGGCCCATTTCGGTCCAGCCGTGGTCAATGATGACTTTATCCTCGGCGGCAATGGTGACACTGGCTTTTGAGGCGTCCGGCATCCCGTTCCCGATTCCGGTATTCTTGATCCCACAGGCGATCCCGGCATATTTGGCATCGTAAAAAGCATCTTTCACCGCAAGTAATGTGGCTTTGGCCCCCGCCCCGCTCTCGATGACTTGACCCGTTGCTGTCATATCGCCATCATCTAGAGCATTGTCATAACGGAATTGCCAGCGATCGAATTTCCCTTGTTCACATAATTGATCAATCAGGCTTTCCAAAGCAAACGCAGTTTGGTTTACACCAAAACCACGCATTGCCCCACAGGGGAGGTTATTGGTGTAAACGGCTGTACTGACGATGTCGGTAATGGGAAACGTATAGGCTCCGGTGGCGTGTCCAGCGGATCGCTCCAACACCTTCATTCCAACCGAGGCGTACGCCCCAGTGTCGCCCACAAAGCGACCTTGGCAGAAGGTGAGCTTGCCATCAGCATCGCAACCGATGGTGTACTCCATCCAAATGGGATGTCGTTTGGGGTGCATTAGAATCGACTCATCGCGGGTCAATTTTACCTTGACGGGCCTCTGCAGCAGGTGAGCAAACAAAGCCGCATGGCCTTGCACTGACAAATCCTCTTTGCCGCCAAAGCCACCACCATTGGGGATCAAAATCACGCGGACTTGCTCCAGTGACATCCCCAAAATTTTGGCCACCTGTTTTTGATCTTCGTATACGCCTTGGCTTTGGGATAACAATTCGACACCACTATCTTTCGGGTAAGCAATGGCGCTTTCAGGCTCCATAAAGCCGTGCTCGATCATCTGGGTTTGGAAGATGCCGTGAGCGGTATAGGCGGCTTCTGTTTTTGCTTGCTCAATGTCACCGCGACTGGTTACAGTTTTGGCTAAAACATTGCCTCCCTCGTGAACGGAGGGGCTATCAGCCTCCATTGCCTTGTGCATATCGGTGACAGGGGGGAGGACCTCATACTCAATCTCTAGCAAGCCCACCGCTTGACGAGCAATTGCTTCCGACTCGGCCACAACACCCGCCAGCACATCGCCCACATAACGTGTTTCCTCACCAACTGCAATCATCAACGGCCAGTCCTGACGAATCAAGCCGATGAAGCGGTCACCAGGAACATCGGCGGCAGTAAAGACCCCGACCACACCGGGTAGTTGCTCTGCCGCGCTAGTGTCAATACTCAACACCTTGGCTCGGGGATGGTCACTAAATTTCAGGGCCCCGTGATGCAGCCCCTCCATTTTGATGTCATCGACATATTGATGTTGCCCCAGCACCAAGCTTTGGGCTTGATATTTTGGATGACGATCACCAATCTTAGCCTCGCTCTCCGGCACCGGAATCTCTTCCTCATTCCGAATTGCCTCAGCCGCGCAAGCGACCGAGTCAACGATCTTTTTATAGCCCGTACAGCGGCACAGATGCGGTGTCAAGGCTTTCTCGATATCATCACGGCTGGGTTCTGGATTTTTATCGATCAGGGCATTGGCCTGCATAACAATGCCGGGAATGCAGAACCCACACTGAACCCCGCCCTCAGCGACAAAGGCATTGGCGAAAACATTCTGACGGTACTCGCCCAAGCCCTCCGTAGTCATCACTCGCATCCCCGCCACTTTTTTCATTGGGGTGATGCACGAGAGCACGGCGCGTTCATTGAGCTGGACCACACAACAGCCACAAGCTGCCTGCGGCGCACAGCCATCCTTGGGCGAGATGATACCCTGATCTTCTCGTAAATAGGTGAGCAAGGGGAGATCTGGATCGCCGTCAAAAGTTATTGGCTGACCATTTAAAGTAAATTCCATTATAAATCCTCCGTAAAAATAATGTTTGGTGGTTACTGTTTTGTAGGTGATTTGAAAAATCAAAAAACTGTAATGCAGATTATTCCCGATCTAAATATTATTGCTTGGTTATTGGATTGCTATCCTCCTGGCCTGCGGATCAGGCGCAGCCGAAGCAAATCATCTCGAAAGTAGGATGCGGCCTTGGCCACTAGCTGATTATCTTGATTGTATCCCATTTCCTCAAAGGAGAGCAGCGGGGTAGGGGTAGCTGGCAGGCCTAATTTTTCCGTTAGAGCATCAGTTGCAATTAAAGGGACGATATCGGTTAGAAAATAGGCCAATGTTTCTCCACAAAAGTTGGGAAGAAAATTGTAGGTTGGTTTTAGCAGATCTGCAGTGGTGTATGTTTGTTTGATGAGGTGAGTAGGGATGATGGTATGGGTAAAGATGACAGGCTGGTCATTGGCTCGGAATAGCTTTTGGATAACAAGCATTGAGTCGGCTGGATCACTGTCAAATTTTTCGATTAAATCCGATGATACAGACTTTTTTTCGACCCCAATCAACTCAACTGTTGGCCTGTACCCCTGTTCTTCTATCAAGGTACTGTAAGGTACGATTTCTTCGAGACGTGTTTTGACCAACAAATTGGCCTCATTGACAAAGGTGCCCGCCCCCTGCCGCCGAAAAATAACGCCCTCCATCTCTAGCCGGCCCAATGCATCCCGAATGGTGTTGCGGCTTACATTTAGCTCCTCTGCCAAATGCATTTCCGACGGAATCCGACCCACCCCAAATTCAGCATTGATAATTCGCTCTTTGAGGTGTGCTTTGACCTGTTCTGTAAGGGATGGACTACGTTTGAACATTTTACGGTAATGGGTAATGAATAAATTGGTTGGGTTGTAGGACAAATTTGTTTGAAATTTACTCGATTCAGGCTGTTTGTCAAATCAATTCGAGGTGTTACATCAAATGTAACAGTTGTGAGGCTTGAAGTGTAACACTTTCAATTATATGGTGAGGGAAAGTTGGTCGACTTTCAAACAAATCAAAAAAAGGAGGATTTTAAAGTGTTGACTAAGCATTCAAAGCATTTCATTTTTTTTAGTATCCTGGGACTTGTTATTCTAATAATTTCTGCTTGTGGTGCAGCCCAACCGGAAACAATTACAGTGGTTGAAACTGTGATTGTTGAGAAAGAGGTTGAAGTCATCAAGGAAGTGGAAGTTGAAAAGGATGTTGAAGTCGAATTGGTATCAGATAATGGTGGAGAAATAAACAATAGCAATCCTACCACCAATCAATCTAGTGTATCTAATCGAATGATAATCAAAAGCGGGGAATTACATTTGTTGGTTGAGAATACTGATTACGCCATCAATCAGACAATCGGTATTGTGACTGAATATCAAGGATACATTGTGAGCAATCGTACTTGGTTTAGCAATGAAGAAAAATATGCAACAATCTCGATTGGTGTGCCAGTTGTAGAGTTTGAGAAAATGATGCGCCGCCTAAAAGATTTAGCAATTAGAGTGGAAGATGAAGTTATTTCAGGGCAGGATGTTACCGATGAATTTGTAGATTTAGGTTCACGGCTCAAAAATTTGGAGACAACTGCAGCCCGCATCCGTGAATTTATGGCGCAGGCAAAAAATGTTGAAGAGTCACTCGAGGTAAGTGCTCAGCTAAGCGAGATTGAGGGTCAAATCGAACAGGTAAAAGGCCGAATGAATTATCTCAAAGACCGTGCTGCATTCTCCACGATCACTTTAGAAATTAGACCCCAAGTGATTGTCCCTACCCCAGCCCCCACACCCTGGAGTCCAGTTCATACGTTCAATGATGCCACTGAAGTTACAAGTGAAGCCGCTACCAGTACTTTTCAATTTCTTGTTGACTCCACCATCTGGATTGTTGTGGTCATTCTTCCCTTCGTTTTACCTATCATCATCTTGATGTGGCTGGGTGTCAGAGTGTTACGTTGGGCTGGGAGAAAGGTGGTGACCAATTGAAAATATAACGGTTTAGATGATTACTGACCCGGACATAAAAAACTAAACAAAAATCCTTGTTCCATAAACCGTCTTTAAAAGTTGAGAAAGTTACGTCTGGGTCAGTAGAACATACTCAAGCTCATTATTTTTAGTAAGGAGAAAAAATGAAAACATTAAAAATTTTATTGCTGATGCTTATTACACTTGTTGGTCTCGGCTCGGCGTCACCAACGCTGGCCTGTGGCGGACTATTTTGCCAAAATATTCCGGTTGATCAGGCAGCCGAGCGAATCATCTTTACGGTTGATCCTGATACGGTCTCGGCCTATGTCCAAATCAATTACACAGGTGATGCACCCAATTTTGCCTGGGTTGTGCCGGTTCCAGCTGTCCCCCAGGTGGATGTTGCTGAGATTGAGGCCTTCAATGAATTGCAAGCAGCCACTGACCCTGTCTTTATGCTTCCACCTATCCCTGACTGTATGTTTGAGCCAGTGGCGGAGATGGCATTTGAGGAGGAGAGTATGGAGGAATCAGAAGAATCTGCTGCTGATGTTACCGTTTTTGCCAGTGGTGAGGCCGGACCCTATGCCTTTGATGTGGTGGGGACGGAAACAGAAAATGCCAGTGCCTTGATTGATTGGCTAAATGAGAACAACTATCGCATCACCCCGGAGATGGAGCCGCTAGTCTTCGTTTATGTGCGGGAAAAAATGCTCTTTTTGGCAATGAAACTTCAGCCAGAGCAGGGCGTGCAGGATATTCAGCCTGTAAAAATGACCTACGAGTCACAACGGCCGATGATTCCCATCCGCTTGACGGCCGTCGCAGCAATGCCAAATATGGGCATCTACACTTGGGTTTTTGGTCGAGGGCAAGCTGAAGCCCAAAATTATGCGAGCTTGCAAATCTCAAATGATGATATTCAGCTCACCAACGCTTTTGCAGGTAGCACTAATTATTTGCAGATGGTTGGGGATGGTATCGATCGGTTTGGTGGACTAGCCTTTATCACCGAATATGCGCAGCCCTCCAGCGAGTTGGCGGTGGTTGACCCCCTGTTGCGTGAACTGCGCCAAAAATACCCTTACGTAACTCGCGTCTATGGCCAATTGTCACCAGAAGAGATGACCGTTGATCCCGTGTTTGATTTTAATAATCAGCTTCCAGATATCTCAAATGTCCGTGATTTAACCTATCGCACCGACCTTTATCCCTGCAATATCGATGATAATGATAATGGTGATGAAACATCAATCGTAATTTCTAATAATGATCAGACCGAAGGTTTAGCTGATATCATTAATACGGATTTGCTAACGGGTGCGATATTGGCAACTTGTCTCATTTTGCTTGGGACGGCCATTGGTGGTGGTGTCGTGTGGCTGGGCCGACGACGATAGATTTGAGATTAATCTCAAAGAATTATCTCCGTATGTCGATGTAAGTGACAATCTAAATTAACAGCAAGGGGCAGGGCGGCGATATGTGTTGGATAATATTCCACCCGAACATCCATTGCGGTGTTCACGCCGCCCCAACCCTGTGGCCCAATACCTGTGGCATTGATCAAATCCAGTAGCTCAAGTTCGAGAGCCGCGTAGCGAGGGTCAGGGTGACGTTGTCCCATTTCGCGCATTAGCGCTTTTTTGCCCAAGAGCGCAGCCATTTCCATTGTTCCCCCAACGCCAACGCCAACCACAACAGGCGGGCAAGCATTGGGGCCCGCCTCTTCCACACAGCGGATGACTTCCGCTTTGACCCCAGCCAGCTCTTGCGCGGGTGTTAACATTTTGACCCAACTCATATTTTCAGCCCCAAAGCCCTTTGCCGCAATTGTTAAGTGCAACTGATTGCCGGGAACAAGCTCAAAGTGGATGATAGGCGGGGTGTTATTCTGTGTGTTTTTGCGGTCAAAGAGCGGTTCAGCTACCATAGAATTTCGCAGATAACCTGCTTCGTAGCCCTGCCGAACCCCCTCAGTAATCGCCTCTCGTAAATCACCGCCGATAAGACGTACCTCTTGCCCCAGCCTAACAAAAATAATAGCCATTCCTGTATCCTGACACATCGGCACTTGTTGGGCTGAAGCAATCTTCCGATTCTCAACAATATCTTGCATAGCCTGCCGCCCCGCCGGTGAAGGCTCTGTTTCCAAAATATCGACCAACTTGATCATCGTTGGATCAGGTGTATGAAAATTAATGGTTTGTACTGCTTTTCGAATCTCATCGGTGACTGTTTCAACGGTGATCGTTTTCATAGGTAATTGGCCTCGCAGGTTAAAAAATCGGACTTGATTAAAAGATGTCGCGACTTGAATGGACCAGTCTAGCATATCCATTGAGATGAAGTGGTGCAAATTTAACAGATACCCCCTATCTGCGAGCTACAGACGGCTACCCCTAATTTCGAATGTGCATTTTTTAAAAAAGCTGCTATCATGTCAGCGCTATTTATTTAATCTTGAACACTGTGTTTGTGGATTAAGATAGTAGATTTTTCCAGACAAGCAGGAGAGTGCTATGACTATTCTGGGGCTTAATACATTAGATTTATTGATCTTAGTTATTATTTTGATTGGGATGTTGATTGGAATGGCTCGAGGCGTAGTCCCTCAAATCATTTCAATAGTCAGTTTTTGGTTGTCATTGGTTGTTACATTGTGGTTATACAAGGCCTTTAGTTTTCGTATTCTGCAAGGATTGGGAATGGGGGAAACCGCAGCGGATGTATTTGCTTTTCTCATTGTGATTACGGTGGTATTCCAAACGGTACGTATACTCGTATCGATGTTAATGACTCCGCCAGAAGATAAGAAGAAGAAAAAGAAAAGCCAGGATGATCCGCTCGCTGAGGCAGCAAAATCGGCTAGTCAACGATTTATTCTTGGCCCGATCAACCTTTTGGGTGGCGGATTTATGGGGATTGTTTTATCCATTCTATGGCTCGCTATCTTTCTAGGCGTTGCCCAATTTTTATTTCAACCCACCGATTTACCAGCTGGCGTTGGGGCAACAACTCGTCGTATGGCCTTCCAATTGGATGGATCACTTTTATTGGGCTACTTTAATTACTTGCTGTGGCTTCTGGTCCAATCTTTAAATCTATTTACACCGAGCTACGCTGACATTCTTCGGAAGGTTGTGCTAACGCTCTTTTAAGTATTTGGCAGAAAGTTTTGGGAAATAAAAGATTGCTCAAAAACTGAAAATAGCTCCAAATGTTGTCAATTTCATGCCAAATCTAGAAGTAAACGACCAATTTTATCTCATTATTGAGCAAGAATCGCTAGTTGATATTTATCGGTTTTTCTAAACATTCTTGCCGTTTACTTAATAAGTTTATTCTTTAAAATGCAACAAAGACATCTGAACACCCTTGAATATCCAAAAATTCTGGAGAAGCTGGCCGCATACACAATGTTTGCGGCCAGTAAATCTTTGGCATTATCTTTAATGCCCTCCCCTTATTTTTCCGAAGTACAAACCCGCCAGGCTGAAACAACTGAAGCCTATCGCCTCTTGTCTCAAAAACCCAATGTTGGGGTAGGGGGCGCGCGTGATGTTCGCTCTTTGGCGGAACGAACACAACGCGGCAGTGTCTTGACGCCTAATGAGTTGCTGGAAGTCCGGCAGACCTTGATTGCAGCCCGTGATTTGCAACGCACCTTGATTCGTTTGGAGGAACATTATCCGCTTCTGGCTGATATGGCGGCTCGTATCGAGGAATGTCCAGGGGTAGTTCACGCTATCGGGCAGGCGATCGATGAGCGTGGCGAGGTGAAAAGTAGCGCTAGTCCAGAGTTGGCGGCTATTCGCCGAAATTTGGAAACGGCCCACGGTCGTTTGATGGAAAAGCTCAATCGTTTGGTTGCTTCTTCACGTTCGAAGCAATATTTACAAGAAGCCCTGGTCACCCAACGTCAGGGACGATATGTCGTTCCCCTGAAGGCTGAATTCAAAGGTAAGATACAAGGAATTGTCCACGATCAAAGTGCCAGCGGGGCTACACTATTTATTGAACCGCTATCTACGGTTGAAATGAATAACAAATGGCGTGAGTTGCAATTAGCTGAGCAAGATGAAATCCGAAAAATTCTAGTTGGCTTATCTGATATCGTTAGCGAACAGTATCGATTTATTCAGCATACCGTCGAGGCACTGGCAGATCTGGATCTAGCCTTTGCCAAAGCAAAGTATGCCGAGGCGATTGATGCTGTAGAACCATTTATATTCAGCCTAGCTGAACCTGCTCAAACTCAAGCCGATGATGAAGCCGAGAATGGAATCCAATTTAAGTTGATGACTGCCCGTCATCCTTTATTGGATCCTGAGAGCGTGGTGCCAATTAATGTTGTTTTGCCAGAGGCAACTCGAATTTTGACGATTACGGGACCTAATACCGGTGGAAAGACGGTCTCTCTAAAAACTGTAGGGGTGCTGGCCGCAATGGCTCAGGCTGGCTTACGAATTCCAGTAGCCGAAGGCTCGGGGCTGCCCGTATTTAGTCAAATATTCGCTGATATTGGTGATGAACAATCGATTGAACAAAATCTATCAACCTTTTCTGGTCATATGACTAATATCGTCAAGATTTTGGCTGACAGCGATAAATATTCGCTAGTTATCTTTGATGAGCTAGGCGCGGGGACTGATCCGATTGAAGGTTCAGCGTTAGCGCGAGCTATCTTGAATCATCTTTTGGAGAATGAAGTCACCACCTTTGTGGCAACGCACTACTCCGAATTGAAAGCCTTTGCCCATACAACGCCAGGGGTGGCCAATGCCAGTATGGAATTTGACCCTGAAACATTATCGCCAACCTATCGGTTACAAATCGGTATTCCAGGTGCATCTAATGCGTTCGCAATTGCCCAAAGACTGGGGTTATCGCAGGAGATTATCAATCAAGCCCAAGGGCTAATCGGCGAGAATGCTCAAAAAGTCGAGGCAATGCTAGCTGAAATCCGTGCACAGACTGAAGCCGCTCATCAGATTCGTCAACAGGCTGAAGTTGAGCGTTTGGAGGCTGAAAAGCACAAAAATACTCTGGATGAACGTCTCAAAAATATTGCCGATGAGCGGCGTGATATTCTTAGCTCGGTACGAGCGGATGCTCGGCGTGAAATTAAGGCGGTACGCCAAGAAATTCGGGAGCTAAAAGAGCAAGCAAAACAACAAATTGAAACTCAAGAAGCAGCCTATCAAAAAGCAGTTCAAGAGACGCAATCTGTTGTAAATGAGGCAATGGATGACCAAAAAGAAGTGGTTGTATCCGATTCTTTTGAAGTAATTGATGAAAAGTTAGAAAAAGTTGATACTGAGGTTAAATCTAAAGCCCAACCCAAGCCTCAGCCCAAACCAAAACGTAGTGGCCCTGTTGCTCCGGGGGATCAAGTCTTTATCAAGCAGTTCAACACGGTTGGAGAGGTTGTGCAGGTCCAAAATAAACAGGTTGAAGTTCAATTAGGTAACTTTCGGGCCTCTGTTTCGCTCGATGAGGTTGAGCTACGATCAAAAAGGGCGGCCAAGAAGAGTGAGCCTGTCACCTCCAAAATCAAGGTGCCAGAGGTTGAGTCACCAGGTATGGAATTGGATTTGCGAGGGCAGGTTGTGTCGGATGCCTTGTCCTTGCTTGATCAATATTTAGATCAAGCCTTTTTAGCCAGGCTGCCTTGGGTGCGAGTTATTCATGGCAAGGGCAGCGGCACACTACGGCAAGTTGTCCGTCGAGAATTAAGTGGACATCCGGCTGTTTCTTCGCACCGACCTGGCCAGTCTGGTGAAGGTGGTGATGGGGTAACTGTGGCTCAGTTAGCTGTGAATTAGATGAATGGCAGTTAGTGGGGAAAATAGCAGGACGCTCCTGTGCCTCCCAACACAATGAGCGTCCAAGTTCAAGTTGTCAAATTAAGAAGATGCTAAGTTTATCCTGAGTTGCTCAGCGTGTATTATTATCCAATAGAGCTTACTAATATTACGCCCATAATGCCGACAATTGAGACGCCCAGTGCGTAGAACAATGCGCCTTGGATCATATCAGCAAAACTTCGTTCGCGATTATTTCTGGCTTCACCTTTTAGACGCACTTCTTTTTCGCGGGCTTTGCTCGCTTCGCTACGCATTTTATCTGCTTCACGTCGCTTATTTGTAGCGGCTGAAAATGCCCAACCTGCTACACTTCCTAATACTCCCCCGATGATGATACTTAATGCATCCATGATACGTTATCCTCCCAAGATAAGATACCACTTGATTTTGAACCCTTCCATTTGAGTTGAAAAATCTTCCTAAAACTCCTAGACACTAGAGGGTTTCCGCTACAAAACTTTATGTCTTGTTTTCTTTACGCTATCTTTACGCAAAGTATAACACACATTTTTGGAAAATAGAAGACCCTAAAGTACTAATTTTAAGGTTGTGGGACTAAGTTCCTAAAATTTTCTCTTTGAGTAACAAAAAACACACTTCTAAAGCGATTAGAAGTGTGTTTTTTTGTGTCAGAAATAAGCTATTCTGTGGGCTTTTGATCTGGTCTTTTCTTCTTTTTACCTTTGCCTTTTGGGTTACCACCTTGCTTTCGTTCCTTCTTCTCAAACGGCTGAATTTCATCAAGAGGGACTTCTACGTGTTGCTCACCTTCCTCAACCTCAAGCAAAATACTTTCCTTGAGGACGTTCAGCCCTCGAACCGTGCCCATAACCCCTTCAACGGTTTTGACCTGAGTGTTGACCCTTGGCATTTTTGCCTTCATCTCAGTGTAAAACTCATCCTCATAAGCCAAGCAGCAAAGTAACCGACCGCATAGCCCCGAAATTTCTGAGGGGGCCAAGGGGAGACCCTGATGTTTGGCCATTCGAATTGAGACGGGGTGGAACTCTGTTAGCCAACTGGAGCAGCATAACTGTCGACCACAGCGACCATAACCGTCCAATATTTTTGTTTCATCTCGGGCCCCAACTTGCTTCATTTCAATCCGAGTTCGTAATTCTCGAGCAAGTTCTTTCACCAGATCCCGAAAGTCAACTCGTTGCTCAGCGGTGAATGAAAAAAGAATGCGAGAGCCATCAAAGTTGTAATTTGCCTGAATGACTTTGATCGGGATTTTTAGCCGGGCCACAATCTCATTGCATACATCTATAGCCATCGGTTCTTGTGTTTTGTAATACTCAGCTTCCAACAAATCGGGGGGGGTTGCGCGACGTAGTACTCGCTTTAGCTTGCCCTTTATTTCACTTTTTGGAACTTGTTTGGTGGGCATGACAACCGTACCCAGTTCTGTCCCACGCGCTGTTTCTACAATAACCCGATCCTCGACGTCTAAATCAGAGAAATCGTCAGGATCAAAGTAATATATTTTTGTAACTGGCGTAAATCTAATTCCCACAACATTTAGCATCGTTATGCCTCAATAAATTTAAAGGGAAGTAACATTTTCAATTATGTTCGGCCCAGCTTGAATTTCGGTAATCTGAGTAACAATACTTCTAAATTAAGTCGAGGATTGACGTTGTAGTCTATATTTAGGATCGCCTTACGTAAATAATCGACCATCTCCTTGGCTTGTTCTAGCGTACTCTGTGCCGCAACATTTTGTAATTGGGACTCCCAATCTAAGTTGATAATTTTTGTTTGTGTACCACTTTTCAATAGCAATAAATCACGCCATATTGTCAACCAGATATGCAATGTTTCTTTTAAGGTTGCCTGATCGCGACTTAAACCTTGAGCATAGGCCAACCGCTCTGGGCGATGCATTTCAAGAAGATCTAACATATCCTGCAATGACGTTTCTCGATGAACCAAGAGGTTCTCATTCTCCACACTACGAATAGCCCAGCCCAGCCGACCTGCAGAAAGCTGAGCCAGCAAACCTGCCTGTTCTGATGAAACCTGCCATTGGTTCTCTAACGCCTCGGCAATTAAGGAGGTGGGGACCGAACGTAATACAACCCCTTGACAGCGCGATACAATCGTTGGGAGCAAAGCCCCAGGATCGACTGTTGTTAAGATGAGAACAACCTGAGAGGCAGGCTCTTCAAGCGTTTTTAGCAAGGCATTGGCTGCACTGGTGGTGGCCCGCTCAAAATTGCATAGCACAGTAACCCGATATCGCCCTTCATAAGGGGACAGGGTTAATTCGCGCTGCAATTCACGAATCTGCTCAATTTTTAGACGTTCTGAGTCGTGATCCAAAATGCGAACATCGGGATGACTCCCACTAATCATTTTTCGACATGAGCGACATTCACCACAGGGTTTTTGTTCGGCTTGGCAATTCAGATATTGGGCAAAGTAACGGGCTAAAGTTGCTTTGCCAATATTTGGGGTGCCACTAATGAGCAGCGCGTGAGGAATTCGATCGGCCTGATATTGGCGATCAAATAGCTCCACAGCCCAATCATGACCGATTACTTGGCTTGATGGTAAAATCATAATTTTGAATTTTACCATAACTGAAGGAATGATCCAATTGCTAGGCAGAAACTATTGTAACAGTTGAGGTTTAATTAGCGGGGAAGATCAATGGTAAAAGTTATGCCTTGTTCTGGTTGACTCACTACCTTAACCTGGCCTTGATGTCGATGAATGACCGATTGAGCGATCGATAACTCAAGACCATGGGCCTGGGTTTCACTTTGGTAGAATGGGTCAAAGATATGGGCTAAATCCTCTTTGGCAAGGCCTGGTCCACTGGTCGCGAGAATAACCTGCACATTACCGCCCTCAGATCGAGTGGATATACGTAAAATGCCCCCTTGTGGCATTGAGTCCAAGGCATAGTAAAAGAGATTGGATAAAGCAACTTCGATTTGTTCAATATCAACAAGAATACCTGGAATATTGGGATCAAAGCCGTGTTTTAGTTGAATGTTTTGATAATCAGGGTTTTCTTGACACTTTTTCCATAAATGAGCCAAGAGCCTGTTGACGTTAATTTCTTGTAGCTGTAAAGCTCGGTCATCCGAAAAATCAAGCAATTCCGTCACAATTTGCCGACATTCCATTGTCTTTTGCTTGAGAATGTGGACTAATTGCTGATGTTGTCCATTCTGCCCTAGCTGGTCAAGACCATTTAGAATCGCGCTAATTGGGGCCTCAATTTCCTTGGCTACGCCACTGGCTAGATACCCCAAGGCCGCTGCTTTTTCAGTTTTTATTAACTGTTTGTGGGCAGTTTTAAGTTGAGCAGTCTGAGCAATAAATTTCCTCTTCAACTCACGATTGGATTGCTCAATCCGATCAACGTCTGAGGATAATTGATCGTACATTCGTGCGTTTTGAATGGCGATAGAGGCATAATCAGCCATTCCCATCAATAAATTCAAATCGTGATCAGTAAAGGCTTGTCCGGTAACTTTATTATTGACAGCTAATACGCCAATAACGGTATCTCGCTCTTTGAGCGGAACGTTAAGCAATGATTTGACCAGATAACCTGTTGTTACCTTAAATACATCATGCTGGTTTCGCCCTTGGGCAATGACCGGCCGACCTGTTTGTAGGACCTGCCCTGCAATCGAGCTATTGATTTCCTCATAGAGGCTGTGGGCATATTTATCACCGCTACTTCGCGTTGCCCGTAAATATAGCTGATTGGTCTCAGGATCAACCAGCATTAAAGAGCCTTCCATCGCATCAGTAAGATACACTGCCGCCTCAACAATGCGATTTAGAATTTGCTCCAAGGTCATTACAGAGGTGATTGACCGACCAATACCATATAAAATACGAGTTTCTTGAATTCGGCCTTCTAGCTGTTGGTTGACCCGCAGTAGGGTATCGGTTAGATTATCCCGCTCTTTTTTTAAGCGAGATACAGCTAAAGCTCGATCTACGGCTTCAAGCATTTCTTCAACTGTAAATGGCTTGATGATATAGTCACTGGCCCCGAGACGAAACGCCTGAACGGCTGTTCCTTCGGTGCCGTGAAAGGTCATTAGAATTGAAGGAATATCTAGCCCATTTTCTCTTAGCGCGGCAAATAACTCCAGGCCACCCATTCTGGGCATTTCAAGATCTGAAATAATGAGATCAATATTATATGATTTGGCAATCTTAAGAGCTTCCATCCCATCATTCGCTTGGATGACCTCATAACCACTCGGCTCCAAGACATATTCTCGCAGGAATTGCAAGCTCTCCAAGCGGTCATCGACCGCTAAAACTGTTTCCCCAGACACGCTATCTCCCTAAGGGGTGGCAATGTTTTCCCACCCAACTTAACACAATTATCTTGTATGTCATATCATAAGGGGTTCAAATTGTTTTGTAAAGAGGATTTTAGGGGGGATGCGGCAAAAAAGGACTAATTTACCAGATAGATTAATCTCGAATCTGGACAAGCCAGAATTTAACCTCTTTAACTGTCAAGTTCTTGTAGACTTAGCCCTAGGCCCTAACTTGAATCGCCCGTGCCTACCTTGTAAACGGCTCGCCAAGGACGATAATTACTGATAATCTCATCTTCGTGCAGGATTGTGTCATTCTCTTTGACTGTTCGGGTAACTGTCACATTTAACCCGTCATTGGCCCAGTCCACCTGTTCAACAACGCCTTCAGGTAGAGATGGGTCCTCCTCATAAATGGGCGGACCGGGTTTGATGAGGTTCGTTTGAGTTGGCTCACTGATGATCACTTCTCGATTGGTTGGTGTGCCATAAAATCGGAAGCTTGTGGTGCCTGCATCAAGGTCTGTGACAGTTTTGATTAGAATATGACCTGGGGTGTCGTTGCGAAACTTAAAGTCAACGCTGGGCGTGTAAATTGTCGCATCTAAGCCAGGCATTGAATTGGTTTCATACCAGCCTACTCGATACCCATGCGCCCAGCGCTCAACAATTTCGAATCCGCCAAAAAAGGCGGTACGGAAGACAGTCGTACTAACTTGGCAGACCCCACCGCCGATCCCGACTGTTGTGCGATCGCCAAAAATAATCAACGACTCATCATAGCCAGCTTCCTTGCTCACATCGCCTAAATGCTCATTAAAGGAGAAAATTTCGCCCGGAGGAATCACTACATTTTGGAATTGTGAGGCGGCTAGATTGATATTATGCATTCGACCCGCGCTTGACCCTTTGAAATAGGAGGTCGACTCGCTGATTAACGCCTGAATGCCCAACGCTTCAACATTATCACTGGATATTCTGGGGGGGATAACTTGCAGCGGAACTTCAACAAGATTTGAACCCCCTGTGAGTAATTTAGGCAAGGCAGCCTGAACCTCGGCGGGATCGATCGTGTATCCGTCTTGACTTTCTGTGAGGACAACTACTTTACCCAATTCATCATCAAAATCCAAGGTTGCGTCTTGGGGTGGTTGGTAGACTGCTTCAGAAAATGCCTCTAAATAAGGGGTTAACTTTTCGGCATCAAGATCAATGCTGACCTCTGATTTGCCCTCTTCATTGATCCATTCAACGACCTCAAGCAAGGGCACAACCGTCTCTGGCTGTAATGCCCAATCGACTGGGGCCAAACCTTCTGTTTCGGCCCTAAACACTAGCGGTTCATTGAGCAATTGTTCGGCTTGTTTTTCTGCGTCTGATACATCGGGAATAGCTGGGATCACTTCTTGAACAAAGAGGGTGACTTGATCATTTGTTTGTGAGAACAGGGTTTCCTCAATCGCTGTAAGCGCGGACTCTTGATGAAGTTGCTGGCCTCTTTGGGCAGGAATAGCCTCAACCCGCGCTTCTGGGTGAATAATCAACTTAGCATTTTGAGGCGGCATATTGATTTCTTGTGCTAACTCTTGGATGATCTCATTGGTTGGACCGGTGTCATACCATAGAAACGGATCAATCTCGCGCGGTGAGGTGAGTAATGACAAATGAGTGACCATATCGGTGGTAAAATTTCCTTGTCGGCCAATGGCATAGATATCATTGGCAATCACCGTTGTGTTGATTCGCATGCCTAATTCTTGGCTGGTGAAGATCCATTGTTGCTCATCTGTTTTGAGGGTAATTGTACGATTTAGGTACTCAGGGGCCGCCGCCGCAATGGCTTCTGTCAGTTCGACTTTCGTCATTCCGCCTGCCTCGATGCCCATCACTGAGATACCTGGATAGACACGATTGAGATAAACTGCCTGGAAGATAAGGGTAGTGAAAAGCATCAGGATGAGAATACCACCAGCTATAGCCACAAAAGAAAGGGGAAGCCAAAATTTTATGAGTTTCGAGGATTTTAGCGATGTGATTTGACCTAGTTGTGCCATAAAGTTGGAACTCCATCCCGATTAGTTACGTTGATTATTATACACTAGGTTGAAGAAATTTCTTCAAAATTTGTACATAAGTTTAGCTGGAATATCTGATGAATCTAAATATACCGATGTGATAACACAATGTCAACTTACAGTATGTAATACTAACATTATGTAATGTTATATACACTGATTGTTAATTTGTTTATTCAATCAGTGATTGTAAAATTGACCAATCTTACGAAAGTAGGTGATTTTATGGCGAAAAAATATCCAAACAACCCGCCAGTAAATATCGGTGAGGTGTATGAGAGACGATGTGACCATTGCAACGGTAATGGTCAAGAGCCTGGCCTGCAGGATTTGACCTGTCGCGAATGTATTGGACGGGGACGTCGTAAATGGCGGATTGTTGAGTGCAAAACCTGCAAAGGCAGTGGTCGCTCTTCAAAATTTTTTGGCTTTACAAAGTGTGATGACTGCGATAAACGCGGCTGGCGAATGATTGATATTGGTTAAGGGTGTCACAGTTTGGCGTAGCGGTTTCTTTCGCCAAACACTAAAATATAAAGTTCCGACACCCTGAGCGCTCAGGGTGTCGGAACTTTACGGGGTTCAAAGGCATTTCCAAATTAGTTAGGAGGTTGCCGACTATTGACCTTGTTCTGATTCCTGAACCATAAGCCGGATGGACTCGAATAGTTCATCACAATTGGCACAGTGCCCAAGATGCTCCTTGACCAAGACCATCAACTCAGATGGTGTAGCCTCAGTCGATAAGATGTCGGCATACTGATCCAACAAATTGTAACATTCCTCACAACTTAGCTTTGGCTGCGTATCATCTAAAGCTAAATCTAATAAGGTTTGCCATAAGGGTTTACTCATTTTACTGCTCCAGCATCATTCAAATAGTAATCATTGTTTCAAGGTAGACCCTGTGCACAGTCAACTGTTTAGACGGGTCGTTTACAACAATCTTACCCACTCTCACTAAATAGTTGTAAAATGTATTGAGCCTCTAATCCAGACTCTAACAACCTTCGCTTTAGTTTTGTGCGAGCGTCATGCAATAACTTATAAACGTTATTCGCGTTTGTCTCAAGTAGGTCCGCTACCTTTTGGACAGGCATATTCTCCACTCGAACGGATACAAGCACCTGTCGTTGTCGCTCGGTTAACTCATTTTTGATAACATCCAATATCGTTTCCCACACCTGCTGGCGTTCACTTTGGGTATCAGGATTGCTGCCTGGGGCGGTATCAACATTGAGAATTTCCTGCAGGGCCGTTCCCGCCTCCGTAATAGCGTCTAGGGAGAGATCTTTCCATTTGGCCCGTCGCAATTCGCTGATGGTGTGATTCGCGGCGATTTTTGTGGCCCAGGTGGTAAACTTACTTTTGCCTTGAAACGTATCTAAATTAGATTGGACTTTCAAGAGGGCATCCTGAGTAAAGTCCTCACTCATTTGTTGTAGTTCGGCGTCGGCCAAATAGCCCAAATCGCTACGATTTCGTAGATAGGCCATCACCCCGCGTTTAAGGTATTTGCGTAGCTCCTCAATGGCTGCTGCCTGTTGTGGGTGCCCATTGCGTAGCTCTTCCAGCCACATTTCATTGTTTCGTTCCATGAACTAACATCCTTGGTTCAAATGATGCTTCCCTATTGTACCGAAATTTTAAAATTATCTAAAATAACATGATCATTCACAATTTCATCATTTTCTAAAACGGGCAATCTCGTAAAATCCTGTACGTCATATAACCCCACCCGAATTCGATACCCATCAGGCTTCGCTGCTATATCCGAGGGGATTTGAAGCTGATAGGCATCACTTAGATATTCGTTCGGCAGCCAACTGGTTGTTGGAAATTGTCCCCCCCCTGGAATTTGATCCTGTTGACTAATAATCTGCCCCTCTTCATCAATCAGATGAACAAACACAGCCCAACTTCGGTCAAATAAGGCAATCCCTTGCCAATACAACGTAATTGGCATTGAGTCGCCCGGTTGCACCGTTAAATGGGGAACATCTACCCCGATTAATTTGGCTTGATTGCCAAAGTTAACGGATAAATTAGTTTGGGGCGAGGGTGGCTCGAAATTGCGGGGGCGATCAATGGTTTCGATAACCTCAAGTAATAACTGTTCATAACCCTCCACAATCAGGGGAGCTTGCTCAGATGAAAGGATTGTTAGTAATAGTCGGTATTGTCCGGGTGACAATGTTGGCGGTAAGACAACATCGTGGGGATCGCGTAGAATCGTACCCGTTTGCCAGCTATCTGTTGGTTGGATTGGCCGTTGTTGGTGATCAACAACGAGTTCCCCCGTCTCATTTTGAAGCTGAATCGAAATGGTATAATTATCAGGCTGATCTACGAGTGAATGCCAGAACAAGGTGAGTGGCAGCCTTTGCCCTGCCTTATATGGCCCATGACCGAGACTGTAGCCCACTAATTCGACCGTTTCCCCAAATCTGCTATTTTTTTGATGCTGTACCGGAAAGGCACTTGGGACGATGGGAGGCTGCGGCTCAACAATTGTAACGGCCCCAAACAACAACTCAGCCCCCATCGGCTGGCCTTGCTCATCAAGCAAATCCAACGGAGCAGCGTCATCAACCCGACGAACACTCAAGAGCAGATTGTACTCACCTGGTGGCGTTCCGGCTGAAATCAACAGGCCGTGACGATCTGCCAGGACTTCTCCCAAGGCGAGGTCCGTAAAAAATTTCTGGTTGCCTTGGGGATGACTATCACGACTAGCCCAAGTACGACCATCCTGGTCAACCAATCTTAAACTGACCCGATAAGCACTCCCCAAGCTTTTTTTCTTTTGCCAGATGAGAGAAACCGGAATAATACCTCGCCCCGCTTCATAACTTCCCTGCCCAACTTGGGACTCGACAATGGAAAGCCGATTAGCAAAATTTGCGGTCGGGCCATCCACGAGATTTTCTTGAGCACCATAGGTCAAGGTTAATTTGGTTTCGGGGCTATACCATTGCAGTAAGGTTGGGTAGCCTAGTGAGGCAATCGTTGTTTCTGCTTCATCCTCCCAAATATGTCCCGAGGCTTGATAGGCGGGAAACCATAGGCGCGGCGAAGTGTCGAAAATTTGTTGTAAATCAGCCACTCGCTGTGGCTCACCACTCGTTTCAGCCCAACCTGCGCCCCACTCGGGCACGATAAACAGGCGAGGCCGTGGTTCTGATAGGTAGGCTTGATAGAAGCCCAATTGCCATTGATAACTGGCTAAAATCGTGTCCGCTTCTGTCGCTCTTGCCTGAATGTCTTGCAAAAGGGGGCGGTAATCTTCATCGATGTAACGAGGCGTTGTATAAAATCCAAATAAGTTGATGGCCGTGATCGATACCAAGCCCAGCATCGTAAATGTCCCGACGAGCTTGCTTTGGTTCCACAGCCAACCTAACCCAGCCCCGATAAATATCCAGTAGGCTGGTGCAGCAAGTAATAACGTACGTTCAAAATAAAGGGGGTTAAAGGGGAAAATTAAATTAACCCCAAACCCAAGTATCAGCGGGATAAACAGATACAAAAATATGTAGCGATAGGGCTTATTACGATTGAAATATAGGGCGACTAAAAACCCTAATGAGGCGATCAGAATAAAGGGCAATGTTCCCCAAATTGCGCCCCAAGCCGGGGGGAGATGCCCCAAACTAAAGGCGACAAAATGATCCCCCATAAATTCAAATATGTTGAGCGGTAGATACCCTTCGACATCCCGCTTATTTTCAACATAATTTGTTAGACTTGATCCTAAATAGGCCAACCAAGGGAGATAGAGTAATCCTACTCCAGAAAAGGGAGCAATAATTTGGAGGAATGATTTTTGGTGTTCAGATTTGCCAAATAATGCAGGTAAACTAGCCAGAAGTTGAGCAAAGATAATGAAGGCGGCAAAGTAGTGGGTATAAAAGGCGGCGGTGGTAGTGAGGAGATAGCCGAGCCAAACGGTTCGGTTGGACGGCTCTCGTTGCAGTCGAATAAACCAGTATAATGAAAGCGCACCCAGCAGGGTCACCAGCCCATACATTCTAACTTCCTGAGCATAGTAGACAGCCATCGGCATCACCGCGATAATTCCGGCACTTATCAGTCCAACCATACGATTGAACAAACGATTGCCCAAACCATGGGCAGTTGGAATGAGTAGCGTGCCCACCACAACCGAAAATAAACGGGCTTCTTCCGCCCCGACCCCAACACCACTCAACCAAACTTTGAGCAGAATGTAATACAATGGCGGGTGAATATCAATCGCGGTTAAGGCCAATAAATCAAAGAGGGGATGGAGTGCCAGATAAAAACTCCACCCTTCATCCCCCCACAACGGCTGAAAATCTAACTGTTGTACGCGAAGGGTAAAGCCGACCAGACAGAATAAAAGCACCCAGAAAGGGGTGTATAATTTTTGAAGAGATAAAGATGTAAACTTACTCATTGCATCAGTGCCAAGTCTCGCCTCTATGTTTAAGTAAGAATGAGTGGCACGAAAGTATACCATAGAGCTTTTTCATGCAAAATGGTCAGGATTGCAGAAATTTCTGCAATCCTGACCATTGAAATGTTTGACTTTTTTGTTTAGATTAATTTGAGTCTAGTGAGACTTATCATTTATGACTTGTAGGACGATTACTCAAATAAATAGAACCTCATTTGCATTTGCTTTACAAATTACTTAAATTTAGCTAGGATTATCTTATTTATAATTTGACCTGTTAACTCAAAGAGAGACCATACTTTCAATGAATGATGCTACCTTACTGGCAATGACCGATGCACAATTTCGCCAGGTAGTTAGTGAAACTTTAAATCTATATCGAAATGGACAAGTTGTAGAACTAGCAACCTCACCGTTAGCCTGTAGTTCGTTAATGAATCATTACCTTTTAGAAAATGAACCTTGGACTAGCGATAACTTACACAAGGCACTTCAGTCCGTATTGGTGTGGGCTATAGAAAAATTACGCCCTAGTGGTCAGCCCGATTGGCTTGCGCCTCATTGGCGTAACTATAACATTTTATTTCACTTCTATTTACAAGGTCGTACTTGGGTAGAGTTATCAGAGCAAATGTTTACCTCTGAGCAAAACATCTCTCGTTGGTGGCGCCCTCAAGCAATCGATGCTTTGGCTCAAATCTTAAAGGACGAATTGTTAAGTGATTCGGCCAATAATGCGCAAATAAAACAAGCCATGCTCGCTAATCGATATAGTGATTATGCCACAGATGAGACACGGCAATTTATCCTCCATTTTTTATCAATATTTCGGCAGCCAATTTCGGGTCAACTGCTTTATCAACAGGCCCAATATCATGATATCGCTTCGATCCAGCCTAGCCTAAGGTCATTATTTAACGAAAATATTGTATTAGCTGACGCAGAAGGATTTACGTTCTGGCTACGCTCTGATTTAGTGAATTACATTCGAAATTTTTTGTCGGCAACAGAACGTCTGACTTGGCATCAAATGGCTGGGCACCATTATCTCGAACAACAACATCATTTGGAGGCAGCCTATCATTTTTATCAAGCTGATAGCTATGAAGCATCAGCCTTGATCCTGGTTGACCACTATCGCAAAATTATTGACAATTTTGCGATTGAGGCACTCCAAGACCTGCTGAGCAAATTTAGACAGTCTGATATTGATGACCCTAACTTATGGGCTCGATTAAAGATTGTAACGGGGCAGGTGGTTGAGTCTTTAGAGGACATCGAGGTCGCCTTAGATGAATATCGTCTTGCTTTGCAAGCCCCTGATATTCAAATTAAAGCCTTAGCCTATTATCGGCGGGCCAAGGCCTTTCGCTACAGAAATTCAGACGAAGCATTAGCCCATTACAATCACGGTATCATGCTCTTGGAGGAGTGGTATCCCGAGGATCGCTTGCTGGTTAAGTTATATGCGGATCGGGCTTGGATATTTTTACAGGAACGTCAGGACCTGCAACGGGCTGAAGCTGATTTAACTCGGGCACAAACGCTACTACAACGAGATGACTGGGCCAATAGAGCCGATCTTTACAATGCTCTTGGTGAGCTATTTTATCATCGCAATGAGTTGCAAAAGGCAGTTGAGCATCGTGTACAGGCCTGGGTTGCCGCAAACGAGGTGCAAGATATTGATCGAATGGTCAGAACCTCAAATAATGTCGGTCAAGATTATGCAGCTCTAGAAGAGTATGATAAGGCGTTAGAATATCTTGAATCAAGTGTTGATTTATCGATTAAGGCTGGAGATAAGCAAAATCAGGCACTTGGTTATAAAGCAATTGGCGCTTGTTTCTATTGGTTAAAGCAATATAACGAGGCAATTCAATTTTACAAGCTTGCCCAGGAAATATTTATTGAACTCAAAAATCGTACCTGGCTGGCATCTGTTGGTTACGATTTAGCAGAAGGCTATGCCAAGCTAAATGATATGCCAATGGCTAAACACTTTTTTGACCAAACTCTAAGTTTAGCACAAGAGATAGATCATGTAACAGTGCTTCAAGACTTAGATAATCTAGCCTATGATCATCCATTCTTAATTCCTGTAAGTGATAGGCTTAACGAGCGTCAACAACAAGTATTGGTATATGTTAAAGAACATGGTCAAATCACAAATCGATTGTATCGAGATTTGACAGGTGTTTCACAAAAACAAGCGGCCCGTGATTTAAACGAGTTAGTTGAATTGGGGTTGATAAATATTGAAGGTAAGGGTAGAGGAACACGGTATATCTCGCGATCAACTTAATGTTCCTCTACTTTACACCAACCCATTAAATTCAACCTACTACTTAACTCAAGTTTTGTCTATCGTCTCGCTTGCTCCAAACTTGGGTTACTTAACAATCAATGGCAAATATATCGTAGAATTTATCGATATGGCATTTGGACTTTCAAAATGTTGCCTTACCTGAGGGATATATGCATCTGGATCGTTTTCTCCTTTAAACGTTTGTTGGTCCTCACTTTGAAATTGAACTCCATTTCTTGAAGCAGTTAAGGTGTAAAAAGTTCCTGAGAGACTTTCACTACGAACACCAATAATATATTGTCCGGGTAGTGGTGCGACGATATTTAATTGGTCATCTCCGATGACTGTTGCCTGCCAGGTGGGCGGCCCAAAGCTGATGGGGTCCCATACAAAAATATTAGCATTTTGACCGGGTGGAACCTTTACATCAAATTTGAGAGTATCGTTTGCGTCTGCCTTAATTAGAAAATAATCTTCTTGCTGATAATTCAATTGATGAGGGGGAATGTAGTTAAACTCAAGATTGACAGGCGCTAAGGTTACCCCGTCTGGACCACTTGCCAACAACGAGATCAGTAGTGGGCCTGATTTTAACCCCTTAGGTATCGGAATATCAATCTGATCAGGCAGAGCAATATCGTTGAATTTATGAATTTCAGTAATTTGTGGAATTTGAGTATTAGGGATTGTCCCGGGCCTATAAGTGTAGACTTGGGCAGTGATGGTATCAACTGGTGAAGATATATCTAATTGATTGACCTCAATTGCTACAGAATCCAAGGGAGTCCATTGAAAATCTGTAACAAAGCTTGCTTCAATAGTAGGCGGTGAACCTGAGGATGAAATAATGTTAAGGTGTTTTGTCACTTGGTTATTTGTTTCAATCGTTTCAATAATGCGATCATCTGCATCAACAATAGCTTCAACAAAAACTGCCGCTGTATTAGATGTTGGTGTCCAAACCTGTGTTGCCTCAATGTGATAGGTGCCAGGAATTAAATAGTTGCTGGCTACTGTATTTGAAAAGACAACTGTATTATTTTGATAAACATTAAATTGAACGGTTAGGTTTGGTAGGTTTTCAAGGGTACCAATAATAACTTCTGGCCGAATAGGTTGTCCCAATGGGATGTATTCGCTCTTTGGCTGGGTAATTCTTTCGGCCGAAATTTCACCTGGGGTCCGTGCTACAGGAAATTCGGGTAAACAGGCTCCTGTTTGTACCTCTTCACCCTCCCAAAGCTTTTGAAAAACATCACTCCAAGTGACACCGTTGGCCCCATCTTGAATAAAGGTATAGGGATAAGGATTGTTAGCTGAGGCTGTTTTGTCATACCAATGCCCCTGAAAACTGAGAGATACTTTTCCAGGGCTACCAGGTACTGGCTCACCTTGTAAGTCAGTGTAAAGGGCTAACCCACCATTGTCTGAGAAATTCCAATTAGGTTTTATTTCAACCTTTGGAAACCAAGGCTCGCCATTTTGGATGTATTTTGCAATGATGGCTTGGTTAAGCCTACTTGTTGTATTTATGGCTTCAGCGGCGATATTGCCATCACTCCAGGATTGATTTGCTAATTGTGTGGCAAAGTCCATCATATCCGATAAGCCGTCTGGAGCGGTCAATTCCCAATCTTGTGGCGGACATACATCAGTGTCATATTTAGCACTGGTAGCATACGCCGCTTTTATCTTGGTTCTTGTGCCGGATGGATTCCCTTGATATTCATCCAACAGATGGAATGAGACTTTATCCCAGGCAGATTTTACCTGGGGTAATTGATCACTTTCAACCGCAACCAAGATGTGAGGGTGCTCTGTATTTGGTAGGGTGTTGTGATACGTTTCAATTAGGTTATCAGCGATTGTTGTCGCAGAGTGACTAGGATCAATGGCGCTTAAAGCATTACCCAACATCACCGGTTCGAGATACGTATAATTGGGTGCGCCTGTGATGGCTATCGCATACGGATGTAACTCGTAAAATTCCTCAATCGAAGCTGAAAAGCAATGGACGGTATCGACTACGTCTAATTTATCTTCTCCATCATTTGTTCCAATACGCAAAGCTTCGGCTAAGTCATAGGCAGAAATTAAACTTTGAGATCCATTGTCTGTGAAATCTGGATGCCCTGCTCGATTGGGTAAGGGAATTGCATCCGTTGGTTTTGCCCTAAGTTGAGCGGTATTAAAGATGTTATTAATAGAGGTTTCTGGAACCAAAGGCATTCCGTGACTAATATAAGAAAAGATAGTTTTGTCTGCCGCATAGGTTGCTCTAGCCCATTTTATAAAACAGCCCAATTGCTGCCCATTGGCCATATCATACTCAAGGCCAGTGACCAAGTCACAGTTAGCATTCGGGTCTGGTACGCCAATAATCGGTGATACGGCCCCATTCTGTATCACCCGAATATGGGTATCACCATCCTCTGTCAAATCGCCTAATACCACGGCCGTTTTATCGGGTTGATTAATCGTACCTTTAATAATCCCATTTAAGACAGGCCAATATTCTGGGGCCAGATTACTAGGACTGGTTGGGTCATTATCGAAGGCTAGGGCATAAATAGCTAGTAGGCTTTTGTCAGTTTCAGGGTCGGGATCGGGTGGGCTATTATCAACCTCGCCATCATCCAGGTAGAGCAGGTAGACAGCTCCACGTCCATCCCCCCCATCATCATCACCAACTGCGCCAACTGCTAAATCAAGGGTACCATCTTTGTTGAAGTCACCAATGCCTACTGGACGTCGACCAAAGTAGTCACTATCTTCAAGCACTCCAGTGAAATTGCCCTGAGTGTTACTAATTTTTTGATGGGCTTTGACCGTACCATCTGTATTAAGAAATAATATCCAAACTGCGCCGATCCTGTAGGTGCCCCCATCAGTGTCATTTACTGAAGATACTACTAAATCTAAAACGCCATCCCGATCAATATCACCAGGTCCAGCTAAAGCAATTCCAAATTCATAATGGTTGCTCAATGTACCTGAGAAGTTACCTTGCGTATCACTAATTTTTTGATGGGCTTTGACCGTACCATCTGTATTAAGAAACAATATCCAAACTGCCCCTCGCTCAAATCCCCCATCATCGTCTCGATAAGCCCCAACTGCCAAGTCAACAATGTTGTCATTATTCAAATCGCCAATAGTGGCCAACGAAATACCAAATCGATCAAGTCGATCAATTTGTACATCCTCTGCGAGTCCTCCTAAGCCTTGAGTAATTTTTTGATAGGCTTTGACGGTGCCATCGGTGTTAAGAAACAAGATAAAGACGGCCCCTGTATCATTAATAGTTGCCCCGTTAGGAAAAGCAGCGCCAACAGCTATATCGAGGACTGTATCCCCATCCAAATCGCCAAGGGGCGTAATACTTACCCCAAACGTATTACCATTTCTAAATGGGGCGGTAAATCCGCCTTGTGTACTACTGATTTTTTGATGAGCTTTAACAGAACCATCAGCATTCAAGAACAATATCCGGATTGCGCCTCGATTTTCTCCCCCATCATCATCTGTGTAATGGCCGACAGCCAGATCAATCACCCCGTCTTTGTTCAAGTCCCCAATACTTGCCACCAAGGTAATAATATCCGTTGGTTCAAGGAAGGGCAGATTGCTAATTTTTTTTGTGGATTTGATGGTTCCATCGTCATTCATAAATAGGAGCCAAATTGCCCCTTGATTATCACCTCCATCATCATCCCGCTGGGCTAGAACAGCTAAATCGATAACCCCATTGTTGTCAAAGTCACCGATAGTAGTGACAGCGTCACCTAAACCATCGAGATCATCCAGAGGCAAGATCTCGTCATCGTGAGTGATTTTTGTAAAATCCTTCACACTGCCGACTGGACCTTGGGCTTGAACGGGTAGGGTAACCAAAAGCCATAGGAGCCCTATCGAAACAGCAATCAAGGGTATTCTGAATAAAGACAAAGGGTTATGATTTTGAAGCTGAAAATGAGGTAGATATTTATTCACGAGGTCCTCCCAAGGAATTAAGAATGTATTAGAGATTAGTTACTTGCTCAAGCTGTTTAATCGAAGAGCTTACTTATAAATAAGCCAAGCCATCTGATGATATTTTGAACTTTTCTAACACATTTACCTTATCACAAGCAATAAAGTTTGTGAATGGAAAAAATCCGAGAGATTTGCCCTGATTTCGTCTGAGAATCGCATCTATTTAGCGGTTTCATGACACGATTTAGCCCTTTTTGGGCTAATCGTGTCATGTTTTTGCTTTTTTTCGTGTCAAACTTAAAAAATTTGAGTTTTGCTTATGTTTCTATCTTTACATCGAAATAGAAATAGTTGGGTAAATATTCTTGATCAACTTATCATGGTTAAGTTTGAATCCAGTTTGAAAGATGGCGAGTTTACTATCATCAACGTATAATTCAAAAATATTTTGATACTGTTACGAGAGAGAGTTTATGAGCCAACCGATTAATGTTTTACATTTGGCCGATATTCATGTCGGGATGGAAAATTACGGGCGTCTGGATTCCAAATCGGGCTTGAATAGCCGGGTGGTTGATTTTTTACGGCGAATGAGCCAGGCCATTGATATAGCCTTGGATCGTGAGGTCGACGTTTGTATTTTTGCTGGGGATGCCTACAAAAACCAACGGCCCAATCCGACCATTCAGCGAGAGTTTGCCCGGCGGATTAAACGATTGGCCAGTGAAGGGGTGCCCGTTGTTCTTCTGGTGGGTAACCACGATATGGCCTCAGCCGATCGTGCCGCCAGTAGCCTTGACATCTTCGGGGTGCTGGACGTGCCTGGGGTGGTTGTAGCTGGTCGGGAGGAAGTACATCAGATCACCTGCCGACGTGGACAGCCCCTCCAAGTCGCCACCGTACCTTATCCTCAGCGTAGCCGGCTGCTGGCTCGTGAACAGTATCAAAATATGACTTTGGATGAACTTGACTTGGAGATCAGCCGGATTCTGGGGGCGAATCTCGAAGATTTGGCCGCAGAGGTGAGCGAGCAGCCAGATGTCCCGGCGATTCTGACCGCCCATTTTTCGGTGAGTGAAGCCAAGCAGGGTAGCGAGCAAAGCGTGATGATTGGACGTGATGTGGTGGTCTTGAAGAGTGTGTTGGCGAATCCTGTTTGGGATTATGTGGCGTTGGGGCACATTCATAAACACCAAGAGCTGAACAATGGGCATCATCCCCCAATTCTCTACCCTGGTAGTCTGGAACGCATTGATTTTGGTGAGGAACGGGAACGCAAAGGAACAGTGATGGCTCAAGTTGAGCGAGGCAACACCACCTGGGAATTTATTCCAGTCAATGCCCGTCGGTTTGTGACCATTCGCATTGACGTCACCACCTCCGATGACCCCATGACCACAATTTTGGATGAATTGCTGGAACACTCTCTGCAAGAAGCGATTGTGCGGGTCATCATCAAAGCCACCGAGACCCAGGAACTGTTGATTGATGACAAAACAATTCGGCAGGCCCTCCGGGAAGCGAGCTATGTGGCTAGTATTGTTCAGGATATTGATCGGGTAAAGACCCGTCGTTTGGCCAATGTTTCAACTGAGGAGTTAACCCCGCAGGAGGCTCTGGAGTTGTACCTTGAGGCGAAGGATACTTCTCCAGAGCGCAAAGAAACCTTGTTGCGTTACGCAGACGCCTTGTTTCGACAAGAAACAAGCTAGACTTACTATTCAACCTTGGGGAGGGTGATGCCTACTTGGCTTTGATATTTACCTTTTTTGTCCGCATATGAGGTTGTGCATTCCTCATTAGCTTGAAAGAATAAAACTTGGGCGATGCCTTCATTGGCATAAATGCGAGCAGGTAGAGGAGTTGTGTTTGAAATCTCAATGGTGACATAGCCTTCCCACTCTGGCTCAAAGGGCGTCACGTTGACAATGATGCCACAGCGAGCGTAGGTGCTCTTCCCTAAACAGATCGTCAGAATGTCCCGTGGTATTCTAAAATATTCGATGGTGCGAGCGAGGGCAAAGGAATTGGGGGGGATGGTACAAACATCGCCTTTGAACTCTACAAATGAGCGGTTGTCAAAGTTTTTTGGATCAACAACCGTATTGTTGACATTGGTGAAAATCTTAAATTCATCCGAAACACGAATATCATACCCATAGGATGATACGCCGTATGAAATCACCCCTTCTCGTATTTGGTTCGATTCATACGGCTCAATCATACCGTGCTCACGAGCCATTTTTTCGATCCAATGATCTGGCTTAATACTCATTACTTTCTCCTAAAAATCTATCATCATTACAAAATTGTAATTAATGTCTTTGTTGCGAATCACTTAATCTTCACGAACCCATTTAATGTCCATCACCTGAAGGGCATCATCGCCCTCACAATCTTCGGTCGTTTTCCACTCATGCTCGTCAGATTTAACCTCTGGCCCAACGATTTTGGCAATGAACCCTTCACCTGCTGCATCCAGCCCTTCTCCGAGAAGAATAGTGTATTTCCCATCTGCATTGGTGGCCCCAGTAAATGTCCCATTAAATTCGTCATCGTCATCATCTTCACCTCGCACCTCAACTTGAACACCTGGAATAGGTTGATCGTCTTTGTCGTTAATGACAGACCCGATGGCCGCGACATTCGCACAGTTTCGGTCACCTTCAGTATTTTGAGCCTCATAGTCACCTGGTGGTGAAACGGGTTGTGGCGTGGGCGTTGGTAGTGGTGAGTTTGCCACAGGCGTGTTGGTTGGTGGAGCGGGCGTGGCTGTGGGGACGGGTGTTGCGGTTGGTGGCACAGCCGTTGGTGGCACAGGGGTGTTCGTCGGAGGAACTGGGGTGTCCGTTGGTAGTGGTGTGCCAGTCGGTACGGGTGTATCCGTCGATACAGGGGTATCGGTGATAGCGGCAACCTCAGTGGCCCCATCACTACCAACCAAAGGAGCTGCAGTAACGACCGCCTCCGTTGGGGTCGGTTGAATAGGCGTAGCCGTCGGCGGTAATGCTGTCGCAGTGAAAGTTGGAATGGGTGTTCGGGTTGGTTGTGGGGCCGCAATACGTGATGTTTGGCTGTTTGTAACACAGGCTAACCCGACCAGAATTACCGACAAAAATCCAATAAAATGCTGCTTTTTTCTCATATGTTCAATGTATCATGGAAATCATTGACGAGCAAAGCCTAAAAAACTGATAAGGCTCTGGTCAGCCACTAAGGAGCCTGTTATAATGGAATCGTTTGTTAATATGATGATAAAGAAACTCTTATGAGTTGACGCGGAAGATTTCAAAAACGACAACTATTTTAAGGAAAACATGATGGCAAAGAAGAAGACTCGAACATACGTCATTGGTCACGCAAATCCAGATACCGACTCAATTGCCTCTGCAATGGGCTATGCCTGGTTTTTGCAAGATCAGGGTATTTTTGGAGATGATGTGGCCCCGGCTCGTGCGGGGCATTTGAACCCGCAAACCACCTGGGTTTTAGATACCTTAGAGCTGGAATCCCCGTTACTTTTACCCGATGCCTCCCCTCGTTTTGAAAGCATCGCCCGCCGTTTTAACACAACGACGCCAGATCGCTCCCTGCGGGAGGTGTGGGCCGTAGCTCACCGGACGGGTGGTGTTGCCCCAATTGTTAATTCAGATGGTACCCCCTATGGCTTGGTTAATGTCTTAAGCCTGTTCAATTTTATCAGTCGATCTGTCGGCTCGCACGCCCGACGGGATGAACTAAAAATCGGCGAAATTTTGGATAAGCCGTGTCACGAAGCCTGTGATACAGAGGTGCCTCGCTTTCAAGCGGGAAGCCGCATTCGGGATGCCCTCCCCCGTATCTATCGAGAAGAACGATCCGATTTTTGGGTGGTTGATGAAGCGGGCCGCTATGTCGGAATTTGTCGGCAACGGGATGCTCTCAACCCACCTCGCCTCAAGGTTATTTTGGTCGATCATAACGAAGATGGTCAGGCATTAGGGGCGTTAGATGAGGCGGATCTTGTGGAAATTTTGGATCATCACCGGCTTGGTAATCCTCCCACCCGAACCCCGATTCGATTTACCGTCGATGTAGTGGGCAGCACTTCTACCCTTGTCTCAGAGCGAATTGATGATGCCGGACTGAGTGCACCTCCGGCCTTAGCTGGGTTACTTTTAGCCGGTCTTGTCTCAGATACATTGCTCCTCACCTCCCCAACGACAACCGACCGTGACCACGCTGCGGCTGATCGACTAGGGCGCTGGGCTTTTGTCGGCGGTTCTCCGATTGCAAATGAAACCCTTGAATCCTATGGCGAAAAAATATTACAAGCAGGCTCTGGTTTGGCCTCGCGGTCACCAGAAGAGATTGTCAACGGTGATTTGAAGCTCTACGAAGCAGGCGGGTTGAACTTTGCCGTATCCCAAGTTGAGGTAACCAACCGCAGTCAGCTGGCTGACCATTTGACGGATCTAAGAGAAGCGATGCTCAAGGTTGAGAAAGAGAAGGGTGTGGATTTTGTGATGTTGATGGTGACTGACGTGGTTCGTAAGGGGAGCCGTTTGTTGATTACCCAAGAAGTTGCAGCATTGGAAGGTTTGCCGTATCCTCGTCGAACTGATGGAACATTAAATGCAGAAGGCGTCGTTTCTCGGAAAATGCAGCTATTACCGACCATTCTGGGGGTTTTAGAAGGGTAGGGTAAGCTGCGATGAGGGGTCAACGTTCATCACAAATATGCGTGATCAATAAATTCGGCATATAATGTAGAATGTATATTAGTTGTGAACGACAATTAAGTAAGAAATCGTACAAGGGTGTGCGCTAAATGTCATGGTGATGACGTTGTCGACCATTCGATAAACTTTTATTACCCGGTTAGAAAACCGGTCCCGAGAGGATGAAAAGCATGCGCCCGAAAAAACGTACTAAAATTGTAGCGACCCTAGGACCAGCCAGTAATACCGAGGATGTATTACGTGAGATGATTTTAGCTGGACTTGATGTGGTCCGTTTTAATTTTTCTCACGGCAAGGAAGAGTTTCTCGCCCCCTTAGCCACCCTGGTTCGTCGACTTGCTCATGAACTAGATGTCCCCTTAGCCATTCTGGGTGACCTTCAAGGCCCACGTATTCGAGTGGGTGAGGTTGAAAATGGGACAATCACCTTAAAGACTGACGATAAACTTATTTTGACCCCAGAAACCGTACTTGGTACCCCTGAGCGGGTTTCAGTCAGTTATCCTGATTTAGCTAAAGATGTTTATGAGGGAGCGCGTCTGCTTCTTGATGATGGAAATATTTCCTTGCGTGTCGAAAAAGTTGATAACAATGGTGATGTCGTCACTCGTATCCATCGTGGGGCTGACCTATCAAGCAAACGTGGGATTAATCTGCCAGGCTTAAGAGTTAGTCTCCCCTCTATTACCGAAAAAGATTATGGCGATGTTGATTTTGCGATTAGTCAGGGCTTCGATTTCTTGGCGATGTCTTTTGTGCAATCGGTTGAGGATGTGCGGGGTCTGAATCAATATCTAGCGGACAAAGGCTCCCCTATCCCAGTTGTGTCCAAAATTGAGCGCAAAAGCGCTTTGGATGATATCGAAGATATCGTTGACGAATCTTACGGAGTCATGGTGGCTCGCGGTGACTTGGCTTTGGAGATGAGCATCCAAGAAATTCCCATTGCCCAGAAAAAGATCATTGCCACTTGTCGCAGTCATGCGACACCCGTTATTACCGCGACACAAATGTTAGAGTCGATGATCCAAATGAGTAAACCGACTCGGGCCGAAGCGACAGATGTAGCCAATGCGATTTTAGATGGTACAGATGCCATTATGCTCTCCGGAGAAACGGCCATCGGCAAATATCCGGTTGAAGTGATTCAAACCATGTCTACGATTGCTGAGTCCACAGAACAAGCCTGGCAAAATAATGAATTACGAGGGCCAGCTGAATTAGATCGTCCCCGAGATATTGAGGCCAATGTGGCCTATGCCAGCCGATTTATCGCTGAATCTGTTAACGCCGAAGCCATTGTCACCTATACCGCCTCAGGGGCAACCACCCGTCGCGTTTCTTGCCACCGACCCGCAATGCCAATTCTAGCCCTAACCAATCACAAAGGCACCGCCCGTCGATTGGCTCTAAGCTGGGGGGTTGAAACCGCTCTGACAGAGCATATTACCACCACAGACCATATGGTGACCGTGGCCAAGCAGCAAGTCGAGTTCGAAGGCGTTGCTGGCCCTGGGGATACAATCGTTATCACCGCTGGCACACCTCCGTATGGGCGGAGTGGGCGTACCAATACCTTGAAGGTTGAACGGCTGGCTGGGAAAAAAGTGGAGAAGGTCGAACAGTAAAAAGCTGGGCGATTAAATATAACTTAACCCAACTCGATTAAGACTCTATTGCGTATTTCGTATTGCGCCAATAACCCGTTTTACGCAATATGAAATATGTAAGACACGATGAATTGATATCATCGGGTTCTAAATTTTGCAAGAGGTACGTACCAATGGACAAACAAATTGAAGCCGCTCGTCGAGCCGAAGGTGTGATCGTTTTAGATGGCGAGTCCAACAACCAAGTCAAAAATGCTGTTGAGAAAGTTAGTACGATCAAAGATCAGGATGACAACCAACTTTATTTTGAGGGCCAGCGCATCATTGATGGGGCAGGTTATGGCCTCATCGTCAACTGCTATGATGTCTACAAATGTCCTAATGGTTATTTGATGCACGTCTACATGGACAATAGCCCCAACTGGGCCATTGCTGCCAAAACCATCGCTGCCCTCCTCGACGCCATTCCCCAACGCGAAATCGCCCGCCGCGCCCACGGGGAGATGGTGAAGAAGGGCTTGGTTTCATTGCATCATAAGATATAATTGTTTGGAAGACTGGAAGATTGGGATATAAGTTAAACACCCTTCCATGCCTCCAACCTTCCAAAATGGCTCAATAAAGTACTAACCCATTTTTTATATAAATTCACCTAAACGCAAAATCGCATCAATCCCAAATTCAGGGTTGACACAATTGAAGGATGGACTATAATAGGTAGTGCTGTTTGGAATAAACCAAATCAATATCACCTGCCTCCGTAGCTCAATTGGATAGAGCATTGGTCTTCGGAACCAAGTGTTGGGAGTTCGAATCTCTCCGGAGGTGCTAAGATCGCCAGCCTTAATTGGGTGGCGGTTTTTATTATTCTTGCTAAGTTTTCAGTATTGTTAAACTACTCCATACAAACAGACCACATATATAAACTTAAGTCTATAAGATGTTGAAATACTTAAGCCCTCAAAATTTTCTGTCTTATATTCAGTACTCTAATGAGTGGGGAATTGGATGAAAAAAAAGAAAAATATTTTATCTTTGGATAAATATTTTGGCCTAGCAATAACTCTACTTTTTGGGTTTTATTTACGATTATATGGTCTATCGGATGTTGCTGTTAATGCTGATGAAAGTCACGTTTATCAACGCTGGATTAGTAAATCTTTATACGATATCCTCATTGGCGACCTACTGCTAAATAATCATGTCTTAGCCCAAATTTTGGCTTGGCTTTCAATTTCCGTAGCTGGTGATAATCTTTTTATACTACGATGGCCTTCTTTCTGCATTTCAGTGTTGGGGATTGCTTTTATCTATAAAATTGCGGCACATTTATTTGATCATCGGATTGGATTGATTGCTGCTTTATTACTTGCTATTTCACCTTATGCTATTTTCTTTTCTCATAGTTTTAGAGGGAATGGTGGGGTAATTGTCATTCCAATTTTGGTTTATCTTTTAGGGCTGTTTGCTATTCGATACAACCGTTGGTTACATTGGATTGCTCTAGGGGTTGTTAGCGCTTTGATGATGTATAATCATCTTTTTACGTTGTTTGCTTACACTACCCTGCTACTTTTGTTGATAGTATTTAGATTTAAATTTCAACCGAAAAAGAAATTAGTGAGTATCAAACTAGTTACTAGTGTGCTTATCACCGGTGTCATAATAAGCATACTTTACTCTCCAATCTTGCTTACCCTGATACCAGACTCAACTTCAGAAAATAGCGCCATACAATCTATTCTATGGGTACAACGTCCAGAAGTCAGTGCTTCTATCTGGTATAATCTCTGGCTGTTCAATGGCTTTTGGCAACCCGGAAGTCAAGGTGGTCAAGGTGTATACTTATTGCTCATTTTTATTGTTGTTGGGACACTGATTAGTATTAGGGAGAAAGTAAGCTATAAGGCTTTATTCTTAATCAGCTGGGTTCTATTACCCTTTCTAGAAATCTGGCTTCTCCAATATGTCCTTGTGGATTTTTGGGCAAGACCCCCCTATTTAGGATATACTCTCCCCCCATTGTTAATTTTAGCTAGTTTTGGAATTGCTAAATTATCGAACTACTGGCCGTTTCAAAAAATTATGCCAATAGGTATTATTTTTCTATCTATTAGTCTATTTGTTGTATTATGGTACCCTACAATGAGGGAATACTATCAAGTGTTTGTAGGGGCAGACTGGCAATCAATTGGCGATCATCTACAAAGAGAAACTGGACCCAATGACCTGGTTGTTTGTCATCAGTATCAACATTCTTGGCGTGATACAGATGTTCGGCCTGAAGACCTTTGTACAAGAACCTTGAATTATCGCCAAAAAACGGATACTGCTTTGGTATCGGACGTTTTAACAACTCACGAAATCGTCTACGATCTTCTACCCAATGCAAATTCGGGAGTCACTAACCGTATTGGTCGAACTTGGGTTGTTGTTTGGGGTATACCCCAGGCAATTAACTTTAATACAGAAGAAACTCATCAACTAGGTTTAACGGAAACTAATCATTTTGGTCGAACAATTGTCCTTAGTGGAGACCAAGAAAGTACATACGTTGATGATTTAGCTCGAACTATCAATTTTTTACGTTCTACACATCAGGCCCAAGATCAACAATTTATACACAATCTAATGCTTGCCCCTTTAGCAAAAGTGAGTGGGGCGCAAGATTTATCTAACGCTGCCTTGGATTTAGCGTATGTTCATCAGCCCAATCATCCTGAAAGTATCACAAAAATAGAAAAGACTGAACAGCTAATTGAAAATTTATCTGGTGTCTCAGTTGAGAATTTTCTTGGGGTCAATTTCAGGGATGAACTTTTGTTGCAAGGCTACAACATTTCATCGACGTCTATTAAACCTGGTACCACACTTAATCTCACCTTGTTTTGGCAGAGCACAAAAAAAATCACTCAAAATTACACAATTTTTGTCCATCTTCGTGATGAGGGAAATGCGATTATAGGGCAATATGATTTCCAACCTTTTGATGGAAGTTACCCTACGACAAATTGGCAACCTGGTCAATCCCTAAATGAGGTTCGAGAATTTTTTATTCCTCCTGAATTTCCATCAGGCCAATACAATGTAGTGATTGGTCTGTATAATCAAGAGACTTTGGAAAGATTATTGGTAAAAAATGATGAGTCAGGTGAGAATGCCGTATTTTTAACATCATTAACCGTTGAATAAACTATTAATTCAGGGCTGAATATCGCTTTTATGAACAGAATTTGATGGAGATTATAATAAGTAGTAACGTTTGGTATAATCCAAATCAATATCATCTGCCTCCGTAGCTTAATTGGATAGAGCATTGGTCTTCGGAACCAAGTGTTGGGAGCTCGAAGCTCTCCGGAGGTGCTAAGATCAATCACCGTCAGCCCGTATTGGGTGACGGTTTTTATTATTTATCTAGGATGCCAAAACTATAATGAGGAATTGGGGAATATTAGTCATTTTATTGTTCGGCTTTGGCATAAGAGTGACCCTTGCTGAGGCTGCACCGATGTTTGTGGATGACTTAAATATAGCCAACAATCATTTAACCCGTTCGGCTCTCAGCAATATTGTTGATTATCGGATTGACGGACATTTGTTACATGTTTTAATAATTCGCCCCTTAGTCTTTTTAGGTTGGGATCTTTTTCTATTTCGTTGGGGATCAATTGGCATTGGCGTTTTATCAATTGCCTTGGCCTACACTTTAGGTCGGCAGCTTTTTGGTTATCAGGTGGGTTTACTTATTGCTGTCCTGTTTTCGGTCTTATCTTCACTTGTTGAGTCATCTATTATCCTTAGAGGTGGCTATGTACTGATGGTGTTCTTTTCACTCCTCGGTAGTATCTTATTAGTACAGGGATTAAAAACAGGCTATATACGATATTGGTTACTATTTGCCTTATCATCAACCTTAGCAATCTATGCCCACCTTTTTGCTATCCTATTTCTGATCCCGACCCTTCTTTATGGGTTTTGGTGGTTAATTTATGGTCCATTAACTTACCCAAGACAGACCTTAATTCGCAATTTATTATTTCCCGCAATCATTATTATTGTGGGTATTTCCCTGCAAGCCCTGTTAATTCTGCAGTCTCAATCTACTGTATCAAATTTAGATGAAGTATTTGAAGATAACTTAGGAAGTGATTTTACATCATTTCAGGCTAACAACTTTGCCGATGTAACAGAGTCATATTTAGGGTTGTTACGACGCGCTAACTTTACCCCAGCTAGAGATTGGCATTTGGTGGGATATGGTGTGATGATACTCGTTGGCGCGATCGCTGGGGTATCAGGCAGACATCAACGTTGGCAAACTAGCTATTTGCTACTGTTTACAATTACGCCAATCCTTTCGATCATGCTGCTCCATTCATTTTTAGGGCCTGGATTTCGGGCATTTCGGAAATATGCTGATTTTGCCTTATTTAGCTATGTTTTTCTTGCCGCGTATGGCATTTGGTGGTTGAGTAAACAGATCGGGCGTGATCATAACTTCCTCCAAAAGGGCCTTTGCATTATCGGCTTAGGTATCCTTATCTGGCCCGCATATCCAGAATTAAGAAACATTTATGTACAAGGAAATACCCAACAGTTAATCGAAGTAACACAATATGTCCGAAATCATAGTGAGCCAGAGGATATGATTATTTGCGTTGCCCGTGATGCCCAACAAACCAAGCTTATTCGAGATCGATGCTTGCTGAGTATGAATTTTTATCCAGATTTAGCGGGAAGAGCTATATCCTGGCAGGAAATGAAACCCTATGGGTATTGGCAAAATCTTATTATGCCTGATCGTCATTGTACCTTTAAGTATCAAAATGTGCCTGTTCCCGTCCGCGTCAATATTTCTTGTTTTGATGGCTCACCAAACGGCCCCAATGTGTGGCTCATATTTTGGCAACAGGATGCTACTATCCCAGCATACGCAGGGGGGCAGTCTCATCTGGAAGCTGAATTTGGTAACACACGAATATTGTATCTCAATCAGGAAGAAAATTTGGCGGATACTTTGCAGCGGGTTGGTGAATTAGTGATGCAGGACAATGTGGACACTTCGCGGACCATAGATAATGGCCTCACTACAGCCGCAATGCACGCTACTCTAGCAGATACAGCCGCTATGGAGCAGTTGTTTACTTCGTTTGATCAAGCTGAAATCAACCCCGAACTGATACAATCTATTCAACTGTTTCAGCAACAAATGCCATACTTAAGTGGCTCTCGATTACCAGAAAAGATCGTGCGGGCCAATTGGGCCGATCAGATCCAGTTATATGGGTATACGGTAGAGACCATCCCTATCAATGAGGATATGTCCAATCTGGTTATCACTTTATTTTGGCTAACCAGACACCAACCCCAAAAAGATTACACTATTTTTCTGCACTGGCTTGATACAGACAACAATAATTTAGCCCAACTTGATTTTAGGCCGTATGATGGCTTTTACTCAACGATCAATTGGCTCCCCGGCCAAATCTTTCGCGAGACCCGCACCCTACAAATTCCTAAGCCAGACCCAAATCAAGCCTACCATATTAATCTTGGTTTATATGAGCTTGAAACACTGCAACGTTTACCTTTAATTGATCAGTATAGTGGGGAGGATGTGTTTGAGCTTCAACTGGAGTAAACGGCAATACAATAGATATAAATTTGTGACACTCTACGTTATCCAACCGGCAACACCACCCGAAATATCGTGCCCACCCCCAACTCACTCTCCGCACTAATCGTACCGTCGTGAGCTTGAACGAGTTGCTTGGTGATGGCGAGGCCTAAGCCGCCGCCACTACCGGTGGCGTGGGTGCGGGCGCGGTCGGCACGCCAGAAACGGTCGAAGATGAAGGGGAGATGTTCAGGGGCAATGCCTTCGCCAGTGTCTTGGACTCGAAGATGAATGGTGTCGTTCATTTGCTTGGCTTGCAGGGTAATGGCCCCGTCAGAGGGGGTGTGACGGAGGGCGTTCATGACCAGATTGCTCAAGACTTGGTTAAGTCGGTCAATGTCGCCATTGAGCGCGAGGGGCTGATCGGAATCCAGCGAGACGGTGAAGTTAATGCCTGTGGCCTCGGCTTGGCCGCTGAAGCTGGTGGCCACATCCTCCAGAAGTTCGGCCACATCAATGATCTCACGTTTGAGAGGTAACTCCCCCGCCTCGGCCATTGAAAGCACGCGTAAATCATTGACCAAGCGGGCCAGCAATTGGGTCTCTTCCAAGGTGGCCTTGATGTGCGCTTCATCCGGCTCATACACCCCATCCAAAACGCCTTCCAGATTGCCCTGAATGATGTGCAACGGGGTACGGAGTTCGTGGGCGACATCGGCGGTGAGATTGCGACGTTGTTGCTCGGCCCGCTCCAACTCCTCGGTCATTCGATTGAAGGACGAGGCCAAGCGACGAAATTCACCGGGCGGGCCATACTCCGGCACGCGGATGGATAGATCGCCAGACGCAACGGCATCAGCAGCGGCCATCACATTGGCGATAGGGGTAGCGACCCGTTGGAAGGTGCGGGCGGCGATAACTACGGCAATCATCGGTAGGGCCAAGGCTAGGCCACAGCCGCCTAACCAAACGAGCATCGTAATCTCTCGTCCGCCGCCAAAAAATTGGCTGAGGACAAAGGCTAGGCCCCCCATTCCGCCCAGAACCAACAGCAGAATGATACCCATAAAACCTAAAAACCGGATCAGCAAGAATCGGCGGGCTCGATGCCACGATGGGCCGTCACCATGCCAGTTGCCGGGTGGTCCCCAGCCTCGTTTTTTCCAACCACGCCAATCGCGGGGGGTCATTTGTCCGTCGTCGTTTGTCATTGGTTTATAATTCATCCGTAAATTTATAGCCAATCCCGTACACTGTCAAAACATACTGTGGTTCCGTCGGATTGATTTCAAGTTTGCGGCGGAGGTTTTTGATGTGGGCATCGACGCTGCGGTCGTAGCCATCGTAGGCCACACCGTGTAGCCGGTCTAGCAATTGGGCGCGACTAAAGGTTTGGCCGGGATGTTGGGCTAGGGTTGTGAGGAGATTGAATTCGATGCGGGTGAGATTGACCGTTTGCCCCTCAAGCGTTACGCGGTGGCCGTTTAGATCGATTTCCAAGGTTCCTGCGCGAACCAAGCCAGGTTGATGCACGCCCCCTTGCACCCGACGCAGCACGGCTCGAACACGGGCAACTAACTCACGCGGGGAGAATGGCTTGGTGATGTAATCATCAGCCCCCAACTCTAGGCCAATTAGTCGATCCGTTTCCTCCACACGAGCGGTGAGCATAATGATGGGGACATCGGTCTCGCGGCGCAAAGCTCGACACACATCCAGCCCATCCATCCCTGGCAAATTCAAATCGAGTACGACCAAATCCGGCTTTTCGTGCCGAGCAGTGGTCAAGGCTAGATTGCCGTCATCTGCCGTGACGACTTGATACCCAGACCGTTCTAGATAATCGCGGGCTAGCTTTAAGATTTTGGGTTCATCATCAACAACTAAAATAAGTTCGTTCATTATTCGTATCTACATTTTTCTGGCTCCAATGCTCTGCGCTGGAGCCAAATCTTCTGCTAGGTGCGTGATAACACAGAGTATTGTCACGAGTGGATAGAGTGGAGGCTGTGGTCCCTACTGTATCACACAATTTCATAAGGGTACAATCTAAACAAAATCCAACAGAATGATCCATCCGGCCTGATTGACCGAATGGACCTCTCTTTTGCTACGACACTTTATCTTTGTCTGGATCATCCGAAGCTACATCTGGATTATCCTCGACCTCTTGCTTCTCTTCTGACCAATCACCGCGATGGTGCCCCTTGCGCCAGGGCGGTCCCCCGTGATGATGCTTCCAGTGCTCTGGTCCACCAGCCATTCGCCAGCGCCAGAAGCCAAACATCTTAAAGAGGAAGCCGAAGAAAAAGATGAAGAAGAAAAGCTTGAATATGCCGCCCAGGAAGAAGAAGGGGAAGAAGCCAAAGCCGTAATACGGATAAACCGGATACGCGCGGGCGATCCCATCAGCCCCATCAGCAGCGGCTAATCCCGAGGCAAAGCCCTGTGACCAGCCAAAGTATCCACCCAAACTCATCAAGCCTATGATAAGTAATCCCAAAAATAAGAGACGAATAAAACCTCGTCCTCGAAACATTTAGACCTCCTGTCTATTAATACTGCGCTCAATTGCGATTAGATTGTGATCGGCGATCACTGTTTAATCGTGCGCTCATTTCTTGAATTGTCTGTAGTATCGGGCGAAGCTGTGAAGAAATTGTGAAGTTTTTGGGGAAATGTGATGAATTTTGTAGGGAGGGTTGTTTATCCACAGATGGACACAGATAAACACAGATAGAATGAGGAAATAAAATTATCAGTGAAAATCAGTGTAAATCTGTGGACTGTACTGATCTAGGATTGAGAGGCAGTTATTTCATAAGCGAAGGATCGGCCCTGTTTGCCGACTTGGCTGATGAGGTTGGCTTGGCGGAGGGTGTAGGTGAGCTTTTGGGCTTGGGCTGGACGGATTTTAAGGAGGGCAGTGAGATCACGGTTGGTGAAGGGGATGGGCAGATCGTTGGGAAGGAGGGACAGCCAATCAGCGGCTTGGTCGAAACGTATTTGCTCGACCACATTGAGCAGTAGCCGGTCATGGATGCTCCATTTTTTTCGCCGCCAACTGCCCTGGCCATCATCCCGCCAAATCTCTTCTTCTTGGGTTAAGAGGAGTTCCAAGGAGAAGTTGGGGTGGGTAATCAGATGAGGAACGTAGACTAACTCTTTAAAGACATCCCAAACCTGTCCCCGTTTAGGAGATTTGCGACGCTGGATCAATTCACCAGCTTCACTTTGTCGAACGATCCACTTTTCGCGGCAGATGGGGTGTAACAAGTGAAGCCGATACTGCTCCAACAGCTTGGGCAATTTTCGTTTCATCGCTGAGAAGTTTCGGGTTTGAATTTCGATGAGTTGCTCGCCACGCACAATGTCAATCACAAAGCCATCACATTTGACCTCGATTTGGTCTCCTGGTTGGGTGTACCAATCTTTCAAGGCCGCGTGTAGTGATTTTTCAGATAGTGTACCAATGTGTGGTGTTTTTGCCATAGGGTATATAAATTTCCGTCAAACTTTCGTCAGGACTATTTTTGGATGATGTGATAAATTGGGCACGATCTATTTTGTCATATTCGGATGCCTTTATCGAACATCCACCTAAGATGATTACAATGGACTTTCGCCAAAAGCACGCGGGAATGACAGGTGATAAAAGGTTGGCAGATCAAAGCGTTGCCAATTACCAGTTACTAATTACTAACCCTAGGAGTTCTAATGCCATTCACACTCTCACACCCTGCCGCTGTACTTCCCCTTGCCCATCGAGGGTTGATCCCTTCCGCTCTAATTATAGGGAGTATGGCTCCAGATTTCGAATACTTCATTCGATTTTCAACTGGCTACAGTTTTGGCCATACCTTCCTGGGTCTATTTACGTTGACCTTACCGCTTGGCTTGCTGGTCTTTTGGCTCTTCCACACCTTGCTCAAAGTGCCACTGCTAGCCTTATTACCGCCAAGTCATTATGCTCGATTGTATCCCATTTCAAAACAACCCCAGCCAAAATCATTTCAATATCTTGGTTTGGTCATTTTAAGTTTACTCCTTGGGGCAACAACTCATATTGTGTGGGATCTTTTTACCCATGAAAATACCTGGGTTGTTCAGCGGTTTGTCCTATTACAGGTGACGGTCGCTGAAACACCATTTGGGTCCCTAAAGATGTACAAACTATTGCAACATAGTAGCACATTGCTTGGTGGCCTTGTCCTCCTGCTTTGGTATTTTAGGTGGTATCAACGAACCGCTATACCTATACCGCAACCATCACCACCTCTAGATTTTTGGCAACGTTGGGGCGTAATTGTGATAATTGGTAGCTTGGCCATATTGCTGGCTGGGCTTTATGGGGCATCAGGTCTTTCCGGTCTAACGAGCTTTCAACAACTGTACATTTTCCTTGGCCGAAGTGTGGTTTCTGGTATTCCGATTTTATTTGTGGTCACCTGTCTTTATAGCGGTGGCTGGCATTGGTTACATTCCAAAACGACATAAGTTGTTGGTCTTTCTAGCAATATGCCAGATTGGTGGGTTTTGGTATAATGCAGATCGTTATTTTTTGAGAAATCAACAGCAGCAAGCATCGACAACAAAACTGAAATGTATCGTAGGCCTACCTGCCTCGGCATCCTCGCCTACGACTCAAACAGGCTTTGAGCCTGCGTTGCAATGTATTTTCATAGGAGAAAATGTGATGTCTGACGAGAATGTCGTTTTATATGAAGCACAGGATGGCGTGGCCACCCTCACTCTAAATCGGCCCGATAAACTCAACGCCTTCATTGATCCAATGATCGTATCGATGACCAAAATGTTCAAGGAGATTCGACGTGATGAGACAATCCGGGCGGTGTTAGTCACTGGGGCTGGGCGAGCTTTTTGTGCGGGGCAGGATTTGAGCAGCTTTAGCGGGGCGCGAAAAGAAAATAGCATTTATGAGCATCTGATGCATTATTATCTGCCCTTGATTGAGCAAATCCACACGCTTGAAAAACCGGTGATTGCGGCAGTCAATGGGATTGCGGCGGGAGCGGGGGCGTCTTTGGCCTTGGCCTGCGACCTACGAATTATGAGCAGTAAAGCTTCTCTATTGCAAGCGTTTAGCAATATCGGATTGGTGCCTGACAATGCCTCAACTTGGTTGCTGGCGCGACAAGTCGGTTACAGCCGAGCCTACGAAATTGCCATCGAAGGCGAAAAACTACCGGCGCAACGCTGTTATGAATTGGGATTGACCAATCGTCTGGCTGAGCCGGAAGTGCTTATAAATGAGGCTCGTACTTGGGCCACAAAATTGGCGCAACGGCCAACCTATGCTCTGGGCTTGACCAAACGAATTATGAACAAGGCAATGACGTCTACATTGCTGGAAACCTTTGAGTACGAAGCCCATCTGCAACAAATGGCCTCTGAAAGCGAAGATTTTGTGGAAGGGACAACGGCCTTTCGGGAGAAACGAAAGCCAGAATTTGTCGGAAGATAAGATTTGCCTCGATGAGTTAACAAAGGGCCACACATCAGCTTGTGTGGCCCTTTTTGTGTGAGTTTAATTTTTTATGGGCTTTCCAAAGAACAAATTAGCGATGGCAAAGCCAAGGGGAATGATAGCCAGGGTTGTGAGCGCCAAATTGTAGCTGCCAAAAACATCGCGAGCGATACCGAGCGGCATCGGACCAAGAGCTGCCCCGACAACTGTCATCGTAAACGTTAATCCGGTGATGCTGCCTAAATATTTGCGGCCAAAGTAAATCGGCCAGATAACGCTACTAACGGCCCCAATAACTCCCGAAACCGTGCCTAAAATGATACCGTAAATAATCGCCACTGGAATGCTGTTTAGATATTGGGCCATGATGAGAATGATGGTTTGGCCTATTAGGCCAAAGACGAGAAGTACTCGAGGCGGGATGTAATCAACGAGAACACCTCCGCCAAAATTAGTTAAGGCGCTAGTAATCGCAATGGGCACAAATACTGCGGCAGCGATGTCAGGGGAGAGACCATTGTCCTCAAATATGCTAAACATATGAAAGAATAGCCCGGTCGAGAGCATACTGATTGAGCCAATACCTAAACCCGCCACCCAGAACGTAATGGTCCGATAGGCTTCGGCTGGTTGCCAATTCTCCTCAGAAACAGCCGAGTCAGCTTCCTCGTCGTCTACTGCTGGTTGATAGCCATCGGGTTGAAGCCCATAAGCTTCAGGGGTGTCTCGAAAAAAGAGATACCCTAACGGGGCCATAACTAAAATCAGGGCCAAGCCAGCAATCATATAAGTTGTCCGCCAACCAAAAAAGGGAATGAGCCAATTGATGAGAAGTGGGATACCGCCTAGCCCTAAAAGTGAAAATAGCAGTCCAGAAATACCCATTACTGTGCCTCGACGGCGGACCCACCATTGATTGATAACATTCATGCTGACCAGAGATAAGCTGCCCTGTCCCAACATCCGAATGGCGATAAAGCCAAAGCCTAACATCACAGCATTTCGTACTTGGCCCATATAAATGCAGGCTAAACCAAAAAGCGCGGCGATGATGACCACCATCAGCCGCGCCCCGCGTCGATCAATCTGCCGCCCTACAATGGGCAGTACTAAGCTCCCTACTCCGGTGCCGATCGTATACAAGGTGCTTACCCAGCCTCGGCTGATTCCTAAATCTTTGATGATATGCTCCAGGAAAACAGATACCCCAAACGTTTGGCCGGGACTAGTCATAATTAAGCCAAATGTGCCAATGGCCAGAATAATCCAACCATAATAGATAGGTGATTTATGAACCAACTCATTGGGGTTAATCATACCCTTATTTGATGCTTGTGTTTTAAGCATGATAGCCTTTCTATAAGTGTAGTAATCGGCAAAACTTTTAGAAAAAACGATAAATATCAATTCGCGATTTTTGCTCAAATAAGATCAATTTGGTCTGTTTACGGGTAAATGGAATTTACCATAGATTATGGTGCGAAATTGACAATATTTGAGGCTATTTTCGGTTTTTGAGTCATTCTTTATTTCCCATTATTTTCTGCCAAATACTCCACTGCTTGTTGAGTTGTGAATAAGGCTGGAAGTATAGTCTTCTCAATGTAATACGCCAACTCCCTCGACACTCACGACACAAATGTAAGATTATGAGCAATATCTCGTCAGTTAGATATAGGTCAAAAATAATTGCCATTCTTATGAAAAAGGTTTGGCAGAATTAAAGATTAAGGAGAATCATTATGGCTAAAGCAATTTTTAACGGCGTTGTACTCGCTGAGAGTGATAATACAGAAATCGTTGAAGGTAACCACTACTTTCCTCCCGAGTCAATTAATCGTGAATATTTCACCGAAAGTGCTCTACAAACAACCTGTCCTTGGAAAGGTGTGGCCAGTTATTACAGCGTTGAGGTAAATGGTGAGGTGGCAAAGGATACGGCCTGGGTCTACCCGACACCTAAAGATGCGGCAGCAAATATTAAAGATCACGTCGCATTTTGGGGGAAGGTTGATGTTCAGGGCTAAGGATCGAGTCAATCGTTTATTAATCCTATTTTAACTTTTGCCTCATCTTCGCTTAATATTTTTTAATTATTATTGTGTCAACACTAAGGTTTGTTACACATAGTGTTAACCCTCTCTCCTGAAAGAAGAAAGGTCCGTGTAGTGGCAGCACGGGCCTTTCTCCTTTTAAACAAATTTTTTCAAGCGAAAAATAAGAAATGGTGAATGAGCAAAGATGCTCGTTCACCATTTTTGTTTAGCAATCTAAAGATTTATTGAATTTCATAGGTGACTTGTAATTGAACCCGAACCTCAACATTACCTGGGGAAATCGGTCCAATACCTCCCCCACCGGCTGTTTCAGCAAAACCATAACCATCAAAGGGGATGGGTGCGCCACCTCCTAGAATTTCGCTAATCGTCACAACTTGGCCAACGGTTACACTATGAAGATCGGCTAACTCATTTGCCGAAGCAAGCGCGTTTTCAGCGGCCAATCGTTTGGCATCGGCTTGAAGCTGATCGGGATTAGAGATTCTAAAGTCAACCCCATTAATATTTGTGGCTCCAGCTTCAATCGCTGCGGCCAATGTGGTGCTTAGGTTATCTAAATCGCGCACGGTGACAATGATATTGTTGTTGACGTGATACAGCACCTCTGTGCTGGGCAAGCCATCCAACCCGTAAGGGCGCTCTACCCACACATTAAAGTATGAGGTTTCAATATCGCTATTTGCCACGCCTTGCCCCTCTAGAGCGGTTAACAAGTTTTCCATTGTAGTTGCTGCCTCGCTGCTGGCTAATTGAACATCTTCGTTAACATTTTCGACACCAATATTAATTTGGGCGATGTCGGGCTGGGCGTTGACCGTACCTTCACCGAGGACAGTGATGGTTCGAATCGGACCAGATTCGTCTTGGCTTGCCGGTCGTGCTTCTGCCACAGATGATTGTAAAAACGGTACGGCCAATAGGCCTAATCCCAAAACACTTACCAATAAAACTGCGGTAATACCGATACCCTTAAAACTCTTTTTCATCAGATTCTCCTTTATGACAAAAAATAAATAACATCATATTCGTTACTAATAGATTTGGTTGCGAATAAACAATGTGATGTGTTTACAAAATGTAACTCCATTATATGAGTAGTCAAATTGGACAATATTGTAACAAGCAATTTTATTTGTTTATCGACATGTTTCTATTTTCTTGCTACATTTTAAAATTTACTAAAGCTTGCTATAATTTCGATACTATGGCGAAAGTAAAAACACGGTATGTATGTCAAGAGTGTGGCAGTGTTCAACCAAAATGGATGGGACGCTGCCCTGATTGTAATGAATGGAATACATTACAGGAAACATTAGTTCACCCCAACAAACCGGGTGCCTCGACACCAATTACCAAAAAAGTTTTGGATGGGCGAAATACCCCTCAACCGTTGGGACAAATTGCTGCTGACACTTATCAGCGGACCCAACTCCCCATTGAGGAATTTAATCGGGTGTTAGGGGGCGGCTTGGTTCCTGGATCAATTACATTGATTGGTGGCGATCCTGGTATTGGGAAAAGTACACTATTGCTACAAATGTCAGATGGGCTAGCTAAATCTGGCGAAGTCCTCTACATCTCTGGGGAAGAAAGTGCGCAACAGATTAAAATTCGAGCAGACCGGCTCAGCATTAGTGAAGACAACATTTTTCTGCTGACTGAAACGAATATGACTGCTATTTTGGCTCATATCCAGCAGATGTCTCCCAAATTCTTGATTGTTGACTCGATTCAAACGGTTTATTTGGATGAGCTACAATCTGCGCCGGGTTCTGTCAGTCAAGTGCGCGAGTGTGCCACCCGATTTCAAGAGTTGGCCAAAAATAGTAATATTTCAACCTTCTTGATTGGTCATGTGACCAAAACCGGAGCAATTGCCGGACCACGTGTTTTGGAGCATATCGTCGATACGGTCTTATATCTTGAGGGCGAACGTTTTCATACCTATCGTCTATTGCGCGGCGTAAAAAATCGTTTTGGTGCCACAAACGAAGTTGGTATATTTGAAATGAGCGACTTGGGCCTGAGTGAGGTTGAAAACCCCAGCGAGATGTTTTTAGCCGAGCGCCTCCCCAATGCGTCTGGCTCAGCGATTGCCGTCCCGCTTGAGGGAACCCGCCCGTTTGTCGTTGAGGTTCAAGCGCTTTCTAGCAAGACGACCTTTGGTAATCCGCGTCGGACAGCGAATGGTATTGATATGAATCGACTGTTGCTGTTGGTTGCGGTATTAACCAAACGGGTTGGTGCTCAAATGGGCGATCAAGATGTGTTCGTTAATGTTATTGGAGGGTTACAAATTCGAGAGCCAGCTTCAGATTTGGCCGTTGCCGCTGCCATTGCTTCCAGTTTCCGTAATCGACCAGTTGCTGCTGATATTGCCTTGTTAGGGGAGATTGGTTTATCCGGCGAACTGCGAGCTGTCAGTCATCTTGAAACACGGCTTCGCGAAGCCGCTAAGTTAGGATTTAAGCGCTGCTTACTCCCAGCCTCAAGCCGGGCGAACCAAATTAAAGATCCGCCCCTTGAATTAATTCCAGCCCGTTCTCTCTCTGATGCATTAGAAGTGGCTTTAATTTGATACAGGTTTTATCAAGCCCTATCTTATGTAACTTTGACAACTCGTATGCTTCATGCTACCATAGCGCTTGCCCGCTTTATACTTAAAAAACTGATGCCAAGCTACATCTTATTATGATCTTATAAATTTTTTATTATTTCTTGCTTGGAATTAGAAACTGGTAGGCTGGCTAACAAGCAGTTGATTAAATTCAAGTAGGGTTTTTGGCGAGTTAGAGATTTTATACCTTGAAGATCTTCAAATTAAGGATTATTTGAACCATAAATTTTACATATTATTAATAATTACATTTTTGGTTTAAGAATTCTTAGCCTTTTGTAAGGCTTAAAAACTTTTTTCGCCTCGGTACGGACTATATTGCAGAAATTTTTGGTACTTATAGACAGCGTTACGCTAATAATTTAGGCAGCATAGATTAATATAGTCTAGGCCCATAACTCAAACTGGCAATTATTCTGTTAGCCAACCCATTCAACAAAAAATCTATTTAATTTCAGTATAAGGCGAGTGCACCTTTGTGCAGTCGCTTTTTTTGTAGCGGGTACTTTTGTGAAAGGGGTCCCGTTCGGAGATTGTCCCGTAACGTGGCTGACAAGCTACATTCATCATGAGCCTTGAATTTGTTTTTCGTTTATTTGGCATGGTCATATTTGCTGTTATCGGGGCACAGGCTGCAGAATTTGTTAGTGTCAGTGGTCCAGGTGAGCAAGTCCGAGTCATCATTGCCCTTACTTTGGCTGGGGCCGCGATTGGGCTAATTATTGCGCCATACTTGACGACACGTCCTTTTGTTGCTGCTCGGTCTCAGCTTCAGAAAATGCCTGCCACCCAATTGTTAAGTGGTGTCATTGGACTGGCGATTGGGCTAAGTATTGCTGCTCTGATCTCCCCTTCTATTTCGTCCCTACCAGGGCCCTATGGTAATGTGTTACCTGTGGCGATCAGTATTTTGTTTGGTTATGTAGGGATGGCCGTTATGGTGATGCGGCAAGCTGACATTTTTAGCGCGATAGGGTCACGTTTTTCCCTCAATAATTCATTATTGGACTTTGGTAAGCGGGGGGAGCAGGATGTTGTCTTGCTTGATACCAGTGTTATCATTGATGGGCGAATTGCCGATATTAGCAAAACGGGCTTTATTCGTAGCACCATGCTCGTTCCCCGGTTTGTCCTAAATGAGTTGCAACATATTGCCGACTCGTCAGACCCACTTCGCCGGAACCGGGGACGACGAGGGTTAGACTTACTCGGGCGATTGCAAGAAGAGTCGTTGACTCCGGTTCAAATTACCGATATCGAAATTGATGATGTGCATCAGGTTGATGATAAGTTGGTCCGTCTCGCCAAACAGCTTGAGTGTCCCATTGTCACCAATGATTTTAACCTTAACCACGTGGCCAAATTACAGGGTGTTGTCGTTCTCAACATTAATGAATTAGCCAATGCGGTGAAAACAGTAATTTTGCCTGGGGAGGCGATGGAGGTTAAAATTATTCAGGAAGGCAAGGAGCGCGATCAAGGGGTTGGTTATCTGAATGACGGCACAATGATTGTCGTTGAGAATGGAAAGCGATCTATTGAGCGAAATGTTCAGGTTGAAGTAACCAAGGTCTTGCAAACCAGTGCTGGTCGGATGATTTTTGCGAAAATGAATAAATAGAGAATAGTAATCCACTGTTTTAAGATAGTTCTTAATTTGCTAAATATACCAAGGGTTTAGAAAATAAATTACATCACCAAACAGAGTGAATGAAATGACCTTACGAGTTTATAATTACCTTACACGCCAGGAAGAAGTATTTGAGCCACTGAATGAAGGCTTTGTTGGCATGTATGTGTGTGGGCCTACTGTTTACGGTGATGCTCATATTGGGCACGCCAAAGCGTATGTCACCTTTGATGTTGTCCATCGGTTTCTTGAATATTTGGGATACCGAGTGCGCTACGTTCAAAATATCACGGATGTTGGGCACTTGGTGGGTGATGGCGACGTGGGTGAGGACAAAATTGGGCGGCAGGCCCGCTTAGAACGCATTGAGCCGATGGAGATCGTCGAGTCTTACACCTATGGCTATTTCCGGGATATGGATGTACTCAATATTCGCCGTCCTGATATTTCACCCCGCGCCAGTGGGCACGTTCCAGAACAAATCGAGCTTGCTCAGGTTTTGATTGAGAAGGGACACGCCTATGAAAGTAATGGCAATGTGTACTTTTCTGTCGAAAGTTGGTCTGATTATGGCAAATTGTCGCGGCGGAAAGTCGATGAACTTGAAGAAGGCACTCGTGTCGAAAAAACGTCGGATAAACGTGATCCACGCGATTTTGCTGTTTGGCGGGCGGCTGATCCAGATCACCTCATGCAATGGAACAGCCCTTGGGGTATCGGCTTTCCAGGTTGGCACGCTGAATGTACCGTTATGGCCCGAAAATATCTAGGGCTCCCCTTCGATATTCACGGTGGTGGACTGGAAAATATTTTTCCGCATAATGAAAGTGAGATTGCCCAAAGTGAAGCAGCCTACGGGGGAGAGTTTTCGCGGTATTGGCTGTTGAACAATCTTGTGACCATCGATGGTACAAAAATGGGCAAAAGTTTGGGAAATTCGCTGTTTATCCATGAGGCGATTAGTGGAGATAATCCCAAGTTATCCCAAGGTTATCCACCATTGGCTATTCGCTTCTTCATCCTGAGTAGCCACTATCGCCAAAATACCGATTTTTCCGATGAGGCCTTAAAGAGTGCGACTAAAGGCTATGAACGGTTGATAAATACCGTTTCATTAGTGCGTCAAACCTTGTCACAGGCTGATGAAAAGACAGTAGATACTGAGTCGTTTGATGACACAATTGAGGCGCATAAAGCTCGCTTTTTGGAAGTGATGAATAATGATTTTAACACGCCTCAAGCGATTGCTACACTCTTTGATTTTAGCAAAGCGGTTAATACCTTGATCAATAGTGAGGCTGATGTTTCTAAACAAACGTTGGGGACCATCGATCAATTTTATCGGACACTTGGTGGGGATATCTTAGGATTAATCCCTGATGATATTGCGATGCAAAGTAATAGTGCTGCCTCAAACATTGAAGATGATTTGATCCAACTTTTGGTTGAGCTGCGTGCCTCGGCTCGGAAAAACAAAGATTTTGCCACCAGCGATGCTATTCGTGATCAGCTTAGTGACATTGGTGTTGCTTTGGAAGATCGCCCCGATGGGACGATCTGGAAAATTACGCCGCGTTAAGCTTGATATTCTGCTATGGAAGATATTCTTTATGGACGAAATGTGGCCCGTGAAACTTTACGGGCCCGCCGTCGTCATGTCCGTAAGGTGATTATTGCTGACCGAACCGATAAATCAGCGGTCCTTCAAGAAATTCAGACCCTCGCTAAAAAGCTAAAAATCCAAATTCGATATGTTCCTCGGCAACAGTTAGATCAGGTTGGGCGTGATCATCAAGGGGTGGCCCTGGAAGTTGGCAATTATCCCTTTGTTGATATTCGGGATATCTTGAAACGGGCTGAGAAGGCTGAACAGCCGCCCTTCGTTTTGGTCCTTGATCATATCACCGATCCCCAAAATTTCGGGGCGGTATTACGGACCGCTGAGGCCGTCGGGGTGCACGGCGTCATTATTCCAAAGCAACGGGCGGCGGGTATTACGCCAACTGTTGTTAAAGCGTCGGCTGGGGCAAGTGAACACATCTGGATTGCGCAAGTGCCTAATCTAGTGCAAGCATTGAATACGTTAAAGTCTAAAAATGTGTGGGTGGCTGGGGTTGAAGAGAAACCAGATGCCACGCGCTATGACCAAGCGAATTTAAGCGGGGCAATGGCGTTGGTGATTGGTAGCGAAGGAAAAGGAATTAGCCGCTTGGTCCGTAAGAACTGTGACTTTGCTATTAGTTTCCCAATGCAAGGTCAGATAGAATCATTGAACGCTTCGGTAGCGACAGCACTGGCTTTATACGAAGTTTGGCGAGCCAGAGAATTTCAAACCATAAAGTAGGCAAATTTTAAATATCTGATTTGACTCTTAGGATGATATAAGTATACTTTGATCCTGCGCGGCGTGAGAACGTCGTGCTTTTAGATTGTAAGCGGTGCGGAGGGATGCCCGAGTGGTTAAAGGGGGCTGACTGTAAATCAGTTGCGTAAGCTACGGCGGTTCGAATCCGTCTCCCTCCATTACCATAAGCAGACAGTAAGTTCTTCCTTACTGTCTGCTTTCTACGTCGGAAACTTTAAATCTTTTGTACACACGGAGAGTAAAAAATGGCAAAAGAAACATTTGTGAGGAGCAAACCGCACGCCAACATCGGGACAATCGGTCACGTGGATCACGGGAAAACGACGTTGACGGCAGCGATCA
>JANQQF010000128.1 GCA_028285035.1 Phycisphaerae bacterium
CTCAATCTGCTGATACGAAGCGGTCCAGTGGTGGCCGTAGTAGCAGACCCAATTGGTTTGAAAATCGCGGTGGGGGGTGTTGGGACCAAGCCAACCGATGCGATTTTCTTTGGCCAGGTCAAAGTAGGCGTCGTCGGTACGGTGGGAGCGTTTGTTACAGATGGGACAGCCGCCACCTTTTTGAATATTGTTGTACGGCGCATACCAGATATGTCCGTGGATACATTGCCAGCCGGTTTTGTTCATTGTGCTGCGCACCTCTGGCCCAACCCAGTCAAACCCTCGTTCTTTTGCTAAATTTAGATAAACATTAGGTGGATTACGTCTAGCCATCTTCTAGATCCTTTCTTGTACTTTCTTAATATTCTTAAGATTATAGCTTACAATTACCACGTAAATACGCAAATTTTACGGAACGTAATTGGGACAGAGAGTCTACTGTTCCCTTACTCCCTGCCCCCTGCTACCTTGCTACTCCACCTCCACTCCCTTTCTCCGCGCTGGAATCTCCTCGTTGGTGACGACAAACTCATCAAAATTGACCCGGCTAAAGTTGAAGCCACCAAGGTCGTGCCAACTGACCCGGCCTACGGTGCCAGCCGAGCCGGGGCAAAGGATACTGACGCTGGCGGAGTTGACCTGGCTAAAGGAAATCCAAAATAGCTCATCCGCGCCGCTGGCGTAGCTGCTGTTGGCGTTGGCAATCAGGTAGAAGGACCAAGGCGGGATGGTGCCTTCGAGAATGCGGTAGGTGTAGCCATCGTCATAACGTAGTTTGCATTGCGCCAAGCTAAAACTGGTCCCGGAACAGTTGGCCAACTCTACAAACTCGGCCCGCAGATCATCCGAATGGCCTGTCTGAACACCCGTCAGAATAACCCCGGTATGATCGCCGCACAGGATACTGGTTGGTGGGGTAGGCTCAGGGGTGGCGGTCATTGTTGTGGTTGGAGTGGCCGTGGCTGGTTGGGATGTCTTGGTCTCCGTTGGTTCTGGGGTGGCCGTGTCCTCTTCAGTGGGGGGTGTGGTTGGCTTGGTCGTTGAGGTTCGCGTGGGCTTTGCGGTTGGGGTACGGGTCGGTTTTAAGGTCGGGGTTCTGGTTACCTTCAGGGTTGGGGTTCGGGTGGGTTTGGGGGTATGGGTCTTAGTCGGTTTAACGGTTGGGGTATGGGTCGGTTTTAAGGTCGGAGTTTTGGTTGGCTTCGGGGTTGGGGTCTTGGTGGGTTTAGGTGTATTGGTTTCGGTTGGCTTCGGGGTTGGTGTCTTGGTTGGCTTTGGGGTGTTGGTTTTGGTCGGCTTGGGGGTTGGCGTCTTGGTTGGCTTTGGGGTCGGGGTCTTGGTTGGTTTGGGAGTGTTAGTTTTAGTCGGCTTGGGGGTGGCTGTGGCTGGCGGATCATACCAATAATCGGTTTCATAAATCCCACCCAGACAACCCGCGTGGTAATACCCACCTGAGCTTATAGTTTTATTAATATTGAAGGTGTGCCAACCGGGGCTGACCGAGCGAAACTCAATTGGCCCGTTCGCCCCGGCATAACAGGTATCCGCATTTTGGGTGTAAACCCGCACTTTACTCACAAACAAGGTGCCGTGCACCGAAAAGTCGTGGCCATTTGGGGCTGAGGTGTTGAGATTGTCATCCATCGCCTTGCCACCATTGCCAGAGGGTGAGTTTTTGGGTGTGCGCCAATAGTCAGCGGCCAAGGGGACGAAGCGTGCTGAAGCAGGATGTACTAGCCAACCGTTCGACAATGACGCTTCCCCATCTGCCTCATTCTGCATCAAGGGTAGGAAGAGATGATGATCGACCTTCGCGTCGCTGGGTAGGGGGTCGGTGCTAAAATCAGTTTCATAGACCCCCGTGGCGTGCCACTTGCAACCCGTCTCAATACAGGTGCAACCCAGCTCATAATAATCGATCAAGATCCCACCCAGTTCAAATATCGCCCAGCCTGTGGCTTTTGCCTCATTGATTAGGGTGTGGTTCTGGCCAAGTTGATCATTCACCTCCGAGGGTGTAGCCACGGTACAACTGGCCACCTCATTGGTCACATAAACTCGCACATACTGGACCTCGTACTTCCCCCCCAGCGCGAACATATGAGACCCGCCAAAAGCTAAGGTCGTGATGTTCTCATCCAAGGCAGGTCCTCCGTAGCCCGTGGGCGAAGAAATTGGGGTTTGCCAGGTAAGGAATGTTGGGGGGACCGTGGTTGATCCCTTGAAGGGCGTGGGAGTGATTTTTGAAGAACCGTTCACCCCACCTGCCTTAACAATCAAAGGAAGATAAAGATTATTCTGGCCGACTACCACCGTGGTGCCTGCCAGATTGCCAAACCATTGGGCCACCAAAATGGCCTCGCCGTTCGCCAGCCCTGTCACATTGACCGTGGCCGTGCCTGAGGCGTTGATAGTGGCCGTTAGCGCACTAAGGCTAATGATCTCCGTCCCGCTACTAACGATGCTAAAGCGCATTGTTGAACCTGCCGGGGCCGCCCCACTGCTGTTCCAGGCTTGGGCCACAAAGGGCATCGAACTGCCTTTGCTAATCTGCGTCGGCTTCACCACAAACTTGACCGTGCTGACGGGTTGCGGCTCCTGATTCACCTCGCCCGGTGTCCCACAAATCGTTCCCCCGTTGGTGTCAAGTGCTCCCGAGGTATTATTACAATCATTGGTCAAAAACGTATTCCCAAAACGTTCCATTGCAGCCCGTTGTGGCGAGACATCGCCAGCGGGCCAACCCTCCGCCGCATTTATCTCATCGATTATCTTGCCCGTGGTATCAAAGAGTTGCAACTGTTCACCGCCATCATTCAGTGCCCCGGTATAAATTTGATCAGCAGGCAAAGAAGCCACTGAGTTATCATCTGTCCGCTCCAACAAAAAGAAGCCTGTCGTGGAGATCACCCCCGTCAAACTAATGCTGGGCGTGCCATCCACTGCTGCCAATTGCCAGCCCGTCAGGTCTGTGCCAGCAGGTCCGGCCAGTTCGATATACTCATCCGATGAACTGGCCTCGCTGCCTGCCCAAGCCACCTCGTTAATGGTGACGCTGCCTTGAGCCTGGATTAAGCTATAAGCTAATGCCACTAAACTAAACAGGCTCAACAAAAATATCATTATAAAATGTAAGGTCCTCATTGGTTAAAGTTCTCCTTTGAATTAAAATAGCTTTTATATCTAGTAATATATAACTAGATACCTGCCTACAAGTCACACCATCAGGTCGCGCTATCCCCCTCCAATCGACAAATAACGATCACCTGTTGCTTCCCAAACTGTGCAGCAAAATCTAGTTTGGCTTGTTGTACAGCTGTGTCGCGGCTGGGTTCAGCTAGTTCGACAAAACTGTGCCACTCGGCTGGGGAACGATTCTCCATCCATTTCAAGGTGACAGCATAGCTGTACACCGTTTGGTCGTCACTCATTCTTTCTTTACTCCTAATATTTTTCGCCATTTTGGTGGTTCTTTTGGTTTTTCCTCTGGCGGTGGCGGCTCAATGCCCAGGGCAGGACCCAGCCACAACCGCAAATCCATCCCCGCTTTGATCAGCATATCATTGGGGTCCTTTACCCCCATTGGCCGCCAGCGTTTGGTATTATGGGGCAAAACCTCAAGCCACCAATGGGCGGCCTTCTCCCCTGCAGCGTCATTGTCAAAGGCGACCAACACCAGCGGCACCTGAAACAATTGACTCACCCACCTGATTTGCCGAGCCAAGGTCACGCCCCCGGTGGCCACAGGCACAATCAAATCACCCAGCTCCTGCTGGACAATCAGGGTATCAAACTCCCCTTCCATCAATACCACCACTTGGCCAGGTTTCAGCCGATCTGCGTTATAAAGCCCTTGCTTAAATCCGGCGAAGAGGGGGGCCTTGCCTCCCTTTTTCAACGACTTAGTCCCTAGCCGCCACAACTCATCCTGAATATACCAAGGAATGGTGATGATCTGACGACCTGGGTCATAACCAAGCTGGCCCTGCTCGATGGTTTCATCTTTAAGCCCTCGATGTCGCAGATATTCCAGAGCGTGTTGATTTTCATTATTCCACAGATACGCTTGGCATTAGTGGTTCGACTGCTGCCAATCCAAATCAGGCGATTGGAGCAAGGGCCGCACCGGGCGAAGGGGCTGGCGGGGCTTTGGCTGGCTAAAGTGCTGCGGGATAGGCTCACTCAAAGGGACACCTGCCACGGTTGCGGCTTGCCCGAGCGCGGCCCTAAAGTCAAGCTGCTCTCGCTGCATATACCAAGCAATCACATCCCCGCTGGCCTCGCAAGACCAACATTGGAAATAATCCTTACTCACCGAAAAGGCTGTGGGGTTATGCCCCTGATGAAAGGGACACGCCCAACGCAAGGTACTGCCAGAAGGCTGGCCTTGGCCCAGGTCTTGTTCCACCACCACCCGCAAATCCAATTTATCTTTAATCTCTTTCAATAGTCCATTATCAAATGGCACCTGTTCCTCCTTTAAATTTAAACATTGACAACATTGACCGTTGACAGGGTCCCCCTCCCCCTCCTTCGCCAGATTGCTTTAAAATTATCCATTAAATTTAAAAAGAAATACCCTCCCTAATCAGTTTTTATTTATCTTTTACAAAAACTGATGAGCTTTTAGACCGCTTTTGTTGTAAGAAAATTTGAAATGATCTTGGTTTAAGGCCCTCTAATCCACATTTTGCGCTCCTTTCTCCCTTGATAGGCAGGGGGGGTATGTCAATTGTCAACGTGTCAACGTTAATTAACTTTGTGCTTCATTGGTCGGTAAGCAATAGCGAGATACGCCGCGCCTTCCCAGTTTTGAAGAAAGCTGTAAAACACCTGTTTCAACTAATCCATCCGCCGCTCGTTTAACTTGAACGGTTGAGTAGTTTCTCATGTAGCAAGAAATCTTTGCCGCTGTTGGTGGTTCTTGCAATCGTCCGACTAATTCGATAATCCGACGCTCTAGTGCTGCCTCCTCAGAGACACTCCGCTCATTGATCTGGGCATAACTACGATGGAGCGAGGCTCGCCACGCTTCAGCCACGGCTTGACCCCTGGCCCAATGTTTGAGTCGAACAGCCTCATCCCCAGAGATCGAGGCCAACAAAACCGCCACCCGCAGCGCCTTTTCGTGCAAGCGGCCATAGTAGGGGGTGAAATCTTCGTCCTGCTCCATTGCCAACTCCAATAAAGCCTCGTTGTAGTCATACATCGCATCAATCACATCATCGACAGGGTAGTAGGTGGTTTGAGGCGGGGCACTAAGCTTGAGGGTGGTGGGGCCGGGCAGGAAGCTTCCGTTTTCCTCACTGACCGCATTGACTGTTGGCAAACCCAGCCGCTTGTGCCACTGCATCAGCGGCTTAATCAAGTCATCTGGGGCAATACGTTTACCCAAAGGAAAGCGAGCTTTTGAAATGTCCTGACGTGATGGAGTGACAAACGCAAACCGGGCCAAAAAGCCATCACCCCACACTTGCGCCCCTCGGCTGGCCACGTTTCGCAAATCCGAAGGTGTCAGATTGGCCAGCATCGCGAGATAAGGCCGATGGACCACTTCCAAGCCTCGGGTCTGGGTGGCGTTTTCATAGAGCAAAGGGCAATCATCAAACTCACGCAGCAAGCTACGAAAATCGGCCATATACCCCGTGGCTTGAGTCATTGCCGCAATCCCGTTGCCGAACTCTTCAAAGAACCAGCCCCGTTGGGCCGCAAAGCCAAAGCGATTTTTGGCCCATTCCTGCTGAGTCTCATTAAGCTCATCATAATTTTTAGGCATATCCCCGACCAACAGCGAGACCAAGGCCTGGGGTGTCGCTCGGGTTGGGGCGCGTAGCCAATCAAAGCCTGCCTGACGGAGAAGATCAATCGCAATTCGAGCGGCTCGTGACTTGGCATAGACAGTAGACAGTCCAGAGAGCAGAATGTATAAATTGGTGTAGTTCGGACCACTCAAATGAAACGCTACCCGCCGGGCCGCCACCGTGGACAACACCCACAAACCGCAGGACTCGTGATAGCCAGTGTAGCTGCGAGGACTCCAATGGCTAGAAAATTCAACATACCGATCCAACCACGGACACGCCTCAGCCGCCAGCGTCGGATCATGTTGGGCGTGGGTCGGCAACGCTGGACAATTGTCAAGCTCAATCTCTTCCACAGGAGGCTCATTTACCGCTTCGGAGGGCATATAACTGGCTAACAGTCGGGTTAGCTCCCCTCGATGAAACGTATCGAGCGATTGAAAGAGTTGAGGCCGCCACTCCACAGGAGCCTTGGCCAACTCATTGACCGTATCGGCCCAATCCTCAAAATCTTTTCCCTCCAGGGAAACGTCTTCCCCTTCCAACAGTCCTTTGACCGTTTGATACAACAGTTCTTCATTCATAGCTTTCTCTCCTTTCATTTTTTACTCCCCTCTCCCAATTTGGGCTGAGGGGCTGGGGGTGAGGGTTATCACAATTTACAAACACGCTCCCCATATCCCCTGACCTTGGCCTTGGGCGTCACGGCTGAGCCGGTCAAAGTCAGGCGCGTAACGATCATTTGGCTTGATAGTTAAGGGTGTGGCGTAGCCTTGTTGAATTAACAGTTGATTGATCATCGTCTGGTCATCCAGCCAGACATAGGCTAAAAAGCGGTTGTAGCGATCCCGCCGCTCCAGATCGAACTCTAGCCAGACCGCTTGACCGGGTGGCAGCAGGCTGGCGGTGTAGCTGGCCGCTTCCGGGCCAAAACATTCGACGGGCTTGGTAGGGTGTTTGGTTTCAGGCGTGTCCACGCCAATCAAGCGGATCGTTTCCTCAATCCCGCCGACCTCGGCCACGATGGTGTCCCCATCCACCACCCGCACGATTTGGGCCTCCAAGCGATTGTTGCCCTGCACCAAGGTCACCTCAGCTGGGTTCGCCGCCACCACAATAATTTCCACCACGGCCTCATTCCCCGTGGCACTGGCCACCCGCACATCCTGCACATACCCAGCGGTCAGGGCATAGACTCGGCTATCATCCTCCTGCACGGGTGTCACTTCCGGCGTGGTTGTCGGGTCGGGTGTCATCGTTGGGGAAGGCGTGCGGGTGGGCGTGGGGGTCAGGGTGACGGTCGGCGGTGTGACCGGGCGCGGCGTGGGCGTGGCTAAGGCCCGCCGATAATCAAGCTCGGCCAACTGCACCTGAATTTGGGCCAACGTAATAGCAGAGGTGTCTGGATTTTCGGTGAAGGCCTCAAACCGCTCACATTCAGCTTGGGCGGCAGCGATGTCCCCCTCCAAAATGTCGAGGTCGATCTCCATCACGTGGATCGCCTCCCAGCCAAACTCCATCGCCTTGGCCATATCTCTGGCAATCTGATCTCGCCACAACTGCCGCAACATCTTTTCTGGCTTGTCGCACACCTCATAGATACGGGTGGCATTCGGCGGGGCCGCCGTGATACTGGCCACCACCCTAGCCCGCTCCAAATTCACAAATGCCTCTTCCACCGCCATCATATCCAGCCCAGGGGTTGGTGTGGTGGTCGGTGTGGTCGTCGCGGTAGGCGACGGGCTTGGCGTCGGGGTGAAGGTCGAGGTTGGGGTAGCTGTGTTGGTCGGATCTACTTCGATTAAATCATTTTGGTATTGACGATAAGTAGTAAGATTAGCCAACTGCGTTCCTTCCTTGATCACATCCCCTGGCTTCACCAAAATCTCTGAGGCCAAGTCATACACATGGGGAATCCGAATCGTCACCGTCTTGGGCAAGATCGGTGCAGCCGTTGGCTCTGGATTAAACAACCCGCTCACATCCTGGCTCAAATTCGGTGTCAGATGTGGCAGGATCAAGACCATACCCAAAGCTGCCACAACCACCAGCCGCTCAAATAGGTTCGTCGCCGAGGCAAAGTAAAAGTAGCGTGGACTAAACGGCCACAACAATGGCACCCCCCGCACATCCATCAGCGCATCCACCAGCAAATGCCCCGCATACGCCACCACCGCCAGCCAGCCTCCCGGCAATCCCACCAGCAACTGCACCAACCCCAACACCGCCACCACCCAAATCGTATGCACCCACCGCTCAATCTGTGGTTGAACTAATAAATGTCCAACTAAGCTAATAAAATCCGGCACTAAGGCCATTGTTAGCACGATCAGCACCGTTTCTATGGTGGGCTGTGCCCCAAAGGCAATAGCCCAACTGAGGCTGGTCAATCCAGCCAGGATGTACGCCACGAGGCGTAGTAGGTCTTTCATAGTAGGGTTCTCCTCGTTATACTTACTACTTGCGTTTCTTTCGTCGCTCTTTATATACCTCATAGAGACCATTGATATTGACACCCACGCCAGCCGCATTTGGTTTTAACTCCAACACGCGGTTGGCTATGTCTAAAAAAGTTTCTTCCTCCTCTATTGTGCTCTCTGGCTCTAGCTTACGCAGCAATTCTAAAATCTTTGCCAGCGGATCATCCCCTTCGCCAGCAAAATCAACCAACCCTAGCAATTCTCGCGGGTCGTAGACCTGCTCCGAATCATCGGGAATATATTCATCTAACCCTTTTCGAACATATCGCATCAACGTTTGATAATTGGCGGTGACATCAGGATCATCAGGCATAGGCACCAATTCAGCGACGCGCAACTTCTCAAAGCTGTCGTTGATCTCTTTGAAAAAGAGTCGGATCACAGCCAGATAATCCTGGCGGTTTTGGCCATTAACAGCAATATAAATCTTTTTGGCCTCAACGTCGGCCCGAACAACGGCCGTCGCCCCAAAGGTCTCATTCTCCAACACCACTCCAGTGCGCCAGCGCAACTCACCTTTGATGTCTTGATGTCGTTTAACGATAAAGCGCGGCAGAATTGAGGGGGGCAAAAAGTCGTAGTAGTGCAAGGCAAATTTGAGGGCGGTCGTCTCGTCAAACTCAAAAGCTGGCTCGTTTACGTCCAGAGCTTGAGGGATTAGGACGGTGTGCATATCAAGATCGTAGCACAACTCAAACTTTTTCATCATATCGATGATGTAACGGTACTTGCTGCGGGGATACGAATAATCGCCAGTATCTTGCTTCAAGATGGTTTTTAGTGATGACAAATGTAGCACCCCATGTTGCTGGGCCAGTTGTTTCGCATTGACGATGCGATAGACAGCGGTGGTGACCCAGTGCGGATCGAGGACGTGGGTATCCTCCAACTCAAACTCTCTAAAGTGCAGGATCACTCCCAAATCGTGCAGAAAATCAACCAGTACCTCCTGACTGATCGGCTCGGTGATCCCTGCCTCTGCACATAGCCGCTCATATTGTTCAAAACTGATATATGGCTCGGCGTGCGTTTCCAAATGGGTTTTGATGTTAAACCAACTATTGGGCCAGCGGGTCTCCAGCAGGTCGATTTGAGTCAAAGTCTCCTTGAGGGCGCTAGTAAAGTTGGACAAACCCTCACCAGTGGCACAGGAAACAGTAAAAAAATCTTGAATGTTGGGATATTTTTGTTGTAAAAATTTCTGACTTACGTTATAGGCGGGTTGCTGGTCAATTTTGTTGAGGACCACCAACACCGGCGATTCACCGCCAAAACTCTCAATATGTTGTAGCCAATATTCAGCCCGCTCGTCCCGCCGTCCATCCAACACCAAAATATAGAGGCTGCGTTTGGAGAGAAAAAATTGATGGGTAGCGTGCATAATCTCCTGCCCACCAAAATCCCACAGATTCACCTTAAGTGGGTGCGTCGCCCTGTCAATCGGCCAATTCTGGATAAGGATGCCGTGGGTAGCCAATTCGTTAGGATCAAACTCCTGGCCTAATATCTGCTTAACAAGTGAGGTTTTACCAGCCCCGCCCTCGCCGACCAATAGCACCTTAACCTCGTTGAGTATTCGGCTCTCCTCATCTAGCGAGTTAAAATATTGACGAATTGCCCTGATGCCCTGCCGAGCCAGCTCTAATGGCGGCGATGTCAAGGGGTTATTGCTGAGGTTAAGCTCGGTCAGAGTGGATAACTGAGCAATCTCGGGTGGAAGTTGGCTCAGTTCATTGTTCACAAGGTTAAGCACAATCAGGTTAGCCAACTGACTAATCTCAGGTGGAAGCTGGCTCAGTTTGTTGTTTTTGAGGTCAAGCGCAATCAGGTTAGCCAACTGACTAATCTCAGGTGGAAGCTGGCTCAGTTTGTTGTCAGCGAGATCAATAAGGAACAGTTTAGTCAACTGAGCAATCTCAGGTGGAAGCTGGCTCAGTTTGTTGTTTTTGAGATTAATAAGGACCAGTTTAGTCAACTGAGCAATCTCAGGTGGAAGCTGGCTCAGTTTGTTGTCAGCGAGATCAATAAAGAGCAGGTTAGCCAACTGAGCAATCTCAGGTGGAAGCTGGCTCAGTTTGTTGTTTTGGAGGTCAAGCGCAATCAGGTTGGACAACTGGCTAATTTCAGGTGGAAGCTGGCTCAGTTTGTTGTTGTGTAAACCAAGCACAATCAGGTTAGCCAACTGGCTAATTTCAGGTGGAAGCTGGCTCAGTTTGTTGGATTTCAGGTTAAGTTGGACCAGGTTAGCCAACTGACCAATCTCAAGCGGAAGCTGGCTCAGTTCATTGTTCACAAGGTTAAGCGCAATCAGATTGGACAACTGGCTAATTTCAGGTGGAAGCTGGTTCAGTTCATTGTTGCCAAGGTTAAGGTGTTTCAGATTGTTCAGTTGTCCAATCTCAGGTGGAAGCTGGCTAAGTTTATTATTGTGTAGAAAAAGCGTGATCAGTTTAGTCAACTGGCCAATCTCAGGTGGAAGCTGGCTTAGTTCATTGTTTGCGAGGTTAAGCTCGGTCAGAGTGGATAACTGAGTAACCTCAGGTGGAAGCTGGCTCAGTTCATTGGATCTAAGGGAAAGTTGGCTCAGGTTATTCAACTGGACGATCTCAGGTGGAAGCTGGCTCAGTTCATTGTTCGCGAGGGAAAGATGGGTCAGGTTAGCCAACTGGCCAATCTCAGGTGGAAGCTGGCTTAGTGCATTAAATCTGAGATTAAGTGTGTCCAGTTTAGCCAATTGTCCAATCTCAGGTGGAAGCTGGCTTAGTTCATTAGACCTGAGGTCAAGATGGGTCAGGTTAGCCAACTGGCCAATCTCAGGTGGAAGCTGGCTTAGTTCATTGTCAGCGAGATCAAGGTGGGTCAGGTTAGCCAACTGGCCAATCTCAGGTGGAAGCTGGCTTAGTGCATTAAATCTGAGGTCAAGATGGGTCAGGTTAGCCAACTGGCCAATCTCAGGTGGAAGCTGGCTTAGTGCATTAAATCTGAGATTAAGTGTGGTCAGGTTATTCAACTGGCCAATCTCAGGTGGAAGCTGGCTTAGCTCATTGGATCTAAGGGAAAGCTCAATCCAACCTTCCTCGATCGCCTGGCTAATTAATTGTCTGACTTCTTCGTTAGTCATTGTCTGTTCTCCTATTAGGACTAATCGCGCACAGTTAGCACCATTATTTGCCGAAGCGGGTTTGGTGTCAAGTGGGAATGTAACGGGGTAGCAGGGTAACAGAATCGTAGGGGCATAGGATGATGATGCATTGGTCGAAATCCTCTGTCTACCCCCGATACAACTGCCGACGCAACACAAAATACGTCATACTGAGCATAATTAACAGCAAAAAAGAATCGTGCACATAGTGACGGAGGGCGATTAAGGCTCCGACGCCGACTAAAATCAACAGCCATTGTAGGCTGGTGCGGTTCATCTGGTGGAGGTAGAGATGAGATAGCTCAGGCTGAGGCCCATCGCCCACGCGACGGGCCAATGAGACGATATGGGCGGGACTGCCGCCCGCTTCCAGCAAGATTTTGGCCTCGACGGCCTTGGGCTGCTTCACCTGGCTATGATCCAGCACCGTCCAGAGTAGTTGGCGAGCCGCAGCATTGTCCAGACGACCTAGCCCGATGACCTCGCAACGGGGATAGAGCATCTCCATCTTCTCCCGCTGGGCTGGGGTCTGGGGGCGATTGGCGGCCAGTTTGACCTCGGCGGCACTTTGGATGAGCCGATCTAGAGCCACAATCATTTCCAGATTGGCTTGGTCGACATCATCTAATAAAAGCAGGGTGGGTTCGGCCTGCAACGCTAGCGCAGCCAACTCCACTAGCTCGCCGGTGCGTAGCGTGGCCGTGTTGGGCAGGATCACATTAGCCTTCTCAATCAACTCAATCAAAGCCTCTCGATTATTTTGAGCCAGATTAACATAAATTTTGCGGCGTGATTTGGCCTCGCTCTCTTGCAGGGTGTAGGTCTTGCCCAGCCCCGGCGTGCCCAGATAGAGTGTGACCCGAGGATGGAAGCGACGGAGGGGCAGCGGTTCGGCGGTCAGGGTGTGGGAGAGAACATCAAGATTGAGTTGGTGAATGCTGGGGGCTTGTGCCAGCGCCTCGGCAGGGGTGATGGCGGGGACGCGCCCCGACCAAGCGGGTCCAGTGTCGAGCTTAAAGTAGTAGTAGCCTTTGGATAGCATAATAAGCTGGCCGTGCTTATTTTCCCGCACCGACACTGGAATGGCGTTGAGTTCTCGCTGGGCGGCCACAATCATCACATCACCGAGCGCGTCCGACTGCTCGGCAATACGGTCCAGACTGTTGCGAATGGTCTGCCCAATCTTCTTAGCCCGAGTGCCCGTCTGCACCTCATCGACGATGATCAGCCAGCGGCCTGGATCAGCCCCTTCCTGCTGGCGCTTGAAGCGCTCACTGAGTACGCCGCTCAATTGCTTGAGGCGGTGCGCCCATTGGTCAACTTGCCAGGGGCCATAGTAGGTTACCCCAGGTAGGTTGGCGTACCAACTCAGGCTACTTTGTTTGCCATCCAAAATGAGCAGTTCGCTCCATCGCTTTTCACAGTCGTGCAAGGCGTGGCGGACAAAGTGGTGTAGCATCGTGGTTTTGCCGCTACCGCTGTAGCCGGTCAGGATCAGCCGCAGGGCGTTAGCCCGCCCCAGCGACTCATCCAGAAAGCCGCTGTAGTGCATCGCCAGCCCGGTCGTAGGCGGGGGCAGCCCTGGTACGTTCTTCTGACGGCGGGGCGCATCCCACAACTTAAGCTGCTGGGTCATCATCCACCTCGTTAAACCACGATAGGGCCAATTGCTGACGCTGATTCATCAGCTTGGTCAGCCGCTTGGCTTCGTGCGCGATCTCCGCTGCAAAGTCCAAAAAGAGCTGTTCTTTCTGATGCTGTTCCAGCAGTTTAGCCACGGCCTTGGCTGACACGCCGCCGTCCAACAGGGTGCCCGTTTCATCCATTACGCCCAGCACCAAGCTGTGGGGCGCGGCCTGCTCCGGCTCAAGCTCGGAGCCTTTGACCACCTCAGCGGCAAAGCGTTGGAACAGCTGCTCCCGGCAGGCAGCCTTAGCTAACTTGGCGGCTGCCTGCGGCGAGAGCAACGACTCAACGGTGTCGCCCTCCCCCACAACAGCCACCAACAATTTCTTCATCGGCATCATCGCCTCCTAGAGAAATGTGGTTTGACCAAAATATTCAATTAGGGTGGATTTGTGCAGACAAAAGAAGCGTAGCAGAGACAGAAGAAACAACTGTGGCAGAAAAAGAAACAAATTTGTCTTGTTACAAGGTCCTGGTAAAGCTGATACCCTAGTATTGGGGTGAACTTTCACCCTCGCTGGTCACATGTACGGTCGTTTAATTGATAGATATTTCACCGTATCAATCGCAATCTTCTACTAAGATAAATTAGATTTTGAATTGAGTCAAATTTAGCTTAAGGATTTTAAGGATGGTGTTGAGATGAGCAACGGGGATGTGCTAAAATAGGAGCGAAATATCCACCAACCATAAGCAGGTTATTCGATAAATTTGGGATGATATGAATAAGAAGGAGAAAGAATGGCTAAACAATCAAAAAAACTCCACCAAAAAGTTATCGTCCGAATTATCACAGTATTGGCACTTTGTGTCACTGTCATTTGGTTTGTGGTAGATCCAGGGTTTGAACCATTTATTGGCATATTGATTGGGGTTGGTGGGGTAATTGCATCATTTGATGCAAGATTCAATACGAATAAACGAGTGACAACAGGGTTGGGAATAATATCTGGTGTAATATTTTTCGTTGGCTTACTACTAATTATTAATCCATTTGGAACAACTACATCTAATCAGCTTACTGATCTTACTACAAGAGGTGGTGAAGCTTATCAGAAGGGATGGTATCAGGAAGCGTTGAATTATTATGATCAAGCGATAGAGCTTGCCCGTGAACCAGGAAACGAGCTACGGCTATGACGCGGTGGGCAATCAGGTGTCGGTGATCGACCCCAAAAACCGACTATCAACCTTTGAGTATGATGATCTCAATCGTCTGACAAAGATCATCAACCCGCTCTCGGGTGAGACCACCTTTGGCTATGACAAGGTCAGCAACCAAACCAGCCTGACCAATCCCAACAACCAAACGATTGATTATGAGTATGATGCCCTGAACCGGCTGATCAAGATGACCGACCCCCTAGATCAGATTACCGAGTTTAAGTATGACAAGGTGGGCAACCAAACCGAGTTGATCGACCCGCTGTTGCGCACGACGCAATATCGGTATGATGATCTCAATCGGCTCGAAGAGATTGAGGATGCGGCCAATCAGCTTACGACCTTTATCTACGATAAGGTGGGCAACCTGACCGAAGTGACCGATGCTGAGGGGCGGGTGACCACCACTGAGTATGACAAACTGTATCGTCCCGTGACCGTGACTAACGCTTTGAGCGGGACCACCACCTTTAGCTATGACGCAGTGGGCAACCTGCTGACCAGCACGGATGCAGAAAATCGGACCACCCGCTATGTCTATGATGCGCTGGATCGGTTGACCGAAACCACGGGGAACTATATCGATGGGGGTCCGATCAATTCCGAGACCAATGTGACCAGTGGCTTTGAGTATGATGCTATCAGCAACCTGATCAGCACCACCGACGCCAAAGGGCGGGTGACGAGCTTTGCGTATGATGCCCTGAATCGACTGGTTGAGGTGACCAATGCCTTAAATGGGTTGACCGAGTATCAGTATGACGAAGTGGGTAATGTGGTCAAGGAGATTGACCCGTTAACCACGGTGACCTTCAACAGTTATGATGACTTGGATCGGCTGACCGAAACCACCGCCAACTATGTAGAGGGTGGGCCAGTCACGGTTGACACCAATGTCAGCGTCAGCTTTGCCTATGACGCACTGGGCAACCTGACCCAACTGACCGATCCCAGAGCGCAAGTGACGCGCTACGGGTATGATGATCTCAACCGATTAGTCAGCATGACCGACCCCCTCAGTCATACCGTACAGTATGAGTATGATGCGATTGGGAATGCGACGGCCTTGATCGATCCGCTAAATCACCGCACCGAGTTTGATTATGACCCGGTGGATCGGCTGGAGATGGTGACCGACCCGCTCAGTCGGGTGACCTCGTATGGCTATGACCAAGTGGGCAACCAAACCCAGATCACTGATGCTGAGGGGCGGATCATACGCTTTGCCTACGATGCGTTGAACCGCTTGGAAACGGTCACCCAGAACTATGTGGATGGTGGCCCAGAGAATCACCAGACCAACGTGCAGACCCACTTTGATTATGATGCGGTGGGCAACCTGACGGATGTCACGGACCCACGCGATCATACCCGTAGCTTCACCTACGATGGCCTGCATCGGCTGAAAACCGAGACGGATGCTCTGAACCATCAGACGGTGTATGAGTATGACAAGGTGGGCAATTTGGTGGAGATGACCGATGCCAAAACGCAGGTCACCACCTATGAATATGATGATTTGAACCGGCTGACCGATATTATTCGGCCCGATGAGACGGTGGACTTTACCTATGATGCGGTGGGCAACCGCTTGACAATGACCGACCCCCACGGCACCACCGAGTATGATTATGATGAACTGTATCGGGTGACGGATGTGACCTTTAGCGGGGCCTTGGCGGCGACGGTGGGCTATCAATATGACGCCAACGGTAACCGTACGGGCCTGACGTATCCCGATAGCAGTCAAGTGACCTACACCTATGACGCGGCCAATCGGCTGACCGAAGTTTTGGATTGGGACAGCGGGGTCAGTACCTACGACTATGACGCGGCCAATCGCTTGGCCGAGATGGTGCTGCCCAACGGGGTGGTGGCCAGCTACGACTATGATGATGCCAGCCAATTGACTGATCTGACCTATCGTGATGCCCTGTCCACCTCACTGCTAGCCGCTTACGGCTACAGCTACGATTTGGTGGGCAATCGCACCCAGGCGGTGGAGACCATCGCCAACCCGCTGATCCTGACCGTAGGCACCTATGAAGAGGTGGACGGACTAGTCACCATTGAGGGTGAGCACTTTACCGAGCGGATCAATGGGGTGGCACACAGCTGGCTCCTCAAGAGTGGGACCGCTGGCTACACGGGCACCTCCTATCTGCAAAGTGGTCCTGGTAGTGGCACTCGGCTCTATCAAACTGACGAAATTAGTCAAAGCCCCGCAGCCACCTATCTGATTGATTTCTCAACGGTGGAAAGCTACACGGTGTGGGTGCGGGGCTATGCCCACAGCGCGGCAGCGGACTCGGTGTATGTCGGCTTGGGCGATCAGCTTGTCGAGGTGACAGGCTTTGCGCCGGGCGAATGGGGCTGGAGCCGTAACCTCACCCAGCAAATTCCGATCACCACCACGGGCGTCCAAACCCTCAGTTTGCTGATGCGGGAAAACGGTCTCCTCGTGGACCGGATTCTGCTGATCACCGATACCAATTATGTGCCCGACGGTTACGGACCTGATGAGAGTCCGCGTCTTGGCGAAGAAACTTACCTGACCTCAATTGATAATGGTCAATGGCCAATGGATCATTCTCAATTGGCCCACAATCCGATTGGGCAATCGCCCTTTGCCTTGGCCCCGACCGCGATGCTCCTCATTCCATTGGTCATCGCCGGACCGCTGGTTCGTCGCAAACGCTGGCAACGCTTTGCCCGCGCTTTGGCCTTGGCCTTGTACCTGTTCTGCTTCGGTAGTATCGGCCTGGCTATGGCCTCTGCCGACGCCACAATGGCCGACCAACTGACGCTCGAACCCTATGGACGTAATACGCAATACGAAATACGCAATATCAACAGCAACACCAATCTCATTCCCTACGCCCGACCCGATGCCCAAACCGCTGGCACGACCACCACCACTACCTACACCTACGACCCCCTCTATCGTTTAACTGGAGCCAACGACACCAGCGGCCAAAGCTACGGCTACAGCTACGATGCGGCGGGCAATCGCTTGGCGTATTGGCTGAATGGGACGCAGGTAGCGACCTACACCTACAACGCAGCCAACTGGTTGACCACGGTCGGCAGTGCGACTGGGGTGACCAGCTATCAATATGACAACAACGGCAACTTGCTCGACGACGGCTATGCCAGTTACACCTACGACAGCGCCGACCGCTTGAGCCGGATGACCGTGGGCACCTCTAACGTCGATTATCTCTACAATGGCGACGGCGTTCGCATCGCCGAAATCGAAGATGGCCTGCGTACCGACTTTGTACAGGATGTGGTCTCGCCCTTGTCCCAAGTCCTGACCGCCGAGCAAGGTGGCACCACGGCCAAGTATCTGCGTGGTCTGGGCTTGATTGGCGAGCATCGCAGCGGCAGTGGCGTGCTGACCAATGATCGTTGGCAATTCTTCCTCCCCGATGCCCTCGGCTCAGTGCGCCAAACGGCCGATCTGGCGGGCAAGGTCAACCTGACCCGCCGCTACGATCCGTTTGGTGGCGTGGAAAGCCAATACGGCCTGAGCCAAACCCGCTACGGCTTTGCGGGCGAGGAGCAGAACCAAGAAGGTCATCTCTTCCTGCGGGCGAGAACCTACAACCCAGCCACCGGCCGCTTCTTGCAGCAGGACAAAGTGCGTGGCACAGCCAACGATCCGCGTACCTTGCATCGCTACACCTACGCCTTTGCCAACCCCGTCAACTACACCGACCCCAGTGGCTTGATGCCCGCCACAGGTAGTTCGGCGGGCAGTGGCGGTGGTGGCGTGGCTGCCCCGATGTCCGGCGGCAATGCCGTGCCGATGGGGGTGCCTGGTGGGGGTACGGGCAGCGTGAATTCACCGGGAGGTCAACCGGGGCGCGGCGGTGGCTCTGGCGGTCACGGTCCATCTTTGTGTGGTCAGTCTGGAGCTGGGGGCACGGTCTGGGATAGTCTGTGGGGCATCCACGAGCTGATCACGAATGAGATTGATGCGCTTCAAGGCTTTGCGGATCAAGTCAAAAATGAAGCCCAGCGGTTTGCCAAGAACCCCAGGGGGTATATCGATCATCGGATTGACCAAGCGCAAGATTGGGCTGGAGAGCAGTGGGACACAGCGAGAGATAGCCTGAACCAATTTAGCAAAGATCCGCTTGGGGCCATCCAACGCAGGGTCAGCCAGATGCCCCAGAATTTCCAGCGGCAGTGGAAAGAGGTTCGAACCGGGGTCAGTCTGACCCTGGACCTGATCCCAGTGATTGGGGATATCAAGAGTGTGATTGAGGGGCTGACGGGCCGTGACTTGGCAGGGAATAAGCTGAGTCCAGCGATGCAAACGGCCTATATTGCAGCGGGGCTGCTAGGGGCCTTCACCATCTTGGATGAGATCGGACAAGCCGGCCGCTTGCTGAACCACGCTGTGAACAAGGCCGACTTCGCTGGAGACGTTGTTAAAGGCGGTAAAGGCTTAGATCGGCTAGATGATGCCCAAGATGCAGGCCGAGGGCTGCGCCAAGGTCAGTTGCAGGGCCTGAACAAGCTGGATAGTGCCCGTGGGGCGCAAAGCCTGGACAATGCGGCAAGTGGCAATCGTCTGGATCAGCTAGACGAGTTCACGGGTGGTAGCCGTCCAGCACGTAGTGCGGCTGAGACTCGTGAGGCGTTGTCGAATAATTCGGGCCGTGGCGCGTTGAGCCAGCGGATTGATGATAGGCAGGTGCAAAGCCGGTTGGATAATCTGGATGCGTTTACAGGTGGCAATGCACCTCGTACAGGTGGTAATATTCGAGAACGATTGACGAACAGTAGCTCATCTGCTAACCTTAGTAAAAGAACAAAGGCTGCTCAAGCTTGGGCTGAAGCTGGAGTTGATACCAGTAATCCTGCCATTCGCCGAGCGATTAACCAAGGTCGTGGACCGATTCGAGGGGGAAGTGGGAGTCTTGATGATGTTAATAAGTTTGACAATCTTTTCCCAGATAATCCTTCAGTGGTTATCGATTTAGGATCGGGTGGTAGTGTTGACTTTCCGCTTGCTGGATTGTCTGAATTAGCTACGCGCTACCCGGAAGCTAATGTAATAGGTGTAGATATTCTTGGTGACCCAGATATTATAGATGATTATATAAAGTATTTAAACTCTGATAGGGCATTAGATTATTTTGCTCCAAATTTGCTATCAAGTGTGAAACAATTACCTTCAAATGCGTCATTTGTTTGGGGCGACTTTTCCAAAGTGATTGTTGATGAGAGTGCTGATCTAGTTACGAGTTTTGCACCATTCCCAAGTAAAATAGATAGCACAATGGATGAAGCTGTTAGAATTGCAAAACCAGGTGGAAGAGTAATTATAGTGACTGGTGATGTTTCCATTCGTCAACCACTTGAACTTAATCGTCTCCAACTACATTTTGAATCGAGAATAGGAATGTCGGGCGAAGTATTATTGGATGTTCCACGAAAAGATTTAGGTATTGAAGGTCATCTTACCGGATCCAAAGAAGTCACGATATTTACAGGTATTAAAAAGTAGTGAGGTGATAAAGACAAATGGGATATCAAGGACACTTATTTAGGTGGTATGAAGAGCATAGTTATCGGTATAAAAGTGACGAAATTACACAAGATGATTTTTCTGAAGAGTTTTGTATTTTAGCTATTCAGATATGGTTTCGAGAGGGTATTCTTCAACTCCGTTTACCAATAGAAAATTGGTCACAGGTATTCGATGAAGGGCAAATTCCAAATGAGATTCAGAAATTCTTACAGAAAGGAGTGGATAAATTTCTGCAAATTGTAGATGAGATGCAAGGTCTATATGAAACAGTTACTTTGTCCAAGAACAAAATCTCAAGAGTTTTGCCAGGTATGATAGAAAGCTGGATCGAGCAACTCAATATGGTTATTGATATTTTTGAGTCTAAAATTTTATTGGTTGAAGTTCAGAATTGGTGGTCTCAAATGATACTACAGAAATTACTTGATTTACGTGATGATATGAGAGAAATTTTACCTATATTAGAAAAGCTAATCATCGATAGAGCTAAATGATAAGTAGATCTATCTTAATTTTAAAGTAATCGGAATTTATTTTCCTGCCTTTCATTAACACCCTTTTTATAGATAGTTGGCTAATCTAATATTTTAGCCAGCTATCTGCATTTTTGAACCTAATTCATACAAAGTAGGCAACAAGGTATGTGTTGATGGAAGACCCTGAAACGGGGGAACAAGGCTACTTTGAGGTTGAGACGGCTTGGGCGTATCCTAGTGATGAGATTCTCGTCATTACGCTTGAGACCGATGATAGCACAACTACCACGCTTGAGGTGACCGCCGAGCATCCGATTTACGTCGAGGCTAAAGGATGGATTTGGGCTGAGAACTTGGCTATTGGCGATACCCTGCGTCGGGCCGATGGGGGTACGGCTAAGGTGCTATCTATCGAGAGGGTGGAGTTGGCTGAACCGGAGACGGTGTACAACTTCACGGTCGCTGGGCCGCATACGTACTTTGCAGCAGGGATGTTGGTTCATAATTGTTTAACGAAAGCTGGGCAAGATCGATTACAGGCTCTAGAGGAAGAAATAGCTATATATGGTATTAATACAAACCCTAAAACCTTAATAGAAAGAGAAGACTTAATAGCTCTTCGAGACCACAAACCTCTTCCATCAGGTAGCTTTGATGAGCGTGTTCTCGAAATTCAAAAAGAGAGACTGGCGGCACAAGGTCTTAGTACGCCACCGCACGTGAAAATTGATATAGATAGGCTTACGAGAAGAGAAGAACCTACCTTACTGGCTAATAATCTCATTGTTCAAGCTCATCAGCAAAGACTACAAATACTCAAAGAGAGACAAGCGGCACAAGGTCTTAGTACGCCACCAGATGTTCTAATGGAGATAGAGGATATTGAGATGATTCTGGAAAATGGTATATCAATTTCTAGTATTCGTAATATGAAAGAATTAGAGCTTTATTACCATTGGCCAAGGTTAAGAGTAGAAGCTGCTGAGTAGGCGTGTCATACATCTTCAGAAATTAGAATACTTATGAAAAATATCAAAGTAAAATTAGGTTAGAGATAGTAAAATGGATATAATAGGTTGAGGCTGATAAACGTATTAGGAGAACTTGATGGATTTTGTGACAACAGCCATTTCGACAAGTATCGCGTATGGCATATCGACCAGAACCCAGCAGGATGATGACACACCAGGTCAGGATGCCTATAGAGTGCTCAAAACAAAACTACAGGAACAGTTTAAACCTGTGGCTGAGGTGGTTGATAAGTTTGAAGCCAGCCCAAATTCGGAAGGCTACAAACTTGTTTTACATGAAATTGTGACAAAATATGGTGTGGATCACGATGTAGATATTCTAAAAGCGGCACGTGCGTTACAAGATGCCATCACTGCGCAATTTGACCCGGACCGTATAAGCAAAACAGAAATTGATCGGCTTAGGGACTTAGGATTGAAGCGATTGCAGCGGGGCGATTATGAACAGGCTAAAACGTATTACAAGAAAGCCTTAGAAATAGGGGAACAGGTGCTAGGCTCAGACCATTATGATTTGACCCCAACCCTTAATAATCTTGGGGTGGCCGCATATCAGCTAGGTGATTATGAGGAGGCGCTGTCTTATCTTAAACGTAATTTGGCGATTGAGGAGAAAGCTGTCGGAGGAGATCATCCTAATTTAGCAACGGCTTACAACAATATCGGACAGATACTTCAAGCGATAGGTGATTATGAAGAGGCTTTGGAGCACTATAATCAAGCGTTAAAGATAAAGGAACAAGCTCTGGGCGTAAATCATCCTGACACTGCAATTTACTTTAATAGTCTAGCATCCTTATTTCAAACATTAGGAGGCTATGAAGATGCTTATCAATATTATGAGCGTGCTTTGACGATTAGAGAACAAGGATTAGAAAAGCTACATCTCGAAGTTGCTAAAAGCCTTAACAATTTAGGGTCGATACTCCAACTCATGAAGGATTATCGCAAAGCATTTACCTATCTTGAGCAGTCCCACATCATCTACCAAAACAAGCTGGATAAAGATCAGCCTGATCTAGCGACCAGCTTCAGCAATATGGGGTATATCCATAAAGATCTTGGGAACTATGAGGCAGCACTACCTTACTTTCAACAAGCGTTCGATATACAAACGCGTATATTTGGTGCGAATCATCCGCATACAACTGACAGTGCTCGTAATATCAGGGACTTAAAGGCGTTGCTGGGGGAGGATGAGTAGGGGGTGTGGAGTTATGGTGAATCATCTCTTCCGACAAGCGTTTAGGAGATTGAACTATGGAAGTTTTATCAAGAAATTACCGAGATGATTGGGGGCGGGATCAAGAAAAACTTGTGCCTATGGATGGGTTTAAGTGTATTTTTGAGCCAATTGAACGTGTTGATACGTACCAGTTTGCAACTTGGGAAGAGTTAACAGATACATTATTGAGTAAAGGTATTGTGCTGACCCCGAATGGTTACAAGAGGGAAACAGGTCAATTGCTTATTCTGCTCAAGAACAACCAAATTTTAGGCTATGCTGCTCGTTCGGCGTATGGAAATAGAGTGATCATTGATAGCAATCACGCCCTTGTTGAGTAAGTTCAATTTTTTTTGGCGGGTTACAGCAATTGAGTTAACAACGATTCGGCAAAGTCACGGGCAAACTGCACCAGATCTTCGATGGCAGGGTAGATGATCAGTTGATTTTGGGCGGGCGTGGGGAGGCCGAGGTGGGAGGCGGTCGTATCATCCCAATCCCCAATGACAAGCGTGGCCTTGTTTTGCAGCGTTTGCTCCAGGAGCCGGGGCAAGCGAGGATCATTTTTGAAGTTTTCGCCCCAACGGGATACGGCCGGGATAATGATACTAATGATGTGTGGGGCCAGGGCCAAGGCCTGATCCAAGGTGTAATCGGAGACAAGGGCCAAGCCGCGTGCGCCATTGATTTGGCCAGGGGCTAAGCCTACAACTTTGACCAACAGCCCAAGTTCTCTAAGTTCAGTGATCAAAATTGTCGCCACAGCTTCATCAAAACCATCCCCCCACAGAACTAAAACGTATTGTTTGGTATTGGACATAGTATTAACCTGGTCAAGGATTCTGGCTAAGGTCCTGGCCCGAGCCTGTGTAAATAGAGGCTGTTACTTCTGGTTACTCCTACGGCTCGAAACGGTATCACTTTTTGACAACGGGTCCAGCGTGCTGCATTTCCGCTATGCAGAGTGCCCCGAGGGGACACAGCGCGTCTGTTTAGGCAGTCCAACGCTGGAGCGTCGGAACGAGCCGCGATATCTTCTAAATTGAGCTTGTACAATGACCGATCTAGAAGATTTGTCACCCTCACGGGTTCGAAATGACATAACACCTCATCACTTACCATTGAGCCATTATCTATTCTTGGAATAAACAGAAAGATTTTGGTAATGTTAAAGCTACTGATCCCAGTATACTCGAAACAAAACATTTCTACCTCTAATCTGACTCTCAAAATCTCTCAAGAGACTCTCATGTATCTCTCCTTGTTCGCGTAGGCTATTGTTTTTTTCTTGTGGGTATGTTATGCTACTCTTGATCACCGTAAAAACATACGGAGTCGAGCGTGCAGGCAGATATCCCACTTTCAAAATTAAAAGATGATATTCATACTGCTCTAAAATCTTGGCACGAGACCAACACGGATCAAAGCCCACTTGATTATTTACAGCTATTTCGACAGGCCAGATTGAGCGGTGCCACAAATGCCAGACGGGCAACCAATGATATTATTTGGGCTGCCCTTGAGACGTTGACCGCAGAGCACGAAGACAGCGCCAATCTGCTCCGTCAACATTTTTTGGATGGTCTGCTGATGCACGCCATTGCCAATCGACTTAATATTGGCCAATCAACCGCATATCGTAAGCAACAAGAAGCCTTAAAACAACTGGCCCTGATCGTACAAACCCAAGAGATTCAGGCCCGAGAGGTTTATCAATCGTCTTTGGAAAAACGTCTTAAACTGCCGGCTGAAACAGAACTCTTTGGCATCGAAGCGAAGCGAAAAGCCTTACTCGACCATTTATTGCCGCAGGAAACCCCTTGGCTGGCTTCAATTGAAGGGTTAGGGGGGATTGGGAAGACGGCTTTGGCCAATAGTGTGGTGCGAAGCGGGGAACTCATCAATCGGTTTCAGGATGTCGCTTGGGTCAGTGCGAAGCCCCGTGATTTTTTCCCAGGCATTGGTCTGACCGGAACAGATACCCCGATTTTAACAGTCGAGACCTTGATCGACAGCCTGCTTCAGCAATTGGGACAAATTCATGTGCTGGCGCAACCCTCTGAGGAAAAGCAGCAGACCCTTCTCCGGTTGTTAAAGCAAGCCCCTTATTTGATTATTATTGACAACCTGGAAACGGTGGTTGACTATCAGACCCTCCTGCCCTTACTGTGGGGCATTGCGAACCCCAGCAAAGTATTACTGACCAGCCGTTATAGTCTCCGGGCCTATCCTGATATTTACTGCATCACTTTGGATGCCTTAAGCCGAACAGACACCTATCAAGTCATTCGGCACGAAGCAAGATTGCGCGGCCTGAGACCTTTGGCCAAAGCCTCCGAAACCGATTTGCAGCGAATTTATGATATTGTTGGCGGAAACCCGCTGGCCTTGAAGTTGATTGTAGGACAAACCGCATTTTTGCCGCTTTCTCAAGTTTTGAGTAACTTACAGGAAGCGCGTGGAAAAAGTGTCACCGACCTCTACAATTATATTTATTGGCAAGCGTGGAATATGTTAGATGAGGTTAGTCAACAAACCTTACTCATTATGCCGCTGACCCAGGAAGGCACTCTGAACCAGCTTTTGAGCCTTTGCCAACTCGATGTAACTGACCTACACCAAGCATTACAACAATTGGCCACCCTCTCACTTGTGCAAGTTGAAGGCGATCTTGATGAGCGTCGCTATTCCATTCATCGTTTAACCGAAACGTTCTTGCTCAAAGAGGCCATTGCATGGCAGTCGTCAGTTTAACCAATCGACAAAATCGAATTCAATTTTTTGAAAAAAGCATCCGGGTTAATCTGAGCTATTGGTTAACCTGGCTAGATGAGGCCGAGCAAGCAGACATTAGCATTTGGGACGATGAGCGGACCAATGTTATCAAAGCCATCTCATTTGGGTTGCAACTCGGGGCAATTTGCTGGCCTAAAACCTATCAACTCATTACGGCCTATGCCTCCTATATGGAACGGCGGGGGTATTGGAATGTGTGGCAAGAGGTCTTGAGCAAAGCCTTGGTCGTGGCTGAGGCTGTGGAAGATATCCCCGGGACGATTAATTTGCTGATTATGTCTGCCCGGCTGATGTTTAATAAGGGTGATGAAAAGCAGGCCAAGAATTTCTATCGCCGCACCATTCGTTTGGCTCGGGTCCAAATGGATCATTACAGTGAAGCCCGGGCCTGCTCCAATTTGGGCTATTACTTTGGCGAAAAGGGGCTGTGGCAAAGGGCTGAAGTATTGTGTAACCACGCCTTACAAATTTTTGAAACCCTCGAGAGTGATCACGGCCGGGCGCATACTGAAAATCATCTCGGTCTTATCTATTTTTGGCAAGGGCAACTTGATATTGCGGAAAGTTATCTGAGTCGGGCCTGTGCGATTTGGCAGGAGATGGCCGATGATTATGGTCTAATGCGGGGCTACATCAATCTAGGTACGCTCAAGACAAATCGAGGATTTCCCGATGATGCCTTAAGTTATTATGCCCTAGCCCAAGAACAAGCGCAGACGATTGGGGCCCAGAGCAATTTCTACCTTATTGAGGCGAATAAAGCCTATGTTTACAATACCTTAAAGGATAATCCGGCTCAGGCTGAGATTTGCGCCAGAAATGCCAAAGTATATTTCAAAGCGCAAAATCAACCGACCCAGTTATGTATTGCCTTGAATAATTTGGGGGGGGCCTGTGCCCGACAGGGAAAGTATAAAGAGGGGCACGCTTACTTAAAGACGGCTTTGGCGATTGCGCGTCATCAAAAAAATGCTCGTCGGGAAATGGAGATTTTATTGACCTTGGTGGAGTATAATTTGATCAAGAAAGAGCGAGACGGTGCGGTAAATCAAATGAATGAGCTGGATCTAGTTTTTGAACGTCAGCCAAATCTGAAGCAATTTTATCAGTCACAGGTCAGGCTAAAAGAGTTTCAGCAGCGGCTCACCCGACTGATAAAAGGAAGTGATTAGGGAATTGATGAAAAATAAAAAGGGCGAGAAGAATATCCCCTCGCCCTTTTTATCAAAACCTGTCTTAGCAACCACCACCAGAGCTACCCTGGCTATTACACGCGTGCGCTTGACCCATCAGGTTCAGCCCGAAAGCATCAGCCACAACACCTGTTCCACCAGTTAGTGCAACCAACAATGAGAGTGTAACAAAAACCTTAACAATATTCTTCTTTGACAACATGATTTCCTCCTACGGAATGGTTAGGAGGCCATCAGATTAGGAAATCCTAGGTGGTAGAGAGTTTTGTTCTGTTGCAGAACGGCTTTTTCTGCCACCCACTTGCAAGTTATCCGTGGCCCAATGGTTGATTTGGGCTCGAGCTAGAAACTGACCATAGGATACGACAACTTCGCTTCGCATATTCGTACCAGCCAACGCAATACTTCGTGAAACCAACAAAAATATCCGTAGGATAAACATTTCAATAGCCCCCGCGATCCGCCAAAGGGGAAAGGTTTCTATGAAAACCTTTGGGGGCCAATATCATCTGGTTCCTATGCTCTGCGTAGGAACCCAGGGGAGTTTTTTATTTGGCGTCTAAGTATATTGAGTATTTCAAATAAAGTAGTTTTATGTAATTGATTATTTCGGGAGTGATTGTGCAAAAACAGCAGAAAGAGCAGATTGTCACGTTAATCAGTGATTGGCGTGATCGATCTAACCTAAGCATCAAGCAGATTGTGGCTCGGATACAGGCCGAGGGCTGCGATATCAATCGGGCTAAATTTGAAAATCGCTTTATTCGGTATGACCAAACCCCGGCCATTGCCCCGGAGCTAACACTGGCCGTGATTGCCGCCTTTACCAAAGGCCTAACCCGCCACGAGCGCTGCACCGCCGCCGAGGCAATTGATTTGGCCAAGTTGACCCACCTGCCCATTGATCGCTTTGCTGAAATCAACCACTACTTTCCCAACGAGGAATTTCAACAGGCCTTCAGCCGGTATGTTCAAATAGGAACCCCTGCGCCAATCGGGGCACCTGCTCCAGCCAATATTACCGCCAATGGTAATGGTGCGATTGTCACCGCAGTCTCATCACCCAACGGAACAACCCCACCCACCCTGTCCCCCCCACCCCCCATCCCACTGCATTTTCCGGGCAAGACTCACCAACGTTTGATTGGGCGGTCGACGGAATTAGACCAGCTGTTAGAGTCGTTGCGCGAGCCTGACCGCAAGCCATTGATTGCGGTGATTGGTTTGGGCGGAATGGGTAAGACGACTTTGGTACAAGAGGCGATGGATATCTGCTGGCAAGAGCGGCTCTTTGAGCATATCGTCTGGACCAGCGCCAAGACCGAGCGCTTTGTCGGCGAGGGTGTCTACAAAACCGAGGTGTCCGATGTCACCTTTGAGCAACTGCTCGACGAAATCGGCCGACAATGTGATCGGCGTGACATCCCCAAGCTGCCCTTTGAGCAGAAAAAGCCTGCCGTCAAACATCTGCTGATGACCCAGCGAGTGTTGGTGGTGTTGGATAATCTGGAAACCGTGGCCGAGAGCGAGGCTGTGGTGGATGAGTTGTTCCAACTGCTGGGGCAGAGCAAGCTGCTGATCACTAGCCGTCATCAACTCCGCCACGAACGGACCTTCACCCTCGATCTAGGCGGTCTCTTTGAGGCCGAGGGCCTGACCTTTCTCCGTGAGGATAGCGAGGAGCGGGGCATTGATTTGGTCACTGAGGCCAGCCAGGAGGCCTTGCTGGAGATGTACAACGTGACCGGTGGTGCACCGCTGGCGATGAAGTTGGTCATCGGGCAGGTCAGCCGCTGGCCCTTGGAGCGGGTGCTCAGCAATCTTCGCGCCGCCAAATTTGCCGGTCCCAACTACGACTTTTACCGCTTCATCTTTAAACATTCCTGGGATATGCTCTCCATCGAAGCCAAACAAACCCTGGTCTCGATGGCCGTCTTCGACCTGGCCAACGGCTGCACCGAAACCTCCCTCGGTCCCGTCTGCAACCTCCCGCCCGATATCCTGCAACTCGCCCTCGACCACCTGATCCTACTCTCTCTCGTCGACACCTTCGGCGATCTCACCGCCCGCCGCTACACCCTCCACTCCCTCACCCACTACTTCATCCTGTCCGATATTGTAAAGAAATGGAGCTAACTCAATGACAAACGAACCCAATTGGCTTGAATTTTTCGAAGATCGCGAGCGCTTGTACGCTGATTACTATCTAACCTTCGCCGAGCAGAATGCCCGACGAGATGCTGAGGCGTATGAGCGACTAGAAATTGAGAGCGGTAATTTGCTTCGTGTAGGGAATTGGTTGGGAGAGTATGATGATGAGGGGATTTTGAAATTAGCCAGTGCGTTGTGGGAGAAGAGCGATTTTATTCGAACACGAGGCTATTTGCAGCGAAGTTTTTCTCTATTAGAGAAAGCTTATCAGGCTGCGCAACAGATTGATGACACACAGGCTGAATTTATTTGGTTAGAGGCTTTGGCCGAAATCCAGCTTAATACTGGACGCCCTTCTGCTGCCCAACCATTATTTGAGCAGGCGATGACTTTGGCCGACAAAAGTAAAAATCGGACTTTACAGGCTCGTTCTCAACTCGATATGGGACGTTTTTTAATGGAAATGAGCAAATTAGAAGATGCTATAACTTGGTTAGAGCAAGCATTACAAAATTACCGCCTAGTTCAAAATTATGAAGGACAAATCGAAGCTGTAGTTGCGTTGGGAAACCTACTAAGTCTACAGGGGGATGCTGAAGGAGCGATAGCTTGTATAGAACAAGGACTGCCTTTAGTACAAGCGCGAAAAGATCAACAGGGTGAGGCCAATTTGCGATTTGCCTTGGGTTATGTAGGGACAGCGATTAAAGATTGGGAATTTGCTGTCATACATTATGAACCTGTTATCAATTTAGCCCAGTTTGTCGGGAATCGTTTTCTTGAGATTAGAAGTCTAACAAATCTGGGGGAGGCGTGGTTGGAATTAGGCGATGTTGAACAAGCAATGTCTCTTTTAGAAAAGGCACTAGCGCTTCAAGAAATTAATGATGATATTTTATCCAAGGCGTTTACTCATCTTTATTTAGCTAGGGGATGTAATCTTCTTGGACTTTATGATGAGTCACTTTTGCATCTAGAACATACTCATCCGTTAGACCATGTACCAGTATTATCTCATGAGGCAGCGATGGGTGCTTGGGTTAAGGCCGATAATTATTTAAAAAAAGGTAACCCTAAATTGGCCCTATTTGCTTTACGAGAGGTTTTAGATTTGGCTCCCAGTCAAATGTTTGATCTTCGCCAATCCGCTGAAATATTAATTCAGACTTTAGAAAAGGGTGACCCGGATCAATTAGTAGATGTATGAGATATATTGATAGCCAATAGGTAACTTTAGAGAGTCTTTTTTTTCTATACTGTGTTAGTTGTTAATTTTTGTCTTTAAATCTTCATAATACTTTACAGGAGGCGTAACAATGGGAGGTAAAAATTCGGCGGGAGGTCCAATGTGGGTTGTGAAGCAAGAAGATTTGCTTAAAGCATTGAAGCAAGAACAGCAACATCTGAATGATTTGCTTGCTGGACTTGCAGGTAAAATATCAGATCAGGCTATACGAGGACTTGTGCAGGAACAGATACAAGAGGTTGTTAAGGTAGCTAGACTATGGATGAAATTCTATCATAGTATAGTTTTATTAAATGCTGCTTTAGTCCCATTAGCCGAAAATGCAATTTGGCGGTACCCATCTGAGAATGAGGATGATGTAGTACGTAGGGAAATTCAAATTGTGGACGAGAACGGCGTGAACCGTACGGTAATTCAATGCTTTTTACCTGAATCCCATATGACTGCTGCTTGGACTGATGAAAATAATTCAGAAGAAAATTGGTTAGAGTATGATATACCTAATTATAAGACCTGTAGTGAAGCTAGAGACGCAAGTATGACGTCAGAAAATGTTGTTATTGATAGTTTGAGCGGTATCTTTGAGCAGGAATTCAATAGGTCTTTTATTCTAACAGAAAATTTTCTTACGATAAGAATGGCTCAATCTAGATATCGTACACCTATTTTATTTCGTTTTCTGAAAAGTTTTAATGAAATATTTTCAGATTTTAGAGAAGTTGATATGAAAAGTTGCCTCGTGGATTGTCTCGCCTCTGCGGAATTTCTAACTTCCAGTCAATTGATTCAATTTACAAACCCCTCCCCCAATGCCAACAAAAAAATATATATTGAAAAGGCGCTATATTTAATTGCGGAGATATGGGCTGGAGAAGTTTCTGACAAACTTCCTGATGGTTTTTGGGGGGAAGATTCCCCTGATCTGATAATGGCTTTACAAGGAGAAACTGCGGGTGAGTTTGAGGCGTGGTTTGAGAAAGCGAAGAGCCGCTTGACAAAAATAAAAGCGATTAATTGGCCACAGAATATCAATGCAAATCAATTTCGTAATTGGTTAAGGGCTTATCATTGGCCCCAATCTTCCATGGAGTCATCTGAAGATTTGCTAACTAAAGCCCTAGCGTTTAATGATGACGAGGTAAGTAAATTAATCCGCGGAATGGTGGCTATGCTTGAAGTCAATGAAAAACAATTGATGTTTATCTATCCACGTTGTTTTGATGGATCAAGCACTATTCCTCATCCTGGTCTTGAAGGATTAATCGAAAAACTTGACTTTAAATTTTCACCTGCAACTTCAGAAGAGAATGCTAGGCAGCAATATGAGCAATACCTAACAGCCTGGACTAACCTACAGTTTGCAACATATGGCATTCTTGTTTGGCATATGTTACACCAAATTACACCAACTGTTGAACAGGTACGTACAAGGATTGTAGGGGTGTCGCCATGAGTCAATTTGATCAATCTTATAAGACTTTTGTTCTTCAATTGACTTGGAAAGATAGAGATGGTGTTGGAGATACAGATAAATTAGGGGTACGACAGCTACCCTTTGATGAAGAAAAAGGAGAAATTATATTTGACGAGGAAATAATACCAGATCCAGAGCCAATCTATACAAAAGTGACAGATTATATTTTTGAAATTGGAGCTTGGGATAGGTTTGAAATTCTCCAATCCATTGGGCAAGATATAGCGGATATGGTATTGCCAGATAAAGGCCCTGAACCAACTATTCGTTCTCGATTTATAGATTTTTGGTGGCCAGATAAGAATCCTCAATCTATCAAATCTCAAAATGTGCGTTTACGTCTTTTGTATCCAGATGATGGTGATCAAGCAAAATTATTAAATCTTTTATTTGAATACATGTACCTAGAACCGCCTCACATTGAATTCTCACCGGCTAACTTTTTTTTGGGGCTTAGAGATGATATTTCAATTGTTCATTCCTTGCCGCCTCTATCCCCTTCTGATCTTACGACGGCCTCCATCAATGACTTCAAAGTTAATATGGAGTATTTGTCTTATTTAGGCAGTGAACAAACAGAAGGAAAAAATATATTTAATCGTTTTACTGAAGCGTTGCTTGAGTTGAAACTAGTAATGGATGTTAAGAATCTTGGAGATGGTATTGAGGAACCGATTGCTGAATCAGATAATGTAAAGCGTGCTCTGGAAACCCAGCCTTTTGTTCATCTTACTGCCCATGGCGGCCCAGTAGGCCAATTGATTTTGAAGGGAGAGGGCGGGGAATTAACCCCAATGATGTTAAACGATTTAGATCTATCTCGTTTGAAAACGGTCGTGCTTTTAAACTGTTCCTCTGGCGGCGCAGGAGATACGAATAACGAGAGTGTAGGTCTTAATCTCCATAAGGTTAAAGGCATTCCAGTTGTGATAGGAATGTCTAGGTCGATAGATTTTCCTGCAGCTCAACGATTTGTAGAAGGTTTTTACAAAGCCCTTGCTCGTTGGCCACTTCAAGGGCTTGAGCGATCTATTGTCGAAGCTAGAAATAATATTTTTTCTGATCGAAGAGGAATACATAGTGTTGAATTTGGTTATCCAAGACTTTTTTTGAGGGGATTAGATAGTATACTGATCCCAGAAAAGTTGTTGTGGCATTCCGATGAATTAATAAAAAAATTTGATAAGGCAATAGACAAGGTTAATAACGATCCCCCTGATGTACATCTGGTAGATCGTAACGTTCTAATAGCTTGGATTAAACAGGGGGGACGTAAGGTTCATAGCCGATGGTATTTAGTAGAAGGGCAGTTGGGGATAGGAAAAACGGCACAAATTCAAATCTTATTGAAGGAGCTTAAAAACTCTGAGATTTTCCCTAAAATCTTATATCATTTTTGTCAGAATGAGCAGCTAGCAACACTTGACGAGAAACTAACACCTCTTGATCCAGACGATCCGTTAACCTTTGTTCGTGCTTCACTTATTCCTCAATTAGAACAATATTTTGATTGGTATAAAGCACAACTTTTGATTAAAGAAATTCCGTTTGAAAAAAATTATAGAGAATTGTGTCATCCGGAAAAATACCCACTACTTGTAAGTAACGCTGAGGATGCGCTACGTTATTTTGTTCTTGAACCCCTACATAAGTTAAGGGCATTTCTTAAAAAATTAAATTTAGAATACATTGCACCTGTGGTTATCATTGATGGCATCAATCAAGTTCCCCAAGGCCAAAGCCGAAACAATAGTATCTTAAACTTACTATTTCGTTTTCGGGATGAACTCGATAATTTAGCTCGATTTGTTTTGACTACAGAAACCCCCGGAGACTTAGATGATGAAAGTCAACAGATTAATGAAACTATTCGTCATTTAACCCATCATCAATATACTGGACCAGATTGGCTAATTAAAACGGAAATCGATCTGAGGGATGCAAATACTCCTTTATTTGGACGCATGCTAAAACGAACCTTTGAGAGTCTTTTAGAGGAGGCTCAACACAGACAAACTTCTGTGAGTGTAGCGAGTAGAGACCCGGAAGATCCATATACGGCTGCACTTACTCTCGTTGATGAACTAAGTAAACTATCTCAAAATGAGGAAGAATCATATAAAGGTATAAAAGAAAATATTCAAGTTATTAATCCACCACTCCAAGTGCAGACAGAATTTTTAGAGCAACTACTGGATTCATCCAAAAGTTTTATGAGAGAGTTTAATCAGCTATCTCTTACAGAAATGATGCCGGATATAGTGGACAATGAGTTATCCCGAGATTTAAAGGAAAGAGCCACAAGATTTACAGAGTATAAAAATGATAGAGAAAAATTGTTAAACGAATTGGAATCTGAACTCCTAAAAATTCTAATTAGGATAAATAGCTCAAGAAGCATCGAACCCGATCCAAGTATCTTAAGTATGCCAAATACATTAATTAAGGGAGGGCTTGAAATTGTCGAAGCATTACGAAATCCTGAATTAGAATTCGAGTCTCTTTTAGAAAAGTTTATTTCGATCATTCAAGAAAGGGATAGAGTTGAGAGGCGGTTGAACACCCAACATTTCTTTACTATCATTGCTTCAACCTATGACCCTATTAGTATTTGTGATATAGCTGCCATTATGAATGTGCCCGTTAGTCAAATATTCGAATTGTATAAATGGTCTAAACGATTATTTAGCGATTTTTTCGAAGAAAATGAAGCCGATGAAATCACTCCTGACAAGAAATTGGCCTTCTTTCATTCAAAAATCAAGAAATACTTTATTAATAGATTACCTAATAACAGTACAGATATAAATCCTCATGATTTGCTCTTTAAAGCCTGTCAAAATGCAACTGGCGAGGATAAGATTGATTGGAATAATCTTCGAGGAACAAATTGGGTTGCTCGGTTGGCAAAGACTGAGGAAGAAAATACCTGTTTACAATTATCTTCAGAAGATAATCAGGTTAAATTACTGCCACCTTCTACCGTTCAATATGTTCGGCGTTATTTAGCACGTCATGCTTATGAACGTTATGACCAAGCCATTGGTCAAGATCGAGAAACCTATGCGAATGATTTTCTGAAGTTGATCTGCGACCCTGCCTTTCGACTAATTCGATTTGTCAAGATGGGGCGAGAGGCAAGTTTGGAAGATGTATGGGATGCTCTGCGGATAGTTTATACTCAATACGGGTTACTGTCAGGTAATTATGATGATTATACTACAGTCCATTCACTCAATCGATTAATTGCTGCTAATACTCCTGATAGTTTAATTCGGGATGATTTAATTCAACTAGAGGAAAATATTAGACAGAATGATCTAGGTGTGAGGGCACTGTTTGAGGCATTAAGGTTAAGTTGGAGTGCTGATTTGCAACAACAGTTCGGATCGAGGGTATTTGAATATCCTGTTTAAAGTAAATTTTGATATTTGAAAATAGTTAATTCAAAGGACAGCCCCGGTTGTCCTTTTTCTTTTCCCCTGACAGCCTCCCAAGAAAACCCAGGAGACATTCGAGAAACAATGAGATACCTTTGATAAGCCACTGACAGTGGGTCTACTTTAAACTTATGATTAAACATAGTGAAATTAGGGTAGGTATCAAGAGGAGGCCAATATGGCAGAAGATTTCAAATTTAAAGGGGCGGCTCGCTTAGAAAATGCGGTGAACTTTGTCGCGAGTTTTTCGCCTGATGGTGAAGTGGTCACCCTCATCTTTGATGATTTGGTGATGGATTTGGGTGGGCCAAAAGGAGGACGGATTGCCACCAAGGTGGTTTCGATTGCGATGCCGGTTGAAACTGAGCTTGACCTCAAGGTGCGGCTCCGGCTGGATGGGTTTGTTTCTGCGGATGAGGGGGCGCGAGCAGCGGTGCTGGTGCATCACGGTGGTGAAACCACCTTGCTTGACCTCCCCCAAGGGCCGTGTGTGGAGGCTGACATTAGTCAGGACCTGGTCTCGACCCTGCCTGCTGGCGCGGAGTATCGGATCGTGTTGTTCTTGCTGCTTGAGCGGGATACGGATGATGCCGATGTCGGCGGTTTGATTACGATTGATACGTTGGAGCCGGTGTTGGAAAGAGTGGGCGGCAAGAGTAGTTGAGGCTATTTAATTGAGAAGAGAGGTTCTTCACGTGAAGAACCTCTCTCCATTTTGCCTTACTTTTTTAAGAACAAACTAACTTTCCTTGTATTTCCTGGAGATGTGTAAGCAGGTTCTGTAAATAAGCCTTCTGCCTCTGACTGAGTTCATTATCGGCCCCTTCTAACTGATTTTTAATGCAGTTAATTTGATAATCCATCAAGCTACAAAGAATATCCTTACGAAGGTTTTCATCCTCTGGTGGTAACCAAGGGGCCAACCAAGACGCCAACGGACTTTCACATGCTGAACCGATACCATTACCAAAACCACTACTACAACTGCACATTGTTTACCTCCTTATGTTTATTGCAATAATCTAGGGTGATTTATTTTGCTGCCTTGCGATGTTTTTTTGCGAGAGATTTGGTGGATGCTACAGTGTCGTCATCGAAAGCTTTGAGTGCTTGTGTGGTCAATGTGTCTAATAGATTAGCTGCTTGAGCACGATCTCCGATATATTCTTTAAACTTCCCATCTTGGAAGCGAACATAAGAGCGTCCAGTATCAATTCCCTTACACCGAATGATATTCGCCACAATCGGGTCTTTAATCTTTTTAGCTTTACCCTGTCTTCTCTCGCGAACCTCTTCCAGAGCATCGCGAGTCTTATCCATATCGTGAGCCCCACCTAACGCAAAATATAAGCCAACATCCTCACGGAAGAGTGTCAAAGCATCTCGCTCCTCATCCATTGTTTTTGGGGCTGCGACTTGAATTTGTAGCGGGTCAGAGTAAACCACATATTCCGTATCATGCGGTGTACCACGTATTGTAATGACAAACGCCGCCATAACTTCATACGTGCCAGGTTCAGCGAAAGCAAAGCCCCCAGTCCCATAAGTCAAATTCAGGTTATTTTGCCGTGCAGTACCTGGGCTAAACAATACGTAATCAGCGGGGGACAAATCAAAACAACGTTGCATAAATGGTACAAAAGTATCACTGGCTTGTGGTTGGGCGTGCCTTTGACTAGTTACTCTACGGATCATAATCTGTAGAAAGCTGGCCTTTGGATCAAGTAAAATAGAGGGCAATCGTAGGGACCAACCGTTTATATTACGCAGCTCCACTTTCAAGAAGATTGGTTGCCCAAAGACAAATACTGGACCTCTTTCAGGGGGGAAGAGGTTTAACTTGTAGCCTGCCAAACGCTGCTCTGGATTAAGAGCATAAGGCGTATACCCACCATCTCCATCAGCCCAATACCAAATACTATGGAATGGCTCCCCGCCGGGACTCACGGCAGGGAGCGGCCCATGTCGCATAAACGCTAACTCATCGGGGTCAAAGGTAAAGGAAAAATTTCGCCAATATTCTTCGCCGTGATTAAAGCCCTTATAACGCCAATCATAATTCATAAATGAGGTGGAGTCGGCCCGACCCACAACCCGCTCAAATCGGTGAACCAAATTGAGGGCATGAGCCAACTCATGGGTTGAGGTGTGAATTAGCTTTCGATCAGCCCACTCCCCATAGTTTTCTCGAATCGTATTGCCAAAAACAGCAACTCCTTGACGTGGCAATCCCACCTCATCAAACATAATGCCATTTAGCCTCGAGCGTGTCGCCTTTGATAAGAGAAGATAATGCAACTCCCAAGCACGCTGAAGCAATGAGGTTTGGGAAAACCGCTGCATCGCACGATTTAAATCGGCATTAAGGACTTTAATCTCGGCTGTTCCCCAGCCGCTAGGATTAGCTGGCTTCGGAATACGATCGATTTGCCCTACATCCGTTACCTCAAAGCCAGCATCCTCAAAACAGCTTTCAATGGTAATCATCCGACCATTAAAATCGAAAGGCCTTGGCGGGGCAACTCCCTGCTCAATTTCCATCTCAATACCAAGGGTACGCAAATATTTAGAAACCCAAGTGGCAGCAAAGTTGATGTGAGTTCGTCCCGGCAAGCCTTGCAAGGTCTGTTCAAAATATAATTGAGCAATGATTTGCTTTGGATCATTTGCCGTTGTTGAAAGGGTTAAGGTGCCCATAACCTTAGCGTCGAATTCATCTTCACCTATGATTGTCCAGGTCGCATCATCTAAACTTATGTGCTCACCAGGAACAGTACGAAGCGAGGCAAGAAATCTTTTATTTAAGGGATCATTTGTAAAGATATCAGCACTAATTACCCCGGAGACACTTTCATCAAGTCGCAACTCAATAAAATAGCGATCATTGCCACCTTGATAACGCCCATCTTGTAAAGCAACACTTGATTGGTCTTCATTTTGCCAAAAAGGGATATATTCTGGAAGAGGGTATACATTAGACGAAGTCGGAGCCAGAGCCATTGAGGCCCTATTAAGGTAGGTTAAAGCTGTTTCTATTTGATCTAATCGTTGTTCTTCGTGGTGGGATAAGCTCCGGCCAATAACTTGAATATTGGCTCGTTCATTTTCAAGTGAATTAATCAAAGATTGTAATTTTTCCTCCATAATTATTTGTTGTTGCATAACACGCTCCTTAACTTAAGATGATCGGTTCTCTAACAAAAGGGGAAATCCCTGTGTCCTTTCGGTATTTATTCATCCGCAACAATTGCTCGTAAGACAGGTGATGCAGCCAAGATAGCGCCAATGGCAACCCCGGAGTTTGAACCTGTAAACATGCCACAACCCCCATTTGTATGGACCCCGACAACCTCACCTGTATCGGCTAGGAGAACACTTGACCCAGATGAGCCACTTTGGGTGTCAATGTCGTTGTAAGATATTCTTGATCCCACAATTGCTGATAGTGGCCCTGCTTCAATTTTCTTCGGTTCTCCACTGGGGTGTTGAATGACACCTAGCATTGGCCCTTCGGTTCCAGCAGCAACCCCAGGGAGGTCTTGTTTGGCCACTTTGAGGAAATTATATTTGGTACCAGGTGATTCACCTGCCGCATTGGGACCTAGTTCAATAACCGCATAATCCAGCCCATCGAATCGATACTCTAATAATTGGAGCACTGGATAACTATCTTCCTCTCTGGTTTCTTCTGTCGCTTGATCTATAATTTGATAATTGAAATTGACCTGCATTAATTTAGCTATTTCATATTCAGAAATGATCTGACCATTACGACGAGGTCTTAACCACCCGTTGCCTGTTTGAGCAAAACAGTGAGCAGCAGTTAAAAAGAGAGAGTTTGATATCAAAGCTCCAGAACACCAACGTTTTCCATTTACATTACCAGGGTCTTCATTTGGGCCACTAAATCGACTAGGCAAGTCTGATAACCATTGTAATTGACCAACAGATGGTGAATGTTTGTGAACAAACTCAATTGTTACCCCGAGAGTTCCATCATAAAATTCAACATCTTGAGCATCATCTACCCCACCACAGGTGCTTTCAATCATATTTCGTTGAATACGATCAATCTCAGTTTCAACAATCTCAAGCTGTGCTTGTAACTGATTTTTTTGTTGCTTTAAGTCTTCCAACGAAGTTTCAGTTGCTGGTAATTCATCTAGTGCTTCATCTGGTGATATAACCCGCGGTGGTGGTGCAGGTAAGGCATTACGTTCTTCCATTTTTATTTCTCCTTTGCCGTGTAGGCATAGATCTAATTTTTTCTATGATCCTATCAATGATTCCCTCTCCTAATCTATCGTATTTCTTTCTCTATCTCCTATACTCCTCTCTTTCGCCTCTCAAGCGAAAAGGTATTGTCTTTATGTGAATATTTGATATGAAATTTTCATTTGCAATTCATAATTAATGTAGTACCTTAGTCAGCCAAATCTCCATCTCTTACAAAATTGTGTTACAATAGCAAAATCAAACACAAATCTCACAAATCGGGACTCGGGAACCATTAAAATACGCTTGATTTGACTTAACGTGACATCCGTTGGCGTAAGGCGTACAATAAAAAACATCTTCATCCTACACACGACGCAATACGCACCACGTCAATTTCTCCAACACCATAAAATTCAACAAATATCAAGCCCATCGCCCCTTGAGCCCAAACCAAAGGTCTATAATAATGGATGCAAAACAGTACACGCCTTTCATCTATAATGTTTTGATCGGGATTTTGCTGCTGATTATCCCCACCCTCGTTGTGCTTTCCATCATTAATTATGTTTCAACCCGACAGGCCTTGCTCGATAACTACAAATTGTTGCAAGAGCAAACGGAAGCCAACATCATCAACAGCCTGCGCTTTACCGACAACGGCTACAAAATGTTTGAGCGGGCCTTGGAGCAAAGTATCGAGCAGGCCTTTGTTCCCTTTAACGAGGCCTATGATGCGGCAGGACAAGATCCATCTAAACTAGATTTGCAGGCGATACAAAGCGAGGTTGAGGAGTCGTTGGGACTGCAAGCCGATATTTACCTTATCAACCCGGAGGGGGTGGTTGAATATACGACCTTTACCAAGGATGAGGGGTTGGATCTGTCTCAATTTACCAACTTTTTCAACAACATTACCCGGATACGGGAGAATGGTGAGTTTGCGGCGGATCGTTTTACGACGGAAACCCAAACAGGTCAACTTCGCAAATATGCCTATCAAGCGACCAGTGACCGCAACTATTTGATGGAAATTGGGATCACCACCGATGAGTTTCAAAATTTTATTGCTGAATTTGATGAGCTAACTATTGCCGATGATTTGGAAATGACCAGCCCTATTTTGGACCAGGTGCGCACCTTTGACGGTAAGGCCTATGTGTTGGGGGATCAGGATGCGGTGGTTTCGGAGGAAACAGCGAACATTATCACCGAAATATGGGGGCAGCCAGGGGCTCGCCGGATTGTTGAAGATCGGGCCAATCGGCAGGTGATCCACTATATCTTTGTTGACCTGCGCGATGATCGGTATGCCTCGGACGCTAGCCGGGTGGTTGAGTTGGTCTACAACACCAAATTGATTGACGATGCGCTGGCTCGCCAGTTGATAACGAATGGTCTCGTTGATCTGATCGCCATCGCTCTGACCGTGGGCTTGGCCTTTGTCATTGCCAAACGTATTTCCGATCCGGTCCAAAATATTGTGGCGGATGTCGAAGCGATTGCCCAAGGCGATTTAGAGCGGCGGGTGTCTGTTGAGGCGAATAATGAGCTACGGGTGCTGGAGGGTAGTATCAACACGATGGTCGATAACATTAATGATTATATCGACCAGCTAAAATCGGCTGAAGCAGAACGGCTTCGGCTCAATGCGATTGATCAGGAACTAAAATTGGCCCGGGAAATTCAGCATAATCTATTGCCTGCGGCCAGCCCAGAATGGTCTGCGCTAGATACCGTCTGTTACACTGCTTCGGCCCACGAGATGGGCGGGGATTTGTATACCTATGAGCAGCTTAATCCCAATAAGTTTGCCTTGGCAGTTGGAGATGTTTCAGGCAAAGGAATGCCGGCAGCCTTATTGATGTCTGTCAGTTTAGCCTCTTTTCGCTCAATGCTCGACCAACAACTGCCTCCTAAAGAACTGTTAGCCAAACTAGACAAGACCCTTTTGGGCTATACCGAAACAACCCGCCAGAACTGTGCCTTTATCTACACCGAAATTACCCTACCCAACGGCACGATGAGCGGCTGTCTTCAGACAGCAAACGCTGGTTGTATATTCCCGCTTATCCGCCGGGCGAACGGTAAAATAGAGTGGGTTGAAGTGTTTGGTTTGCCTTTGGGGGTGAGCCTGGATCTTGATTTTGATTACACGGATACCGACGTTGAATTGTATCCTGATGATCTTATCATCTTCACCAGTGATGGCGTGGTCGAGGCGATGAACAGTGACCGGGAAATGTTTGGTTTTGTCGCCTTTAGTCAAGCTGTTGCGGCTGGCCCGACGGCCTCAGCCCAAGCAATGCTAGATCACCTGCGGCGGGAAATTGAAAACTTTGTCGGTGAGGCAGATCCGCACGATGATCTTACGATTGTGGTGGTGAAGGTGTAGGCCCGTTGGCACAATCAGAAGATTTATCAGATAACACCCACTACAAATGGCCGGTCCTACTTGGCATTATTGTTTATGGGGTGCTGCTGCTCCCAGTGGGGAGTTGTAGTCTGTTGGTCTTTGGTATGTCCGGCGATGGCGACCCCCTCACCATAATTGAAACCCTCTTTGTCTATACCCTCATCGCCCTACCGCTGGTGCTGGCCCTGACCATTGCCCTGGCCTTGGTAAATTATTTGCAAAAGAAATATGCTCAAGCGGCAAAGATTCTTTTGTTACCCCTCTTTAATGCTGCATTACTAGCATTGCTGGCCCCATTTGTGAATTAATACGACTTTATTTCCCTTGGTTCCAATGCTCTGCGTTGGAACCCATCCCCTATGGCCTGACAATGTCTGCGTTGTCAGCAGAAGAACTCCTTCTTCGCTTCCAAGAAACTGGCTGATTTATGTCATACCCGAATGAAGTTGTCGGGTATCTATTGACCGGAGACAACAAACGATGGATTCCCGCCAGAAGCACGCGGGAATGACATGAGCCAACGTTTCTTTCTTTGTGTAGAAGGCCTGCCGTCGGCCTTCTCAGTTTCTCGAAATGACCTGATTGTTGCTCGGCTTAACTTTTGCTTGACTTTGCAACACCCTTACAAATCTCAATTTAGTTATTGACAAGGTTGATAAAGTGTGATAAATTTCGTTGGAAATCAAACGTTTGATCTCAAACGAAATATTTCGATACCATTTATCACCACTACTCAATCCTAACACCACCTTATCTCAATTCACTTGGCCAATGGGGGCACTGTGCAATCAACTGACGATTTACAGCCGGAAGAGATTGATATTCTACAACGGGTATCCAACTTACCGATTGATCTTTTGTCTATGGCTGTTGCTTCAAATATTTGGCGGGCGGCACAATTGCTGAAGCACCATCAAGAACGAACCATCCTACGTGAATTTGATTTAACTTGGGCCAGTTTTTCAACACTGTACATCGTTTGGATCTGGGGGCCCATTGAGACACGCGATTTAGCCCGTTCTCAGGCGGTCACCCGCGGTACAGTAACCAGCAATGTGTCATTGCTCGAAAAGCGAGGCTTATGTCGCCGTCGCCAAAGTGACGAAGATCGTCGTTTGGTATTAGTTGAACTAACTGATGAAGGACTAGCCCTCATTGAGAAGGTCTTTCCTTTATTTAATCAGGGTGAACTGAACTTCACCTCCTATCTCAATCACGAAGAACAAGAAACTTTAGCCCAACTCCTTCGAAAAATTGTCAGCGGTAACAAACATATCGGCAATGGGACTTGATTAATTCGGGTCTCGTTAGTTCCAAAATTGAGTTATTCTTAACGGAGAGAATGATGACTGTACAACCTAAAACAGCGTATGTTGATATTGTTGATCCTGATGTTTATGTTGATGGTGTTCCGCACGACACCTTCAAGCAGTTGCGTGATGAAGATCCGGTCAGTTGGTGGGATGAGGCCGATGGCACGGGCTTTTGGTCGGTCACGCGCTATGCTGATCTGCTTGAGGTCAGCCATCAACCTGAAGTTTTCTCGAGCGCCAAGGGTATTCGGCTAGAGGATATGGATGATGACGAGCTTGAAGCTCGCAAGACGATGATGGAGATGGACCGCCCAGAACACACCAACTATCGCCGACTGGTCCAGCCGCCATTCTTGCCTCGGGTAGTTAACACCTACGAAGAAAATCTGCGTGGCTTAGCCCGCGAGGTGATTGAGCAGGTGCAGGGCAAGCCCGAATTTGATTTTGTCACCGACATTGCTCGCCAATTGCCAATGCGAATGCTGGGCAAGATGCTGGGTGTGCCGGATGAGGATGGCCCCTGGCTGGTGGATCGCGGCGACGCATTGATCGGCAATACCGATCCCGAATTCACCGATTACCCCGTTGACAAAGTAGACACCACCGATTTCCGCTTGATGCCCTTCCGCAGCCCCTACAGCTATGAACTATTCGAGTATGCAGCTAAGCAGGCCCAAGACCGCTACGCTAATCCCAAAGATGACCTGACGACAATGCTGCTCAGCCCCAAGCGGGATGGCGATCCCCTCTCTGAGCACGAATTCAAAAATTTCTTTGCCTTGCTGGTCGCCGCAGGCAATGACACCACCCGCTATACAATGGCTTCTGGGATGCACGCCCTGTTAGAACATCAAGCGCAGTTAGCCGAACTGCGCGACAATCTGGACTTGATGCCCACCGCCGTTGAAGAGATGCTACGCTGGGGCAGCGTGACGATGCACTTCCGCCGTACTGCTTTGCAAGATTATGAGTTGAACGGCACCCAAATCAAGGTAGGCGACAAAATCATTATCTGGTACATCTCCGCCGACTATGATGAACGTCAATTCCCCGAACCCTTCACCTTTGACATCAAACGGACTCCAAATGACCACGTCGCTTTTGGTCTGAAAAGTCCGCACAAATGTATCGGTGAGCATTTGGCTCGCTTGGAAATCAAAGTGGTCTTCGAGGAGCTTCTGCCTCGGCTGTCCAGCGTTGAGTTGGGTGGTCCCATCGAGCGACTGCGCTCAAACTTTATTGCTGGCATTAAGCACCTGCCGTTGAAAGTGACGTGGGTTTAATTGGGAATAGAGATACACTACAGCGAGTTTGACCTTGTTGTAACTAGCAAATAACCAATTATGCGAATTGGCAATTGTTCCATTTTAGAGTGTCATGCCCGAATGGTTTTGTCGGGCATCCACGGGGTAGCTAACGATGGACTCCCGCCAAAAGCATGCGGGAGTGACATGAGCCACTCCATTTTTTTGAATACGCATAATCGGTTAAATAGTAATTGGTAATTGTGTAAGCGCAGCGACAATTACTGTTTACCAATTACCAATTACTAAAAATGGGAGCTTCAATGAAAATCGGCATCTTAAACACCTGTACGCCCGAGGAAGAAATTGATTTCAACGCCAACGAATTTGAGAATATGCGGGATTTTCTGAATTTGACCGAAAACGATTTTGAACTGGTTGAATATCGAGTCACCGAGGGCGAATGGCCTGTGGCGAAAAATGAATGTGATGCTTATTTGATTACAGGCAGTCCCAAGGGAGTCTACGATCGCGAGGCGTGGATTGCCGAATTGGGCGAATTTATTCGGGCTTGTCATCAACAATCGATCAAGATGGTCGGTATCTGCTTTGGCCATCAAATCCTGGCCCATTCCCTGGGTGGACACGCCGAAAAATCGGAGAAGGGCTGGGGCATCGGCCTTAAACCGTTGGAAATCACCAGCCAACAGCCATTTATGAATCCCCCTTTGCCCCACGGCCATTTCTACTATTGCCACCAGGATCAAGTGATGACCCTCCCCGAGGGGGCCAAACTTTTGGCTGGCAGTGAGTTCTGCCCGAACGGAATGTTCGTCATCGGCGATACAATCTTTGGTCTGCAAGCACATCCTGAATTTACCCGAGATGTGATGGATAAAACGATTGATTGGCTGGATGGTCGGGACATCGTGCCCAATCAAACACTAAGCGACGCTGAAGCTAGCGTCACCCAACGGGAAGCGGACAATGAAGTGATGTCCCAATGGATTGTTAATTTTATGGCGGGTTCGTAGGGGGTGTCGGGGTTATAGAGTTCATAGAGTTTTATTCGTTTTCAATCTAAAGTGGCGTATCAGATTTTACTAATCACTATCCACTAGGAGTTTTTAATGGGCGAGATTACAATTGATGAGTTTACCATCTCCACCGATCACTATATTGGTGGGGAGCGAATTGCCTCAGAGAAAACATTTACTGACATCAGCCCAATCGACGGGCGGGTGTTGGGCGAGATTTCGGCGGGTGGTCAAAAAGAGGTTGATTTGGCGGTGCAAGCAGCACAAGATGCCTTTCCCGCCTGGGCCGCACTCGGACCAGAGGGTCGCTTGCCCTATCTGGAAAAGCTGGCCCACATCATCGAAGAGCGGGTCGATGCCTTGGCGAAGGTTGAGACGACAGACAATGGTTCGTTGTATGAAGCCAGCCTGTTACGGGTAATGAAACGAGGTGGGCACAACATCCACTGGTTTGCTGAGTATGCCGTTGAAAAACTCAAGGGCGATGCGTGGGACACGGTACATCGTAACGCCCACAATCGGGTGCGGTACGAACCCTCTGGTGTCGCCGCGATCATCACCCCCTGGAATGCTCCGTTTATGCTCTCTACCTGGAAAGTCGGACCAGCTCTGGCTGCGGGAAGCACTGTTGTGCTCAAGCCGCCGGAGTGGGCACCGCTCACGTGTTCCCTATTGGCAGAGTTTGCCCACGAGGCGGGGCTGCCACCAGGCGTGTTCAATGTGGTGCAAGGTATCGGTGAAGAGGCAGGGGACGCCTTGGTCAAGCATCCGGGCGTTGCTCGTATCTCGTTCACTGGCTCGCCTGAAACAGCCCGGATTATTGGCCGAAATGCGGCCACAAACTTGACTCCAGTTAGCTTTGAGCTGGGTGGAAAGTCGCCGCTGGTTGTTTTTGCTGATGCCGATAAAGATTTGGCCTTGGAAAATATGATCGAGCAGTATGACAACTGTGGGCAGGTCTGTTTGGCTGGAACTCGAATTTTGGTTGAAGAGTCGATTGCCGATGAGATGATGGCCCGAATGAAGGATGCGGCGGCGAAGTTGAACGTCGGTAATCCGATGGACTTTGAAACAAACGTCGGTCCCTTGATCCACCCCGAGCATTTTAAAAAGGTGGATGGGATGGTCAAACAGGCCGTCAAGGATGGAGCAACCTTGGTCTACGGTGGTCAGCCTCACGCCGAATTAGGCGGCACGTTTTATGAGCCAACCCTCTTCACTGATGTCGATGAAAGTAGCGACCTGTGGCAAAAAGAGGTCTTTGGCCCGGTGCTCGTCTTTGACACCTTTAAGGATGAAGCCGAGGCCATCCGCAAAGCGAATGCCACTGATTACGGTCTCGCCGCAATCATCTTTACCCAGGATGAAGCCAAAGCCGATCGCGTGTCCGCCCAAATCAGTGCGGGATTGGTCTGGGTCAACTGCTTCTATGTCCGTGACTTGGCCCAGCCGTTTGGCGGGAATAAAAATTCCGGTATCGGTCGTGAGGGCGGTATCTGGAGCTTTGATTTCTTTTGTGACTTGAAGAATGTGGCGCATCGCCACGGGACGTTTGCTTCGAGTTCGTAGAGTTAATTGCTGATTGAGGAGAGCATTTTGACAACGGGATTTGTTTGGCACGAACGTTACATGTGGCACGATACAGGCTCGCAGGTGAACTATCTACCCGCTGGGGGAATGACTGCGCTGCAGCCTCTAATTCACGTAGAAAATCCCGAAACCAAGCGTCGTCTGAAAAATTTGCTTGATGTCTTGGGTGTCACCGAGCAACTCACCCCAATCAAGCCTCAGATGGCGACCGAGGCAGAACTCACGCGGTTCCACACTGCAACGTATGTGGCTCAGATCAAGGAAATGAGCGACAACGGTGGGGGGGATGCTGGGATATTGTCACCGTTTGCAGCGGGTGGTTATGAAATCGCTTGCCTAGCCGTGGGCGGGGCCATCGCTTTGGTTGAAGCGGTGGTCACTGGTGACGTGGACAACGGCTATGCTCTGGTTCGCCCGCCTGGACATCACGCAATTGCGGATAAAGGAATGGGTTTTTGCATCTTTGGTCATACCGCGTTGTCGGCGATGCACGCTCGGCAAGCCTTGGGTGTCGCCAAAGTGGCCATCGTAGATTGGGATGTTCATCACGGCAATGGTACTCAAGCCGCTTTTTACGACGATCCGACGGTGCTGACGATTTCGCTCCACCAAACCAACTGTTTCCCGCCAAGATCTGGCTCGACGGATGACAATGGCGAGGGGGCTGGGGTCGGGACTAATATCAATGTCAATATGCCGCCAGGGTGCGGGCACGCTGCCTATCTTTATGCCTTGGAAAATGTGGTTGTGCCAGCCCTAAAACGCTTTGAGCCCGATTTGATTTTGGTTGCCTCTGGCTACGATGCCGGGGGAATGGATCCCTTATCTCGGACACTTGCCTACGGAAGTACATTTGGAATAATGATGCGCCAGGTTAAGGCTGTGGCAGATGAATTATGTGGCGGTAAGGTTGCCGTGATGCACGAGGGTGGCTACTCCGCCGCACACGTGCCGTTTTGCGGTCTGGCCGTGATAGAAGAGTTGGCTGGGATTGATAGTGGAGTTGTTGATCCATTTGAGCGAGATTTGGCCAGTATGGGTGGGGATCAGCTACTGCCACATCATATCGAATCAATCGACGAAGCTACTGCGCTGATCGAGAAAATTCCGGCGTAGTGATTTTAGGAATCCGAAAATGCACGTTCGGATTCCTATTTTGAACACTATTTTGACAGGAGCAATTATGTCCTTAAAAGGATACACTTTTCCACTCTCGCCAGACGGGCGAGCGAGTATTGTCCCACCCCCACCGTGGCACTATTCGGCCGATTTTATTTTGATCGAATATCGCACCAATCCCGATAATGTCATTGCCCTGCTTCCCCCAGAGTTAGAACCAGCCGATGATCCAGGGGCCTGTGCGGTTCTTTTTGCCGATTGGCAGAGTTGTTCGGATGATCTGCATGAGTTGGTTGATCCGGTGCAGTCGCAATACAAAGAGATGCTGATTGTGGTCGGGTGTAAATACCAAGGCCAGCCGGCTAGTCGCTGTGTCTACATCTGGGTTGACAAAGATTTTGCGATGTATCGGGGCTATATTCAGGGCTTCCCTAAGAAACTGGGCCAAATTCATATGACTCGTACCTTCGCCGTGGGTAAGGCCACCCCACAGTTGGCCCCTGGTGGTAAATTTGGGGCAACCTGTAGCGCCAACGGTCGCTCGATTGCGCGAGGGACGGTGACCCTGAGTGAAATTTCTAAAACGGGACCGACGGTCAATGACCCGCCGATGTATAACACCCGTCACTTCCCGGCCTACGACGGCCTGCGCCCTGATGTCTTCGAACTCGTCAAAGCGCAAAGCTATGATCGCTCTGCCACGGAAATTTGGGAAGGGGACGCGGAGTTGAAGTTCTATGAGGACACGTTGGAAGATTTGCAAGCGATTGCCCCGCTTGAGGTGACAAAAGGCTTTCGTTTTTCGTTCGCCTATTCGGTGAATGGCGGGCCTGTGATTGCTCAACACGACAAGGAGTTACTAACAAAATGAAGCACGCCAGAATAATGCACAACGACCAGCCTGTATGGGGTGTGGTCGAAGGGGATCAGATCAAATTAGAGGGTGGCGCGAGTGTTAGCCTCAATGAGGCCAACTACTTGCCCGTCACCGAGCCGAGCAAGGTGCTGGCCCCCCATTTAACCTACAAAAGCCGCTGTGTCGAGTACAAAATGACCACCATCCCCCCGGAGCCGCACTTCTTTATGATGCCTCCGACGGCGGTGTCGCAACATAAAGCCACCGTGTCACGGCCAAAAGGGACCCAATTTCTCAACTATGAGGGTGAAATTGCGGTGGTCATCGGTAAGCAGTGCAAAAACATCACGGTTGAGGAAGCCCTCGATTATGTCAAAGGCTACACTATCGCCAATGATTTTGGTTTGCACGATCTCCGTCATTTGGATCGTGGTGCGATGACCCGTGTCAAAGGCATCGACGGCTACTGCCCGATTGGGCCGTTCTTGGTCGATACCGCTGATCTCGATCAAAATGATCTGACCCTGCGTACCTACGTTAACGGCGAGGTCGTACAAGAGACCCACACAGGCGATGACCTGATGTTCTCCATTGCCTACCAGGTGGCCGATCTTGCCCGCTTTTTCACCCTCCTGCCCGGTGATTTAATCCTGACCGGCACCCCTGCCAATTCACGGCCTGTTCAGGTTGGTGACCTGGTCGAGGTTGAAGTCAGCGGTATTGGGCGATTGCAGAATACGGTGGTTGAAATGGATTACGAACCCGTCAAGGTTGGCTTTCAGCCTCAAGTGAGTGCGGCCACACTGCACGTGGCCTTGGCGATGCCGGAAGATGAAGCAGAGAAACAAGCAGAGCAGTACAAGTAGATGCGTGATACGTGATGCGTGAATTTTGTTACCCGTCACGTATCACGTATTACCCTTGAGGTAAACAGTTATGACACAAAAACTATGTATGAACCTCCACCACGCCTCGATTTTTGTTGCCGATGTGGAAGAGGCGTTTCATCGCTATGAAATGTTGTTGGGACTGCACGGCGAATTGATCGATGATTACGCCATTATGCGCTGTATGCACGAAGATTATTGTTTGGTGCTGCGTCCCGCTGGAGATCGCAAGCCGGAAATCGAATATGTGGCCTATGAGTTGGAGCCCGGCTTGACCTTGGCTGAGGCTGAAGCGGAAGTTGAGCGGCGAGGTGAGACCGCCGCAGAAATTGAGGTGCCAATTCGAGGGAGCGGCCTACGCCTGAATGACTGCGATGGCAACGGGGTGGTCTTGGTCGAGCGTGTTCGTCCATCCGATGCCCGTCCACCGATAATGATTGAGACGCAAACTCTACGCGGCTACCATCCGCGACGTTTGGGCCACGTTAACTATCTGACAGCCGATACCCCACGCATCTTTAAATGGTACAACGAAATTCTTGGTTTCAAACTGACCGACTGGATTGGCGATGGGGCTGTCTGGATGCACATCGACTCACGGCATCACGTGCTGGCTTTGCTGGATAAGGGGTACAACCACATTCATCACCTAGCCTTTGAGTTCGTCGATTTTGGTGAGATGCGGCAATGTCTCGATCATATCGGAAAACACGGTCGCTACGTCTCCTGGGGACCAGTTCGTCACGGGATGGCCCAAAATCTGGCCACCTATTGGCGGATGTGGGAAGAGGAGCACTTTATCGAGATTTACTCCGATATGCAGGTGCTAGATGCGGATCATGAACCCGTGGTTCACCCTGACGACCCGTATGCGTCGAACACTTGGGGTATTTTGCCCCCGCGTAGCTACTTCCAATTTGGGGAAGAGGTGGTCCGCAAAGAGAAGGAACAATTGCACGCGATGGTGGTCGTTTAGTGAGCGGTCAACTGCCACGGCGATTGACAAAAAGACATTTGCCTGTGAACACACTTTATAGTAGTCTACTAAACTGTTTAGTAGATGACTTGTCTTATTTCAATGGGGAATAATAATGACACCGGATGAGTTTCGAGCTATTGGTCATCAACTGATCGATTGGATCGCGGATTATCGCGAAAACATTGCCGAGTATCCTGTGATGTCGGCAGCCTCACCGGGCGATGTTCGGGCCAAGTTGCCCGAAGCGCCACCTCAGCAGGCTGAGGACTTTACTTCCATTATTACTGATTTGAATGAAACGATTTTACCGGGGATGACTCATTGGAATCACCCCCGGTATTTCGCATATTTTCCGGCGAATGCCAGTTTGTCTTCAGTGCTGGGCGATCTGCTTAGTACTGGCTTTGGGGTGATCGGCCTCAATTGGCAAGCTAGTCCCGCTTTGACTGAGTTGGAAGAGGTAGTCGCGGAGTGGATGCGCCAAATGCTCAGTTTGTCCGATGCTTGGAGTGGGGTGATTCAGGATACGGCCTCGACCACCACCTTGGTGGCCCTGATGTGTGCGCGGGAGTGGGCGACGGATCATGGCCAAACCCGAGGCGGCTTGCAAGCTGCGCAAAAGCCCTTGGTGGTTTATACCTCGACCCAGAGCCACAGCTCGGTACAAAAGGCGGCGTTGTTGGCTGGCTTTGGGCTAGACCACTTGCGGGTGATCGAGACAGATGATGAATTTGCCCTGCGGGTTGATCTGTTAGAGCAGGCCATTGAGGCCGATTTGGCGCAAGGCCTGCACCCGTGTGCGGTGGTTGCCACGGTTGGCACAACGGGGACAACAGCCATCGACCCAATTGAAGCGATTGCCAAGTTGACTCAAGCGCATAATATGTGGCTGCACGTTGATACCGCAATGGCAGGCTCGGCGATGATCCTGCCGGAGTGTCGCTGGATGTGGCAGGGTATTGAGCAGGCCGACTCGCTGGTGCTTAATCCACACAAGTGGCTTGGGGTTGCTTTCGACTGCTCGTTGTATTACGTGCGTAACCCAGAACATCTCATTCGGGTGATGTCCACCAACCCTAGCTATTTGCAGACCTCGGCGGATGATACTGCCAAGAATTTTCGAGATTGGGGCATTCCTTTGGGCCGTCGTTTCCGGTCCCTCAAGTTGTGGTGTCTCATTCGAGACGAGGGGGTGAGTGGCTTGCAGCAAAGATTACGGCGTGATTTAGCCAACGCCCAATGGCTAAAAGAGCAGGTCGAAGCCCATTCTGAATGGGAACTTATGGCCCCTGTTCATTTACAAACGGTCTGCCTCCGCCATCGGCCACCTGGAATGGCTGATCACGAACTTGATGAGTATACTCAGGCTTGGCCCCAACGTTTAAATCAAAGTGGGGATTATTTTGTCACCCCAGCTAAAGTCAAAGGACAATGGATCGTCCGTATTTCGATTGGATCTGAACCGACAGAGTTAGTGGATGTTCAGCAATTGTGGGATCGACTGCAGGAATTGTAACTAGAGCATGGACTCTCTTGTGACAATGCTTTGCGATGTCACATATTTGGTGACTCCGCGCCAACGCAGAGCCTTGGAGTCAGAATCGGTAAACGAGTTTTCATTTACAAGTAGCATCGGAGCCAGAGAGATCACCCCATCCCCCACGCGGCCGGGAGAGCATCTCTTTTACTCATATTTAATAAAGAATAGTATTTAGGAGGAAAAATGAAAAAGTTATTGCAGTTAATTGTATTGGCGTTACTCATTAGCTTCGTTGTATCGGCTTGTGGGGCCGCTGAGCCGGAGGTAAGCAGTGAGCCAGCGAGTAGTAGTGGTGAAGAAGCCGCCCCAGCTGAGGAAGAACCCGCTGAAGAAGAAGCGGTAGCTGAAGAAGATTCATCTTTTCCAGAACGACCGGTTGAGTTTGTGGTGCCGTGGCCACCGGGAGACTTGGAAGATGTCTTGACCCGAATGATCGCTGAAGAAATGCAAAGCCAAACCGGCGTTCCTGCTGCGGTTGTGAACAAGCCCGGTGGGGGTGGTGTTGTTGGGGCGACGGAAGTATTCCAAGCTGACCCCGATGGTCACACCGTGGGTTCATTCGTGATTGGTATCCCCACTGTCCAAATTATGAACGGAAACGCACCGTATGAGCGTGGTGACTTTGAGCCGCTCGGTATCTTTGTAACCTATCCGTTCGTGATTGCGGCCCCTGGTGATGCCCCCTACTCTACAATGCAAGAGTTGGCCGACTACTCTAAAGAAAATGATGTAAGCCTGGGCCACTTCGGCTTTGGCTTGGTCCCCACCCGTGCCACCATCTTGAGTATGCAAGACTTGGGCGGGAACTTCGCGTCAGAAGCAGCCTTTGACAACCTAGACTGCACCAGCTTGGCTTCTGGCGATGTTGATGTGATCAATACTACCGTTCAGTTGCTGTTGCCGTGTCTAGATGATGTGAAATTGATTGCTTCAATCGGTGATTCTCGTATTTCTGTCAGCCCTGACACTGAGACCTTGGCCGAGCAAGGTGGGTTGGACATCGCTCTGTGGAACGGTCTCTTTGTTCACAAAGATACCCCACAAGCTGCGCGTGACGTTATCTCTGAAGCCGCGCAAGCCGCTCTGGCTAGTGATGCCGCTCAAGAGCTGGCTGAAACTACCGGCGCTTTGGTTTACTGGCAAAATGCTGAGGAGTCTCAAGCACTGATTGATGAGCATTGGGACATCATTGCTGACATGATCGCCCGTATGGAAGGTATGGAAGAGGGGGCGATGGAAGAGGAAGCGATGGAAGAAGAGGCAATGGAAGACATCGACTTCCCAGAACGACCGGTTGAGTTTGTGGTGCCGTGGCCACCGGGAGACTTGGAAGATGTCTTGACCCGAATGATCGCTGAAGAGATGCAAAGCCAAACGGGTGTTCCCGCTGCGGTTGTGAACAAGCCCGGTGGGGGTGGTGTTGTTGGCGCGACGGAAGTATTCCAGGCTGATGCCGATGGTCACACGGTTGGTTCATTTGTGATTGGTATCCCCACTGTTCAAATTATGAACGGAAACGCACCGTATGAGCGTGGTGACTTTGAGCCGCTCGGTATCTTTGTGACCTATCCGTTCGTGATTGCGGCCCCTGGTGATGCCCCCTACTCGACAATGTCAGAATTGGCTGAATATTCTAAAGAGAATGATGTGAGCTTGGGACACTTTGGCTTTGGCTTGGTCCCCACCCGTGCCACCATCTTGAGTATGCAAGACTTGGGCGGCGAGTTTGCGTCAGAAGCAGCCTTTGACAACTTGGACTGCACTAGCCTCGCCTCTGGCGATGTTGATGTGATTAACACTACCGTTCAGTTGCTGTTGCCGTGTTTGGATGATGTGAAATTGATTGCTTCAATCGGTGATTCGCGGATTTCTGTTAGCCCCGATACCGAAACATTGGCCGAGCAAGGCGGCTTGGATATTGCTTTGTGGAACGGTCTCTTTGTTCACAAAGACACGCCAGAAGGTGCTCGTAAGGTGATCACCGAAGCTGCCAAGGCTGCTTTGGCTAGTGACGCAGCTCAAGAGCTGGCCGAAACCACAGGTGCCTTGGTTTACTGGATGGAAGCTGATGAGTCTCAGGAACTCATCGATGAGCATTGGGACATCATCTCTGATATGATCGAGCGAATGGGACAGTAAGATAATTGTGAATTGTGAAGTTGAATTTTCATTCACAATTCACAATGAAATGAGGTTCGGTTATAAATAGTCTCGATTGCAAATTGTAGACCGTATGTCATTTCGAACGGAATGAAACGAAGTGGAATGTAGAGAGAAATCCCTACAGAGCTTGTTTGTAAACATAGGTCTCAGGGATTTCTCGGTGAAAAGATTCCTCGAAATGACATGTCTAGCCTAAATTCGCTGCCCTATTTATGACCTGAATATCTCTTGTAATCAAACATAAGTAAACTAATGGGGAGGTTTCGGCCTCCCCCTTGAGGGTATTTCAATGAGTGAAGATACCACGCGGCCCGAACCCGGGCTGGCCCACAATCCTGGGTTAGGCGTTTTCTATACGGCGATGTTTATTCTGGGGATCATTCTGTTGATCCTGCTCCCCATTCAAACAGAATCTGGCCCTGTTGAACAAGGTTGGTGGACTCAGCCCATTTTGATGCCAGCCATCAGCATCTGGCTTTTTGCCATCACTGCAACCATCCTCTTTTTCCAACATATAATTAAAGTACGACGCAGTGAGATGGCTCGCCCCAGTGGTGAACGGATTCGGGTCGAAATTTTCCAGTGGTTCAAACCTGTGGAGTATTTTGTCTACTATGTGGCCTATATTTGGCTGCTTGGGATGGTGGGCTATTTTCTGTCCAGCCTGATTTTTATCATTGGAGTTGGTCTTCGAGTTGGGCTGCGTAGCCCCCGATGGCTGCTTAACGGTCTGTTGTTTGCTGTCTTACTCATCGCAGTTTTTAGATGGGGATTGCAAGTATGGGTTCCTGCCGCCGAACTGTATGAATTGTTTGAAAAAGATACACGGATCTTTTTGATGAGGAATTTTTAGATGGAATTTTTACTAGCTGGTTTAGAACAACTGTTACAGACTCAGGTGTTACTGGCTTTAGTCTCTGGGGCCATTATCGGGGTGGTCATTGGGGCGATTCCAGGGGTGGGACCTGCGGTAGCAATTGCTATTCTGTTGCCCGTGACCTTCGCGATGGAACCGCTAACAGGGCTAACCCTCCTGCTGGGGATTTATGCGGCGGGGATGTATGGCGGGGCCATTCCCTCCATTTTGATTAACACGCCGGGTACGGTGGTTAACGTATTGACCACCTACGACGGATATCCTCTAACCAAACGGGGAGAGGGCCGGAGGGCCTTAACCTTAGCCTACACCTCCTCTTTTGTTGGCGGTATTTTTAGTGTCGTGGTGTTGATGATGCTGGCTTTGCCCCTTGCTAACTTTGCCAAGCGTTTTGGCTCGGCAGAATTTGCGATGGCCGCCTTGTTTGCGATGGTGATTGTGGTGGTCGCGCACCGCGAGAAGGCCCTTCAGGCGGCGATGACGTTAGGGCTGGGGCTTCTGTGTGCCACCGTTGGGATTGAGCAAGCTTTTGTGACCCAGCGTTTTACGTTTGGTCAATCGTGGCTCTTAAGCGGGATACCCCTCATTCCGATGGTGCTAGGACTGTTTGCGATGTCTCAGGGGTTGACCTTGCTGATAGACAAACAAGATCGCGCCCAAACGCCGAAGTTGGAAGGTAGTGCATTTTCAGGATTGATCGAGGTCTTTAAATACCCGCGCACGCTTTTTGCCTCGTCGGGATTTGGGGTAGTAATGGGGATTTTGCCTGGCGTTGGGGAATTTATGGCCCAATTCTTTAGCTACTCGTTGGCCCAGCGCTTTTCAAAGGAGCCGGAGAAGTTTGGCGATGGGGCCCCAGAAGGCATTATTGCCTCAGAAGCGGCGAACAATGCGGTCCCCGCTTCGGCGATGATTCCACTTTTGGCCTTGGGAATTCCTGGTGAGGCTCTCACCGCGATGATGCTCTCAGTCTTTTTTGTGCACAATGTTATCCCTGGCCCAGCCCTCTTTGAACAACGTCCAGAATTTATTATGGGGCTTTTCTTAAGTTTGTTCGTCACAAACATTGTGATTTTATTGTTCCTGCTTTTGACGACCCGTTGGCTTGTCAAAATCACCACGGTTGACCCCCGCTTTATCGGGGTCGTGGTCTTGACCCTCAGTTTGATTGGAACCTACACCAGTGGCTACAAATTGACCGATCCGTTGATCGCCCTGTTCTTCGCCTTCTTAGGCTATATCTTTTATCGTATCGATGTGCCTGCTGTGCCGATTGTCCTCGGCCTTGTGCTTGGGCCAATCTTTGAAGCCCGTTTTCGTCAAGCCGTGGGCGCGGCGGGTGGTGACATGACCATTTTCTTTACTCGCCCGATTGCTTTTGGCTTAATCATCATTATGGTTCTCACCGTGGGTGCTTTTATGTACAGTAGCTATCGTCAATCGCAACAGGTCAAAATTGTTGAGGGGTGATAGGGTTAATTAGGAATTGGTAAATCGTAGAAAATGAGAAGCCTGTAGGCCTTCTACAAAAAGAAAGAAACGTCAGGTCACTCCCGCGTGTTTTTGGCGGGAGTCCACTGTTCGCTACCCCAACCAGTGGATACCCGACAACTTCATTCGGGTATGACACAAACCAACTAGTTTCTTAGGAGCGGAACGCGGTGGAGCACAGAGAGAAATCTTTCGATCCGTTGACAAAGTATTATCGAGTGGGGAAGATTTCTCGGCGAAAAGATGCCTCGAAATGATATGCCCGAGCCGAATAGGGCCACTTCTTAACCAATGACTGAGAAGAGTAAGTCGTTGTTTCATCAATAAGGACAGTTGAATGACCCCGAAAATTATGTTTCTCCTCAGCGAGAACTGGACCATTACCCAAGGTCAGAATTTGCGTTCACTTGTGGATTGGGCAGTGATGGCAGAGGCGGCTGGCATTGATGCAGTGATGATTAGCGAGCATATTTCGCTGGGGCCAGCGGCTGGGGCCAAAGGTCGTGAACCCAATGAGCGGGCTTATATGGCCCCTGGCAATCAAGACCCGGCCACGCCCTGGCCTGACTCGCTGCTCCTCCTCAGCGCTATTGCGGCTCGAACGACCAAACTCCGCCTCTTTGCGGGGGCGATTATCGCGCCCCTGCGACATCCGGTTCATCTTGCGAAACAGTTGGCGACGCTGGACTGTCTCTCCGAAGGACGACTTATCGTGCAGCCGACGGTCAGTTGGCTCAAGGATGAGTACGATCATTTAGGCGTGCCCTTTAAAAAGCGTGGCAAGTTGCTGGATGAGCATCTGGAAGCGTGGCAATTGCTTTGGCAAGAATCACCCGCCACCTTCAATGGTGAGTTTTATCAATTTGAAGATTGCTACTGCGATCCCAAGCCGTGGCGAGATGGTGGCCCCAAATTGTGGTTTGGCGGGCAGTCGTTGCACGAACCGTTGATGCGTCGGCTGCTCAAATATGGTAGCGGCTTTCATCCCTTCGGTGCCCCTTCCAATGAGGATTTGGCCTACTTAGCCAATTCATTGGCCGAAGCAGGCCGTGATATGAGCGAGATCGAAATGATCGGTGGCATTCGGGCGACATTCCCCGATACCGACTCCCCAGCCGATCTCGAATTGGCGTTAGAGTCGATCCCGCCCCAAATTGAGAAAGGGTTCACCACCTTCTGTGTCAAACCCAATCAGTTTATCGATGATGCGGCCCAGATGGAGGAGTTTTGCGAACGGTTGGTAGCAGGATTTGCCACAATGAGCGTTTAGAGCATTAGATAAAATCTTATGAGTACTCAATTAGACTATGACGTCATTATTATCGGTGGTGGTTTTGCCGGATTGACTGTAGCCCGTGAGTTGAGCGGGCGAGGTCTCAAATTAGCCCTGCTTGAGGCCAGAGATCGACTAGGTGGGCGAGCTTGGACGCAGGAATGGGATGGACAACTGCAAGAGTTGGGCGGCGGTTGGGTGCAATGGTCGCAGCCGCATGTTTGGGCCGAAATCACGCGCTATGGTCTTGATCTGTTTGAACGTCCTGGCTGGCCTAAATCATATGATACACCGCTTCATGTGTTGGTCGATGGGGAGATTATCATGCGAACGATGGCCGAGAATATGGGGCAAATTTTCCCATTAATTGCTGAGTTTGCCGCACCTGCCGCCTCGGTTTTTCCTTGGCCGTATGATCCACACCGTTCGTTAGGCCAGCTTGAACAATACGATCATTTATCCAATCAGGATCGTCTCGACGAGATGGATCTGACGCCATTGCAACGCACATTGATGTCACGGTTCCTGTCGATGCAACCCCACAATCATCCCAGAACAAGCAGCTATGTCGAATTTCTGCGCTGGTATGCCTTGACCCATCACAGTCTTGAGGTCTATGTCTCGACCACTGCTCGCTACCAATTCACCGACGGCACCCAGGCCTTGGTTCAAGCAATGTTAGGAGACATTGAGGCAGACATTCGATTGGAGCAGCCAGTTCAAGCCGTTCATCAAGATGATGACGGGGTGACAGTGACAACAACAGGGGAGACGCTTTCGGCAAAGCACGTTGTTTTAGCGGTGCCGATTAATGTGCTCAACAGTATTGACTTCTCGCCTCCCCTAAATGAGGCCAAACAAGCCTTGTCACGGGAACGGCATACGGGATCTGGGCAAAAGCTGTTTGTCAAAATCAAAGGCTACTGGCCCGATCTTAACTGTGCGGCTGATGCGGATGCCCTAATTACAACGGTGCTAGTGCAAGAGGCGACAGACACTGAAACATTACTTGTCCTATTCACGGTCAATGATCATCTGCTTCCCGTTACAAAGGAGTCGATCGAAGTGGCCCTGCGTCAATTTGAGCCTGAGATTGAGGTGTGGGATTTTATGTTCCACAATTGGGTCGAAGACCTCTATGCCTTGGGGACTTGGTGTAGTTACCGCCCTGGCCAAACTTCAAAATATCTTGCTGAAGCCCAGGCGTCAGAAGGTCGGCTCTTCTTTTCCGGAGCTGATTTGGCGAATGGCTGGCGTGGCTTTTTTGATGGGGCAATTGAGAGTGGGTTACGTGTGGCGCGGGATGTTAGACAAGTGCTTGAAGCGTAAATTATGAGTTGCAAACCAAGTTGTATGTTGTGCACGTGATGCGTAATGTGTGAACTAGTCACGTGACACATATTACGCCTATCCGATTAGAAATTAGTGCGATAATAATTGCCCACTAAACATTTTACTCTTGGAGGAACAACATGGCTGACGAATTTTTAGACGAAATTGCGGAACTGTATAAAACCAAAGATTACGCCAAAATTGTGGAACTTTGGGGGAGGGATGGCTCTAACTCTCACGAATTCAAACAAGCAATCTATCAAAATTACCAACCCAAAGCGAATGATCTCATTATCTCCACCTACCCTAAAAGTGGCACCACTTGGACAATGCAGATGGCCTATCAAATCGGCTATCTTGGTGAAGGTGACTTTGAACATATTGATCGCGTTGTTTCGTGGCCTGATAAGCTTGTTCCTCTGGAGACGCCGGAGGTGGATGATGTCAGCCACCTGGCCGACTCACCGACAGGTTTGCACGTGATTAAGGGGCATCTTGAAACCAAGTATGTTCCTTACACGCCAGAGGCGAAATATATTTCGGTGGTACGTGATCCCAAAGATATGCTGGTGTCGTTGGTTCACTTTGAAAATGGGTTTAATAAACTGCTGTTTGATGAAATCGTACCACCTCAGGTGTGGATTGATACCTTTCAAACCGATAACTTTATCTATCAACCCTGGGCGATGTTTATCGATGGCTGGTGGTCGCGTAGCGAGCAGTACGACAATGTCTTAATCTTGATTTATGAAGAGATGAAGGCTGACCCGGTTGGAACGGTCCAAAAAATTGCCGATTTTGTGGGGATCAGCTTGACCCCCGAACAGTTCGACAAAGTGGTTGAAAAGAGCAGCTTTGCTTATATGAAAGCTAACAATCAAAAATTTGATCCACCCGCTTGGGAGTCTGGCCACGTGCCCTTGATACGTGATGGTAAAACAGGCAGTGCTAAAACATTGCTCACGAAGGAGCAACAGGCTTCTGTTGATGCCTTCTGCATTCGTGAGCTTGAGCGACTCGGCTCTACATTCCCGTATCAACAGAAGTTTAAGGTTGTGACATTGTAAATGGGGCTGATGAAGTAGGATTGGCAGGTAAATACATTCCCAGCCTTCCAATCTTCCAATCTTCCAAAACTATTCGTTTATTTGATGATTTCAATTTGTTAAATTACTGTGAGGACTAAGACACATCCACCTAAAAGCATTTGCAAAAGGCTACTCCCTATGATAACCTACTAAACGGTTTAGTAATTTTGTTTATAGGGAAAGGAGAATCATGTTACGTGAAAGAATTGAAGGAAAGTGGATCGCTTCATTCCGGCGTGTTTTTGCCTTGTGTGGTATTGAAAAAGGCACCCCTGTCGCGATTGTTGCCGAGTCACAATCGCGTCCCGTGTTGAGCCAACTGGCTGAGCTGGCCTGTTATGATTTGGGGGCTGATTTTTACACGATTGTGCTGCCGACGCCGGAGCAGAGTGCCCCTGTGCCCGTACGCTCGACTGGCTCAAGTGACGCCATTCAGCACAAACGACCTGTCATCGAAGCGCTCAAGCATTCCGAAATTATCGTCGATGTGACCGTTGAGGGTTTGGTCCATGCCCCAGAGATGCCAGAAATCCACGCGGCGGGGACGCGGCTGCTGATGATTTGTAACGAGCATCCCGAGGTGTTGGAGCGGCTGGAGCCAAAGCCTGAGCTTGGTCCCAAGGTGGCCTTGGGTATCGAGATGCTGGCGAACGCCAAACAGATGACGGTCACCAGCAGGGCGGGGACTCATTTGGATATTAACATTATCGATGCCCCCAGTGGGGGAACACCTGGCTTTTCGACAGAGCCTAGCTCCGTGGCCCATTGGCCGGGTGGGTTGTGCCTTTGCTTCCCCCGCGAGGGGTGTGTGAATGGTCAAATTGTGATGGATGTGGGCGATTTGAATCTGACATTCAAGCGCTATTTGCAAGACCCTATCACTCTGAAGGTTGAGCAGGATTTTGTGACCGATATTTCGGGTAAGGGTTTAGATGCGGACTTGTTCCGCAGTTATTTGGCGGCTTGGGATGATCCCATTGCCTACGGCTTTTCGCACGTCGGTTGGGGGATGAACCCAGCGGCGCGTTGGGACTCGCTGGCCTTGTATGACAAAAAAGATTTGCAGGCGACCGAATTTCGGGCCTTTGCGGGTAACTTTTTATTTTCGACGGGATCAAACCAAGAGGCAGGCCGTTTTACCTTAGGTCATTTTGATCTACCGATGCGGCATTGCACGATTGCGCTTGATGGTGAGGTTGTGGTGAAAGACGGTATTTTACAAGGAGATTTGGCGTGATTGAGACCTATTACAACTTGGATGAATTGAGTAATGAGCAGATTGAACTGCTACGTTTGGCTGATAAATTAGGGCGAGAGAACTTCGCCCCGCGTACATTTGAGCATGATGTCGAGGCGAGTTTCCCCACCGAAAATTACAACGATTTACGGGATAATGGCTTTCTCAAATTGTGTGTACCAAAAGCGTATGGTGGATTGGGGGCCGATGTTTTTACCTATGCTTTGGTGGCTGCCGAGATTGGCAAGCATTGCGGCTCAACAGCGCTGACCTTTAACATGCACACCTCAGCGATGTTGTGGATGAATTACATGGTTGATATGGAAACCCTGACCGAAGAGGAACAGGCTGAGTTCGCCTGCCTGCGGGAAAAGCAGTTCCAGCGGGCAGTGGAAGAGGGCGCTATTTTCTCACAGCCCATCTCCGAAGGGGGCATCAATTGGACCTCAAAGCCGATTGCCACCAACTGCCGTAAGGTCGATGACGGATTTGTGATCAATGGCCGTAAGAAGTTTGCTTCGCTGGCGGGTAATTGTGATTACTATTGTATTTTGTGTACCGAGCATTTTGAAGGCAAAGAGCCTAGCCACGAGGATACGATGATTTTCTCCGTCCATAAAGATACACCAGGGGTGAGCATCGTTGGTGATTGGAATCCCTTGGGCATGCGGGGTACGGTTTCGCGTGATCTCATCCTTGAAGATGTGTTTGTTAGCGATGATGAGCGAATGATGCCACGTGGTGCTTTTAATAAAACGTTAGCCTATTGGCCTCACATGTATGCTTTGCTCTCACCGACCTATATGGGGGTGGCCCAAGGGGCGTATGACTTCACGGTGCAATACTTGAAGGGCGAGTTGCCGGGGCAATATCCGGTTGATCGACGGGTCTACCCAACTAAACGAATGGCGGTGGCCCGGATGTACATTATGCTGATGCAGACCCGCACGTTGTGGTATCAAGCGATGAAAGAAGCCAAGGCGTTCCCTAGCAAAGAAGAAGTGCTTCGTCTATACGCTGCGATGTATATCGTAATGGAAAATGCGAATGCGATTGCCGCCCTTGCGATCCGTACCTGTGGGGGCCAGTCGATGTTGAAAACATTGCCGTTAGAGCGGATGTATCGGGATAGCCGTTGTGGTTCGCTGATGTTGCCTTATACAGCGGAGATTATGGAAGACTATCTGAGCGTATTAACATTGTATGAGGCTGAAGAGGTTGATACCATTGCCGCCGATACTGTTTCGGCGCGAGCTTCAATGTGGCGACCAGCCAGTGTGTCAGATCGAATTGCGGCGGCTCGATGAAAGTTGTTCGTTGCGAACGCACCTACCCTGTGCCAGCTCAGGTTTTATGGTACTTGGTCCGTGATTTCTACGATGATTGGCACCCAGTGATGGCGTGGTGTAAGCAGGAGCCAGATAATGTACGGCGTTTTGGCGTGGATGGGGAGTCGACCATTTATCGAGAGCAACTGATCTATCACAGTGATGATGAGACCACCTATCGTTATAAAATGTTGGATGGCATAGCGGATTTGGGGTCTTACACTGCTGCCCTTGTTGTTGAACCTACTGCTAACGGCTGTATTGTGATTTGGGCGGCTGAAATTGAAGCATCACCAGAGCGTGCAGAGCATATCGCTACGGGAACCGAGGCAATTTTTCAGATGGGATTAGATACGTTGAACACCTTGGTGACTGAACAACAACTCATTGAGACAATTATTTTACCTGACTGGCCGAAACTAGCCTTAGATGTGGCTGGCCAGGGTGAACTTTGTTTGTTCTTACATGGAATTGGCGGCAATCGAACTAATTGGCAAGGACAACTTAAAGCATTAGGGCCAATCTGCCAGTCTGTGGCCTTGGATTTGCGTGGCTATGGTGAAAGTGGATTAGGGCCTGATGACCTGACCGTTGAAAAAGTAGTGGCTGACATTGAGCGGATAATGGCCCACTTTGAAGTCAGCAAAATTCATTTGGTCGGGCTGTCTCTAGGCAGTTGGCTGGCTGCCTGTTTTTCTCATTTGCGACCGGAGAAAATCGCGAGCTTAACCCTATGCGCGGGGAGCACCGGAATGAGCGAAGCAGATCAGTCAGAACGTGATCGTTTTATAAACTTTCGTCTTAAGCCAATGGAAGCAGGCTTGACGCCAAGCGAGATTGCTGAGGCCATCGTTGAGCAGATTAGCGGGCCACAGACGACCTCGACCACAAAAGCGATACTGATGAAATCAATGCAGAATTTGGATCGATTGGCTTATCTCAACGCCCTGCGATGCTTTTTGAATCCGCCATTCAAAATAGGCTTTGAGCAATTTGTGTTTCCGACATTGTTTATCGCTGGGCAGTACGATAAATTGGCCTCCCCTGATGAGATGATGGGGGTGGCCAATCGGGTGCCAAATGCAACGTTTGTTGAGGTGGCTGGGGCTGGTCATTTAATTAATTTGGATAAGCCCACTGAATTTAATACGGTCTTGAGTGACTTTTTGGCGAAGATACTGTGACAAAAATTTCACCACGCGAACAAAAGAAAGTACAAAAACGGGCTCGGATCATTGAAGCCGCTTTAGCAGTATTTTCCGAAATGGGCTATGTCGGGGCCTCCCTTGATGAAATTGCCAAACGGGCTGAGGTTTCAAAGCCGACGTTGTATCAATATTTTGGTAATAAAGAGCAGCTATTTGGCTCAGTTTTAGAAGATGCGGCGGGCCGAATTTTAGCCCCGCTCAATGACCCCGAGCAACAACTACCCTCAATGGTGGCGACGTTACTCAACTTTAGCCAAAGGTATGCTCAAATTGTGTTGTCACCCGCCGTTCTTTCAATGGGCCGCTTAGTCATTGGTGTAGTGGAGCGGTTTCCTGAGGTGGGGCGGCTCTACTACAACTCAGGCCCCCAGCAAGCTCTGAACGGCATTACGGCCTATCTTGATAAACAAGCCCAAGCCGGTAATTTGCAGTTAGATGACCCTGAATTAGCAGCCCACGATTTTTGGTCGCTTATTCTCTCGGCACCGCGTGAGATGCAACAATTGATGCCCGATCAGACGTTGAATGAACAAGATATCAATCGGTTTATTTTTAACGGATTGAAAATTTTTCTAAAGGCCTATGCAACTCATCCTAAACAGGATTTATTAGAGCTTGAGGCGCTTGAAAAGGAGCATCGGTCTACTTGAGGGGTAGAAATTGAATAGCTTACAGATTTTGAGTTGAAGTAATTGGTAAATAGTAAATGGTAATTCTAACGATAGCCAATTTCTAATTACCATTTACTTATGACTGATATCTGAGTTAATAAATTTGTTCTCAAATAAACTAAAAACCATAATCTAAGGAGATTTTACTTATGAGTGAGTACAAACGTATTCGAACCTTATTTCCTGATCATCTCAGTATGGCTCGAGGGAAGTATATTGCTGGTCGATTGATTAATGAAAAGGCCCGCTTTTGCATTACCACCTTTGCCCTCAATTATGATCGTGATCTCATCCCTACGGCCACCTCACGGATGTTAGAGGGATTGCCCGATGTTGATTTGGATTTTGATAATGCTGATGTTCGCCCCTCGTGGGACCCTGATGAGGGTGTTGTGATTGGGGATTTGTTTTATCATGGCGAGCCAGTGATGGCCTCACCTCGCCACATCCTCAAAAAAGCAATCGCGGATTGGAAGGAATTGGGCTACGATGTCACGGTTGGGCTTGAATTAGAGGCCATCATCATGCAATCGGATGAGAATGGTGGCTGGGCGAAATGGGATGTGCCAGGTGGTTATGTTTACGGGACTGGGTTGGCTGTTGATCCCATTGGTTTGATGAAAGAAATTTGGGACACCGCCGAGTCGGTTGGTATTCCAATGGAGTCACTCAACTCGGAGTATGATCCGCCTCAGTATGAGTTGACCTTACGCTATGACGATGCCCTCAAAGCGGTTGACAATTTATTCCTGTTCAAGCTGTTAGCCCGCGAAGTAGCCATTAAACATGGGCTACGCCTGACCTTTATGGGTAAACCCTTTGGTGATATGGCGGGCAATGGGTTACACGTCAATATGTCGCTCTTCAAGGATGGGCAGAATATCTTCCACGATCCAAATGCTGATGATGGCTTGGCTGGTATTGCTAAATCTTGCATTGCGGGCCTGGTGGCGCGACACGAGGCTTTGGCCGCGATTTGTGCCCCGACGGTTAACTCCTATAAGCGCTTACAACCTGCTCAATTGGCGGGATACTGGGCCAATTGGGGCTATGATCATCGTGGGGTGACCATTCGTGTGCCGCACAGTCGCGGTAAAGCGACTCGTATCGAGCATCGAATGGCTGATGGTGCGGCTGAGCCGTATATGACCACCGCTGCCGTGTTGCAAGCCGCTCGATTAGGCTATGTCAACAAAATTGAACTGCCTGCTGCAGAGGAGCTTGATTGCTTTGAAAGCCAAAGTACAGATCGCGGAGTTCCATCGACATTGTTGGCGGCCTGTGACGCGCTTGAAGCCGATACAGAGTTTGTCGAAGCCTTTGGGGCTGAAGGGGTGGAAACCTTGACGACGGTTAAACGTTATGAATGGGAAAAATACACCACTGCCGTCCCAGATTGGGAGTCGCAGACCGAAACGATTACTGATTGGGAACACGAATTTTATTTGGCGTATCTGTAGGTTAAGCGCAAAGCTGCTACCTCCAATACTTTGGAAAAAACCATTATGAGATTAGGCTTACTTGACGCTGTTCCTCCACAGTTTAATGAAGCGACGGGGCGAACGGATCCCGATAATTTTCGTGAGTTATTCGCGAAGATCGGGGTCACTGAAACGATGTCGGATTATCGGGTAACACAGGGTGTTTTTCCCGAAAGCATCGATGAATGTGAGGCTTATCTGATTACGGGCAGCCCCTGTAGTGTGTATGATGATCTGCCGTGGATTGCTCCGCTAGAGGATTTTGTGCGGCAATGTTACGAGGTCGATAAACCACTGGTTGGTATCTGCTTTGGTCACCAGCTGATTGCGCAAGCCTTGGGGGGCAAGGTGGAAAAATCGACGCAGGGCTGGACATTGGGATTGCACACGATTGAAGTGCAGCAAACCAAACCGTGGCTCACCCCACAACAATCAGGCTATGCGCTCTACTTTATCAACAAAGATCAAGTGGTTGATCTACCACCTGAAGCCGAATGGCTGGGGCAAAATGAGATGTGTCCTCAGGCAATGTACAGCATCAAAGATAAAGTGTTTTCAATTCAAGCACATCCTGAACAACCATTGACCTCACTCAAAATTTTTACAGAAGCCATAAAGGCCGATTTGTCGCCGGAAACATATCATCAAGTATATGCCTCCTATAAGCAAGGCGAACCAGATGCCCAACTCTTCGGACGTTGGATTTGGAATTTTCTGACAGAAAGGTGAGTTATGAGTAAGACTCCTCTAATTGGCATTACAACCTATCATCGTAATGAGAAAAATCTGTTTACCTTGCCAGCGGAGTATGTTGATGCCGTGCGTCGGGCCGGGGGTATTCCGATGCTCGTGCCGCCGGGTGAACCGCAATTGGATAAAGTATTGGCTTTTGTTGATGGCTTTGTGGTGTCTGGCGGTGGCGACATCGATCCTGCGCTGTATGGGGGGGCACCGCACGAGTCGATTTATAATGTTAGCTCGGAGCGTGACCAGTCGGAAAAGGCTTTGATCATCAAGTTGCTTGAGGTGCAATTTCCGACACTGTACATTTGTCGCGGGATGCAGATGCTCAATGTGACCTTGGGGGGCACCTTGATCCCCCATCTGCCTGATGTGATTGATGAGACTGTGGTGCATCGAGACAAACCATTCGGCCCAATTTCGCACGCCGTGGAGGTTGATGCTGACTCACAGTTGGCCGAAATCATGCAGGCCGATACGGTTGAAACTGCCTCGTGGCATCACCAAGCCATTGGTGAGGTTGCCCCTTCCCTCAAAGTCATTGCCCGTGCTGCCGATGGTATCGTCGAAGCCGTCGAATTACCCGGCAACCCCTATCTCCTCGCCGTCGAGTGGCACCCCGAGATTACCGCCGCCGATGACCCCAGCCAGCAACGCTTGTTTGATGCGTTAATTGAGATGACGAAGAAGGCGGCTGGGAAGTAATCGTGGAATGAGGTTGAGATTTTTAAGGAAGCCAAGCTGGATTATTTTAACCGGTTTCATTGGCTATTGCTTATGGTTTTTTACATATAACTATCCTTGTGAAGGCTTTCTTTTCCTGGCTTTTCAATTTGCTGTCATCTTAATTATTTTGACCTCAGCCCTTCAGTATTTTCAGTGATTCAGCTTCCAAAGTAGACTTCTCCTATGATTCAATGTATGTTCATTCATATGTCGATGATCAGATTGAAGTATGGATTGCAAAACGTGACAACGTCAATCAAACATCAACTCACATTATGTTTTATGAATTAAAGCAACAGGATGACTTTTGGAAAGTCATTCGAGTCCCAAGTGCTTGTGGAGGAAACAACAATTGTGCCGATTGTAATAGGTTCTAGTTATTATATATCTATCGCACCAATTTTTCCCCACATTATCGAAATTAATTTCGCGACTCCCCAAGACGATTTTAGCCTTCGTGTCAAGACCATAGGTGTGGTATAATGCTGCCCGATTTTTTATGGGAGCCATCATCGTGCAGCGATTGATTTTAGCTTTATGTTTAATTTTATTTTTGTTAGGTTGTAATCAAGAGGTTTCAGAAACACCAGAGGCAGTGGTCGAGGAGGTGATGACCCCGACGGCAACCCCCTCGCCGACCTCAACCAGCACCCCCTTTCCGTCTGCGACCCCCCGTCCAGCTACACCCATTCCCTCGCCGACGGTGACACCTACACCAACCCCTGTCATTTACACGGTGCAATCCGGGGATACTTTGTTAAGTATTGCTATTGAATTTGATGTGTCAACAGAGGCTATTCAAACCACAAATGGTATTGTCGACCCTCGGCTTTTGCAGATTGGGCAAGAGCTATTGATCCCGCCCCCCGATACATCGGAGGTTGTCGCTCCAACAGTCACGCCTACCCCGTTGCCACTCACCGTTGAAGCCATTTATTTTCTTGAAACTGAGCAGGGGACCCTGTGGGGGCTGGGTGAGGTGAGCAATCCTGGCGATGCGCCTGTTTCGGAGGTTGTTGTCGAAGCAGCGTTGTTAAATGAAACGGGTGTTGTTCTGGCGCGTGAAGCGGCGTATACGCAACTCGATATTATTCCGCCTGGGGAGACTGTGCCCTTCGCCATCCTCTTCGAAAATCCTCCTAGTAGTTTTGCCCAATATCAAGTGATCCCCGTGACAGGGCTGCCAATTTCCAGTGAAACACGCTATTATTTCGACCTGGAAATTTTTGACTCGCAAGGCAATCCGACGGGCTTGAATGGATATCAAGTAGAGGGACAGTTAAAAAATACGGGTGAGAGTGACACTGAAGCTATTCGATTAGTGGCTGTGGTGTATGATGAGGAAGGGCGTGTGTTGGCGCAACGTCAAGCTGAGTTGGAGGTTGAATTGCTCAAAGCTGGCGCTATTGCACCCTTTGTGGTTGATTTGATTGTGCCTGAAGGGGTGGTAATGGATTATAAACTTGTGGTGCAGGGTTTGAAAGTGGAGTAGCTCTCCTACTCCACTTTTTCTTGACGTAATTACTGATCACAGTTGATTGGCTCATCATTAGCGATACGCTCATACATGTGATTTGTGGCAGGTGTAGGGCTTTCGCCAAACAATTCTTCGAAAAGCTTTAGACAGTTGCGATAGGTTTTCAAGGCCTGTCCTTTTTCGCCGTTGCAATAGTGGAAACGCATTAAACGACGGTAGACACTTTCCAAAAGTGGATCTTTATGCAAGGCATCTTCACAGGCCTTGATGGCTTCAGGATAACGCCCCAAAGCCGCGTGAGCATCTGCTAAATTTGTCAACAGGTCGCGGAATTCGCCCGCAATTTCCCGACGCAGATCCATTGCCCACTCATCATAGCGATCTTCGGCTAAGAAGTCGCCGCGATACAAAGATCGGCCTTGCTCTAACAAGGCAACCGCTTCTTCCCACTGTCGATTACGCACCAACTCTTGCCCTTGATACAGAGACTCGCGGAACTCCAGCAAGTCCCAAGTGACAGGGCCACTTAAATCAAAGAAATAGCCATTCGCACTACGCAAAATGAAGTTTGAGTCGCGTGGCTCGATGTCTGGCTCAAGCACGTGTCGAGCGACACTAATCAGTGGTAGTAGCTTTTTACGTCCGCTCTCAACATCTGACTCAGGCCAGAGACGGGTGATTAATTCATCGGCAGCAACCGCTCGACCCCCACGAACCCGGCGAACCAGCAGGAGTTTGACAATCGTCTCGGCTTGCTGTCTTTCCCAGTCGGCGATGGGCTTGCCATTGCGCCACAACCGAAATTGACCAAAGGTCTGAATGCGTAAATCAGGTGCTTGGGTTGCTTCATCAACGGCCTTGTGAATGATATCGGGCGCGTAGTTTTGCTTTTCAATAAAGCCGATGATTGTCCCTTGGTATGAGGTCAATAAATCTGCCACATCTGTGGGTGTTGCCTTGCCACTTAAGATGACCACTTTGGTTTTTGATCGTTCTTGAACCAAATAATCTAAAAGTAGCCAACCTTCGTTTGAACGGAGAGGTAACTCATTTTGTTGTAGCTTGAGATCTAGAATGACCAGATGAAAATTTTCTTTTTCTAGCTCTTGCAATGCTTCTTGAGCATCATTGGCTACGCGCCAGAAATAATTCTCCTTTTCCAAGGTATTAGCTACGATATTCTGCCAATCTTGGCGATTTTCGACCAGCAAAACCCTGGGGCGCCCCATAACAGAGTGGGCTGATGGCAAGGAGGGTAAAGTAATCGTATCGACAATTGCTTTACCTTGTTTTTCCCCTTTTTTACCAGCGACAACATCCTTCCAATCTTTACCCATAAGGCTATGCATAATATCAGTGAAGGTGGTCGGATTCCATTTTTCTTTCGACATTACGGGAACATCAGGCCGTAAGCGTTGCAGGCTGGCATTTAAATCATCGGTAAGATTACCTGTGATAATCATAATAGGCATATTTGGCCTTACATCACAAATCTTCTGCACCACGCTGAGGCCATCTCGGTTAAATCGATTGTCTCGGTTGAGTACAGGATCTACAATAGCCAGATCAAATTCTTGATCATCTAGGGCACTCAAGGCCATTTCATATGAATTGGCTGCATAGGGAACGTGTCCCTCAGCTTCGACAGCATTTTGTACAATGCTTTGCCAATCTTCACGATCCTCAATAATGAGAACATTCGATTTATGAGTCATAATCATTCTCCTGACGTGGTATTACCTGGAACTGATGTCGCTTATCACTTGAGGCTGCAAAACCTCAGCTGGTTGCAAGGTGACAATGAATGTCGTTCCTAAATCTGGGGCACTGGTAAATTCGATTTTACCATCAAACTGTTTAATAAAAGTCTCTACAAGCCATAGTCCGATGCCCAATCCACCAGATTGGCCTGATACACTTGGGTTGAAGATATTTTTTTGCACATCAAATGGAATACCTGGTCCATTATCAGCGATTGAAATTTCGGCCCAGCCTTCCTCAGTTGAGCGTGTCGTGACGATGATTGTACCTGCTTCACCAGCCATTGCATTAATTGCATTTGAAAGTAGATTGTTGAAGGTAGCTTCCAATCGTTTTGCATTAGCCCGAACTTGGGGAACGACTTTTCCATAATTTCGCCGTAAGTAGACATTGTCTGGCCACCAACAACTTTTTATTGCATCCTCTAAACAGCCGTGAACATCAGTGGGTTCAATTGTGGCTTGCCGCAACGGATCTGTCATATTACTGATCAGATCAATAGCCTCATCCGCATTCTCCCGAATTTGAGATAATTCTTTTTGGTATCGACTTAACAACTCATCTGGGTTTCTGGCGGCAGAGGACTCTAATGTCGTGGCCCAAACCCGGATAGCCCCGACAACGTTGTTCATGGTATGAGCCATATCCAATATAACCGAGGCCATTGCATTTCGCGCTTCAGCCGCAACCCGCCGTTCCTGCTCACTTGTTAAATCTTCATAAGCTTTGACTCGCTCATCGAAGAGGCGGGCATTGTGAATGGCAATTGCTGCCCAGCGCGTTAATTCAGTCAGCAAAACCTGATGATCCTGGGTAAATCGCTGCTTACTGGTTTGATTTAATACTTCAACCACGCCAATGACGCGGTTCTCTACCTTTAAGGGAACACATAAAATAGAATGTGCTTCATATCCTGTTTCACTGGCAATGCGATAGAGATGACGTGGGTCACTGTGGGCATCATTTACCAGCGCAGGTTGATCGTGGGTAGCAACCCAACCGGCAATCCCCTGCCAAGGTGCGGTTAATCGGATATTTGCATTCCCTTGATTACTGTAACGTAAGACAAGTTCGTTTGACACGGGATCAATCAAAAAAACGGAGGTTCGCTCCGTCTCCATCAGTGAATTAACCCCTTCGATAATCACCTTTAGGACGTGTTGTAAATCCAGGCTACCGGTTAGGGCCGTGCCGACTTCACTTAAATAGGTGAGGCGCATAGTCTGATTATGCGCCTGATGGAAGTGAATGGCGTTCTGGGCGGCCAAACCAATAATTCGAGCGATACTGGTGAGAAGATCAATTTCATTTGTGTCATACACATAGCCTACATAATTCATAACAATGAGAGCCCCGCTGATCTTATCACCAACTTTAATCGGGGCCAGGGCTATCGTTTCAATACCTGCATTACGAAGGTCATCCATCTTTTGATCGACGGGTGGATGAGCCGCATCGATGATTAAAGGTTTGCTTATATCTTGAACTAGAATTGCCTCAGCCAACTGATTCAACTCATTTACAAGTCGTTGGGCTACAATCGGATCACCATCTAAGAGGCCATTACTGACCTGGACAGCGGGGATATTGTCGCGGCCCTCGACAAAACTGATTGCACTGGCTCGTGCCCGAAGAATTTTTAAAGCGTGCTCCAGCCCCATATTCAAGATCGTTTCCAGATCCAGGGAACTACTTAAGGCTAAAGCAACATCATTTAGGGCGCGTAACTGATGAACCTGACGGGCTTCATCAAATAGCTGCGCATTTTCAATGGCGATTGTGGCCCAACTCGCAAATGCGGATAACAGCGTCACATCATTTGAGCTAAACCCCTCATCGCTTTTCTTATTGAATACTTCTAATGCCCCTAAGATGCGTCCCTTGAGTTGTAACGGCACACAAAGCAATGAACGAGTGACAAAATTAAAACCGGTTTCAACCTCGCCATACCAGCGAGAATCATTGGTAACATCACTGACGCAAGCAATTTTTCCTGTAGATACAACCCAACCAGCAAATCCTTGATCAAGTTTGAGTTTGGTTGGGATGTCAATACGTTGCCCCTCAGAGATAGATGTAGCAAAGTAGAGCGTTGAACTCTCTTCATCCAAGAGTAAAACTGAGCCTGTCTCAACACCTAACATCCGATTGGCTTCATGAACGATACGGGTTAGGACTTCATCCAGATCAAGAACCTGGACCACACTCTGACTAAGATTGCCAATGAGCGTCAATTCCTCAATCTGTCGTTGATGCTCACGGGTTCGATTGATGGCTTGAGCAGCCTGATTGGCAAAAGCACGCATGAAGTCAAGATCGGCCTGACCAAACACGGCCCTTTTAGGATGGTCGATATAGATGAGGCCAATAAGCCGTGCCTGAATTTTCAGAGGAACGGCTAAAACAGAGCGAACCCGTTTAAGCTGATGAGTTGTGGTGCTTGTAATGTTTGCGTAGCGCTCGTCCGCCCGTAGGTCGACAACTAAACGAGGCTCCCCCCGACTTAGGGTGTCTTTAATCACCGTTGTGCTGACAAGTTGCAGAGGCGCTTCCAGTTGTTCTTGGGTTAGATCAGTGCCTCGCACTACAGCAACATCTTGCAATTGCTGCCCATCTTTGCCACTTAACAGGAGTAAGCCATGCTTTCCGCCTGTTAGGCTAAGCGTTCGATCAATAACAAAATCCAGCAACTCTTGCAAATCATACACTGAATTCATACGCTCGATAAGCTCATACAAGCTCTGCAAGCGTTTGTATGTCATATTCTGTTCAGGTTTATCAAGCGTAGAAACTTCTTGCAATTATAGCTCCAACGTTAATCCGTCGTGGGCGACTAAGACTTCGCAACGATGCTGATTACGATGTTGGTGCATCAAGTAGGCCTCAGCCTGCTCTTTAGCTGCCCAAATTTTTTCATCAGGGCTGGTTGGGTCGTGATGGAATAAAGCTAGTCGTTTTGCTTTGGCTCGGTAGGCAAACTCAGCGCCCATTAAGGCTGTACTATGCCCCCAGTCTGGACGATCCAATACTTCGGCAAAGCTATACTGTGCATCAAAAATGAGAAGATCGGTGTCTCCAAAGAATTGGGTATAGCGTTTTGTGCTTTCATAATCAACCCGTTTATATTCGGAGTCAGTCGCATAGACCATTGAACTATGTCCATCTTCGATCCGATAAATATAAGTCTCTCCAGGGTGAGATGTTAACATCGGGCATACACGAAAATTCCCAATTTGGTGCCATTGGTCCGGAACAATTTCCTCAAAATCCAATTTTGCACTCATATAGCTGACAGGTACGGGGAAATACTTTTCCTGTTGCTGCTGAGTTAGACGCTGCTCCAAATCCTTAAAGGGCGAGTAAAAGGTCAAATGATTGTTTGGAATAAAGGCGGGCTGAAAGAAAGGAAAGCCTTGAATGTGATCCCAATGGGTATGGGTAATCAGGAACTCTGCCCGTTGATTTCCTTTGACGTAGCCTCGTTTCATTAGATCAATACCTAAAACTCTGAGGCCTGATCCTGCATCAAGAATTAGAATTTGATCGCCACTTTGCACCTCTAAACAAAGTGTATTTCCACCGGCTGTCCCTCGTATAGTCATTGGAAGACGTTCTAAATAACGATCAATCACATCAGGATTGGATAAATCAAGCCCAGCTGCACCCTCAAGGGCTAGTCGGATTTTTTTCTTAATTGTTTCTGAAGAGGTTGGTGTAGGAATGGAGCCGCGTGTACCCCAAAATTTTATATACATTCGTCTGCATCCACAGGTAAGTTTTTTGTCGATGCTATAGTGAGTATAGCGGATGTAGGTTGCAAAAACCTTGCAATGTTTGTGTTGTGGAATGATTTTTCTAATGAAGTCATTAACACGTTATGAGAAAATTTATTCAAAAGGTATAAATTTTAAGTGACTTGATTCGTCGTTCTTATCTTAAGCCTTAAGATGTTAACCAAGTATACCACGCTTTAACAGGGGTTACCAGAATATTTTGGTACTATAACGGGAGCAACTTTTCTAGGTCCGTGGTACGGCTAGCATCACAAGACTACTACAAATAAAACAAAAAGCGGCCAAGCCAAAGGTCACTGTGTAGCCCAGTTGGTTACTTTGTCCTAGCTGATTGACCGAGTCAATAATTGGGCCGCCAATCCGACCACTTATGCTCCCAATCACTGTAGCTCCATTGGCAATTCCCAAGGTTAAGGCTTCTGCTTTATTGTGTACTAGGTCGGTGGCTAGAGCCCAGCTTGCTGTGACAAAAATAATCACACTCACCGCAATAATGCCACAGGCGATTAAAACGAGAAGTAAGTTTGAGGCGACAATAAGAACTATTGTGCCTGAAGCTGCCAGCACACCAGCAAAGATAAGAAGCGTTTGTCGAGGAACTCGATCTGCCAGGGTGCCTATGCCGAATACCAGGCCAATAACAAGAATTATGGCCAGTAAGATAAATCGGCTATCAATGAAATCAATATCGGCGAACGTCAGGGATAAACTATCTTCAAGGTAGTTTATGAGAAAGGTTTGGATCATAATACCAGCTGACCAAAATAGGATGCGATTGATGACCCATAAAAAAAATCGATTATCTTGCCGTACAAACTTGAGCATATTCGTTAAATGAGAAAGATTGAATAATGGGGAAGTCTGAGTGGGAGCTTGATCTTTGGTTGTGTTTGATGGGTGATTTGAAAATTGAGATGAACGATTGAGGGCAATTAAGGTGAGGAACAAGATCAGAATGAATAAGCCAATGGCAGTTATTGGAGGCAACCAAATTAAACCGTGCGCTAAACTGAATCCGGCCAAACTGACCCCGCAAACCACGCCGATCACTTCAAGAAAGGATTTTGTGGCCGAGGCAGTGCCACGCTGTTCGCTAGGGACATAGTCTGGGATGAAGGCTTGCCAAACACCTTGTACTGTGTTGGAGGAGGCAGAAGATAGCATTGCCGCGAGGACCAATAGCCATAGGGTATCAGCAATGATAATCAGGCTTAAGGCCAAGGTTAGGCCAATCACTCCACCAACTAAAAAGGGAGCACGTTTCCCCCAAGGTCCCTTGACCCGATCACTCCATCGCCCAATAATGGGTTGAGTAAATAAAGCAACGAACAAGGCCATTGTGGTGATAAAACTAAGGCCTGTATTTTTTAGGTGAGGGGGAGCAATTAGACGGAGTTTGGCGGTGTAAACAAATGGATCAAGGCTACTAACGATGAAGCCTAGCCCTATGCCAAAGAGGGAGATGATAACCAGAAAGGATAGACTACGTTTGGGCAAGGTAACCTCCAGCAGCGACATTTTAACATAACTGCTTGGCAGGGGCTATTGGCTCAGGTATAATTTCGGTACGGATGGATTGTAAACATTAGAGATTAGAGATTATTCTGGTACATTAACTCAATCTCAGATCTCATTTTTTGATAGTCTAGATATATAAGCCTATTAAGGCCTAGTAATTGGAACAATGGAGTAGAGCTAATGTGGAATGTTATTTTACGTGGAACCTATCTAACCTTTTTGATTTTACATATTTTTGCTAATGTTGCGTTAGCTCGAAATAGTGCTCAGGCGGATAAAACGGTGATGGTGGTTGAGGTTGATGGTGTCGTTGGGCCAGTAATGTTCAACTTCATCGAGCGAGCTGTGGAAGAGGCAAATGCTCAAAATGTTGAAGCTCTGGTTATTCAGCTTGATACCCCTGGTGGGTTCGTTGATACCACACGCCAGATTATCCAGGTTATCATTGGCTCTGATGTTCCGGTTATTGTTTACGTTTCCCCGCGTGGGGCATTTGCTGCCTCAGCCGGTACATTCATAACCTTAGCTGGACATGCGGCGGCGATGGCTCCGAATACCACTATTGGGGCCGCTAGCCCAATTAATAGCGATGGCAGTGATATCAACGAAACGGCTCAAGCTAAAGCTGAAAATATTTTATTAGCCGACATTAGGGGATTAGTTGAACGTCGAGGCGAAGTAGCTGTAGAATGGGCGGAAGAGGCGATTACTGAAGCGAAAGCCGCCACTGCAGAAGAAGCGCTTGAGATGGGAATTATCGATTTTATTGCTCAGGATCTCGATGAATTATTACTCCAGCTCGATGGATTTACTGTTGAGGTTGGGAGCGAGACGATTGAACTTTCAACCCGTGATGCCCAAGTTGAAGTTTTTGATGAGACCCTTATTGAAGAGCTTTTGAGTGTATTAGCTAATCCAACTATTGCGTTTATGCTTATTTCGATTGGTGGTTTGGCCATTACCTATGAGATTATTAATCCTGGCGGTTATATCGGTGGTATTATCGGTGTGACCCTGCTTTTATTTGGCTTTTATGGGGTGGGGCAACTTCCTTTTAATTATTTTGGGATTTTTCTAATTGTTTTGGGGATTGGTTTGTTTGTCGCAGAAGTATTTACACCAACTTTTGGTATTTTCTCCGCCGGAGGGGTTATTGCGCTTATCATTGGTGGATTGGTTCTCTTCAATACAACCGAATTCACCTATCAACTTCCATTGCCGACTTTGATTGGCGTGCCTGTTACCCTGGCCTTGATCTTTCTATTTGGCGCTGGTAAGGCCATCCAAGCACGAAATATTGAGGTGGTAACAGGCTCAGAAGGCTTAATTGGATCAACAGGTCTGGTCAAGGTTAGTTTGAATCCGGAAGGAACAGTATTGGTTTGGGGTGAGCGTTGGCAGGCGATGAGTGAAGATGGCGAGGAGATTGCTGAAGGTGAAAGGGTTGAAGTGACGGCTCGTGATGGTTTTGTGTTGCGTGTGAAAAGAGCCGTGCGAAATTGGACGTAGAATTGATAATTATTTTTTGAGAAAATCAAGGGGGGTGGTGGGCATTAGCATACTGCGGGCGACACTGAGACGTTTGGGGTGAATGGCTGAGGTTTGGATAATGATTTTGGTGTAATCGTCGGAGGCCTGTTCATCTTTGCCTAAAGCCGCGAGTGAGTCACCTCGGTTTTCATAGGCGAAGCGATGCTCTGGATTTAGCTCAATAACCTTGCTGTAGTCGGCCACAGCCTCCTCATGTTTTTGTAGATCACGATACATGTTAGCTCGATTAAAATAGGCGTAAACATATTCGGGATTGAGCAAAATAGCCTGATCAAAATCAGCCAAAGCTTGCTGGCTATCCTTTAACTCGGTGTACACCACACCGCGATTAACATAAGCCGCTAAGAAATCAGGATCAAAGGTAAGGGCCTGATCGTAATCGGCAATCGCATCTTCATATTGGGTCATCCACAAATAGGTGTTCCCTCGATTGAAATAGGCATACGCATTTTTGGGCGTGAGTTCCAAAGCTTTATCATAATCGGCCAAGGCTTTCTCATAATCTCGCAACCCCGTATAAGCAATTCCTCGATTGACATAACACGAAACAAAATTGGGGGCTAATTTCAGGGCACGGTTGCAATCAGCGACAGCTTCACCATAGTTACTCATTAAGATATGGGCCGTACTGCGGTTGCTGTATGCTTCAGCATAATGTTCATCAAGCTTGATCGCCCGCGAGTATTCAACAATCGCCTGCTCATAATTACGTGTGCTCACATGAGACAAGCCTCGTTTATTATAGAAACGGGCATCTTGCAACCCCATCTCGTCAGTTTTGTCCGTTTCTGGTCCGGCGTGTACTTCCATCGTTTTGAGGGTTGCGGCAAGTTCATCAGCATCCTTGAAACGATCAGCTTTATTTTTTGCCATCGTTGTTTCTACAACGCCAGCCAAGGCCCCAACCTCACGCCACAACTGGGCTAAGCCTTGTGGCATCTCTTCACAAATGGCAATCTCAAGGAGTTGGTACAACTTAGCATGGGATCGAAATTGATTTTTTCCGCTATCGGTCAAAGCTTGCTTCTCAAGGGTGTCGATATCGATATAATGCTGCCCAGCAAGCATATAATAAAGCAGCTGTCCGATTTGATAAACATCACTTCGGGCATCAAGCTTCTCGCCTTGAACCTGTTCGGGGGAGCTATATAACAGGGTGCTTGGTTGAAAACCAGCTTGCGTTAGTTCAAGGCCGCCTGCGGCTTCTGGGACGTGGGCAATACCAAAGTCAATCACTTTTGGCCGACCATCCATCGTGATCAGAATATTTTCAGCCTTGATGTCGCGGTGGATAATCCCTTTTTCATGAAGCTTGGCTAACCCTTCACAAATTCCAATGGTCAAATTGATGGCAACGTCAACAGGCATCTTACCATACTTATTGAGAAGATCGCGCAGACTTCCCCCAGCAATATATTCCATGATCATGTAGAACTTATCTTGCTCCATGCGCATCCCGTAAAGGCCAACAATATTGGGATGCTCAAGCGTAGCAATCACTCGCCCCTCTTGGACAAATCGCTTAACCGCTTGCTCATCAGCCGCTTTCTGAACCAATAGCTCTTTGATAGCCACGGATCGATTCAAAATACGGTCACGGGCTTCATAAACAGCCGCAAACCCACCTTGTCCTAAAGGTCGAATGATCTCGTATTCAAATAATCGTTGGCCCACCTCTAACAAAATTGGCTCCTAAGTTATTTTTCTTCTTTGGGAATATGAAATACACAGGCCTCTGCCCCCATCGCTCGACAGGCAACCTCTTCACTGGGGAGATGCATTCCGCCGCTGACCCACTTAACCCCCTCGTCAATCAAGCTACTCGCCATATGACAAACGGGTTTCTCGGCTTGCCGTCCCCAACAGACCGGGCAATCGTGAATGGTGTAAATGACATAGGCTCCACCATCCTGAATAGTTGTGCGCTGATCGCTGAATTTGCTAAAGGTTTCAGCCATACCACGAAGGCCTATGGCGAGTTTAGCTTTGAGTGGGATTGCTTTGAAGGCTAAATCACCCACCCCCATCAACGGGGCAAACTCAGCCCAGCCCTGAGCAAAAACTGCTTTGCCTGAGTGATGGGCCAAGCCTCGTGCCCCACGGAGGCCGTACATTTCATCAATCGTGGCCATCAAGCTAGAGAAGTAGGCGAAATCGAAGGTTTTGGCAAAATCATTGGGGGGTGGATATAGCTCTAAGGGCACGCCAGCTTGGATGTAAATTTTTTGCATCGCATCAGAGCCGATTGTCGTTTCGACTGCCTCGATGCACATTCGCGCCATTTTGTTGATGTAGGATAACCCACTTTTTTCAATTGACATCCGGATAACCTGTGTTGAGGATAGCCGTGTGATGATAGGCTGATTCCTAGACACCTTGTTCAGACACTTTGTTTACAACAAATTTTGTCTTTGTCTATCGTTTCTGACACGGCTTTAAAATTTTACCACCAATTAGGATGGTAATCAATTACAGGAGAAATACTGGCATTTTGGGGGAATGAGATGATTTGTTATTTGCTTGGTGATATTGGATTGATTGCTATCCTTCAGAGCAAAGTGAATTATGGCAAACGAATTGTTTCTAATGTAACAGCACGGTCTGAGTGATTTTGGCCATCAAAACCTGTGCTGGTGATACGTTCGAGTGTGCTACTGTTATATAGGCCGGTAATAATTTGATATTGCCCCGCTGGTAGGTCTGGGGGGAGTTCGATGCGGTGAAGGTCAGCTTGAACCACATCAACGGCCCAGGTGGTGACAGGGGCGGTGCCATTGTTGGGGATGTTATCGTCACCGGAGATTTGCTGGCCTTGTGGCGTTAACAGTTGCGTGAAAACTGTCAAGTCCTGATTTTGTGGCGTTATAGCACGCCAGTAAAGGGTTAATTCAACCGCATCTCTAGAAATTTCGGTTTTATACGTGAGCAACTGAATGCCTGTGCCATAACGGGCCAAGGCGGCACACTCATTGGCCAAGCTGCCTTGGCTAAAATCATACATTGCCGCTGTCCCTAAGCCTTCAAACGTGAGTGAGGTTAAAAGACGGCCTCGGTTTGAGAGATTTTGTAAGGCACTGGCTTGGGGGCCGGTTGGTAAAAGCCAGGCAATCCCTTCTTCTGGTAAAAATGTGGCAGGCGACGGGAAACGACTTTGTTGGGGAGCCCCTGCTGTTAAACGAATGTCAAGTTCCCCATTCAAATATGGGACGAGTTCTCGATACAAGGCCTGTTCGCTCAAAAGCAAGGGTGGTTGAGCAACTCGGCTTTGGCAACTGCCAAATTGGCGGTTGTTGTAACCATATGCCTCCATAAAGCCGATGAAAGTGCTGGTTGGGCCGTTCTCTGCCCGGTTTTGACTGTAAGCGCTTAATAAAAGTGGCGTAAGAATTAAGACGGCTACAGCAGAGAGCGTGCCCATAATTAAAGGGATCTGGGGGTGGAACCGGATGAGAGGGGAGAGCCAACCCGTTGGCCAAATTTCTGTTAAGAAATGGAGCACTAGCAGGGTAATTAGAACAAAGCGGGCAATAACGATAAAAATCAATAGCCATTGCTCATCTGGTAACATAACAAAGTAAATTGGTTGTTCTAAAACGTTTAGCCCTGTCAACATGAGGGCATATGTTAACCCTCGGGCATCTGGCATCAGCAAAATGATGAAAGGAAGAAGGTAAACCAAGAACTGGGGGCTGTATCCTTTTGAGTAAAGGAGGAAAAGGCTAACTGTAAATCCAGCGAGGGCAATTACCTTGCGAGGCTGGCTATAATCAGCGGGGCGAATAAACACGAGAAGATAGATCACCCCAAAAACTGCTGTATGCCATAACCAAACCCACCAAGGCAAGGTGCTTTGGTGCCCTGGAATACCAAAATTTGTTTCGGCTGGATTAAGTCGCTCTCCGGCCACAACGCCAAATCCATAATAGCCATCCAATACAGCCCAAACCGTTTCCCAGGCTGAGCGGCCCGCCATAGACCGAGCTGAAGCGACAACCCACTCTAAGCCGAAGATGAGGAATGGCGTTAATAGTATCAGGACGGCTAGCCCAAAGAAAACGCCGTACAACCCTGTCTCAACAGTCGCATCATTTCTATCGTTACGGTTTTGATGCCATATGCGACGAATAGCAACAGGAAGCATGATTGCTGGGACAATTTTGACCAAAAAGCCCACGCTGACGGTCACGGCTGAGGGCAATCGCTGGTCTTGTAAAATCCAATCGAGGGCGAGCAGGATAAAGAAAAGGGCGACCCCATCAAAGAACCCAAGCATCGTGTAAACGGGGGTAAACAACCCCGCGTAGAGCCATAGTAAACGGGTTCGCGTGGCTGGATCGTTGATCAACCTTTGTCCGATACGGTTGATTAGCACGAGATTGCCGATTTCAAATAGCAAGAAAATAAAGCCCAGCATCAGGATGAACCACAAGCGAGGATCATCACCCCATGGCGGTAGCCATAAGGACAACCGATAAATACCAACGGTGAGCCACGGAATTAAGGGAGGCCACTCCAACCAAAAATCAAGGAAGGGATACATTGAATAATCAGATAGGCTGGCGATGCCTAAATATGTATCAAAGTCTGACCAATCGCGGATGTAGCCACCAGGTCGGAAGAGGAATAGTGTAAGTAGGCGGAAACTGGTGAATACAGTTAGAATTAACCAGAAATCAGGGGTTAAGACAAGAAAGCGATTGAGTAAGGAGCTTGATTGTGTGTCAGGCATTTCGACTGGAGGAACTTCTGTTTCTATCGAGATGGGCGCTTCGGTCTCAGGTTCTGAAGAAGCCTGCGTTTCTACTGGGATTGCCTCTTTTGGGATAGGCTGTGTTGGGCGACTGACCCGTTTTTGTGGAAAAGGGGTCGGTTTGGGCAACGACTCAAAATCCAGCTCAGATGTCCCACCTTGTTGTTTCGCGGCCAGTAAGGCTTGTAGAATCTCATCCGACTCAGCTTCATTTGGTTGATTTTCCATCGGTTGAGTTGTTTCAGGGGAAGGAGATGGTGCCGAGGTTGGCGGCACTGGAATAGGCGCGGGTAAATCCTCAAAATTGAGCTGGGTTGGTGCGCCTTTTGTTGAAGCTTCAAGAATAGCTGCCTGAATTTCATCGACGGCTTCTGGCCGGGGACCCTCATCTAAATCAGGCATTGGTCCACCCTCTTCCGAAACTTGGTAGGGAGCGGTGGGTCGGGTTTGTCTGGCGGACTCAGGTAAGCTCACAGATGGCATTTCATCTGTCTCGGCCTGGTGAGACGACGATTGATTTTCTTGTTCTTCCTCAGAATTATGAGGCGTGTCGTCGCGTTGATCCTGACTCATCACATTCGTCCCATCCATAATTTGAAGCGTAATGCTAACAATGCTTGACTGTATTGCACTAAGATTGACATAAACTGCGTTTTGCTGTGTCCGTGCATGCGCAGGCGATAAAAGACTGGAATTTCCAACATGTTGTAGCCGCGTTTGTGGGCAACCATCAGCAGCCGAATGAAGTAATCCCCATAACCGTAGTAAATTTGGTCCAAGTCCATCGCCTCAATTTTATCACGATAGATTGAAAAGAAGCCACTCAGGTTATCGTGAACAGGCGTGTTGAACATTAGCCGGATGACATAGTTGTAGATACGGCTGGAGAATTGTCGGAAACGATCTTCCATCCCTCCTGCCATCACAAAGCGTGAGCCGATGATAATGTCGTAATACTCCAAAAATTTGATCATTTGAGGGATAATGGCGGGATCGTGATTGAAATCGGTATCCATAAAAACGAGGATCTCACCAGATGAATGCTCAATCCCATAACGGATGGCGGACGCAAGGCCGCGTTCATCAACGCGTACAAATAATTTAACCCGCTCGTGGTTATCAAAATTTTCACGGACCGCATCAGCTGTCCCATCGGGGCTATTATCATCGACCACGACGACCTCGGCGTTGTAGCCATCTTCGGGTAAATATGAAAAAATGGCATTAATCAGCTCAACGATGTTATCGCGTTCTTTGTAGGTTGGTAAAATGATTGATGTTTTCATTACAAGGTCATAAAGTAGCAAGACCGTAAGGTTGCAGAGTAGCAAAGTCATAAAATCTGCTACCCTGTTACTTTGTTACCCTGCAACCTTGCGACTTGGGTTTCGTTACATAAATCTCCACATTTCAAAAATTGTGCCGTATTGCCCCCCTCGCTGGCGAAAGCGACGCTGGTCGGCACGTTTGGGCCAGGAGTGATAGCTGGCTTGGCTGTTGTCTTGAGGTATTTTTGGCGGATTTCCAGCAGCAACCAGATTGATTGCCTCAACTAAAATATCGGCGGCAACCACGGCACTTTTGTAGGATAGCGTCTGGATCGTATCGTCTGGCATCACAGGGATTTTACCCTGAGTCAGAATATCGCCTGTATCAAATTTTTCATCAACCCAATGCACGGTTGCTCCACTCTCTTTGTCCTGATCGGTGATGACCCAAAAATACGGGAATAGTCCACGATGGCGGGGCAATAGGGCTGGATGAACATTGACCACACCTTTGGGCGGCAACTTGATCAAATCACGTTTAATAAGTTGGTTGAAATAATTTGAGATGATGAAATCAGGTTGGAGGGCTTGAATTTGGGCTAATGCTTCAGGCGTATTGACGTCTACGGCTCCTAAAATGGGCACATTATACAACTGTGACATATCTTCGAGCGAGTTGATTTTTGCTTTTCGTTTTATCAGGCGAAAGATGATGGCTGTAATTTTGCTTTGGATTAACTCTAATGTTTTGCGCCCAACAAAGCGAAGTCCAGCACGTTGCACAAGATGAAGAATCGCTTGGGGAAAGTTTTTTCCATAGATGAGGCATTCAGACCGAACAATGCCCACTACCTGACCGGGGAATTCCTGAAGAATACGCTCTGTAATCAAATTTGAAAACAGACTCTCATAAGTCAAAATTACAATACGCATTGGGGCTACTGTCTCAATTTAGCGATGGTGTCGCAGATGATGTCAACTTGGTCAGAGGTCAAGGTTGCGCCAGAAGGAAGATTAATCCCACGTTGCCCCAAATCATCGGCAATGGGCAGATGTTGGCCTGTGTTGTACATTGGCAAGGTATGAACCGGGTAGAAGAACGGTCGACTATCAATGCCATTCTCGCGAAGTTTGGCGCGTAGCTCATCACGAGTCAGGCCGTACTCTTCGGTCACTAGAACCGAATACATCCAATATACATTTTCGGCCCAACTCGCTTGCGGGGGAAGGCAAAGGCCAGGAATTTCTGCCAGCCGCTCGTTGTAGTGAATGGCGTTGCGACGACGAACGTCCAGCAGATTTTCGATCTGCTCAAATTGAGCCAGCCCAATAGCTGCTTGTACATTCGTCATTCGATAGTTGTAAGCGACTTCGGGATGCCAATAGGGGTCACTGCTGTAGCGGCCTTGGTTTTCCAGGAAAAAAGCTCGATCGGCCCATTCCTTATTGTTTGTGACGATAATACCGCCTTCGCCGGAGGTGATAATCTTGTTGCCATAGAAGCTAAAAATAGCCGCATCACTGAGGCCACCAACTCGCTGGCCTTTATAGGTTGCGCCGTGGGCCTCGGCTGCATCTTCAAATAAATACAAATTGTGTTTCTGAGCGATTTCACGAAGCGGGTCCATATCAGCGGGATGCCCATACAGATGTACTGGAAAGATTGCTTTGGTCTGCGGAGTGATGGCTGCTTCGACTAAATTTGGATCGATATTCCAGGTTTGATAGTCAGAGTCGACGAAAACAGACGTGGCCCCGGTATATTGAACGCCATTGGCGGTAGCGACGTAAGTCAGACTGGGCATAATAACTTCGTCACCAGGACCCAGGCCTAATGTAGCTGCCAATAGATGGATCGCCACCGTGCCATTAGTGGTCGCAACCCCGTATTCCATCCCGCAGTAAGCGGCAAACTGGCTCTCAAACTCCTTGACATATTTGCCTAAGGAGGAAACCCAGCCCGTTTCAATACAGTCTGTCACATATTTTAGTTCGTTTCCAGCCAGCAGGGGTTCCGCTACCGGAATAAATTCGTGTAATTTAGACACGACGGCTCCTATCAAACAAAATGGAGACCAGTGAGGGTCTCCAGTGCAAAACGAAGGCAAATCATAACGCTAACAAGGGCAAAAGTCAAAGTTGTTTGCAACTTGATCTTGCTGTTTATTACTTTGTTATCTCAATTTTCCCAACATCCACGAAATCAGCAGTAGGCTGGTCCGCTTTGTCTAAAACCAACAGGCGCGGTCCAGTCGGTGGCAAATAAAGCCCCAGACGAATGGTGTAGTCGCCTGGTGGCAGATTGGCTGGAATTTGAAGGTCAACGGGATCAAGAATGATTTCATTGGGGAGCCAACTGGTGGTAGGTTGTTTGCCACGCTTGCCGGGGCTACGGTCATGTTGAAGATGAATGTTGCCTTCGCTATCAACGATATGCAGAAAAACAAAATAGAGCTGGTCCATTTCCGCCAACCCACGCCAGACGAAATTTATAGAGAGTGTGCAGGCGGTTGGGTCACTTTCGCAGGCCGTTGAACTCAATGTCAATGGGGCCGACTCTTCGGTCAAAGCAAAACCAAGAAGTTGGGCTTTGTTTTCAAAATTGGCTTCGGCTTGATAATCAATCGGTGGTGGGGTGAAGATGCGGTCTTCTTTTTCCGTCACCTCAAGCTGATCTAACCCCAATGTTTCGCCAAAGGGTACGGACCAACGTCGCATACTCAACCGAGAACCATCAGGCCGTACCCAACTGAGTTGAACTTGAATGGCGTTGTCACCGACTGGTGTGCTGGCAGGTAGAACAATGTCAATTTGGTCTCGAACAAATTGCCCTTTTTGCCAAGTGCTGGTGGGGGCCTGCCCGATGAGTGGATATTTTTCCACTGAGCGTAAAACATTACCCTCTCGATCAACAACATCAACCCGCACTTTGTAATTATCAACGGGCTGGGCCACTGTCTCCCACAGCACTTTTACTGCGAAGCCTTTGCCCTGACCTACCCGCCGCACTGAATAATCGTAATCAGCCAGCCGTAATTCTGCGTTGAAATCGTGTCCTGCAATCGTTTCAAAATCATCGGTGCTGGGTGCTTCTTCTGCATTGGGTAAACGAATATCCACCGTTCCCAAATCGAGCAAGGTGTTGCCATTTGCAAGTGTCCACGGCTCTTTGTAACTGGCATAGGTGACGAGCTGTAGGCTATATTGACCGGGTAGGGTGCCGAGGGGAACAGGTAGTAAGGTGTATGTTAGTAAGTTTTGCCCGACCGGGAGGGTGCTATGCGGAAACCAGCCACTCTTAAGGGTATCATCGACTTGGGCTACGATTTGGTCGCCTTGCGTTAGCCGTAATGAGATTGTCGTTTCGGGGGGTAATTCGGCCAAGGTTTGCCAACTCAGGGCAATCGGGAAATTTTTCCCGTGAGCGATCTGGTCGCCAAAATCGGCTTTGACCAGATGTAAACGCTGATCGAATGTTTGGTCGAAGCTGTAGGGTAGGTCGGGCAATAATGTTTCTGGAGCGATGTCGTGGGGGGCGATCCGAACCAGCCGTCCCCACGGCAGAAGCTGATATTCCGTCTCAAAATCAGCCGACCAGTCCTCCATCGGTCCGGCAATATAGAGATTTTCACCACCAGCCTCAAACCAGTTTCGCACATTTTCCACCTGTGGTGGGTAAAGCCCTCGTAAATCAGGGCGTTGTTCTTCGGCATACTGGAGATACCAAAACGAGGTCAAATCACCCCAACGCGCCACCATCGTGGCATTCTCTTCCATTGGGTGATTTAAGTTCGTTGTCCACTCTTCATAGGTTGGCCGAGCCCATTTTGCATCAAGCCACTCAAAGTTGTAGCGGGTTTGGGATAGGAGTAAGGTGGAGCCAAGCAGGAGGAATAATAGTAATGGAGCGATGCGTAGAATGTAGGAGGTAGGACGTGGAAGACTGGATGGTAGGCTGGTGGCGATTATAGCTGGTAGGACGAACAGATGGCCGATAAATAGTGAGAACATCAGAAATGACGGGAGGAGGAAGGCCGATTGTTCACCTTGACCGTATGCTAAGACAAACGGAATGGGGATCGCGTAAATGAGGAAAAGTGGGAAAAAGAGCCGTGGCCGAAAAATAAGCAGCGAAATAGCCCCAACTAATCCTAGTATAGCAGCGATAGCGGTGAAATTGTCAGTAAGAATGGGAATGTAATGGCTGAAAAATTGGCCGGGGACTTGACCCCAATTAGTGGCGACCCCTCCGGTAAAATCAGCCGCCGTGTAATATCGCAGTAGGCCATCCCAGCCTGGTTTATAAAAGTCGGCCAGCAGACCACGAGCAATCGCTTCGTCTTGACCATATTGGGCAATGAGCCATTGAGCGCGGATAGGGATGTACAGATAAAAGAGGCCGGGTATCGCTAGAATTGCCCCGTGAATAAGCCAGGCTTTGAGGATGCGTAAATGTTTGTGAAAGAAAAGAATAACAAATAACAGTAAACCAGGTCCGAGCAGGACAGCCGTGTTGTGGACGCTGATTTGTAGGCCAAGAATAAACGCAGGAATGAGTAACGGCCAGCGCTTTGAGGTATTTTCGTTACTTTGTTGGTCAAGCGCTTTGGCTAGAAGAAATAAAATTAAACTGAAAAGTAAAATATTAAGCGCGTAAGTTTTTGTTCCTGTGGACCAAAGCCAAAATGTGGGCAGGGTGGCAAAGATGAGCGTCGTCGCTAAGCCTGCCCAGCGACCTGCTGTCAGATATTTGGGATTCAGATGATGGCCAAATAATCGTCGGGTAGCATTGTAAATAAATGGGAGGGCCAAGGCGGCACAAAAGGCGGATAGAAAATTCATTCGCCAGGCAATCGTGCCAAAAGGGATGAGCGTGGTCCACACCTTGCCAATCAAGATGTAAAGTGGAAACCCCGTTGGATAGGTAACACCTAAAACATAAGGGGTATATTGAAATAACGCCCCATCCCCCTCAAGTACATTTGGGGCGAGGGTGTAGGTGTAAGCATATAGCGCTACCACGAAAAGACAGACACTAATCAGCCCATCAAGGCCGATGGAAAAATTTTGAGTATGCTGACTTTGACGTGGTTTTGACATATGCCTAAGTTTGCGATTGACCACTGATATCATAGCTTACTCTTGTACTGCAACTTGTGGACCTGTAAACTGAAGGGTATTCAGAGGTTGATTGTAGGGGAGGCCAGCAAATCGTCGATAAGCGGCGACAGGCAGAAGCGTATCATTTTCGATGAGGAGACTATCAGATGGATTCTGAGGGCCGAGTGTAATTGGCAGACGAGCGGCCTCGTCCCAGGGCGCTTCGGTGTTTGAGGCCGTGCTTGAGCTAAAGCCCAATGCGTAGCCAAATCGCTCGTCATCACCGGTCCACCAGGGGATGGTGTTGACTCGAACCTGCCGTTTATCGCCAGCCTCCCAGCGTGAGGTGCCCCACCAAAAAAGACTAGGCTGCGTGTAGTCAGTAGCCCCAATCACGTTTCCTTGGGGATCAAGGCGATAGACAATCATTTGATAATCGATGCTGGGCTGTTCGAGAACTTCAAAATAGAGCACAATTTGTGGCTCGGTCTCCGACGTGGCCAAGCGACGTATCTCAGATTTTACCCCAACAAGCTTGATTTCATCACCAAATGTGGCATCAAAAGTCTGAGTGCCTGCTGGGGGTGTGTCGTATTCAGTGAAGGTGAAAAGGGATTTGGGCATCACATCACGAGAGGCCCCTTTTTTGAGCATAAGATAGCCGTCTTCGGCGACAATGAAGCCAAAATCGTGTTCAATAATCAAGCCCGTTAAAAACTCGCCGTGGGCATTAAAACGGTTTGGCAATTTATGGTGGCTAAGATCCATCCAGACATAATCATACTCAGTCAGCAGGGGACCGTACCAGATGGCAACTTCGGCGCGATGGGCCACGTAAGGTAAAAGCTGAGCTTGGGCGAGCACGGCGGCGTCTTCTGGAATAGTTTTGGCCAATTCGTGCCCCAATTTATGATGATCGGTCACTTCTAACGGCTCGTATAGTTGAGACAAAGGTGAGTATCCGCGTAAATTGTGATAGATGAGCGCCGTGATGATGAGCAGAACGGCGGCGACAGAGCCTGTCGTCAAGCGGGGAAGGCCAGGTAGGTGAGATAGCCGTAACTGCTGTCCAATGATTGTTACGCCATATTGGATACGAGCTAGACCATCGATGGTGGCAAGTAATACAAAGGGGAGCATCGGGGTGGCGTAGTGCCACGTTTCCAATTGGCGGGTGGTTGGATTGTTGCTTAGCAGCGAAAAAGCTAAAGATGGAGCAGCTAAAACAAAAAAGGGTAGGCCAAACCAAGGCAATAAAGCCATTGGCACTGTGAGCATCGCCAACGGAGGCAGGTTATCAGGCCGGAAAATCAGGGCGAGCACTTTATCGGGTTGAGTGATTGGTGATAATGCCACTTCTGTGGGCGTATTGCCTAACGTTTCAAACCAGGCTGTGAAAATTGATTGACCCTCGGAGACACGGTAGCTTGGGATAATGATTTCGAAGGCAACATAAAACCAGGTCAACCCAACTATCATCAAGGGCAGAGCCTCTTGCCAGCGACGACGTAGAATGAGCAAGTATACCCCAATCATAAAGACGTGCAGCGAAATGTCTTCTTTTGTCGAGAGGGCCAGTAGAAAAAAGAGGCTAGTTAAAATATAGGCAGTTCGAGTTGAGAAGAGTCGGGAGACTCTTGAAGGATCAGGTTTAGGCCAAAGCCACAGACTGTGCCCTTGATTAGCCAAGGCGTGATCGAGAAAATAGAGCGCTGATAACAAGAACAGAGGGGCTAGGGTCACCGCATGAAAATCAAATAGAGTGATCGATTGGGTGACAGGCATTAAGAAATAAGCTAAGACAATTGTCAAGGCAACCCACTCATTTTTCAGGCGACGGGTGGCTAGGGCGTAAAGTGGTATGGCTGTTAAACTGAGGGCAGTAACTTGTAGCCACAAAAGTAGGCGAGGGTCTGGCCAGAGGCTATATAATGGAAGAACCAGAAATAGAATCGGTTCAATGTGATTAGCCCATCGGACAAAACCATCATCTTTCATGATAGTCAGGGCAAAGTCCCGGCCCTGTAGATAATTCCAAAGTGGCTGGGCATAAACACCAACGTCAAATGCCCCTGTTTCAAAGGTTAAATGACGTTGGGCCGCATAGTTTCCAAAGAAGAGTAGGTAGATAAGGATCACACAAATCAGAATGATGCGAGGCGGCGTAAAATTTTGTTGAAAAAACGTTTTGCTAACCATACGTCAATGTCTACCGCGTTGTTAATCCAGGGATACGGACGGCATCATCACCCTCATTACAAGTTGCTACCAAGCAAGAGCCCTCAGTTAATCGTAATCGCTCGCCTGTTTCCGTGTTATAAAGGCCGATGGCGAGGTTGTACTCCCCGGCAGGGGCATTATTGGCAACCGGGAAAAGATATTCGTCTGCAATGTATTCCCCCGTGAGCCAGCCAGTGGTTGGAAACGCTCCATTGCCAGGAACGTGATCCATTTGCCCATAAAGTAAACCATCGGGGCCGATGAGGTGTATAAACGCTGTATAATTTTGCTCGAACTCACTTTCGACCTGCCAATAAAGGCGCGCCGCTACAGTCTCGCCTGGAGCAATGTTTAGAGTTGTAGTATCAAGGCCAACCAATCGAACTTGATCGTTGAAGCTGGCATCAAGTGGAAGTTGAGGTGTTGGTGCTTCAAAATTGCGTGTCCAACCATCAACCTGAAATTCGCCGAGCAGTAGTGTGACTAGGGCTGGATCTTCTTCTGTCTCCAGTTGTAGGTTGAGATTATACATTCCAGGTGTCACTGTGGGCGGAATGCGGACATTCAGCCAACCACGTAGCACATCTCCTGTTTGCCATTGTGAGGTTGGATAATCTATCCCGACAAGATCGGTGGGACCGGATAGCAAAATTTGTTCATTGGTTTCGATGGCCGAGGCCATAAAAGACATTTTTACATCGGCCTGGATGGGACTGGATGCAGACCAAAGCAGTGAACCCAAGATTTCATTCCCAGAATAGACCGTTTCACTCGGTAATGCCTCCATTCCGATTAACGTTAGTCCTGGTACAAATTCCTGCTGAATGGGGTAAGCCAAAGCAGCTTTATCAACCGGAATGGCTTGTTTGGCGGGTAACACCGTGACGGTGCCCAGTGAAATCGTTTGTCCAAATGTTGCGTCGGCTTCGGTTGAAATAATTGGCAGGCGAGTGAGTGCTTCATCTTGATAAACGGCAATTCGTAAGTCGTATTCGCCTGGGGCGGTTGCTGGCGGAATTGGGATGAGAAAGTATGTATCCTCCTGATCGCCAATATCCCATTTTTGGCTGGGGAATTGTAGGATGTTGCTGATTAAGAGTTTGTCGATTTGGGTGATGAGTTGGCCTGTTTTGTTGTACAGCAGGGCGGACACCTTCAAATTTTCGGGATGGTCACCTAACTTTTCCCAGCCCAAACGTAGCCATAGTAAGTCATTGCTATGGGCCTGGGGTTGGGTCACTGCGTTAGCATCGCTGGCACTACCAAAGCCGTACTGTGTCAAGGCAACTTGATGACCAAAGTTTGTGCTAAGTGGCGTAAGAACCTCACCTCCTGCAAAATCAGGCTCTGATGTTTCTAGCTTATAGGTGGAAATATCGAAATATTTGAATGACTCGGTCACTTCATAGTGCCCAAATTTTTCGAGATAGTAGGGAATTACTTCTTTGGGATCAGCCCCGGTATGTTTTGAGGTTTGCCAGGTGATCACTCGGATCAAATCATTTGTAGCGGCGGCGTTGGTTAAATCATCGGCTAAGGTTGTTTCATCGTCAATGACCCAGTGGTGTGTGGCTGGTGGTTGGTCTAAATCAACTAGAAAATCGGTGGTAAAGTTGGGATTGACATCACCTGCTGCAGTATTTCGGGGTAGAATAAAAGCTGAATTTGAGCGGGTGTCGCGATTGATTTCCTCAGCCATTTCAACGGCATAAAAGTGATAGGCCGCCTCAACATCATTAGTGTTTGGGAAGATGTAAAAATATTGAAACAGATTGTAACTCGTTGCTTGCCATAGGGGAAGAACTAGTCCAATTACCCCAACGATACCGACGATGCTAGCCAGACGAGTGTAGTTTTGTGCGCCCAATGGGGCTAGCAACAAACGTTTGCCGAGATACCACAATCCCCAGAATAAATCGACGATGAAAATGGCTGCCAAAATATAGGTCGGATCGGTTGCCCCAATGGCCCGTAAAGTGTGAGGTATAGAGTCAGGGGAGAGAATGCTAGGGAAGAGCATAATGCAAAACCATAGCAAGGTAAAAAGGTAAGCTGCTTCACCCCGAAGCCCTCGCCACAGACTGATTAAAAAGCCAAGGAAGACCATTAGCCCGATGATAGGGGGCAGGGTTAAACGGTCGGGTAGTTGACCGACAAACCAGGAAAATGAGATGCCAAAGGCACTGAAATTGCCGACAAAGCTTCGCCAAAGTAAGCCCCACGGATCCCCCAAATTTATGTTTGGATTGAGGAAGGAAGCCTGGCTGACGCGGGTTAAGCCCGGCTCATCGCTGGGGCTAGTTAACAAGACGAAGACGAGTGGCACGAGCAATAATGTTGCGGTGAGTGCAGCCGCAAAAATGTTCCAAAACTGGGTCGTCAAATAAGCCTGCGTCGGCACTAATCGCCATCCGAAAATGCTTTGATCTGTAGACTCCTCTGAAGAAGGTTGTTCTTTTGTAAATCGTCTGCTAATCAGCACGATCAACCATTGTGTAATGAAAAAGGCAGCATATAAAGGTGGGGCGAACGCACCTGACAGATAAATGTACATCAGACTGCCTAAGAAAAGCCCACTTCCAATGAAGATGAATTTTGAGCGAACACCTGCTCCTTGCTGCCTTGAACTTCGATTTAGGCCGCGCCAAAGCAAATAGATGGAAGGCATTAATAGGAAAGGAACGCCGATACCAGCGAAGGCCACACGACTGGCTTGTAAATGCCAGACAGAAACAGCCAGGCCCAATGTTGAGAGGGCAGAAATAAGGCGGGCTCTATTTAATGAGACTTGAGTTTCTTGCTCAACTGAGCCTCGGAACATTTCTCGAACAGCCCAATAGTGGGCGAAGATCCCAACGAGGCCAGCCCAGGCGGCCAGCCCCCGAATTGTTGCAATTGAGGGGCCAAATAAATAGAAGGCAGCTGCGGCAAAGTAGAAGCCCAGGACACCACCCCCACCTTGCCCTTCATAGGAGTAGCTGATGCCCTCACGCAAAGTTTTTAAAGCCCCAACAGCGCCAACCGCTTCATCGGAGTTGAAGCCCGGTGGTACTTCGCCAATGCGCCAGTATCGCAAATAGGTTGCCAAAACCATAATGGCAATAAAGATGGTCCATTCAATCCAAAGAACCCATTTTGGCTCGGTTTGTTTCTTGCTGTCCAACAACGCCTCCCGAAAACCAGTCAATAAACAGCCCACCTGTTTCAAGGCGGGCTGGAATATGTGCTGGTTTGTGAGCGGACATGATAGTCATCTTTAAGGAGTTGGCAAACTGGTTTTTGATTTATCCGATTTTTTTGAAAATCGAGAAAATAGTACTTGACAAAAAAGAATGTTTAGGTTATGATGTAACATTGCGGTTGGTAGTCGCAAATAAATCGTTTTTCCCATAAAAATCAATGCCTCTTAATATCTTTAGAAATGGGGAATTACCTCAAAAATCGTAGACACTTAATGTTTTACCTCTCTTCTACGAAAGCTGTGTTTAAAGAATTTTATTTTTTGAAAAGGTACAATTTATCAAAAACATCAAGGCTGATCGTTTTTGTAGCTATTTATGCAAAAAAGTTAACGATTAATCCTTAATGTTGTTTGATGATTACCAATTTTGTAGACCTGTTGTTGGTGGTGGACTATACTGAAATCATAATGAAACTAAGCCTTTTTTAATTACTTGGTCTCTTAAGAAAAGTCTTGATTTCAAGTGATTTTCAGTGACGCTCTTATTTTATAAGGAGATGATGGTTTATGTCTTATTTACCTGCGCGAAAGAATTATGCTCGAATTGCAGATGTTTTGGAGTTGCCTCGGTTAATTGAAGTACAGTTAAAGTCATTTGAAGTGTTTAAGGCAGAAGGATTAGGTGAGTTACTGCAAGAAATTTCGCCGATTGTGAGTTTTAATAAAAATTTAGAACTCCATTTTTTGGATTATCGCTTTGATGAGGCGAAATATTCAGAGAAAGAGTGCCGCGAGCGTGACATTACGTTTGCTAGTCCAGTTTGGGTAAAAGTTCGTTTGGTTAACAAAGAAACTGGTGAAATTCAAGAGCAAGAAGTATTTATGGGTGACTTCCCACTGATGACAAAGAATGGGACTTTTGTTATCAATGGGGCTGAGCGCGTCGTTGTCTCTCAGCTAATCCGATCGCCTGGGGCTTATTTTACCGTTGAAGAGGATCGTGCGACAGGGCGTGGGTTGGCTTTTGCTAAATTGATCCCTAATCGTGGGGCTTGGCTTGAGTTTGAAACCTCAAAACGAGATTTGGTTTCAGTCAAGGTTGATCGTAAACGAAAGTTGCCTGTCTCTGTCTTATTGCGAGCGATCCAAATTGCGGATTTAGACGAAGAAACCCTCAAGAAAGCAATGAAGGACCCGGCGTTCTGTGTTGAGATGGGTTTGGGGACAGATGAGCAATTGCTTCAACTGTTTGAGGATGTCGATACAGAGCCAGAACGAGCCTTTATCCCAGCTAGTATTGATAAAGATCCAACCAAGAATATGCATGAAGCTTTGTTGGAATTCTATAAAAAACTTCGACCTGGAGACCCGCCAACGATTGATAATGCTGTCTCCTTCTTAAACTCGTTATTGTTCTCTGCCCGTCGATATGACTTGGGGAAAGTTGGTCGATATAAGTTAAATCGACGACTTGGTATTGATACACCGATTGAGCAGCGAACCCTGACCAAAGAAGATTTGGTTAGCGTCATCGCTCGAATTATCAATATCAATAACGAGAAAATTAAGCCTGATGACATCGATCACTTAGGTAATCGTCGGGTGAAAACAGTTGGGGAATTGATCCAGAATCAATTACGCGTGGGGCTGCTTCGTATGGAGCGCGTCGTTCGTGAGCGAATGTCTATTCGTGACCCAGAGCAAATTTCGCCAATGTCATTGATCAATATTCGCCCAGTTGTGGCCGCGACTCGTGAATTCTTTGGCGGTAGTCAGCTGTCACAGTTTATGGATCAAACGAATCCACTCTCAGAATTGACCCACAAGCGAACGATAAGTGCTTTGGGGCCTGGTGGGTTACGTCGAGAGCGAGCTGGGTTTGATGTCCGGGACGTTCACCATAGTCACTACGGTCGTATTTGCCCGATTGAAACGCCTGAAGGTCCGAATATTGGTTTGATTGGTCGTTTAGCTGCGTTTAGCCAGGTTAATGAGTTTGGGTTTATCGAAACACCCCTTCGTAGAATATTGAAACAAGTTGACCCTAAAGATGTGGATACTTTAGTTGGGAAAACAACAAGAGCCGATGTACGGGATGATAAAGGGGATGTACTGGTTCCAAAGGACACTTCAATTGATGAGGATATCGCTATCAAGATTGCTCAATCAGGAACAGAAGCATTTGTCTTGATTAAACCCATCGTAACTGATGAAATCCTTTATCTGTCTGCTGATGAAGAGGAGTCGTACACGATTGCTCAGGCGAACGCACCACTTGATGAAAATCGACAATTTATGAACCCCCGAGTTAGTGTGCGTCAAGGTCAATCTTTCTCACTTGAAAATGTAGAGAAAGCTGATTTTATGGATGTATCGCCTAAGCAGATTGTGGGGATTAGTGCGGCTTTAATTCCATTTCTTGAGCACGATGATGCGAACCGGGCTTTGATGGGGTCCAACATGCAGCGGCAAGCTGTACCACTGTTGCGGCCTGATGCCCCAATGGTTGGAACAGGGATGGAAAATCAGGCGGCTTTAGACTCTGGTCAGGTTCTAATTGCGAAACGAGCAGGTGAAGCTATTAGTGTGACTGGGAAGTCGATTATCCTTCGCGAAGAAGATGGGCAGGAAACAAAATATATTCTGCGCAAATTCAACCGATCAAATCAATCGACCTGTATTGATCAGCGCCCAACAATTAACAAAGGTGATTTTATTGAGGCTGGTACAATTATTGCTGACTCTAGCTCAACAGATAATGGGGAATTGGCGCTAGGCCAGAATGTTTTATGTACGTTCCTAAGTTGGGAAGGTGGGAATTATGAGGATGCGATTCTTATCAGCGAGGAGATGGTTTGGAAGGATAAATTCACATCAATTCATATCGAAAAATATGAGATTGAGGCTCGCGATACAAAGTTAGGCCCAGAGGAAATTACCCGAGATATTCCAAATGTTGGTGAGGATGCACTAAAAGATTTGGATGAAACAGGTGTCATTCGGGTTGGGGCAGAAGTTGGCCCTGGCGATATCTTGGTCGGTAAAATTACACCAAAAGGTGAGACAGAGCTTACACCTGAGGAAAAATTGCTTCGTGCGATTTTTGGTGAAAAAGCGCGTGAGGTGAAAGACTCCAGTCTGCGTCTACCACCGGGTGAAAAGGGAATCGTTGTTGATGTTCGCGAGTTCTCTCGTGAAGAGCACCGCGATTTGCCTACCGGGGTTGATCGAATGGTTCGGGTGATGATTGCCCAACGCCGAAAAATCACTGAAGGTGATAAGATGGCAGGGCGTCACGGTAATAAAGGGGTAATCTCTAAAGTTGTTCCAGTCGAGGATATGCCTTATTTAGATGACGGTACACCAGTCCAAATTATCTTGAATCCTCTAGGGGTTCCGGCTCGGATGAATATTGGCCAGGTTTTAGAGACACACCTGGGTTGGGCTGCCTCACGTCTAGGATTCAGAGCTGTGACTCCCGTATTTGATGGGGCTGATGAGGATGAAATTGCGGCTGAGTTGGCTCGTTCTTGGTTGATGGACCGTGCGTGGCGACAGATTACTATCAAAGCTTGGGAATGGATTGAAGAACAAGGCTATGATCCCGAAGAGTTAGAGGACGAGTATGAAGCCCGAGCGTTATATCTGGTAGATAATTTTGTTGAAAAAGGGTATGATGAGGCTTTGTTGTCCTCAGATTATGTCTATGCTCGACGATCTGTTCTACGAGAGTGGCTATTGGATAGAGGCCATGACCCAGACTTCCTGGTTTCCTATGAAGGGCAACGCCGGGCTATGGGGATCGGTGAAAGAGCACGCGAACAAATTCGATTGGTGTGTTTACGCGAGTGGTTGTGGGCAATGAAAGACCGGCTCGTAGAAATTGCTGATGGCCGTCGTTCTATGACCTTAGATGCTTTAGACATTGATGCGCTAGCTGATAATGAACTTGATAAGCCGTCTATCGAAGTCTCACGAGAATTGCGGTTGCCAATGCCTACCACAGGTAAAATGACCCTTTATGATGGCAAAACAGGAGAACCATTTGATCGTCCTGTAACCGTGGGTATTGTAAAAATGCTTAAGTTGGCTCACTTGGTTGAAGATAAGGTACACGCTCGCTCCACTGGGCCATACAGTTTGGTTACGCAACAGCCTCTTGGTGGTAAAGCACAGTTTGGTGGTCAGCGCTTTGGTGAGATGGAAGTTTGGGCCCTTGAAGCATATGGGGCTGCTCATACCCTGCAGGAAATGTTAACCGTTAAGAGTGATGATGTTGTGGGACGGGTAAAAACCTATGAAGCCATTGTCAAAGGTGAGCCAATTCAGGACCCTGGCCTCCCAGAAAGCTTCCGGGTTTTGGTTAAGGAGCTACAATCATTAGGATTGTCGGTGGAAGTTATTTCTGAAGATGAAGAGCGTATGACATTTGGTAAGGAAGAGCAAAAAGAACGATTACCGAAACTTGGCTTAGGTTTGGGGATTCCTGGTGGTGCGCGCTAGGTTTATAAAGACGATGCCCATAAAAATGAATTGGGTATTTGACAAACCTGATTGTTAGTGGTATAGTCGCTTCTTGCCTGTGGGTTTATCTACCATCTTTACAAGATTAACATAGAGAAGTTAATCTTGGCCCACAAAATATGGACAGTTTGATATTTAACGAGGCCACCGAATAAGCCGTTTCGGTGGCCTCGTGTCCTGACTAGGAATATTAAGTAGACGGTAATTTTGTAGAAGGAGAATTTTCTTGCCTACAATAAATCAATTAGTTCGTAAAGGACGTAAGCTCAAAAAAGGGCGAACAAAAGCTCCGGCCCTGCGTTTTAACTACAATGCCCTCAAAGGCCGAATGATTCCCAGTAATGGATCACCGCAAAAGCGAGGGGTTTGTACGCAAGTTCGTACAATGACGCCAAAAAAGCCTAACTCGGCTCTGCGGAAGATTGCGCGGGTTCGTCTAACAAACGGGCTTGAGGTAACAGCCTATATTCCCGGCGAAGGTCATAGTTTGCAGGAGCACTCTGTGGTTCTGGTGCGTGGCGGTCGGGTAAAGGATTTGCCTGGGGTTCGGTATCATATTGTTCGTGGTGCATTGGATACGACTGGTGTTGGTGCTAAACGACGTGGACGATCGAAATATGGGACCAAGCGACCAAGATAAATTTTTATCTTGATTGTTTAGAACGGAGAAAATTATGGCACGAAGAAATCGAGCTCAAAAACGTCCAGTAACGCCTGACGTGAAATATAATAGTCGAACAGTTGCCAGTTTTATCAATCGTTTGATGAAAGATGGCAAGAAAACTGTAGCGGCTTCAATTTTCTATAAATCGCTTGATATTGTAGAAGATCGATTGAAAAAGCCTGGAATTGATGTGTTTGAACAGGCAATGAAAAATGCAACACCCCTGATTGAAGTTCGTCCTCGTCGGGTTGGTGGTGCAACTTATCAAATTCCATTGGAAGTTCGCCCTTCGCGACGTCAAAGTTTGGCTATTCGCTGGTTGGTTAATGCTGCTCGATCTCGTTCTGGAAGATCAATGGCAGAAAAACTAGCGGCCGAAATTATTGATGCGTCTAATAATCAAGGGGCAACCGTTAAGAAACGAGAAGATACTCATAGAATGGCTGAAGCTAACAAAGCTTTTGCCCATTACCGCTGGTAAAGCTTTTCTCTGGTCGTAAAGCGGCCATTCTATTGATAGAGATATAGCAGGGCCAGTTTGGTGTAGGACTATCTATTAGATAGTAAATATCTTCGATAAGTGAACAGATGTATAAGCAATGCTGCTGACGAAGGTATTAAACCTCCTCAAACTGGATAAGCCCAGAGTTGAGTGTGGTCCAAAATCCTTCCTTTTCATCTTAAAGGATTTTGGACTTTTGATTGTCTTAAAATGTTGGTAGATGTGTAAGCGATGACGTACTACACAGCAAAGTAGAAAGATCTACGGGGAAATTGTCTGGAAATTGTTTGCTTGCCTGAAAGCGAGTTAGGTGATGTCAAAGAAACAACCCTTAGAAAATTTGAGAAATATTGGCATTATTGCCCACATTGATGCTGGTAAGACTACAGTTACCGAGCGTGTTCTGTTCTATACCCAAAAAATTCACCGAATCGGTGAGGTTCACGATGGCGCTGCCACGATGGACTGGATGGAGCAAGAGCAGGAACGCGGTATTACGATTACATCTGCAGCTACAACTTGTGAGTGGGCTGGTCACACAATCAATATCATTGACACACCAGGACACATTGACTTTACAGCTGAAGTTCAGCGGTCACTTCGTGTTCTAGATGGTGGGGTCGTGGTTTTTGATGGTGTAGCCGGCGTTGAACCCCAATCTGAAACTGTTTGGCGACAAGCTGATCGCTTTAATGTGCCGCGTATCTGCTTCATCAACAAAATGGACCGAACTGGTGCTGATTTTTACAAAGATGTGCAGATGATTATTGATCGATTAGGCGCTAATCCTGCCCCAATCCAGCTCCCTATTGGCTCTGGTCAAGAATTTCGGGGGATTGTTGATTTGATTAAGATGGAAGCAGTGTTCTATCTTGATGACTTGGGAACAAAATCCGAAGCTGGACCAATCCCTGATGATATGTATGAACAGGCTGTGGAATTTCGTGAAGCTTTAGTCGAGAAGGTGGCTGAGTCAGATGAAGTGCTGACTGAAAAATTCTTGGAAGGTGAAGAAATCACTGAGGAAGAATTAGTTCGGGCTTTGCGTATTGCTACACTATCTGGTGAAATTATTCCTGTACTGTGTGGCTCTGCTTTGAAAAACAAGGGGGTGCAACGGCTTTTGGATGCGGTTGTTGCTTTATTACCTTCACCAAAAGACATTCCTCCAAAAATTGGTAAAGATCCACGTGACGAAGAAAAAGAGATCACTGTTTTTGCGGATGATAATGATCCATTTGTCGGCCTAGTCTTCAAAATTGTAACCGACCCATTTGTCGGACGGTTAGCTTACTTCCGGGTTTATTCAGGTACGCTTGATGCGGGATCTACTGTTTTGAATAGTTCCCGTGGTCGAAAAGAGCGCATTGGTCGTTTGGTTCAAATGCACGCAAACTCGCGTGAAGAAATCAAGTCAGTGACAGCTGGTGATATTGCGGCTATTGTTGGTCTGAAGACCACCTTTACGGGTGAAACACTCTGTGACCTTAAGAATGAAATTGTTATGGAGTCGATCAACTTCCCTGATCCTGTTATCAGCTTGGGTATTGAGCCGAAAACTAAGTCTGATGAGGATAAAATGGGGATCGCTCTGCAAAAATTATCAGAAGAAGATCCGACCTTCCAGGTTAAAACGGATGAGGCGACAGGCCAAACCCAAATTTCAGGGATGGGCGAACTTCACTTGGAAGTATTGATTGATCGTATGAAGCGTGAATTCAAGGTTGAAGCGAATGTCGGTCGTCCTCAGGTTGCTTACAAAGAGACGATTACTCGACCTGCAAAAGCTCAGGGTCGCTTTGTTCGCCAAAGTGGTGGCCGCGGTCAGTTTGGGGATGTTCATCTAGAAGTTGAGCCTCTGGAAAAAGGAAAAGGCTTTGAGTTTGAAAATAAGATTTTTGGGGGGGCCATTCCCAAAGAATATATCAAGCCTGTAGAACAGGGTGTTAAAGAGGCAATGCTCAATGGTACCGTAGCTGGTTACGAGGTGGTTGATGTTAAGGTAGTTCTAGTTGACGGTTCTTATCACGAAGTTGACTCTTCGGAAATGGCATTCAAGATCGCTGGTTCAATGGGTTTTAAGGAAGCGATGCAGAAAGCTGGACCGGTTTTGATGGAACCGATCATGCGAGTTGAAGTTACAACACCTGAGGAGTTTACGGGTGAAGTCATGGGGGATATTTCATCCCGCCGTGGTACGATTGACAGCATTACCCCGCGTGATAATACAACAAGTTCTGTTATCGCATTTGTCCCCCTATCTGAAATGTTTGGGTATGCCACAGATTTGCGTTCTGCAACTCAAGGACGTGCGAGTTTTACAATGGAATTTGCTCATTATGATCCTGTTCCCAAAAACATCCAAGAGAAAGTTTTGTCTGGTAAAGAGGATTAATTTTGGGTAGGTCTTAAGTCCTGGGAAGTTGTTAAGAATTATTAAACAAACTTGCGCGAATTATAAGAATTTGTATAATTTCCAGGTTTGTCTTGGACAGCAAAGCACAAAATCCCTTAGTTATGAGGGTAATAATTTTACAAGAATTTCATCGCGAAGATGAAGGAGAATAGAAATGGCAAAAGAAACATTTGTGAGGAGCAAACCGCACGCCAACATCGGGACAATCGGTCACGTGGATCACGGGAAAACGACGTTGACGGCAGCGATCA
>JANQQF010000137.1 GCA_028285035.1 Phycisphaerae bacterium
GGCTCACCATTTTTTTCTCCTACTTTACGGGATGCCCAAATTTTACTCGCCTAACTCCTTTTTCAAAAGTTATGTTTTCATCCTGTTTTTAGTTTAGAAGTACAAAAGATGCCTGAACAACCATTCAAGATGTCATTTATAGAGCTAGCTAATACGTTAAATAATACCGAGACATTATGGGCCACGATTACAGATGAGGTTGTATGGAACTGTGATAGCCTAGTTGATGATGAGCAAACGAAAGTTGCGTTTTCAGATCAGTCATACCAAGTTGTCATTATTGCCACGTATAGCGACCCCTTAAATTGTGACGATGTACAGGAGAAAGACCTAACGGGCATCTACAGACTGGTTCGCGAAAAACGGTTAGAGGTGCTAAAGAAAAATGGCTTCGATTTTGACCATTACAATGAGACGAGTATCTATCTAGACGCTTGTATGTATTGTGGGCGAGGCAATTCGCTGGGCGCAGTGTGCATAAGCGTCATTATGATGATAGCAGGCATCTATTTGTACATAATGGGGCCACGATTAACCAGAGCAGAGCTAAATTCTGGGCGGGGGTATTTTCCAGCCTAATGGTACAGTTTTAGCCGTCTCAGTCCATATCATCAGATTACCCTGCGTTTTATCTCACCACGCCACTGGCGTCATGATAAAGAAATCGTAGCAATCATCTTACCCCAGACCGCCCGTATTTCAGCTGAGTCACGTTCGTCATCGATACACATTTCTACAACATATCCATCCCGATTATCCAAGAGATAAACATGAATACAGTTGATGCGATCAGAGGCATAATTCACATAATGATAGTTTCGTAAAACAGCCTCTTTATCATTAATTTCGATAATTTCTAACGAGTCAGTCTCATATGCGGTAGGTGGGCTACCTTTTAGTGGATTAGTAATTCTTTGTTCACCCCAAATAATCACGTCATCAAGTGACGCCGTTTGTATATCCCGATAGGCAATTTGGATGTAAGGGTACTGATACCCAACAATGCTTATATCTGCAATGGCTTCTGTATCAAGACCATCTCCTTGTGGTAAATCGAATGCAGCTCGGAAATTTTCAGGATATTCAATCGCGATCAGTTTAATTGTGCTTTGGAATCTCTTTAACGTTGCTTCCTGATCGAGATGCAATGGGGGAATAAAAATGTAACCGCGGCTCAAGTTACTACATAGTTGAATCACAAACATAGCTATCAAAAATAGCATCGCCAATCTTAGCGAGCTTTTGGCATTGTTCCGCAGCCAGTTTAGCATAGTGCTTCTCCTATACACTCATTACCAAAAAATGATTTGCGTGATACCTTTGAAGATAAGAATCGAGAGTAAGATTAGAAATATTACGCTACCAAAAATTCTTCCAGTAGCGATGGGAGCGTAAATTATTTTCTCAATCAAATTAGCACTGGTCTTATCTAGGTCTCGCCAGATGACGATTCCTGACCGTAAAAACAATATGGCTGGGATAACTGTTAGTATAAATGGGATCAAAATAAAAACGTCTGACATGAATTACTCCTAACGTCTATTCAACGCCACCCCATCAGCAATCGTTCCCAAGCATCTAGACATTTTATTGGCCCATCTATGGTTTCACAATTAACGGCAAATATACCGTCTCAACCGTCCCTATCCCCTGAATCGTAAACGTATACGGACTCTCATCGCTGTCGTCATTGGCAACAGCAACTTCCGCAACTCGCACCCCTTCCTCAGATGGCACAAAAGTGATGGTAAAGCTGCTACTACCGCCGCCACTAGCGACGGGGCTGCTGGGTTGCTCAGCAACACTAAACTCGCTAGCATTGGTACCATTGATGATGACCTTTGGATCACCAGTCAGGTTCAAATTGGCATTACCATTGTTGATGATAGTGAAGGTTCGGGTGAGGGTATCATTCAAGCGTATTGAGCCAAAGTCCGTGTGATTGGTCGTGGTGGGCGTGGTCGAGCCTGTCACGATTGACTGCCCATTGCCGCTCACATCAATTTCGGGGATCAAATCTTCTGTGCCTGTACCTTGAATGGTAAAGGTGTAAGGATGTTCATTATCATCGTCATTCTCAATGCTCACTTCTGCCGTCTGCGTACCAACTGCGCTAGGATCAAATTCGATGATAAAGGTGGTATTACCACTCGTAGGAACGGTATCAGCCGGTTGGGCCGTGACCGTAAAATCTCCAGCATCCGTTCCTGTAATCTCGACTTTGGGTGTTCCACTCAGATTAAGCGGCGCATCCCCTGTATTCGAAATTGTGAACGTCCGTTGGATGGTGCCACTACTGGCCAGTATATTGCCAAAGTCGGTGTGGTCAGTCGGGGAGGGCGTTGTGTCACCATCAGAAATGTCTTGCCCATTCCCACTCACCGCTATTTCTGGGGCAACTCCTATCCCCTGAATAGCAAAGTTGTATGGATTCTCGTTATCATCATTATTACTGATACTCACCGCTGCCGAGCGGAGGCCAACAGCAGTCGGGGTAAACTGAACGGTGAAGGTGGTCAGACTGTTGGCGGCTACAGTGCTGTTGGGTTGTTGAGTCACACTAAAATCACTGCTGTGGGTGCCACTAATCGCCACGGTACTCAAGATCAATTCGGCCTCGCCCGTGTTGGAGATGGTGAAGGTGTGGGCTAATGTGCCGTTCCCTGCACGAACATTGCCAAAGTCAGTATCATCCGTTGTGACAGGAGAGGTATCGCCATCAGCAATTTCTTGTTCTTGGCCGATAATTGACATCTCTGGGGCAGGTGGCGGGGTGCCAAATCGTTGGGCATAAATCCCATGCATACTACCATCTTGGCTGACACCAGTATATGATCCACTATCCCAAACTACGACAAAGTCACCATTCGAGGCCATCCCCAAATTAGGATGGCCTTGCCTATCTGTTGTATAGGTATTGATCTGGAATTCGCTACCTTGCGGAGTTCCACTCGCATTATAACGCTGGGCATAAATACCCTGTAGACTGCCATCTTGACCAGGGCCAGAGGATGATCCACTGAGCCAAGCAACAACAAAATTTCCGTCCGTATCCATTCCTACGCTGGGAAAAAGTTGATTATCTATAGAGGTTGTATTAATCTGAAACTCAGTTCCTTGTGCGGCCCCATCGACATCATATCGTTGTCCAAAAACGCCATGTTCATCACCATCTGTCCCTTCACTTTGCCAGGCTATCACAAAATTTCCGTCGGCGTCCATCCCGATACTCGCCCCCTGCTGCCAATCCAAGGTTGAGGTATTCACTTGAAATTCCCCACCCAAGGCGACCCCACTCGCATTGTATCGCTGAGCATATACACCATACCCACTCCCATCTTGACCACTAGACCCCCAAGCGATGACAAAATCCCCATCATCATCCATTCCCACATTAGACCAAAATTGGATACCTGTCGTTGTCGTATTAACCCGAAATTCACCCCCCAAGGCGGTCCCACTCGCATTGTATCGCTGGGCATAGATACCATACTGATCACCATCCTGTGCATTAGATAGCCAAGTTATTACAAAATTTCCGTCGGCGTTCATTTCTATCTCAGGGAACCGTTGACCATTCATGAAGTGAGTATTGACTGGAAACTCATTTCCCAAGGCAGTCCCACTGGCATCGTATCGTCGAGCAAAGATGTCACAATGGCTACTACCGCCATCTCCACAGAGTTCCCAAGTTATTACAAAATTCCCCTCGCCATCCATCCCAACACGAGGATAATGTTGATCTCCTTGAGTATAAAGATTGACTCGAAATTCGTCTCCCTCTGCTACGCCGTTTGCGTTATATCTTTGGGCATAGATACCGTAGTCATCACCATCCTGACCGTGGGATGCCCAAGCTATCACAAACTCCCCATTGGCCCCCATGCCTACTCCAGGCCACATTTGAGAGCTCGTTGTATAGCTGTTCACCTGAAATTCACTCCCCACAGGCTCTTGGGCAGAAACCAGCAACGGCTGACTCAGGCTACTCACCATCAGCCCTGCCGCCATCACCAAAGCCAGCCACTCGCTATAGCTCATCCGGTGGGGTGACCATTGGCTCAAGCGGGCCAGTTGCGTCAATAGCCACTGTTTCACCTCAGTGAGATTTGCTTGGCCTTGACAAAGTTGTTGAGATAAATAAGACAACAGGTCCTGCTCCGATGCAGGGAAAATCTGTTTTAACCAGCGCCATAAGTGTTGTTGTTTTTGAGTTTGTTGGGCCAGCTCAAAGGTTGAGGCAGGTTGTTTTTGTGTTGTCTTATGGTGGGAGAAATCGAAGTGAGTCATAACGCTTCCTTTCGCAAATAAACGAATGATAAGATTATTAAATTGATTGGCCAATTCAAGGATATCGAATTTAAGGAGACAAGTCAAGACAAAAATCGCTCAGCGCAAAGGATATAGTCAGCAGACATAAAGAGGCGGCAAATTTGTTTGAATTGATTTTTATTGATGTTTCAAAATTAAAGGCAAGTAAACAGACTGTTGCTGACCTGTACCTTGAAGAAGAAAGTTGTAGGGACTTTCATCGCTATCATCGTTACTTATATTAACAATTGCAATACGGGCCCCAACGTCTGTGGGGGTAAAGGTAATTTGGAAGGTGGTTTGGCTATTAACGGTAATGGCAGTGTTCGGCTGTTGAGTGACTGTAAAATCGCTCGTATGAGGTCCGGTGAGGGTCACCGCCCCCACCGTTAGGTCGGTATTACCAGTATTAGAGATAACAAAAGTTCGGCTCATACTGTCCTGATTAGCAATAACGTCACCAAAATCAGTGTAATGTTCAAACGTAGGGCTGGTATCCCCATCTTCAATTTCCTGCCCATTACCACTGACCAAGATTTCAGGGGCAACAACCCCTGACCCTGTTCCTTGAATTGAAAAATCACAAGGATGTTCATCCTCGTCATTGTTACTAAAACTCACCGTCGCCGAACGGAGGCCTGTGGTGGTAGGGGCAAAGGTAATCTGAAAGGTGGTGCTCCCATTCGCCGTAACAGGACTGCTAGGGGGTTGAGACACGCTAAAGTCACTTGCGTGAGGGCCGCTCAAAATAATTGGCCCCACGGTTAACGTTGCAATGCCCGTATTTGAAATCGCAAAGGTTTGGGTGAGGGCCGCTCCTGATTTTACAACCCCAAAGTCTGTTGCGTCGATGACTGTCGGACTGGTATCGCCATCCACAATCTCCTGCCCACCACCACTAACCAAGATTCTAGGGCTGCCAAATCGCTGAGCATGGATACCTGCACTTCCATAGAATGCACCATCCTGACTAGTACTTTCCCAAGCGATAACAAAATCACCATCTGCATCCATTGCCACGCTTGATCGTCCCTGATCGTAAGTTGTGTAGGTATTAATTAGAAATTCACTCCCCTCTGGAACACCATTAGCTCGATATCTTCGAGCAAAAACTCCATTACGATCCCCATCTTGACTACGACTCGCCCAGGAAATAACAAAATCCCCCTCATGATCTATTGCCACATCCGGAGATTGTTGACGATTTGTTGTATAACTATTAACCTGAAATTCAGTTCCTTGGGGAATCCCACTCGCATTGTATCGTTGACCATAAATCCCTTCTTGATCACCATCTTGATTATAGCTCGCCCAAACAATGACAAAGTTTCCATCATCATCCATCGCCACACTTGCATCTCGTTGACGATCTGTCGTATAACTATTAACCTGAAACTCGCTCCCGGTACGATTCCCATTGGGATCATATCTTTGGGCATAGATACCACTTATGCTTCCATCTTGACCATTATTAAATCGGAGCTTACCCAAACAATGACAAAATCACCATCATCATCCATTGCCACACTTGGGCTATGTTGACCACCTGCAGTATAATTATTGACCCGAAATTCACTACCCGAAGGATTGCCATTGGTATCATATCTTTGGGCAAAAACCCCATAACCTCCCCAGGCAATCACAAAATCACCATCTGCATTAATCCCTATACTAGCCCCACCTTGAGAACCAGTGGTATATGTATTAACTCTAAATTCACTTCCCTGGGGAGTACCATTGGCGTCATACCGTCGAGCATAGATATCATAATTCGTTACATGAAACGGGGTGAATCCTGACCAGGCCACAACAAAATCACCATCCCCATCCATTACTACTGTGCCTTCAGTGTATTCAGGAATATGAGTGCCTACTCGAAATTCGCTCCCTTGTGGGGTACCACTCGCATTATACAGCCTAGCATAAACACTATAGGGACCGATGAAATCATCATCAAAAATAATCACAAAATTCCCATCATCATCCATTGCCACATCAGGTTTAATTTGTGCATTTTCCACAACATTCGTGTTGACCTGAAACTCACTCCCCACAGGCTCTTGGGCTGAAGCGAGTAAGGGCTGACTCAAACTATTGACCAGCAACCCGCTCGCCATCGCCAAGGCCAGCCACTCACTGCGACTCATTTGGAATGATGGCCAGTGAGTCAGTCGCATCATCTGGTCGATGAGCCACCATTGCAGTTGACACAAAGTGGTTCGGCTTCGCTGGAGTTGTTGATAAAGATAGTCAAAGAGACTTTGATTTAAGCGGCGCAACGTCTGTTTGATCAGGTGCCAAAATTCTTGTCGTTGTTGAGCCAGTTCAAAGGCTGATAGTGTCTGTTTTTTTGATTTAGTTAAACCATTTGATTGGTTGTTTTCTGCCATCTGCTTTTTCTCCAATTAACCTATAGAGCCCAATACCACCATTATAATCAAAAAAACAGGGTGAATCTGTCAGGCGGCTGAGTTTGGACTGAGATTAATGAGAGGTTACCAGCTAACTGGTAACTGTTCGAGGCCACGGAACAGCACACCAGAGTGCCAACGTAATTCATCGGCAGGCACTTGCAAATGTAAGTTTGGCATTCGGCGGAAGAGGGTGGCGAGGGCAATACGGCCTTCGAGGCGGGCGAGGGGGGCACCGATACAGTAGTGGATGCCGTGACCAAAGGCGAGGTGGCGATTATCCTGACGCGTGAGATCAAGGGTGTTGGAGTGGGGGCAGAGGGCGGGGTCGCGGTTGGCGGAGGTGATGACCACGCGGATGACATCGCCCTGTCGAAGTTGATGACCACGAAATTCACAATCCTTCCGCACCCAACGGGTGGTCGAGGTCTCCACTGGGCCATCATAGCGGAGCAACTCCTCCACGGCCGTGTCGATGATGTCAGGTTGGGCTTGCAGGAACGCGATTTGGTCGGGGTGTTGAAGTAGGGCCAGCACCCCATTCCCGATGAGGTTAACCGTCGTTTCGTGCCCTGTCACCAAAAGCAGGGCCACCATGCTCGATAGCTCCTCCTCGGTCAGTTTCTCCCCTTCGGCCTCGGCCTGGACTAAAGCCGTAATCAAATCATCCTGCGGTACTTGACGTCGTTCAGCAAACATCGCCCGGAGGTATTCGATAAAGGCCTTCACGCGTTGACGACGAGTACTAAAGTTGAGGTGATGCCGCCCAGGGGAAATGATCGATTGGGACCAGTCGCACACCTCATCGCGGTCGGTGGCAGGAATACCAAGCAGGTCAGAAATGACAGCCACAGGTAAGGGCAAGGCAAAATCGGCGATCAAATCCATTTCTCCAGCCGCTTCTACTCGATTCAACAGTTCACCTGTAATTACCTGAATTTGTGGGGCCATTCGCTCCACCCGGCGAGGGGTGAAAGCTAGATTGATCAATGCCCGCAACCGGGTATGATCCGGTGGATCGGAGAAAAGCATATTTTGATTGATCGCTTGATTGGCAGTGGGTGGGGGATGGGCTAACGGCTCATCAACACCAATATTCCGTTGATCCTTAACAAAATGGTGGTTGTCTTTCAGCACCGCCAGCACATCGTCATAACGCGTGATGTACCAGACCGTGTCACCGTTCGGGGCCTGATGGGCATAAATCGGGTGGTGTTCCCGCATCTCGGCAAAGGTGGGAAAGGGATCGGCTTTAAAGTTGTGACTGAAGAGGTCGTAATGGTTAGACATTTTTGTGGCACGTAATGCGTGATACGTAGGATGAACAAGTCACGCATCACGTATCACGCATTACAAATTAAGAAATGGTCAGGTTTATAAACCCTAAACTTGGGCTAATCCCTGCTCCAAATCGGCAATAATATCCTCAGGGTCTTCAATACCCACCGAGAGGCGAACGACCGAGTCGGTCAAACCACGAGCTTCGCGGACCTCTTTGGGCACGCCTGCGTGGGTCATCGAGGCCGGATGGGTGATCATTGTTTCAACCGCACCCAGGCTTTCGGCTAGGGCACACAACTTGAGGCTGTTCATCAAGGTCACACCAGCTTCGTAGCCACCTTTGAGTTCAAAGGTCATCATCCCACTAAAGGCTTTCATCTGTCGTTTGGCGACTTCATGGCCGGGGTGGCTGGGCAGGCCGGGATAGCGAATCCAGTTGATTTTGGGATGGGCTTCCAGATATTCGGCCACGGCCATCCCATTGGCTGAGTGGCGTTCCATACGTAGCGATAGGGTTTTGATCCCCAGTAATGTCAGCCAGGCGTCAAAGGGGCTGGAGACCGCACCAATGCTCTTTTGGAAGAATTTCAGCTTCTCATTGATTTCCTCATTGTTGGTGACCACAACCCCACCAATAATTTGGTTGTGACCACTCAAATATTTGGTGGTGCTATGGACAACAATATCAATGCCATACTCCAACGGGCGCAGCAAGTAGGGCGTAGCAAAGGTGGTGTCGACCCCGGTGAGCAAATTATGCTTCTTAGCAATTTTGGCAATGACTTCAAGATCGGTCACTTTCAATAATGGATTTGTCGGGGTTTCCAGCCAAATCATCTTGGTGTTCGGTTGAATGGCCTCGGCCACGCGTTCGGGGTAAGAGGTATCAACATAGGTGAAGGATAAATCGTAGCGGGTCAAGATTTGATCGAACAGCCGAGAAACTCCACCATATACATCATCGCTGGAAACAACGTGGTCACCTGCAGAGAGCAATCGCATCACTGAGTCAACCGTCGCCATTCCTGAGGCATACGACACCCCATACTTTCCCCCTTCCAAGGCGGCAATGCTGTCTTCCAAAACCGCCCGCGTTGGGTTTGAAGATCGAGTATAATCAAACCCTTTATCTTTGCCTACCTCTTCCAAAACATACGTCGCCGTTTGAAAAATCGGCGGAATAATAGCCCCTGTAGTCGGGTCTGGGGTCACCCCGGCCCGAACCGCTTTTGTATCGAATTTCATTGTTTGTTATCTCCTAAAAATGTATGTAGAACAGGCTTCCTAGCCTGTTGACAGGCAAGATGCCTGTGTTACAAAGTCGCAGACTTGCTAATTATTCCATTCCAGAACCGCACTGGCCCAGGTCAACCCTGAGCCAAAGCTGACCATCACTAATTTATCGCCATTCATAATCAACCCTTCATCTAAGGCCTCAACTAATGCCAGCGGAATAGAGGCAGCGGAGGTGTTGCCATACTTGTGCAGGTTGACAAAAACTCGCTCAGGTTCAATATCGAGCGCTTTAATTGCCGACTCAATGATACGCGCATTGGCTTGGTGGGGGATGATGAGGCGGACGTCCTCTAATGGCACATTGGCGTGATTTAAGGCAGCGGTAGTTGATTTCGATAAAATCCGGGTAGCAAACTTGAAGACCTCGCGACCGTTCATTCGTAAATAGTTTTTGCCTTCATCAATCACCTGATAGCTCATCGGGTAGGCCGAGCCGCCTCCCTCCATAGCTAGGTGCATCCCCTTCGCCCCATCAGAACCTAGGTCGAAGCCCAGCACACCGCCAGGCTCTGTTGTTGGTTGAAGCACGACTGCACCTGCCCCATCACCAAAGAGAACACAGGTATTTCGATCATTCCAGTCAAGAAATCGGCTGATGAGTTCAACGCCCACCAACAAAACATTTTTGAACGCACCTGTGGCAATGTATTGATGGGCCGTAACCAAGCCATAAACAAAGCCAGTACAACCTGTCGCCATCGTAAAAGCAGGGCAACTGGCGTCCAATTCCGATTGGATGAGATTAGCGGCGGCAGGCACAAAATAATCGGGCGACGAGGTCGCGGCTACAATCAAATCCAGATCATTCGCAGTTACCCCTGCCGATTCCATGGCCTTGTGGGCCGCCTTGACCGCCATCGTGACCGTCGTGTCACTCTCACCCGCAATGCGTCGCTCTTTAATACCCGTCCGTTGGACAATCCACTCGTCGCTCGTCTCAACCATCTGCTCCAGTTCTTGATTGGTCAATATACGTTCCGGCGTATATTTTCCCCAACCAGTTATCCTGCTGTAATACATCACTCTTCTCCATTGAAAAATTTAGTGGATAGTTTGTTAGCAGCTAATAAGCTTACCAACACTATAAACTCTACCAACGCTACGAACCCAATCTTATTTACCGTCTAGAACGCAAAATAAATAGAATCCCTAGCGCCCCAAGGATAACACTGAATGCAGCTACCACAAAAAGTAAATCACGCTCTGGATTGGGGGGGACATATCCTTCTGCTTGTCGTAAATGCGCCGTTGTCAGTAGCTTACGTTTAAGGTCGCTTTCAAATCGGGTATCTGGGGCAATGTGGGTGAGCGTTGATTGCAGTTGTTGGGCTACATCCATCAGTGCTGCCAGCTCCTCATCCTCAGTAGAGGTTCCTTCGGACGATGACTCACTATCATCTACCCCGGCGAGTTGATCTGCGTGTTGTGATAAAATATCTTCAAGATCCTTTTCGTTCATTGTTTCATCCTTTCCCAATTGGCTCTGCGGGATACGTTGCAAAGCCAACTGTACCTGGGCCAAAATGAACGGCCAATGATAATGCCAAATCTGTCACAAATGTTTCTTGACAATTAAAACGGGCTTCTAGCTGTTTAAGCAAGGCTTCACCTTCGGCTGGCGCTTGGGCGTGAACAACTCCAAGGTGAATGGGATTATCTCCAGAGTCGGCCTCGGCCAGTTCCAACATCCGCTCGATACCTTTAGAATGACTACGAATCCGATCCACTGGAAATAGCTCGCCCTCATTCACACCAATAATTGGCTTGATATTGAGCATAGACGCCATAAATTCGCGCAAGCGGCCGACCCGCCCACTCATCCGGGCATAACGCAAATCTTTCAGCATGATGTAAACCTTTATTTGCGGTCGCCGTTTTTCAAGCAAAGACACAATGTCGGCCACCGACCACCCCGCTTCGACACATTGGGCTGCCTCAACCATCATCAGGCCCAAACCGGCTGAACTTATTAAACTATCAAACACGGTAATCGATAATTGGTCACGCAATTCCCGCTCACTTAAGGTTGCCGATTGCCAAGTACCACTTAATTTGCTGGTCAGATGAATAGACAGAATTTCGCTGCCATCTGCACCAAGTTCATTATAAAATTTATTAAACACACCAACAGAGGGCTGTGAGGTCGTTGGTAGGGCGTTTTCGGCCTCAATACGAGCATAGAAATCATCACGAGTAAGGGTCACTTGATCTTCATAAGTATCCAAGCCAAACTGAATATTGAGGGGAACACGTGTGATGTTGTAGCGCGTCAACCAATCTTCAGGCAAATCACAGGTAGTATCAGTTACAAGTTTTATCATGCGTCCTCTTCCAAATCACTGATGATATTGGCATGTTCTGCCAAAAGTTTCTTCAAAGAAATTAGGGTGCGATGATACAACGACTTAATCGCTCCCTCGCTGCGCCCCATGAGACGTCCAATTTCAGCGTTGGATCTTTTTTCAACAAATTTTAGGGTGAGTAGTTGTTGGCGCTCTTTCGGGAGTTGCTGGATCGCAGCGAGGAGGAGTGTTTTGTCATCCGAAATTTCGGCAGCCCGGTGGGGTGTTTCACGACTATTCTGCTTTAGCGGCACATTATCAATATCAACCATCTGACGACGCTTGTTGTCCCGATGCCAGTTTGCCACCAAATTATGGGCGATACGATAGAGCCAGGCCGCAAACGGTGCCCCACGATTGTTGTAGTGTGGAATATGATTTAAGGCCCGAAAGAATACTTTGGCCGTCAAATCTTCAGCTTCGTGATGATTACTAACCCGATAATAGATGTAGTTGTAAATTCGATCAACATACAACTCATAAATCTGACCAAAGGCTTCTGGGTCACTTTTGGCCCGCTCTATTAATGCTGCCTCATCTATTTCATCTGTCATTACGACTCCGAGGGGTAAATAAATTAATATTTATATTGGAGCTGGATAGAAACCATAATTCTAGGTAAACGAGTAAATAGTAATTTAAAGCCAGACCCTGTTATAATTACTATTTACCAATTACTGTCACATCCACAATTGAGCCAAGATATCAATTTCAAACCAGGCCCAGTATAGTACAACCCTAAATTACCTGTAACGTTTCTTTCAATTGCTTCAAGCGGGTTAGTGCAACATCAACCTTGGCCCGATTTTCAGGCTGATTAAGCCAGCGGCTAACCCCGGAAGGATGAGGCAGGGGAACAACAACAAATTGATCTCTTTCAAAAATTTCCCCGACAAAGGTATCCAGTGATTGTCCCTTTAATTCCGGCAAAAAATCCTCAATCGAAACGCGGCCAACGGCAATAATGATTTTGGGCTGGATCACGGCCATTTCTCGCTCGCGCCAAGGCCGACACAAGGCTCGCTCTTTTGCAGTGGGTACCCGATCCCCATTACCACTTTTACTTTTACCAGGAAAGCACTTTGTGATCGCTGACAAATAATGATTAGCTCGAAAATCTACTTCTTGCCAACCAGCCTGTTCTAACCACTCCCACAGCATCGATCGTCGGCCACCACGCCGAGGGCCAAAAGGAATGCCCTGCTCCCCCGCTTCAACCTTAGCCGGGGCCTGGCCCACGAGGATTACCTGCGCGGAGGCTGGCCCTGAAAAAACAGCCGTACTGCCAATAAAATACCCTGCCTCAGCACATTTTCGACAGGCCCGCATCTCAGTATGCAATTCATCAAGCTGGGCTTGCGCCTCAAATTCAACCATCAGCCTATTCGGTAGCGGTTTCAATTACAAATGAGGTTTGAATATCAACCGGGAATTGCAAGGTCTTTCCAACTGGACAATACGTATCAACCGAAAGCTGAATGGCTCGCTCGACCGCTTTTTCGGTAACCTTACTTCCCTTCACTGTGAAGGCCAGTTCAATTACCTCCATCGGACGCGGATGATCATCTTTAGAGTGTCCCGTAACTTTTACTTCCACATCACTCACGTCCTGTCGCTTCTTCTGAAGAATGCTCAAGACGTCCATCCCCATACACCCAGCTAAACCCATTAGCAACATATGAGTTGGAGGTACACCCTCACCCCCCATTGCCACTTCATTACCACGCCGATTAGTCGCGATAAAATCCAAATCATTTCCTGTCCAATGTGCTGAAACCGTTGTTGCTCGCATCGTCTTTTCCTTGAAATAAGTTAAAAGCCTTTTAGATTGGTCCAGTCTGTCAAGGGTGATAATGACTAAACTTTAATCGAAAAAATAGTATTATCTCGAAGATTAGACTTTTCAAGACTGGACCAATCTGACAAATCCATTATTTACTTCAACTTCATCAATCGTTCTGCCGCAGCTTCAAGGGTTTCGCGACTTTTACAGAAAGCAAAACGAGCGATGGTTGCCCCGTCGGCTGGGTCGTTAAAGAAGGCGCTGGGGGGAATGGCGGTCACCCCAACCTCAGTTGTCAGATAGCGACAAAAGGCTCGATCATCCTCAAAGCCTAGATGACTGATGTCGGTCATCATAAAATATGTTCCCTGCGGCATAATCGGGCGTAATCCAGCTTTATCTAAACCTTCAGCCAAAATATCACGGTTGGTTTGATACATCTTGCTCAACTCATCGTAATAATCCCGTGGAGCTTGCAGGGCTTGAACACAACCAGCTTGCAACGGCGCCGCACCACAGAAGGTCATAAATTGATGCGCCCGTTGGATCGATGTCACCAGTTCAGGCTGCCCAATCGCCCAGCCCACTTTCCAGCCCGTGGTGCTAAAGGTTTTGCCCGCACTCGAAATTGTCACCGTTCGGTCGGCCATCCCCGGCAATTTTGCCAGATGGAGATGCTCACAATCATCAAAAATGATGTGTTCATAAACCTCGTCTGTAATGGCAATGACATCATGCTTCTGACACAAATCCGCAATTAATTGGAGTTCATCTTGGGAGTAAACCTTACCTGTCGGATTATGTGGCGTGTTAATCATGATCACTTTTGTTTTATCCGAAAACAGAGCAGCCAGAGCCTCGGGGTCGATATACCAATCGGGGGGACGTAGCGTGTAGGTTCGGGGCACACCATCGGCCACGCGAACGGCTGGCAGGTAGGAGTCGTAAAATGGTTCAAAAACGATCACCTCTTCACCGGGATTGACCAGACCAATGATCGCGGCAAACAAAGCCTCCGTCGCCCCACTTGTTACCACAAGTTCACGACTCGAATCAACCTCAAAATCATAAAATTCCTGCATTTTAGTAGCAATCGCGGCTCGAAGATTGAGTAAGCCATTGCTCGGCGCATATTGATTGATATCGTTTTGAATGGCCTGAATTGCGGCTTGTTTAATAAATGAGGGCGCAGAAAAATCAGGAAAGCCTTGCCCTAAGTTAATTGCATCATGCTCAATCGCTAACGCGGTCATTTCAGAAAAAATCGTCGTGCCAAAACTGCTGACACGATCAGCCATATATGTCATCGGTGACACCCTTTCTCAATGCTTGAAGCTCAATAAAACGGAGGCTATTGTACCATCATCTCTATTTATTGCGTAATGCTGGTTTGTGGTATTTGGCAAATGCAGCCAAATTTTATCACCACATCATCTTGTCATTATTGTGATACGTAATGCGTGATGCGTAACGACAGCTTGCCCACATGTCACGCATCACGTGCCAATCTAAGTAAATCGATGGCGGAAAACAAATGACATTCACAAAAACCTACTCATTACCATTGTTGATTTTTTATCAGGCCAAACGTATAATACTCGGACATAATAATCACAAGCTTAAGGTAAAATACATTAATGGAAATCAAATTGATTGATGATTGGACAGCCCCAATCAAGCGGTTGGAAGAGCCGGAGAACTGGTATGCTGAACCATTCACCAAACGAACGGCCTGTAAAACCCCAGGTCAGTGTGGGGGTGATTGCGACTGTGGTTGTCCATACAACACAATGGGTGAGCTTGAACGATTGCCTTTAATCGAAGAGATTGCCGCCATATTTCCAAATGAGTGGCTAGCCTTCATCATCTCTGCCGAGGAAGATGACGACATGGACCCCACCCACGGCAAACTCATCGCCCACAGCCCGAATCCCGACGATGTCTACGACGCGGCCAACACTGTCCTCTGGAACCAACACGTTTATATCTACTTCAATGGCGATTTTGAGGCAATGCAGGCGAGTTATGGTAACAATTGGGAGCAGCCAGCCGCGGTTGAGCAACGATCCTTCTCTGGTCCCAAACAGATTGTTGAGATTGCCCAGTCATCGCCCGAACCGCTCCCCGAGAGTTTGATCGACTTGATATACAGCGCCATTGACAAGCTATATGGGACACCTGATCTCAATGAAGCCATTCGTCGATTGCGTCTGTCACGGGTACGAGCGGCTGCGGCTCAGAATGAAGCGTTACTACCGATTTTAGATCAAGCCTTAGACTTAATCGAAGGACCGCTCCCCCGAGTCAATGATGTTGTTTGGTTTATTGAAGAAGCCCTAGCAGAATTGGAGTTAGTCTGATATGACAAACCTAATCAACCCTGATAGCATCGCCGTTGAAAGTGAACTGCCAAAACGAAAGCCTGAGTGGCTTCGTGTTCGTCTGCCCAGTGGTGGCGAATACAATCGGGTGAAAGCCCTGATGCGGGAGCACAACCTACACACTGTCTGTGAAGAGGCGATGTGTCCCAACATTGGGGAATGTTGGAGCCGAGGCACCTCAACCTTTTTGTTGATGGGTGATACCTGCACCCGTTCTTGCGGTTTTTGCCATATCAAAACAGGTCGCCCGCCTCACGCACTTGATGAGAATGAACCCGTACGGGTCGCCGAGAGCGTCGAAATTTTGCAACTCAATCACTGTGTGTTGACCTCGGTCAATCGGGATGAACTACCCAATGGGGGGGCGCATATCTTCGCCAACACCATCCGCGAAGTTCGCAAGCGGGTGCCAAATTGCACGATAGAGGTTCTCATCCCCGATTTCAAAGGCAACGAACCTGCCTTGAAAGAGGTCATGGACGCCAGACCAGAAATTCTCAACCACAACATGGAAACCGTGCCTCGTCTTTATCGCACCGTGCGGCCTCAGGCTAACTACGAACAAAGTTTACGCGTGTTGTCAGGGGCAAAGGCGCTGGATGCAGGTACAGTAACCAAAACGGGCATTATGGTCGGCTTGGGTGAGACGAAAGAAGAAGTGTTGCAAGTGATGGCTGATTTACGCGAGCACGATGTCGATGTCCTCACCATCGGACAATATCTTCGGCCAACCCAACTGCATCTCCCGATTTACCGTTACGTGCATCCCGAGGAATTCCAGGAGTTTAAGGACGCAGGCCAGGAACTCGGCTTCCGTTGGGTCGAAAGCGGGCCATTGGTGCGTAGCAGCTACCACGCTGAGGCACAAGCCAAAGCTCTGTCGCTCCAAGCACGTGAGTCAGTAACACTGTATGCCTAGACAAATAATAAGATAAAATACAAAAGGCGTTGCCCCAGATGAGCAACGCCTTTTTTTATAGTATATAACTATTGCCAAATCCCACTTATTCTATAACACCAGCTTCTTGGTAGGGGCTAATAATTCCGGCAATCTGCTGCATCATGTCTTCGGTTAAAACCCAAGTCACGCTCCCGACATTTTGCTCAACGTGCTCAACGGTTTGTGCCCCGGAAATAATTGAGGTCACCGCCTCCTGATTGATAAGCCAATTGAGCGCAACTTGGTTTAACGGCTTACCTATTTCTTGGGCAAATGCATTTAATCTCTCGGCAATCTCAAAATATTGCCTAAATTTATCACCAACAAGATTCGGATTAGCCGAGCGAACATCTTGCTCATCAAAATTGTTGGTGGCTTGAAATTTACCTGTCAGAAGCCCTTGAAATAGAGGGCTGTAAGGGAAAAAGGCTAGGCCATGCTCACGACAATGGGGGAAAATTTCATCTTCTACCCGATAGGTCAACGGAATGTTGTGATAGCTGGTCGGATTTCTTTCTAGCATATTGTACAAGCCTTGATGGGAGACTATCGGCGCAACAGCCATTGCCTGATTGGCCAAGTCCAAGGAGAAGTTTGTCACGCCAATGTGACGAATTTTACCTGAGGTTTTCAATTTAGCCAGCGCCTCCATCGTTTCTTCAATGGGCGTCTCAGGGTCAGGCCAATGAATTTGATAAATATCGATGTAATCTGTTTGTAATCGACGCAAGCTATCTTCAATTTCGGAATTGATACTGGCTGCAGTTAGGTTATTTGTCACATTTTTTTGGTCATCCCAAACCAAGCCACATTTGGATGCAATCAACACTTCTTGACGACGCCCCTTGAGGGCCTGTCCCAAAACTTCCTCAGCGTGCCCTAGACCATACACCGGAGCCACATCAAAAAAGTTGACCCCCAACTCAACGGCTTTTTGAACCGCCCTAATTGAATTCTCATCAGTGGTATCATTCCAAACATCTCCTCCACTGATACCCCAACAGCCAAATCCGATTGCCGAAAATTCTAAGTCTGGCAGAGCTGCCACCCTTTTTGTTTTCATAATGTTATCCCCTCTATATTAAAGATTACGAGTAAGTCATTAAAGCGTAGCAACAATTTTACCACGGACATGTCTTTTAGATAGTTCAATGAGTGCCTTTGGTATCTGGTCCAGACTGATAATACGATTAATCATTGGGTCAAGTTTGTCATCTGTCATCAAACTTATCAATTCAGCCGCCATCCGCCCTAAATCAGACTGAGCTGCTCTATCCCCAGAAAAATAGACACCCCCCAACATAACAGCGTGGATTGAAATAGCCTTATCAAAAGAAACTTGGGAGAAATCTGGCATACCAGCAATACAAGCTAAACCACCGCCAAATGCAAGCAACTTGGTATCAACTGTCGCACTAGCCGAATCAACCGTGTTCAAGATAGCATCCACCCCTTGATTATCTGTTATCTCCTGAATACGGTGAGTAACATCTTCCTGACGATAATCAATAACCTGTGAAGCCCCTAAATTTTTCACATAATCAAAATTGTGACGGGAAGCGGTTGTAATGACTGTTGCCCCAGCTTGAGCAGCCAATTGTACTCCAAAACCACCCACACCACCTGCACCACCCTGAATAAAAACCGTTTGATTGGATTGGATATGAAGTTTACGAACCAAGGCCTGATATGCTGTTAAGCCAGCGCAGGGCAGAGCCGCTGCTTCAACAAAAGATATATTGGCTGGGATCCGTGCGAGAACATGGGCCACACTTATTGTATATTCAGCAAAGCCACCAGGACGCGACAAATTTCCATGATAAAATACCCGATCGCCAACCTGCCATTGATCAACATCTGGTCCAACAGCGTCGATGATGCCAGCCACATCTAGCCCTAGAATGAAGGGATAACGCCAAACTGGATGGCCTCCTTGCGCTATTTTATAATCAACCGGATTAAGAGCAACCGCCTCAACTTTTACCCGCACCTCCCCCTTATCCGGCTCCGGCTTAGCCACGTTAGTTAAATATAATGTATTCGGTTTGCCTGGTTTATCCAGAACTAAAGCTTTCATTCATATACCTCTATCATGATTTATTTCTTCCCCCGGAACAAACCTAGATTCTAGCTATGATGTCTGATACTAAATATTGTTACGTGGTGCATCTACAGAATCACGTTCTACTAAAGTTACACCAACCGTCGTTGTCAGGGGAGGGCTATCCGGCAGACCAATCCGATTCAACAATAATTGAACAGCCACTTGCCCAATTGTATTTCGATTGACTTGAATCGTTGTCAAAGGGGGTGTTGTGAGTAAAGCCATCGTCACATCATCAAAGCCAATTAAAGATAAGTCCTCGGGGATACGATAGCCAAGCGCATTTAATTTACTGACAGCGCCCAAAGCCTGAAAATCATTTGAGCAGAGTACAGCCGTTGTTTCTGGCACTTCGTCCAATATCTCAACAATCGTATCTCTGGCTTCTTTAGAGGTTAGCGTTGGTGAGTCAACAATGACTGGATGTAGATTGTGCGCATGCATCGTCTGTTCATAGCCACGTCGACGTTCAATAATACTGGCATGGGCGGGGCCGCCCATCAAGGTAATATGTTGATGTCCTTGATTAATCAAATGTTCAACCGCTAACTGCATTCCGTATGCATTATCGGTCATCACCGCATCCCAAGGGGAACCTGCAAAGTGATTGTCAACCAAAACAAAGGGCACTGGGGACGTTTGACTAAAGGCCTGTATCACGGGAAAAGGAATGCCCCCACCGACTAACAGTACTCCATCAACCACCCCCTCTGTGATAATGGAGGGTGTTGAAATAAGCTGATCTTCATTGAAGTCTAGGGGTTTGAATGAGAGTGTAATATCTGAGTTGTTGCATATTTCAGATGCACTATGGAGAACTTCAGAGTAGAATTGATAGGACTCAGTGGTAATATTGGGGTCGACTGGGATGTGTAGGAAACAAAGATGCTTGACCGATACATTGGTCGCGATGCCCCGTTTATGTGAGGCGGTGTAGCCGATTTTTTTGGCAACAGCCAAGACTCGTTCTCGAGTAACATGACCAACACCCGACTTGTTATTAAGTACTCGAGAGACAGTACCGACTGATACGCCTGCCTCTTTTGCCACTTCACGAATGTTTGTCAAATCAGCCTCGCATGAATTTTTGTTTAGTAAACTGTTTTGTAAACACGTTCCAAAAATAACATCGATCTAAAAATCTGTCAAACATTCTTCATAGGGGTTATGCGTTCATCCAGAGTTAAATAAGATACTTTTCAGCACAATGCTTGTCTTATCTTTTCAGAAATATATAATAGTATTAACTCAGCCAGTCAGACCAACACTAAATCTTTTACCAAGAGAAAAAATAAATGTCACACCACAAATTAATTGTGCTTGATGTTGATGGCACTTTGGTGGGTAAAGGGGCGTATCCCACCCAACGCGTTGCCGAGGCCATTAGTGCGGCTAAGGCAAAAGGGATTCAGGTTGCCTTGTGCACGGGTCGAGCAAGTGAAGCGTGCTATCATCTCCTGCACAGTTTGCAACTCAATGGGCTACATGTTTTTTTTGACGGGGCGGCTGTCGTTGAATGGCCCAGTAACGATCTTGTATTTCTACAGGCCCTTCCCCCCAGAGCAAGTCGTCGTCTTGTAGAGTTATCTCGTGAGCATGAAATGTTTCTAGAAATCTACGCTCATGATTTCTATTTCATTGAAACCGATAATGCCTTGGCCCAACATCAACGAGAGAAGCTACAAATTAGCTCACTTGTTACGGATTTAATGTCCCTGGTGGATCGCATCAAAATCGTAAAGGGACAACTGTTAGCGGCTGACGCAACAAGTAAAGAAAAAGCAGAACGCATTACCGAGCAGATGGCTGATTATTGTAAGATGTCTTGGAGTCTTGATGGCAGTAATGGCATTTATTTCATTAATGCGGTGGGCCGCTCAGTATCAAAAGGCCAAGCCATCGGTGATATGGTCGATTATCTGAACCTCAGTTTAAGTGAGGTGATGGCAGTCGGCGACTCATTCAATGATTTACCTGCCTTTCGGGTTGTTGATTTTAGCGTCGCAATGGGAAATGCCCCTGATGAGGTCAAGGAAAAGGCCGATTGGATTGCCCCCTCTGTTCAAGATGATGGCGTTGCCGTCGCTATCGAAAAATTCCTCTTGTAAATTCTCAAAATCTTTGATATAGTAGCATTTCAGCTATCCCGGATTTTACTTTAATCATTCGGGATAAATGTCAATATCCAAAAATTAACCATATAAATGATTTTCAATCGGGCAGGTCGTTACCTTCCTGCCCGATTGAATGTAGAAGGAGTACATCTTATCGTGACAGATACAACCGTACAATATAAACCCACCCGCTGGAGTCTCAATTCAATTCTAGCCGCCCCTGAAGGCAATCCTGTTGAACAAGCATTAAACGAGCTAGAACAAGCAACCACTGCCATCGAAGCTTTACGCCCAGCCCTCACCTCAGACATTTCAACCGAAAGCTTTGCCGAAGCGATGACTGCGGTTGAAACTATCTCGAAAGTTGGCAATCGTTTAGGGAGCTATGGCCCACTCTGGTTTGCCGAAAACACCCAAAATCAAGAGGCCTTAGGGTTTATGGGGAAGATGGAGCAAATTTTAACGGAGGCCCAAAATCGCACCCTCTTTTTAAGTCTGTGGTGGAAGGCCTTGGATGATGAAAATGCAGAGCGCTTACTAGCCACAGTTAATGACGATCTGAAATATTATCTGACCCAACAACGGGCCTTTAAGGATCACACCTTATCAGAAGCCGAAGAACAGCTTATCAATCTGAAAGACGTTAACGGCATCAGTGCCATTGTCACCATCTACGATATGATCACCAGCAAATTTAGTTTTGAGTTGGAGATTGAGGGGGAGGTTCAAAAGCTAACCCGCGATCAAGTGATGATGTATGCTCGCTCCCCTGAAGCGGAGATGCGTGCAAAAGCGTATCAAACGCTATTCGATGTGTATAAAGCTGAAGATAGTGTTCTAGCCCAAATTTACATTCACCGGGTCCGTGATTGGGCCACAGAAAATCTTAAGTTGCGCCATCACGACTCACCAATTTCGGTCCGCAACAAAATCAACGACATCCCTGATGAAGTAACGAATACATTGCTGGATGTATGTGCAGAGCAGGCATCTGTCTTTCAGCGTTACTTCAAGCTAAAAGCAGGCTGGTTGGGTGTTGAGAAGCTCCGGCGCTATGATTTGTATGCACCTGTCAGCAGCCAATCGGAAAAAACGGTTGACTATAATGACGCGGTGAACATTGTGTTAAATAGTATGGGTGAGTTTTCGCCCGAGGTCGCTGATCATGCTCAACGCGTTTTCGCCGATGGGCACATCGATTCCGAAATTCGGGAAAACAAGCGGGGTGGAGCGTTTTGTGCCAGCATCTTGCCGGATATGACCCCGATGGTGCTCATGAATTACACCGGCGAACCTCGCCAAGTAGCAACCCTCGCCCACGAATTAGGCCACGCCATCCACGCTATGCTGGCCTCTGATCATTCAGTTCTCACCTTCCACTCAGCCCTGCCAATGGCCGAAACCGCCTCGGTTTTCTCCGAGATGCTGCTCACGGATCGATTGTTGGGTGAAGAAAAAGATCCGCAAGTACGACGTGACTTGCTCGTTGAGGCCATTGACGACATGTACGCCACAGTCCTCCGCCAAGCCTATTTCGTGTTGTTTGAGCGGGAAGCCCACAAAGCGATTATGGAAGGGGCCAATATGGCCGATCTTAATGCCTTATATGCGGCCAATTTACAGCAGCAATTTGGTGACTCGATGGAAATTAGTGAGGATTTCCAGCACGAATGGATCGTCATTCCCCACATCTTCCACACCCCCTTCTACTGCTATGCTTATAGCTTCGGGCAATTGCTGGCCCTCTCATTGTACCAACAATACAAAGAGCAAGGGGAGAGCTTCGCCCCCAAACTTCTCAAAATCCTGGCCTATGGCGGTTCTGCCAGCCCGAACGATATCCTCATCGAAGCTGGTATCAACATGGCAGACCCTGACTTTTGGCGCAGTGGCTTTAAGGTCGTTGAAGATATGATTAACGAGTTGGAGCGTCTTTCGGCGTAGGGATAGTTTGTCAAAATAAAAGAGCTTGCGGCGGTTATCGCAAGCTCTTTTTGATTCATTTCAACAATGCAAGCATTTACGCATGTTTGAAAGATGCCCTGTTGACTAAGGCGGCCACACTTAACAGAAAGGCCAAACCTGATGTCCCCACCCGAAATGCATTGGCGTTGTTCCACTGCTCCCGAACCACCATCCAATCTGTTGGCAAGTTCTGGGGATTCCAAGATTCGGTATAGTAATTGAGCGGCAAATTCACCTGGCGGGTGAAGACAATAATTCCGAAAATATACGTCAGGTTAGCCACAGCCATCAAGGCAAAGGAAACAGTTTTCCATTGCTTTCGATTAGCAATGAGGGCCAAAACAGAAAACACCCCGCCGCCGAAAAAGAAGATGAAAAACATAAAATGTCGAACATTTTGATTAAACAGTGATTGAACCGTGGCGTAGGTGGACCCATCGACCTCCAACATCGCTAAATTAATATTGAAGGTATAGGTCCAGAAAAAACCCGCCATAATGCCAAAGACAATGGTGGCAACTGCAACTGTTATATTTTCGACAAGTGTAAATCTCATGATTATTCTCCTTTGGTACATAACCTGTAATTGTGGTCACAGTCTAAGGCACGACAGAAGAATTTTCATTATCATATGTTAAATAAACCAGAGGAAATTTTGTAAAAATAGATTTTTGAAATAAAAAAGATTATACCTAAACATAATTACAATCCAGTTTATTTTTTTATAATTCGCCAAAACTTGTTCAATTTTCAAGCTACTTGGACTAAACTTTCAAATATCACTTTCGATCACTTTTTGCGAATTACTTAAACGTTTGATACGTGATAAAGAAACGTTAGTGATACCGAGGAATGAGGCTAGGTGATAATCTGGCAGGCGATGAATAAGGTGAGGGTAGGTCTCCGAAAACTTTTTTAGCCGTTCCGTAGCAGATAGCAGTAAAAAATCGTGCTCACGCTGAAATTTTTGCTCAACTAATTTTTCCGCAAACGGCAGGGCAAATTTCTCCCACTGCCCAGCCTCTTGGAGCACATCGTAAAGATCAGGAAACGGACATTCCAAGACCGTTGTGGCTTCAACTGCCGCGATATTAAACAGTACCCCTTGATTGCGATCATACGGCGCTACCGGCCAAATAGTTTGTCCTTCAGCAAAGAAGGCTTTGTTAAATTCCCGACCTTCAATATCGAGGTAGAACAGGCGTATAAGGCCCTGATAGATGTAAAATAGCTTGTTCCATCGTTCACCTGCGCTAAGTAAGTACGATTTGCGACGGTAGGTGCGCTGATTTGTTATATTCCCCAAGGTTGTTATCGCCGCGTCGTCCAGCTCGATGTGGGGAAATATTCGGTTTTTGAATATTTCAAATTGTGTAGAGGTCGTGAGTTGATTTACCTCATTCATGCGTTTTGCACCCTCGTGTGGCTGCAAGCCTATCAAAGACCAGAGCATTATAGTAATTCAGACGTACTTACTTGTTTCAACAAGCTCTTTTTGTTTTGTATGAATTAACATCCCAAAATTAGCCGCCGCCGGCCTGACTTGGGCTATCAACCAAGCCTTGCGATAAAACCTAAGCTGATAATGATCAGCTACATTTTGTTTGTTGTTTGTGAGGCCGCTTTTTATGTTGCGCCATACCGGATAAGCATTTCAGCAAGTTCTGGATACCCAAAGTGCTGTTTGGCTAATTCTAGCGGTGTTTCTCCAACATTAGTCCGACTTTCCACATTCGCACCCGCACCAATCAACGGCTTCAATCTTAGTAGGTGATATTTGGCGACCAGCGGCCTAACACCGCACATACACTGCCACCAAAATGGAGTAAATGGCGACTGCCATACGATCAATTCAAGGCCCCACCTAAGCTCGGAGATTAGCTTGCTTTGGTGGTCGGTTTCAGGTGCTTGTTAGGGACGAACACAAATTAACCCACGGATGCTAGGACTAAATCGCCCAAGGGAGTTGACCGCCTTTCATCCAATTTCAGTCGTGCCATACATCAATAGGCGGCAAGCCTAACCGCTCCCTTGCTTTGTCAACAATCCCTTGTATGAACTCCGTTTTCGCTTTTGTATATGCAAACGAGTCCTCAATATGCGCTTGGGCCAATCTATCCTTCAACTCCCCATACGCATCAACTGCCTCTGGATGATCAAGAAGATAATCTCGCATCAGCCGCTCTTTGCGTTCAGCCCACGTCCTCCGCTCTACAACATGCAAATGATACACTTGATCACTCATATCTTTTCTTCGCAAGAAGTGGCGATCCTTCATCCCTGTTTCTAAAAGACCGTAGCCGTAATCCACCAGAGAACCGAGAATGTCTTCGAGCTCTTCAAGCTCATTCACAGCGGCCATTATGTCAATAATAGGTTTAGCGCGTTGATTGGGAATCGCCGTGCTGCCTATGTGTTCAATCTCAACGAAAACCGTCCCACATTTCGTCCACAGGACATTACACTCAGCGGCGTATATTGCAGCCCATTTTGGATCGTAGTCGACGATTTCGACCGTTTGACTAAACTGATGTTCCGCTTTGCTCATATTTTCCTTCGAATAGGACCTAACTATTATTGTACCGACGTGTCCGTTCAAGTCCATTAATAACGGATATTTCCGTCTAAAATATTAAACCGAAAGGTCGGCCATTAATTTTTTTAAGCCAAAACTTATCCCCAACAATAATCCGATTAAAATTCAACCCAAATTATAACATATCGCAGCCACACCCAAAATATACTGAACTTAGCTACACCCCATGTGCCTGCTGGTACTTCAAATCGGCGTACTCACCGTAAGACATCGGCTCGTACTTGGCAGGGTGGTCGGCATCGACGAAGGGGGTGAGGCAATCGATGATGGCATCAATGTTGGGGTTGTGGAAGAAGGGGATGGATTGGCGGCGACTGTTGCGAGTTTGGTCGGTGGGGGGATTGACGACGCGATGGATGGTGGAGAGCCAGCGGTCGTTGGTCCACCGCATAAGGGCATCACCAATGTTCATCACATAGGCCCCATCAATGGCGGGCACATCGAGCCATTCGCCGTTGCGGTGTTGGGCTTGTAGACCACCCGCTGAGGCCTCAGAGCGCAAAATCGTTAGAAATCCATAGTCAGAGTGAGCACCGGCTCGTAGTTGACCGGGAAGGGGGGCTTGTTCCTGTTCCGGGTAATTGATCACACGAAGGGAGGAGTGGTGGTGGTCAAATTTATCTTCAAAATAATCCTCGGGTAGGCCAATGGCGAGAGCAAAGATACGTCGCATATCGTGGCACAAATCACTCATCGCTTGGTAATACTCTAGCCAAACTTCGTACAGATTTGCGGGTTCATCGGGCCAGACATCGCCATAAAAGCCAGGGCCATAATCGAGTGTCTCTTTGAAATCACCGGGTCGTTTCTCGCCTAAGGTCGCGGCCAAACTTTCGGCCATCAAGGGGAAGTGCATCAACCCACCTAGCACTTCGCCCGTTTGCTTAACTCGCTGTTTTTTCTCGGCAGGCAAATCAAAGAAGGCGCGGGAAGTATTATACATCCGCTCGCTCAGTTCGGAGGAAACACCGTGTCCGGTGATGATGAAGAAGCCGATGTCTTCGCACGCTTGACGAATCGTATCAACAACTTGAGGTGCTTTGTCGGGGTCACCGGCTCTGAAGGGGGCAATATCGATGATGGGTAATGATTCGGGCATTGGTTATCTCCATTGAAATATGTTAATTCGGAGGCCAACATGCACGTTGACCTCCGAATTAACATATGAGTATTTCATAAGTTCCTAATACTCTCGCACTCCAATCCAGGGTACGGCATCATTAAAGTCCAGATATTTGGTTTTGACCAAATGAATGGATTCTTCGCCAAGCAATCTTCCAGAAAGGGCGGCTGTATGGAGACGAATGGAGAAGTAGTGGTTGGGCGTGAGATCAACCGCAGTCGGGTGAGGGAGGCGTTCGGGCCAGTCTTCTTTTGAGGCTAGGTTGGAAAAAAGCACTAGATTTCCCCAGCCAATTTGGGGCCAGTAAGCGTTGTAGTAGACCAGCAAGCCAGGATTATCCCCCATATTGTCAATGATTTCATTTTCCAAATCCATAATTGGGGTGTGATCGACATCCAATCGGGCTTGGCCAAAAAAACCGACGGCTGTTACTGAGTGGCTGTCCATCAACAAAGGCCAATTAGGCAGAACAATCCGGTGCAACGTACCGTCAGTTTCTTTGATTTCATTGTAATTATAGGTTTCTAGGGGAGTCGAGGCTATGACTAGTGGGATATGCTGCCGTAGTTGTCGTAACATCCGATTCATGATGCTCAGATCATGTTGACTATGTTCTCTGGCAGCAAAAGGCCGATTGGGGATCATTTCATTCGCGCTAAATCGCTGAGTCACAGGGCTACCTACGCTGACTCGGTTGATAAAATCGGCAAAAGCACCGTAAAGGTGCTGCCTTGATCAACTTTACTCTCAAACCAAATACGGCCATTGTGAGCTTCAATGATGGCTTTACTCAAATAGAGTCCTAGCCCAGCTCCGCTCACTTCAAATGTACCTTCATTATGGATGGCACGGAAAAACCGGGTAAAAATAAAGGGTTGGTCTCGCTTGGAGATACCCACGCCGGTATCTGAAACATTAATTTCAACGACATCCATATCGGGCTGGGCTTTTAGAATGACCTGGATCGTGCCCCCAGGTAAAGTGTAGTTGTATGCATTTTTGAGCAGATTGTAAATCACCCGTGTTAATCGCTGTTCATCCCCCTCAATCAAAACCTTGCGATCTGGTAATTGTAAATCATAAATTAACTCCCGATCAAACATACTATCTACCCAGCGATTCGCCTCTTCCCGAACAATCTCAACAATATTAATCTCCGATTGCTCAACGCCCAAAGCCCCAGCATTGATCTGGGTCATATCAAGCATTTGCTCAATCTGGTTGAGCAAATCAGTCACATTCTCGTCAACTTGATCCAGGCTAGTTAAGAATAATGAACGATAGGTCTTATTAACGGCGGTTTCATTCATTCGCAATAAGTCATTGACGCTTTTAATCACAGCCAACGGTGTACGAAGTTCGTGTGAGATCGTGGTAATAAAATCATCTTTGAGCTTTTTTGCTTCCATCTCTGAGGTAATATCGCGCAGGACAAAAACATTACCATTTTGAGCCCCATTATCATCGCCAATTGGAGCCGAACGGGTACTTAACACCCGCCCGCCAATTTCAATGTGTTGAGGTTCATAATGTCTCAGCCCCCCCAAATAATTGAGCAGCGAGGCTGTTCTCGCCGCAATTTGATTTTCAAGATCTTCGGTATCTTTTTTAGTTGGCGTTTCACGACTCACCATATCGATAATCATTCGAGAGCTGGGATTCATTGTCTCAATTTCACCCAAAGCATCCTGCACAATGACGCCATCTGCGATACTGTTCAAAATCGCATTCAAACGATAAGTTTCTGCCCGGTGGGCTTTGGCCAAACGCCGATTATATTCTGAGGCAACGAGGACAACGACAACAACAAAGGTGAGGACGGCAATAATCAGAATGATGGCAAAAGTCATTCAACCCTCCGTTCAACACGAACCAAGGCTCCATTGAGAACGACCTTAAGTTGGGTGGCATCATCAAGCACTCGCCCTAAAATATTAACCGGGCTATAGGCACGGGGTTTATCATCAACGCTCACTGGGGTGGGGCCAAAGAAAATACAAAACGCATTGCCAACTGGCCAAAAGGCTAATTCACCAATCTCTACCTCAGCTCGGGCATCAGCCTCCTCGGAGGCGGAAATGGGGATGTCAAAATAAATCTCATCCCCCCACACATTCGCCCGTCCTTCTAAGGGCAGGGCCTCCCAAACCTTCAGGGCAGTTGGCCTGTCATTTAGTTCAGCTTTGAGAGAAAGTGTGTCAACAGTAATGATTATGGCTGGCATTGCATCTCCAGAGATGACCTCAGGTTTGTTGCATAACTTGGGGAAATAGCGTGATAAACACCTTTTATCAAGAGACGCTGTATTTGTCAACTCGCTGAATTACGATCATGTTATTTCTCAATTTTTTTAAGAAAAGTAGGGTTACGTATTCAGATTTATTCGCCATCAGGCTCCAAAAAGAGTGATCCCCACGTCGTTGGATCATTCCACAGACGGTTTGCTGCGGTTGAAATGATACACTCTTGCGCATCGGTATCAGGCGTGTCGTTGTCGTTTATGTTGGCGGCCAGACCAAATTGATCGCCTATTTCCGCAGTTATCCCAAAGCTACGCCACGGGAGAGCGGCCTCCAAAACGTAGTTGGCTTCGTCAAACTGAACGGCCACTGATGCTTCTTCAAAGGGCCGGACAGACAAGGAGCCAAGTTGCCATAAAACAATGATCGGTTCATCGGGATCGGGATAAAAATCAACCTGCCAATCATCAGCACTCCGTCTCGCGTCAGCAAAATCGCCCAGCAAATTCATATCTAAGGAAAGCTGAGGTGAATCCCCCAGGAAATAGTTTTGATCATCACCACTGTACGGCACAAAGCCATCATCAATCACGTCGAAAGCGACATACAAAAATTCCTCATCATAAGCAAACCGCACCTGTCCACTCAAATCTTCACTCCCGGCGGCGTTTGGGAAGCGAGCATTGCAACTATCATCAAAGATAACTGAGTCAATCTCGATCCAACCAGGGGCATCTGGCCGATTTAAGCCGTTCCAATCATCAAGCGCGCCATCAATTTCCACTGGAACCGCAGAGCCGATGACTGAAATCGCAGCAAGTTGTCCTTCATTGATGTCACGGGCGGGGCTATTTTGCACAATCTCACTTTCCACAGTATCGGTTAGCGGTACAGTATCGACAACTAATCCCGTTTCTTCGACTTCCTCAACCTCGTCATCGGCCAAGACATCCACAACAACCCCGCTATCAGCCCCTTGAGCAATTACAGCCCGAGGCGGGGGTGGTGTACCATCTGAAGATGGCGGGGTGAGGCTAAATCCAGACAGGCAAGCATCAACCATTGCCAATTTAGCGGTTTTATAACTCTGGGGAGAACGCACACTCAAGGTTTGCGCTTCACCATCCCCCGTTTCAAACAATTGACGAGCAATCTCATTTTGCGCCGGTCCCAACGTCCATAAAGCCCCGTTCCCAGGCAAATTACGATTGATGATGCTGACATCAAAAGCCTTGGTTTGGGCATATACCGCATTAAAATCGAAATGAATAATCCCAGCCAAAACAGCCAACTCCTGCACCCCATCCCTATTGCAATCTTCCAAGGTATACGTCGGGCTACCAAATAGACCTCTTGGCTCCAGAGTCATACGCACGACCCCTTGCTCACTACTGCCAAGGTCAAAGGGCTGCCCCGCATTAGGCAAAACCGTTACATTTTCTATTTGACCCACAATGTCTGCTGATGGTAGTAACAAATCACTTAAAGATGAGGTCGGCTCTCCAGCGACAACGTCATCCACCCATTCATCAATAGTATCAGCCTGAATTAGAACTGTCGCACTCGGCGACTGGCCTGGCGCAAGCCACCGAGCTGTTTCGCTGGGCACTGTTTGCTTATCTCCTGAGGCGGTAACCTCCAGCACATCGGAGGCTTGCCCCCGATTAAGGACCCAATCAATAGAACTAATCTCAAGGGCCACAACAAATTCAGCACCGATACTACTGATAGAAGCTGTATCCGTTTCAATCATCAAGCGATGATCGGCAGACCGTTCCGTATTAAAATTTGCGGTGAGAATACCACTCATCTGGCGCAGAGTGATGTTGGTTAGCTGTCCTTCTTCAACAAAATTCTCCACAAAAACATCACCCGCTTGTAACACCTGGGCGGTGAGCAAATCATCTCGGCGCAAGGTGGCTTGCCCCTGTTCATTGACAATGATCTGATCACCAATATTGAGCCAAGTACGCTCATCCAAGGGCAGGAGCAATCGCTGGCCATTTTGAACAATGGTGACCGCGCCCTGATTAGCCTCAACTTCAATCACGCCAGGGGAGCTGGGGAGAGGCGTCAAACCATCATCCAAAGCACAAGCCACCAGAAAAAATGACAATAATGCAACAACAATGATGTTCTTTATCATAATAACCATTCCTAAGAAGCAGAGAATTGTGAAGAATATTTATGATTATACAACAGGTATTAGGAAAAACAGATGAGTTACCGTTATAATCGAGCGATGGAAACAATTCGCACATTTATCGCGATCAATTTAACCGAAGAAACTCGAACGGCGGTAACAAAGATGCAAAGTCAGCTAAAGTCGAAGACACCGCCATACAGTGTTCGATGGATTGCCCCCCAAACTATGCATCTCACCTTACATTTCCTTGGGGATACAGACACCACCAAAATTGATGACATCGCTGCCGTCTTAAAAGAATGTGCTTCAGGCTACCAATCCTTCCCACTGACCATCGCCGGACTAGGGTGTTTCCCCAATCTACGTCGGCCTCGCGTGATTTGGCTCGGACTCGACCACAACGCCACCCCCTTAAAACAGTTACACTCCACACTTGGTGAAATGCTGAATCAGACTATTGGCTTTGAACCAGAAAACCGACCATACTCACCCCATCTCACAATTGGTCGGGTCAAAAAGGGAATTCCTGAGCGTCATTTACGCCAGCTGGCAGCGATGTTGACAGAGCAACAGGCACGGATCAAAATTTTAAGTGTCTTGCCCATAAAATCAATTCACTTGATGCAAAGCGAGCTAAAACCCACTGGCCCGATTTACACCTCGCTGGCAGAAGTCACAATTGAATAATACCTCAAAGCCCAGCTTGGCAAAATCGTTCTGATAATTGTGAATGCTGTCAATTGAGTCAAGCTAAAGCCACGATCTATTTTTGCACCCACTGAAAGGTATGCTACCATAATAAAAATCTATCTTTAGTGAAGTATGGAGGCAAACTCTGAGTCCAAATGAATTAGCCCATGCCGCGATCGATATTATCGCAGGCAAAAAGGCTGGCAACATTCTAATGTTAGATATGCGTGATGTCACCCTGCTAGCCGATTATTATGTTTTATGTGACAGTACCTCAACTCGCCAAATTAATGCAATCAGTGATGAACTTGTTCAAGAATTAAAAAGAGCTGGCACAAAAATACCGATCACTGAAGGTACACCAGAGTCTGGTTGGGTCCTCGTCGATTTAGGCGATGTCATCGTCCACATTTTCTCACCCGAACAGCGTGTCTATTACGATCTCGAAACCTTATGGGATGATGCTCCCATCGTCATGCGAATGATCTAATTCGCCCGAATGATCTAATTCGCCCGAATGATTTAACTCAACCAAATAATTTAACTGGCCTGAATCAAGTGAATTGCCTCACGCTTAAGCGAAATTGACCACGCCTGATCAACTTGTGGATTAAGCGTTTCGAAAACATGAAGCGGTAAGATCACTGTCAAATCGAAGGGCTGACGGGGGTGCAAGCGCGCTCCCTCCAACAGTAGCTGCAAGCTAAATCCTAAACCATCGGTCATAATCGACACAATTTTGCCTCGAGCGACATTGGCACGCTCGGGGTTTTGATTTTTAGGCCGCAACATCAGCACTTGTTCTGGGCGAATGCAGCAGGTCACTGTCTGACCTACCGTATAGGGGTACAACGGCGTATCCAGCATCAGTGAACCAACCGCCACCTGCAATTTTTCATTGTCTACCGCGACCACCTCTCCTGAAAAACAGTTTGTATTACCTGTCAGATAGGCCACTCCTACGTGGGCTGGGCGGCGCATAACCTCGGTGGGCTGCCCCATTTGCAACAATTTTCCCTGTTGATAGATAGCCACGCGATCAGCCAAAATGTTCGCCTCTGCCAAATCGTGGGTCACTAATAAAGTTGGCACTTTTAATTGAGTTTGCCAGGCTTTCAAATCCAACCTAAGTTGCGCTCGGGTAGGGCCATCCAACGCAGAAAATGGCTCGTCCAGCAACAAAATCGACGGGTTTGTCGCCAGTGCCCGGGCCAAAGCAACCCGTTGTTTTTGTCCTCCTGACAGTTCGGCGGGAGATCGATTACCAAAGCCGGTCAGTTGAATCAAATCCAACATGTCGCCAACAACCCGTTTTATTTCTAATTTTGGTCGCCTTCGTAACCCGTATCCAATATTTTGTCCTACTGTCAGGTGAGGAAATAGGGTGTAATCCTGCATAACATAGCCGACATGACGTCGTTGGGGCGGTAAATCAATTTTTTGCTTGTGATCAAAAACAACCTGTCCATTTAATGAGATGCGTCCCTGTTCTGGCCGAAATAACCCGGCAATCGCTTGCAAGGTCAGGCTCTTCCCCGCGCCCGATGCCCCAAACAAGGCGACTAATTCTTGTTCAATCTCAAATGAGAGATCAAGCGTAAATTTTTCTAAGCAATGATAAATGTCTAGGGTTAGCATTCGATAATCTACACCAACGCTATCTTGTGATCAGTCGTAATAAAATCATCAAGCCAAAAGAGGTTCCCAATAAAATAGCGGCCAAGGCTAGGGCCACATTGACATCCGACTGTAAGGCACTGTAGATAGCGAGGGGCATCGTTTGGGTACGGCCAGACAAGTTACCAGCAAACAAAATTGTTGCCCCAAACTCCCCCAAAGCTCTAGCCCAGCTCATAATTGCCCCGCCCAACAAACTATTTCGGGCCAAAGGCAAGGTCACTCGCCAAAAGGTGCCCCAATTACTTTCACCCAAAGTCGCCGAGATTTGCTCAAGACGAAAATCGACCTCGGCAAAGCCCACTTTGGCCGCGCGAATGTAAAAAGGGGCGGCTACAAAGGTTTGGGCTATTACAACGGCCATCATCGTAAAAGGGATTTCCAGACCGATTAGGGCAAGCCACTGCCCCACCAAGCCATTTCGGCCAAACGCCACCAGCAGGGCGACCCCCGCCACCGCCGGGGGCAGAACCATCGGCAAATCAATCAGCACGTCCAATAACGTTCCCCCTGGAATTTGATAACGGGCTAAAAAATAGGCGAGAGGAGTGCCAAACAAAATAGCAATGAGCGTAGTTAGGGTTGAGGTGAGCAAACTCAGGCGCAGGGCGGCAAGTATGGTCGGTGTTTGCCAAATCCCAGCCATCAAGCCGGGTACGGTTCGCCACAATAGCGCGATGATGGGAACGATTAGCAGAAAGACAACAAAAAGGGAGGCAAGACCAATGATCAGCCAGCCCGACATCGCTGTGACATTTAATTTCTGGGATTTAGTGGATCGGCGAAACGGATGCCACCAATCAGGCGTGTTCACAAAATTGGTCCTTACTGATTTATGACTCCATCAAATCCGTGTGCCTGTAGAATCATCTGTCCTGTATCTGAGAGGGCAAAATCGATAAATGATTGAGCTAAATCAGGGTTGGGGCTTTGGGATAATATGGCAATAGGGTATTGTGCCGAAACATTAAACTCAGATGGAATATCAATTTTAATCACATTATCGATGGCAATCACATCTGAGTCATAAACAAATCCGGCATCGGCTTCCCCCAGTCGGATTTTGGCCAACACCCCTTTAACATTGTCCTCTTCGGAAACAAGGTTATTGAGGACCTGGTCTGAAAAATCGGGGGAGAGAGACAATTGACCATCAAGATTATTCAATATTTCTCGGCTGTAGCGACCAACTGGCACATTGGGTCCAGCCAAAATCAATTTGAGATCAGGTTGGGTGAGGTCCGCCAAGGTTTCAATTGAAGCAGGATTATTTTCTGGCGCAATAAGGGTGAGGTGATTTTGGGAAAATATTTCAGGTTCATTCACCAATTTCGCAGCAACAAGCTGCTCCATATGCTCTGTATCAGCCGAGGCAAAAATATCGGCTTTGGCCCCTTGTTCCAGTTGTACGCGCAAGGCTTGTGACCCGGCAAAGTTCAAGACAACGTTTACTTCAGACTGACCTTGCTTAAACTCAGTGGTCATCGCTTCGAAGGCCTCGGTCAAGGAGGCTGCGGCAAAAATTGTCAATGTATTTTGCTGGGTTTGGGCTGAATTTGAGCAACTTAATAGAAGGGTCAACAGAGGCAAAATGATAAGTGTGGGAATTTGGCGTATCATGGCGCGTATGATAATCAAAACAAATAAAAAACAAAATCGGCTGGGGCCTAAATCCATTTTGCCCTGCCCCTACTCCGTGCTATACTTGCCACGTTATCACAAAAGGTCACGAAAATTGTATGTCTCTAGCATTACTAAAACGAACCGCCTGCTTTATGGGCGGTTTATTACTGTTGTTAGGCTGTGGATCAACTGAGGCACCCGAGTCGGTGAATGTTGCCTCCAGTTCATCTCAGAGTTCCACACCGAGCGCAATTCCTAAAAAAGCCGCCACGGCTGCCTCCACAGACATCCCAATAAATACGCCTACCGTCACCCCAACCTCAACAAATACACCCACTCCAACCTTGACCCCAACACCCACTACCGAACCCCTGCCTATCCCGACTCTGGATGGGCCACCCTATGTTTATCACACGATTCGGTCAGGCGAAACCTTGGGCTATATTTCCGATTTGTACAACACGCCGATTGAAGATTTAGTGGCCATGAACGATCTTGATGGTCCCTCGGCCCTCATCTGGACAAATCAACAGTTACGGGTACCCACCCAAATTGAGACCATTGCGCCAGAGCTACATCTGTTTCCTGATAGTGAAGTGGTCTATGGGCCAAGTTATGTTGACTTTGATATCGCTAAATTTATGGAGGGTCAGGGCGGATATCTTTTAGAATATGAAGAGTATGTTGAAGGTCAGCCTCTGACTGGTCCCGAGATTGTTACTCGGGTGGCAGAACAGTTTAGCGTTGGGCCACGATTGATGCTGGCTATTCTTGAACATTACGGCGAATGGGTGACCAATCCTACCCCAACGGAGGCACAACTCAAACAGCCTCTCGGGCCACGAAATCCTCGAGGAGGCTTTTATCACGCCTTAGCCTTTACAGCCAACCGGATTAATGCGGGCTACTACAGTTATAAACGGGATGGATTTTGGATTTTTCAGCTGGCCGACCGGAGTCAGGCGATCACACCCAGCGGCTTGAATGCAGGGACAGTGGGTGTGCAAAATATTCTAGCTATCCACTCAGAGCAAGAACTTTGGCAGCGAGAGCTAGGCCGACAGGGGTTACGGCGCACCTATGAGAAGTTATTTGGTGATCCAGAGGAAAACGCCATCGAGCCTGTCGTGCCTATCAATTTGACCCAACCCCCCCTCGCCTTACCGTGGCGTTCGGGCCAAGGCTTTTATTTCACCGGTGGGCCTCACCCTGCCTATGTCGATGGCAGTGCTTGGGCAGCCATTGATTTTGGGCCACCGGATGTGCTGGGTAACTGTTTTTACTCAAATGAACCCAATACGGCTGCCGCAGATGGAGTCATTGTCGTCGCTAAGCAAGGCGAGGTTCAGCTTGATTTGGATGGGGACGGAAATATCCAAACAGGCTGGGTGCTGCTATATTTACACGTAGCTCTGGATTTGAATATCCCGGTTCAAGTTGGGCAAAAAGTCAGTGAAGGGGACATCATTGGCTATGCTTCTTGCGAGGGAGGACTTTCAAATTCAAGTCATCTGCATTTTGCCCGTCGCTACAACGGTGAGTGGATAGATGCGGGTGGGCCAGTGCCTTTAGCACTGGAAGGTTGGGTTGTACAACCTGCCCTAACTCCATATGGGGGGGCCATCACTAACGGACTTGAGCGAAGAGAGCCTTGCGAGTGTTGGGAAGCTGAGTTAAATTTATTGGTGCGGCCTTGAGTATTTTGGGCAGCAATAAAAGGGAGAAATGTGGCAGACTAGGGTAGGATTTTTTGCAAGTTGGTAATAGTAAATGGTTATTAGTTATTGTATCAATACGATTATAATTACCACTTCAATTGCTCGCCTGAACACATTTTCATCCTCATCGGAAAGGAAGGAAAAAGATATGTTTGTTATTCGCGCACTATTTCGCTTTTTAGTATTTGTGATTGCGATTGGGGCTATTGTAGTAATTTTGGGGGCTGGATTTTGGGCCTTCACCAACCAAAGTGATGAAACAGCCGCCTCAATTGCCGTCGGCAGTGGCGAGTCAGTTGGGCGTAATCCACAAAATGTAGAGGAGTTTTTTCTCAACGTCTATCTGCAAACCCAATCTCAAATTATTAATACCCCTGTTTCTGATGATCCAACCCCGATCCCGTTCACCGTTGACATTGGTGAAAATGCTCGGACCATATCAGCCAAATTGGTCGAGCAAAATTTTATCACCGATGCCGATCTATTTCGCCTCTTTCTCCGTTACAATGGTCTCGATGCATCGCTTGAGGCGGGAGATTACACCTTACGTCGCAACATGACGATGCGTGAAATTGCCGAGTCCCTGCAAAAGGCCAGTTTTGAGGAAATTTCGGTCACCATCCCAGAAGGGTGGCGGGCTGAACAAGTGGCCGAGTTGTTAACGGACGAAGGGGTGATGGACGGCAATTTATTCTTAGCCACAGTCCGTCAAGGGACAGGCATCGACCATCCAATGCTCGCCAGTTTGCCTGCCGGCTCATCCTACGAAGGCTATCTCTTCCCTGATACTTATCGCCTCCCGCTCAACGGCACGCCAGAAGATTTAATTACCCGAATGTTGGATAATATGCAAAGTAAGCTGCCCGATAATGCCTTCCAACTGGCCAGCGGACAAGGTTATACCTTCCACGAAATTCTGATCATTGCCTCGATTGTCGAACGTGAGGCAGTTGTCCCTGATGAACGTCCCATGATTGCAGCGGTGTATCTCAATCGGCTCAATCAAGGAATGTACCTACAAGCCGACCCCACCGTCCAGTATGCAATGGGCTATCAACCAGAGGCAGATCAGTGGTGGAAAACGCCTGTGTTGTTAGAAGAGTACTCTGCCGTTGACTCACCCTACAACACCTATCTCTACCCCAATATTCCCCCCGGCCCTATCGCTAATCCCGGCGCATCTTCAATAACTGCGGCCCTACAGCCTTCCCAAAATGACTTTGTTTTCATTATGGCCTGTGGCGGAGAAGGGCGTCATTTGTTTACTGCCAGCTATGATGAACATCAAGTGAATGTGGCAAATTGTAGTGGGCAGTAGGGTGTTAGAAGATCAGAGGATTGATGTGAACTCAATTCTCTGATCCTCTAGCCTTCCAAAACCGATTTTGCATTCCCCCCAAGCTACATGGATAATATAAATACAATTGACCAATCCCACACCACCTCAGGGAGGTAGCTACAAATGGCAAAAAAAAGTCTTGGTTATGTCGAGTTAGAGTGGACCTGTCCTAACTGTGACAGCCGTAATCCAGGGTCACGCCGTATCTGCGCTAATTGTGGTACGCCCCAACCCGATAATCTTGAATTCACGCAAAGAGCGCAAAGCGAAATCATCAAAGATGAAGCAAAAATCGAGCAGGCCAAAGCGGGACCAGACATTCATTGCTATTATTGTGGAACACGCAATCCAGCCACAGCTGAAACGTGTAGCCAGTGTGGCTCACCATTAAATGAGGGTACCAGGCGCTCGGCAGGAAAGGTGGTTGGCGCACATCGAACGGGACCCGTCAAACCCGTTGTTTGTGACAATTGTCAAACCGAGAATGAGCCAAATGCGCCCATGTGCGTGAGTTGCGGCACCCCACTCAAGGCGCCTAAGCCAAAAGCAAAGCCTAAACCAACACCCCGTCCCACAGCAAAAAAATCGAGCTCAGGTGGCCGAGCTGTCTTCGGCATTTTTGGCATTTTAATGCTGTTCATCGTTGTTGGCTGTGGCATTTTCTTCTTCTTCTCCTTCCAAACCTCAGAGGTTACGGGGCAGGTCAGTAACATCAACTGGAGTCGCTCTGTGGCAGTAGAAGGGCTAGCTCCCGTGGGTTATAGTGGCTGGATTGACCAAATCCCTGGTGATGCCACAGTGGGCACGTGTCGTACACAAGTCCGAGACGTACAAGATAATCCTGCTCCCAACTCCCGTGAGATTTGTGGTACCCCATATGTTCTTGATGAAGGCAGTGGTTTTGGCCAAGTCGTCCAAGATTGTCGCTACGAGGTTCTTGAGGAGTTCTGTGAGTATACCGTTCAAGAGTGGACCGTGGTTGATACCGTCACCCAAAGTGACAACAGCTTCAACGCCTTCTGGCCTGAACCAGCGCTCGGTTTTGATCAAAGGCTTGGCGAACGCACCGAAAATTACGAGGTCATTTTTAATACAGAACAGGGCCGAATGACTTACTCTGTCAACGGCTTTGAAGATTTCCGCCGCTATGATATCGGCACCCGCTGGATTTTGGATGTCAATTCATTTGGTGGGGTGGTCTCAGCTCGACCAGCGAATTAGAGGTGTTGAAATTTAAAAGATGATAAAATATTACCTGGAGCAGGTTGATCATCGTGGATCAAACAAATACGCTCAATCATAAAATTTCTGACCTCACACTAGACCATTTGCGGTCTACATTGCAACAACATCAGCTACCCGACTCCGAGTCTGAGCAATTATTAAGCACAGTTGGCTTTCAAGACCCAGCAGGGGCATATCGCTGCCTAAAACGAATCGGACAAACCGCTGAAATGCAGGCAAAGTTGGCGGATATATTACCCCAAATCCTCCACGCGTTGGCTGAGGTCGCCGATCCTAATGATGTCCTCATCAATTTTGAACGCCTTATCCAAAATGCCGATACCCCTCTCAACTTGCTCGACAGCTTTGCCCACAATCCCCGTACCCTTGAAATTCTGACGGCGCTCTTCACCAGCAGCCAATTCCTAACCGAAATTTTATTGAGCCATCCCGACTATTTTCCCCGTCTCACAGCTTACCAAAATTTAGCCCAACAAAAAAGTGCCACCCAATTACAAAATGAAGCCCAGCAGACCTTAGATCTCCTTATTGGGGGGCAAACAAATGGTCAGCTCACCATTATTCTAGATGCCTTACGACGATTTCAACGTTGGGAACTGCTCCGCATAGGAGCCGCCGACTTGTTGGGGGCTTATGACTTCACAACAGTAACCACCCAGCTCTCTCATGTAGCAGATAGCCTCATTGAAGCAGCCCTTATTGCTGCGGGCCAGCAAACAAAAACGGATGTCTCTGACTTTTTTGTCATTGGGATGGGTAAGTTAGGTGGCGCAGAATTAAATTATAGTTCAGATATTGATTTAATCTTTCTGGCCAAAGAAAATGCCTCAAGCTATCTACGAATGGGCCAGATACTTATCGATATTTTGACACGAACAACCGGAGAAGGATTTCTTTATCGAGTAGATATGCGCTTACGACCGTGGGGCCAAAGTGGGGCCTTGGTCGCTACAATGGATGGATATGCCACCTACCTGGAAAAACATGCTGGACTATGGGAAAAACAGGCCCTGCTCAAAGCTCGGGTTGTGGCAGGTAACAAAACAATTGGCGAGGCATTTCTCCAGCAGATTCAACCACTCATTTTTGAAATTGACTCAAAAACCGTACGACAAGAGGTCCATCGACTTAAACAAAAAATCGAAGAAAAGCTTCATAAGCGAGGCCAAGATTGGGGTGAGGTCAAACAAGGACGCGGCTCAATCCGTGATATCGAATTTACAACCCAATATCTACAACTCCAACACGGACGCACGTTAACCGATTTACGCACGCCACAAACATTAGAAGCGCTAACTCGTCTAGTGAGACAACGCATTCTCTCGCCAGAGGCCTATCGGGCCTTGGCCGATGGATACACATTTCTGCGTACAATTGAGCACCACCTGCAATTGATGCACTATCAGCAAACCCATCAGTTACCCAATGATGCCCAAGCCCTGCGTCATCTAGCCCGGAGATTAGGCTTTCAGGGAGATAACGCTGGCAAAAATTTTATTGCCAATTATGAGCAACACAGCAAAGTTATCCGGTTGGTCTATCAAGAACATTTGGCCGATGAAGAGGATAATACAACCGCTTCACAAACCTTGTTACCGCACCTGACTCGTCTGCACCCAACTTATGTCACAACATTTAGTGATGAGGATATCAATCATCACGCCAGTTTGGTTGAATCTCTCGATAAGACCCACGTCATCACGGTAGAAACGGTTCCCCTTGATGAGCATCATTGGCGTGTAACTATCGTTGGCTTTGACGATTTAGGTCTGCTTTCTCTTATTTGCGGACTCTTATTTCTACACGAATTCAATATCGTTGAAGGACACATTTTTAGCTATGGCCCCCAAGTTACCGCCCCCACCCCACCATCCCCACCTCGCCGTCGAGGTAAACGACGGAGTATGACCTATCAAAAAATCGATATGTCCGGCACACAACGCAAAATCGTCGATGTGTTTACTGTCCGTTCGACCACAAAAGTAGCAAAAGACAAGTGGCAAACATATAAAGATGAGTTAAGCCACTTTGCCACACAATTACACCAAAAGAAACAGCACGAGGTACAAGGTTTTTTAGCAAAACAAGTCGCCCTAAAGCTAAGCAAAATTAATCAACCCAATGATCCGCTGCACCCAGTTGATATCCTTATCGACAACGAAATCTCGCAACGCCACACGGTCTTAAAGATTAACGCCCCTGACACGGTTGGGTTCTTATATGAATTTACGAACGCTCTAACCCTCAATAAAATCAACATTCGCCGGATGGATATCAGCACCGCTGGCAATCGAGTCCAAGATACACTTTATGTTACTGACGCCACACACAAAAAGATCACCGATCCCAATAAGCAGCACGAGCTTCGGGTGGCGACGGCCCTGATCAAACAATTCACGCATACGCTGCCTCAATCCCCCAATCCCGAGGCCGCCCTGCTTCATTTTCATGAATTTCTAGGCCAGCTTTTCACCCGGTCTGATTGGGCCAATGAGTTAACCTCATTAGAACAGCCGGAGGTCTTACACCGGCTGGCCCGGTTATTAGGGGTAAGTGATTTTTTGTGGGATGATTTCTTGCGAATGCAACACGAGAATTTGTTTCCTATGGTTCGAGATGAGGCGCTCTTAAAGACGGCTAAATCCAAGGATGAATTGCGGGCCGAGCTTGAGACCCTACTACAACAGGGTTCAAGTACAAAAAGCCCCGAAACAATTCTAAATACCTTCAAAGATCGAGAAATGTTTCGCATCGATATGCGACAGATTTTGAATTACACCTTGGGCTTTGAACAATTTGCCGAAGAACTCACTGATTTAGCCGATATCATCGTTGAAGCGACCTATCGCCTCGCGGCTAAATCCGTCAGAGATATCTACGGTCTACCACGTCTGGCCAATGGGCGCATCTGTCCGATTGTCGTATGTGCCCTAGGCAAATGTGGGGGACGTGAATTAGGATTTGCCTCCGATATTGAGTTAATTTTTATTTATGAGGATAACGGACATACCACGGGGCCCAAGGTCATCACAACGGCTGAATACTTCAACAAGTTGGTCCAAGAGGTGCCAAACATTCTTCGTACCCGCCAGGAGGGTATCTTCGAAATCGATCTACGCCTTCGCCCTTACGGGAGCGCAGGGAGTATGGCCGTTTCGCTCAACTCATTTGAAACCTATTTCGGGCCGGAGGGTGAGGCGTGGCCCTATGAGCGCCAAGCCCTCATCCGGCTTCGCCCCTTGGCTGGAGACAAAAAATTTGGGCAAAAGGTGAGTAAAATAAGAGATAGCTTGATTTATCGAGGTCAACCATTTGATGTAGCCGCTATGCGAGCCATGCGTGAACGACAATTACGTCAGTTGGTCACAGCCGGTACAATCAATGCAAAATTTAGCGCGGGGGGTCTGGTGGATCTTGAATATTTGATCCAAGGCCTGCAAATCACCTATGGTCATCGCAGTCCAGAATTACGTTCGCCCAATACGCATGAAACCATAGACGGTTTATATAATAGTAGCATCATCAACAGAGACGATTACATCGCGTTACGCGAAGCGCTCATTTTTATGCGCCATCTCATCAATGCTCTACGAATGGTACGTGGTAATGCGAAGGATTTGACGGTGCCCCCCACCGACAGTGAAGAATTTGCCTTTTTAGCGCGTCGCCTTGACTATCCTCACGATAAAATTTCCTACCTCCGTAACGATCTACTTCAGCACACCGTCACAGTGCAAGAGGTCAATGCCAGGCTCTTGAATTCAATCTAATAATTGCTTGTTGAGTTTCTGAGTTTGTGTTATGATTGGCCTAACGGGAACAATTGTAGTAAACGGCAAGAAGTTTTAGAAAAACCAATGCATATAAAAAAGCGATTGTTATTCAAGATGAGATCAATTTCGCCGTTTACTTCTAGATTTGGCGCGAAATTGACGACATTTGAGCTATCCTCGGTTTTTCAGCAGTCATTTATTTCTTAAAGCTTTCTGTCAAATTCTGTGGTAGATGTGATAAAAAGAATAAACAAGGTAGATGTACGCTTCAAACCCCTCATTAATATGAGACCAGGGTTTCAGGAGGGAAGGAAGAAGTATGGATAAGCGGGAGCGTGTATATGCTGCCCTGGAAGGCCAGCCTGTTGACCGAGTCCCAGTCACATTGTGGCGACGATTTCATCAAGAGGAGCAGGATCCAGCCAGCTTAGCCTCTGCGACGTTAGCATTTTATCAAAAGTATAATCTTGATTTAATTCGGCTCATTCCAAATAAATTTTACGGGGTGGCCGATTGGGGCGCGCACGTTGTCCCTGCCAAAAATGACCAAACCCCAGCCTACATAAAAAAAACTGTCATTCAAGACCCTGAAGATTGGCGTAGTTTAAATACACTCCACCCAGACGATGGCCGTTATGGTCAGGCTTTAGAGACCATCAAGCTGATTGCTAATCAATTGGGGGAAGATGATGCACCATTCTTGGTGACAGTGTTTAGTCCATTAACTTTGGCTTCACAGTTGGCTGGGGAGAAATTGCTACAGCATATTGAAGGGCAAAGCACTGATGTGCATATCGGCTTGGCGACGATTGCTGAAACAACCAGTCGGTTTGCCCAAGCCGCTTTGGATGCCGGGGCAGATGGTATCTTTTTTGTTAGCGAATTTTCTCATACAGAGGTTTTGACTCGAGAACAGTGTGAAAGTTTGGTGATTCGCTACGATTTAATTGCTCTGGATCGGGTAAAAATTCAGCCAGCCCCACTCGTCGTCCATTTGGCCGGGGGCTCACCCTATTTCAACACAATCAATCAATATCCAGTTCATGCTGTCAGTTGGCAAAGCATCGAGGCTCACCCCACGGTAGAAGAGGGATTAACTTTAACCGACAAGACGGCATTAACGGGCTTAAGTCCGCAGCGAATTGAAGAAGAAACGCCTGAAGATATAAGGCTTTATGTTCGGGATTTAATCGAACGAACACAAGGCGAGCGGATTATCTTGGCCCCGACCACTGAAGTTTCAAATGAATCGCCTGAAGAAAATCTTCAGGCGATTTTTGAGGCTACTCAACAAACTGGATCAAATCAGCACGGTTCAAACAGGTGAGCTGGGGTACTCTTTTGATAATTCTTAATCGTACAACTAAATATATCCAACAGCTCATCAGCGATATTGGCCCAACTATATCGTTGAACCCACGTTTGGGCCTGTTCACCCAGTTGAGAGCGCAAGGCCGGATATTTTAGCAACAAAATAATTTTATCAGCCAAGGCTTGGGCATCTTGACCTGGCACTAAGTAGCCATTAAAGCCATCTTCAATGCTAAAGGAAAGCCCCCCAACATCTGAGGCGATAACTGGCGTACCACACGCCATCGCTTCAATCGCTACCATCCCAAATGACTCATAGTGCGAAGGCATGACCACCATCTCGGCAGCAGCGTAATAATACACTAATGTATCCTGCTCTTTAGCCCCACGAAACGTCACCAAATTTTCAATGCCCAAATCGGTTCGTAACTTTTCCAAACGTTGAAACTCACCCAGCTCAATTTCAGAGTCGGGGTTTGGATCGCCACCGATGATGGACACACATAAATTTTCAACAAGCTTGGCATCGCGTTGTTTGACCAACCCCAAAGCCCGCATCAATGTATCAATCCCTTTAAGCGGCTGAATTCTCCCGACAAAGAGAATCATCCGGTGATCTTGGGCCGGGAGACCAATATACTCCCGCGCCTGAGATTGGTCCATCGGCTTAAAACGGACCGGATCAACGCCGGGTGGGCTAATTGAAATCTTCTCAGGCTCGGCTCCATACAGCCAGGTCATCTGATTTTTCTCTAATGGTGTCGCCGCAACCAAACGATCCGCCCGTCGCATCACTTCGCCTTCACAATTCAGCCGTTGATTGGGTTCAAATTGGTCGGGTGACTGTGCAACACGATTTTTCATCTCGGCCAAGGTATGAAACATCTGAGCAAATGGGATATCCCAGACGCGACGGAGTGCTGCTGAAGCCAGCCCTGATAACCAGTAATGGCTATAAATCAAATCATACTTAATATTATCTTGTTCAGCTTGGGCCAGAACTCCAGCCACAAATTCATCCAGGTAATTAAATACCCGATTTTTATTGTATGGTTTCTCCGGACCTGCCGGTACATTAATCACCCGGCCACGGTCGGCCAAAGCCAAAACCCGAGGCAGGCTCGGGTCTTGAGAACGGGTGTAAACATCAACGTAGATTCCTCGTCGGCACAGTTCCCGACTCAGATCACGCACATAAACGTTCATACCGCCTGTTTCTTTGCCTCCCAACGTCGCGAGGGGGCTTGTATGGACACTTATCATTGCTATTCGATTAATCATTGCTCCCGCCTGATCTCCAAATCGTATACAGGTTCAGCCTCAGCGCCAAACCTAAATTTATACACTTCGTCACCTCGTAAAAAATCATATCGAACTCGGCCCAGTCGGATTGCCTCCTGAATCGTATACGAAATCAATACGTTGCCTGGGCTAAGTTGTGAAAACTGTTCAGGATCATATCCTGAATTGTACAGCAAAAATTGATTATCATAATCAAAACATAAAAGCGCGGCCGCCCTCTTACCATTGAGTTCTAGAAAAAATAGTTTGAGGTGGTTTTCAGCCATCATTTTTTCAGCCAAAACATTAAAAAACTGAAGATGCGCTTCATTCCAGAAATCCTGCTTTTCACGGGTTGACTTCTGATGTAACACCACAAAGTCGGCCATCGCTTGGGGTAAATCATCCAAATTATCGATAGTGTACCAACGTGCCTCTGTTTCAGCCTCTAACTTCCGCATTTTTCGACGCACTTCGTGCCGCTGTTTCTTACCAATCGCCGCCAAATAATCGTCCCAACTGTCAGGTAAGGTGATAACCGGACAAACCGTTTGCTCTTGCAAGTTGATGGACCACCCCGCTTGGCGAGCCAAATCGGCAAATTGGGAATGAGTCGCTGATTTTTGCGGCAGACTACATAAAGACAAAATATCCCAGCTAAAATCATCCGTATTTGCTAGATAATCTATCAAAGCCTGATAAACCAAGGTTTGATGATCAACATCGATGAGAATATCCAAATAATCGGACAAGTCAACACAACCGATCAAGTTCAATTGCTGTAAATTTTGTTCTGTTGTTGTAGAAAATAGGGGGGCCAACCCAACCAATTGATTATCATCGGTTCGAATGGCGATGAGTCGTAACTCGCCTGTTGGGAGATGTTCCCACCACAGGTATTGATACAAATATGACATAAAAATTAGATCAAGGGGAGTTCGTTGATGTAACGACTCCCATTCAGCCCGTAATATGTCAAATCCAGACAAATCACGATAGCAAACAACATTCATAAACCACCTTAAGTGATTGGCTAAAAGTACAATGTAGTCAAGAAATTAATCATCATCTCAACAAAGACGATTAGGTTTCAGGGAGTAAGAAATGGATTATTTAGTGAAATCAAATAGTAACCAGCATTGTAACATTTAGCCCAAGGGAGGGCAAATTGTAAAATAATCCAATCTGTAAAATCTATCACATATCTTGCCCAAGCTGTTTAGGGCGATTAAAATAACAATCATAACAACTATGAACACCTTCAACCAACGTCTTGCAATCATCATCCTAATTATTATTTTGATCATTGCCGCTGGGCTACGGTTCTATAATCTCTCCTGGGATGATAGAACATTTGCCCATCCTGATGAGCGATCGACCGTCGCTTTTTACGCCCCAACCATCAAATGGCCTAGCGAAGATGGGACGCTTCTGGACCCCCGCCAATCGACCCTCAACCCTTTTTGGGATGTTGGCAATCAAAATCGTCGTAGTTACACCTATGGACATTTTCCCTTATACACCTTAGTTTTAGCCGGAAATTTTTTACAATATTTAGTCCCCATTGCTACCTCGCTGGGATTCTCGCAAGACACCATCGACTTTCTCAGCAGCAGTCTGAGCGGTCACGGCTTTGCGATTATCGGACGTTGGCTCATGGCGTTAGCCGATTTAGGAATTGTCTTCCTACTCTTCCTCCTTGGGCGACGACTATATGGGTTATGGGGCGGTGTCTTAGCCGCTGCCCTATCGACATTTACCGTCTTACAAATTCAGCTTGCCCACTTTTTTGCCGTTGACACTGTTTCTACAACCTTCACCATCCTCGCCATTTATGGGTCAGTGTTACTGTACGACAAAAAATCAATTGGGGCCGCGCTCCTCACCGGTGTTGGCATAGGTCTGGCCGTTGCTTCCAAGTTTAGCGCTCTCCCTGTCGTGTCCGCCCCGGTTATTGCGGGGATATTGGTCATCTTTCACGCTAGATACAAAGGCAACCTTACTACAGCATCGACAACTCCCAATCAGTCATCCCACGCGCAGCTCATACCTCAGATGGTGGGGCTGGTCATCTTAACTGGGTTGATCTCATTTCTAACCTTTGCCCTAACATCACCCTTTGTTTTACTGGATTTCGAGAATTTCAGGCAGGCTGTTGTCGAGGAGCAAGGCAATATGGTCAGCGGGGCGGCTGACTTCCCTTTCACTCGTCAATATCGAGGAACTACCCCTTATCTTTACTTTATTGAGCAGCAGCTTCGTTGGGGAATGGGGTGGCCGTTAGGGCTATTAGCCTTAGCTGGCACGTTGTGGGTTATTGCTAAAACATTACGTGGCAAGGCACATCCAGGCGAACTAATTGCTTTGGCTTGGATTGTCCTCTATTTTGGTCCAACAGGCCTGTTCCTTGCCAAATTTATGCGATATATGGTGATGGTTGTCCCTCTAACCACATTGTTTGGGGCGGGATTGATTATTGCCATTTGGAATATCGGCGTCAGACAAAACTCACAAAATATATCTGACGATCAGACAACTGAACCCAAGCCAACCTTCTTCAGCGTCGCCGCAAAACCTCTAGCCATCATTCTGAGCGTGATCACCCTCGTGGGGGCCAGCGTCTGGTCATTCGCATTTGTCAACGGGGTGTACGGGACTGAACATAGTTGGGTCACATTTAGCCGCTGGGTTTATGAGAATGTGCCTGAAGGCTCCTGCATTGCCCGCGAACATTGGGAAGAGGGTGTGCCCGTTGGAATTGAAGGACTTGAGGGGAAACACCCCAGCATTTATCGGCAACCCGAAATGCCCATGTACAACGAGGACACCAAGGAAAAGTACGACTATATTCGGACCACTTTAAAGGATTGTGACTACATTGTTCTGGCCAGCAATCGACTGTGGCGCACCATCCCCAAATTACCTGAACGATATCCGATGAGTGTTCATTACTATGAGGCGTTATTCTCTGGTGAGCTGGGTTATGAACAGATTTATACGGTGGAAACGCCTCCTAAGATTGCGGGCTTCGTCTTCGATGATCAAGCCGCCGATGAAAGCTTCACGGTCTATGATCACCCCAAACCAATCTTGTTTAAGAAAGTCCGCCAACTCAGCGACGCTGAATGGGATGCCTTGCTTGGCAATCTTTGGCAAGAGGCGGTACCCTACTACGTGGGTGATGATACGCTTTTGATGCGTCTACGCGGTCAAGGGCGAGATAATCACCAAGCCGTTGAAGTGGAAGAAGGCAAATCGCTCCTCTTGGACACACCGGTTGATGAGTTGACGCCTATTAACGATTTCCGTTGGAATCAAGCAGCCAATCAATCTACCTTCCTGGCTGTTATCATCTGGGGCTTGCTTATTCTCGTTGTTGGTTGGCTAGCTTTCCCCCTCACCTTCTTGCTATTCCATAAATTGGCTGATCGAGGTTACACCCTCAGCAAGAGTCTCGGCTTACTACTGGTCGCCTATTTTATCTGGATTAATAGCAGTGTTGGTGGATTAGCGAACACTGCGACGACAGGCTTCATCGGTTTGATCATCCTGCTTTTACTTGGCCTGTGGGTAGGATTTCAGCAACGAAAAAATATCGCTCAATTTTTACGCCAAAATGCTTTAGTCATCATTTTGGCAGAGGGTGTTTTTGTTGGAACCTATCTATTTTTCATCTATCTCCGCACCCTTAATCCTGATTTATGGCAGCCATGGTTGGGGGGCGAAAAGATGCTGGAAATTGGCTTTTTGAATGCCATCGTCAAAAGCGCGACGATGCCCCCTTATGATCCATTTTTTGCCGGAGGAATCATCAACTACTACTACTACGGTCTATTTCTGGCTGGCACCCTAATAAAGCTCACAGGCATCCAACCAAGTATTGGTTTCAATCTGGCGGTTTCAACCTTAGCTGCCTTGACCGCAACCAATGTGTTCAGTTTAGCTGGTAATCTTGCCTTAACTCGGTCACCCTTTCGCCATCTTCCTCCCACTGCAAATCAAGAGAAGGTTTCTCCTCGTTGGGAAACGCAATCAATCAGTGCGGGGTTACTGGGTGTTTTGTTCGTCGTGTTTATTGGCAACCTTGAGGGAGCCTTCCAATTCCTCCGAATGTTGGGGCAATTTAGTCTCAGTGAATTCCGCAGTGCCATTCCAGGGTTAGAGGTTTTTGTTAGGGCTTTTAGCGGATTACTCCAAGTGCTTGGTGATAATGCGGTGGTGGGAACCTACAACTATTGGGACCCCACGCGTGTCATCCCCCAAACCATTAACGAATTCCCTTATTTTAGCTTCCTCTTCGCCGACCTACATCCCCACATGATCGGCATCCCGTTTACCGTTCTCTTCCTAAGTTTGGCCTACAACTGGCTCAGCCCAGACAACAGGTCATCCCAACCATCAGTTACAATGACCACCCCAAACACGGCAGGCTTTATTTACCCCCTCCCCTCGAGTCTCGATCAAATTAAATACAGCCTCCCTGCTTTGCTGCGCTGGTTAGCCTTACCATTTGTCTTGGGAGCAATCAGCCTAATTAATACCTGGGATCTCCCAACCTATTTAGGGTTAATGCTAGCCGCCTTTTTAATCAGTCAGTATCGAAAATTACCCGATACTTTTTCGATGGCCGATGGTATCAATCTGATCATCAGAGGCGGAATATTTGTCATCGTTCTGGTTGCAATGACTTACCTCTTGTATCTTCCTTTCTTCAATAATTATCAAGCTCCCGCAGAAACAGGCTTAGGATTTGTCAGTGATAAAACCCCGATTGATCAACATCTAAAAATTTGGGGATATTTTCTATTTCTGGTGGTCTCTTGGTTACTCATCTCTTTGAGTTACCCAAGTACTCGCAACAGTTTCCTTCGCGCCATTAGCTTGGGACTACGCCGTTGGAATGTTATCCCCCATCTTAGCCAGATCTTTGAAAAGTCAGTGACACAGCGTTCCGAATTTTCAATTTTTGTTCTGTGGGGCGCAGTCTTTATTGCCGGGATTACGCTAGCCTTACTTTTTCTGGGATACACAGTCCCAGCTTATTTATTACCGCTTGTGTCAATTGCGCTTCTCTTACTCTTCCGGAAAGACAGTCCGTCTGATTTAGTTTATCTAGCCCTACTCGCGTTCACCAGCTTGCTCATTCTACTTGGGGTTGAATTTGTCTTTCTTCGCGATTTTCTGGGGGGCGGCGATTTCTATCGGATGAACACCTTGTTCAAATTCTATACTCAAGTGTGGGTGATGTTTGGGATTATGAGTGCAGTCGCCTTGGCTCAGATGTGGAGCTATCGCCCTCAAGCCAATTTTTTACGACAATTGACCTGGCAATTGGCAGTCCTAATTTTGCTGTTAGGCACCCTCATCTATCCCATTCTTGGCACCCGCACCCGGGTAGATGACCGTTTTCCAGGGGATGATAATCGTCCGGCGATTGGTACCTTGGACGGGTTAGCTTATATGCAAGTCGGTGTCTTTGAGTGGCCTGCGGGTAGCCCTATCGAACTAAAATATGATTATGATGCCATCCAATGGCTTCAAGATAATGTCATTGGCACGCCAATTATTGCTGAGGCCAAAATTGGCTACTATCGCGAAGGGGGAATGCGGGTAGCCGCCTACACTGGATTGCCCTCTGTTTTGGGTGGGTTACATCAAGGGGAGCAACGCTATGCTTCCCAAATCGGGGCCAGAGATCAGGTCGTCAATGAATTCTGGACCACACTTGACTCTGAACGAACCCGACAACTTATCCAGCAGTTGGATATCACCTACATTTATGTGGGTCAGATTGAACGTATCACCTATGGCGACCACGTCCAAGACAAATTTGATCAATTACAACAACAAGGTATGCTTGAAATTACTTATCAAAATAACAAAACAATTATTTACAAAGTCGTCCCAGCCTCATAGCAAAATGATGACTTTATCATGCCTTCAATTTTACTATCATTTAAGGAGAGCCACTGATGTCTCTTGAACGACCCGATTTAAGCAATATCCCTGCCGATGTTGTAGGCTACATCGAAGCCCTGGAGGCTGAGGTAGAACAACTCCGAGGCAAACCAAAGCGTCCCGCAGCCACGCCAGCCACACCAATTGAACCATCAGAACCACCAACAACTGTCAATATTATCACTGCAACCCGACAAGGCATCATCAAGCGAACCCCGCGTCACCTTTACACACGGCAACGACGCAGTGGGATGGGCATCTTTGATTTAGAAAATTCAGAAGAGGATCCACCCGTTTTTCTTGTTGCTGCTGACATCGAAGATCGACTGATCGTGATTACGACGCAGGCGCGGGTGTTTTCAATTAATGTTAACAAGATCGAGGAAAGTCCGGTTCGCAGTCGAGGGCAATCGATCTCTAAATGGTTGCCTTTGGAAGCTAATGAGCAACCTGCCGCAATGCTGCCCTACAAAACTGAGGGAGCGATTAATGTACTCACCGACAGAGGGCATGTCCGTCGCTTTCGTTATCATTTGTTCAAGGAAACAGCCGAGCCTGGTAAAAAGCTCTTCGATATTCGCGAGATTGGCCAGCCCAAAGCGGCCTGCTGGGGCAGCGATGCAGATTTATTCATTGCCACCCAGCAGGGCCGGGCAATCCGTTTCGCCGAGGATCAAGTGACTGTCCGGGGCTGTCTTGGTATTCGCCTCGCTGAGGGCGACGAAGTTGTTGCGATTACCCCTGTCAGCCAACGCAGTGGCGTTTTCTTATTAGGCGCCGATGGCAAGGGTATTATTCGCCAAATGTCAGGCTTTAACGCCAATAAAGCGCCTGGCTCTGGAGGCAAGAATGCCCTAAAAACTGATCATCTAATCACCGCTATGACCATCAAGCAAGGCACCGACCTTTTTATCATCTCCAGACTGAGCAAAATCATCCGCTTCCACGCCAATGAAGTCTCGACCACAGAAGGCGTAGTCCAAGGGGTAAATTGTATGGCTCTCCGATCCGATGAAGTAATGACAGCGATACAAAGCTAGATAATTGTGAATTTTTATTCCACTGAAAATGAGGAATCCGAAAGTGCACTTTCGGATTCCTCGCTAGAAGCTAGGCTTCGAAGGAAAAATAAATGCTGGACACAAACAACACAATCTTACTGGTTGTTGATATGCAAGTTCGATTGGCCCGGGTCATGGATGGGCAAGAAGCCCTTTTTGCGAATATGGAGCGGATGATCAAAGGCGCTCAGGCCCTTGAGCTACCCATTTTATGGACCGAACAAGTGCCTGAAAAATTGGGGCCAACCCTGCCTGAATTCTCAGAGGTGCTTATCGACAACAGTCAGCCCATTGCCAAATCGAGTTTTAGCTGTTGTGGTAATGAAACATTTATGAATGCCTTACAGGCCACCCATCGCAAACAAATTCTCCTCACAGGCATCGAAGCCCACGTCTGCGTCTATCAAACAGGCCTCGACCTACTCAACCTCGGTTATGATGTTCACCTCATCGCCGATGCTATCTCTTCTCGTACGCCCGCTAATCGAAATTTAGCCATCGAGCGGATGCAAAAGGCTGGTGCAACGCTCTCTGGCACCGAGATGTCGCTATTCGAGCTGCTGGGCGGGGCGGAACACGAGGCGTTTAGGACGGTTAGTAAGTTGGTGAAATGATGTTCCCCTACAGATGAAGTGTGATGGTTATAAAGAAGCGCGCCTCACTGTTCCCCCTCGACACGAAAACAGACCTAAAAATCAAGAAATTCATGGATTTCATTGCGAGAAATAACCGATCACGATTCAATTTGCTCGGATTTGTTACCTCAATCTTGTTAAAAATCTTATTCATAACTTAGGGTATGTGATACTTTTAATTTAAGTTCGTATAATTGATTAGTGATGAATACAAAGACAAAACAAATCGAGCTTCTAATGGGTTCATATACCCAAACAATAGATTGGGAGTCTGTATACAACATACTCCTGCCTCGCGTTTATAACTTTTTTCGTTATCGCGTTGGTGATGATGCAGTAGCAGAAGATCTGACGTCTAAAACATTTGAAAAAGCCTGGCGACATCATCAAAAGTATCGTCATGATTTAGGTGCTTTTTCAACCTGGCTGTTTACCATCGCCCGAAACACAGCTACTGATTATTTTCGAAAGCATCGAGTGAATTTATCACTAGAGGAGATTAGTGAGTTAATTGATAACAATTCACCAGAGGATATTATCGAAAATCAAAATGAATTACGATACTTATCTTTGTTACTGGCCGATTTACCAAATCGGGAGCAGGAACTCATTGCATTAAAGTATGGGTCAGGTCTCACCAATCGAGAAATAGCTCAAATTACTGAACTAAGCGAGTCAAATGTGGGTACTATTTTGAATCGAGTTGTAAAAAAGTTAAGAAGTAAGTGGGAACATAATTATGAATGATGAATTTCTTTATAAATTTCGTCGGTCACCACAACCTGATTTTAGCAAAAATTTATATAAAAAAATCTCTCGGAAAAATAAATTTTTACAGGGGCTATTTTATATTAATGACTTGTTACTCCAGCCAAAAATTGAATTGGGTATCGCCACTATTTGCTTAGGGGTAATCCTAATGTTTATGACGGCATCAATCAACAAAAATTTCGTTTTGACTGATGCGTATTCTAATGATAAATCCATTGAACATATCCAAACAATCGATTCTAGCAACACTTACGACACTCAATTAAAAATAATTACCCGTGTGCCTGAAAGTGTTGTGTTCAAAGATGAAACTCCATCTTCAACGCCTACCGTGACAAATTCAGCGTGGCAAAATATTAATCTTCTACCAAATATATCTGTACAGGTTCAATCAAATATCGCACTACGCGACCCATTTAACTATGCTCATACAAACAACCAATGAAATTAGTGACGATTAAAGCCAAATTAAGCAAAATTAGGTAGATTTTACATGTCTAAATTCAATAGCAAGATTTGCAAAGCAGTACCGCACACTATAATATTCCTTGCGTTGTATTTTTATTTGATTTTGGGACAAATACCACTAGATATAGTACTATGATTATGGTTGCACCCCAATATACAAAATTCTACAAAGTCGAACGATTAGCACACGCTTGTGTTTCTTGATAAACATCCTTAATTATGATCTCAGTTTTATTGTGGTGGTTCATCATCACCCTATTTGGGGTGGTGGGCTGGTTTTCGGCCTACAATCTATTCCGCTTCCTACCTGATCGTGGTTACGCGCTCATTCGCCCCCTCGGCCTTCTCATCGTTGGCTACATTTTGTGGCTAGGTGGGTCATTTCGCCTTTTACAAAACAATATTGGCGGAATTATCATCGCAATAATTCTGGCCATCATTCTAGGGATAGTTTGGCAGCGGAGTTCGTCAGATGCTACCTCAAAATGGGCCTGGCTACATCAAAATATGGCGTACGTCCTCAGTGTCGAAATTCTCTTTCACGTTGCCTTTATCAGTTGGACCATCTTCAAAGCCTACAACCCGAACATTGAAACGGCGGGTGGCGAAAAATGGATGGAAATCGCCTTCATCAACGGCACCCTTCGCAGCGATTACTTCCCCCCCAAAGATCCGTGGCTGTCTGGGTTTGGTATCAGCTACTACTACTTTGGCTATGTGATGATGGCAATGACCACCCGACTGACGGGGATTATTTCTACCACTGCCTTCAATCTGTACATCCCTACCCTTTTCGCGATGACCCTGACCGCCGCATTTGGCATCTTGAGTAATATGGTTACGCTGCACAAACGTCAAAAGTATGGCGATCTTGAACCGTTGGCGCAACCAGTTACCATCCTCACGGGGTTAGCTGGAGCTGTCTTTGTTGGCATTTTGAGTAACCTTCAAGGGGTGTTCGAGGTCTTTCATAAACGCGGGCTCTTTTCACCTGAATTTTGGATTTGGCTAGACATTCGTGATCTGAAGGTTCCCCCGGCTGGGCCGAGTGACAGTTGGATTCCTGATCGCTTCATTTGGTGGTGGCGAGCCTCTCGTGTATTAACCGACTACAATCTCAGCGGGGGCGAGCAGGAAGTCATCGATGAATTCCCGTTTTTCAGCTTCCTACTGGGCGATGTCCATCCCCACGTTTTGGCCTTGCCCTTCGTCCTGCTGGTCACGGCCCTGGCCCTAAATTTACTGGCCAATCCAACCAGACGAGAGCAGGGTTTACCAGCTGCTGGATTATTTGAACGACTCCAGCTAACTCTCTCTGACGGCTGGCGCGATTTGTCAGCGGCCACAGGGGGCAGATTGGCTTTGATCATCTACATCATTGCGGTCGGTGGCCTCAGTTTTCTCAACACTTGGGACTTCCCGATTTATCTTGGTGTTTTGGGCTTAACCCTCATCTTGTGGTTGACTTATCAAAAACCAAATTTAAGCGAAGCCATTCAATCTGGCTTTATTGGGACTGTTATTCTAGCCATTTTAGGGGTTGTGTTCTACTTCCCCTTTTATGCCACCTTCCAATCCCAGGCCGGGGGGATACTGCCAAATTTGTGGAATCCGACACGACTACCTCACTACCTTGTCTTCTTCGGCCCATTTATTGTGGCAAATCTTGGCTTACTAATTGCGTTCACCGGTCGCTTTCAGAATTGGCCAAAACAGTTGATCAACACCTTATTGATTACAATTGTTGGCCCAGTTTTTGTAATGCTGTTAGTGTTTAGTAGTATGCTCTTATCGGAAAATGGTCAGCAATTTATCAACGGTATTCTTAATAATCCTGCGGTTCGTGAGATGATTGGGGGTGCCTCAATCAGCGCTTTGACTCAGGAAGTTTTGCAACGACGATTGAGTACACCGTTGACATTCTTGTTAGTGGGGGGAATGTCGGGGTGGGCCTTAGCCTACCTGATCGGGGAACGACAACAGGGCACGGCAAACGAGTCAGAAAACGCTCCGCCCGCCTACCGACTCCTTACGGAAAATTTCGCGCTGGTCTTGCTTGTAGCAGGCTTGGGCCTAACTCTGGTTGTCGAATTTGCCTACCTCCGAGACAACTTTGGCACCCGAATGAACACTGTGTTCAAATTTTATTTCCAAGCCTGGGTATTGTTAGCCTTAGCTTCAGCCTACGCGGTCTACTATGTCTCAACCTTGCGGGGTATTTTGGTAACAATCTGGCAAGGGCTAATGGCCGTCCTTGTCCTGGGAGGCCTGATTTATCCCACCTTGTCTATTCTTAACAAAACCAACAACTTTACCAATGAACCGACTCTAAACGGCATCCATTGGGTATCCCAGCATCGGCCCAATGATTATGCAGCCATTCAATGGCTCCGCAAGAATGCTAATGATACAGACGTGGTGCTTGAAGCCCCAGGGGCTGGATATGCCGCCTATCAATATACAGGACGGGTTTCAGCCCTCACTGGATTACCAACGTTGCTCGGCTGGGGAGGGCATCAAAGTCAATGGCGAGGTAACTATGATGAGCCAGGACGACGGGAACCCGACATTGAGACCTTGTACAACACTACCGATCTCAACCAAATGCATCGGCTTTTGGATAAATATGATGTGACATACGTCTATGTCGGGCCACTTGAACAGGAGCGTTACGCCCCATCTGGTTTAGCTAAATTCGGCATCACCCTTGACACCGTTTATGAGCACGATGGTGTTACGATTTATCAGCGAAAATAGCTTCTAAGTTAAAGAAGTAGGGACCAAACGAAGAGCGATACGTTACCATTCTTCAATCCTTGAAAATAGTTGCACGATTATCCTAAATCGATTATTGTCTGTAAGTTGACGTTTATACAACTGTGTTATCAGGAGAATATTCCTTGGCTACGTCCGTCGATAAAACGCCAGAGTTGACTGAAAAACCAATCGATCAACCACCTGAGTATGTTGTTACTGACCCTGACAACAAACCCTCAAACACAATCGCTATATCTTTCGACTGGCTCACTGTCGAAGTCGCTCTTTATATCGTCATTTTTGTAATAGCCATCGGGCTAAGATTGTGGCGAGCGGGTGTGTATCCCTTATCCAACATCGAGGCCACCCAAAGCTTAGTTGCTCTGGGCTTGGTCCGTGGCGAAACGCTGATCGACCCCAGTTATTTTAGTCCGCTACTGGTTACACTCAACAGCATCTCATTTTTTCTGTTCGGCAGCAGTGATGCCATAGCCCGGTTGGCCTCTGCCTTGCTCGGCACCACCTTGGTGGTCATTCCAATGACATTACGACGACAATTAGGATCGTATACCTGTCTGATTGCCTCGGCCCTATTAGCCATTTCCCCAGCGCTTCTTTACCTTTCACGAACGGTCAACAGTGAAATCGCGGTCGTGACCGGGGCGCTCCTAATTATCACCGGATTTCTCAACTGGAGTGAAACTGGTCGTGAACGCTGGCTCATCATCGGGAGTATCGGGGTGGCCATCTTATTGGCCGCAGGCACGATGACCTTCGCGATGCTCATCATTTTTGGATTAATTGCCGTTATTGGCTGGAGCACCTTCCGCCTGCGCTGGAATAACGGGGTAAGACAGTCAGTTGTGCCAGATGCCCCCCCCGACTCCTTGATCCCTGAAACCACCTTAGACCAAAGTGAGCAGTCAAGGCTGTACACCTTTGCTAATCCATTAAAAGCACAAACCGACTCGGAAACTGAGGACATCCCGCTAGAAAGATTGACTCTTCGTCAATTACAAAACGCAGGGCTGATTCTGGTTGTTTTACTGGTATTTTTTACAACAACCGGCCTATTCAATTTAAGCGGATTTAGTATGATTACCGGTTCCCTCAATGATTGGGTAGGACGATTTAGCTTTGAGCCGAGAAGTGATGCTGGGTTCAATGCAATTTTCCTCCTAACCCTCTATGAACCCCTGATTATCGTCAGCGGCCTGATTGGCCTCACGTTGGTTATTATGCGGGGTCACTTTGTTGGCGCTATCTTTGCTGGTTGGTTCTTATTCGGGTTGATGCTTGATCTCCCCTTAGGTGGCCGCCCCACCAGCAGTATAGCTTTGCCGTTGGTCCCCCTAATCTTTCTGGCGGCGATTGCCTTTGCTGAATTATGGCGGGACTTGCAAGACTTTGGGCAGTGGGCCAATGAGGGTCTGTTACTCGGTGCAGGCTTAACCTTTGCCGGATTTGGCTATATTGGCCTGACGAGTTGGGTAGATCGAACTTGTGGCGTAGAAGATACGCTCTGTCAATATTTGTGGCTTCAGGCCCTGGCCGCTTTGGGCTTATTCATTGCAGTGGCTGTCTTGTTTGGGGTATTAACGGATGTCGGGGTTACTATTCGTGGGTTAGCCATAACGGGCACTGTCATTGGACTATTATTCTTGATTAATAGTGGCTGGCGACTTAACTATGGCCCTTTTATGCATCATTATTTTCAGCCCTTGGCAGGGTTCCCAGCCTCAACAGAACTCGTCGCCTTAACGGACACCCTGACCACCCAATCTGTACGCCGTGGCACTGATCGAAATCTTTTAGATGTAACCATAACTGGGGTGGATAGTCCAGCCCTCCATTGGCGCTTACAGGATTTCCATAATCTTCAAGAAAGCAGCCAAACCATTCCTTCAACTGTTGTCATCACGCCCATCAACACTGAATTAGCCACAGAAGCCGTTTATGTGGGGCAAGATTTCGCGCTTGATACATTATGGTCGCCGGTTGGTTTGTCCACCAAGGCCTTGATAGAGTGGTTTATTTATGGCTTTATTGAAAATCCAAATCCACCCCCACAAAGCAATCAAGCAATTTTATGGTTGCAATTGGGAGAACAGTAAACAAAGTTTTGTAACAAAATTTTAAGGCTTTATCGCTATCATCGACATTGTAGATTTTAGACGAGGTTTAGGTATGGCAGTTCAAAGCGATTCATTAAAACATCAAAACACACTCAGCAAACCTGTGTTGAGTCTCTTCAACTTCAATTGGGAACTTGCGCTGTATGCACTCCTTTTAATCATTGCAATTGTGACTCGATTTTACGATCTCGGCTCTCGAGTCATGAGCCACGATGAAAGTCTTCATACAGTCTATTCTTGGAATCTGTACGCCGGCAAAGGGTATGTTCACGATCCTCTAATGCACGGCCCATTCTTGTTTCATATCAACGCTCTCATTTACTTCCTGTTTGGGGACAATGACTTCACCGCTCGGATTTCAACGGCCCTATTTGGGGCCGTCTTAGTGGTTTTACCCTACTGGTTCCGCCCGTGGCTGGGTCGTCTCGGCGCGCTATCCACCTCATTTATGATTTTGATTTCACCTGGCCTGCTCTATTACAGCCGCTACATTCGGCATGATATTTTCATCAGCGTTTGGACGGTCCTGATGTTCTTGGCCTTTTTCCAATATATGCGTTATCGACGGAATACGTGGCTCTACATCGGAGCGGCAGCGATTGCTTTGATGCTGTCGACAAAGGAGGTGGCCTTCATCCACGGCTTTATCGGGGCGACCTTTATCGCGCTTATCTTTCTTTGGGAGAATGTCTCCCGTCAGCGAAGATTAACGCTAACGTTGTTCCTATTGGTCGCTGCCCTCTTTACAGGGATATTAGCTGGGGTTGGCTTTTATTTGATAGAAGCTGAAAGTGAACCCAATTTCTTAACTGAAGAAGCACACCTACTGGTGATGATTGTTTGCTTAATCCTCAGTTTCATTTTGACCCAAATCGGGACTGATTATGAAAATCGTCCGGTCACGACCACAATCCAGAGTCTAGCCCATAATATCCCAGATTTGGTCAAAGCCATTTTAGTCGCCGTTGTCATTTTCACCCTGCTCTACACAACCTTCTTCTCAAATATCGCCGGTTTATACAGCGGCACCATCGGGGCGGTGGTCTATTGGATTGGCCAACAAGATGTACATCGGGGGGGGCAGCCGTGGTACTACTATTTATTCCTGACCCCGATGTATGAATTCCTACCCGTTACAGTTGGTGTCATCGGTGGGCTCCTTTATTTATTTGGTCGCGAAATTCTGCGTTTGATCAAAATCATCACCCGACCAATTGCGCCACTGGCAAACATTTTACCGGATATATCACCGGGTCCGTTGAAACTACCCGATCATACAACGACCTATGTTGAAGATGATGACTCCCTTGTCGCCCCAACACCTGGTGAGAATGAGGTTGAAGAGCGAACAATCTGGCCCTCTGACGGCGGCATGTTTGCCTCTCTCATTATTTATTGGTCGTTGGTCTCAATTATCATCTATACCTGGGCTGGTGAAAAAATGCCTTGGTTGACGGTTCATATGACATTACCCTTGATTTTTGTCAGTGGACACGTCATCCAAACTGTATTCAATCGCTTCCAATGGGGTGAGGCAAAACGCTCCGGCGGTATAACCTTAGGCTTAGGGGTCCTCCTACTTATACCCGCCGTGATTGCCTTGCTCACTGCTCAGCCATTCCAAGGACAATCTTTTTCTGAGATTGAAGGGACCATTCAATTTGTCGTCGGCTTGATTCTGATCGCTGCTGCTGGGGCCACAATTTGGTATTTTTGGCAACGCATGGGAGGCAGATTGGCCGCCCGTACCATTTTCGTCGCACTCCTCATCCCGTTCATTCTACTCACTGTTCGGTTCACCTGGCTCCTCTCTTATATCAACTATGACTACGTGAGCGAAATGTTGGTCTACGCCCACGCCTCACCTGACGTGAAACTGGCGTTGTCCCAGATTGAAGAGATTTCCCAACGTACAGTCGGGGATAAGATGATCAAAGTTGCCTACGACAATGACTCAACGTGGCCGCTGGAATGGTATCTACGCGAATATCCTAACCGAGCCTACTATGGTGAAAATCCAAGCCGTGATGCCCTTGATGCGCCCATCGTCATCGTTGGCTCAGCCAATGAAAGCAAGGTCAAGCCCTACTTGGGCAACGATTACATTCAATATCCCTATCGCCTTGTATGGTGGCCGATTGAAGATTACAAAGGCCAAACCTTTGAAAATCTGTGGCAGCTCTATGTAACCGGCCCGCCCGCCGCCGACCCAGCGCTCGACACCGCTGAAGCCCAACAAGCTCGACGGGCAATCGTGGCTGACAACTGGCGAAAATTACTTAAAATTGTCTTCTATCGGGATTATGAAGATTATTCTCTGGATGAGTGGCCCTTTGTTCACCGCTTCAATCTATATGTTCGGCGTGATGTTGCTGCCGAAGTCTGGCCTTATGACAGCGGTCCGATTGACCAATTAATCCTGCAACAAGAACAATTCACTGATCCATATGATGGCAAACGCACGGAACTTGACTCTTCCAATCGCTGGGGCAGCAACGGCAATGCCGACGGTCAATTTGTGACCCCGCGTAACATCGCAGTGGGACCAGATGGCTCGGTTTATGTGGCTGACAGTGGCAATCACCGCATTCAGGTTTTCGATACAGCCGGCAACCACTTACTTGAATTTGGCAATAACACAGAAGATCCACCAGGGGCCAAACCGGGTGAGGTTAACGAACCTTGGGGCTTAGCTGTGGGGTCAGATGGGACCGTTTATGTTGCCGATACTTGGAATCATCGCATTCAGGCCTTCAGTGCCAACGGTGAATTCCTATGGCAAACAGGTACCTTCGCCAATGCGCAAGGTGACGCCACAATCGAGCCAGGCAATTTCTGGGGGCCTCGTGATATCACAATTGATGGTCAAGGCAATCTCTACGTGACAGACACAGGCAACAAGCGCATTCAGAAATTTAGTCCAGATGGCCAATTTATCGATATGTGGGGCGGCGGGGGCATTGTCCCCGGCACCTTTGAAGAGCCGGTTGGGATCGAGGTTGACAGCCAAGGCAACATCTATGTGGCTGATACCTGGAACCGGCGCATTCAAAAATTCGATGCAGAGTTCAACCAAATTGGTGAGTGGGACGTGGTTGGCTGGGAAAGCGATAGTGTCGTTAACAAACCTTACTTGGCAATTGATGCCCAAGACCGCATCTACATCAGCGATCCCGAAAGTTATCGGATTATCGTTTATGATAATGAAGGTGAGGTGCTGGTTACCTGGGGTCAATATGGACAGGATATCGCTTCATTTGCCTTGCCTGTTGGTCTTGATATTGACCAAAACGGTACGCTCTTTGTTGCCGATGCTGACAACAATCGTATTTTAACCTTTGATGTTCCAGAGGTCGCTTTCCAGTCATCTGGCGGCTAGAAATCTACGAGCCATCCTTAAAAATTCGAATTTTTTAAGAGTCCAACTTGAGGTTGGACTCTTCTTATATTAAAATAGCCGGAAAATTTACAACAAAGATGTGAGGTTTTCTTATGAACATCGCTCACTGGCTCGAACGTCACGCGGACTTTTCACCCAACAAAGTAGCCCTTCGTTTTGAAGGCAAGGAATATACGTATGATGATTTGGCCCAACAAGTTGAAGCCACAGCCCGTATGCTCAAGTGGAAGTTGGGGGTGGGTCGCGGCGACCGGATTGCTCATCTGGGCTACAACAGTCCAGAGTTTTTGCTCTTGATGTTTGGCTGCGCTCGTTTAGGGGCGATGATGGTTCCACTTAACTGGCGCTTGGCCCAACCCGAACATTTGTATATTCTCAAAGACGCCTCCATTAAAGCTTTCTTTATTGAAGAAGAGTTCGCAGATCGAATCGCACCAACCCAAGAGGCCTTACCTCATTGCCAGATGGTTGGATTAGATTTCACGCCAGATAATGGAGCATTGTTTGAAACGCTCCTTCAGCACACTAAGGGCGACAGTCACAATCCGCATATCTCACTTGACAGCCCATTACTGATCGTCTACACCTCTGGCACAACGGGCCGGCCAAAGGGGGCTGTTCTCACCCAAAATGCCATCCAGTGGAATGCCATCAACAGCATCCATATGCACGATATGACGAGCGAGGACCACATTTTAACGGTCCTCCCTATGTTCCACGTCGGTGGTTTGAACAATCAGACGACCCCTGCCTTACATTGCGGGGCGACAATCACCCTTCATCGGCGATTTCATCCAGATCATACCTTACAAGCAATCAATGACGACTCCCCTACTGCAACATGTCTTGTCCCTGCTACGTTACAAGCCTGCCTAAAATCATCACGATGGGCCGAAACCGACCTCTCTAAATTGCGCATTATTGTCACCGGCTCGACGACCGTTCCTAATTCTCTCAGTCAACCCTTCCGAGAGCGTGGCGTCCACGTCCTGGAGATGTATGGGGCAACCGAAACCGGTCCCATTGCCATCTACCAGCGCCCCAACTCCGACTTTAGCAAAGCTGGCTCAACCGGCTTACCTGCCCTTCATTGCCAAGTACGCGTTGTGGACAATGCTGGAAACAGCTTGCCCGCTAACGAGTCTGGTGAAATTGTGATTAAAGGGCCAAGTATTTTGTTTGAATATTGGGGAAATGAAGCAGCCACAGCCAGCTCACTTCGAAATGGTTGGTATCACACGGGGGATATTGGCTATCGAGACGAAGACGGGTACTACTTTGTTCAGGATCGCAAGAAAAATATGATTATTTCGGGGGGGGAAAATATTTATCCTGCCGAAGTTGAGCGTGTTTTATACAGTCATCCTGGTGTACAAGACGCAGCTGTCATTGGGCGGCCCCATGAAAAGTGGCAGGAAGTCCCCGTTGCTGTTATCGTCCCCAAAGCAGGCTCTGAATTAACGGCTGAGGAAATACGCGACTTTGTTGGCAATAATCTAGCACGATTTAAGATACCTCACGAATTCATTTTCAGCGATGATCTTCCTCGCAATGCAATGGGCAAAATTCAACATTTTCGGGTGCGCGAGATGTTTTTGTAGCTTATCCCTACTCAACAATCTCGAACTAAATCCATTTTTAGATCAGGCCTGCGGATTTAGAGCGCGCAAAAGATGTACGGCTTGTAATGGTAGCCAGACTCATTTCACAAATTCAATTCTTTTTACAGGGCTGGGGCATCGTCTATGTCCTAGCCCTGCTCACAACGCTCTATTTTGCTAGCCAAACATCATCGCAATCCACCATTCAGGTTGGGCCTTTAGCTGCAGAGAAATCGTATGGCGTGAGCATTGATCTGACCCAATATGATGATGAGGCCTTAACCCAAACACTTGCAGAACTACGAGCAAACGGACTCGTCTGGTTACGTCAGCCAGTACGCTGGGCCAACATCGAGCCTGAAGTGGGCCAATTTTATTGGGATGATTTAGATCGGATTATAACCGCCGCTACCAATCGTTCCTTCAACCTAATCTTGGTTTTGGAAACCACCCCGGGTTGGGCACGCCCACCCCATACATCACTCACCGCCCCACCCACACACCTCAATCACTTCGGACGCTTTGCCCAAGTTCTCGCCCGCCGTTACGAAGATAAAATTGACCACTACCAAATTTGGCACGAGCCTAATTTGAGTGTGAATTGGGGCTACACTTTTATTGATCCCATCGCCTATACAAAGCTTCTCCGTGAGGCGGCCCTCAACATCCGCGAAGCTGACTCTGATGCCCTTATTTTGACGGCAGCCTTAGCCCCAACTTTAGAAAATGGCCCCCTTAATTTAAACGAGATGGCTTATCTTGATGAGATGTACCAAGCCAACGCCGCCCCTTGGGTTGACATCGTTGCTGGGCAACTCTATGGCTTTGACGTAGATGCCGCAACTTCCCCCAGATTAAATGAGCTTAACTTCCGTCGCCTAGAATTGCTGCGTGAGGTGATGATAAAAAATGGGGATGCTGAGAAACCGATCTGGGCCACGGCCCTTGGCTGGAACGCCCTGCCGACTGATTGGAACGGTCGCCCTCCCTCTTGGCGGCAGGATAACGAGCGAGTTGACCCGCCCGAAGTGCAAGTACAGCGTACCAACGATGGGTTGGCCTATGCTCGACAACAGTGGCCATGGCTAGGGCCTATCATGGCAATCAGGTGGGATGAGGTTGGGTTGGCGGCTGATGATCCGACCCGTGGCTTCGCTTTGACTGAGACCGGGCTTCTGCCGGTATTTCAAAATGTCGCGCTCGCCAAGCCAAACATAGCTACAGTGGGCAACTATGCTGCCAACCACACCAGTGGTCAATACGGCCCCAACTGGCGAATTACTGAGGGGATGGCCGATATTCCCTTGACACCCACTTCCCCGCTCACAATCACCTTTGAAGGTCAGCAACTGGATATCGAGATCAATCGAGGTCCCTACCGAGGTTTTTTGTACGTCACCATCGATGGGGAACTTGCGAACGCTTTGCCTCGGGACTCGCAAGGGCAAAGTTATGTTTCCTTGTTTGATCCATTGGCTCAGGCAGAGACTGTCACCTTGGCTCAAGGTTTGACCCCAGGCCCACCACATCAAGCTGTCATCACTGCAGAGGGGGGCTGGGGGCAATGGGCCATCGCAGGATGGGTTGTTTCGAATAAAACGCCTCCCTCACCATGGCGGATGGGGATATTACTTTTTGGCACGGTGATCGCCGTTAGTGGAGTAAAAATACTTTGGCTCAAACGAGGTCAGTGGTTCTCGATTATTGAAGCCTTTATCAAAACAACTTCCTTGCAATTATCAGATACCCGTCAAATCGTGATTTTCATTGGATTGGCCATCACATTTTATTTGGCTCCCCAATCGATTGCCACCATCCTATTTATCCCACTAGTAGCGATCATTTTGTATCGCCCTGATCTGGGCTTGGTCCTCATCGTCTTCAGCCTTTCATTTTTCCAAAATCCAAAGTCAACCTTCATCGGCACCTATCACCTAACAGAAACCCCACTCATTTTATCGGCAGTGGGATTCGGCTTAAGATATGCAGCCCCCTCAATTCTCCCAAGGAGAAAGAAAGGCGTTGACATTCCCCTCTTTGGGGGGCCAACTGATAAATCGTGGGTCTGGCCTCGACTCAATTCCTTAGATTTCGGGATGTTGGCCCTGCTAATCGTTGGTTATCTCTCAGCGCTGATGGCCGAAAATTTTGGGGTGGCTATGCAGGAGTGGCGCATTCTTTTTGCTGGAGCGATTGGCTTCTATCTTTTGCTCCGTCTACAGGCAGATTTTGGGCCAAACAGCATTCCGGAGCGTTGGCGCTGGCGGCTGCTGGATACCTTGACCGCAGGAGCCGCATTACACGCCATAATTGTCCTGTGGAGATTTGGGTTTGGCAACTATGTTACCGCCGAGGACGTCTATCGTGCAGTCAGCCCCTTCTACGCCTCTCCAAATAATCTTGCCCTGTTTCTAGGGCGTATTTTCCCAATTCTATTTGCAATCGCCATCTTACCAACGTATGGAGGGATTTGGCGTCGACGATTATATAGCCTCGGTTTGATTGTGGTCAGCCTCGTAATCTATCTTACCTTCTCCCGAGGCACTTTGTTATTGGCAATCCCCCTCAGCCTCTGTGGAATGGCTTTAGTTTATGGTTGGCAACACACCCAATATCGAAACAGGCTTATCGGTGGCATTTTGGGAGGGCTAACATTATTGGGTCTTGCCATTGTCCCATTGCGTCAGACCGCTCGCTTTCAAAACATCTTCAGCTTAGAAACAAACAGTACGGCCTTTTTTCGCTTAAAATTGTGGCAATCATCCCTGAATATCATTCGAGATCATTGGTTGCTGGGTCTTGGGCCAGATAACTTTCTCTACGCCTATCGCACCCGCTACATCCTCCCCGAGGCTTGGCAAGAGCCGAATCTCAGCCATCCTCACAACCTCATCCTTGATTTCGCCACACGCCTTGGCATAGGCGGGGTCATCATTCTCTTGTGGTTACAACTTGCGTTTTGGCAAAAAATTTTGCGAGAGTATCAACATAAATCTGAGCCACATCTGCTTGGACTAATGGGCAGCATGCTCGTCTTTCTGAGCCACGGTCTGATTGACCACAGCTTTTTTCTGGTCGATCTCGCCTTTTTGTTTAGTTTGAGTGTGGCGCTGATACAAAATGATAAATTTAGTTGAAGAAAAATTGGACAGGGATTGACAAAATTATCAAAGCGGGCAACCTTCTCCCACCTTGCTTAACCTCAGCAAATCACATAAACTTACCCCATGAACAGTCAAGCCCTCTTCCACCAAGCAACCCAAGCCCACCAAGCGGGGCAGATTGATATTGCCGCTGATCTCTATCGGCAAGTCATCGCTCAAATCCCCCACCACCCGGATGCACACCATTTGTTGGGCATCATTTATAGCCAGCAGGAAAATCACAATGCGGCAATTAAACATTTAAAGCGAGCGGTTGGGCTAAATGGGCAAAATCCGATTTTTCACAACAACCTGGGCGAGGCGTGGCGGCGGCAGGACAAGCCCAAACAAGCGCTAAAATCATATCAAAAAGCGCTCGCTATACACCCAAATTTTCCAGAAGTTCATTATAATCTAGGCATCGTCCTCCGCACCTTGGAGCGCACTCCAGAGGCGATTGAGCATTATCAACGAGCTACTGAGCTGAAGCCCAACTACGCCAGTGCCTTCCACAATCTCGGCAATCTTTATCTTGAAATTGGACGCTATAAATCAGCAATGGCGGCGTACGAACGCTGTTTGGCTATCAATCCCAATTTTCCTGAGGCGCATAATAACTTGGGAATCACCTTGCGAGAATGGGATCGGAATGAGGAAGCCCTCGCTAGCTATCGACAAGCGGTGCAGCTTAAACCCGATTTCAAAGAAGCCCAGCGGAATTTAGCCGGGCTATTGGAGAAGCAAGGCAGGCTTGAGGAAGCCAAGCCTGTTTATCGTCAATTGGCCGCGCTTGAGCCGGAAAACCAAGGCTTGCAACTCCACATCGATACGATGTGCCCCGTCATCCCAGCGAGCAATCAGGCGATTGAAACCTATCGCACTGAAACAATGACCGCACTAGAAAAGCATGGCCCCAATCTTACCCTTGACTTCGAGGAAGGCCACCAAGCCGACGCGGAGCCACCCTCCACCCTGACGTATCAAGGGCGTGATGATCTCAAGCTAAAACAAAAATGGGCCGCTTTGGTCGCAGATAACATTACACCTTACGAACCAAAAGTGAGCCGAGGGAAACCACACATCGGCTTTGTGGTCACAGCGGGGCACGAGGGCGTGTTTTTGAAATGTATGCGGGGAATCATCAACAATTTTCCGACAGACCGTTTCAAAGTTAGTGTAGTTTGTGGCACCCCGATTGGAGAGCAGGTCATCGGCCCCGCCATCACCAATTCGGCCATTAAACTGGTTCCGCTGCGGGGGAAATTATCCGAAATGGTGCGGCAGCTAAGGCAGGAGAAGTTTGACATCCTGCACTATTGGGAAGTGGGCACTGATGCGACCAACTACTTCCTACCCTTCTATCGCATCGCGCCTGTTCAGTGCGGCACCTGGGGCTGGCCGACCACCAGCGGTATTCCGCAGATGGATTACTTCGTCTCGTGTGGATTGATCGAGGCCGAGGCGGCTGATCAGCATTACAGCGAAACGCTCGTTCGGCTCAAACATTTGCCCACTTACTACTATCGTCCCCCTGTGCCGGAGATCAAACAGCCCCGCACTCATTTCGGCCTAACAGACGATCAACACATTTATCTTTGCCAACAAAACCTACGTAAAGTCCAACCTGATCTCGATCCACTTGTGGCCGAAATATTGCGCCGCGATCCGCAGGGGGTGGCTGTGTTCATTGAGGACAAAGAACCATTTATCACTAATCTTCTACAACAACGGCTTCAACGGGCAATGCCCGATATCATAGACCGAGTTCACTTCTTGCCCCGAATGGACGAGGTGGAGTATCTTAACCTGATCAGCCTCGTTGAAGTCATTCTCGACACCCTCCACTACACTGGCGGGGCCAACACGACCTACGACGCCTTTGCTGCTGGCACGCCCATCGTCACCCTGCCCACCGAATTCCATCGCGGTCGCTACACCACCGCCGCCTACCGTCAAATCGGCGTGATGGATTGCGTGGCTGATACGCCAGAGCAGTACATTGAGAAAGCCCTGGCTTTAGGTACTGATCCGGCTTATCGGGCGGAGATTAGTGCGAAAATTACCAAGGCGTGCCCAATCTTGTTTGAGGATATGACGGCGGTGAATGAACTGGCTGATTTTTTTGAGGGGGCCTTGGCGGAAAGACGTAAATAGTGGCTATAGAATATGTCATTTCGAGCGCTAACGAGAAATCCCTCAAATATCACAATTAAGCACAATTTTGTCGGAATGCTCAAAAGTTTCACCTTCTTAATCCCGGACTTAAATTCTCACGGCCCCCAACTAATCCGCTCCATCAACCATTCTCGATTGCCCGTTCCCCATGGGCTGTGGTTGCTATTGATTTTGGAAAAGTCCACAACTCGCGTGGCCTCACCGCCCGTTCGAGGTATCACCCAAATCCCCCAACTCCCGCCCCGGTCGGAGACAAAGGCCACCCAATCGCCATCAGGAGAAACTGTTGGCAAGCCATCCTGCGATTCGGGCGATTGAGAGTGGTTGATCAAATTCTCGCCATTCAAGTCAATGGTGTACGCTTCCCAGTTCCCCTCAATATTTCCAGCTGAAAAGAAAATTTGCTCGCCAAAGGTGTCCGTTGGTCGCCCATTTGCCTCAATCAACAACCGTTGTTGCTCTAAGCCACCACCCGCCCGCAACATTGAGGCGCTGTCCACCATATAAAGGCCATCCGCTCCCTTGTAAGAGAAATAGACAATTCGATCATCTGCTGTCCAGACGGGGGCATCACCAACCTCGATATAGCCCCACTGCACCGTATCCTGACAACGAAGGTCCCCCTCATTGCGAGGGATTTGCAGCGAGCAGGTGGTAAAAATGAAGGTGGCTAGGTGGGCGGTGTCGGGATCTTTGACCAAATTGCCGTTGGAGTAGGTGTAGCGGGTATTATCCGGATGCCAGAAGGGAAAGGAGTCTTCCGGCGACTCATTCACAATCCCCAGCCACGTATTATCTGGCCCCAGCAGACCAATACTCTCGCCCAAATCACCCCCCTGTGCCTTCACCAACAATCGCCCATCAGCCGCGAAATCAGGTTGCCGAGCGTGGGTCTTGATCAAATAGGGGCCGCCCTTGAGTGGCAGTTCGACCACCCATATATCATAAAAACCGCCCCCGTTGTCCACTGGAAAGGCAATCCGGCCACTCAGCGGGGTTAGGGTTGGGACGGAGCCAGTCGGTTCGATCGGTGCGGTTGTGGTAGTTGGGGGAATGGCTTCAACTGTAGGTGTTACCTCGGGTTGATTTATGGACGTGGACGTTACGATGGGGGTCAATGATGGGGGTGGGGAGGCAGTGACTTGGGAGGAAATTGTATTCGTAGCTGATGGTAGCAGGGTGGGTGTTTGCGAGGGCACAATTGTCGGGGTCTCGGTTGGCTGGGATGTCACCGTTGGGGTAGCAAACCTCGCTATCATCAAGGTTGGGGTGGGCTGAGGTTGTGTAGATACGAGCCAATCGTTGGGGTTGCAGCCAGCAAAAACAATGGTCAGCCCAATGAGCCAAATGGCCTCATTGATTTTCTTCATTCGCATTACTGTTGAACCAGTAGAGTGGTGACAATATCATCCCACTCCTGCTCCAGCGATTGATCAGGCATCACGCGACCCGCCCGGGAATACCAATACTTAGCATTCCATTCATCCCCTTCCTGCCGATGCAGATAGGCGTGAACCCAGGCCTCATCCCCATCAGTGTCATCTTGAATCAAGGTATGGGCGGCATCCCAATCCCCTTTAGCCTCATACCACATCGCTTGGAGTGTCGAGGTGAGGCCAGATGGTGGTGTATCTTCCGTCAGTGACGCTTGAAAGTCTTGTAGGTTCATCTAATTCATCCTTTGTAGGGCAAATGCCTCTTGTACTAACTTTGAGCGGTTAGGTCCGACTGGCTCTGATTTGAGTTGGTGATAAATTTCGATATATCTTTCCCGCACTTGAGTGAGTTGGGCACTATGATAGGTGTCGTTGGCCCATTGCAAGGTCGCTTCATCCCACAAATCAAAAAGTTCAACTGGGATGTAGGCCACAAACTCTTTTTGGTTAAAATTTGAAGTGTGCCAGATATCCAGCACGGCTTGGTCTTGCCCCAATAAGCGAGGGATCAAATAGAGATTGGCCAACATCGTTTGGGCCAATTTGTGGGTGGCGGCTGCGAGATCACCGGCCCGATATAAGGCCAGCGTCCAGCACAGATAATGGGCTGGCTCGCCAGCATCGTCGGGGAAGGTTTTATCAAACCAACGAAAAGATTTGATGGCCCCAGCCTGATCCTCCAAGAGCATATAGAGTGGTCCCAACAAATATCGTTTGCCATAACTGTCGTCAATACCCCCGAATTTCTTTTGTTCCTGCCGCAATTCGCGTTCATACCGCTTAATGCGATCTTTAATGGTTTTGGATCGTTTCGGAAATTGTGACATTTGAAGTTCCTCCTACAAACAAAGTCAACAATTGATTTTAACAATCAATCTCCCTCGAAAGGCCCAATCCAGCGGCGACTGGAACAGATACTCGGCTTGACGTTTCGCTTGACGCTGCTGGGTACAGGACCATTCATATTTTTGGATAATGTCGACAAATTTAGAATATTGTAGATGATTCAGATTTGGTGTAAAGTATAACATGAAAACTTTCCGTAACAACCAATTCTTTTGTTTCCGTAAGAAACCACACCATCCACGTGTCTATCACTAGGAACTCACAATTAGCTGAGGGAGACCTATGATTGACACAGCCTGTCAAACCAAAAATCCAATTCTAGAGAGTTTATCCACCTTTGAAACCCTGGCCGATTATCGGCGGGCAGTGGCGCAGATGTATACTAATTTGCGGCGACCAGAGTTGAGTCTGGAAGAAAAGTGCAATCAATTTCGCTCAACACGGGATGCCTTGTTCGGGCACCACCCCCAGTCGGCCTTAACTCAAGAACAAAAGTCGAACTTCACGGCCTTACTTTACTATCCCTACGACCCTAAATGGCGATTTGTTGTACCGATTGATACAGACGTTGAGACAGAGATCATCAATATTCAATTACAGCACGATGGCGAAACCCGCTTGCGGCGGTTTGGCAAGGTGCATCTAGAGATCGATGAACAAGCTTTTTCGCTATCACTCTATTGGATTTTAGGATATGGTGGGGGGATATTTTTGCCGTTTCGGGATGCGACGAACGGAAGAACGACTTATGGTGGGGGACGCTATCTGTTGGATACGATCAAACATGCCGATTTGGGGTATGAGGATGATAAGATTGTGCTCGACTTCAATTTCGCCTACAACCCCTCCTGTGCTTACAACCCGCAATACTTCTGCCCGCTTGCACCAGCAGAAAATCGGCTGTCATCTGAGATTACAGCTGGAGAGTTAGCCTACCCTGATACAGATCATTAATCGACCGGGGTCAGAGGGATTTCGCCAACGAGCAGAGCAGTATCATAAATGATGGGAATGCCGCCTTCATTGAGGGAAGCATCAATCGCCCCATTCTCATCAAGGTCTTGGCCTTCAAAAAGACTATTGAGTAGCATTTCCAAATCGGCAACAAGGGGTGTACCTTCTTCAACGGTATCAGAGTCGACAATTTGTAACGCTTTTCGGGTGGCTTTTTCGACCAGTTCGAGGTTGTTGTTGTTTGTCTCTTCCATCCGCTTGACCAGATTCTCATTGTCGAGCTGCTCTTGCAAAATCTCATCAATCAGCTCGTCCGCCTCAACCAGAAAGCCTCGCACACCGATCGGGTAGTTCCCCGGTTTTTCAGCCCGCCCCGAGCCATCCAAATCAGCGAAAAACTCACCCTCTTCACCATCTAAGATATTGACCACATGTTCAGCATGGTTAAGCATCTCATCATAATTATTAGCCTCAATACCAAATTCCCGAATATTATTGGTATGAATAACAGCGGTAGTGACCTCTTCTTCAGCCCCCGGAATCAAACCCACATCATTTTCATTATCATCAAATAAAATTTGGCGAAGACCATCTAATACCTCAGGGGGAAGTGAACCGCTAAAGGCAACCCTGTCAGAAATTGGCTCATTCGGGTTATCCACAGATTGCACCGTAACCAGTACTTGATCAAACTTTTTGAGCAAACTTTGTTGTGTATTACCCTCCAGTTCAACCCGGCCATTATCAAACGGCAGATTGCTACTTAACTTCAGAGTCTCTTGTGTCTCATTAGATTTGATCCATAACGCATAGGTCTTATCCGCAGGAAGGTCTGGAATACGATCCAAGTTTATTTCAAAATCGCTAGCTCGTTCGACGCCATCAAAAAATCGAATCGACCCTGCTTTAGGTTTACCAACAATAACATCATCAAGCGGCGTGGCTAGATTAAAGACACCAAACAAGAATAAGGCACCTAAAACCAAGAGAAGGGCTAAGACACCTCCCACAACTGCGGGCCAGAACCAGGCTGGACGGGATGTCGATGTATTGGTTTCTTCAGGGTTAACAACAGCCTCAACAACTTCTCTTTGTTTTATAGTCGAGGGTGAAATCAAGGTTTCCTGGGGGGATTCTTCAGCCAGGGGCGACGAATCCACAATGGTTGTTTCTAAATGATCAAAAGAAGCAGAGTTTGATACAGCTTGATGAACACCCGTTGGGAGAATTTGGGCAATCGCCGCCCTTAATTCGCCAGCACTTTGCAGTCGCTGCTCTCGATTTTTTTCCAGCGCCTTCAAAATAATCTGTTCAACTGGCTCAGGCAATTCAGGCACAATTTGGCGAGGCGGGGGAAGCGGTTCACGGGTGGCCTTCATCATCACTGCAAAAGCAGTGTCCCCCTCATAGGGCATTACCCCGGTCACCATCTCATATAACATCATCCCGACACTATAAATATCTGTCCGGGCATCTGGGTCTTGCCCCAAAATAGCCTCTGGACTCATGTAACTGGGCGTCCCAACCACAGCCCCTGTTGCCGTTAATTTTTTGTCATCAACCAGCCGCGCCATACCAAAATCGGTGAGTAGCGAATGTTGGTGATTTTGATCCAAAAACATCACATTAGATGGCTTGATATCACGATGGATCATGCCACGCTCATGGGCATAATCCAGAGCACCCGCCAGCTGCTCGGTGATGCGTAAGGCTTCAGGAAAGGCCAGCTTACCTTGGCTCTTGATATAGGCTTCAAGTGTATCCCCTTGAATATAATCCATCACCAAGTAGTAAACATTATTTTCAGTTTCAAAATCAATGACATGTAGGATGTGAGGATGTTGAAGTTGGCCGATACTTTTTGCTTCACGTTTGAAACGGAAGACAAAATCGGGGGTTAAGGCCAAATGACGATGTAATACTTTTATAGCAACGTGGCGGTCCAGACCCGGTTGGTAGGCCTTGTACACCTCAGCCATCCCGCCCGTGCCTAAACTTTCAACGAGTTCATACTTTCCAAATTTTTGTCCGACCAAGCTCATGATTAGTATGCCCCAAGCGTTGGAGATTTTACCACATTATTCTACCATCTTTCGCAGGGAAGGCATAGTTTGGAGGCAGATTCGATATATCATCAGAAATGAGGGAGGCCAAAGTGCACTTTGGCCTCCCTCATTAGGGCTAAAATCTCACATACTTATCCGTCCACTAAACCCAGATTGAAATTTATGCTAAAGAAAAAGAGGCTGCAAAAACATAAGCACCCTATCAACTCAAATCGACTTTCTAAATCATCAATCGATCAACCATATCCTGTAAAGCATCGGCTGCTAAATCGGTAACAATAAACACTTCCTGCACGTTACCTTGAGAACGAGCTTGTAATTTGTGTCCACCCCGAATGGGTACAGTCACCTTGACCTTGAGCGGAGTCGGGCGGCCTTTTACGCGGGCCAAACGACCGGGCGTAATGGTCTTAATACCAGGTTGCTCGGCCAACTCAGACAATAACGGAATCAGACCGGGGATATGGGTTGAGTGATTCCAGACCAGTCGGCCTGATTTTGTCCGTGATTTTTTCTTACTCAATATTTATTACTCGTCTTTGCTCAATCCGCGTGTTTTTTGAGTTCATCTTCCATTAATTCGCGACGCAAAATCTTACCCACCATCGTTTTAGGAAGTTCCTGGCGAAACTCAACAAATTTTGGCACTTTGTATCGAGCCAAGCCTTCGCGACACCATTCGATAATTTCATCTTCGGTGATTGTTTGCCCTACCTGCGGCACAATAAAGACCTTGCCCCGTTGATTATCCCCGCCAACGGGCACACCAATCGCAGCGGCTTCTAACACCTTGGGATGTTCATAGAGGCGCTCCTCAATATCACGCGGATATACATTGAAACCACCCGCCGCCAAAATCATATCCTTTTGCCGGTCAACAATACGGAAGTACCCATCTTCTGACATCTCAGCCACATCACCCGTATGAAGCCACGTTTTACCGTCGCTGTGAGTACGCAACACCTTGGCCGACTCTGCGGGCATATTCCAATAGCCCTGCATAATCTGTGGACCAGAGATACACAACTCGCCCGGCTCATTTGGGCCAAGTGATTTTTCATGATCTTCTAAATCAACAATTTTGACATCGGTATCAGGAATAGGCAACCCAATCGTTCCAATCCGTCCTCCGCCTCCCAGAGGATTGGCGTGGGTGACAGGAGAGGCCTCACTAAGCCCATAACCTTCTACCAATTTGGCACCAGTTACCCGCTGAAACTGCTCCTGTACCTCGACGGGCAACCCTGCCGCCCCACTCAAACACAGCTTAATCGATTTCACGTCATACTTGTCTGACTTAACATCAGGATGATTGTTGATGGCTGTATAAAGGGTAGGCACGCCTGGAAAGACGGTGGGCTTATGAATATTAACCGTGCTCAACAGGTGATCAAAGTCACGAGGGTTGGGAATGATGATTTGAGTGTGTCCGTTCAACACCGACTGGTTCATTGAAACAGTCATCGAGTAGCTGTGGGTCAAGGGCAGGGCCGTCATCATCACCTCTTGGCCTTCACTACTACCGCCCCCCTTCAACCACGCAGTCAATTGAGTGGCGTTAGAGATGACATTTCCGTGGCTTAATTGAGCACCTTTGGGCACCCCAGTAGTTCCTCCGGTGTACATTAAGACAGCCGTATCATCCAACGTCACCTCAACCGGAGTCGGCGTGGCTGGGGCTTTGGCCAAAACATCTTGAAACCAGCTCGTATTTGCATCATTTGAAATATCGACCCGATGACCATCCTTTTTCTCCTTGGCTAGGGTGAACAAAAATTTTAGCAGACCAGGAAAATACTCTTTAATATTGGTCACAACAACATGTTTCACGGAGGTATTGGCTCGGATTTGTTTTACATTTGGATAAAGCAGAGTCAAAGCCACCACAAATCGGGCGCCAGAGTCATTTAATTGATGTTCAATCTCGCGGGCAACATAAAGCGGGTTGCTAGGGACCACGGTGCCACCCGCCCGTAGGACCCCATAGTAAGCAATCACCATTTGGGGACAATTGGGCATATACAATGCTACGCGATCACCTTTTTGCAGCCCCAGCTTTTGCAAGCCGGCCGCAAATTTATCAGCCAAGGTATTTAGTTCGCGATAGGTAATCGTAGTGTGTTGTTCACCAAAAATCGGGGCCATTCCCCCAAAGATCAAGGCGGCCTTATCAGGATATTTTTTTGTCGTTTCTGCTAAAAAATGTTGAATAGGCTGGGTTGGGTAATCCAATGTCTCAGCTACACCTGCATCATAATGCTGATGCCATAATCGTTCTTCCATTTCAAATACTCCTTTGTCAATATTACAAGTCACTGTCATTGTCACTCATAATACTCGCCAAAATTCTAAAAATCACCTGCAAAAAGTTAGGTCGAAGTATACTTGTTTGTTAAGTGGCTTGTCAAGGGAAAATCAGGGGCAAGCTTATTTCAATTATGGGGAGCCAGAAAAGGCAATATCAACTGTGATACTGCACACTTCGGCCCAGTAATAAATTGAGTATCAACTCAAAGAGGCCAATAAAAACAATGAAGAATACATCAACGGCTAGCGTTATAACAAAGGCTGAAAACAGTGAATTTAGCGTATCAAGGGCAAATGACTGAAGGGTGGGGGATACCGCTGGGTTTACATCGAAGAAAATAACAAGCATCAAGACCACACTCAGATAAAGCACCACGCTCCACCACGACTCGCGATCCGACTCGCTAGGCAGCATCGCGTTGGAGATGGCAAAGATCAAGTAAAGCCACAGCCAGACGTCGGGAAATGACAAGATTCTCATCACAGCCTGCCACATCACCGCAACATCACCCGTGTTCACAGCAACAGCAATCCGATCAAGTTCGAGCCAGCTACCCATAATCAGGACGGCCACACTTCCGAAAATTAGAGGCGCTAAGCCGATCAGGCTATGGCGAAATGGGTCAGATGACTCGACCTGCACCGCACCCATTTGCAATTTCCCCGAGCGCTTCATCTTGGGCCAAACCGAAAAACGGGTGGCTTTAACGCCGAGCAGGGTGGCGGTAATCCAATGACTCGCTTCGTGAAGCAGCGTGCCCGGTAAAAATAGCACCCAAAATAGCCAAGTCGCGGATTGGCGGCTGCGGGTCAATAAAAAAGCAACCCCCTGAATGTGTATTGTAATCCAGCGATTCAGGGGGTACAGCAAAGCAAAACTAACAATTAGCCAAAAAAGGGTTGACCATCCAGACATTGTTTAGGGTATCAATCAAAGATCAGATATCAGAAGATGAAGCGACTACTTCGGAACTGCAGCCTTAATGAGCGGTACAAAATTATCCGCATCCAAGCTGGCCCCACCAACCAAGGCCCCATCAATATCGGGTTGGGCCATAAACCCATCAATATTGTTGGGCTTGACACTGCCACCATACTGAATTCGGATGGATTGAGCCACATCCTCGCCATATAACTCGGCTAAAGTGCCACGAATAGACAAACCAATAATCCGATTGGCATCAGCTGGTTCAGCCGTTTTTCCTGTGCCAATGGCCCAAATGGGTTCATAAGCGACCACAATTTGGGTCGCATCTTCAGCGCTAATGCCATCGAAGGCAGTTCGAACTTGCCCCCCCACAAAGGCTTGGGTTTCACCCGCCTCGTTTTGGGCCAGATTTTCGCCAACACAGATAATAGGTCGAATGTGATGGACCAAGGCAGCTTTGGCCTTTTTGTTGACATTCTCATCCGTCTCACCAAAGTATTCGCGTCGTTCCGAGTGGCCTAAAATCACATATTCGCACCACCCTTTAATCATTACCGGAGACACCTCCCCGGTAAAAGCCCCTTTTTCTTCCCAGTGCATGTTTTGAGCACCGACCTCAATTGGCGAGTCAGTGATAACATCTTCAACCGCACTGAGAGAAACAAATGGGGGGCACAACACAACTTCAACCGTATCAAGATCAGCCACGGCATCTCGAATTTGGTGAGCCAGTCGCACCGACTCAGCTACCGTTTTATGCATTTTCCAATTGCCAGCGATAATGGGCTTCCGCATGACGTGGTACACTCCTTATTAATTGTGAATGGTAAATTGTGAATAATTAATGGTGAAGCTAATTATTCACAATATGTATTTTGTAAAAAGGTCGCACCCATCTTACCATAGTCGGTACGGCTTGGCAATGAATATAATAATCGCGATCCACTATTCATAATTAGAATGGTCAAATCTTTAACTTTGCAGTACAATCTTGGGCGGTTTATTGATCGATGCTAAATCTCAACTTTTATGAGCAACCGACACTTGACGTGGCTCAGACGCTGTTAGGAAAAGTTTTAGTCCGTGACATCGAAGGGCAGCGTTTAAGGGGAATAATTGTTGAGACTGAGGCTTATATTGGGCACGAGGACACAGCCTGCCACGCGAGCAAGGGGCGAACACCTCGAACAGAGGTCATGTTTGGGCCAGCTGGACAAACCTACGTGTATCTCATTTATGGGATGTACTGGATGTTGAATGTGGTCACAGAGGCGGTTGATTTTCCGGCGGCAGTTCTGATCCGAGCCCTTGAGCCAACGTCAGGCCTCGAGGCAATGTCGCAAAATCGACGTCTCAAAAAGCCCACTACGCGAGTACTCACCAACGGACCGGGTAAATTGTGCCAAGCACTTCAGATTGATGACTCATTGAACAAGTGGGATTTAAGTCGAGGTCAAGCACTCTGGATTGAAGCTCAACATCGAAAAACCAACGTCGAAATTGCTTGTGGCCCTAGAATAAACATTGATTTCGCAGAGCCTAAGGATCGAAACACCCCTTGGCGTTTTTGGATAAAAGACAATCCGTTTGTCTCAAAGTAGCCATTACGTTTACTGAATGTATGGCAGATAATTATCTGCCCAACCTAAGTATTAAGGAGATTTTATTATGGAAGATAACACAATGATCATTGGTGTTGCAATTGGAGCCGCCCTGCTAGTTGTGATTTTATTTGTATTGGCTTTACTCTTGGGCCTCTTAGGCATTCTTGGTTTCGAAGGTCTACTCCACGGTGATAGCGGATCACACGGCAGCCTCCTCATCGAATACGCCAAAAATATCGGATAACCAACGATGATTCTGGAAGTTGCTGTACTTAATGTACGCCCAGGAGAAGCTCAAAATTTTGAGCAAGCCTTCTCCAAAGCACAAGCCATCATTTCTTCGATGAAGGGCTACATTTCCCACCAGCTACAGCGTTGTATTGAAATTGAAAATCAATACATTTTGCTGGTGCAGTGGCAGACCTTGACTGACCACGAAGAGGGTTTTCGAAAGTCGCCAGAGTATCAGGAATGGAAGCGCTTGCTACATCACTTCTATGATCCATTTCCAACTGTAGAGCATTATGAGGTTGTTTTTGAGAGTGGGAATCAATAATTTCCATGAAAAAATGACAAATCTATTTACTCATTGAGGAGTCCTACTATGACAGTTACAGCTCGAGGAGCAATCGCCCGTATTCCAGACGCTCCCGTTGAAATCGAAGAATTCGTTTTAGATGATCCTGGCCCAAACGATGTCGTTGTTAAAATTCTAGCATCAGGCGTGTGCCACACCGATTTGGGGCTAAAAACAGGCACCTACGGCACGGATGGCTTCCCTTTCCTTTTGGGGCACGAAGGGGCAGGCGTGGTGCAAGAAGTGGGGTCAGCCGTCACCCGCGTCAAAGTTGGCGATCATGTGATGCTCAACTGGCGAGCTCCTTGCGGTGAATGCCGCTTCTGTCTCAAAGGCCAGCACAACTACTGCGCCTCAAGCCTGAATGCAGAAGGTAAAATGCGAGACAAAGACGGTGGTGTATTAAACGCAGCGTTGGGGATTGGCACTTTCTGCACTCATACATTGGTTCATGAAGTGCAATGTGTCACCTATGATGGCGACCTACCGGCTGCCCCGATGTCACTCATCGGTTGTGGGGTGATGACCGGGGTTGGAGCCGCCCTATACTCTGCAGGTGTAACTGTAGGAAGTAGTGTTGCAGTCTTCGGCTGTGGTGGGGTCGGTGATAGTGTCATCCAAGGGGCAAAAATCGCCGGAGCGACCACGATCATTGCCGTTGATATCGATCCGCAAAAATTGGAATGGGCCAAGGATTTTGGGGCCACTCACACCGTAAACGCGAGTGAAGTTGATGCCGTTGAGGCAGTCAAAGCATTGACGGATGGTAACGGAGTTAACTACTCCTTTGAAGTGGTCGGTATCGCCAAAACCTTAGAACAAGCCTTATTCTGTCGTGATTTAGCGGGCACCTGTGTCTTAATCGGGGTTCCTGGCCCTGGTCCACGCATCGATCTTGAAATTCAAAAGTTCTTTGACTTGGGCGGCAGTCTGACTGTTTCTTGGTACGGTAACTGTATCCCAGCCCGTGACTTCCCAACTCTGGCTGACTGGTATCAGCAAGGCCAACTTGATCTTGATCGTTTGGTTAGCCGTACGATCAGCCTAGAGGAAACCGAGGCTGCCTTTGATGCGATGAAGCGCGGTGAAACATTGCGGTCTGTCATCACATTCTAAATCACAAAATTTCTACTCTCAGTTACGAACAGATAAAAGATCTGTATCTATCTGTAGATGAATTAACCAACAAAATTATTTTTTAGCGTAGCTTGTCAGTTACGCTATTTTTTTCGCAGGCAGAGATGATGTTTGAATTGATAAAGGCATTAACGGAGTTGAGCGGCCCCGTTGGCCAAGAAGCTGTCGTATTGAATTATGTTGAAAAGCTGTGGCAAGATAAAAGGATAACCACTGAGCGCACTCGGATTGGAAACGTTCTAGGGCACGTCGGTGGAACCGGCCCACAGCTACTGATGGTCGCCCACGCCGATGAGCTGTGCTATCTCGTCCGCGATATTCATCCAGATGGCTTTCTGTGGCTGGCCAACGGCCAAGGTTGGGACCGCACAACCAGTTTTCGGGACGCCTTCACGATTGGTCAACGGGTTCGCGTCTTGGCCCGATCAGGTGAAATTCCCGGTATCATTGCCACCACCACCGGTCATCTCGCCACAATTGCCCTACCGCAGCCCAGTGAGCTAAATTGGGATGATTTTTGGGTAGACACTGGTCTTTCCCGTGATGAGCTTTTGGCGCAGGGGGTGACCCCAGGCACGAGAGTGATCTGGGATGCCACCACCGAAAAATTCGGCTCACACGTTGTAGGCAAAGCCTTAGATGACCGGGTGTTGTTGGCCGTGTTGACCGACGTTATACGCCGTGTGCCAGTAGATAAACTTACCTACACCTTAACTTTGGGGTGTACGGTTCAAGAGGAAATCGGAGTGGTGGGCGCGACTGCTTTGACGGCCAAACACCAATTTGATGCAGCTATTGCCCTAGAGGTTGGTATGGCTGGAGATGTTCCTGGCGTGCCATCACAGGCCGTGCCTATCCGTTTGGGGGCGGGGCCAGTTCTCGTCCACAAGGACTCATTGGTACATTATGACCACACCCTCACTCGGCAGCTAGAACAAGCGGCTGATCAGGCCGACATTTCTATTCAGCATGCGGTATTTGGCTCATTTGGTAGTGATGGTGCCGCGCTGATGAAGGCTGACATCCCCACCGCTTTGGTAGCCTTCCCCACCCGTTACACCCATACTCCGTTTGAAACCGGCCACCTGGGTGATATAGAAGCCTTAGTTGAATGGTTATGTGCGTTTGTCACGACGCCCAATTCATAAGTTTGAAATGATAAATTAATTGAGAGCTGGTCATAAATAATCAGGTAGCTTGAAGAAGGGCTTTGATGCCCTTACCGAGAGGCAAGCCATTGTGAAATTGATAAAGAAGGAGTA
>JANQQF010000138.1 GCA_028285035.1 Phycisphaerae bacterium
TACTCCTTCTTTATCAATTTCACAATGGCTTGCCTCTCGGTAAGGGCATCAAAGCCCTTCTTCAAGCTACCTGATTATTTATGACCAGCTCTCAATTAAGTAATATTCCACCGGAGTTGGGCAATTTATCAAATTTGCAAAGTCTTAATCTATTTCACAACTTACTGAACGAACTTCCACCAGAGTTGGGTGACTTATCGAATTTGCAAAGCCTTAATTTATTTCACAATTCACTCAGCAAGCTTCCACCAGAATTGGGTGACTTGACTAATTTGGAGGAACTATACCTGCACCATAACCAACTGAATAGCCTGCCCCCAGAAATTAGTGGTCTGACAAATTTGCGTTTCCTCTGGTTAAATTATAATCAACTGAGTAGCCTGCCCCCAGAAATAGACGGTCTGACAAGCTTACAAGCACTCGATTTATGGAATAATCAACTGAACAGCCTTCCTGCAGAAATAGGTGGTCTGACGAGCTTGCAGGAGCTCAATTTAATTAGCAATCAATTGAGCAGTCTGCCCCCAGAAATGGGTGATCTGGCTAATTTGCGTGACCTTAGATTAACCCATAACCAACTGAATAGCCTGCCACCAGAAATAGGTGATTTGACGAATTTGTGGCGTCTTGAGTTAGGGGCCAATCAACTAAGCGGAAATATTCCTCCCCAGTTGGGAAATCTATCCCAAATATCGCTTCTCAATCTGGCAGGGAATCAGTTCAGTGGCAGCATTCCCTCCGAATTTTAAATAATTTGAAGTACTTTTATTTATATGGTAATCAACTCAGTGGGGAATTACCCATGAGTTTGACCAAACTCGATCTGGTGTACTTCTGGTTTTTTAATACCCGGCTGTGCGAACCGAGCGACCCAAGTTTCCAATCTTGGCTAACGAACATTTGGTACAAAAAATCTACAGGGATTTCTTGTGATGCGCCACACGAGAGCCGCTTCCGGGGTGTTGCTGTTACCTCGATTCGGAACCAATTGAGAGGGACATATAGCCAATCTTTGGAACAGGCCCAAATGATGAATATGGATGTTGTGTATCACTACTTAGGCTGGGATACGATTGAAGTTGGGCGAAATAGGTATGAGTGGGGCATTCTGGATGATATTTTGGAACAGGCCCACGCCTACAATTTGCGGGTCGTTTTGCGAGTGTATAATCCGCCTGCGTGGCGCACTGCTGATGGTGCCTCGGCTGGGGCACTGCCAACAAATAATGATGACCTCCATAGATTTATGCAAGCGTTGACTGACTATGTTCGAGACAGTGATTACCCTGAAGTTATTGCGGGTTATGTGATTTGGAATGAGCCAAACATCAAGAAGCAGTGGGGAGGCCAAGCCCCTGATGCGGCGGCGTATATGGATATGTTGCAGGCCGCCTACCAAGGAGCCAAAGCTGGTGATCTGGGCGCGGTGATTGTGTCGGCGCCTTTGGCCCCAACAGCCGATACGCCCGGTGAAGCCATCAATGACCTAACCTATTTGGGGCAACTCTATGATTTGGGGTTGGCTAATAATGTTAGTGTGGTTGGGATGAATGGCCTTGGCTTTCAACACAGTCCAGATCATGACCTCGGTGCGGCTGATTATAATTTTATGCGTCTTAAATACCTTCACGATGTGATGGTCGCTAAGGGGGACACGACTCATCCAGTTTGGGCGTTAGAAACAGGCTGGTTACAGGACAGCGATTATGACCTGGGAGCCTTTGAGGCTTATGAGGTATCAGAAAGACAACAAGCCCTCTATTTGGCCCGGAGTTTTCAGAAAGCGTCAGATGAGTGGCCTTGGCTAGATCTAATGACCATGTGGAATTTAGATTTCAATCATTACTACCCACCCACATCTAACTTTCATTGGTATAGCATTTCCTCTAATACGCTCGCCCAACTTCTCCTAACTGACCCAAGTCCACAAGCGTATGGCAAAGATTTTAGCCCCAGCGGTGGTGACTGGAGTCCAGACGCAACTTATGACTTGACTATTCCTGATGGCACGTTGATCAATACAACGGCTGTCACCTTGACAACCTATCAAAGTACAGGGCTGATTTTAACCGACACGTTGAGAACCAGAGGGGTTAATTTTACCTTGGCGGCAAGTGATACTGACGGCGTGATGACCCACTTCGACCCATCGATTCAACTCAGGCTGGCCGTGCCTGAAAATCTTGACCCTGAAGCGGTGAGTCTGTATGTCTATCAAGATGACAAAGGCTGGATTGATGCCTGTCAAGAGGCGGGAAACAGTTGCGAGTTAGTGGATGCTCAACTCACTATTACTTTATCTCATGTCGGTGAGTTCTCTTTGGTTGCGCCTGGTGGTTTGATACATTTTCCAATTATCTTCAAGCAGTGACACAAACTCGATTAGTAGTCTAAATCTGATCAAATGATCTGTACAGTTGCCCCAAGCGGATTTTGGAACATATCTTTGGTCGAGTTGTGTTTTAAATAACATCCCCACTCAGAATTTTGTTTTGAATTATCCCCTCGCTGTGTTAAACTTGAGGCCGATTTTTATTAATAGTCAGCCGGGCAATACAACATATCCCCAAACCTAAAAAATACCCCCAATGATTTTGGGCCAGGCCACAGAGATATACAGATGAACCTAATACAATCTCAGGATGTATTAACGCACGTCCGCAATGTTTCTTTTCTTAATCTGTTAGAGGAGTCGTTTCACCAGGAATTCCTTTCAAAGGTTGAACAGATTAGCCTAGTCAAAGACGCGTACTTATTTCATCAGGGCGATGCTGGAGACGATGGTATGTATGTGGTCATTAAGGGGCAACTAACAGTGTTTGTTATCAGGCCAGATAGTAGCCATCTTGTGGTGGATGAACACGGTCCTGGGGCCGTTGTCGGCGAAATTGGTATGATCACAGGGAGCACCCGCACGGCAACGATTCAGGCGACAACCGACACTGAACTTATCAGAGTTTCCAAAGCCACCTTTGACTATCTCCAAGAGAAAAATCCCGAAATTGTTTCACAGGCACTGGATCTTGTCATGCGCCGACTGCGGCGTCCGCAACTGTTGGCTGTCCTCCCCAACCTGTTTGGCCCGTTGGATTTAGCAACCTTTGAAGAAGTGGAGGCCGAGTTCACCTGGCTGCATCTGGCCCGAGGTGAGCAGCTAATTCAGCAGGGTGATACGGACGAGAATTTGTACATTCTCATCAGCGGCCGATTGCAGGCCGTGGCGACAGATTACACCGGGCACGAACAGGTGATCGGTGAAATTGCGCCTGGTGAGAGTGTGGGCGAGATGCAACTGCTCACGGGGGGCGCTCGTTCTGCCTCGGTTTACAGTATTCGGGACAGTGCCTTGGTGCAATTGTCTCAAGACGGTTTTGATCGGCTGGTGGCAAAATATCCCCAAATTATGAAACACATCGCCCAGCAGGTCATCAAGCGACTCCAACAAACCATTCAGCGATCATCAAACACATCAAAGTTGGCTAAGGATATTGTGATTATCCCACTCGATCAATCGGTGCCACTAACAGAATTCTCTGAAATATTGGGCAACGTTTTGGGTGAGGCTGGCCCAATGATGGTTTTAGATGAAAAACGATTTGATGCCCATTTGGGGCGACAGGGTGCGGCCCAAACCCTGGTTGATGATCCAACTGACACCCGGCTGGTGATTTGGTTGAACCAACAAGCCACGCAATATCGATTTAGGCTCTTCCAAACCGATTTTACCCTCACACCGTGGACCAAACGATGTTTACGACAGGCTGACTTAATTCTGTTAGTCGGCTGGGCCCAAAATGATCCAGGTCAAAGCCAAATTGAGGCTGAGCTGGATAACTGGGACACTGATTGGGGGAGTGTTCGAAAGCATTTAATTTTGTTACATCAGGAAGGCACAAAACATCCACAAGGGACCGAACGGTGGCTGTCGCATCGTCAACTCCATCATCACCATCATATTCGGTGGCCTCGTGTCGCCGATTTTGAACGCTTGGCTCGGTTTATCAGAGGAAAAGCGATTGGCTTGGTGCTCGGCGGCGGGGGTGTTCGAGGCTTGGCCCAACTGGGCGTGATTAAAGCGATTGAGGAGCTTGGCATTAAGATTGATTTAGTCGGAGGATCAAGTTTCGGCTCCATTATCGGCGGCTATTATGCGATGGAGTTGGACTACGACACAATCTATGAGTCGGTGAGGGAGCGGTCTGCCCGAAAAGCGCTGATCGATTATACCCTGCCGTTTATCGCGCTCTCGCAGGGTAAAAAAGTGCAGAAGGTGTTTCGACAAGTGTATGGCGATCTCAATATTGAAGATACCTGGCGCCCCTATTTCTGCACCTCAAGCAACTTGAGTAAAGCCAAAGAAGTGATCCATCGCCACGGCCCCCTGTGGAAATATATCCGGGCCAGTTCAGCCTTACCCCCCCTGTTTCCCCCCATTATTGAGGATGGGATGGTCTTGATGGATGGTGGTATCTTTAACAATGTCCCTTTGGATATCATGCATCAGCTCAACGACAGCGGTCCTGTGATTGGGGTTGATGTCAGTGTGGATGAAGAGCTAATCGATGATTACGATTTTGATACGACAGTGTCTGGCTGGCAAATTCTGTGGAGCTATCTCAATCCATTTCGGGCGGCCATGAAGATACCCGCTTTACATTTTATCGTGGTGCGGATGGCCACCCTAACCAGTATCCAACGCCGGATGCGGCAGGAAAATCTGGCGGATCTGCTCATTTATCCGCCTGTGTCACGATTTGGTCAACTTGAAGCTGAAGCCATTGATGAGATTATTGAGGTCGGCTACCAGACCGGGCGACCCGAACTCGAAGCTTGGTTGGCGAAAAAAGCGTGAGCCTATGAAAAAATCGTATCTAGCGGCACTATTTGTCGGTAACCTTGTTGGCTGGACGATTGGTAACGGGTTATTGCCAGTGCTTCCGGTTTATGCAGCCGAACGCAACATCAATCCGACCCAAACGGGTATATACTTGGCTCTGGGCTATATCGCCCTGATGATTGGAACAGTTGTAGCTGGGTATATCTCTGATCGTTGGCTCCTTCGACAACGCTTGTTGTTGGGTGTCGGCCTCGCGCTTGTGCCATCATTGTGGCTTATGGGACCTGCCACCCAATATTGGACCATACTGTTGATCACCTGCCTGGTCTGGTTTTTTGGCGGGATGTCCCTGGCCTTGCTCAGCATCCTGGCTGGGTTGCTGGCCGATCCGGCAAAACGTGGCTCAATCTTCGGTATTTTGGCCTTGACCAGTGCCCTAGGCGCACTTTTAGGCGGTGTGACCATCGGCCCTATCGCTGATCGGTGGGGCTTTGGCACGCTATTTATCGCCTTAGCACTGTTTACGCTGTTACTCCCCGGAGTTACCCTGATTTTACCAGAAGTCAGTACCCTGTCATCGAAAAAAGAGACGCAAGAAGAAGAGCGTGGTTCGGGGAAATTACCCCAAGCTTTTGTCATCTTGATGGTGGCTGTTGTGTTTGGCAGTTGTGCTCGTTTCATCGGTCAATTGGCCACCTCACTGTTGATGCATGACCAATCATTTAATACATCGGCCATCTCAGGCACCGCTGCCGTTGGAGGAGCGGTGACCATCCCGTTTGTGCTGGCCCTCGGCTGGCTGGCTGATCGATACAGTCGGAAGCTTTTGCTAGCGACTTGTTATGTGGCCGGGATAATTGGCTTTGTCATTCTGGCTGGTTCGGCAACACTGTGGCAATATTGGCTGTCAGCTATTTTTCTGGCGATTTTAGGGTATGGCACGATTGGGGTTGGCTCGGCTTTGGTGTCAGATATTGTGCCAAAGGCTGCCCTTGGGCGTGGGTTGGCGATGTTTAACGGGCTGACCTTAGCCGGTGGTATCGTCGGCTTTGCTGCGACCGGATTTATTCTGCAAACATTTGGGGCCACCGCTGTCTTTGGCTTGGGTGTGTTACTGTCACTATCCGCCGGATTGATTTTGACCCGCGTTCGGCTTCCAAAACAACAAACTTTCGAGGCAGGAGTAAAATTATGATTCAAGTACGTTATGCAAAAACTGAAGCGGAGTTAGATGCAGTTTATCGGTTGCGTTATAAGATTTACGTTGAAGAGTTAGGAGAGCGTGCGGAACATATCGGAAATCGGAAAACTGATGTGAGTGATGAAAACGCACGACACCTCATGGCCCTTGATGGTGAGGATCTCGTTGGGACGTTGCGTATTGTCTGGGGTGGTGATGGGGACTTTCCTGAAGAATTTGAGGATGTTTATGAATTATCTCGTTTTTCCTCTGTGGTAAAAGATGAAGAGATTGTTGTATTTGATCGATTTTGTGTTGAAGCACAATACCGAAACACGCAGACCCCTTTCCAACTTTTAGCTGCGATCTCCACATTTTCCCTAAAAAGAGGCGTCCAGTTAGCATTTTGTGATTGTCAGCCCCATCTGCTGAACCTCTATCTTGGTCTGGGATTTCGTACCTATACCAAAACCTTCAATTATGACGTCGTGGGGCTCTTGGTGCCGCTTGTGTTTGTGTGCGAAGATTTAGATCATCTGCGTAAAGTAGGCTCTCCGTTGCTCGCGTTTGAAGCAGGCCACGAGTTTTCGTCAGACGTGCCCGCCAAAATTGCCCCACTCCTTGCAAAAAATGAAAAGGCCGTCGATAGTGCTACGGAAGAAAATATTGCTGAATGGGTCCAAGCCTACGGCCTTCTTACGAAAACGGGCACCAACAAAGTCTCCATGTTTCAGGACATTAGCGAGGCAGATATGAGCAAACTGCTGACAAAAAGCCATATTATTGAGTGTCAAGCTGGCGATATAATCATCATGGCGGGTAGGAGTGACCGCACGGTTTTTGTTCTTTTGTCTGGTACCGCCGAAATTCGGGCTAATGGTGAGGTAACGGGTGTCCGTACCGAAGGGGATGTCATTGGTGAATTAGCCTTTCTTTTACACGGCACCAGGACAGCTGATGTGGTTGCCTCCTCCAAAGCACGTGTATTGGCCCTGAATGAAAAAGTATTACATAAGCTGCAAGAAACTGAGCCAGTCATCGCCGCTCAATTGATGCATAATCTGGCTCGTATTGTTGCCTTGAAAATGGTGTCGCTATACCAGCGGACGTATTCGTAGGCTGTTTGTGTTACATCAAAAAGAGCGTCTTTCTACAGGAGAGACGCTCTTTTAATTCTTTAGGCAACATTACAAACTATGCGAGATATCCTTCAACGCTGGATACAACTTTCGATATTGCTCATAATACGGCTCATACGCTGCAACGCCTGACGCATCGGGCGATGTTGAGCCAGTCAAATTGATGCTCGCATTACAGGCCGAGTCCACATCAGACCAATTGCCAGCCCCGACTCCGGCCAGAATGGCTGCACCAAAAGCAGCCCCCTCAGTTGTGTTCACCGTGACCAACTCCACATCCAAAATATCGGCCAAGATTTGCCGCCAGAGCGGACTCTGCGCGCCACCGCCAGAGACTCGCACCTGCTTGATGTCAGTTAAACCTGCCGCTTTCATCAGCTCAAAGCCATCACGGAGGCCGAAAGAGACGCCTTCGAGGACGGCACGCGTAAAGTGGGGCTGGGTGTGGCGGATGGTTAGACCGATGAAGCCACCGCGGGCCAACGGGTCGGGGTGGGGCGTGCGTTCGCCAGTGAGATAAGGTAGGAAGAGCAGCCCTTCGCTGCCTTGGGGGATGGCTTCAGCCGGGGCGAGTAGATCATCGAACTCGACGCCGGGAGCGAGCGTGTCACGATACCAGCGTAAACTGCCTGCTGCTGAGAGCATCACGCCCATCATATGCCAGCGACCCGGCACCGCGTGACAGAAGGCGTGCATTCGACCCTCCGGCTCGACGAATGGCTCACCCGCGCTAGCAAAGATTACACCAGAGGTGCCTAAGGTCAACGCGATAATGCCAGGTTGGACGGCTCCAACACCGACAGCCTGCGCCGCTTGGTCGCCACCACCACCAACAACCGGTGTGCCAGCCTTTAAGCCGGTTGCTTCTGCTGCTTCCGCTGAGATTTGACCGGTGACTTCCGGACCCTCGTGCGTTTTGGGAAGCCATTCGGCAGGGATTTCTAATGCGTCTAGTACATCCTGTGACCACTCGCGAGTTTTAACATCCAGTAGAAGTGTTCCTGCCGCACCCGCTTTGTCGGTGGCATACTCGCCCGTCAACTTATAACGAACGTAATCTTTGGGCAGCAAGACCTGCTTGATTTTTGCGAAGTTATTAGGCTCTTCATCCCGGACCCACAAAATTTTGGGGGCGGTGAAGCCGGTGAGGGCATCATTTCCGGTCAGCTCGACCAGTCGTTTTTTGCCAACCCGTGCTCGAATATCATCACATTGTGTACCAGTTCGTTGGTCGTTCCAGAGTAGAGCCGGTCGAATCACCTCGCCTGTTTCGTCGAGCAGGGTCATGCCATGCATTTGGCCAGTGAGGCCGATGGCGGCGACATCATCCCCTGAAACACTGGTTTCACGCAGAACGGTTTGAATGCTGTTGACCGTACCGTTCCACCAGTCGGCGGGGTGTTGCTCGCTCCATAATGGTTTTGGCGTGGATAGCGGCAGTTCGGTCGTGGCCGTACCGACTACTTGCCCTGCTTCGTCAATGAGCAGGGCTTTGACTCCAGTTGTGGAGGAGTCGATTCCTAGAAAGTAAGTCATATCATTCTCCTGCAAGGAATAGTGAATAGTGTTTTGTGGTTAGTGATTAGTAAAATCCTGATGGGTAACGTGTAATAAACTGATCACTAGCCGCTGATCTACCGTACACCCATCAACAACTCAAAGACCATCTGATCCAATTTCTCATAAGGCTGGCCACGCTTACCCATCTCGACTCGATCAAAGGTATGGGCCTTTAAAGCAGATGCCTTTTCTTGGGAGTAGGTGCCAGAGAATTCATCCATCGAGCCATCATCGGCCTTGATTTCAGCCAGCACATCCTGGATTTCTTCGTCGGCATACATTTGATCGACTTTATCTTTGAGGATCATATAGGTTCGCATACACCCTTTGGCGAATTCTTTGACATCTTCAACATCAGATGTTCGATAGGCGTGGGCATCAAAATGACGGCTGCCATCATAGTGATTATCTTCGAGCAACTTGACAAGATAGAAGGCTGATTTGATGTTCGTCGCGGCAAAGCGGAAATCCTGGTCATAACGGCCAAAAGCTTGGTCGTTGAGATCAATGTGGAATAACTTGCCTGCGTCGATAGCTTGGGCCACGGCGTGGGTGAAGTTCAGCCCAGCCATATGCTCGTGGGCGACCTCTGGGTTGACTCCGACCATACTCGGGTGATCGAGGGTGGCAATGAAGCCTAACATTGAGCCTACTGTCGGTAAATAAATATCACCGCGTGGCTCATTGGGCTTGGGTTCCAAAGCAAATTTGTATTCATAACCTTGATCGATGTTGTATTCGCACAGGAAATTGAGAGCCTCACGGAACCATTTCCCTGCGTCGAGTGGATCTTTGCCTGCATCCGTCTCAGTGCCTTCCCGCCCACCCCAGAAGACGTAGACCTTCGCTCCCAACTCAGCCCCCAGATCCATCGCATTCATTGTTTTTTGTAGAGCATACGCCCGAACTTTGGGATCGTTGCTAGTGAAAGCTCCATCTCGGAAAACGGGATCATAGAATAAGTTTGTCGTCGCCATTGGCACGACGAGACCAGTATCATCAAGGGCTTTTTTGAAATCAGCCACAATCTTGTCTCGTTCAGCGGAGGTGGCATCGATGGGCACTAAATCGTTGTCGTGAAAATTGACGCCATAAGCGCCAACCTCGGCCAACATTTCGACGATGCTGACGGGTGAAAGTGGCTCACGGACCGCATCCCCAAAGGGATCACGTCCAATATTTCCCACGGTCCAGAGACCAAATGTAAATTTTTGTGCTGCGGTTGGTTCGTACATAGTGTTACCTTTCATTTGTTGAAATGCGTTGGCCAATAATTTTTAACGAATAACTGCTGTCGGGTGTGACAGAATCATTTGATAAACTGTGCCCATCCCGCCCATTAGTGAGGCTGGAAAGCTAGGTCGGGCCAAAATGATCTGTGCAGAGTTAAGATTTGAGGTAAAGGCTCTGGCATCAAGTTCTGCTTTTAGGGTGGGAAAGATAAATTCGCTGGCAATTGTCATTACCCCACCGACAATCACTAACTCGGGGTTAAAGATGTTGACAAGAGAGGCCATTCCAATACCGAGATTACTGCCTATTTTTTGGAGGGCAGATTGGGCAACTTGATCCCCCGCCTGAGCTGCGCTAACAATGACTGGCAACGTCAATGAGGTTAATTCATCTTTCTCTCCAAGCGTGCTTTCTGCCCCGGTTGATATCGCTTCTTGAATAAAGCGAAAAAGGGCGACTCGGCTCGCTTGCGTTTCCCAACAGCCACGATTACCGCAGTTACACAATGGACCATCGGGATCCATCGTGATATGCCCCAACTCACCTGCGGTTCCTGTCACCCCTCGTAGTAACTCTCCGCCCTGAATGATGGCCCCACCCAAGCCGATATCAGTGCCAATATAAATAATATCTTGAAACCCTTGGGCGCTACCAAAGTAATACTCACCTAAGGCTGCCAAATTGGCCTCGTTATCGATGAAAATTGGGATATCGCCGAAGTTTTCTTGCAACATTTCTTTCAGAGGCACATCTGTCCACCCTAAGTTTGGCGCGAATATTAACCTACCTTCTGTTTGATTGACTAAGCCAGGCGTTGCCAGAGCAATACCTAATAAGGGACCGATCAAGGTCTTGCCGTATTCGATGGCTTGGCTAATAAGAGTGAAGGTTTGTTTTAGGATATAAATCTGCTCGTCACCCAGATGGGTTTTTACATCTTGTCGCCAGGTAATCTCGCTGGCGAAATTGGTACAAACCACGGAAATAAAATCAACCCCAATTTCGGCACTGACGATATGCCCCGCTTTGGGATTGAGTTCTAGCAACATCGCCGGACGACCAGCCTTGGCCACATTTAGCCCGACTTCACGAACAAAGTGATGGTCTGTCAGCTCTTGGACCAGACTGGATACGGTTGTTTTGTTCAAGCCTGTGACCGAGGCGAGTTCGGCCCGGGAAATGGGGGAGCGATCACGGAGCTGATGCATGATGACCGATAAGTTCATCTCGCGGACGACGGCTTGATTTCCAGTTTGATATGAAGCGCTTGACGTTGTTGTCATCAAATTTCACTCGACATAGAGCTATTTTTGCCCAAATGGGACGGGTTACTTATTAGTTGGTTGCCCCAACAAACTAATAAGTAGCATACTATAGTTTGAAAGGTGTGTCAAAATTAGTGGCGGTCTTGTTAGTTTGGTTTCAGTAGGACTTTGACCACAGGCTCTGGTCGGGTATCTAAAAGCTGAAATGCATCTTGATATTTTTCCAGAGGGAAGCGATGGGTAATTAATGGAGCAACGTTAAGCAGCCCGTCATTTATCAGGCGTAACGTTTTAACAAAATGGGCTGAGGAATAGGCAAAGATACCGTGTACTTGAAGGTCGTTGAGGCAGAAAATGTCTGATTCGATAGGTAAGGACTGATTGCCGCCCACAATACCAATCAGAATGAGTGTGCCACCCCGGCGAGTGAGAGCAAAGGCCGTTGCTACAGCGGCGGTTTGTCCCGCGCACTCTACGACGACATCAGCCCCACGTCCCTCAGTGATTTCGGCAACCAAGTCGGCTGGATGCTCATCAGCTATAACAAAGTGGCTGGCCCCAACCGCTTTGGCTTTGGCCTCGTTTGTTCGGTCTAGCCCAACGACAATGATTTGGGCAGGGCTAAATAGTTTTGCCCAAGCAACAGCCAGTAGCCCGATTGTGCCTGGCCCGACGATGACGACCGTATCGCCGGGCTGAATGTTTGCTCGCAAGACGCCGTGTCCTGCACAGGCAGCGGGTTCGGTGAGAGCGGCAGCTTCAAAAGAAAGGTGTTCGCCAAAGGGATGGGCTAAATCGGCCCGAACAGATACATACTCAGCGTAGCCACCTGGCAAGGTGAAGCCAGTTTCGTTGTAGTGGATGCACAAGTTGGTCTCGCCACGCTGACAGTAGAAACAGACTCGGCAGTAGTTGTGTCCCTCAACGGCCACGTGCATTCCGGGTGAGAATCCTGTGACATCAGGGCCAACGTTGACGACGGTCCCGGACCACTCGTGTCCTGGAATGACTGGGTATTTGATATAAGGCTCAGGGCGTGTACCTGCCATAATTTCAATGTCACTCATACAAATACCGACGGCCTCGACTTTGACAATGAGACGTTTGGGGGTGACCACGGGAGTTGGAACATCAGTGTAAGTCACGTTTTGTGGCTGGTGCACCGTGACAGCTTTCATAAAATTCCTCCGTTGGAATAATTGTCAGGCATTATATATTATTTTTTTAGCTGTTTCCAGCGCCTCGTCCACTGTCGGGCTTTGGTGATAATATCGGCCATATTGGGGATGGGGCCTTGAGTGAGGAGGTCTGTGGTTAGAGCAACTATACCAGCATCGATATAGTCAGGCATATTTTGCAGCGTAACCGAGCCACCTACAATCAGAGCGGTTTGTGATGTGTAAGTGAGGAGCACTGTGGGGGGAATGTTGTGAGTCTTGATGATTGGACATTGAGATGCAATAGCCTGTTCAATCTCAGTTCGTGTAGTAGCTGTGGGTAGATGTAAGTGCTGTTGCTCATTGGCTTGATCAATTAAGGCTGTATTCAGGCCATCAGATACAGTGAACTGTGCTTCGGCTGCGATAGCAGAAGCTAATTGCTCTGGGCTGTTCACCCCGCTCAAACCAATGATCATGTGTGGCCCAGCCCGATGCCGCAGCTCAGGCATGGCAGTGAGAGAATCCTCAATCTGGATATTGAGTTCAAGAGCCAGAATGGGGGAGGCTAAAAGCGCGTCAGCAGTTTCTAAAATGTCGGCTAATGTGAAACTGTGCTCTAAAACAGCAATCACCTCGGCCTGTTTCAGACGCGAGGTGATTGTGGCTAGTTCTTGGTTGTGCATAGATTTAGGCTTCGTCAGCTTGTTCAATTTCCTCGTCAGTTTTACCAAAATCTCGTGAACGCCAGTGGCGTGTTTCGATTTGTGATTGTTTTTGTGGTATTGTGAAGTCGTGGGTTGGCTGATCTGTGGGTACTAGGAAGAAGAATTTACTACCAGGCAGATTAGCCTCATCATATCCCAAACTTTCGACCCAGACCTTGCCGCCATGTGCTTCTGCAATACCCTTAACCAAGGTCAAGCCTAGCCCCGGCCCAGCCCCTTTGAATTTTGTTTTACCCGTGCTGTGATGATCGGTATCATCCACTCTATAAAACTTTTCAAAGATCGTCTCTTGGTGTTCTGGATCAATGCCAATCCCGGTATCTACGACGACCGTCTCAATGGCCGGACCAAGACCATCGTGGACGATGAATTTACTCTCGACGGTCACCACGCCACCATCAGGGGTATATTTGATGGCGTTACCAATTAAATTTTCGAAGGCCTGAACCAGTCGCGTCCCATCCGCCTCAATCATCGGCACATCTTGTAATCCCGTTTTCCCAAACGCGATACGTCGCTCATCCAGAGCGGCCAGGAAGGGGCGAGTCGCGTTGTCAATGACCTCAGCCAGGTCCACCGGCCCGGTAAAGAGGTTCATCTCGCCGACGTCGGCTTCGGTGACGTCAAACATGAGGTCGATCACGCCCTTCATTCGCTCACTACCTTTGGCGATACCCTCGATAATGGTTTTTACATAGGCCGGATCACTTAATTCTTCTTCGGTCAAATCCAAAAGCATTCGTGAGTAACCGTGGATATGGGTCAGTGGGGTGCGAAGCTCGTGGGAAGCAATCGATAGAAAATCAGACTTGCCTTGATCCAGCCCCGCTAATTTGTTCGTTAGTGAGCCAACCTCTTGGTTAATGACAGAGAGTTGCTCAAACAAGCGGGCGCTATCCATGGCTAACGCAGCTTGATCAGCCAGGGCAATCATTAATTCCTGGTCCTCATCATAGTAGGCCGCTCCCTGACCCTGTTGGCCAAAGCCGAGAAAGCCGATGATTTCCCGTTCTCTTAAGATGGCCACAAATAGCTCCATTTTTAGTTGGGATAGCCAAGCTTTCTCTAAATCACTCATCCCCTTGAATTGAGGCAGAACATTAACATCATATTGGCTCAACACCTTCTTGCCTTGTCGGAAATAATCAATGAAGGGGCTGTTGGCTTCAAAATGACCGACGGATAACTCTTCGCCATTGAGACCGATAGAAGACAGTGGGCGAAAGGCAAAGTGACCCGTGGAGCCACGTTGATTGGAGTATACCACCCCGTGTTCAATGCCCAAGGTTTCGACCATCAAGTTGATTACGGTGTCGCCCAATCGATTCATGTCAAGGGCGGAACTGATGCTGCGGCTGTAATGGCGAATGATCTGTTTTTCATCCTGTTGCTCTTTCCCAAAGACAATTCGGGTTAAGAACTGGCGGGAAAAGCGCCAGAGCGGTACTGAAATGTTCGCTAGCACAACAGCAATGACAATCGCCAATAAAATCGCGGTTGGACCATCAACGCCATTTCGACTAGCCACCAGAATGCCGGCTAAACTGAAGAAGTAAATGATAAACAGAATCGTCATCACCCCAGAGTAGCGGATGGTGCGTCCAATCAGCAGACGAAGATCAGGGGTTTGATGCCGGAGAATGATAATCGTGATACCCAAGCTGGCGAGGGTGATTGCAATGAGACTAGCTAAGGTGGCTGTTTGGCTATTTAGGAAATAAATTAAGCCACCCACAGCGAGTAGGGCGGTTAAAATAATCCAGTAGCGGAGACGATTAAGATATTGGGTGGGATGGTGCTGGCGTAGCTCCAGCGCGGTAACCACAATAGTGACCACGATACCCAGCATCCAGCCCAGCATTGCGATGATTGCTGTCGCAGGGTTACTTTCTGTTGAGTCAGTGATACCCAAGGCCCCATTTAGCGCTGAGCCAATCCCAGCAATATTCGTGGCAATTAGGGTCCATAAGCCAAATATAATCAGGCCAGTTACCCAGTAGCTTATTAAGGCATTTCGTCCTTTTTCAAGGAACTCTAGCGTTAAACCGCCGAATGCCAACACCATCAAGACCAAAGCTGCATTTGTAGCAATGGTGTAAATATCTGTGTTGGCTGTCGGTAAATATTCGAGGCGTGTAATGAGGATGGATAGATTAAATACCAACCCTGTTGCAATGTACAAAAGAAGATGGAACACCCCTCGGTCTTTTGAAATCAGTCGGAGTGCTGTAGGGATCAGGCCTAGGCCAAATAAAATGGCGGCGGTCAATGCAGTAATTGTTTCAGGAGCTGTCATTTTTAGTCTGTATGTTTAAATTTTTAATGAATACCTAAAAAATACCAAAGTCATTGTAACATAACTCTTAGCGAGATTGCAATGATATCTTGGAACTATACCAAGTTAACGGGTTTATGACGTTGATCAGCAACAATTAAGTATCGTTCATCTTCCACTGGACCATCCCACAGGGCTGCATTTTGGTCTAATTCGACAATGGCTGTTGGTATTACGGATAGTGGTAAGGTCTCAATAACCTGATTGGCTCGGAGACCAACCTGGGTATGCCAGTAGCCTTCCACCAACAGCAGACGCCCGTCGGGGTGCAAAAGTTCTGTCCATCTTTGTAGCGCTGATTGGGGGTTAGGGAGCGCCCAAAGAATGTGTCTACCGATGATGGTCTGAAATTGCTGGGGGGCCAGATTTGGTTGAGCCGCATCCATAAGATGAAACGAAATAGACTGACCCGCCTGTCGCACTTTCTCTGTGGCCCGCTCAATCATTGCCTTCGAGATATCTGCGCCAACAACATCAAACCCTAGCTCAGCCAAAATTAGGCTCAACGAACCTGTGCCACATCCCATATCTAAGACTCGGGCTGGAGGCGTTGGTACATACTGTTCGAGGAGGTGGGTCCAGGCCTGCCGAACGTTTGAATCATGCAAACCGTGGTCTGGTTCGTTATCAAAGGTGGCTGCTTGTTGGTCCCAAAATTCGCGAACTTTAGTTTGGTCGTATTGTGAGTTCATTTGGTGTTAGGTAATCACTCAATATAACAGCATAGCTGCTTCCGGCCCCATCACAACTTGTTAATATATTGACAAAACCTGTGCAAATATACCATTTTATTCTGAAATGCGCTAGTTGTGCCAAGGATTTGTGTTGTTCGCATGTTGCGTGTTCGGATTATTTTTTGAAATATGGTATGTATTTAGGATAGATTATTGTATATTTACTAGAAATCCATATAATTTATGAGTATGGATAAAATAGATCGGGAAATTTCTGAAACTGTTCAACTAAATGGTCGAGCTTCAAGCGCCGAACTTGCTGAAGCCGTTGGGGTTTCTGTCTCAACAGCCAATGAACGGGTTCGTCGTTTGGCTGCTGCTGGCGTGATTCAGGCGTGGCGGGGTGTCCTGGATCCGGTGAAGGTGGGGGCAGGGCTGTGTGGCTTTATGCTGCTGGACATGAGTTATCAGGGCGAAGCTGAGGCTTGTGAAGTGTTGCAAGACAGGCCTGAGGTGCAAGAGCTACACCATATCAGCGGGGCGCACTCCTACTTGATGAAAGTACGGGTGCGTGACACTCAGGCGATGCAGCAATTTCTACAAGAGGTCGTCAAGCCCCTACCCGCCATACAGCGGACGGAGACGATCTTTTCCCTGAGCACCCTCAAGGAAACCACTGCGGTCAAGATCACTGAGCCAGAGGTTGAAGGTTAAACTTGCGCCTCAACTTTGATGATCGCACATTGCTAGATTGGTCCAGTCTAGGCCATCTAGACGAAGATGTACTCATAAATGGCATATTTTACTCTAAAACTAGGCCCTCTAAGACTGGATCAATCTTTCAATAACGTCAAAACGCATATGAAAATCTTCAAAAACGGGTTACTCACAGGCTTGCTTCTACAACTGGCCATTGGGCCAGTTTTCTTTTTTATCATCAGTCTTGCTCTGCAACGAACATTGCTTGACGGGCTTGTTGCCGTTTTAGCCGTAACCATCGTCGATTACCTGTATATCACCTTGGCTATTTTGGGCCTGGGAAAACTGCTTGAAAATGAGAACATCAAACGGATTTTTGGGATCGTTAGTTCAATCGTTCTCATCATATTTGGTGGTATCATCATCAATGATGTCATCGGGAGTCACGCCTCAACAGACATTGAGGTTAATGCATCAAGTCTCCTCACCAGCTTCACCTCGGTATTTCTCCTCACCATCTCCAGCCCCCTCACGATCGTCTTCTTCACTAGCCTCTTTGCCGCCAAAGCGGTCGAGTACAACTACACCAGGCGGGAATTGCTCATCTTTGGTCTATCGACAGGATCGGCTACGTTTATTTTCCTCGGGCTATCTGTGGTCCTCTTTTCCCTGGTCGGTAGCGCCATTCCGGTCATAATTATTAGGGGGTTGAACCTGCTTGTCGGCCTTGTGTTAATCGGGTACGGGGTGGTGCGATTGGTGAAGATTTTGAGAAACGGATCGTAGCGTCATCACCATCACTGAAAAGGGCTGTAGAGAAATTGACTTCACTGTCAGGATGCGATACAGTCGGTGCATCCCTTTACAAAATTGGAGCGCGTGAAATGACCATTGACGAAATCAAAAAGCGATTGATTGACCTAGATGCGGCTAGTTTAGCTGATGCAAATAAGGCTGTCCGGATTATTGATCCTGCCATTCGCCCAGTACGCCTCGGCTTGAAACTCATCGGCGTGGCTCATACAGTGCGCTGTAATGAGGATTTTCTCACCGTGATTAAGGCCTTGCAGGATGCGGCTCCTGGTGAAGTACTGGTGATTGACACGAACAGTAGTCGTGCGGCTGTGGCTGGCGAATTGTTTGCGACTGAAGCGCAGCGCAAGGGATTGGCCGGGTTGGTTATCGATGGTCCCTGCCGCGACACAGCAAAGATCCGCACACTCGACCTCCCCGTCTATGCGCGCAACGCTATCCCCGTTGCAGGGACAACCTCTAGCTGCTTCGAAACACAGATTCCCATCGCCTGTGGCGGTGTAACCGTAAATCCAGGCGACATCCTGCTTGGTGATGATGACGGAATCATCGTGGCCTCCGTTGCTGAACTGGCCGAGTTAATCCCCCTCGCTGAAGCGATACAAGCCAAGGAAGCAACGATCTTGCAACGAATGGAACAAGGTGAGAGCCTGCTGGGCATGCTCAATTTTGACGAACATTGGGCCAATGTTGAAGCTGGACAGGAAAGCCAATTAGGGTTTAAGCTTTAGATGCTTGGCTACCCTCACCTAATCAATCACTGCGGTCGGCTCACCCAGTACCTCCATCAACGGTTCAACACCAATCCCTGGAGCCTGGGTGGCCGATAGACAGCCGTTGACTGGCTGTGGCCCACCTGTGGCCACGGAGACGGTAACATAGTCAGTCAGATCCGTAGTGCTTAGGACGTTTTTAGTTGGCGTACTTGTGGCAAAGTGACTCAAGGCGGCGGTGACGATGTCGCTGCCCCATACATCATCGGCAACAATCGATAGACCCAGATCGACACACAAATCGCGCAAGCGACGGGCCTTAGTCAAGCCGCCAACTCGACCAATCTTGATACACGCCACATCAATGGCCCCCGCCTGATAGGCTCGAATGACGTCTTGTGTGGTTTCGATCACCTCGTCCAATTTTATCGGCAAGGTGGTGTGACGTGATACCTCAATACACTCCTCCATCGTGCGGCACGGCTGCTCAATGATGACAGGCATATCCTTAAGCCCTTGTGTAAATCGCAAAGCTTCAGGCAAAGTAAAGCGGGTATTGGCATCGGCCACAATCAACTCTCCCGGCTCTAAAATCTCGCAGCAAGCCCTGACTCGTCGAATGTCATCCTCAACATTGACCCCAACCTTCAACTGAAAATGGTGGTAGCCATCAGCCCGACATTGGCGCATCGGTTCAGTTATAGCCTCAAATGTGTTGCTCTTCCCAAAAAGCACTGAGCGATACATGGGTACTGGCTCCTCCCAACGTCCGCCCAACAATTCGCATACCGGACGATTCGTTGCCTTCCCCATGATGTCCCACAAGGCTATATCCACAGCAACCTTGAGGTAGTTGTGCCCATTGAACTTCGCGTCCCACAAGCGATTGAGTCGCTCAACCTGAAACGGATCTTCACCGATGATATGCTTGGCTAGAAGAGGGATACCCGCAGTTGCGCCCTCGGCAAACGCAGGGGCGTAGTGAGTGCCGATTGGGCAGGTTTCTCCGACCCCTGTGATGCCCTCATCGGTGTCAATCATAACAATTACGCTGGTATCATCATCATTGTTGAACCCACTCCCAGAACGATAACCATCTGTGCGTTTAGGCATATTCACGTTGTAAACACTGACTCGGCTAATTTTCATTGGAACCCACCTCATTTCCTTATTATTCTGATAGATGTACGCAGATTAACACAGGTATAATCGCTTGGCTAAAAAGCTGCTTTTGAAGAGAGGTCGACAGGATTTCTGCCCAATTTTCTGAACACATTCATCTTGTAAAAAGGTTGACTTTACTGTACAGATACGATACAGTCATGATGACCCTATAAAGAACACTCGAGGTGAGTCATGCTGAAACAAGGAAAACATGCTGTCAATCTAATTGGACTACTGTTCGTCATTGGAATGTTAGTTGGATCACTACTGACCTTCCTTCTTACAAACACGACCCCACCAACCGAGACCGCCGATGCGGCGGCGAATGTGGATATGGTTGATATTCAGGCTGAGGCGAGTGTCCCTGTGACCGAGGTCGACTGTGCGAATTACCCCCACTGGGACTGTGAGGATCCAGCTTTGGCCCAAATCGACGCCTTTATCCAGACCCACCAAGGCAAAGGCTATGTCGCGGCGACTGATTGGGATGGGACGTTGTACAGCGAGTCGATCACCATCAAAGAGGGCGATTTCCACTCGGGAAGTACCCGTTCAGGCCAATCGTTATGGCATTTGTGGGGGGCTGAGAACGGCTACTTCCCGGCCTTTGATACCGTCGATGGCGAGCAGATTGCCAACATCGTCCGGCGGGATGATTATTTGGAAGGCAAAACCGATGTGGCCTTGAGTGCCTACAGCAAGTTTGCCCAGATCGCCACCTTTGAGATGGGGATGACCCCGCTGGAGGTCCACGAGGGGGTGCAAGCCTATCTGGAAGCGTACCCAACCGAGGATTACGCCTACTTCAAGATGCTTGATGTGATCCAGCAATTGGCTAACAATGGTTTTGAAGTGTGGGTCATTACGGGTAGCAATCCTTATGTGATCGCCACCCTTCTAGCTGACCTTGATGACACGATGGACTATACCTTGCTGGATCAAGATTGTGATCCCATCGCCCCGGATTTAGAGCAGTGCCAAATCGTCGGCAATGCTGCCAAACAATCCCCCTCCGGCACCTTTACCGTGGTCTATGATGACCGCTTCGTTCGTATCAGCGACCCCGACCATCCCTTCTTCCTCGAGCGCAACATCGTCGATGGTCCCGGCAAAGCCGTTGCCATCCAAAACTACATCGAAACCCAATCCGACCAGCCGATTGTTTTCTACGCGGGCAACAGTGGCGGTGACTATGAGGCCATTCAATACATTCTCAGCCAAGAAGATCTCGACACCCTCGCCGTGACCGTCAATCCCCGAGGCACCCTGCTCGATTTGGTCGCCAAGTATGCGCCGGGGGGGATGTTGGTCGAGGTGTCGGATGCTCCAGCGGTGAAGTGAGGTGTGTATATTTTTTGAGTTGTACTAGTAATGACATCACTTTATGAACAATTATCCAATAAAAAATATGCGTATCTGATAGTAGGCTTGCCTATTGCCCTTTTATCATAATTTGTACAGTATGCATTATCGCTTGGCGACAAACTGCTTCATCAATCTCTGCCGAGACTTGGCATCCTGAGACTGCAGAGTTTCACTATGTTCAACATTTGCCCTCACCTGATGGCAAACATATATTTGCATTATTTATTGATACCACGGTCTTGGTAGGTGATACAACTTGGCATGTATTCAAGTTTGAAAAGGGCTTTGATATTGAGAGTTATCAGGTATCTTGGGGCGAATATGTTGATGGTATCTATCGGAAAAATGTTATTGTTTCAAATTATGCTGAAGGTGGACATCACACACAGAATCCAAATATAGAATTTATTAATGAGACATATCTGGTCTTTATGCGAGGTGGCTTGTATCATAGTCTATATGATATAAAAACTGGTAAAACGTTAGTAAATTCTGGTAGCCCATGGCATGATTGGCGTTACTCAGAAGAATATGAAGCAATCCAATCAAACCCCAGCCAGGAAGAAAGAGATAACTCCGTTGATAAATGGAAAAGGGAGAATTTACACGAACCAATCTTGAAAATTATTCAAGGTGAGTAATCTGGTTCTTAACCTATGTTATACCCCACCCACCCCTGGAAACAACTCGCAGAAGAAAACGAGTGGACATTCACGCCCCGTGACGTTTTGACAGGGGTCAATCAAGTCACAGGAACTTATAAAAATTATCACATTGAACTGGCTGAGCAGACCAACGGCATTGAAATTATACTTTCAGCCTTAGGTGCCTCACCCCAATTTGATCCCAATATTTTCATATCCACCCAAGATATTGACCTGCTATTAGTCTCGCCACGGCAAACCACCGAGTTGGGCGGTTACATTCGTGTAGAAGATTATGGGCAGAAACTCTTCTTTCATCAGTGGATGAGTAATATCAGGTTTAGCAATGCCCTTACATTTCTGGGGCAAGGGATACTGTGTGAGTACAATCGGATACGATGAAGCGATGGTGAGACAGTACACCCGAGAGCAAGAAGAGTATGACAGCAACCAAATGCGATTTGATATAGAATAAATTATTAGCCCCAGCGGGGCTTTCCTATCCTAATGCCTCCCGACAAGCGGGAGGTCGATTATTCAATTTGGGTTGACAACACTGTTGAGTTGTTGCCAAGGCAACCCCAAGGCTGTGGCCCAGCCTGACCAAAGTTGCGGCTAACTAAATTGATATCCAAAATATCGATCTTGCCATCTTGGTTAAGATCAGCAGGTAAGTTCGGGGCAATCTGTCCCATATTGGCGGTGATAATCATGATGTCGCTAATGTCGATTAAATTATCATCGTTTACATCCCCACTGAGTAGGGCAATCGGGTTTAGCCCTATCTTGTCTGGTCCTGTGATGGCAACATCGTGGCAGATGGCAGAAAGATGGCCGGGTGCCTGAGCCGTAATATTTGTTGTCAAGCCAATCGCCACCTCATCGATGGTAAAGTGACCTGATGGATCACTATTGGTCACCTGATGAGTTTCATTGACGATGATTGTTGCTCCACTGCCATTTTGTAACTGTTCACCAAGAATAACTTGGCTGATCACAGAAGTTGTTAAATGAGTTGTAACCTGATTAACGGACAAGCTTGTTGGGGTCAGTGTTGGCACTGGAATGGGGTCATAAATCACGATGACAGTAACAGCGCTGTTGGGGTGTGGTGTTGGTGTAGCTTCTGGGGTGTTTGTTTCAAACGGGATAGGGTCGTAGGTGACAACGACGGTGACCACACTAGAAGGTGTGCCAGTTGCGACACTGGTTAAGGTTGCATTAGGTATCAGTGTTCCAGTTGGGGTAGCGATGCTCCCCTCATCAGTCGGGGTCACTGTGTTGGTGCTGGTCGCTTCAGGGGTGTTGGTTGAGGTAGAAATAGGCTCTGGGGTGACAATGACCGTGACTCCACCCGTTGGGGTGGCTGTGACATCAGCGGTTGGTTGGGGTGTACTTGTTTCTGTAGCTGTTTGAGTTCCATCTAGTGTCAGTGTTCCCGTTGGTGTGGTGGTGTTCGTGCCATTGGTTGGGGTAACCGTACTTGTACCTGTCGCTTCGGGGGTGCTGGTTGAGGTAGAAATAGGCTCTGGGGTGACAATGACTGTAACCCCGCTTGTTGGGGTGGCTGTGACATCAACGGTTGGTTGTGGTGTTCTTGTTGCCTCGGCTGTTTGAGCTCCGTCTGGTGTCAGTGTAAGGGTAGGTGTCGCAGTGCTCTCTCCATTGGTTGGTGTCTCAGTTGCCTCACCAGTTTGAGTTGCCCCTGGCGTGAGTCTTGGTGTGGGGGTGGTCGTTCCCTCTTCGGTTGGAGTAACTGTGTTGGTAATGGTCGCTTCTGGAGAGGTTGTTAGCTCAGAGGTTGGAGTGACCGTGACCTCAGATGTTGGTTCAACGGTGTTGGTTGCTACAATTGTTTCGGAAGGATCAGGCGTGAGTGTCCCCGTTGGTGTGGTAGTGCTGGTACCTGTTGTCTCAGGCGAAACGGTTATCTCCGGCGTCAAAGTAGCTATTGGTGATGAGGTTGGTTGAATAGTGCTAGTTGCCTCCCCTGTGACGGTTGGTTCAGGGGTTGATGTAGTAGTGACTACTGATGTTGGTTGAACAGTAACCGTGGCGATCCCTGTTTCAGTTGCAATTGGTGTCAGTGTCCCTGTTGGGGTGACCGTGACAGTCCCTGTGGTTTCAGGCGAGACGGTTAAGTCAGGGGTTGGGGTGGTCGTGACATCAGATGTTGGTTGAATGGTACTGGTTGCCTCCCCTGTTTCAGACGGATCAGGGGTAAGTGTTCCCGTTGGGGTGGCAGTCCCCCCTTCATTAGTTGGCGTGACAGTACTGGTGCCTGTCACATCAGGGGAGACGGTTAGTTCAGGCGTTGGTGTGCTTGTGAGAGTAACAGTTGGTGTTGGGTCCTCAGTGAATGCATCTGTAAAAATTAGAACCGCTCCGCCACCAGCTTGGCCCCCTGCTGGAAATTCATTCCAGCAACGATCCGTGACATAAACCTTGCCATTGTTCGGATTGATTGCGATTTCAAAGGGGTTTCGCCACTGCAAGCTTTCGTTTGTTAGCGGTGGATTACCAACTACGGTTTGGGGCAGTCGCCACGTTTGACCGGGAACATCTGCCCCATCAACCAAATAATCCCCGTCAAAACTCAAGGCATATGTGCCCCCTCGACTTAAATTATCGCAGGCAATTTCGTGTCCATTGCGGCTATCATAAGCAAAACCAGCATAGGTTCCGAGCATATGATTGGCGGCTTCGTTAAAAATCAAGCCAACCTCAGCGTAATCACCCACCATAATGTTTGAGTTCAGGAGGGTTAGATTTTTTGGGGTTATTGTTGAGAATTCATAAATCAAAACCTTATCAGGATTGATAAAATCAGGGGCGATACCTTCCCGTGGATCATCGGCATAGGTGATAAACAAACGCGGCTCGCTCATCCCATTCGTCTGCCATAACCCAATCGCGTGAGGTGGACCCGTGGAGCCGTCGGGAAAGATGATGTCCTTAAATTCAAGCCCAAAGGGGGCGACGCTATCAAGCCCGACAATCTTATAGGCAGATGGTTTTTCAGCATCCCGTAGGGTGATGAAATTGTGGCTACCGATTGTTCTCGCGGTGACCACCTCGAAAGGGCTAAACGCATTCGGTGGGTTTTCCACAAAGGGAGCTGCAATTTGAGGGTTAGCTGAGGTTGTGTTAAGAAGCAGCAAATGACCTTGAGCGTAGTCTGGAAAATGGGCATAACCAGTGACAGGATTCACTGTCGGGCTGGTCGGTTGAAAGTTTGTGCCAAATGAATAGTTGGTCGTTACAATATCTGAGGTCGGATCGATATAGGAAACTAAGCCATCACGGAAGGACCCCACTAAAACAGATTGGCCATCGCCAGACACGGCCACGCCCCACGGCTCACGGCCTATCCCGGAAAAGCCTGTACGAGGGCTGGGATCAACCAGACCATTCTCTCCCCCTGGGATCGTATATAAAACCTCATCTGTGCTACCATCAATCACGGCTACAAAGGGATGGGGGCTTTCGCCCTCAACCGTTGGACCTTGAAATGCCACATATACTTTGTTCAACAGCTCATGAACCGCAACCCCTTTGGGGTGGATCGGATAAACCGCACCCAGGGTTACAGTGATGCTTTCACTCTCTCCTATCTCAATGACTGATTGTCCTGTGGTAGGATAATAACCTTGACTGCTCCCAGGGAATTGCAGAAATGTTGTGTAACTACCACTTGCCAACCCTGTAAATGTAGCAGGAACGGGCTGACAATTTGTGGTGTTATTGAGACAAGCCTCGACCTCCGCTGGAGCTGAACCATCAACGGAGTCAGTACATAGTCCATTTGCATTCTGATCCCTACAGGCATTGACCGTAAGTGTACTGCCATCAGTCTGGGCGTGGCTAGTCTCAAGTAGGGGGGTGAGTAGAAGTATCAGACCGATGAGGGTGAGGATTGATTTTGCCAGACGTTTGATACCCATTGCGTCCTCATTTCTCTCTATCCTGTCGAGCCGTAAAATAAAAAACGCCCCCTGCAATCCCAAGTCGCTGATTAAGCTGACTCGGACAGGTGGCGTGAGAGATAATTTTCTCCGAACGACCTCGTATTGCAGGCTAAAATTTTTAAAGTGCGATCAATTAATCTCAAAAAATTTAATGATCCACCAGACATCAGTGTAACTGATTTTTGAGGTGGATACAATAGGGTCAAAGGTCCTAAGAAAACCTTATCGTGGCTGGTTAGGACCGACACAAAACGTTGATTGAGTCTGTCGAAATTAACGTTTTCAGGGAAAAATGTCTGGTTTCGACAAGCTCAACCGACAGCTTATCCCTATTCTGCGTAAGCTCTAAATAGTTAGGTGAGAGGTGGTCATAAACCGAAAAAGTGTAAAGAGAAGAGAAAACTGAAAAAAATACCGCACCCTGATAGACAAGATGCGGCAGCCTCCGTAATATCTC
>JANQQF010000153.1 GCA_028285035.1 Phycisphaerae bacterium
GGCCACCTCTTGTGAGCCCAATGCTGACTCAACCGTTTGGACTTGTTTCCTTCGTGAAGGTGTCTCCTTCCACGATGGCTCTACGCTCGACTCTAACGATGTTGTCGCCTCTTGGGCCGCTGGTATCGATGCTGCTAACCCAAGCCACGTCGGCACCACCGGCTCTTTCGACTACTATTCCTACCTCTGGGATGGTCTCATGAATGCCGAATAGGTACTCTTTGGCTAAGTTGAGTAATTAGCCATTTGTGTGGGATGATTTACCGTTTGGTAAATCATCCCACCATTTTTAGCAAAAACGTTTCAACTATCACAGTATTTAGCCAAGAGCTTGCTCCGGGCGTTCTACTTACTACTGGGTCAAGCCCTTGAATAAATCTCCAAGAAGGAATAGCTTATGATACAATATACTATTCGTCGAATTCTGGCCTCATTCCCTGTTCTATTAGGTGTTTTGGTTGTCGCCTTTGTGATTGGTCGGGTAATCCCTGGCGATCCATGTAAGGCCATCTTGGGAGAGAAAGCAACGCCTGAGGTTTGTGAGAAGTTTATGGCCGATAAGGGGCTGGACCAACCTATCCCAGTCCAACTTGCGGTCTACATTGGTGATTTAGCCCAAGGCGATTTTGGTAATTCTATCCGCTTCAATCGGCCCATTACCCAAATTTTGATTGAACGGCTGCCTACAACCGTTGAATTGGGGATTGCGGGTCTTTTTATCGCTTGTTTGATTGGTATTCCCTTAGGTATCATCTCAGCAATTCGCCACAATTCTCTCGTGGATCTGAGCACAATGGTCGGAGCCAATATTGGGGTATCGATGCCTGTCTTTTGGCTGGGCTTGATGCTGGCCTATGTTTTCGCTATTTTGCTGAAAGACACACCCTTCTGGTTGCCTCCATCCGGCCGATTGTCTGCCGGGGTTGTTGCTGTTCCATTTTATGAGGTCTACGGATGGGAACTTACTGAAGAAAGTACTTTCTTTGGCCTTGCTGAATTTTTTGCCAACATGTTTATCCTCAATTCACTCATCACCCTCGATTGGGAAGTTCTCAAAAATGCAGTGACCCACCTGATCCTCCCTGCTGTCGCGCTAAGCACCATCCCCATGGCAATTATTGCCCGAATGACCCGCTCCAGTATGTTGCAGGTCCTCAGCTTGGATTATGTGCGTACCGCCCGAGCGAAAGGTCTAGTTAGTCGTCAAGTAATCTTGGGACACGCCTTTCGTAATGCCTTACTGCCGATTGTGACCATTATTGGTCTTCAATTAGGGACTGTCTTCAGCGGGGCAATTTTGACGGAGACGATTTTCTCTTTGGCTGGTGTCGGGCGCAGTTTGTTTGAAGCCATAACGGCCCGTGATTTCCCGATCATTCAAGGCTTTACCGTTGTTATTGCCACAGCCTATATTGTTATCAACTTGATTGTGGATTTATCGTATGGCTTTTTTGACCCACGGATTCGATTAGAATAATTTAGGAGAAGGGTGAGAATAAACTTATGACAGTGATACAACTTTCTACAAGTGAACGAATAAAAAAATCTGATAATCCTTGGGTTTCCGCCCTGCGTCGTCTATTTCGGCAACGATCTGGTGTGGCCGGCATGATCATTCTGGGGATACTAATACTCATTGCCATTTTTGCTCCACTTATTGCTCCATATGATCCTAATCAATCTTTGATTGGTATTGAGGATATCAAAAAACGAACACCGCCTTGTATACACATTTTTGGCTGTCCTGAAGATCAGCCCCAACATTTGATGGGTGTCGACGGAAACGTTCGTGATGAATTTAGCCGAATTGTTTATGGGGCCAGAATCTCACTGTTTGTTGGGATTATTACTATTGGTGCTGCAATCATTGTAGGCACATTATTGGGGGCAGTCGCTGGCTTTATTGGTGGCTGGCTCGATAACATCATCATGCGGTTTATGGATGTTCTTCTAGCCTTCCCCTTTTTACTACTGGCCATTGCCATTACCAGTGCCTTACGGACCCTGTTTGACAATAACGAAGCAGCCGAAGAGGTATTCAGGAATTCTGTGCCTGAATTTGTCTTTGAACAGCGAGGGTTATTCTACGCGATGTTCGCCATCGCCATCGTTTCTACGCCAGCCTATGCGCGCGTTATCCGGTCAACTGTTCTCTCAGTGAAGGAAGAAGAGTACGTCTCTGCCGCTCGTTCTATTGGCAATAAACCAGCCCGAATTTTGTTTCTACACGTCTTACCTAACGCCTTCCCGCCGCTCATTGTGCAAGCCACCTTGGGGATTGGCACAGCCATTCTGGAGACTGCAGCCCTCTCATTCCTCGGTCTCGGTGCTCAGCCACCTGCCCCAGAATGGGGATCGATGCTTGCATCTGAGCGGAATCAGCTCTTTAGTGCGCCCCACCTGGTTCTATTTCCAGGGATTGCAATTATGATTACTGTTTTAGGGTTTAATCTGCTAGGAGATGGTCTTCGGGATGCACTAGATCCACGTTTGCGCCTTTAAAACATCTTAAGTAAGCTGGAGAAGCATTTGAAGAACAAACTTACGTCAGCAGATAATCCAGCTTACATAAATGGTTGGTTTCATAAGTGCGTGGAAAATAGAGGTCAACCACTTAATTAGGAACCGAAATGTCTAACCAATCTGAGCTACAGGCTAAACTGGAAACGTGTCAGAAGCAACTTCGTGAGGCAGAAGAAAGACAAAACGCCTTATCTGAGTTTATGTCTTATGAACTTCGTACTGCCCTGAGTGTTATTATTGGTTACTCCGAACTGCTCTCAAAATCCTCACTCTCAGACACTCAAATCGAGATGATTCAAGGAATTCTTGAAGCTGCATCTAATCTCATAGAGGCGACAGATGGTATTCTTGAGAGCAATGATACGTCTCGCTTATAGCCCTATGACTACTTGGCCAATTTTTATTGGTTAGGGGTAATTTCGACAGACAATTCTACCTGCCCGTCTTGAACTTGCAAGATGGGCACCGGTTTGATAGGGCTATTTTGATCGTCAAACGAGATCGGCCCAGTAAGACCGGCAAATGTGCTTGTCGCCAAAGCTTCAGCAATGACATTGGGATCTTTACTTCCTACTTGCTCCAAGGCTTGCAATAAAACAAACATCGCATCATACCCCAACACGGATAAAGTGTCTGGTTCTATAGCATAGGTTGCCCGATAGGTGGCCGTCCACGCTTGAGCAAAATCATTTGTATCAGAAAGCCAGAAATGGTCCAAGAAATATTGTCCCCTTGCTACATCAAAATCTAAGGCGTCTTCTCCCCAACGATCACTGCCAATAAAGATCAAATCATTTTGTCCGCCAGATGTTGCCTGATAAGCATTAAACTCGTTGATGACGTGATGTACAATAAAGGGTGGGGCAGGGAGATAGATTGCTTCGACCCCCGCTTTAGTGATCTCTGAAAATTGAGCCACCATATCACTTGTATCTCTTGGGTATGACGCCTTATAAACAATTTCCCCCCCTGATGCCTCAAATGTCTCTCGAAATCCATCCGCCACAAATCGATCGTACGAATCGACCGGATCAGCTAGAATTGCTGCCTGCTGAATATTCAGATGGGTATAAGCAAACTTAGCAGCTACCTGTCCTTGGCTGGGAAGATCATGGGCGATTGAGAATATTTTTGAGCGTGTCTTATTTGTTGGGTCGCGGGTAATTTGAGGATGAGTTCCTGTGGGAGTCAACATCAAAATTGCGTGGTTTTCAAAAATGGATACAGCGCCAAGTGCTGCCTCGGAGCAAAGCGGGCCAATCACAAACAGATGGCCATCATCAATCACCTGTTGAGCCATCTCTTGTGCGATCTCAAAATCGCACGCCGTGTCATATATTTGCCATTCAATTATATGCCCAAAGACACCGCCTGTTTGATTTATCTCATCTATGGCCAGAAAAATTCCATTGCGCAACTGCCGACCAAATATTTCAAGCTCACCAGTGGCCGGGGACAATATCGCAATAGATAGAGGCGGGCTATCTGGTGTTGTTGGTAGCTCTGGGGTAGGCGGTAGGTTAGTGGAGCTACACTGTGCCGTAATCAGCAAAATAGTGCCGACAAATATACAAATTCTGAGTATTTTTAAGGGGAAAATCTGGAATTGTTTATACATACGCTCTTGTAAAGTCGCTCAGAGAGTTGGAAGCTCTGTATTATAGTCTGACCATTTAGAGAGTCAATCCGAAAGTGCTTGCCAACTATGTGCCCTCAGAGTATAATCTTGAGACAATTGAAATTATTTAAAGATGGAGTAACGTCGTGCCAGTATCCAAAAAGCGCAAAAAAAAGGGGCAACGGGCATCCGGACCACCCCAACCAAAAAATCAAGCAAAACCTCAAAAATTAACAATGCAGAGAATTCTGTTGTACATCATTAGTGGCGTTATGATCCTCAGTTTAGCAGCTAGTTTTCTTGTTGGGGCTGGCGGAGGACACAACCCGACTAATGTTCAAGCCCCTGTCCAAATTGAAGGTCAGGATAACCTTCTTGATGATGTAGAAGCCCCGGCGAGTGAGGCATCCGAGAGTGATACGGAAGCTGAGACCGAAGACGGTGGTGAGGGTGATAACTAAGTTTAGCCTGCCAAATTTATATAAGACATTCAATCTATTTTGAAAATTAAACCAGTCCAATGGTTGGGCAGCGAAAGTTAATAGAATCCGCCTCCGACATTTAGTCCCCGTTGGGCGGATTTTATTATGCATATAAATACATTAAACCGAAAGAGGATCGTAAAATGCATCTTGTTTTTCTAGGAGCACCAGGGGCAGGTAAGGGAACCCAGGCTGACAAAATTTGTACTCATTTTAATTTACAACACGTGTCAACTGGGAATCTATTTCGAGAGAATCTATCAAATAATACTGAACTTGGACAACTAGCGAAGCAGTATTTGGACAAAGGTGCACTTGTGCCCGATGATGTTACAGCCGCGATGGTCAAGGATCGCCTGGAACAGCCTGATATTCAAGAAGGCTTTATTCTTGATGGATTTCCCCGAACTCAGCCTCAGGCCGAGGCATTAGATGTAATTTTGAATGAATTAAATCGCCAACTCACGGCTGTTTTATATTATGAGGTGGCAAATGATGAATTAGTTGCTCGTTTATCAGGCCGCTTCATTTGCCGCTCTTGCCAGCATACCTTCCACAAAATGTTTAACCCATTTCAGACTTGCCCTTATGATCGGTGTGAAGGGGAACATCTATATCAGCGTGAGGATGACAAACCTGAAGTTGTCGGGGCCAGACTTGACACCTACAATGAGAATACTGCGCCATTGATTGATTATTATGACAATTTAGGCTTGTTGGTCAGAATTGATGGCATGCAAGACATTGAGAAAGTAACCCAAGATACCATTGATGCCTTAGATAGTCGAGCCAAAATCAACAGCTAATACGATTATTTTCGGCGATAGATCATTTGATCGTTCGCATCATAGAGCGTCGCTGCATCTTCTTCGTCATCGCTCCAAATCTCTTCATTATAGCCGCAATTGTAATCACCCTGCTCCGCATTGGCCGTCTGCGCCCAAATGCGGAGCGTTTCGTTGGGACCAAGGGTACCCCCTAAGGGGCATTCTTCGCCACCTGTTTCTGAAACCAAACGCCAGCCCGCTAAATCTTGCGCTGCACCACCGATGTTTTTGATATCGACGAATTCAGTGGCTGGATCATAACGAGTAATAACTAATCGCGCATCACTTGAGACAATTTGAGGAACAGGTGTAGGTGTGGGAGGAAGTTGCTCAACTTGATTGGCAGCATCTCCCCCCTCATTTTGCTCCACTACAGCCTGTTCTTCTTGTGGGTTAACTTCTTGCCCCTCTGGTTGAGGCTCTGCAGCTGGAGGTTGTACAGGCTGTGTTTCTTGGCTTTGTTCACCCCCTGTTGTTTCGCCAGGACTCTCCACCTGAGAGGCGGCACCGCCGTTATTTTCCGGTACAGTCTCCTGGCCCCCATCGGTTATTACAGGAGCTGTTGTATCACCAGCAGCCACTGACGTGGGTATAACAGGAGCAGCCGTTGAACGACGTATAATTCGAGGTGTCGGGCTTTCTGATGAGGTTGGCGTGAGAATACCAAATGTAACAACACAAAACAAACAGACTGTACAGATTAAACCAGTAAAAATCAGGGCCCCTGCGCCGATATACAGCGGTCTCGGGTTACGCATATATTTGTCCTACCTTAAGTGATGGTCGAATAATCCAAGTGATTGGAGTTCAATGATAAATTGTACGTTCTGATTTTACCTTGTTTTTCAGATGATTCAACCTTTTACCACGTCTCTCAATCAACCCAATTCTATCTAGGGAAATGGTTGAACTGTTTGTTTTAGTTCCTTGAGCATATTTGGATGTCCTGCAATGATGGACTCTGGGGGAAGTTGTCCATCAAGCAGGCTTAAAAAATCGACAGATTTTCCTGATAAATATTGCAAATTCCCCCCTGATTGCTGCAAAATTGCCCCACCCGCGACAATATCCCATATCCGTGCCTTTGGCAGCAAGGCTGCACTGGCCGTTCCTCTAGCGGTGTAAATTAAACTAGCCCCTACACTGCCTAAAGCTCGGACCCGGGGAACATTCATTTTAAATTTACGATGTACACTTGATGAACCAACAGCCAGAAATCCTTTTTGCCCCCAACTCCTACGCACCTTTTTAGTTTGCTTCACTTTACTGGCCTCTGAAAAATGTGTACAGGTTAGATCATCAATAAGGGGCATATAAAATAAGCCGAAATAGGGCTGACCGCGATATAGTAAGCCGAGGGAAATTCCCCAGCCAGGTAACCCTTGCGTAAATGCAGTTGTACCGTCTAATGGATCGATCACCCAAATACAAGTCGTATCAGCCCTCACATCCCATTCATTTCGTTCTTCACCAATAAATTCATGGTCTGGAAATAAATTTTTAATACGAGTCGATAGCAATTGTTCGATCTCTATATCAACTGATGTGACCAAACTATTATCAGCTTTAATCTGCGCTGTAATTTTCCCAAATTGATTGAGAGCAATTTGACCAGCCTCACGTACCCACATAATGAGTTGATTAATTTCTTGATCTGAAAGCAAAATCGGAAGATTAGACATAGCTTTTATACCTCTTTTCCATTATGAAAGATGTGACCTGTTGATTGAGTTCATCTAGGTGGACACTGAGATATAGCTGACCGTCACTAAATAATCAGCTACTGTTGCAACAGCTTTCACTATATCAAACCAAGAGGAAAATCTTTGGACTAAATCTGAGGTAATTCGGAGGAAACCTAAAGACTTAAACTACTTTTTGGTCGACCTTCGGGGAAAAATTGATAGCCTCCCTCCGGCTGTCCCCGCCACTTAATGATATAACAAGGGTTTCGACGTTGAGGTTCAATTTTCTCACGTAGGTCTTTGATTTGGGTGTATAGGGCTTCATTCGTGACACCTTCACGAAGCACATCATCAGGCCAAGCATTAACGATAATATCGGTATGAGATAATTTTTTGTGAGGTTGCGTTAAAAAATAAATCAAAATTTTTCGTTGCAAATTTGTTAGACCAGCAATGGGTGAGTGCCCTTGTAGAATTTGCTCCTGTTCATTTTGCCAAATTCGACCAAGATTAAGACCTTGGCCCGACCGAACATACTCTAGAAGCAACTCGCCTCGCAGTAACCAAAGACCCTCTTGTTGAAAACAAAGCCCTTTCATCTCCAATCGCTTCAGAGTACTCCCATATTGGGTTATCAGACTTTGCTGCCCCAGGGAAAATGATGCTTTTGTTTTCTTCTGTTTTTGATCTTGTAGCTTCTGAAGTTCAATTAACACCAGCTTTTCTTCTTGACTAAGAAAATCCCAGACTCTAACAAGCCTATGGAGGACACTATGCTCTCTTAATAAAAATTTAGGCCATTGTTCTGTTGATAGGGGCACGGATTGGGCTGACCACCAATGACAAATCACTTTGATAAGGGCTGGGAAATGCCCGGTCAGTCTCAACATCTGAGCGATTTCCGCTTCTGTAGGAGGAACGGGCGAGGTATGGGTTTCCTGCCGAATGATAGCCAGGCTATCTTCGACAGACATAGCCCCAACCCAACAGACTTGACCATCGAGCAAATTATACATTTTTGCCAAACTGGCAACATTATCAAAATAGACGATTTCTTGGGGTAACCCAACCAGATAGCTCACTGTGCCACGATAACGATCACGCAAGCTACGTAAAACATTTGCAGCCTCAGGGGAGGAAGAATGAATGAGATGGTCAAAATGGTCCAGAACAAATACAATCTGAATATTGCTCTGTTTACAGTGGCCTAAAATATCGTACAGCACACTTTGCACCACAAAAAAGTCCTGTTCGGTCTTGTGCGCTTCAAAAGCTGTTCTGATATATTCAGCTAAAATTGATGGTAAATGGTGTCGGATTTGATCAAAGGCCCGAAGCAGGAGCCTATATAATACAGAAATGTTGTGCCCTATAAAATCCCTAAAGTCGATAGGAATTAATACAACAGGCAATCTATTTGAGGGGAGATATTGGGCCAAAATATCAGGGCGATGGCACAAATACCCCAATAAGTTTGAACGACCACAGCCTGGCAAGCCTACAACTGTGCCACTTTTCCCGGCGTGAATCCATCGGGCTAAAAGCTTAATCTCCTTCGTTCGATAGGTCGGACTGTAGGTATTCCAATTTCGAATGATCGCCATACTCCCCCTTAAACTGTTGGTCCAATATATTACGGTCTGTCGAATTTTAGCATTTTAGCAGTCCTCCTTCAAGCAGTCCTGCTAGGCTATGCAACCACCTCAGGGTTTCCTCAGAGTTTCCTCAGAAATAAAAATAAGCGATAATGCAGGCAGCATTATCGCTTACAAAACCCAAACCTGTAAAAACTATTGATCAGTGACAGGTTGATATGGCACAAATTGTGGCTCCATATCATTGCGCTGACCGTTCTGTTTCATCACCTGGGGCAAAATCTGGGCCATCACCAAGGTGGACAAGGCAGAGCCCTCTTCCATTTTGCTATTGACCACAATCGGACGGGGTGCTTCTTGGAGTAATGTTTCAGCCACGTTCAAAGCCTGCAGTCGTAATTCATAATGGAGCATTGCTTGATTATCCTGGTAGGATTGACCAAGGGTGGTCAAAGCTCGGGCCTCATTTTCAGCAGCTTTCAAGTTAGCCCGCCCCGCCGCTTCGATGTCAAGTCGTATCTTTTCAGCCTCAGCTTCACGCTCTTGTAGCATCTGAGCCACTTGTTCTTGCGCTTTATTGACCGACTCTTTTACAGCGACAATCTTTTCATCTCGCTCTTTTTTAGCCCGTTCAATTTCCATCAAGATGGTATCAGTCCGGCGCTTCTTAATAAGCTCCCACTCTTTTTCATAAGCAATCAGTTCCTTCGCGGTTCGCTCGCGTGTCGCTAAATCTTCTCGATATTGATCAGGTAACTGGACATCAGGAATATTGGCCCCAATGATTCGTACCCCATATCGCTCCATTTGTTTATTCAAATAAAGCTGCATATCCTCGACATTACTTCCTCGCAGATCATAAGCCCGAGCTGTTTCAATCTGACGACTGCGTTGGCGAATGGCATCCTGAACGGCGCTACTAAGCACCACATCAAAGTTGCTGGCTCCAATGCGTTGCACAAATAGAATAGGATCGACAATTCGAAATTTCAGAAAAAATTCGATAGATTTTAGGGGAACATTCTCACGGGTTGGTGATGACAGCACCGGGGCCGTGTACGGAATTTCCGTGGATGTGTCCACAATAAACTCTACTTTTCCCCAGGGGCGCCACAAAATGTTGCGTCCAGGAGGCAGCGCACCTTCAATTTTGCCAAATCGGGAATATATTCCGGTCGTTCCTTCCTCAATCTCAACGATTGCTTGACGCCAAAGGGTCAAAAGGCCGAACAAAATCGCTAAAATTCCACCAAGCAATCCGACTAAGACAAGGAAACCGGTTAAGAGGCCGCCATCATTAAGGGCAAACCAGCCTACAACCGCCGCAAATCCAAAGGCATATAAACCGAGAGTTATTAAGATAAGCCAGGTATAGCCTCGACGCCCTTTAGGGATCACCACTGGCACTAGATACCCTTGATCACCTGATCGTAACAGTTGTCGAATATGATTCCAAGTGGCAACAACTTCTTTAACCTTTGAAAAGCCTACGTTTGCTGTCATCACGCCGTCACTCCTTCCACGGTAATATCTTCGCCTACTGCATTTAGACGCTTGATTTCCTGATGTCTTGTTTGAATACGCTTCTTAATTGTCTCCATCTTGGTTCGGATCATTTGTAACTCTTCTGTGGTATATAGAGTTTCACCGGTTGAACCAAGTAGCTGTTGGGCCACACTCATAAAATCAATTTCCTTTTGAGCCTCAGGCCCAATATTGACAATTTGAGGTAATTTATCTGCTATATTCTCAATTTTCCGCAGCATTTCTTGCTTAAATCGATACTCCAAAATTTCTGGATATTTGGCACTGTTTAAGGCCCGAATATCTAAAGCTTGCGCTTCCAGTAATGCCGCGTTAGCTTTCGCTTCACTCTCCGCCTCAATCAGTAGGCGTTGAGCGTAGGCACTCGCTCGGTTAACAGCTTTTTCTCTCGCTGTATCAATTTGGGCTTGATAGGTAGCAATTTCGGCTTGAATTTCCGACAACGTTTCCCGTAATGAGGCCAACTCCTTATTCAAATCCCCTTCATCCTGTTCTTTACGCAGCTTCAATTTGTATTCATAGGTATAAGCTTCTTTGGCTACCCGAATAATCTCAGCAGCAGCTAAGTCCATCCGATACTCTTGGCTCGCTGGCTCAGCGTGGGTAATGTTGGCATTAACGAACCGCACAGCTGGCAAGAATTGCCGGTTCAAATTATCAAGTAGGGATTGGGTGCTTTCGCCAACAAGGTCATAAATGTCTTCTGCTTTCTGCTCATAAATTAAGGCCCGAGTGACCTCCCCAATTGCGTTGTGCAACTTCTCTGAAAATCCAGGGGCACCCCCTAACGAGAAAATAAATTCGCTCGGATCTTCAATTTTGAATTGTAAAAATAGATCAATCGAAGCCTCTACGCGCCCCTGAGTTGGGGCCTGTCGAATAGGTGCATTGTATGGATACTCCTTTGTGGTATTCACAATATAGCCAACTTTACGCCAGGGGTTTAACAGGCTTTTACGTCCAGGTCCTACAATCTCTTCAACCTTACTAAATCGGGTAATTAACGCTTGGCATCCATCTGGAATTTCCACAAAACTGTTGCGCCAGATACTAAAGCCAATATAACCAAGCCATAATAGCCAGTAGTGGGGGCCAAAAAGATACCAGCAAAACTCGCTATCAATGAGGTACAGCCCGCCAAAGCCAGTGATACCAAACAAAGCCAAAACCACGGCTCCTAAAACCCAGGTTATGGTCCGAGTATCCCGAGGGATAACAACCGGTGAAATTACATTAACATATCGTCCTGTCTCATCTTGAGACGGCGTACTACTATTCAAAATCTGAGCGGCATTGTCTAAAGAAGTGAAAAGTTGAGCAATCTTTGTTCCTACCGTTCCTTGATTTTTAGGGGATAGAAAGTCTTTTGGGTTAATCTGAAATTCATCGGCAGCATTGGTTGATTTTTTTAGTGTAGATAGGTGCTGTTGCATTGTTTCTCCTTTCAAGATAAGCTAATCGATATTACGCTTTATACGGTTCTTTATCTGTTAGATAGGTCAGTAGATTGCCCCAAAGTGGGTGCGCTGTGATCCAGGCCCTAATCTCCTTAATTTTCTGATAATCTTCGGTCCCAAACTTTTCAAGGTACATTTTTTCAAATCGACGCCGCATCTCTTCAGTTCGTAACTTCTGTTGCCAAACATCGGTGAAAAATAGATGAACGTTCAGGTGCAAATCCTGTAATTTCAAGAGGTCCCATTCGTCTTGATCAAACCAAATTCCTTGACATCCACTGCATCGATCAAGGTGGAATAGTACATCAGGCAAAATCTTAAACCGTCTCAAAAATCGCCCACAATCAGGACACAGTAAGGCTTTATTTGTGTCTAACATCGGCTCTGGTAAGGTAGTTTTAATGTCAATATCATCAATTGTGAGTATTTGATCCTCTCCCCGCCAAACAAAATACTCGCTTGAGGATATCCAAATACCATAACACCCTGGGCACTGATGAGCCGGAAGATTAGACTCCAACAAAACGTCTTCAAATCGCATATCACAAATGGGACACGTTTTCATTTGAGCTGCTCCAAAAATTATTACTATTTTATAAAACAGTTTAGAGGTTTATTGGGGCAAAAATATGTAGGGGGGATACAAAAATTTGTAGGTTTGGTCTATTGGGCTAACTGAAATACGATGATTGTAATATCATCGTGCAATTCATGACCCTGGGTGAAGGCGGTCAAATCTGCCAGAATATCTTCTAAGACACTCTGGGCTGTGGTGGATGAGGTGGTCATTAGCGTTTTTTCTAATCGCTCAAAGCCGAACATTTCATTGTCAGGATTGAGTGCCTCAGCGACACCATCGCTCGTTAAAATAACAAAATTGCCTGGGGTGAGGCTGACCGAAACTGTGTCGTAGCCAAATTGAACCGCCATTTCTTGGCCCAGCGGGAAGCCTCCGACCGGAACACTTTGTAATTGGCCATCCGCAGACAAAATATAGGGGGGAATACTCGCCGCATTAGCAATTTTGAGAAAGGCAGAAGTTGAAGCTTGTTGTTCAATGTCAATGTAACACAAAGCACAATTTTGTTGATGGGACTTCGTGTAACTTGTAATTGCCTCATCAAGCTGGATAAGCAAATCACCGGGTTGTCTACTGGTTATCAACGTTGAGTCAAACAAGGATAGTGTCGCAGCCATCAGCAAAGCAGCAGACACCCCCTTACCAGAAACATCACCCACCGCTAAACCAAATCGACCCGCATTAAAAGAACGATAGCTATAGAAATCTCCACCAAGTTCTCGGGCAGGTTTGTTATAGCATACAATGTCAAACCCAGGCCATTCCGGGAAGGGCGAAGGGAGTAAACTTTGTTGAATATCGTGTGCCAGATTTAGCTCATTTTGCAAGCGGTTATTTAACTGCTCCAACTGCATATTCGTTGTTTGAAGTTCAGCATTGAGCAAAAAATTTTGATGCCGACTCAAAAAACTACGCCACCGCTGCTCCGTAAATATCACATGCAGATAGAGCGACATCATCATCGCCGCAATAATGACAACAACCACCCAATGAACCACAAAACTCTCTTTGGATTGAAGTAAAATTCCACCGTAAACGCCTCCCATCAAGATCGCAATAGCGCCCTGCAGTCGTACATTCCATATGGGTAACCAAGAAAAAAGTGTCCCCACCACAACGACAAACAAATAAAAAAACAAGGTAATCAACCAAGTTTCTGTCAACCAAGCGACAATTCCAGCCAAGCTTAAAATTAGCAACTCAATCGCAAAGACCAGGTGATATAGAGAGAGACGATAAAATGGACGATAGCTAAAATAAATAAGGGATGCACTTAATAGAAGAAGGAGAACATCTAAAACCACAATCACAGGAGAATACAGGGCCGGTCTGTGATTCAAAATGACTAAGATAAGCCCTAAAACCTGAACAGCCCCAGCCACACGAATAATTCTGCGTAAGGTATGATTAATTTCGACATCGAAGGTCGAGGCCAAATATTTATAGGCGTCTGGGATCGGATTAATCCAGGCTCGAATTTCTTCTAAAGAATTCATTGAACACCAAAATACAAATTAAAGGGCTGATCAAAGATCTACTTATCCCTAATTATAAGTTGATCAACATAAAAAACCAACAATTCGACAAATATGTTGAAATGAAAACGGTGAGCGAGACTATCTATAGTTTCTACTCACCGATTTCTTTTCATCTCATCATTGCGTTATCAAAATTCAGTCAGGCATATTTTCCAAATAAGCTTCTGGCGTTTTGTCAAAGGAACCTTTACATCCAGCCATACAAAAGTAGTAGAGCTGCCCTTGATATTCAGACATGTATTTCGCACTGGCGATGTCTACAGTCATTCCACACACAGGATCGATAGCCTCACCAGTAGGGGGTGGCGTTTCAACAAACTGGGCGGGGTCTTGAACAAAGCTCGTTCTGCAACCGTCACAACAGAAATAGTAGGTTTGTCCATTGTACTCTGCTGTGTGTTCAGCCCCCTCAATCTGCACCGTCATACCACATACAGGGTCCAAAGCCTCGGTTGGTCCCGCCGAGAGATCAATATCTTCGAGAAGCTCTTCTACGTCTAACGGAGCGGCATTCCGTCGTCGCTGCACAATTTCGGCCATAATACTCAAGGCAATTTCATCACCGCGTAGGGCTTGAATATCCAAACCCGCCGGATATTTTAACCGACTCAGTTTAGCCTCACTCAGCCCCTGATCTGACAAGTACTCAAGCACCGCAGAAGAACGTTTCTTACTAGCCACCAGGGCTACATAAGCAGCTTTAGAGCGTAGCGCTTGCTCTAAGGCCAACTCGTCAAAATTACCGTGGCTGGCGACAACCACAAAGGTCAATGGGGTGATCTTATCTTCAATCTTTCGCAGATTGGTGATAATTTCATCAGCCTCCGTCATCCCTTCACCTTCGGTATCAGGGTCCACGGCCACGACATTGTAGTTCATTGCCTTACCCAATCGAACCAGAGCTTGGGCCACAGGCAGGTTTCCGACCACCAATAAACGGGGCAGGGGTAGCTGTGGTTCAATATAAATTTCGAGCGTACCACCGCTAAAGCAGGTCATCGGTAAATCTAACACACCAGCACGAGGTTCAAGTGGCTCGGGATCAATACTCAGCCGAATCAGCCGGGGTTCGCCATCTGCCATCGCCTTGAGCGATTGCTCGATCACCGTCGGTTGGGCACAGCTACCCCCAATCCAACCGTGCATAATTCCTGTTGGAGTAACAATGGCCTTGTCACCTGGTTTACCAGAGGTCGGCTTCTCAGCCCGAACCACGACTGCTGTGGCAAAGGGCATCCCTTGTTGAATTAGTTCGTGAGCTTTGATAAAAAATTCGTCGTACATTGCCTAGATCCTTGCATTTAGAGTATAGGTCATTGTAGCACAGGCTTAGGGTTGGCTACAAAATTTGGTTAGATCGTCCGGATATTTATGATTTTTGATTGTCGATTTACGAAAGATTTTCCAAACCGATTTAGGATGCCCGACCGACACAAGTTAGAACAAAATCAAACTGCTTACTAGCTGTGTAAAAATGATCGGTTAGGCCCTAAACATATCCCGCCGATTTAAGTACATCAATCAACTGGTTAATTGTAGTTTCGGGCTGAGTTGGGATGGTGACAGCATCACTTAGATCACCATAGTGGGCTTCCAAACAACGCACTAACAATGCTTTGATGGCTTCCTCATTTGGTGAGTGTGGTAATTCACTTTCGTGGTAGAGTTGCTCCAGAGATTGTTCTTTGGTGTGGAAAAAGTTGATGACTTGCTCCTTGTTCCATTCACCATTTCGAATGGCTTTGAGCAACTGCCCATTACGATCCAGAGTCAGATTTCCCGTCTCTAAAATTTCCTCGACCTCCAGCAGCAGACGGACCAAATGATACCCAAATTTTACATCGAATCCATATTTTTCAACCCACTCCGCTCGGCGACCTTGACCTTTTTTATTTTGCATCTTGTTCAATTGGGAGTAAGCGTATCCCTTAAATTTATGCCACGCCCCTTTATGCAAAAAAAGTTTCCGATTTTCGCGCACCATCTGCCCAATTTGAGAGCTGTACATAATGCAGTGGGACGGGGCAAAGAGTGAGTCGACCATATTAGGATTGTTTTCCATCACCAAACTAAAGTATTTGACAATGCTATAAACCGTCACATCGTACTGCTTGCCGCGCCCCCCTTTGGCCGCTTTATCTTCGATATGATGTTGCTGATATTGCTCAAATCGCTTCTTTTGGCGACCAAAGCCCGGTATTTCTCCAGCTAAATGCGGAAACACTACCTCTTTGGGCGGAATGGCAAAGCCATACACATCGATATCGCTGGTGTCGTTAGATGCCCCATAGGCCACACTCCCCATCATCACCAAATAGTGAGTGTTGTTTGGCAGCCATTTAGGCGGAGAGATCAGTTGTTTTTGGGTCAATTCCTGGATTAAATTCACAGGTCATCTACTCCTGAGGTTGACGCGTCACACTAAATCGTTCTTCACCCGCTTTGTCAACAATACGAAAAGTTAGGTCACCCGCCTCACTAATATCAATCTGTCCAAAGTTGAAGAGATCGCCGAGAAATTCACCTTCGGCATAGAGCACATTGGGGTTAAAGGTCTGGTCTGGCTCTGTGGGTGGAAGAACTATCGCTGCCATTGGGCTAGCCCCGACTTCAAAGAAATCAGCCTCACCATCCAAATCAGGATCATACTCGATGGCAAAGGGCCAATGCGTGTCTCCGGTGATGAAGACCACGTTCGTCACATCCTGCCCAATGATGTGAAAGAGAAGACGCATCATTTCTGTTTCATAACCGCTACGATCGCCGCCATTGGCCCAACTGTCACGGCCCTCAACTTGTGGTTGAGGGAAACCTGTTGGATACGAAACGGGCACACTGGTTACGATAAATTTCCAGGTGGCATTGGATTCGGCCAAGCCTTCGCGCAACCAAGCAAACTGCGCTTCACCCAACATTGTTTTATGCTCACCTGTCACTGGATTGGGATCCCAATTAACCAGCGGATCACGGTAGGAGCGCGTATCGAGAATAAAGATATCGGCGTGCGCCCCATACGACACTTTCCGATAGATTTGATCGGTCTCATTACTTAGCAACGGCCAATAATCGAAAAAGGCTTGACGCCCTTCCGTGAAGAGATCAGGATTGATTAGCAACAACTCAGGCCCACCAAAATTGTCGATGACTTCGTGGTCATCCCAGGTAACATAGATTGGTGTTTCAGCCAAGAAGTTCGCGTAAGGTTCATCTTCGAGATGATATTTATAACGACCGTAAAACCCTTCTAAATCATGCGCAACTTCCTCAGCCCCAGGTACATTGCGATTATCTTCGATGGTACAGGCCGAATCAACATACACCCCATCTCCAACCAACAAAAAGAAATCAGGCTCAACAGCAGCCATTTCATTGAAAATTTCCCAGCCCGTTTCAGGATCACGACAATAGCCTTGCCCCCCTAAACAGGCCCCAAAAACAAAACTGAATGCCATTGCATCTTCGCTAGCAGGCGCAGTTGTGAAGCGACCAGACACATCAGCCTCACCCGCTTCATGAGACACCGTAAAGTCATAGTCTGTGGCTGGATCTAGACCACTGATCTCAACCTCACCGGTGAAATCAGTCCCCTCATCAACCTCAACTTCATTCATAGCAACGAGATCACCCTCTAATGAAACCTCAAAAATCAAGGCTCCAGCCATACTTCCCCGCGCCCACAGGACAACAGAATTATCTGTAACCTCACCACTCAACGGACCGTGGGTAATTCCACCATCAGCTTGTTGAACCTTATCAATGAAATCAAAATCAAGCCCATCTTGAGTTGTTGAAGCAACAACAAACGTATATGTTGCGATGACAATCACCAAGGTAGCAATTAGAGAACCAATTATCAATCTTCCAAGTTTGTTTAGCATCGTATCTCCTGTTATATAGAATAAAATGAGCCTTTCTGCTTCAATTATCCCTGCCTCGGTATGAAGTAGCAACTTGGACTGGCAATCGACTTTGAATCACAAAAGGTTATGACCCTAACCATCGCCATAACCTTTTGTAAAATATCTGGTGAAATTAAATTTCTATCCAGCAAACATCTTCTGAATTTGTCCCATATAATAATCTTTCCAGCCCTGCGTGATCGACTCCACTGAAGCCTCTGGAACATTCTCGTGGATCAACTCAACGGTCGTTCCATCATTTGCCTCTGTTAAGATAAATGTCACTTTTGAGTCAACCTCCCAGGTCTTCTCTCGCCAATCCTGAACAATCTTTTGATTCGGGATAATTTCAACATTTTTCCCAACAATCTGTCCCCCAAAAAAGGAAAATTCGGTCCCAACTTGAGCATCCATTTTTGCTGGAGCACCTGACCATTTTTGGATAACATCAGAGTTAGTTAATGACTCAAAAACATCAGTCACACTGGCTTTCATCTCATAACTTTGAGTAATTGGGTTTGACATCATTTATTCCTTTCATCATCTTGATAATATTTAACGAGTTTGTTAAGTTTTTGGTAAAAAAATTTATGATGTACCGCAGGCTGTTAACCTGCGATACAACCCACATTAAAAGAGCATCCGTTTGACAGACATCGATTCCCTAATATTCTAATCATACGAAAGCTGCGGTCCCCAATCTGTGCCACGCCCATCAGGGGTTAAATCAAGAACGTTCCACAACGGCCACATCATATCCATATGACGTGGATGCCCATCGACCGGGGCGTACAGCATTTCGGCGGCATAATAGTGATAAATCCCATCATCAGTTCGCTGAAAGACATTACAGGCTGGCATTTGATGGCCTTCTGGCGTCTCGGCAAAGTAATCGGCATTGTAGCTATTGTTGCTAGAAGAGAGCAATCGTAGGTTACTCCATCCCCGTTCCCCCGCCCAGGCTTGAATACGACTTATCGGCGACCTCGCCACTACAGCTAGATTCATGCGTTGATTAATATGGGGCACGTTCCCATCAAGGCCATCCAAAAATGAGGTGCAAGATGGGCAGGGATCAGCTTCGGGACCATACATAAAACTGTAAATCATCAAAGTATCTTTCCCGTCAGCGAACAAGCCAGACAATTTCGTTTGATGAGCGGTTCCATCACCATTTTGCTCAGCAAACACATAATCTTCCTTAACAATTCCCCCGAGAGGCAGACCTCGTCGCATTGCAGCGACCGCCTCAACTTTTTGTCGCAATTCGTACTCTGCTTGTAACAGCTCATTTCGGGCCGTACGATAGGCCTCATTTTCGCCCGGATAACGAATGTTATGGCTAATGCTCATTGTAGCTCCTTTTCAAAAGGTAATTGGTAAATAGTAATTGGTAATTGTCACTACGCTTGCTCAATTACTATTTACTGATGCACAAAACTTAGTTACTTCAAATCACTTAAAACGGATATCCCTTTTCGCCCTGTAATCCTTTCAAACAGGCAATCTCACCGGTATGCCATTGCGTATTTGAGATTACTGTACCAATCAGGCTACCAACGGTTCGCTCACCTAACCCAATCGCTGACAGATCAACAGGTTTATCCAAATCAGCGTCACTCAAAGAAGCAATATACTCATCTGAGGCAGCAAATACAGCTTGAGCATAAGCCCCTAAGGCGGCCACATCCACTTCCACTGATCGTGCCCATTCACCCCAATCCGGCAGACCAGGTTGATCAGGGCTTGGTCCTGGGGCCATTTCACTCACCCCAACTTTTCCTGCCCAACTTGAGGCAAACAAAGGGGCACCACCCTGAACCATCGCATTGATTACGCCATCTTCGGTGGTCAAAACATGGGCGTAGGTTGCGCCTAGGGGGTTCGCCTTACCTGGCGGACTCCAATGGGCTTGCTCTGATGTTACCCCATCCATCGTTCCCATCAGGACTTGACGGGCACCCTTCAATTGTTCGTGCAGTAAACTGACAACTTGATTAGACATACAGGCTCTCCTTTGATAATCATTATTTATTTACATAAATTTAACAATATTGTTAAATATTAACACAAAAAATTTTGCGGCGACCGATCATCTTTCCAAAATTTTCTTCAGGTTAGCATAATCAGCATTAACCGAGCGTTGTACCATTCTAGCCAAAAGTGGCTCGGCCAGTTTAAAGAATCCAGTAGCATCCCCCTCGACGATGGCTTCCACTTTTGTATTTGGGGTACCATCTTCATTATTTTCAATTGGCTTAACAGTCCGCGTAAAGGTAATTGGAAATGAGCCACCTGTACTCATTGCTTTCACCATCTGATGCGGCTCATACGCAATCACTTCAAAGTTAGACTCAATCCGACGCCCCAAAAATTTGGCCACTTGAGCATAGGTGGAGCCAACTTGCAAGGGACCTTCCGAGGTAAAATGGGCTTCCTGCATCCCCGCCTGCCATTTTGGATTATTTTCAAAATTTGAGATGTATGAAAATACCTGATCACTTGGCCGATTGATCGTCATCTCGGCCTTAATCTTAATCATTCCTAACCTCCTCAGATCATTGCAATAAATCTGTCACTTTCTCAAAGAAATCACTCCATCCCTGGTGATGGTTTTCGCAAGTTTCACGATCAGGGAACCCTTCATGTCGTAAAATGACCTCTGTCCCCTCCGACTTTTCGTGGAACTCAATTCGTACTTGAGTAATCTTATCTGTCGGAACGCTCATGACGTCATTCTTTTCCCATTGCCAGGTAAAGGCGATACATTCTGGAGGGCTAACCTCACGATATTCACCACTGACATAAAAGGTTTCCATATCGGGAAACTTCATTCCAAATCGATATCGCCCCCCTACCCGTAAATCAACTTCAACCAATGGCGTTGTTGCTCCTTTTGGGGCCCACCATTTTTTCAGGTATTCCGGCTCGGTCCAAGCCGCAAAAACTTTTGTACGTGGGGCTGGAAATACACGATTGATCTCCAAAATCGTGCCAGATTTATCAATAATCATAAGGTGTCCTTAGTTATAAAGTTTGTTATTCCTCATCTTCTGGCAAGGTCTCTTGCAAAAACTCCGCCAAGGCATCAAATTGCCCTTCCCAAAACTGTTGATACTGACCCACCCAATCGGAGGCCATCTTCAAAGGTTCAGCCACCAGCCGACAGCGTCGAATACGTCCATCTTTCTCCTGTACTAATAAGCCAGCCTTCTCCAAAACTCGTAGGTGTCTTGATATTGCAGGTAAACTATGCTCGTCAAATGGCTCAGCCAAATCGGTGACTGTGATATCTTCCTTTGCGATACGAGCCAAAATAGCTCGACGGGTGGGATTGGCCAGGGCCGAAAATGTTCGATTGAGTGCTTCTTCAGAATATTTAACCATTTTGTTAAATATTAACAGAAATTTTGTTCTATGTCAAGAGGATAAAGTTTAAAATTCAACTTTTTTGCAGGATAAGAAAATGGATAGTTCAACTAAAGAGCTGTTTTTGGAAGGATGGAAGATTGGAAGGGTAGGAAATTAACGTAATTGACTTACATTATTTCCCATTCTTGATCAAATCTGCGGCCTTTTCAGCAATCATAACAGTTGGAGCATTTGTATTGCCCCCAATGATTTTTGGCATGATTGAGGCATCAACCACTCGCAAACCATCAATCCCGTGCACTCGAAGTTGTGGGTCGACTACGGCCATTGGATCAACACCCATCTTGCAGGTACCAACAGGGTGATAAACGGTTTCAGCGGTCTCTCGAACAAACTGGCGAATATCATCATCACTTTGTGCTTGGCTACTGGCAAACATTTCAGGGCCGCGGTAGGGGACAAATGCGGCCGCATTTGCAATTTGCTTAGCCCATTTTACCCCAGCCACTAGCGTTTCAAGATCGGTCTCGTCTGAAAAATAATTTGGATTAATTTGGGGGGCATCAAATGGATTATTGCTATTTAGAGAAATGTGACCACGGCTCTGGGGATGGATTAGAGTCGGTGCAATGGTGAAGCCGTGCCCTGACGGTAATTTCAGTCCGTGTTGCAAAAAGAAGAGGGGCACAAAATGAAACTGCAGATCCGGTCTATCACTCGCGCCATTTGAACGAATAAAACCACCGGCTTCAGCAAGGTTGGAGGAGAGTTTTCCTTTTCGTGACAAAAAATAATATAAAAGATTACTGGGTTTCTTGACACTAGCCAAACTCACCGGCTGTTTACATCGGTATGTTACACTAACAATCAAATGATCTTGTAAATTTTGGCCAACTCCCGGTAAATCTCGAATGATGGGAATATCTAAAGCTTTAAGATGATCGGCTGGGCCAATCCCTGACAATTGTAAAAGTTGGGGCGAGTTGATTGCCCCACCACACAAAATCACCTCTCGTCCGGCAGGGACATTATATGTTTCACCCTCTTTCTCATATGATATCCCTATTACTCGTCTACCTTGAAACGTAATCGCTGTAACGTGCGCGTATGTTTCCACCGTAAGATTAGGTCGATGCAGGACAGGTTTTAAGTAGGCGGTGGCAACGCTATGTCGCTGACCATTTTTTTGGGTAATCTGATAAAGCCCTACCCCTCCCTGTGAAGCCCCATTAAAATCAGGATTAATTGGTAAGCCAAGCTCAGCCCCAGCTTGTACAAAAATTTGGCTCAACGGGTTGACTTGCTCTAAATCAGTTACATTAAGTGGTCCCTGCACCCCATGATACTCAGAGGCCCCACGGGTTTGGTTTTCTGCTTTTATAAAGTAGGGGAGAACATCCTGAAAGCCCCATAATTCATTTCCCAAGGCAGCCCAGTCGTTATAATCTTGCTGATTGCCTCGAATATAAATCATGGCGTTAATCGAACTTGAACCGCCCAAAACTTTGCCACGAGGCCAATACAGTTGACGATCATCGAGGTGAGGTTGAGGTTCGGTCTGATAATTCCAATCGTAGGCAGTTTGATACAACTTCACAAAGGCAGCTGGGATATGAATTTCGCGTTTGGTGTCTGGGCCACCAGCTTCAACCAAAAGAACCGAAATATCTGGATTTTCAGATAACCGATTGGCTAAAACACATCCTGCAGACCCAGCTCCAACGATTACATAATCATACATGCCTATTCCCTAATTTCGATAGACGCAATTGCTATTACTCACTTGGTAAAGATTCAGGGTAATTCATATTAAATTGTATCACAATAAAATACGAGAGACATCCCCCCTATATTCCTAATTTAGGCAAGATACAGTACTATTCCTTACAAGTTTGTCGAGGGTTATAGAGTTTGTAGTGTCAAAATGAACAAATCTATATATTGAACTTATTACTATCCACTAATTATTACTTGACAGGAGCCTTATCTTGACGACCTTAACCTCATCAAAAATGTCAACACCAATGAAGAATACCATCAGTTACTATGTTGCTTTTATCGCCCTTGGTATCGGTAATGCGTCTCTTGGCCCGACTTTACCTGGGCTGGCCGAAAATACAGGCTCTACAATCAGCCAAATTAGTGCCCTCTTTTTATGGCAATCCCTCGGCTATCTGTCAGGCTCTATCATTGGCGGGTGGCTATATGATCGCGTCGCTGGACATCGCTTGCTAGCCATAACGCTCTTTGGCGTTGTGATATTTCTGGCCTTATCTCCAATGACGTCCTGGTTACTTCTATTAATCATCGTTATGTTCTTGCTTGGCTTAATGAAGGGGATTTTGGATGTGGGGGGAAATACGCTGATTGTATGGTTACACGGGGACAAAGTAGGGCCATACATGAATGCCCTCCACTTCTTTTTTGGAGTGGGTGCCTTTCTCTCACCGGTCATAGTGGCTCAAGCCTTATCATTCAACGGGGGCATCTTGTGGGCCTATTGGATTATGGCCTTGGTCATTCTACCTGTGGCGATTTGGTTCTTACAACTCCCCAGTCCGTCGATTCAAACCAAAGAGATAGATCAGGCCGATGTCACAGTCAATTATTGGATTGTCGCACTAATTGTGCTGTTCTTTTTTATGTATGCTGGGGCCGAGGTCGGGTTTAGTGGCTGGATCTTTACTTACGCTATCGACAGAAATTTCACTGAAGTTAATGCCAGTTATCTCAATTCAGCCTTTTGGGCGACGTTCACCATTGGCCGCCTGTTATCCATTCCGATTGCAACACGACTCCGCCCGCGAGTCATCTTAAGTCTCGATTTATTGGGGGCTATTTTCAGTATTACCCTACTAATTTTATGGTCAAACTCAACAGTGATTTTATGGGTTAGTACACTTCTGTATGGGCTGTCAATCGCTTCCGTCTTCCCAACAATCCTGTCCTTAGCCGAACGAAGAATGACTATCAGCGGCCAAATTACTGGTTGGTTCTTCGCTGGGGCCAGCGCGGGCGTGATGTTCTGGCCCTGGTTTATTGGTCAACGCTTTGAGCAGTATGGGTCGAGTACGATGATGACCACCCTTATGGTCAACTTATCAGCGGCCTTTGGGTTATTCATCGTCCTAATCCTCTCATCAAAAAAATCAGTTCAGATCGATTGAATTCTGCCTGTGTCCTATAAGTTATCAGGGCAACAATGCTGGATCAATCTTTTGCACCGCTCGCAAGCCCTCGGCGAATTGGTCAATATCAGCCTCGGTGTTATAAAAACCCGTTGAAATTCGCAGCGCAGACGGGGCCTGAATATATCGCAAAATGATATTATCCTCAGCAAATTTCTGGGTGAGTTGAGCTGGCGTATACCCATCGACAGTAAACGTAACCAAACCAGCCTGCTCACCCGCCGGGCTGATGATCGTGACGCCTGAAATTTCAGCCAAGGTTTGTCGGGCATAATTATACAAATGAGAAATCCGGGTATAAATCCAATCCCAGCCCACGGTGTCACGTAGCCAGATCATATTCTCAACCATCGCCTTGATGCCAGGCCGATAGACCCCGCCTGTCTCAAACCGCCGCGCATCAGGCTGGGGCATAAAGTAGCCCGTCCAATCGTGACGAGCGTCGAAATCCATCGCCAAAAAGCCGACAAAGGTTGGAGATAAAAAGTTCAGGCTTTCGGACTGGACATACAAACCACCGACGCCCTCCGGCCCACACAACCATTTTTGGGCCGGAAACGCATAGAAATCCACGCCACTCGCGGACAGGTCCAATGGAATAGCCCCAACCGACTGGGCCGCATCAACCAAACAAAGTACGTGGCGAGCGTGAGCCATTGCCACAATCGCCTCCATAGGCAAACGCATTCCTGTATTCCAAGCCACGTGTGAAAAGGCTAGCAACCGTGTCCGGGGTGAAATTGCCGCCTCAAATCGACGGACAACCTCATCATCCGAAATATCGGCGGGAATATCGATGACACGCACCACGACCCCATATCGATCTCGCAAGACATACAACGGCAACAACCCACCCGGATGCTCCAAGGTAGTGGTGACAATTTCATCACCGGGCTGCCAAGTCAAACCGTGTGAAATGATGTTCATCCCATCCGTCGTATGGTGAGTTAAGGCTATTTCCGACGAGGCAGCCCCTACTAACTCAGCAAACAAAGCCCGTAAATCAACCATTTTCTGCTTGGCCGCCATAAATTCAGCCATACTAGCTCGCCCTTCCTCCAAGGCAGCGGTATTCCCCTCTTGAATCGCATTCCCCAAGATGGTTGACATTGGCCCTACGGAGCCAGTGTTTAGATAAATTTTATTGGCTGTTGCCGGCATCATTTCCCGAATATAAGTAATTTTTTCTGCGTCTGTCACGAGACAAGTGTTCCTTTCAGTGTTTATGAAACCCGAGGAATGCGAGCCAACAACTCACTCACAACCTCATAATTGATCGTGCCCAAATTTTCGGCCACCTCTTCAGCCGTAATTTCCTCTGCCCCTTGTTTCCCAATCAGCACCACTTCATCTCCTTGTCGAACATTAGGAATATGGGTCACATTCAGCGCCGCTTGATCCATACTTACTCGACCAACAAGGGGGGCTCGTTGTCCTTTGACCAGCACTTCTCCCCAGTTGTTGGGGCCTCGCCGAAAGCCATCCGCATACCCAACGGGAATGATGGCTATCTTTTCTTCATCCTTGGTTCGATACGTTGCCCCATAACCGATCGGGCTGTCTGGCGGCAAAGTTTTTACCTGACCAACCGTGCTCTTAAAGGTTAAAGCTGGACGAAAGCCATCAGGCAAAGCGGTGTCTTTCGAGGGAGGCAATCCATAAAGCCCAATCCCAGGCCGGACCATATCAAAATGGGCTTCTGGCAAATTAATTGTTCCTGCTGTATTCGCGGCATGAATCAACGGCGGGGTCAGATTAAAGGCATCCAACTGAGTCAGCAACGTTTTGAAACGATGTAGCTGTTCGTGGGCGTGGCTCAGGTCATTTTCATCAGCCGTAGCAAAATGAGTGAACATACCCTCAACCTTCAAGCCTGGTAGTTTGATCGCCTCCATAAACTCAGCCACCTCCGGTGGAAGTAAGCCCAAGCGTCCCATTCCCGAGTCAACTTTTACGTGAACCAACGCAGTAGAGTTCAAATCAGCGGCAGCTCGACTAAACGCCAGCGCAATTTCTTTGGTAAAGATTGTCGCGCTAACATTGTAGGACACAGCTTTATGGGCTTGCCAAGCAGGCATATAACTCAACACCAAAATGGGATGATCAATACCCGCTTCACGCAGGGTGATGGCCTCACCCAACGTCGCCACAGCCAGCCAACTGGCCCCATTGTTGAGCACCGTTCGCGCCACTTTGACCATCCCGTGGCCATAAGCATCCGCCTTGAGAATAGCCATAACCTTAGCCGGATTAACCATTTCCTTGATCAGACGGACATTATTGGCTACTGCATCTAAATCAATCTCAACCCAAGTGGGGCGAGCCGGCTGATAGGGGCGCACTTTCCGCCAACCAGGGTCTTGGCGAACGAGCTTTTGTTGATCCCGATTTGGGTCCGCCAGAAGCTGTCGAACCACCTGCTCCATTCTAGCCTCAATGCCACCTTTGATGAGAACTACCGTATCCGGCGAGAGCAAATCTTCGACCGCCGCAGCCGCATCATCACTGGTAAAGGTCACTTGCGTCGCATGACGCCCCAGCCCCGCTTCCATCGCTGCTGCCGCCATCTGCTGCCCCATCTCCCCCTTGGTCACCAACCGATCTACCCGGGTAGCCGCGTAACGCCCAAGCTCGGTATGGGTTACTTCCGCTGTCTCGCCAAGATCGGAAATAGAGCCTAACACCGCTACTTTAGTGGCTCCTGGTAATTCGGCCAATGTATCCAAAGCCAATTGGGTCGATTCTGGGCTGGCGTTAAAGGTATCATCAAGCAAAACCGTGCCTTGTTTGCCAGCCAACAAATTCATTCGACCAGGCACCCGGGGAAATGTCTTCAAAGCACCCACAGCATCATCAAGTGAGATATCAAAAATTAAACCAGTAGTTAAAGCCGCTAAAATCGAATAAATTTGATGCTTCCCAATGAGGGGAACCGTGCCTGGATATTGCTGGCCTTCGTAGTGAATGGTAAAACTCAGCCCGTCCCGCTTTAGAACAATGTCAGTGGCGCGAACATCCGCCCCAGATTTAAGGCCAAAGGTCAAAATACGAGCCTGGGTCCGCGGCACCATTCCAGCGACGCGAGGATCATCCGCATTCAAAATAGCCGCCCCATTGAAGGGCAGTGACTCCACCAAACGCCCTTTTTCAGCCGCAATGTTATCGAGGGTGCCAAAGGTCGATAAATGAGCCTGATTGATCATCGTAATCACCCCAACCTGAGGCTGGGCAATGCGTGATAATTCAGTGATTTCCCCAAAACTATCGGCGCCCATTTCTAATACAGCTACTTCATCCTGAGGGTCAAACGCGCCCAATGACACAGGCAACCCATACAAGCCATTGTAAGTGCCAAAATTTCGAAAGACACGATATTTGGTCTGGAGAATAGTGGCAATGGCTTCTTTAGTGGTGGTCTTCCCATTCGACCCTGTCACCCCAATCACCTTGGGTTGATGCTTTTGCAAAATGTAGCTGGCATAGTCCCGCAGGGCTTGTTGGGTATCCGGCACCACGATAACAGCGGCATCCGTACTGTCAGCCGGAATCGCACTGGTATCCTCACAAAGCACGCCGGTTGCCCCTCGTTTTAAAGCCTGGCCGATGTAGTCGTGACCATCGCCCGTCGCCGTTTTTACGGCCAAAAAGAGCTGTCCTGCCTCAATTCGTCGGGAGTCAAACCCAAAGCCGGGAAATTGGGTTGGATAAGAGTGAGAGCCATTGGGCTGGTAAAGTTCACCAGCCGTTGCTTCAAGTATGTCTTCAAGATAAATCATCTTATCACATCCTGTCGCTACACATTTCTCAAAAATAAGGCTGGATTTTACCACACAACTCTGGTGATTGCCATACGTTTGGGGAATTCACGATTTTTGATTTATGATTTTAAACAATCCAGCAGATCGGAGTATACTGACCCATCTTCACTGTAGAGGGCTATTTTATGACCACATCAATACAATTAACACCCATTGCACACGTCCGCAGTCCATTTGAAACAAATACACCATCTGGCACCATCCAAAATGAGCAATTAGAGATTGTGATTAAACCAGACCTTATCTCAGGTTTAATGGGTTTAGAGGAGGGTTCGGATATCTTGGTTCTATTTTATCTGGATCAAATCCAACCGGATCAAATCGACTTGCAACTTCGCCCCTGTCATAATCCAGATAATCCAATCAAAGGGGTATTCGCTACACGAACGCAATTTCGACCCAATAAAATTGCGGCATCAGTGGCACATATCGAAGCAATTTCGGAAAATGTTATCACAGTCACCAGACTTGATGCCTTGAACGGCACGCCTGTGTTGGATATTAAGCCATACACGCCTATCTACGATCAAGATACTCAACAGCAGCAATTCAAACCCTATGAAGTCAGCAGTTTGCAAGAAGCCCGAGACGTAATTGACCTGATGGACACCGAACTTATTCGTTTGCTGGGCATTCGGGCCACATTTGTCCATCAGGTCGTTCGGTTCAAGAATAATGAAACTGAAATTGTGGCTATTGATCGTTACAATGAGGTGATGCGAACCCGACGGGAGATGGCTGAGCAAGCTGGGCTTAATCCTGATGTGATCGAAGAAATGTATCGTTTATTGGTTGATAATTTTATCAAAGAAGAGATGGAAATTCTCAAACAAAAGCAAGCTGGGAGTTGACGGGGCTATTTGATTGGAGTATAATGCTTCGGCTAACAGAAATATGGCGTGCCGAAGTGGCGGAATAGGCAGACGCGCTACGTTCAGGGCGTAGTGAGGGTTCCCTCGTGTGGGTTCGACTCCCACCTTCGGCATATGTGGTGGCTATGGCTCAATGGTAGAGCACCTGGTTGTGGCCCAGGAGGTTACGGGTTCGAGCCCCGTTAGCCACCCCATTATGATGTGGTTGATTATACAATCAACCACATTTTTTATTTCAAAGAAAGTTCCCCCGTCTCACTTGAGGGGAGAGGGAAATCAATGACGACAGCATTTTCTCCGCTGGTATCATTAACCAACCACGTTCGCTCAAATGTGTCTGGATGATAGAACCCGATGTAAATTTGATAAGGTCCGTTCTCTGGGGCTAGGGGTATCGGAACAGGCAAATACGCGGTATCACGCAACCACTCGCCCTCTTCCTTCAATAAGCGAAATCGGCCATTCGTCAACAAGCCTTCAAAAATAAAGTGATCGGCCTGAGAGATGGTTTGGTTCTGGCCATCTCGTAGCTGGACAAACACCTTGCTCTGTTTTGGTGGATCCCCATTAATCGGGGGATGATCACCAAGTGGTCGCCAATAGAGGCTGAGTAAGGTTGTGCCATCTGGGGCAATTTTGCTTGAGTCAAGGGTGTAGCCCCCCAGCAAAATTGAGTGGTTAAAGTTAGCATCTAGCAACACGTCCGGTTCATTCAGAACAGGCCGGGGAAACGCCTCACTTCTGAAAATATAAACCTGCCCCGCTTGATGCGCCACATTCATCTGCGCAAAAATCTGTTCAATCCAACTATGATCATATTTTCGATCAATAAACTTCTTCTCGAGGACAAACCAGATACCCTCACCTTTAGCCAAGGTATCACTAAAATCATCAACCGTTTTAATCAGCGGGCTGCCCGTATAACGATCAATCCAATTATCGGCATCAATCGGTAACACTTTGGCCGTCAATGGATTGAGATAATAATCGTGTTGACCTAAATAAAGATACGCAGACGCTGGATGCCCACTCATCACCTTATCCTCGGGCTGTCGATGTTCGTCGATGTAGGGCCAAGCCGAGTAGTACCCACCTGTTGATTGTCCCCCGACCGTATCCCAAGCGCGTGGGGCAGAAATGAGCAAGATCAAAGCAATGCCAAATATAGTCGAGGCGAGTTGAAGTGATGGTTGAGGAATCTTCATCGGCATTCGACTAGAGACTGTCTTAGCAATCAAATCAATCCAGAGAGCCAAACTCCCAGCCGCAGCCAACATAAAGCCTGGCAGTGTTAAAATGAACATATAGACACCTTTACGCCAATCATCTGTCAAAAGCGTAGCCATTTCGACGATAACCAAAAGCGGAAAGGCGGTGACAAAGAGCAAGGCAATTTCGGCAAAGCTATACTGCCGTTGCCATATGCGATAAATGGCAAGTAAAACACCCAAGGTAATAAGCGGGAAGAACCAACGATATTCGACATCGGAATAAAAGCTGTAAAAGGGCCGAAATCTTTCGGGGTCGAGACTCGGTAAAAAGAAGCCCCGCAATATCTCAATGCCTAGCGGAGGCTCAGAGGCACCTTGTGGGTCTTGCAGCCTGACAATGCTGCCCACCTGCCCCAACGAAATCACCCACAGGGCAGCGGCGAGAATGGCTCCCCCAATAACTGCCTGTAGCCACAAGATCGGCTGCAAAAGAATTTCGCGGCGATAGATCAATACAAAGATAAGTAGCAATAGTGCCAAGGGAGGCAGAAGAAACAGGGTTAATGTATGGGAAAAGAGTGCACCAGCAAAGAAAATCAGAAAGATAAAACGCTTCCGATGACTGGGAGTTTTGAGTGTACTCAATAGGAGCCAGCCCAAACTCAACATCACAAAAATGTGGGTCATCGTGTACATTCTGGCCCACACCCCCCACTTGATGGAAAGTGGGTCAAATGTGTATAGCAGCGCAGCGAGAAAGCCGGCCAGATGCGAGCCAAATAGCTGACGTGCGGTGAAGTAGTAGGCCGCAATGGTAAGCATGCTAAATACAATCACCGGCCAACGGGCAATCCATTCGCTGAAATTCAAGAAGTAAACAAAGCCGCCGGCCACCATCGAGTAGAAGATGCCGTGGTCATAAAAAAGACCAGAGGGAAAAACAGGCGTACCACGTTGGGCCACCGTTTGGGCGGCCAACATACTGAAATATTCATCGGTATGAAAGACACCTGCTTCAGTGTAGGTCAAGCGAAGCCAAAAGCCGATGATGATTAATGGTATCAGTATAAACCAGCGTAATGTTTTGAGGTTTATAGGGTTCATAGTGTTTTTAGAGTTTATAGAGTTCACTTATTACTCAGAAATGAACTATTTGAACAGTTGCTACGTCTCAATAATGCGATTATCTTAAGGGGAAAGTAAATTATTGGCTAATTATGTGGGGGGAAATATATGATGAAAATAGGATCAGCTTTCTGATTGCTCCCCATCACCCAAATAAACATAGCCTTCATCAAACGTCCATTCTGGAATGGCTTCTAGCTCAACTTCGACACGAGGATTTGAGGGGGAAATACGTTTGACCAGGTGAATGTCAACGACACGATTATCATTCACCTTGAGGGCGTCAAGAATAGCATCTTGCGTAATTTTTAGCCCCCCATCTAAATCACGACGACGGGGGCTTTCAAAATAAAAATCTAAAAAGAGGCCAATCCAGCCTTGTTGAAGGGCAACGATAAAGTCATCGGTAACGACATCATTCACCCGAAGCCGATGGATATGTCGCTCGACACTACGTTTGAATTGGGTATGCTCTTTGGACAACACCCGTCGCTTACCCACTTGTGTGTATTGGCTATTGATACTGGGAGGTAGAGGTAGGGAAAATTTAATACTTCGAATATTGCTCATTATCGTGTCCTACAAACATTGTAGCACGCTTGTTCGTTGATAACAATAAATGGCAGAATATGGGGGTACGTTTCCGTTATGGGATAAGAATTGCAGACGACGTTCGGCCCGAACCCCGCCTGGGGATGAATCCCCACGCTATCACAGGTTAAAGCCCGCTGAAGCGGGCTAATCAGGAGGCTTTAGCTTCCTTCAACCTGAAATAGCGGGGCGGCTTTAGTCCCACGCGAAGGTCGGGTAATTTGTCCGCCCAGATATTGAAATACACCACAAATATGGATTAATTTTGCAACAAGTTTTCGAGCAAATAATTTGGTCCCATACCAAAATTTGGTTTGGCAGGATGAAAGATGGAAAGGTTTGGAAAAATCATCCCACTAAAATCACAAATACATCCGAAGCCAATTTTTCTCCAGCCATCATGCTCCACTAATATGTTTGGAGAATCATAATCAATCTGTGTATAATGTAGGGGTAATCGTACCTCGACCGGCTCAGAGCCGATACACCAAGAATAAACATTAACGCCTTAAGGAGGCCGATTTATGGCGCAGTCATTATTCCAAAAAGTTCAAACTCTTATTTCTGCAAACATGCACTCTATGGTCGATAGAGCCTTGGATGCAAACTCGGTTGCAGTGCTTGATGAATATATCCGTCAAGCGGAAGGCAATCTGGATGATCTCGAAGATGCTTTGGTTACGGTCAAAGGGCAGGTCAAAACAATCAAACGTAAATATGACACGCTCAAGGCTGAAGCTGAAGCGCTTGATGCCGACATTGACCGATTACTCAATCTGGGTAAAGAAGATTTGGCGATGGCTGCCCAAAGCCAATACAACTCTAAAGCTGATTTAGCTGAAGAATATCGCGAACAGTATCTCAATCAGAAGCGCGAAGCTGATAAGCTGGCTGACGCCCGGATGAAATTAGAGATGCGTCTCCGCAGCATCAAGCAGGAACGTGAGCACGTTTTAGGGCTTTTGGAACTGGCCAAAACCAAAGAAATTGCTGCCAAGAGTATGAAGTCGCTTGACTCACTTGAAGGTGTGGGTGATTCAGACATCTCACGAGTCGCTGATAAAATTCGAGCTCGTTTAGACCGCGCCGATGCCGAAGTTGAAATGCGAGCGGATCGTTTAACCAACCAAATGGATGACGTTTTACAAAAAGATCGGTTGGCAGGGCAGTTGGAAGCTCGTCGTCGTCGTTTGGGGATGATCGATGAGGAAGAATCAGACTCTGCCCTCAGTGATGATATCTAAGCTAGTTTACAATCACTCTTGCGAAATCAATAAACCTTTGTAATGAATGAGCGAATGATGTGATGTTTTCACGATTCGCTCATTCGTACTATTATTGACCAGATCAAAATTCTTATAAGTAGAACAACCTTATGTCCATTCGTAGAGAACTGGAAAATCGGGCCAAGAAGGCCATTCTTAAACGAATTATTGAAGATTACAAACAGCAACGAGATAACTGGTTAGCCGAGCCTGGAATCAGAAGAGCAATCTTTCTGTCAACCCTATTTCGCACCAGTAATGCGCTTATTATCGGCTCGATCATTGTCCTAGCTGGGTGTGTTGGGCTACTCATTTTGCCCTTCCTAGGGGTCGTGGGGTTAGGAGCCTTAGCCATTAGTGGTATAGGTGGCTTTCTCCTCCTCGTCATCGCTGAAGTCTTGTTTTTCTACCTCAGTTTTCGCAACGAAGATTTACACGCTGAAGCTGTGGCCGATATGTTCAAGACAGAGGTTAACTTCGATCCAGCCACCATCAATGATAAAGTATTGAACGAAAAAATTGATAAGGCCTTGGAATATTGGTCTTTAATCGATGATACGATAAAGAAAACACCAAAAGGCGTTTTACGAGACCGCTTAGCTCGTACCAGCGATGAAGTCACACACTGGTTACAAGCTGTCTATAATCTAGCTGAACACGTTGATAAATTTCGCCAGAATAGCATCGTTGAACGAGATTTGAACAATGTCCCCAAGGCGATTAAAGAATACGAGCAGAAACTAAAACGAGAGGATAATCCGGAGATTCGCCATCAGCTTGAGCGCACCTTGGGCGATAAAGAGCGCCAGCTTAAAACGCTACAGAACCTTGAAAGCAATATGGAAAAGGCCTATTACCAACTTGATAGCACCATTACCTCCCTCGGCACAATCTATTCACAACTCCTTTTGGTTGGCAGCAAAGATGAAGAAGGCAATCGCATTAACCGCCTTCAAGAAGAGGTCACTGAACAGGTCCACCAGCTAGAAGATTTGACCGAAGCTATGGATGAGGTGTATCAAGCCTACTAATGCAGCGTTTTCAAACTGAAATTGTAACCTTTTTGGCATTGCTAATTAGCAATGCCATTATTTTATTTATCGATACCCCTATTTTAGCCGACTGGCCTTCCTTCCTCGCCGCAATTACGCTCACATTCATCCTGCCTGGCCTAGCTTGGCTACCCATTCTCAATTGGCTACAGACCAACCGTGCCATTGAACGAATCGTTCTAATTGGCGGCTTGTCCTCACTGTTGAGTGCGTTTGTCCTTCTCGTCGTCGTATTTCTACCAGGGCCTTTTGTTGAATTTCCAGTGATCGTTGGCCTAAATTTGATCTCCCTGTTAGGCCTCATTACTCAAATTATCAAACGCCTGCGAAATCCTGCCAGCGATCAACCTGCGATTAAGCTAGAATGGCCATCACGCTCTATTTTGTTCATCCTGATCGCAATTATTGCGGTTGCCGCCGTTACCCGTCTCACCCGCTTTAGTTACCCCGAATTTCACGAAGACGAATTGGAGAATATGCGGCTGATTGTGCGGGCTTACAAGGGAGAGGAGTATGCGCCATTTTTGGATAGCAAGGGTCCGATTCATTGGCTTCTCCCTGCCGCCCTGTGGTACTTAAACGGCTGGCTCAATGAAGGGGTGGCTCGTACCCCATTTGTCATCACCGGCCTCTTATTGGTCCCCCTGATGTATAGCCTTGGTCGGCGAATGAGCCAAGGGAATGACGCCATCGGTCTCATTGCGGCAGCCTTTGTTGGGCTGAATGGTTTTTTTGTGGCCTATGCCCGGCACGTCGAAAACCAAAGCCTGATTGTGTTTTGGGGAGCGTTGGCGATGTGGTTTGCCTATCGGGCTTACCAAGAAAAAAATTATTACTTCCAAATGTTCGTTGCTTTAGCTCTGGCCATCGGCCTGATTGCCCACCCTGATATGCTCCTTTATCTGCCTGTTTTTGGCTATATTGTTGGTCTACAATTGTGGCAACAGCGGACAATTTGGGCGGTCCAGTGGCGATGGTTTGTCCTGGCTGGCATCCTGTTCATCGGGCTAGTGGCCTTTTTCTACGTTCCCTATTTATTTGACCCCAACATTGGGGCGGTCTATCAATATTTCTCAGACGATCGCGTTGGCACCTCGCTTTTCTATAATCGCGTGCCGAATCTGTTTGATCAGGATCAGCTTTACTCTACCCAGTATCACGCACCAGTTCTGATTCTACTCCTCTTTTGGTTACTGTTACGCAATTTTACGCAATGGGGCTGGCGAGGCTGGCTTCTATTGGGCGTGGTTATGCTCGCCATTATCAGCACCGTACAATGGTCAACAGTGTGGCAAATTGGCGACATAAACCTTGCCTTTGTACCCTATGCCTTACTCACCCTGCTGGTCCTAATTTTGCCTCGCACCAATTTTGAAACCAAAACGCTTTTTTTATGGCTCAGTGCGCCATTGGGGGCACTCCTATTTTTGGCGAAAGATGCCGCCGATCACATTCAAGTTGCCTACACAGCTTGGGCACTTCTTGCGGCCTTTGGTCTATTTGACTTGTGGCGTTTTCTCGGCACGCAATCAGCTTCTTCGTACCTATCACAGGTGCCACCTCCAGTTGCCACAGGTATAACCTCATCACACCCTACGACGAGATTAGCCCCCATTTTTCGAACCATTTTGGTCATTTCCTTAAGTGTTTTGGTCGGTCTCATCCTTTTCTATCAATATTTAGCATTCAGCACAACCGTATTCAATTACTGGCAAATAAAATGGGCCTCTGTTGACAATCCTGACTCAATTTACAATCGGTTATATGGCAGTATTCCCCGACCCCGTAAAATCTTTTCAAATCCACGCCTAAGTGGCTGGAAAGCCGTCGGGTTTTTATGGGAAACGGGTCAATTGAATGGAGATTTTCGTAGCATCAATGACTCCTTTGCTGTACCGATTTGGTACACCTTCCAAACGCCCCGATCCTGCTATGAAGACCCACAACATTATTGGGTTCGCCGTGGCTGGCAGGGCTGGCCCGAGAAAGAGGAAGATTTACCTGAGCAGGGCTATACTTTAACTCAAATTGTATTAGTCGATCAGGAAGAAAAGCTTCGCCTGTATGAAAAGGGGGCAACAGTCGCTACCCCAGAAATCCTTGATATGGAACACTATCGACGACAATTTGATCGACTGGCAACCCCAAGTCGTTTTGCCCAGGAAATTACTGGGGATCAAAAAACTGCTTTAAATTTTGGTGGGGATAGGTTACGACTGACCAGTTACGATTTCCCTTCAACATCAGTTGCACCAGATACATTACTCAACATCACCTTATTCTGGGAAACATTAGCCCCAATGGACGTTCGATATCGGGCCTTCATTCATCTGCTTGATGACAATCGTCAGATGTGGGGACAGCACGATGATGATCCTGCCTGTCGCCTTCTAACCACTGATATGCGACCTGGCCAAAAATCATCCCGCCAATTTCGTATCCCTGTTTCACCCGACATCCCACCTGGCAGCTATACGTTACACTTGGGTCTATACAATCCCAATACCCAAGAACGATTGGAGATTTGGGATGCAACCGCTGAGCGCAATATCGGCAATCATTTTATCTTAGGTGAAGTAGAGATTGAATAGTGAGTTCTAACTCCCAAAATTTCACAAATTTCTCCCTCACAAAAAGTTGACTTTATTGAGAAAAAGTGTTAAATTACCAGAACATTTGTTCAAAAATAAAGTCATAGACCAAACAAAAATCTCTCAAATTTGAAAGGGTTACTATGACTGAAAAGTTAGCCTTGATGGCCATTTTTGCCCACCCCGATGATGAAGCATTTGGTACAGGTGGGTGTCTTATTAAATATGCTCAGGAAGGTGTGGAGACACATCTGGTTATGGCCACTTTGGGCCAAGTCGGACAAATTCAAAATTCAACGGTGACTACAAACGGCCCAATCAGCCTTTTGCGAGAACAAGAGCTTCGATGTGCTTGTAAACATTACAATCTAAGCCAGTTACACCTGCTTGGGTATATGGATGGGCAAACTACAATAGCCCCGCAGGCAGAGGCCGTTCACAAAATTGTTAAGCTCATTCGGGAAGTAAAACCGCAAGTTGTGGTTTCATTCGGCCCAGACGGCATTTATGGGCACTATGATCATCTGGCCGTGCATCGCTGGGCCACAGCAGCCGTAATGCTGGCCGGAGATGCTGAACGTTGGCCTGATGCTGGTCCACCATTTCAGGTTGCTAAATTTTATCATCGGGCCAGACCCGAAATGGATGTTCAACGGATGAAGCAAGAATTGGGGGCAAGTCACATTATGATGGATGGTGTTCCGTTCCCTTTTATCGGTTATCCGATAGAGCAAATTTCAACGATTGTTGATATCAGTGATCACGCAGAAACAAAACTAAATGCCATCCGCTGTCACGCCAGCCAATTTAGCTCTGAAGCACCTTTCTTTCAAACAGACTTTGACTGGACCCAAAATCCTAGCCTTGGTCAAGAGACATTTATTCTGGCCCATCACCGACCGGACATTAAGGTTAAATGGACAGCAACGGAAAAGGAAGATGACTTATTTGCAGGATTACGATAGTCAATATTGTTGAAGGTTTTGAGAGAAAAAACGTATAAGTTTTCGTAAAGCGACGGCTAATTGCAGTAAATGTCCTGTACCCTAAATATTCATAAAGGGGTCAAAAACGCTTTACAAACACAAAAATTTCGGGTATAATGGGTTTCGTTCCAATGGAGGTGCGCCAAATATGTGCTGATTTTGAGGCCCGCGTAGGTCTCGTTTTTTTTTAGCCCCATCAATGTGAATCTGACCACAAACTCAATACCCAATCCCATACACCCAACCTAATCAATATCCACATCCTTTTGACAATTACTATAAATTATTAAGAAGTGAGGTAAGTTTAATGGCAATAAAACCTGTGTATTTAACTTTGGAAGGAAAGAAAAAATTAGAGGAAGAACTGGAGTATCTAACCACGGTTCGACGAGCAGAGGTGGCTGAACAAATCCGTTCGGCCAAAGAAGAGGGAGATCTGAGCGAGAATTCGGCTTATGATGAAGCAAAACAGGCCCAAGGCTTTTTAGAAGGCAAAGTCCAGCTCATTCAAGCCCAATTACAACAAGCGATCATCATTGAAGAAAGTGATGGTCCGTCCGATACAGTCATCATTGGTAGTACCGTGACTGTCAAAGACCCCGAATTTGGGGAAGAAACGTATAATATTGTCGGCTCAACAGAAGCTGATCCCTTAGAAGGTCGTATCTCAAATGAATCGCCTATTGGAGAAGCATTACTTGGGGCTAAAGTTGGGGATATGGTACGCGCCGAAACACCTGGCGGCGAAATTGAATTTAAGGTGCTAAAGATCGAATAATAGCTTGCGTCAAAAGACAGACACGTGCATAATAAAGCGGAGTCTTGATGACTCCGTTTTTTATTTCCCGGATATATTCCAAGAGGACTTTATGGATCAAGAACTATCCTTTTTCAAAAATTTTGGGGAGCAGGTCGAACAACGTATTGGTAAATTGTTCAATTTTATTGAACGTGGCGAACTCCCCTATCCCCCAAGAGTTACCCGCAATCATACCACAACTGAAGCTATCAAACTGTTTGAAACGGCTGAGGGCGAACACGGTAAAGATAATGAAGAAGAAATGCCAAAAATCAATGTCGAAGTTGGGGGGCGTTTAGTCAGCGTTCGGATTATGGGAAAAAGCACATTTGCCCATATTGAAGATGCGGCAGGTCGCATTCAACTCTATTTACGCAAGAACGATCTTGAAGAAAAGTACAATATCTTCAAAAAAGATTACGACTTGGGTGATATTGTGGCCGCTCAGGGACATGTTTTTCGCACCCGTACCGGGGAGATCAGCATTCACGTGAATGACTTCCAACTTGCTACGAAAGCCCTACATCCACTTCCAGAAAAATGGCACGGCTTAAAAGATGTTGAAACGCGTTATCGGCAACGTTATTTGGACTTAGTGGCCAATCCTGAAATTCGGGATCTCTTTGTCAAACGTAGCAAGATTATCAGTGAGATGCGACGGTATTTGGACAACCAAGGGTTTATTGAGGTTGAAACCCCTACCCTCCAGCCTATTTATGGGGGGGCAATGGCCCGTCCATTTACCACCCATCACAATGCCCTCAATATGGAGCTATATCTCCGCATTTCGGACGAACTTTACTTGAAGCGATTGATTACTGGCGGCTATGAAAAAGTTTACGAAATTTGTAAAGATTTCCGGAATGAAGGGGTCAGCACCAAGCATAATCCTGAATTTACAATGATGGAATGTTACTGGGCTTATGCTGATTATGAAGACATCATGCGCCTGACCGAAAATATGGTGGCCCATATCGCGCAAGAAGTAGTCGGTACCACCAGAGTCATGTTTGATGGCAAAGAGGTTGACTTAACCCCACCTTGGCCACGCATCAACTTAGCCGAGGGCATCAAAGAAAAAACGGGTATCGACATCTATGAAAGCAAAGGGGATGTCAAGGCATTATGGGCCAAGTGTCAAGAACTCAATCTAAACGTTGCCCCACAGCCTACTTGGGGCAAGCTCGTGGATGAAATTCTCGGTGAATATCTTGAGCCAGACATTGTTCACCCTACCTTTATTCATACCTTCCCGGTCGATATCTCTCCGCTGGCTAAACAAAGCCCCGAAGACCCACGGGTTGTGGAGCGATTTGAAGTCTTTGCCGTAGGAATGGAGTTTGGCAACGCCTACTCTGAGCAGAATGACCCTGTCGCCCAGCTCCAGCGATTTATGGAGCAGAAGCAAGATATCGCCGCCGGAGATGATGAAGCCCACGAAATGGATGAGGATTATCTCATCGCGCTGATGCACGGGATGCCACCTACAGGTGGTTTGGGGATTGGGGTTGATCGTTTGGTCATGCTCTTAACTGATCAACAATCCATTCGTGAAGTCATTCTCTTCCCGCACATGCGTGCTCGCGAATAGACTATTTAGCGCTGTAGTTTATGACTGAGATATTACCTGCTACCTCTAAACAAGCCATCCGAAAAGCCTGTCGTCTGATGCACGAGGGAGAGGCTATCGCCTTCCCTACTGACACAGTTTATGGTTTGGGGGCAAAGGCATTTGAACGCTTTGCTGTCCGCCAGGTTTTTCACCTCAAACAACGTGATCGGAACAAAGGTGTTCCGATATTTATTCCCCAAATCGATGATCTCAATCTTGTCGCCCGTAATGTCCCAAATTCGGCGTGGCCTTTATTACAACACTTTTGGCCAGGATCATTGACCGTCGTTCTGCAAAAAACAGAGAACCTCCCCGATGATGTCACTGGGGGGGAAGATACTGTGGCCATTCGTATCCCTGATCATCCGATCTGTTTTGAATTGCTAACAAAAATGGGCTGCCCCATTGTCGCAACCAGTGCTAATCTTGCCAATGAACCAACCCCAGATACCGCTCAGGGCGTTGCTGATCAACTGGGCGAGCAACTCCCACTGGTGCTCGATGGTGGACCAAGCCCGACTGCTTATCCCTCAACAATTATTGATTTGAGCACTACGCCCCCTCGTCTTCTCAGGAGTGGCCCAATTAAGCCAACGGATCTGCAAAAATTCATCCCTGATTTAGCGCTTCCCGAGTAAGACAACGGATGACCTCACCCGCCCGTATCATTGGCATTGACGCCAGCCGCGCTGCCCGCGCCCACCGAACAGGAACAGAAACCTATGCTTTGGCTCTGATCAATACTCTTCCTAATCTAATTCCAGAGTCTTATCAGCTTAGACTTTACACCCCGCACCCCCCCCAACACCCTGAGTGGCCTAAATCGTCGCAAGTGGAAACGCGGGTCATCCCTTGGCCTCGGCTATGGACTCACCTGCGGTTGGCGACAGAGTTACATCAACACCCGCCAGACGTCCTCTTTGTCCCATCACACGTCCTACCACTTTATTGTCCCGTTCCCGCTGTTGTCACGGTTCACGACCTCGGCTACTATCATCACCCTGAAGCCCATCGTAATTTTGATCGCTGGTATTTGAGCTGGACCACGCAACGTCATACTCGTGTGGCCGCCCACATTTTGGCCGACTCACTGGCAACAAAACAGGATCTCGTAGAGGTCTACAAAAGTACACCCGATCAAATCAGCGTTGTCTATCTCGGCCGGGATGAAACCTTGAAGCGCACTGAAGATTTGCACATTATCGATCAAACAAAAAGCAAGTACGGCATTGAAGGTGACTATGTGTTGTATCTTGGCACCCTGCAGCCACGTAAAAATTTGGTGCGGCTCATTGAGGCTTTTCAACAGGCCCTGACCACAACTGGTCAGCCAGACCTAAAACTGGTGATTGCAGGCAAGAAAGGCTGGCTGTATAATGACATCTTCCAACAGGTCACCAAATTGGGCTTAGTTAATCGAGTTGTTTTTCCAGGGTATGTTGACGACTCAGATAAGTCAGCCTTGCTGTCTGGAGCCTTGCTTTATGCCTTTCCATCACTGTACGAAGGATTTGGTTTACCCGTTTTAGAGGCAATGGCCTGTGGTGTACCAGTGCTAACCAGCAACATCTCCTCATTACCTGAAGTGGCTGGTGAAGCCACATTGTTAGTCAACCCCTATGACACAGCCGAAATTTCAGAAGCACTGGTTCAACTAATTCAAAGTTCAGATTTACGACAGCGGCTTGTTCGACAGGGGTTCCAGCAAATAGAGAATTTTTCTTGGCAATCAGCCGCCAAGCAAGTATTGGACGTGCTAGAAAATGTAATGGCCGAGTAATAGATAAATCTATGTCAACCATTCCACCAACCGCAACTATTCTTAATGTCAAAGTCCACGCCCTGACAAATGAGCAAACCTTACATCTCATTGATGAATTCATTCAAAGTGGTCAGCCCCATCAATTAGCCACCGTTAATCCTGAATTTGTTATCGAAGCCCAACACGATCAAGAATTTCGGCAAATTATCAACAACGCGGCCCTCGCTCTTCCCGATGGCATTGGCTTACTCAAAGCGGCCAGTTTCTTAAATACTACCCCCCTACCAGAACGGGTACCAGGCTCAGACCTTGTGATTCATCTGGCTGAATTATCCCATCACAAAGGATATCGTATTTATTTCCTAGGCGGCTGGGAAGGCATCGCTGAACAAGCCATTGCTAATCTAAAAAAACTGTTTCCTAATTTACAAGTGGCTGGGCATTACGCTGGCTCTCCTGCTCTTGAAGAAAATGAAGCAATCGTACAACATATTTTACCAACCCAACCCGATATTTTATTGGTCGCCTATGGAGCACCAAGACAAGATAAGTGGATTGCCCGAAATTTTGACCGATTGCAGGTTCCCGTGGCAATCGGTGTCGGTGGCTCCTTTGATTTTATCGCCGGAACAGTCAAGCGTGCCCCGCATTGGATTCAACAGTTAGGCTTAGAGTGGCTACATCGGCTAATTATGCAGCCCTGGCGTTGGAAACGAATCTGGAATGCAGTCCCCCGTTTTAGTTGGCTAGTATTTTTAAGCAAGATAGGATGGTATTAATGAACACCCCGACCTTAGATCAAATCCGAGATACGCGAGAGCGATTGGATCATCTCATTCGAGAAACGCCCGTCTGGCGATGGGACAGTCCCTTACTCACTGATCAGCTTGGTGATAAAACTAAAGTTTTCTTAAAATTGGAACTTTTTCAATACACCGGCTCATTTAAACCACGTGGCGCTTTGTCAACAATGCTGCGCTTAGACGAGGCTGCCTTAAACCGTGGTGTTACCGCTGTTAGCGCTGGAAATCACGCGATTGCAGTTGGGTACGCGGCAAAACTGCTGCACAGCACGGCCAAGGTCGTGATGCCAGATTCGGCCAACCCCGCTCGTGTTGCCTTGTGTCGATCTTATGGGGCTGAGGTCGAGCTAGTTGCTGATGTCCATCAGGCCTTTGCCCGCATCAAGGAAATCGAAGAAACCGAGGGACGTTTCTTTGTCCATCCCTTCGAGGGGCCACCCGTAGCCCTTGGCACAGCAACCGTTGGGCTTGAGTGGGGACAGCAGGTGCCTGATATGGATGCGGTGATTGTCCCCATCGGCGGAGGCGGTCTCTGCGCCGGAATTGCCACAGCTATCAAACAAATGCAACCCAACTGCCAAGTATTTGGCGTTGAGCCAGAGGGTGCGGACAGTATGCACCGTAGCTTCGCGGCTGGCCAGCCAATGAGCATTGACAAAGTGGGTACCATTGCCGATAGTTTGGGCGCTCCCCACGCGGCGACCTACAGCTTTGGCTTATGCCAAAAATATGTTGACGAGTTGGTCAAAATAAATGATGATCAAATCCGAGCAGCAATGGCCTTGCTATTTAACAGTGCCAAATTAGCCCCTGAACCCGCCGGGGCAGCCGCCACCGCAGCCCTGCTTGGGCCTCTTCGCGAGCGCCTACGAGACAAACGGATAGGCGTTATTGTCTGTGGTAGCAACATTGATATTGACACCTTTGCGACGTACATCAAGCAAGCTGAATGAAAATGCTATAAAATTTCTAACACAAATCTAATAGTATCTGCCTAAAAGTCTGGTATAATGGTCATTATCTTGTTGACTCGTGAACCTTCTAATGCTCCTAAAAAGTTCACAAATCACCAAAAAATAGCAAAACCAACGATATAATAAATTGTAATTTTGATTGAGGTACGGCACTTATGATGCGTTTTGATAAATTTACAGAACGGGCCCAGGATGCCGCGATGCGGGCCTATGAGATCCTCCAACGCTATCAGCACTCGCAAGCTGATACGGAGCATCTTTTTCTAGCCTTGCTAGAGCAGCCCAATGGTTTGGTGTCCGAAATATTAGAGAAAATTGGGGTTGAGCCAGAAATGGTGATGGATCGGCTAGATCAAATTTTGGCCGCCACCCCGAAAGTGGGCGGAATGGCCAATATGGCGGTCGGCCAGGTGTACATCACCCCCCGTCTAAAACGAGTTTTGGACAATGCTCAAGAAGAGGCCAACACAATGCAGGATGAGTATATCTCAACCGAGCACCTCTTACTGGCCATCTGTAACGAGCGGGGCACCCCCAGCGCCCGTCTGTTGCAAGATGTTGGCATCGCCAAAACACAGGTGGCCGACGCAGTTGAGGAGGTTCGGGGGGGACAAAAAGTCACCAGCCCCAATGCCGAGAGTCGCTATCGCACCCTGGAGAAATTTAGCCGCGATTTAACCTCAATGGCGGCTGAGGGCAAGCTGGATCCTGTGATTGGGCGCGATGATGAAATTTTACGGCTAATTCAGGTGCTATCGCGCCGAACAAAAAACAATCCAGTCTTGATTGGTGAAGCTGGGGTAGGCAAGACAGCCATTGTCGAAGGTCTTGCCCAAAAGATTGTTAATGATGATGTTCCTGAGATTTTGATGGGTAAAAAAGTGGTCAGCCTCGACTTAGGGGCGATGATCGCTGGCTCCCGTTTTCGGGGTGAATTTGAAGAACGATTAAAAAATGCCCTGGAAGAAATCCAAAATGCAGACGGCGAAATTATCCTCTTTATTGATGAGCTTCACACCGTAGTTGGGGCAGGTGCAGCCCAAGGGGCCATCGACGCCAGCAATATGATGAAGCCCCCCTTGGCCCGAGGCGAACTCCGCTGTATCGGGGCCACCACCCTGGATGAGTTCCGCAAGCACATTGAAAAAGACCCGGCGCTGGAGCGTCGGTTTGCCCCTGTATTTGTGGGTGAGCCATCGGTTGAAGAGACCATCGAGATGTTGGCTGGATTAAAGCATCGTTATGAAGCCCACCACGGCATCACCTACACAGATGAGGCCCTAAGCGCAGCAGCGAGATTATCGCATCGTTATGTGGCCGATCGGCACCTGCCAGACAAGGCCATTGATGTCATTGATGAAGCGGCCAGTAAATTGCGCGTGGCCATCTACTCAATGCCCGATGACTTAAAACGCAAGAAAAAAGAACTCACTCGACTACAAAATGAAGAGGCCGATGCGGGTCAACGGCAGGACTGGGAGCAAGCCGCCCAAATCAAGGCCGAGCGCTTACGAACCGAAGAAGAATTTGAAAACGAACGAGAAATTTGGCGGCAAGAGAAAAATCTAGATGAAGTGGTCGATGTCAAAGATGTTGCAGAAGTCATCGCCAATTGGACAGGTATTCCCCTGCACGATATGCTTCAGACGGAAGCTGAAAAGCTGCTACGAATGGAAGAGGCCCTACACGAGCGAGTTGTCGGCCAAGATGAGGCCATTGTGGCCATCAGTGATGCCATTCGCCGAGCCCGCTCTGGGCTGAAAGATCCACGTCGCCCCACCGGCAGCTTCCTTTTCTTGGGTAGCTCTGGTGTTGGGAAAACGGAATTGGCTAAAACGCTCGCCTGGTTCCTCTTTGACGATGAAGAGGCCTTGCTCCGCATTGATATGAGCGAATATCGAGAAGGGCATACCACCAGTCGTCTTTTCGGGGCACCACCGGGATATGTGGGCTACGATGAAGGGGGCCAGTTGACCGAGTCGATTCGCCGTCGCCCTTATCAGGTCGTCTTGTTTGATGAAATCGAAAAAGCCCACCCAGATGTTTGGAACGCCCTGTTACAAATTTTGGAAGAAGGCCGTCTCACCGATGGACACGGTCATCAGGTTGACTTTACCAACACCGTGGTCATTATGACCAGCAACTTGGGGACTGCGTTTGGAGCTAAAGGGGGAACCTTAGGCTTCCGACAGAGTGGCGACCAAGGCACCTTCGAAGATTCCCGAATGAAGGGCGATATTCAAGATGCCTTGCGACAACACTTCCGCCCAGAGTTCCTCAACCGTATTGATGAGATCATCATTTTCCACACCCTGACCAAAGAGCAGGTGCGGGACATTGTGGAGCTACAAATGAAAGAGATTGCAGAGCGATTGGGTGAGCACGGTATCCAAATTGAGCTGACTGAAACAGCGCGGACTTGGGTGGCCGAGCAAGGGTATGATCCTGCCTTTGGTGCCCGGCCTCTACGCCGGACTCTGCAAAAACAGGTGGAGTCGCCCTTATCGGTACGCTTACTGCGCGGTGAGTTCAAAAGTGGTGACGTTATCGTGATTGATCACAATGAAGAAGAGGGGCTGGTCTTTGTCAAAAAAGATGAGCTAGTGGTCGAGATGCCAGCCAATAATGTTGAGGTTGAAGAATAAACGTTTCACGCTTTGTGGTGAACTAAAAAACGGGCCGTTCGCTGGCCCGTTTTTTTATTCCTTGTTTTTGCCTCGGATACGACCAAGGCTGGCGGCCAGCCCCGTGGCTGAAGGCTTGTTCCGTTGCTTCCCTTTGCCGTGCTTCTTTGTCTTTTGCACCGTGCCGTCTGGCAAAGTCGCGCCCTCTAGCTTCTTGATTTCCTCAAGTTGCCCCTCGGCCAGCACCGCCCCGCGTAAATTCGCCTCGGTTAAATTTGCCCCGCGCAACTTTGTTTCCGACAAATCCATATCATGTAAATCAGCCCCAGTTAAATTTGCCCGGGTTAAATCAACCCGACTCAGTGAGGTGATACTCAACACCACCCCAGATAAATCTGCCTGTTGTAAATTAGCCCCGGTCAAATCGGTTGTTTCTGAAAAACTTACCCCAGCCATCTTTGCGTCACTTAAATCTGCTCGCCGTAAATCCGCACCTCGTAAATTTGCCTCGGTGAGGTCCGCTGCCTGTAAATTGGCCCGATTCAGGTCTGCTGCATCCAATTGTGCCTGATGTAAGGTTGCCTCGCTAAGATCACAGCGCCCCATATCGGCCTGGGTAAATTTTGCCTGGGATAAGTCTGTGGATTGTAAATTAGCCCGTTGCAAGCCAGTCTCGCTTAAATTTGCCTTGGACAACTTTGCCCAGCGAAGATTGGCTCCTCCTAATTCCGCTCGATGCAGATTAGCCTCTACAAAACTGACCGAGGCAAAGATTTGATTGACCAATTTACTTTCCGCCAAATCTGCCCCATCTAAAATGGCCCCATGTAATCGAGCCTCTTCAAAGCTCACATTTTTGAGATTGGCTCCGGAGAGATTGGCTCGCAGTAGATTGGCCTTATCCAGTTTACCCCCCGCCAAATTGGCTTGACTAAAATTAGCACCTCGTAAATCAATCTTTCGCAAATCAATCTGCGCCAAATTCTGACCACTAAAATCGGGCACCTCACCATTTTTGCGCGCTTGCTTGACCATACGAATAATTTTTTCAGATGTCAGGGAGTTATCACTACTCATAAATCAGACCTTTTCGAGCGTCAGTTTTAAAAGTATAACATACCTACCAAAACCTGACAATCAGCCATTAACATAATGTTATGCAAGACTTAAAGTATTAGAAAGTATTAGAAAGTATTAAGTAGCAGGGTAACAAGGTTCCATTAGGGTATGTTCATTTTAAAGATGCCCTTAAAGTTTTTTTAATCATGACATAGTATTAAATTTTGAGAAATCATCTAACAAATTTATCATACGGATTGTCGATATACTGCAATATTTGCAAATTTTGATAACAGTACAAATAATACCTCGCCCATCTTTGTGATATGCGGGGTACTTTGTTGTGTGATATAAATTTCTAGGAGACAAATGCTTATGATCCATGTTGAAGATCTAACAAAATCCTATGGCCTGGTCGAAGCACTGCGTGGGATCACCTTTGATGTGGCTGCCGGTGAGATTGTCGGGTTGCTGGGGCCGAATGGGGCCGGAAAATCAACAACGATCAAAATTCTGACAGGTTATCTACAGCCAGATGATGGCGTTGTTGAAATTGATGGGCTGGATGTGATGAGCCAAACTCGTCAAGTGCAAAGCCGAATTGGCTACTTACCCGAAAATGCGCCACTATATCCCGATTTATCCGTGCAGCGATATCTGCAAATGATGGCCGATTTACGTAAAATTCGGATGGGCCAAGTCAAAGACCATCTATCTGAAGCCGTTTATGCGACCGGCCTCCAAGAGCATCTGACCCGTCCCATCAGCCAGTTGAGTAAAGGATTTCGGCAACGAGTCGGGCTAGCCCAAGCCATCTTGCATCGCCCCAAGCTGCTTATTTTGGATGAGCCAACGGTTGGCCTTGATCCCACCCAAATCGTCGAAATTCGTCATCTTATTCACCGCCTGGCTCGGCACAGTACCATTCTATTTTCATCCCACATTCTCTCAGAGGTTGAAGCGGTGTGTGATCGCGTCATCATCATTATGAATGGTGAGGTAAAAGCGGACGCCAAGCTGGATGACTTAGCCAACACCTCGGATGCCAGTTTGGTCGTTCTGGAGCGAATGCCAGGGATTGATCGTGCGCTAAACAAGCTGCACGGCGTCAAAACTGTTGAACAGTATCGTACCGAAGACGATTATCCCGCCTATCGCATCAGCGGTGACCGTGACGTTGATTTCTGCCCAATGATTTTTGAGCTGGCTCGCGACAACAATTGGCCTGTCCGTGAACTACGACAGGATGTCCAAACGCTGGAGTCCGTCTTTAATGAGTTGGCAATGGCGGAGTGAGAAAAAGAGGTAATTAGTAATTGGCAATTTCAGTTGAGGAGTCATTTACGAATAACTATTTACCAATTACTGTAATTTCATTATTCCCAAATAATTGTATCTTCATAAGATGAAACCCTTAAGGTAATGCATTATGAATCAAACCTTTGCCCTGACAAGAAAAGAATTAAGCAGTTATTTCAACTCGCCAATGGCTCTGATTTTTGTCGGAGTCTTTCTGGCGGCTACCCTGTTTACCTTCTTCTGGGTAGAAACATTTTTTGCCCGGGGGGTGGCCGATGTCCGGCCAATGTTCCGCTGGATGCCAATCTTGCTGATTTTCCTGGTGTCCACCCTAACAATGCGCCAATGGAGCGAGGAGCAACAAACTGGCACGCAGGAGATTCTGCTCACCCTCCCCGTTCATCCCGTCAAATTGGTCTTAGGCAAATTCCTTGGCGTCATGATTTTGGTCATCCTGGCCCTGGTGTTAACCATCTTCTTGCCCCTGTCCGTTAGTTTGATTGGCAATCTGGATTGGGGACCGGTCTGGGGGGGCTATCTCGCGGCCATTTTGTTAGCCTCGGCCTACACCGCCATCGGTCTCTTTGTCTCTTCGCAAACCGATAACCAAATCGTGGCCTTGATTATGACGGCCCTTATTGGCGGCCTGTTTTATCTGATTGGTACCAGCGGGGTGACGGACTTTGCAGGCAGTAGTTTGGCCGAAATCTTCCGGGCCATCGGAGCGGGGAGCCGCTTTGAGAGCATTGAACGGGGCGTGATTGATCTGCGTGATCTGATCTACTACATTTCCTTGACTGTTCTCTTCCTAACCTTTAACGTGATCTCCCTTGATAGCAAACGATGGAGTGACAGCGAAGCCACCCAAAGTTATCGCAATAGCTGGCTTTTGGCCGCTGGCTTGATCACCTTGAATTTGATCGCCCTAAATATCTGGATTTTCCCTTTAACCGGTATTCGGCTCGATTTGACCGAGCAGCGAGAATACACGCTCTCGCCCGCCACCACCGATTTGCTTAACAATCTACAGGAGCCACTCCTCATTCGGGCCTATCTCAGCGAGCAGACCCACCCGCTTCTCGCGCCGTTGGCCCCCCGGGTGCGTGACACCTTGGAGGAGTATCGCATTGCTTCTAATGGGCAAGTGGTGATTGAGGTCATCGATCCCTTGCAAGATCCCGAGCTTGAAGCTGAGGCCAACCAAACCTATGGCATTCGGCCCACCCCGCTGCAAGCCTCAGACCGCTATGGGGCCTCGTTGGTGAATGCCTATTTTGATGTATTGGTTCGTTACGGTGATCAAAGTGAGGTATTGAATTTCCGCGATCTGATCGAGGTCCAGCAATATCGTAATGGTGGCGAGGTCCGTCTGCGTAATCTGGAGTATGATTTGACCCGTGCGGTCAAAAAGACCGTTTTTGGCTTCCAAAGCATCGACTCCCTGCTGGCCTCCATCGATGAGCCGGTCAAATTGACCTTGTATTCAACTCCCAACACTTTGCCTGAACAGTTGCTTGAGGCCCCAGGCACCATTGCCCAGGTGGCCCAGGAAATTTCGGCAGAAAGTAACGGCAAGTTTACCTTTGAAGCCTTTGATGTTGATGATCCCAATAGCCCGGTCAATCGCCAGATTTTGATCGACCAGTTTGGCTTGCAGCCGGTGTTGGTCTCCTTCTTCTCTGATGAAACCTACTACCTGCATATGGTGCTGCAAATTGGCGATCAAGCTGAATTGCTCTTCCCCTCCGGTGAGTACACTGAGGCCACCGTTCGCACGGCCATCGAGTCGGCCTTGAAACGCTCGTCATCGGGCTTCCTCAAAGTCGTTGGGTTATGGACCCCCCCCGAAATCCCATCCCAGAATGCGTTTGGTCAACCCCAGCCGTCACTCAAACAATATAACGCAGTAGCCGAGCAGTTGCGGCAAGAGTATACGGTTGTGCCCGTTACGTTGGCCTCAGGGCAGGTGCCCGCCAATGTGGATGTCTTGGTCGTGGTCGCACCACAAGGGATGAGTGAGGTCCAACGCTTTGCCGTGGATCAATATCTGATGCGCGGCGGTTCGGTGATTGTGGCCGCCGGGAACTATGCCCTCACCATTGATGAATTTGCCGGCAGTTTGGCCCTGGAGCCAATTGTTGGCGGGCTCACCGATATTTTGGCCAGCTATGGGATCACGCTTGATCAGACGCTGGTCCTTGATCCCCAAAATGAACCCTTCCCGACGCAGGTCACCCGTGATCTGGGCAACTTCCAAGTCCAGGAAATTCAGGCCCTCAACTATCCGCCCTTTGTTGATATTCGGCCCGAGGGGATGGATCAAGACAGCCCCATTCTGGCCAACCTGCAGGCGGTCACCCTGAATTGGGCCTCACCGATCAGCCTTGATGAAACGCTCAACGAAGGACGTGAGGTAACCACCCTACTTCAATCAACCTCAGCCGCTTGGCTGCGCACCGACACCAACATTCAGCCCGACGCAGCGCTCTATGGGGAGCTAGGCTTCCCGGTTGAGGGCGAGCCACAAGCCTATCCCTTAGCCGTTTCCATTCAGGGCAGCTTCAACAGCTTTTACGCCGGTCAGGAATCGCCGATTGCTCAAGCCGCTGCCGCAGAGACCCCACCGGTTGATCCGGCCACCGGCCAGCCCATCCAGTTGCAGGATGTGGGCACCCTAGAAAGCTCGCCCGAAACGGCCCGCTTGGTCGTCATCAGTAGCGGCGAGTTTCTCAACGACATTGTCTTCGATATCTCCAACAGCCTCACCCCCAACCGCTATCTGAACAGTCTCCAATTTATTCAAAACACGGTCGATTGGTCGGTTGAGGATTTGGACCTGCTAACGATCCGGGCCCGTGGCTCAGCCTCCCGGGTCTTGGCCCCTATGAGCGAATCGCAGCAAAGTGTGTGGGAGTACGGCAACTACATCATTGCCCTGCTCGCCCTCATCGCCATCGGCTTTATCTGGTATACGATGCAGCGTAATGAAACACCGATTGAGCTAAACCCGCCCGAGGGGTATGAGACGACGAGTTGAGGAACCTATTCGTCTGTCATTTCGATGAACGGAGCGAAGAGAAAACTTCTAACTTCAAATGTACGCTAACAACAATGTTAATGGCTAGTTCATCCCCCCACCTACCCATCACGACCCACTAGCCACTAATCACGTTTCCGAAGGAAAAACGAATGAGCCGATTTAACCAAACGCTAATCATCATCTTAATCCTCCAAATTGGGCTGGGTGTCTTTATGCTTTGGCCGCGCAGCGCTGGGTCGCAAGCCGGGACGCCCCTCCTGCCTGACTTCACCGCCGACAGTGTGACCCAATTAAGCATCAGTGACGGAGAGGGCAATACCGTCGTTATGGCCAAATCTGACAATGATTGGGTATTGCCTGAGGCCGGGGACTTTCCCGCCGATGGCAGCAAGATCACGCCCCTGTTGGAAAAGTTGGTTGATGTCCAGTCCGGGCGACTGGTCACCCAGACCGAGGACAGCCATAGTCGGCTGGAGGTCGGGGCCACCGACTTTAACCGCCGCCTACAAATCTCGCGGCAGAATAACCAACAAGACACCCTCTACTTGGGCAGTTCAGCCGGGGCCGGGGCCACCCACGTCCGGGTCAATGATCAAGCCGAGGTCTATCTGACCGGGGCGGTCACTGCTTTTGAGGCCAATGCCCAAGCCTCCAACTGGATCGACACCCAGTACATCACGATCCCGCAAAGCACCACCGTGGCCATTACCATTGAGAATGAGAACGGCACCATCGCCTTGGAGAAAGTCGGCGAGGAATGGACCCTGAGCGATCTGGCTGCGGGTGAGATTGTCAATCAAGCCGCCGTCACCACCCTGCTCAACCAAACCCACGCCATCCGAATGACTGAACCCGTCGGCTTGATTACCGAGGCCGATGATCTTTTCACCAATCCCAGCGCCACCATCACCATCGCCAACGACGGCCAAAGTTATCGTCTCCAGGTCGGCGACCCAGACCCCACCACCAACACCTATCTCTTCAGTGCCTCAAACTCACCCTACTATGTCAACATCGCTCAATTTACCGCTGACGCCTTTACGACCAAGGCCCGAGCTGAGTTTTTGGAGCTACCACCGGAGGGTGAGGGTGGGACGAATTGAGGGTGATTTGTAAAAATTGATTATGTTAAAATGCAAAAGCCGACGTCAATTGACATCGGCTTTTTTGTTGATCATAAAATCGGTTGGCTTGGTCCCAACACCCCCCACCGCGATTTTCAAACCAATTGGGTCTGCTACTACGGCCACCACTGGACCGCTTCGTATCAGCAGATTGAG